>CAZJQQ010000131.1:0-1535 GCA_964548075.1 uncultured Clostridia bacterium | reverse complement strand
TCGCCTGTGAAGAGCGAGCTGCCGTTGTGCACCTCGGCGATGCGGCTGCCCAGCGCCGAGCTGGAATTCATCTTCGAGGCCTTGTTGGCGAGGAAGAGCATCTGGCCGTCGCTGGAGCGGGTGACAAGAGAGAGTTCTTCGCCCGCGTGCATCACCTTGAAGCGCGGGTCACGCATCCCGTCCTTGCCGCCCATTGTCTCCAGGTCCTTCTTCCAGCTCTTGCCGTAAGGCGGGTTGGCGAACATGAAGTCGAACACCTGCGCGGGGAAGGCGTCGTGCGAGAGCGTGGACCATTCCGCGCCGCCAACGATGTGCTCGGCGCTCTCACCCTCGCCTTTGAGCAGCATGTCCGCCTTGCAGACCGCGTAGGTCTCGGGGTTGATCTCCTGCCCGTAGAGGTGGCTGCTGATTTGGAGGCCGCGCTTCTTCGCGATCGCCGTGAGCGTCTCCTCGGCTACCGTGAGTATGCCGCCCGTGCCGCAGGCGTCGTCGTAGAGTAGATAGGTGCCGGACTTGAGCTCTGCCTCGATTGGCAACAATACGAGGTTCGCCATCAGCCGCACGGCATCGCGTGGCGTCCAGTGCTCGCCCGCTTCTTCGTTGTTTTCCTCGTTGAACTTGCGGACCAGTTCCTCGAACACCGTGCCCATCGCATGGTTGTCGATCCCAGCGGGAGACAGGTCAATCTCGGGGTCGAGGAACTTGTTGACCAGCGTCCCGATCGCGTCGGCTTTGGAGAGGGTCGAAAGCTGGTTGCGGAACTTGAAGTTCTCCAGAATGTCCTGGACGTTCGGCGAGAAGCCGTTCAGGTAATCCTCAAAATCGGCGAGTAACTTTTGCTGGCTGCCGCGCGACTTCAGATCACGCAGGGTGAACTGCGACGTGTTATAGAAGGCCTGGCCCGCGGCGTCGGCGAGCGCCGCGCGCTGCTCGGTGATGCGCGCGTCATCGAGCATCTTCTTGGTATCGAGCACCGCCTGCTTGGTCGGCTCGAGCACCGCATCCATGCGCCGAATGACGCACATCGGCAGGATCACATCGGGGTACTTGCCACGCTTGAAGAGATCGCGGAGCACATCGTCGGCGATGTTCCAAATGAAGGAAACGATCTTGCTGTGGGTCACCTGATCCACTATCGGCTTCACTCCATGTCGTTCATCGGTTCACGGCGGGGTGATTGCGGCTGGAAAGATGCAACGCAGCAGCGGCAATGCGATCAGCGACGCCGGTGTTTCTCAGAGGGCATTGAGCTATAGACAGCTCCTCCCGTGAAGGTGTCCGTACTCGAAGATGCCGCACTGTTCAGCAACGCTACGTGGTTGAAATTGTTGGTGGCCAGGGACGGAGTTGAACCGCCGACACGCGGATTTTCAGTCCGCTGCTCTACCAACTGAGCTACCTGGCCACTACCGGTGATTTTTCACCAATGAAATCAAGTCGTGATCTTAAACAATCATTCTCAAGACTGTCAACTTTGCATCGGGTGCGCGTCAAAATTGTTGGTGGGTTTTCAGGCAACAGCGCTAGCCTCCCAG
>CAZJQQ010000130.1:0-1934 GCA_964548075.1 uncultured Clostridia bacterium | reverse complement strand
AACAAGAGTTGGAGTTCGAATCGAAACTGGAACGCTCGACCGGGCAGGAGTTTCGGGACGGAGTGACGACGAACGAAGGAGACTCGCACGGCAGTAGGGCGGACGCGGAGACAGCGCCCCAGCAGGCGGTTCAGACCGGCGAATCATTCACCCCGAGCACGACCTTCAGTACCGGCGTCGTTATCGGCAAAATCAAGCGCCACAAGCTAGGGCTTTCGCTCACGCTCGCAGCGATACTCATCGCCGCAGTCGCCGCTTACTTCTACTTCAATCGCAAACCAGTCCTTACCGACAAAGACACGATCCTGTTGGCCGATTTCGACAACAAGACGGGCGATCCGGACTTTGACGGCGCGATCAAGCAGGCGCTTGCGGTGCAGCTAGGGCAGTCTCCATTCCTGGATATCTTCACCGACGAACGCGTGCAAGAGATGCTGCGTTTCATGGACCGTTCGCCCGACGAGCGTTTGACGCGGGAGGTGGCGCGGGAGATCTGCGAGCGAGTCGGTTTAAAGGCGATGTTGGTGGGCTCGATTGCTCCACTCGGCAGCCATTACGTCATCGCAATCAACGCGGTGAATGCTCACACCAGCGACGTGCTGGCTCGTGAACAGGTAGAAGCAGAGAGCAAAGACCAGGTGCTAAGCGTGGTGGGCAAGGCGGCCACCCGCCTGCGCGAGAAACTGGGCGAGTCGCTCATTACGATCCAGAAGTTCGACGTACCGATCGACCAGGCCACGACGTCGTCGCTCGAGGCGCTCAAAGCCTGCTCTGCTGGAAGAGAGTTGAACCTGAAGCGCAAATACCCCGAAGCCCTTCCCTTCTTCAAGCGCGCGGTCGAACTCGATCCCAACTTCGTAGGCGCCTACGCCGGACTGGCGAACACCTCCGGGAGTCTCGGTGAGAGGGAGTCTGCCAAGAAATACATCACGAAAGCGTTTCAATTACGCGGACGTGCTAGCGAACGGGAAAAGCTGGCGGTGGAGTGGGCTTACTACTTTTCCGCCACCGGAGAATTGGAGAAGGCGATTGAAACGCTCGAGGTGCTGAAGCAAACGTATCCCCGCGATGCCGGCGCCCGCAGCAATCTCGGCTATCTCAACTTCGAACTCGGAAACTACGAAAGAGCGCTCGAAGAGGGTGCGGAAGGTCTTCGCCTAAACCCCACCTGGTTAAATAACCATCTGAACGTCGCGTACGCGCTCATAAACCTCGGGCGTTATGACGAGGCCAGGGAAGTAGTGCAACGAGCCCAGGCACAGAAACTCGATAATCCAACTCAATTTCATCGGGTGTTCTACCGTATTGCATTTGATCAGGGGGACGCTGCGGCCATGCAGAGCGAATTGGAGTATCTTCGTGCGATTACTGGTCCAGAGTCTTACTGGTTTTTCTGGCTTTCGGCATGGACCGCCGAGGCCAATGGCCAGCTTCGCAAAGATCGGGAGATGACCGGTCAGGTGGCCGAATTCTTCAAGCAGAACAATCAGCGAGAACAAGCGGCGCAAGAAACGGCAAGGAACGCCGGGACCGATGCGCTCTATGGCCATTGTGAGCTGGTACGGAAAGATGCTGCCAGCGCCCTCGCCATCGCGCGAACACCTGAGGCGCTGCGGCGCATCGCTCTTGCATTCGCTCTCTGTGGTGATCTCGGCCAGGCCCAGTCTCTCGCCGACGAGTACGCCAGGCTCCTGCCCACCCATACCCTGGCGAACACGATTTGGCTGCCCGTGATCCGCGCGGCCATGGCTATACACAGCGGCAATCACGCCAAGGCCATCGAGTTGCTTCAGGCGGCCCGGCGATACGACCGCGCAGACCGATTCTCCGCACACTACCTGCGCGGCCTGGCGTATCTGGGGCAACGCTCCGGGGTGCAAGCCGGAGCCGAGTTTCAATTCATCCTGGACAATAGAGGCCTCGATGCCTTCTCC
>CAZJQQ010000129.1:0-2256 GCA_964548075.1 uncultured Clostridia bacterium | reverse complement strand
GAGTGCGACCTTGCCAAGGTCGAAGTCGCGGGTTCAAATCCCGTCTCCCGCTCCAAAGTTTTCAGGCGAAGGCCGAGACTCGAGCAGCCAGCAAGAGCGGCCTTCGCCTTTCGTTTGACAAACAAGGCGGCGTAGCCAAGTGGTAAGGCAGAGGTCTGCAAAACCTTTATCCATCGGTTCGATTCCGATCGCCGCCTCCATTTACTCCAAAAGTATTAGCTATGAACAAGATCATTGTTGGTTGTATCTCGGGGCTATTGCTCACCCTATCCACAGGCGCATCGGTGCAACGTAGCCCGTCTGCGTTTTATGAGGCCGAGCTGATCTTCCCGCTCGAAAGCTGGCACAACCATGCCTCCATGATTGTCGAATGCCCCAACGGCGACTTGCTTGTGTGCTGGTTCCACGGCTCAGGCGAGCGGACGGCCGATGATGTAAAGATAGAAGGGGCTCGGCTGCGAAAAGGCTCAAAGACGTGGAAGCGGTTTACGATGGCGGACACACCGAACTACCCGGACACCAACTGCACCATGTTTATAGACCCGCAGCAACGGCTCTGGTTGATGTGGCCAACGATTCTCGCGAATGAATGGCACACAGCATTGATGAAGTACCGAGTATCAACGGACTATCAGAAGGCGGAGGGCCCGCCTCGCTGGGAACTGAACGAGGTCCTGCACGTCACGCCGGGGCCTGAGTTTGAGGCGACAGTGGCGCAGGCGGTTGCCGCGTATGAGGCCGCCAATAAGGATGCGCCGCCCGAACGACAAAAAGTCATCAGGGACTACATCGAACGGACGAAGAAGAACGCGGCCGATAAGTTTTTTCGCCGTCTGGGCTGGATGACTCGCGCTCACCCTTTTGTTCTGGATGGAAAAAGACTGATCGTGCCCCTTTACTCTGATGGTTTTTCCTTCTCGTTGATGGCGATTACCGATGATTGGGGCAAGAACTGGACCACCAGTACGCCGCTTGTCGGAGCCGGCAATATCCAGCCGAGTATTGTGAAGAAGAAGGACGGTACTTTGCTAACCCTGATGCGAGACAACGGCCCGCCTCCGAAGCGGCTTCATATGAGCGAGTCGCGCGACGCCGGCAAGACCTGGAGTCCGGTTGTGGACAGTTCAATCCCCAACCCCGGCTCCGGGGCCGAGGTCATCTCTCTAAGTAACGGTCATTGGGCGTTGATCTATAACGACACCGAGCTCGGGCGCAATAGTCTGGCTGTGTCGATTTCCACGGACGAAGGGCAGACCTGGAGATGGAAGCGTCATCTCGAGTTCGAGCCGACGGGTCCCGAGGCCGGAGCGTTTCACTACCCTTCGATCATCCAGGCGCGAGACGGTTCTTTGCATGCGAGCTACAGCTACCACTTGAATAAGAAAGATGTGCCGCTGGATGCGGAAGGCAAGCCGGCCAGAAAGTCTATCAAGCATGCGCACTTCAACGAAGAATGGGTGATGCTGGGAGATGCGTAGTGGGGCGTTAGTTTGTTGCCTGGCAGGTTGATCCTCCGCGCCCTCGGCGTCCTTACAGGCTGATTCCCAACGCTGATGCAGAAAAAACCTATAAGGACGCAGGGGTTCACAGAAACCCAACAGCCCTCTGGCATTGTACCGGGGACGCGTTGGGCAGAATACTGTCACGATTGACTGTCGGTGGAGGCACGATTGGAAGGCTATGACAAGTGTGTGCAAGTCGGCTCCCTCCACCGACCCTGCGTCGGTGGAGGCACGACTGGAAGGCTATCCGGCGTGGACGGGACTTAGGGCTTAGCTGGAAGTCGCGGCTCCACCGATTTGAAAGAGAGCGCGCCATCAAGCGCCATCCGCTGGCCTGTGTCCGTTCGATAGATTAGCACTACGGTCGAGAGCTGGTCGGCGGCGTCTTCCTCTTTGCTTTGCCGCAACCTCCTCGTCCAACTTCGGAATCCCGGAATTAGCCGTACCCAGATTCTAGCGACAGAAAAACATGGTCGAGAATACCCGTGCCAAAGCCTCAGACACTTGAGGCGTATTTATCGGCATCACCGCGTTTTGTCCAAATTCGCCAGAGTGAGCGGACCGCCGCTGGCATTCGCCAGGCGTTGGAAGCCGTCGAACGCCGCGAACTTGTAGGCCATCGTGTACGTCGGTGTGGCGAACGTTAAGCGATTGAAAAGGTCAATCGTGCCACCGCCGTGGATCGTGGCCTGTCCAACCCCGATCAGTTCCGAAGCGATGTCGCCAAGGATGTGTACTCCGAGAAGCCGGCGGT
>CAZJQQ010000128.1:0-2364 GCA_964548075.1 uncultured Clostridia bacterium | reverse complement strand
TTTCTCTTTCACCCAGCCGACTGCGATGTCGTCAAGGGCGTCTGTCCGGCTAACGCTGGCGTGACCGAGCGCGCGTGTCAAACTCAAGGTTCACGTCAACACTGGATCGCGCGCTTCGGTCCACGCGGGAGTTAGCCGACGTCGCTCTCGCCGGTTTCGTCTCTCGTCGTCAAATTGGGGGCCGACCGTCGCGCTCCGACCCCGGCGCGACTCACTGCCTCGCCGAGACTCCAGAAGTCTAGCGCCGGGCCCGCTAGCGCCTCCAGTGAGGCCAACGTGATCGAATGCTGGCTCCTCGTCCTATCGTCAAGGACTCGGGTGGGAAGGACGTAGAAGCGCCACTGCGAGAGATTGAGCGGGTCAACAGTAGGCTTGTCTTTGTGGGCGAGGAGAGCGAACACATAGACGTGGGCGTGTCGGCTGGGCTGCTCTTCCATGACGTTGGTTTCGGGATCCCACCCTCGCTTTCGTGGAGCAACGAACTGGATTGCTGATAGCTTCTGCTGATTCCAGCTTTGCACGAAGGCCGCCGACTTGACCTCGATTCTGAGTCCATCTTGGGTTTCGAGGTCATAGGCAGCCCAACCTTCGCGAAGTCCCGAGGTCGGGACACCTACGGCCCTGGCAACAACGTACTCCGCCAGAATGCCTCGTGCCGTATTGCCCACAAGATCGGACGCACTCCACTGCCAGAAGTCCAACAGGGCGAATTCAAGGTCTTTGCCATCGCAGTGGAAGTGCTCGCTTCCAGATTTTCTAGAGGCAGGCAGAAAGCCAAACGCTTCAGGCATAATCAACGTTTCCCGGAGGCGGATAACGCCCGGCATCAGCGGGGCCGCGCCGAACATTCCGAGAAACCATACGAACTTCGCTTCGCGGCGACACAGAGGGGGTGCCGACCAGTCCGACGGCAGAAACCGCGAGTCTCACTGCTCTATGTCGAAGTTCGGCATCGCGTTAGTTGAGAGCCCCAGGCTTCGACTACGAGTGCGGACCTTGTCTGAGTACGCTAACGCCTGAATTAAGCCGAGCCGCGAAGCGGCTTCGGCTTGAATGAATTGTTAGCATTCATACGGCAGACCTCACCTGTTGTGCATTTCGCCGGTGGGAGCGCGCGGCTTCCAGAACGCCGCATTGCCGTATTTCCAATCCCACGGGGAGCCGGTTTGGCCCAGGATGAATTCAACCAAATAGGGAATCGCCGGTTCCCCACGCAAGTCGTTGCCGAGAATGAGTGCGCAACGCTGCCCTGTTTCTAGGCAGACAACCATGTTGCCGGTCCATTCGTTGTGGCCGCCCTTGAAGAAGCCATGTCCTTGGGGGCCATCAAATACCTCCACGCCAAGGCCAGCCGCAAGCCCTTTCTTGCGCTGCGCGAGCGGTGCATCTGCCTGCAACGTGGGAAACTGGCTTGCGCTGGTGATCGGCAATTGGGGGCGTGAAAAGTCCTTCCGGGCTCTTGCGGAGATCAGGTCTCCTCGCACGATGGCGGCGACAAGGCGCGACATGTCCGCGATAGTCGTATCCATTGACCCGGCCGCGCGCACCGAGCTTCGATCATCGTGCGGAACCGGCTTGCCCTCGGCCGTCCATCCGTCCGCCGAGCGGCCCGCGAAGTCCTCCCGCCATATCAGACTGGTGTCGGACATCCCAAGCGGTTGGAACATTCTCGTCTGCATCTCCTTGCCCACATCCAACCCAAGACCTCTTTCCAATACAAACTGAAGGAGAATGAAGCCGTCACCCGAATAGGAGTAGCGGCTTCCCGGGTCGAAGTGGAAACGTAGCTTTCCATCCGGCTCGAGGAAGCCGAAATTTGCGAAGCCAGGAGCGTGATTCAGCAGCATGCGCGGGGTCAGGGCTTTCCAGCGATCATCTCCCGCAAGATCGCTCCAGCGCGCATAACGATCCTCCACCTCGGCGGCGGTGTAGCTGGGCAAGGGTTCCGGAAGATAATCGCTGATCGATCGGTCGAGATCGATGATGCCCTCGTCCACGAGTTGCAGCACCATGTAGGCGAAAGCCATCTTGGTCAGCGACGCGCCGTACATGATGCTGTTGGTTTCGAGGGGAGCACCAGCGGCATTGCGATAGCCGTAAACGCTCACCTGTGAGACTTGGCCTCCGTCGATGACAGCGAGCGCCAGCCCCTTCGCACCGGTCTCCTGCATCATGAGATGAACCGCGGCATCAATCTGGGGCTGTGATGGAAGAGGCGCTCCGGCGGATCGATGCCGATCAGATGCGCAGCCGCATGCCAAGGCAGAACAGAGGAATAGAGCGATGCTGTGTTTCATCATGAATGTACGCTAACGTACAAGGTTCTTTGCGTGGTTTCGCCGCCGCCGAGCCTTGAAGTAACGG
>CAZJQQ010000127.1:0-2433 GCA_964548075.1 uncultured Clostridia bacterium | reverse complement strand
CCCGTGAAATGGTTAGACGAAAGTCGAGTCTGACCCCTAAGGTTCTCCCTGACTGACGCTCTTGAGCAGCCTCTGCGCTCCGACGTGCGATGCAGCGGCGGCTTTACCGATCCACTCGAGCGCCTTTCCTTTGTCGGGCTCGACGATATGTCCGTGCAAATAAGCCATGCCGAGGAAAAACTGGATGTCGGTGCGGCCGCGAGCGAGTCCCGCGTCGGTCGCCTTGCCCGAGCGAAAAACGACCGCGGGCGGTTCACCCGTTCCATTGCCGAAGGCCTCCATCTCCCTCACCGTCCGCAGAAGAAACGAAGTCGCCGCCTGTCGCGCATCGCTCTTGCCGGCCTCGCCAGAAGCATCGACAAGGCGCCCAGCAAGCAGGCTCATGACCGCAAACGGCGACATTCCCGGTTCTACGTCTTTTGAATAAATCGTTTTCAACAACAACCTGTCGATTTCCGTCAGTCGGTCGCGCGGTCCAAAATATGACAGTATCGTGCCCCCCATCGGATGGCCGGGGATGCCCATGGCGTGCATCGATTCATGGAGCATGCAGCGCCAGACGGACTGCTCATTCGCCCTCACTTTCGCCCGCTGGATGATGAAGTTGCGCCACGAGCGATTGGTAACGCAGGGCTGGTTGACAGGCAGAGGATCGGGGCCACCCACGAACTCGACTTCCAGATTGGCCGTGGCGTCGTCCGCCGCGACTTCGGAGATCGGTAGTCCCGAGACGTCGGCGACCTCCTTGAGTTGTCGCATCGCGAATTCCTTGTGCCGCGCGACCGACGCGCCGGAGAACCGGACGCGGACCGGTCCGCTCCATTTGTGTACGGCTTGCGGGAAGCCGGATTGATGCCAGAAGCTTTCCCAGGCGACCGTGAGGGTGCCAGCGACGTCTTCGGCGTGCGCGGTCGATTGCAGGAGCGCGAGGCAAGCGGCAAACGCCAAGCCGGTTCGTTTGGAGACGGTCATTTGGGCGCGTTGACACTCGTGAGAAGAAATAGGGTCGGAGTCTGAGGTCTCCCCACGAAGTGGAGTTGTACTTTGTTGATGTAGTTGATAAAGTCTGTTTAAAACAGCGCATGCATGGCGCGCTTTACGTCTCTTTCGAGGCTCGCAACCTTCGAAGGAGACCGCCCCATGCATGCGCTCAATATCGTACAGCAGTTGCTTCGATCGTGTCGCCCACACATCCACGCTGCGCGCTTGACGGTGATCCTGGCGGTCGTGGCCGCTGCGGTGCGCAGCCGGCGCCTGACATTGACCGAATTGGGTCGCGCACTCATCAGCCCGGCACGCGTCAAGCACAGCATCAAGCGCGTGGATCGACTGCTCGGCAACCGGCACCTGGGCGTTGAGCGCTTCGAGGTCTATCAGGCGCTTGCCCGCCGGCTGGTAGGGGTGCAGCGTGAGCCCGTGATCGTAATCGACTGGAGCGACCTCACCGCCGATCGCCGCTGGCAGTTGCTGCGCGCTGCGATGCCGCTGGGTGGGCGGACGCTGACGGTGTACGAAGAGATCCATCCCCTGCGTCACTTTGCCAATCCACGCGTGCATCGCGCGTTTCTCGCCCGGCTCAAGGCGCTGCTGCCCGAAGGCGTGAAGCCGATCCTGATCACCGACGCCGGTTTCCGCGCGCCCTGGTTCAAGGCCGTCAACCGTCTGGGCTGGCACTGGATCGGACGCATTCGCAATCGCGACTATCTCTGCCCCGAGGGCGGGCACGCCTGGGTGGGCGGTAAGACACTCTATGCTCTGGCCAGCGCTCGTCCCCAAGCCCTGGGTCCTTATCAGATCGTGCGTTCCAACCCGGTTGCTTGCCATCTCTATCTCATCAAGCGCCCCAAGCAACACCGCATCCGGAAATCCGTCTTCGGGCAACCCGTGCGCTCGAACCAGAGCCTGAAGCAGGCCCGCGCCCAGCGCGAACCCTGGTTGCTTGCCGCCTCCCCCTCGCTCGCGCATCTGCACGCCACCCAAATCATCAACCACTACGGCGCACGCATGCAGATCGAGGAAGCCTTCCGCGACTTGAAATGCACGCGCTACGGCTTGGGCTTCGAACTCAACCTCTCCCGTGCCCGCGAGCGCCTCGCCGCCCTCTTGCTGATCGCGCTACTGGCCTTCTTCGTGCTGTGGCTGATCGGCACTCAAGCACTAGCCCGCGGTATCCAGTACCACTACCAGAGCAATACCCGTCGCTCGCGTCCCGTGCTCTCCGCCTTCAACCTCGCCTGCCTCATCGTGCGGCGCGCCGCCGATCAACTGCTCGCTCGCGATCTGCCCCGCCTCCTGCTACCCATCCGTCCACCGCTGGCAACTCATTACGCGCTATGATTTGTGGGGAGTCCTCAGGGTCTGTCGCCGATTATTCACGGGGTGTCGCTGTCCATCGCGCGGTCAGGCGTCATCGACGCGCACTCGGCGACGAAC
>CAZJQQ010000126.1:0-2435 GCA_964548075.1 uncultured Clostridia bacterium | reverse complement strand
ACCCTAGCTGGTTACTTGCTGGATGACCATTTACACAAAACTATTTACACCCTCACCAAGTTCCGTTTTCGCCAGTGACAACTATTCTTGTTCGTGGTATCGCGGCATCATTTCCGTCTACCACTTTCCCGGTTAAACGAACTAACTGACCTCTTCCCGGCAGGGCTGCAGCCGAATAGAACAGCAAACAACAACTCGCTGCCAAAAAAAGATTCGATCTTGCAAGACAGCTTAGCTGAAGCATTTCTGCTGTACCTCCAACGATATTTGCGTGCTTCCTTTCCCGGTTGCCTTCATCGCTCCTTCGGTGTAACCCTTCTCTGTATTTTTTCTTTCTCCAATCTGTCCAGCCTTTGACACAGTGAGCCAACTGACGTACCGAGCGCAAGCGGAGGAAAATAAGCTAGAGAGAAAAGCCAGAACCCGTCACCGCGAAGGATTCAGCGCTGGCCCTGCAAGCAGATCATTCCTGATTGATTCGGTCGCCGGGCTTCAGCCGAGCGCCGTTTGCGAACTCGCGCGCCGAAACACGGCGTTTGCCCTCGATCTGAACCTCCTGGATGAGCAAGGGACTCAAGCCGCTACACACAACCGTGATCCCCGTTTCGTCGATGTTCAGGATGGTTCCAGGCTCGGCAGCGACGTCGAAGGCTTTGCCTGAATCGGCTTCGGCGGCTTCACATCCCCGCCATACAATCAGCCGCCCGCCGCGAAAGTTGGTGTAGGTGCCCGGCCACGGTTGAAACGCCCGCACGCGATTCGCTATTTCGCTCGCGGTCATTCTCCAGTCGATCAAGGCGTCTTCGCGTTTGAGCATCGGCGCGTAAGTCGCTTCGCTATCGTCTTGAGTGAGTGGCGCGACTTCGCCTCGCTCGATGCGACGTAGCGTCTCTGAGAGAAGCTCCGCACCCAGTTGAGCAAGCCGCGCTGACAGCTCGGGCGCCGTCTCGTCATCGCCGATCCGAATCGAGCGCTGTGCGAGCATCGGGCCTGTGTCCATTCCTACGTCCATTTGCATGATTGTCACGCCCGTCTCGCGCTCGCCGTTTGCGATAGCCCAGTTGATCGGGGCCGCGCCGCGATACTTCGGCAGCAGCGACGCGTGAACGTTGATGCAACCGAGTCGAGGAATTGCGAGCATCCACGCCGGGAGGATCTTGCCATAAGCGACAACCGCGCAGGCATCGGGCGATATCGTTTCAAAGATCGCGCGAACCTGGTCGTTGCTTTTGATTGTTGGCGGTTGGTGTACAGCTAACCCGTGTTCGAGAGCGAGCGCTTTGACAGGCGGCGCGTGCAGGTGTTTTCCTCGTCCTGCCGGCTTGTCGGGTTGAGTGAACACAGCCGCGACTTCGTGGCCGTCGAGTATCAATCGCTGGAGCGACGGTACGGCGAACTCAGGCGTGCCCATGAAGATCAGTTTCACGATTCATTGATAACGCAGACGGGAGTCAAAGTACAAAGGCGCGCGGAATGCGCGTCAGATTTTCACGCATACCAGCACGTGGGAGGAGGTTCGCTGATGCTCTGGCCTACGGAACCTCGCAGCGTGCCATCGCATTTCTGCATACCCACCTCGTGAGAGGTGGGTCCCTGATGCTGTGGCCTACAGACCGCGCCGCCGGGCCTAGCATTTCTGCATACCCACCTCGTGAGGGTAATAATATACTTGACACAGTAGCCGGATTATGCGACAATCTGGCTATGGAAAACCAAGCACCGAACGCCTTTCCGAAAACGCTTCAACAGGCGATTGTTTATTTTGCTGATCCAGACAACGCGCTTCGCTTCATGGTTACGCTTCGCTGGCCGAACGGGATTACTTGCCCGCGCTGTGAGTCTGACCAGTACACGTTCATTTCTACGCGCCGAACGTGGCAATGCAAGACCTGCAAGAAGATGTTCACGGTCAAGCTCGGAACCCTGATGGAAGACTCGCCTATCGGCCTTGATAAGTGGCTCGCCGCCATCTGGATGATCGGCGCATCGAAGAACGGGATCAGCTCTTATGAAATCCATCGCGGCCTTGGCATAACTCAGAAGTCCGCTTGGTTCTTGATGCACAGAATCAGACTTGCAATGCAGACGGGAACGTTTGAGAAGCTGGGCGGTACAGGTTCGCAGGTTGAATCTGATGAGACCTTCATCGGTGGTGCTGCGCGGTTTATGCACAAGAATAAGAGAACGCAAAAGATCAGCAGCAAGACCGGATTCGTCGGCAAGGTAGCCGTGATGGGCCTGCTTGAACGTGAGAGCGGCGAAGTACGGCTCAAGATAGTTGAGAGCCGCAAAAAGCACGTCATTCACCAAGCGGTCAGAGAGGACGTTGCAGAGGGAACGGAGTTGATAACCGACGCGCTTGGTTCCTACGAGGGAATGGATGAGGGTGTAAATAGTTTTGTGTAAATGGTCATCCAGCAAGTAACCAGCTAGGG
>CAZJQQ010000125.1:0-2439 GCA_964548075.1 uncultured Clostridia bacterium | reverse complement strand
ACTTGTCGGTGTTCGTGCTGATGGACTGCCTGAACGGGTACTTCGACGATCCGCTGCTGGACAGCCTCGCAGAGGCGTTGTTGAAAGCCCCAGAGGGCGGGGCGGTCGCGGTGTGGGCCTCGTCGGCCATGACTTTTCCCGAGGGTCAAGCGTTAATGAACGAGGAGTTATACCGGCAGTTGTTCCGTAGTCGCGGGATCGCGTTGGGAGATGCTATCAAGAGCGCCAAAGCCGCAATCAGTGACAGCGATGTCCGCAGGAGTTGGATCCTACTGGGCGACCCGACGATGAGGCTCAAGTAGCGGCCGACCTGGCTTCGATCGCGAGCAGCGCTTAGCTCACGTAGCAAGCGATGACGCTATTTCGGCTCGACAATCTCAACAGGCTCGGTACGATCGCCGCAATTGTCGAGACCTGGCTTCGTCACTGACGGGCGTAACCATTCTCCGCGCGGGCGATCCCAAGATGTGGCTACTGTCATCGCGCCGGGCGTTCTTACTCAGTCCCATTGGGTGTATCCGTACACCTCTTAGCAGTGAGATGACGAAGATCAGAAAGAAGAAGAATCCCAGCGACACCGGCGCGAAGAAGGAGATTCGCGCGGCCATCGGTCCGGGGTTTATCTTTTGCGGCATCTCGATGCCGATTCCGTTTCCCGCAATCAGGTCCTTGTAGTCCCAGGTCAACTGCCAGCCGGTCCCCGTGCGCTCCTTGGTCACATTAGGAGTTCGCGGTTCATCTCGACTAGCTTCGACACTACCCACCTGCTATAGTCACGGCCATTCAAGGCGTCAACGGTGGTGAAGGGCTCATAAAACGCTTGTTTGCTGAGAGCTGTGGCCGCCTCGTGTACCGCAATTTTTTCACTTTTCTCTCATCGCATTGGAGGTTTGGCCTACGCGGTGAATCATGCGGTGCGCAATTTTGGTAATCGAAGCTATCACCCAGAAGGAGCGTGAACGATGCTGTCCGGAATCTACTCCCACCTGAGAATGTTGGCCGCGACCCGACGCAGCGTGACTCTGTTAGCTGTATCTCTCTGTTTGCTGAGCGCGGGCGTTTACGCCTCTCATGCTGTGTACTCGCGCATGATGGTGTCAAGCCTTTCCATCAGCGGCGCCAACGTCATCGAAGGCGACGGTGCAGGCACGGTTACCCTAAACTTCACAGTGACGCTTTCGCCCGCCGACAACACGCAAACAGTGACAGTGGACTTTCGGACAAGCACGACGGCAGAGAATGTCGCCACCTTCGGCTCTAATGCTGCGGCGACGGCCAGCCCCGACGCGGGCGCTGATTATGTTTCGCAGATGGGGACGCTCACCTTCAATCCGGGCGATACGAGCAAGCCCATCAGCGTCGCGGTCAACTCAGATTGTGTGCCGGAGCCGGACCAGTTTCTGCGGGTCTTCCTGAGCAACGCGGTGAACGCGACCATCAACAACGGCACGGGTACAGGGCTGATCACGACCGACGACCAGCGTTTCCTCGACATTAACGATGTTAGCGTCACAGAAGGCGACGGCGCGGGCACGACGACCTTGAACTTCACGGTTTCGCTTTCCGGTTCACCGGTCACGGCAGGGAGTGTGGCGGCTTGTGGCCCCGTGACAGTTGATTTCCGGACAAGCACGACGGCAGAAAATGTCGCCACCTTCGGTTCTAATGCTGCGGCGACGGCCAGCCCCGATGCGGGCGCTGACTACGTGTCGCAGATGGGGACGCTCACGTTCAATCCGGGCGATACGAGCAAGCCCATCAGCGTCGTGGTCAACTCAGACTGTGCGCCGGAGCCGACCCAGTATCTGCGGGTCTTTCTGAGCAACGCGGTGAACGCCAGCATTAACACCGCCATCGGGCAAGGGCAGATCACGACCGACGACCAGCGTTTCCTCGACATCAACAACGTCAGCGTCACCGAAGGCGACGGCGCGGGCACGACGACCTTGAGCTTCACGGTTTCGCTTTTCGGTTCGCCGGTCACGGCAGGGAGCGTGGCGGCTTGTGGCCCCGTGACAGTTGATTTCCGGACAAGCACGACGGCAGAGAATGTCGCCACGTTCGGCTCTAATGCTGCGGCGACCGCGAGCCCCGACGCGGGCGCTGATTATGTTTCGCAGATGGGGACGCTCACCTTCAATCCGGGCGATACGAGCAAGCCCATCAGCGTCGCGGTCAACTCAGATTGTGTGCCGGAGCCGGACCAGTTTCTGCGGGTCTTCCTGAGCAACGCGGTGAACGCGACCATCAACAACGGCACGGGTACAGGGCTGATCACGACCGACGACCAGCGTTTCCTCGACATTAACGATGTTAGCGTCACAGAAGGCGACGGCGCGGGCACGACGACCTTGAACTTCACGGTTTCGCTTTCCGGTTCACCGGTCACGGCAGGGAGTGTGGCGGCTTGTGGCCCCGTGACAGTTGATTTCCGGACAA
>CAZJQQ010000124.1:0-3343 GCA_964548075.1 uncultured Clostridia bacterium | reverse complement strand
TCGAGGATGGGCTGCGCGTCGATGCCGATCTCGGCGCGCATCAGATCGAAATCCAGGTTCGGCCGCGTAAGCGTGCCGTCCATGTCGAAGATCACGGCCCCGCGTGTGCGATCCATGCTAAGAGGGCGAAAAAAAGAGGGCCGGTCGCGAATGGCATGTAGATAAGCCCACGGACGGGCTATGTGTGCCGTTCATCCGCCGAACAACCCCTTCCAGCCGGTCGCAAATGCCGGTCGATTGCCATTCATGCCACCCTTTGCGCCTTATCTACATGATGCCATTCGTGACTGTCCCGAATTATCCTGATGCTACTTGGGGCTCGTCCTTGGGAACAATGGCTGCCATTTGTCTCTTCTTGAGCCGTGCAACAGCGGGATGCTGTTGCTTGGACAGTCGTGCTGAAGCACGAACAGCAAGCCGCAATCGCCGTATCCACGCGGTGATTGGGGGAAGTGTTTCTTGCCGTAAGACTCGATCGTCGCCTTATCTTGACTAGAAAAGTGAATACACTTGTCGGAGAAGACGTTGTCAGACTCATCGAGATTGAAATGAGCGATCAGTTGTAGATCGGTCCGTGTAACAATCTCGTCTTGGGCCCTCTTACTTGCGGCAACAACCATGAGATACACAGTCCCGACTTCTGCGGCTAGCTCCCTAAAGAAACTGTCCCAACTCGTGCTTGCCTGATCGCCTGTTCCCGCAAAATCGTCCACAAGGACCAGCGTATCCTCATCTTTGAGTTGCTGCCTTACCAGATCTGGCGGTTGAACAAACAGTTCATTGTAATCTCGGCCTCGCAGCCCCATCGCCTGACGTAAGCACGCCACCATCACATCGCCGCTTTCCCCAGCGCTGATTGAATACGGCACGAAGCGCCATCGTCCTTTCCGCCGCTTTGGGTTCTTGTTCCAACCCGGCAGCACGGCGAGAAGCTGGCGGAAGGCTTGATCGATTTGCTGGCGGCTGATAACTTCCACCGAGTCCAGGATTCGAGCTCCCACGTCGCGATGCGCTACGTCGAACTGATCTACCCATTCCTCGATGTCGGCTACGGTGGGCGCATAACGGTAGTGCAGAAAGTGTCCGTGCCACCGCTTCTTTCGTTTGTAATCGATACTCGTGCCGGGGGCCTGCGGGGGCTTCATTTCTTCGCCCTCCAGCCGACTTCCCTTAGCTTCTCGTGGATCGCGATCGCCAAAGCGTCAAGCTCCTCCCAGAGCTTCGCCTCGCCGTAGAACTGCTCGACATCGATCTCCTCAATCGATTGGCGGAGCTTCGTGACGGTCTTGGACATCTGGCGCGATTGTGAGGCGACGCCAGCCCCCTCAATTTCAAGGTGCTCGACCTTGAGTTCCGGATTCTCCACGAACTCTCGCAGTCGCTTGGAGAGAATAGTCGTTTTTTTGGCCTTGCTGGCGTTGCTAATATGCTGCTTGATAACACGGAACTCGGTCACTGCCTTGATACCGCCCACCTTCTTCTTCTCGATCATCGCATCCGTAAACTCATTCTTGCTAAACCACTCGAAGCTGTTCGCGACCCGATCGTTGCGAACTGCATGATTCTCGATGAAGAAGTCTGCCTTCAATCGCTCATCCGGGTTAGGATGGAGCATCATTTTCTGGTACTTTGCGGGGAACGAGAGGAGCTTCTTGCATCGGACGACGACGGCCTCGTCCATGCCCGTCAACTCGGCAAGCTTCTTCTCGTTAGCCTCCTCCATCTCGTCCATCAACACTTGAAGCTTCAGTGCTGTGGGCATTAGCTCCCAGTCCTCGCGTAGCTTGTGAATCTGGAACATCGTCACGATGTTCTGGAAGGTCGAGGGCTCGGGGACGACGTTGACAGGCACTTTGTCGAGTCCCAGCTCCGCAGCACACATCCAACGGCGTTGCCCGTCGAGGATCACGAATTTCCCAGGGTACCGCTTCTTCTCGTAGACTGTCAGGGGCACCAGTATGCCAACTTTCTGGATCGACTCCTGTAGCGTCTTCATCGGAAAATGGTCGAATAGCTTCCGAGGGTTGTGAGGGTTAGCTTCAAGGTCACTTGTCTTGATCTTCTTGACGCCGATCGGTTTTACAGCAGGTTCGGACTGCGTCATACCAGTCTTCCTTTGTTGCGGCTAATTTAGAAAAGAATCGCCGATACGTATGTTGGAGATCAGCCATTCATAGGCGTGCCGACGACGAGCGGCGAAGCCCGCGACGTGTCGGCGTATCGGTAGGCGAATCGCGCTCCATTCCTTGGCCAAGCCGCGTGCCTCCGTACAGTCGGCGTAGCTAACTAAGAAGTCGGCTCCGACCTCATCGATTTTCCGGAGCCCTTCGGCAAGACGTGGAACATCGCTGATTTCGAATGAGCAGGTTCCGTATTCACGGAAAACCCGTCGCGACTGCACCGCGAATGGCGGATCAAGGTACACGAAGTCCCCGGCCCCAACGTACTCAAGGGTCTTAGTGAAATCGCCCGCGATAAGCTTGGCTCGCTTGAGCAGCGACGCGCATCGCAGGAGGTCATCTTTGGAAAAGTAGGCACCCTGTCGGCGGCCAATGGGAACGTTGAATTCGCCTGCGACGTTTGTCCGGAAGATGCCGTTGAAGCAGTTGCGGTTGAGGTAGAGAAATCGCAGCGCCCGCGTCTCGGTGTCGAGCTTGTTCGGCGACAACTCGCGCCAGCGGTAATACGTGTCGGCGTCGCGCCGGATTCTGCAGAGCCGCCGATACAACCGCTCGGGGTGGTCACGGACCACTCGATAAACTTCAATCAGGCGTTGGTTGTTGTCGCCTAGTATTGCCTCGCTCGGGGCAAGTTGAAAGAAGAGACACGCAGAGCCAGCGAAGGGCTCGACGTACCGAACGTGGTCGCCGGACCAGAAGGACGCGAGCCGTTCGAGTTGCTTCCTCTTGCTACCCGCCCAACGCAGGAACGGCTTCGCTGGTACGTTGGCCGCGGACTGCGAGTCATCTTCGTGTTGCGGGCCCGAAGTTGAACGCGTACCAAGGCTCGATGGACTCACGTGATCACCTTGACACAGAATAGTAACGGCTTTCGGTTACGCAGAGATAGTCTGATTTTTCGTGGAAATTGAAAAGGAGGTAGATAAGCCCACGGACGGGCTATGTGTGCCGTTCATCCGCCGAACAACCCCTTCCAGCCGGTCGCAAATGCCGGTCGATTGCCATTCGTGCCACCCTTTGCGCCTTATCTACATGCCATTCAGGATCGGTCGGCGTTTTACTTAGCCTTGACCGGCGCGCGGCGAGCCGTAGGCGGAACCGGCTCCGCCACCGGCGAATTGTAGCTGCCGTTGCCGGGCCGCTTGCGGGCGACGATGTTGCGC
>CAZJQQ010000123.1:0-3473 GCA_964548075.1 uncultured Clostridia bacterium | reverse complement strand
TCGGTGAGTTGAAGCTATTTCTCACTTCAGGATGGCCGAGGTGGTTGTCGCGATGGCTGTTATGTGTGCGGGGGGCGGAGTGTGACCGACCGCTTCGGCAGTGGCACTGATGTTGTGCGCCGTCGGCTGGCTGGCGAGTTGAGGCGCCGCAATGGACGAGGGGGAACAAGCAACGACGATGAGCGCGGTGACGAGCGTGAAGAAAAGGGAGCGTTGCATGGGATGGGTCTCCTTATTCCCAAAGAACTACGTGCAATTCGCTGGAAGGCAGAGTGCCCTGGAAGGCAGAGTGCGCTGGATAATCCAGTTACAGCGACCAGCACATCTGACCGCGGCGGTGAAGTAAAGACTCCTTCGCGGGGAAGACTTGCTGGAACTGCACGAAACCCCGCGAGGGCGCGGCGTAGCCGAGTCGGGTGCAAGCGGTGGTTGGGCGGGCCAAGAAAATGACTTCTTATTTCCCCAACAGCGAGGTCACGCTGAAGGGCGGCAGCACGACCAGCCCCGTGCCGCCGTCCACCTGAACATCCGAGCCGCTCTGCCACAGCGCGCCCTCGCGGCTGCTTAGCATGGATAGCGCCGATGGGGTGTTACCCAACCCGCTCATGGTCAGATTCAACTGAACCGCAAATGGGTTGTTGTTCAAGGCAACCATGGTCAGCCTGCCATCCGGGCGCTCGAATGCCACGACACGTACGCGCGGATCGCTGGAGACGGCATCCAGTCGCACTGATCCGGCCGTGATAAAGCGCGAGAATTGCCCGATTACGTAGCCGTAAGTGGAAATTTCGTAGCGGCTGAGCGCGCCATCAGGCTGGAAATAAATGTGAATAAACTGGTCGGGAATGCCGGGCCGGTCGATGAAAACAGTATTCATCCCGTCGTAAGCCCCGATGTTGCTGATGGTCAGTTCGTCGTACAGGTGTCCAAGCCTGAGGCGGATGAGGTCAAAGTCGCTGTAGGGCGGGGTTTGGCCGCAGTAGCAGATTTCAGTCATCCAGACCGGCAGATTGTATTGCGCGGCGAGTTCGCGGATCTTGGTTCGCACTTCAACCGCTGCATGGGGGGACTCCCCTGTATCGGCAAGTTTGGCGAGAACATTGATGTCGCTATAAGCATCGTAGGAATGGTAAGCCAGCGCACCCACGTACTGTCTGGCATCGGGATCGGATAGGGCGGCTTGCATATACAGCAAGGCGTTTTCGGGCAACCAACCATCCGAGACGACGATTTGGGTCTGCAAGCCCTCGGCGCGCAGACGTGCGCCGAGGCGCTTGATGATCGTCACCATATCCGTAATCTCGATTTTGTAGCTAGGTTGACACAAGTCCGGCTCGTTGTTGATCGCCGCATAGGGTATGGTCACGCCATCATCGCGGAATCGCAGGATTCCAGCCAGTATCCATTCCACATCCTCATCAATCATGGCCGGGTTGAGCGCGCAATTGCTGCCGGGCTGACGAAGCCAGGCTGCATATGCCGTGTTGTCCATGCCAAAAGAAAGCCAGGGGGTTTGTAATCCATAGGGCTGACCGAACCGGAAGAAAGCCGCTTCGGGATCCGCGAGAGTCCAATCGAACCGGTCAGGATTGAATGTAAACGGGTCGGCATTGTCGTTCTGCGGCTCGAATTGCACCAGCACTGAACGTGTGCGGGCGATACCCAATTCTTGATACAGCATTCGAGCGATCTCCTGGCGCTGTTCGAGTGAGGCCGTCGTTTTGACTGGCTGGGTTGGGTCGTGCCGATTATACAAACCCTCTTCATCCAGAAAGTCAAGGGAGGCGCCGAATCCTTGGAATATTTGATAACGGCGCGTGCCGTCCACTTGTATTTGCACAATCGAGGACGGCGTAAAAGCCGCGTTCGGTAATGGAGTGGCAGCATTGTGGATGGGTGGGGCCTCTGGCGTGTGCCCTGTTGCAGACTGGGTTTCGTGAGGCGGGGGTTGCGTCTGGTGCGTAGGCGACGTTGGAAGTGGTGATTGAACTGTTTGCGCTTTCGCGCAGGCGGCCGCCAATAGAAGGATCAGGGCGAAAGAGATTGTTCGAATCATGGGAATGCTCCTTGGAGAATTTGGAAAACCAAAACTTAGCCCTGGACTCTGGCGCACCTGTGATCGAGGCCTTTGTTGCCGAGGCTGAGTTGCCAGCCTAGGTGGCCAAGTTCCCTGTCGACGCTCCAATTCGCGACACTATCCGAGCCTTTGAAAGGCTCGGTTTCCGCGCCGAAACTGTCAATGTGGAACTTGATCGCGGATCGGACGTCGGCGAGTGCGGCGTCGTATGAGTCCCCTTCGCCGATAACGACGCCTTTCAGGCCAAGGGGATAGGCGACGTAGCCGTCGGAGTGCTTCTCGACAATCACCTTCAGTTGTTTGGGCATCAACTACCTCACTGGCACTAGGTTACCACAGCTTCTGGGGGAAGCGATGCCGACGCCTAACGGACTCGAGATGAGCCGCCCGGCCAGGCGAAACCTAGTATCACATGAAATGGCTAACCCGGGCTGGCCGGGTCGGCTCCATCGAGTTGTTAGGCGCAGCAGTCTTGAGGAGGTGAGGGATTACCAAGCCATCCGCCTCATATCCTCAGCGCTGGACGCGCGTTTCTCAGGGGCGAGGCCTCGCCAGATTCTGTCGAAATCACCCAGTTGCTTGCTGTATTGGCGGTGGGAAACTAAGAGCTTTGCGTTGTTCACCAACATATGGGCGGTACTGAGACTGGGGCTTCTGACGATTTTTCTCCATGTCGAGTGATCGTACGCCTTGTAGAATGGATTCGCGACCTCGTTGAGGAGGCGGTAGTCTGATGGAGACCATTGTTGCCACTCGAGTGAGGTGTACGCCGTGTACGGACGGTCTGTGAGGAAGTCGGTGAGGGCGTCGAAGGAGCGGACGCGAATTCCAATGTCGATGGCGAGGCGGTTGCGCTCGGCAAGAACTTTGCTCGGTTCAGTTCGGCGACCAATTACGATGGTAAAAGAGAAGTTGGGCTCTCCGTATGTTGAGTAGAGCTTGCTCGGGAAGAGCAACTTGCTCTCGGATCTGTTTTCCTCGATCCACCTGCGCCAATTGCGTATCTGTTGTATTGCATGGGTGAAACGAGAGCGGGGATCAGAAGCCTTGGTGTAGGGCTGGACGTGGGGGATTTCGAGCTCGATGAGTTCGTAGCGGAGGCCGTAGCTCATCTCATCCGTCATTACTACGAAATCGACTCTGTAGTCAGATCCGAGGCGGAGCTCGGAGACGACAGGGATGCGACGGACCGAGTCGCCGAAGAAGAGACCCGCGTGGTCCGCGAGGAAGCGGTGGTACGTATCTTCGGTGGCGGCGTCGCTTTCCAGAAGCTGGGCCCACTGGTCTAAGACGCCACGTGTGATCGAGGACGCCTCGTGGTTGAGGATGAACCAGGGGCGTAGCTTGTTGAAGTGTGCCTTCGCCATCAATATCTCGCGCCGCTGCGCCTAACGGC
>CAZJQQ010000122.1:0-3572 GCA_964548075.1 uncultured Clostridia bacterium | reverse complement strand
CCTCGCACCCCATCGCCCAACGATCAAGCGAGCCCGGACCCGGGTAGTGGGTCAGCTTGGACGCACCGATGAAACGTGACCGGCTTCATGCCATATTAAATGCATGGCACGGAAGCGACTCAAACGGCCCCGCGATCCGATCGCACTCGCGAAGCTGGTGGGTGACATCGCGACGGGGCAGGTTGAAGATAGCGGGACGAACGCTCCCGATCCCGAAATGGCCGTCAGGGGCCGCAAAGGCGGCAAGCTCGGCGGCCGGAATCGGGCTATCAATCTGACGCCGGAACAGAGAGCAGAGATCGCTAGAGTGGCCGCCCAAACCCGCTGGAAGAAGTCTAAGTAGCTAGGCTACGTCATCCAATTGCTGTAGTTCCTCCAGGTCTCTGGTGAAATCGAACACAACCTGGATGGGACGTTCGGAATTGTGCCGGTAGTTGTAGCTGTCCACATCTGTCTTTAGCTGGCGGCACTCGCCAACAATTTGCTGCCGCCGATTGGCAATGGCCACTTCCATGAAGGGCTGGTCTGCGTCCCAATCGGCCCAAAGTGTCTGTTGCCGCCCGTCTTTGCGAATGCGCGCTGCGTAATACTTTCTGACGCTGCGCCCCTTCGAGTCGGTTACATGTTCCAAACGCATGGCTCGGGCCAGTTGCTCGGCACACTGGCTTATCGCCATGCTTTTGGTTAGTTCATAGCGCTCTTGAGATACCGCCCACTCCGCCATTTCCTCTCTGGTCGCCGGCCATGGTCGGCCAGCGTCCCTATAGTCTTCGACAATTCGCTGAAGCTGCTCCGTAAGGTTCGCCATCTCTCATGCTCCGTTTGCACCCACAATTTGGACAACTGAACCCCATCCGTCAATTAGCGCGGTTTGGGAGATGATCTCTCTTATTTTCACCAGGTACTTGTGGAAATGCGCGTAAGGCACTTCCTCCCGAAACTGTAATGCTCCCACAACGATCCCCGGATGAACACCCAAGCGTCTCGCAAATAGCAAAATTCTCTGTTCGGAATACATCGGACGGATGCGGGCGATGAAGTCGTGCAGTTCGTCGGGAGGTATGAGAAATTCCGCTGCCGCATCGTTGGCGCGAGTTTCTTCCAGAGGAAGTTCATCCTTTCGCCGCAGGCTTTCTGTGAGTTCCACATCGATCATCGCGGTTTCTTGACCGTCACAATTTAGAACGTGTTCGATCTCATGCCGCAACACGTACCAAAAATTGTTGATCCGATCAAAGCGCAGCGACATGGCGATGACCGGCGAATTGTTTAGCCAGAATGTAGCCCCATCGATCTTTGCGCCTGGGAGAAACTCGACAATGACGAAGCGCACCCCAACCTCTGCGAGAATCTGAGGTACCTGTCGGATTTCCTCAGGGGCCATTAGCAATTCCCGCAATTTCCCAAGCGCATCTCTAAGTTTGTGCTCTGAATACGGAGACACATGGAGCGCCTCAGCAAGCTGTTTGGAACGATGAAGCCATGCCAATTGTAGATTGGTACGCTCGGCATACCCAGCGGCCTTTGCTGCATGGGAAAATTGGGGTCGTGTATCGAGATTCGGAATTCTAAAGAATCTCAATACACGATGCTCGATGACCTCAACATTGTCCGACGGTTCGATCCAGCGGCGCTTGAGCATCTCGCGGACGGGAAATTCATAGAGCCGAGCGCGCTTGCCCACGGCAGCGTCCACCGGATCAGCGTGGGCAAGGCGGTATGCCGCATCAAGGTTCATCCAATAGAGCGCACCAGTCTCAGGGAACGCCTCCGCCAAGCCACGCGCCGTGTCAGGGGTAATCTGCTTCTTCCCCGCAATCAGTTCATTTACAAGACGCAATGGCCGGCCGAGAATCTGGGCAAGGTCCGTCTGCGTCCATCCGCGGGCCCCCAACTCCTCCCGGATGAACTCTCCTGGCGCAAACACTTCAGCGGGTACACGATTAGCCATGCTCTCACTCACCCCCCCCTAGTGATAGTCCACTATCTCCAAAATCCGAACCGTCTTCGGTGCCGCCCCAATGAATTCCAAGATCAAGCGCCACTTGTCATTGAGCATCATCGAATGCTGGCCTTCGCGGTTACCCTTCAGTTTTTCAAAGTGCAGTGACTTAAGCGCATAAAAGGTTCGCTCGTCTGGGGCCGCCCGAATTTGCTGCATCCTCTTTCTAAATGCCTTCACGATTGAATCGGCGAAGCCGCCGCTGTACGCCGCGTCCGTTTCGAGCCTGTCGAGGCTCGCATCCTTGAACTCGACGTTCATGGATGGTCCTTATATAAGTCGCTTGGAGTTCCTGTCAATGACATTTTTACAGAAAGTGTAAAAATGCCTCTTGAAATTGACCCAATGCTCAAGCATATTACACGGTATGAACCGCCTGAGCATCGAAAAGAGAGCACATATCCTCGGCTTGATGGTCGAGGGCATTTCGATCCGCTCGATCTCCCGGCTCACGGGTGCGAGTAAGAACACCATCGTTAACCTGCTCGTCGATGCCGGCCAAGCGTGCCTCTCCTTCCAGGACCGCACGCTTCGCGATCTCCCGAGCAAGCGGCTTCAGCTCGATGAGATTTGGAGTTTCGTCTATGCGAAGGCCACGAATGTCGAGAAGGCCAAGGCCGCACCAGAGATCGCTGGCGATATCTGGACCTGGACCGCAATCGACGCCAATACCAAGCTGATCGCTTCCTGGATGGTGGGCGACCGTAGCGGCGACACGGCGCGCGTCTTCGTCTGCGATCTAGCGTCGCGACTCGCCAATCGGGTGCAGATCACCACGGACGGGCACAAGGCGTATCTCGACGCCGTTGATAGCGCCTTCGGGATCGACGTTGACTATGCGATGCTGATCAAGTTGTACGGCCAGACCGAGGAAGGGCAGCGTCGCTACAACCCGCCCCAAGTCGTCGGCACCGAAACCGTGTGTTGCACCGGCCGGCCTGATCCTAAACACATCAGCGCGTCGTTTGCCGAGCGGCAGAACCTCTCAATGAGGATGGGCCTTCGGCGGGTTACCCGACTCACCAACGCCTTCAGCAAGAAGGTCGAAAACCACGTCTACGCGCTTTCGATCTACTTCATGCATTACAACTTCGTCCACATCCATTCATCGCTCCGCATCACACCCGCGATGGCCGCTGGCGTGTCCGAGAAGCTCTGGTCGCTTGAAGATGTGATTTGTATCGTGGATCGATGGGAATAGGGGAAACGCGATGCTTAAACGAGTGATCCCTATCGGCGATAAATGGATTCAGCAGATTTTTGAGGCCAAGGCTGTTGCCAAGGGCGGAATCGTGCGACGCAAGGTTGCTGACGTTGAAAAATACGCATCGGCCCGGGCCTTAAAGCGCGAGGTCAAACGGCGCAAATTCCACATACTTAAGATCGGCGGCCAGTATCTGATCATCTGCAATCAGGGCGACTGCACACTGGTCTGCTAGCAGCAAACTGACCCTCTACCCGGACCCGGTCCGTTCAACGGCTTCGCGGCGCTGGACGCGCCGGGGTTATAATGGTGACGGCACGATGTGGGGAGGACGCACGATGAGCGACGGGGTCAAGGTGGTGCGCG
>CAZJQQ010000121.1:0-3931 GCA_964548075.1 uncultured Clostridia bacterium | reverse complement strand
CAGAAGGCAGAAGGCAGAAGGCAGAAGGCAGAAGGCAGAAGGCAGAAAGTCTAAGGATCTGAATTCTTGCGGCTGCCTTCTGCCTTCTGCCTTCTGCTCGCTGACCCTGGCATCCTTTCCGCGGTTTTAGGTCTCAAAGAAATGGTAGGGCCGGGCGGTCGGCTGATTTGGTTCGTGCGGCCACGTCCACTTCGCCCTACCACCTCATTTCGCACTGTTCGGAGGAGAAGAAGCAATGAAGAAGACAAGCATGTTTCTCGGAGTCTCGATCGCGCTATTGTCGCTCGCGCTCACGGGGTGTCCCGAGCGTATTCGCATCGGTGACATCAGCAATGACCCCGGCCGGTACTATGACAAAGAAGTGACCGTTGCAGGCCGCGTGGTTCGCTCGTACGGCGCTGCGGGTGCGGGAGTCTACGAGATTGATGACGGCACCGGCAAACTATGGGTGGTAACAGAGAAGTACGGCGTGCCGAGCAAAGATGCTTACATCGGCGTGACTGGCAAGGTGAGTAACGGCGTGACATGGGGCGGCCGCAACTACGGAAACGGCATGCGTGAAACCAGACGCCGCACACGGGAGACGAAATAGCACTGTCACTTTCGCCGTCGCGGCTTTGACGTTACCGCGACGGCCACGCGATTACGTCCCGAGCCCGGCATTCTCTTGGTCGGTTGTTAGAACTCCGCCAATGCCAACCCGGCATCAGGCCCCTTGTATACGATCTCCCAGGTCTTGGCCTGCAAGCGGACCTGGTCCAACTGACGAACGCACTTGTCCTCTCCCAGGTGACTCCAGAGTATCCAGACGCGTGCCCCAGGCTTCGGGTTCTCGGTTTCAGAACCGAAGACCACCTGCTCAACCGGCAATGGCTCAGGCAAGGCCCTCACCTGCGCAACCGAACACGAATGTACCCAGACAGTATTCGCAGTGTCCCGGGCAATCAGCGAAAGCACCGGCCGAAGGTTCTCCGCCGGCTCGGCGTGAACAAACCTCCAGTAGTTCCTCCCGCCGTAGACGATCGCGATGCCACTGAACAACAGGATCGCGGCGGTGCCCGCGCGCTGCTTCGCGTGGCCCAGGATCCATAGCGCTCCCTCTATCGCAAGAATCTGAATGTGAATCTGAACGAACAGAACAACCCTTCCCGCGCAGATCGGGAAGGAGAGCAGCGCGCTGGCCAGAATGACGCCGCCCAGCAGGAACAATGACCCAAGCGAACGCGAGCCCCACGCGCCGTCGTTCCCGCTGACCGCCGGGTTCTTTCGGCCGGATAAAACCTGGTAGACGCCCAACACCTGTAGCGGAGCGACAAACGCGGTTACCAGTGGCATTTTTCCGTGCCACCCCCACAAGAACTTGGCCAATAATCGCAGCGTGCTCGAAAAGCTGTGCTGCGCTCCGAGGATACAGCTGTCCCAATATCCGATATAGGCAGCCCGATCCAGATTGAACCGATAGTCCGTCGCCCAAAGGCCAACGAGCCCGAGCAGCGCGAGCCCCGCCAGCAGCGAGACGGCGGGAATCGAAAGACGCCAGCGTCCCTCTCGCGCACGGTTCACGTACCATCCAAGGACACGAGCGCCCAAAACGAGGGGATAGGTATAAGACAAGACAAGGGGCGCGGTGAGTAGGACGAGCGCCGTTTTGCGCTTGCCCTCGGTCAGAGATTCATCAAAGAATCTATCCGAGAGCAGGAACGGGATCAGCGCCAGCATCACATCAAACGTGTATTGCTTGAGTTGATTTGCCTGATCCAGCCAATACCCCGCCCCCAACAACAATCCTCCGGCGAGCAGGCTGACGGCAAGAACGCCTCGTGTCCTCTTAGCCAACACACGGGCCCAGAACAAGGTTGCGATAACAAAGCTGAGGAACGGCAACAGCCGCAATACCCAGATGTCGTAGCCGGCGGCCTGTCGCAGCAAGGCAATGCACGACAGATAAAGGCGCGGGAAATACTGGCCGTACTCGAGCCGAGCAAAGACCATGTGAGGTGATGGATTGCGAAGCGAAACCGCAACGAACGCCTCATCCAGCCAGAATGTAGGCTGTTGTGCATATCGCACCGCGCCTGCGATCAGCACCGCGGCAGCGGCGGCCAGTATTGCCCAGTCTCCGGCTCTGAGGTGTTGAATCGTTTTCAGTAGACCGCGGATGAAACGGATTCGACGGATTTGCACGGATTCTCTTGCCGATTTGATCGCGAGCGATATGCCGGTACGACGCCTAAGCGCGCCCGTGCGACTTCAGCAACTCATACCCTTCCGAGCGCGCGACGTAAGTTGCAGCGGTGATGTCGCCCGTCACATTCAAAGTCGTGCGGCACATATCCAGTATGCGGTCCACCCCCAGGATGATCGCGATCAGCGCAGGGTTCACCCCGATGGTCACAAGCACAACCACGATGAACGGGATCGAGCCCGACGGCACCCCCGCCGTTCCTATGCCTCCGAGGATGGCCAGGTATGCCACCATCACTTGCTGGCCCAGCGTTAGATCAATCCCGGCAAGCTGCGCCAGGAACAACACAGTGACGCCCTCATAGAGAGCGGTTCCGTTCTGATTTGCGGTCGCACCAACCGTCAACACAAAACTGTTTATTTCGCGGGGCACTCCCAGATTCTCCTCCGAGACGCGCAGGGCCGTCGGGAGCGTTGCGTTGGATGACGAAGTTGAAAACGCCGTGAGCATCACGGTCTTGATGCGCCGGAAAAAATCCACCGGCGACAAGTGCGAAAGAAAATAGACCGACAGCGAATACACCCCGAACATGTGAAGCGCTAATCCGGCCAGGACCGTCACCACAAACCACGCCAGCGCCCACAGCAAATCCAACCCAAAGCGCGCGGTGTTATTGAACAACAGACACGCAACCGCAAACGGCGCGAACTTCATGATGATGTCTATGATCTTGGCAGAGATTTCATAGAGCGCCTCGAGCCCTCGCACGAACGGCGCGGACACCGATGTCGAGATCATCGTCGTGGCAACTCCAAGAATCAGGGCGAAGAACATGAGATGAATCATGTTCGGGGTGTCGCCTTCTTTCGGATCCTTCTTCACCCCGGCAATGGCGGCAATAGGATTTGTCGGCACTATTGTTTTCACGACCGTCATTAGCGCCGAATCCTGATCGCCTGGTTTTTGCGCCGCTTCCACTTGCTTCGTCGCATCCGATCCGTAGCGCGCCTGTAGCGCGGCCGCTGTAGCAGGGTCAATTCGCTCGCCGGGTCGGATGGTGTTTGCGAGGGTCAACCCGATGACGACGGAGATCGCTGAGATTACCAGCGTGTAAGCGAACGCTTTCAAACCAACGCGGCCCAGCTTGCGCACGTCGCCAATACCCGCCACGCCGATAACCAGTGACGAAAAGACCAGCGGTATCACCGTCATCAGCAGCAACCGAAGAAAGAGCTGGCCCACAGGCTCGGTGATATTTGTGACGACCCACGTGACGCGGGCATTATCGCCGCCCCAGAAATAGTTTGTTGCGATTCCGGCCACGACGCCAACGACCAGCCCGATCAAAATACGAGTGTGCAGCGGCCAGCCTTTAGGGCGATCGGGTGTCTCGTCCTTAAGGTCAGTGGTCTCTTCGCGCTCGTAGGCATCCGCGCTTATGGCAGGAGCCGGCAACCGCTCATCATCTTTTCCGTCAGCCATTCTTTCTTCCACTCACCGAGGAGAGCGCCTCGGTGGCGCGCATCGTGATCCAATTTGAAGAGTCGAGTATCGCGGCGCATACCGGACGGTTGCACTACATTCCGGCCGCTGCGCAGGATAGCCTTCGCCCGTGTGGTGGTTCTCAAACGCGATGGCTGAAGGCTTATAGCACACGGCTCGACGGCTAAGCAATCAAGCGAGGCAAACTTGGTGCGCGTCAAAATTGTTGGTGGGTTTTCAGGCAATGGCGCTAGCCTCCCAGTA
>CAZJQQ010000120.1:0-4092 GCA_964548075.1 uncultured Clostridia bacterium | reverse complement strand
CGGCAGAGAATGTCGCCACGTTCGGCTCTAATGCTGCGGCGACCGCGAGCCCCGATGCGGGCGCTGATTATGTTTCGCAGATGGGGACGCTCACCTTCAATGCGGGCGATACGAGTAAGCCCATCAGCATCGCGGTCAACTCAGATTGTGTGGCGGAGCCGACCCAGTATCTGCGGGTCTTTCTGAGCAATGCGGCGAACGCGACCATCAGCCGCGGCATCGGGCAAGGCGAGATCACGACCGACGACCAGCGTTTCCTCGACATTAACGGCGTCAGCGTCACAGAAGGCGACGGCGCGGGCACGACGACCTTGAGCTTCACGGTTTCGCTTTTCGGTTCACCGGTCACGGCAGGGAGCGTGGCGGCGTGTGGTCCGGTGACGGTGGACTTTCGGACAAGCACGACGGCAGAGAATGTCGCCACGTTCGGTTCTATTGCTGCGGCGACGGCCAGCCCCGACGCGGGCGCTGACTACGTGACGCAGATGGGGACGCTCACCTTCAATGCGGGCGATACGAGTAAGCCCATCAGCGTCGTGGTCAACTCAGATTGTGTGCCGGAGCCGGACCAGTTTCTGCGGGTCTTTCTGAGCAACGCGGTGAACGCGACCATTAGCACCGCCATCGGGCAAGGGCAGATCACGACCGACGACCAGCGTTTCCTCGACATCAACGACGTCAGCGTCACGGAAGGCGACGGCGCGGGCACGACGACCTTGAGCTTCACGGTTTCGCTTTCCGGTTCACCGGTCACGGCAGGGAGTGTGGCGGCTTGTGGCCCCGTGACAGTTGATTTCCGGACAAGCACGACGGCAGAGAATGTCGCCACGTTCGGCTCTAATGCTGCGGCGACCGCGAGCCCCGATGCGGGCGCTGATTATGTTTCGCAGATGGGGACGCTCACCTTCAATGCGGGCGATACGAGTAAGCCCATCAGCATCACAGTCAACTCAGATTGTGTGGCGGAGCCGACCCAGTTTCTGCGGGTCTTTCTGAGCAATACGGTGAACGCGACCATCAACAACGGCACGAGTACGGGGCAGATCACCACCGACGACGGGCGCTCACTGAGCATCAACGCCGTCATCGTCACGGAAGGCGCAGGAGTAGCAGTCAATCTTAACTTTACAGTGACACTAGCCGGTTCGCCGGTCACGGCAGGGAGCGTGGCGGCTTGTGGTCCGGTGACGGTGGACTTTCGGACAAGCACGACGGCAGAGAATGTCGCCACGTTCGGCTCTGGTAGCGCGGCGACCGCGAGCCCCGACGCGGGCGCTGACTACGTGTCGCAGATGGGGACGCTGACGTTCAATCCCGGCGAGACAAGCAAGCCCATCAGCATCACAGTCAACCCAGATTGCGTGCCGGAGGGTGACGAGTTGCTGCGCATCTTCCTGAGCAATGCGGCGAATGCGACCACCGACACCGGGTTCGGGACGGGCACGATTCACAACAATTCCTCCAGTTGTCTGACAGTCACCAACACCAACGACACCGGCAATGGTTCGCTGAGGCAGGCGATTGACAGCGCCAATACCAACAGCGATGCCAGCATCATCACCTTCAACATCGCCGGAGCAGGGCCGTTCACCATCACCCCCGCTTCGCCTTTGCCTGGCCTCATCTTTCCGGTCGTGATTGACGGTTACACGCAGCCTGGCTCTGCGCTTAACACCGACGCGCAGAGCAGTAACGCCGTCCTGCTCATCGAGCTTGACGGCAGCAATCCCGCGGCACCAGGCAGCGGCTTAAACATCACTGCCAGCAACTGCGTTGTGCGCGGTCTGGTCATCAACCGCTTCACGCAAGACGGCATTTCGCTCTCAACCAACAACAACAGCATCATCGAAGGCAACTTCATCGGCACAGACACAACCGGCGCCCTTAATCGCGGCAACGGTCAGCACGGTGTCTTCATCATCGCCGCCTCGAACGCTACGATCGGCGGGACCGCGCCGGCCTCGCGCAACGTGATCGCCCTTAACGGACAGGACGGCGTCTCCGTCGCGTCCGGCGTCGGCCACCAGATTCGCGGCAACAACATCTTCAACAACGGTGGACTGGGCATTGATCTTGGACCCGACGGCGTCACCCCCAACGATTCCTGCGACGCAGACACAGGCGCGAACAACCTGCAAAACTTTCCTGTGATAACTCTGGCCGTCGTTTCCAGCAGCAATGTAGTCATCGAAGGCACGCTCAACAGCACAGCGAGCACAACCTTTACGCTGGACTTCTACGTCAACCCGGCTTGCAGCCCCTCGGGGAATGGAGAAGGCAAGAGGTACATCGGCTCGGCGACGGTGATGACCGCCGCTAATTGCATTGCTGATTTCACTGGAGCTAATCGCATCACGCTCACTCCTCCAGCGCCAGTGCCATCAGGCCAGCGCATCACAGCTACGGCGACTGATTCGAGCGGCAACACCTCGGAGTTCTCTTTGTGCAGCGGCCCGACCGCGATTGAGCTTGTGGACTTTACTGCCACGGCTTATGACGCGGGCGTGCTGCTCGAATGGAAGACCGGGTTTGAAGCTGACAACCTCGGCTTCAACATCTACCGCGATGAAGGCGGAAAGCGCACACCGATCAATCCGCGCGTGATCGCAGGGTCAGCCCTCGCGGTCGGCCAGGGTGTCACACTGCGGGCGGGCGGCTCTTATGCGTGGTGGGACGGTACGCCTTCGGGGAAGGGAACTTCTTACTGGATCGAAGCCCTCGATTTGAACGGATCGAGTCGCTGGTACGGGCCAGTGAGCAGTCAGCCATCGGGACTAACGAATCAGGATTCGCCCCGAGCGATCGAGCAGGCCAGGTTGCTTGCGTCTCTTGGCAGGTCTCACTCAGAGTCTGCTCCGGTCGAGCGTCGAGCCAAACCCGCGGCGGCGACGGCAGCGACTGCGCAGAATCAGTTCGCGCTCGCTTCGGGACCGGCCGTTAAGCTCTCGGTCAAACAGGAGGGCTGGTATCGAGTCGCTCAGCCGGAACTGATCGCGGCGGGACTCGACCCCGCAGGCGATCCGCGCTTGTTGCAGCTCTACGTGGACGGCCGACAACTACCGATCTCTGTGCCAGGTGAAGGAGACGGCCGGCTCGATCCTTCCGATTCGGTCGAGTTCTACGGTGTTGGGCTCGATTCTCCTTTCAGTGACCGGCGCGTGTACTGGCTTGTTGCGGCGAAGCAACCGGGCCTGCGAATCGCTTCTGTACAGAGTCAGGCCTGGCCTTCAACAGGCGGAAGCTTTTCTTACACAGTCGAGCGGCGCGACCGCACGGTCTACTTCTCAGGGCTTCGCAACGGAGAGACCGAGAACTTCTTCGGCGCGGTGATAGCAACCCAGCCAGTCAGTCAAACCATTACAGTTCGACAAAAGGATACAAGTGCAGCGCAGCCGGTCTCGCTCGAAGTCGCACTGCAAGGCGTGACCAATCAGCCGCATCAAGTCAGAGTGCAACTGAACGGCGTTGACCTGGGACTGATCAGCTTCAACGGGCAGGGACAAGGAGTGAGCCGCTTCTCGGTGGCGGCATCGTCGATTACTGAAGGTCAGAACCAGATCGTGCTGACAACCCTGAGCGGCCAGGGCGACGTCAGCCTGGTGGACTACATCCGCCTCACCTATCAACACGGCTTCATCGCGGATGACGACGCGCTGAGCCTCGGGGTAACTGGCCAGCAGCAGCTTACGATCGGCGGATTCACCAAGCCGGACATTCGCGTGTTCGATGTGACCACTCCGAGCGCGGTGCAGGAACTGATCGGGTCGATTGATGGGCAGAAGACGGGCTATGCGGTTTCGTTGAGGGTGCCCGGCTCAGGGCAGAAGAATCTGGTTGCTCTGAGCGACGGCCAGGCAAGAAGGCCCGCTCGCGTTGCAGCCAATGTCGCTTCAAACTGGAGCACGTCAGCGCACGGAGCGGATCTGATCATCCTCACTCATCGAGATTTCGCTGGCAAACTGCAACCCCTCGTGTCAGCCAGACAGAAACAAGGTCTCAGCGTCGCGGTTGTAGACGCTGAAGATGTTTACGACGAGTTCAGCTTCGGGCAGAACACTCCGTATGCGATCCGAGACTTCTTGTCGTTCGCGA
>CAZJQQ010000119.1:0-4465 GCA_964548075.1 uncultured Clostridia bacterium | reverse complement strand
CTTAGCTATATGACGATCTTACTAATACGTCACCGTAATTGCGGTCCAGAGTACTTAGTCAGCACGAGTGCCGTCACTGGCGCCGATTTCGTGAACTGGCGAGCTTGCTCCAAGCCGTTCTGCCCCGTCACCGCGTCCATTATCTGCAGCACTTCGTGAGGCGCGCCTTCGACCTCGCGGCCCGCGATGCGCCGCATCTTCTCGAGCTCCTGCATAAGGTTCGTCTTGGTGTGCAACCGGCCGGCAGTGTCAATGATCAACACATCAGCGTTGCGAGCCTTCGCCGCTTGTATCGAATCGAACAGCACCGCTGAAGGATCGGTGCCTGGCTTCTGCTGAATCAGCGGCACACCTGAGCGCTCGGCCCAAATCGCGAGTTGATCGTTGGCGGCGGCGCGGAACGTGTCAGCCGCGCAGATCAAAACTTCATTGCCTTCGCTCTTGATGCGATGTGCCAGCTTGCCGATCGTCGTCGTCTTACCAACCCCGTTCACGCCGACAACCATTATGATGTAGGCATCGGGCGAAAACTCGATCAAATCGATTCCTCTCGCCGGGCTACGGTCTGATCTTTTCGCTTGGGGTGGGCGGGCGGCTGGGATACAATGCCGCTATCAAGAAGAGTCCCCGACGACGCGAACTGGGCAGGCACGTGGTCGCTGATTCTGACACCTGCGACGGCGAGTTGACGTTTAAGGGTACGCGCATATTCGTCAAGCACGTGCCGGAGCAGGTGGCGAACGGCATGAACCGGGATGAGATAGTTGCCGCCTGGAACGGCGCAGTAACGGAGGAAGCCATCGTTGATGCGATCCATCTTGCATCTGACGCCCTGATAAGGCGTGTTAGAATGACTGACGTAACGAATCAGAGGGTGACAGCTTATGACCACTATCATGCTCGAAGTGCCGGATGAGCTGGCGGTGCGGCTCGCTGCTTTGCGTGAGCGGCTGCCAGACTTGCTTTCCAAAATGCTGGAATCACCACCCGGAAACAAAACCTCGCAGACTCTCAAGTCGGGAGGGCATTATCCGGTCTATCGGGAAATGATTGATTTCCTCGCCTCGGGCCCGACACCGGAACAAATCAAGACCTTCAGGATTTCGGCTGCTGCCCAAGACCGGTTGGAGGAGTTGCTCGACAAGAATCGCGAAGAGGGCCTGATCGAAGCTGAGTCGGTTGAGCTTGACATTTACCAACTCGTGCATAACGCCATGGTTCTACTCAAGGCTCGCGCCTGTGCCACCGGCTCATCATCCCACTAGCCATTAGCCCGCTATGTCCCGCATTCGCATTCCCACTCGACTGCGCCGTCAGGTGATCAAACGCGCGCGGGAATGTTGCGAATACTGCCTGCTACATCAGGACTACGCGGAGTCGACACATCAGATTGATCATCTAATTGCGCTCAAACACGGCGGCAGCACCGTGAGTGGCAATCTGGCGCTGGCGTGCCTGAACTGCAATCGCTTCAAAGGCTCTGACCTGACTGCCATTGATCCTGTGGACGGGGTGATTGTCCCGCTCTTCAACCCGCGCACGCAAAGTTGGAATGAACACTTTGAACTGGCTGGAGGTTATCTGGTGGGATTGACTCAGACTGGCCGCGGCACAACCGCGTTGCTCCGATTCAATGATGAAGTGAGAGTCAACCAACGCCGGATTCTGATCGAGGCCGGGAATTACCCGCCATCTCACGTCAGTCAGGGATGACCTGCTCAAGTCGAAGCTACAGTGCTTGCGAACTTAATACGCTTAATGGAACGGGTGTGGCTGAAGGGTAATGCGACGGCTGCGGAGCGTTCGTCGGCAAACGGGCGTGGATCGGAGAACGGGTGGACTTGAAGTTGGAAAGCGCGTTCCGAATCCGCGGTTCGGCTTCACCCGGGGACGAAGATGAATCAGGGAGAGACCTGAATCAAGCGAACAACCCGTTGACGTAAGCCTCGGGGGAAAACTCGATCAGATCATTCATCTGCTCGCCTACGCCCACGTAGCGAATCGGAATCCCAAGCTCCTTGGCTATCGCGATCACGATTCCGCCCTTCGCCGTTCCATCGAGCTTAGTCAGCACGAGTCCAGTTACAGGCACCGCTTTCGTGAACTGACGAGCTTGCTCCAGGCCGTTCTGCCCGGTCACCGCGTCCATTATCAGCAGCACTTCGTGAGGCGCGCCTTCGACCTCGCGGCCAGCTATGCGCCGCATCTTTTCGAGCTCCAGCATGAGATTTGTCTTGGTGTGCAACCGGCCGGCAGTATCTATGATCAGCACGTCAGCGTTGCGAGCCTTAGCCGCTTGTATCGAATCGAACAACACCGCTGAGGGGTCGGTGCCGGGCTTTTGCTGAATGAGCGGCACGCCTGAACGCTCGGCCCAAATCGCGAGTTGATCGTTAGCGGCGGCGCGGAACGTATCAGCGGCGCAGATCAAAACTTCGTTGCCTTCGCTCTTGATCCGGTGCGCAAGCTTGCCGATCGTCGTGGTTTTTCCGACCCCGTTCACGCCGACGATCATTATGATGTAGGGTCTGATCTCGAGCGGCACTTCGGTCTCGGACGCGACAGTGCCGCGTTGGCGATTGCGCTCGGCTGTATCGAGAATGTCTCGCAGCTCGGTCTTGATCAGCCGTTTCAACTCGTCGACGTCGCTGAGCTGTTTGCGATTGACTTGCTGGCGGGCCTTTTCGATTATCCCAAGCGAAGTCTGCGCGCCGATGTCCGCGCCGATCAGCACCTCTTCCAACTCGTCCAGCACGCTCGCGTCGATCTCGCGCCGACCGGCGATCACCGAATCGATTCGATCGGCGAGGTTTTCACGCGTCGATGCGACGGCTTCCGCGAACTTCTCGAAGAACTCGGGCTCGGGACCTTCGTCTCGCCGCGCGGCAATCGCTTCTTCCTCGGCAGTGGCCGCGCGGTTCAGCCCGAGGGATATGAACTCGGGTTCTTTCCTTCGTTTCCAAAACGCCATGATCTGACGATGCTCCGGTTCCTATTATGAGAATGATCGCGGGATAATCAAAGGTGCGGCAGGTTTGCGGATCGTCGCATGAAACGCTAGAGGGCAACCGCGCAGCCGTGTGACCTACTAACTTTGAACCTGTTTTATACAGGTGGGTGACCAAGTCGCTGGCATTTACATCCCCGACAAGTGTGGGGCATCGCTCCTGCCAGTGTATTCCCGGCCCCCGTTGCGTTAGCGTTGGTAAAAAATTAGCAAGTCAATCACCAACTTTGCAGAAGCCCTCAGCCTGACCGGATGTTACCGGACGGTTCCGACGAGGGTCAAGATAAACTTGCTCTGTGCCAACACTCATTCGGCCATCCTGCCTTCGACCAGACGCTTCAATAGGAGGTTTTCGAACGAAACATCTGCGGCGACCATCGTGTATCCGATGCCCGTAGCTCGGCAGAATGACTCAAGCGATGTCGTATACGAAGCAAGCACCGAGCGATACGCTTCAAGCACTCGCTCGTTGACCGTGATCTCTCGCGCCGCGCCGCTCTCTGAATCCACAAGCATCAGATCGCCCTTCATCTGTGGCTGCAGCTCTTCGGGCGCGAGCACCTGAATAAGGTTCAGGTCGAAGCCTCGCTGTGCCAACAGCTTCATCTCTATTCGAAAGCCGCCGGCGTCCAGAAAATCTGAAATCACAAACAGAATTCCGGGCCTGACGTTGAATCGCTGATATCTTCTGATGACGGCGCTGAGGCTGGTTACCGCTTCCGACTCGCCCGGCAGTTCGAGCGCACTCTGCCGTGGAGATTGACCATCGTCTTGAGTCGAGCCGGCTTCACTTGACTCAGTCTCCGGCAGCTCGCCTGAGAGCCCTTCAAGAAACGAGAGCACCGAATGAAGGTGGCCGCGGCCTCGCATCGCCCGGATGCGCGACCTCAAGTCCGAGTCGAAGGTAGCTACGCCGACGCGATCGAGGCTGCCGACGGCGAGGAACGCAAGCGCCGCCGCCGCCCGCCGAGCGAAATCAAACTTGGTGATCGGTTCGCCGAAACGCATCGAGCGGCTCTGGTCGATCAGGATGTCGATCCTCACGTCTTCTTCTTCGACAAACTGGCGGAGCATCAGCCGTTCGAGCCGCGCAAAGATGCTCCAATCGACGTGACGGAAATCATCGCCTGGTTCGTACTTTCTGAAGTCTCTGAACTCGACAGATGCGCCTCGACGAGTGGATCGGCGTTCGCCGCGCATTGTGCCTGGAAACGCCCGGCGCGCCTGTATCCTGAGGCGTTCGAGGTTTCTCAGGAAGGTGGGATCCAGAAGGCTCTCTCTGGTCATGGTCGTAGTGGTGGATCTACCTGAGGAACCATTGAAAATTGAAAATTGAAAATTGAAAAATGTAAATTGACATTGCAGAATGCGGTGCGTGTGGCTTCTGCAAATGTGTAATTTGCAGAGCCTCTTGCAAAACCCATTCAACCTGATGGTTTTTGTAAAAGGGAAAAGACA
>CAZJQQ010000118.1:0-4646 GCA_964548075.1 uncultured Clostridia bacterium | reverse complement strand
ATATAATCGCCCGCGGTTTCGTCCAACGGGTTCTTTGCGTGGTGTTCGCCGCCGTCCCAGTCGCTCAACGTGATTCCAATACTCGGCGGCGGCGAAACCACGCAAAGAACCTTGTACGTTCGGCACCCAGGTGCTGCGGCTGGTATACTTCAGCAAGAAGGGAGCACCGGACTATGAAAGGGACGACGTACGAAGCAACCGTTCAGGACGGCCGTGTAGTGTTGCCTGAGGAAGCCCATATCCCCGACAACACCCGCGTCTATGTGGTCGTGCCGGAAGCCGACGATGCTCATCGCGTCCGCATGATGACGCCTCGGCTTGTGCATCGCGACGAAGCCGCAGATTTCACGATGCAGGTGGAACTCGAGGGCGACGATGCCCGCCTATGACAGCGAGCGGTATTCGCCAGCCGCAGCGCTAGCCACGGTAAGCGTTCGGAATCTTGCCTCAGGGGCAGGCGTTGACGAGGTCAGCATGGTCCTCGATTCGGGCGCCGATATCTCCGCGCTGCCGAGAGCCGTCGTTGACGCACTAACGCTTGCCGTCGGCGATCGCGCCTACGAGGTGATGGCGTACGACAACACCGTGCGCGAGTGTGCCACCGTGCGCGCAGAGGTTGTGTTCATGCGAGGACACTTCAAGGGGCAGTTCATAGTGCTGGACCAGGATGACGGAGTGCTGGGGCGCAACATCCTCAACCACTTCATTGTGACGCTCGATGGGCCGAGTCTCGAATGGGAGGTACGGTAGCCGCGAGCAAGGCCGCCGAACAACGGGATCGACCGGAGCGCGCGAAGCGGATTCTTTTGTGGGTTCCCTCAGTGCCGTTCGCGCGCCCGGTCATCCCAGACGTACGGACAGAGAAAAAACGTTTCTCTAAGTAACGAGGCACCGACCATTATAGGAGAGGCTTATCATGCCTAAAACAAATGGAACACTGTTCGTCATTCTGGTCATCATGTTGATGATCATCGTCCCACCGGCTCGCACTCAGGGGGCGGGGCAAGCGGATTCGCGCCGGTGGAAAATCGTCTTCGTATCTGACCGGGATGGGCACAACGAGGTCTACGTCATGGACCCCGACGGGTCCAATCAGCAGCGCCTTACGTTCAGCAAAGGCGAAGGTAGGGGAAGAGGGTTTCCCGACTGGTCGCCAGATCGACAGAAGATCGCCTTTAACTCCGGAAGAGAGGAGAACGCTCCTCGTGAGATTTACGTGATGTCTTCGGACGGTTCGAGTGTGAAGCGGCTGAACGCACCCGGTTGCTGCCCTGCGTGGTCCCCCGACGGGAAACGGATCGCCTTTGAAACGTTAACCCGTGACGGAAACTTGGAGATCCACGTAATGGATGCCGATGGCTCGAATGTGCACCCGCTCACGAACACGAAGCGACAGAGCAATGAGGAGGCCGCTTGGTCGCCGGATGGAAAGTGGATTATTTTCGAATCCGACCGGAGCGGGAAGGAGGAGGTTTACGTGATGTCTTCGGACGGTTCCAATTTGAAGCAGCTGACAGACACACCGGGCAAGAACGCGATCAGTCACGAGCCTCGGTGGTCCCCCGACGGGAAACGGATCGCCTTTGCCTCAAACCGTGACGGAAACTCCGACAACTTGTTTAAGCCCCAAGAAATATACACGATGGATACAGACGGCTCCAATGTTCGGCGACTGACGCACACAACCTACGACGCCATAAATTCGAGTCCAGTCTGGTCACCCGATGGCAAGAAGATAGCCTTTCAAGGTCGGGCGCAAAAATCGATTGAGAGCGCGGAGATCTACGTGATGGACGCCAACGGCTCCAATTTGCAGCGGTTGACCTTCAACAAGTTTTTTGACGGTTCACCCCATTGGTGACCAAGGAATTGTATCTGGTTGAGAAAGAGTGTCACAGGAGGAGGTAAAAGTATTGGAAAAATGAATCTAATCAATTCTGGTTTCAGCGAAGATCGGGGTAGGTCTGATCGGCGGTGGTTAATCCCGCTGCTTCTGCCGGGGGGGCCTTGCTTTGCCGGACGGCAGGAGTCGCTCGCGGCAGGTCGGGCTTCCGTTCGGTCGACTGGCTCTTTCGGGCGCGCGGCGCGCTCGCTGCTACGAGGCTCCGAGCGACCTTGTTTTATGTGCTCGTACGCCTCAGTACCTGTGAGATCGCGCGCCGCTTCCGGCTTTGTGCTACGTCGTTGTTCTGGCGGGCGCTCAGTCCGAAAGCCCTACTCTCGACTTGCCGTATAACACCGCACTGGAGCCGACGGCCGACGCGCATCATGTGTAGTCGGGCGGTGGTCGCGCGTCGTCCGCGGCTCAGCGCGATCGTTAGACCGGGGCGCATTGCGCATTGAATATCCGTGAAAACGAGAGGCCAAGGGTCACGTCCCAAACCAGACGGTGTCGTTAGCCAACAGCGATTGAGGAGGTCCGATAGCCATGACGAAACTACTTTGCTCCACCGTGATGCTGGCGGTGATCGTGGTCAACGCGGTCGCAACATCCGAGCCGACTGTGCTGACTGGCGCCTGGCGCGTGACGGCAATCAGGCCCGATGGCCCGAACCCTGCGACAATTTACAGCCCACAACCCGGTCTGCTCCTGTTTACCGGAAACCACTACAGCATGCTGTATATCAACGGAGATAAACCTCGGCCCCCGGTTCCTCAAGACGCTACCGCCGCCGATGTCTGGGCGTTTGTGACGCCACTCGTCGCAAACTCTGGTACGTATGAAATCACGGGTGGCACATTGACCCTGCGACCCGCTGTGGCAAAGGATCCCGCGGTGATGGCTACAGGGGCCTTGCTTTCCTACTCCGCCAGGTTCGACGGAAATACTCTGACCTTGACACGCCAGGTAAGGGAGGCGACGCCTAACAGTCCACCTACGAATCCAACAATCCTGACGTTGGCCCGAGTGGAGTGATCGCACAGGGCTCGTCGGAGGGCGCATTCGTTCACAGGATGGAGCGATCCAGGAGGTCCGATCGTGACGAAGAGATTACTTATCGCCACTCTGCTAGTGGCAGCGATCGACATCAACGCTTTCGTACAATCCAAGCCAACCATAATCACAGGCGCCTGGCGCTTGACGGAAATCACAACGACAGGTCCGGGCGGCTCGACAAACAGGAGCCCACAGCCGAGTCTGTTTCTGTTTGCTGAAAGCCACTACAGCATCCTGTATATCGAAGGGGATCGGCCTCGAGCCGCGCTCCCCAACAATGCGACCACCGACGATCTCCGGGCGTTTGTGGCGCCATTTGTCGCCAACGCCGGTACGTATGAAATCAAGAACGGAACATTGACTACCCGGCCCATTGTGGCGAAGGTCCCCGCGGTGATGGCCGCAGGGAACTTCATTTCGTACTCATTCAAGGTGGAAGGCAATACCCTGATCCTGACCTATCTGACAAATGAGTCGAGTCCCAATAGTCCTGCGAATCCAACGACCCTGAAATTGACTCGAGTGGAGTGAGCCTGGCGATTTGTCGGACGGCGGGAGGATTCAATTTGGGGACGCGCGCGTGCCCCAAGCTTCCGCCGACGATCGAGGAGCGGATCGCCGACAATCGCGCGCAGACCTTCGCCGATTCCGTCATGTATCGCGAGGCCCTCGCGACCGCAGCCGAGGCGCGCGGCTGGCCGGTGCATTGGTACGACCGCGAGCGCGTGTTTCGCGACGCGGCAGCGGTGCTCGGCCGCGAGGACGCCGACGCTTTCCTGCACGCGATGGGCCGATCGATCGGGCCGCCTTGGCAGGCCAAACACAAGCTTGCGGCAGCTGCGGCGCTTGCGGCCCACGGGGCGGCGCGCGCCGCGGCCCACCGCCGGATAACAAGTCGTTGCAGCTGACGAGGCCCTCGCTGCGCTCGGAACCTCGCAGCTGAACGCCAGGCGTTAGACGGCTAGCAATAGCTCGAAGCTGAGCCGTCTGCGAAGGAGGAATTAGTACCCGTGACGAACCAGCGAAGAGTCATCGTCCACATCGCGACGAGCGCTGATGGATACATCGCGCGGACAGACGGCGACCTCGAATGGCTGACCGCTCGCCCAGCACCAGCAGGTTTTTACGGGATGGACGCATTCGTGCAATCGATCGATACGAAAGTGCTCGGCCGGAAAACCTACGAAGCGAGTCTGCGCCTGGGAGGTAAGTTCGATTCTAAGCATCGGACCATCGTCTTCTCGCGTCAGCCGCGTCCAAAAGATGCTCCACCGACCGTCGAATTCACAGACGAGGCAATTGGTGTGTTCGTGAATCGACTTCGAAAAAGCCAGGGCAAAGATATCTGGTTGATGGGCGGCGGTGAAATCATCGCCTCTTTTCTTGATGCGCAGGCGATCGACGAGTTCGTCATTAGCGTCGTGCCGATATTTATCGGAGATGGCATTCCGCTCATAGTGCGACGTCACCTTCACGTCCCGTTGTCGTTGCGGTCAACCGAAAGGTTTGAAGATGGTCTCGTCCAGCTTCGTTACGCTGTGCAGGGCACCGTGTATTGATACATCGATCCGAGACCGAAGAAGATCGGTGTGGCTTGAGTATCTTGACGTTATGGCTTTTGACTCGTCTGCGAGCAAGGGTTCATGTTTGCGGCGGTCGTGAAGCGAAAGAACAAGCCGTAAGAAGGCCGGGCGAGCAAAGGCCAATG
>CAZJQQ010000117.1:0-4660 GCA_964548075.1 uncultured Clostridia bacterium | reverse complement strand
GTGGTCAGTGGTCAGTGGTCCGCTACGGACTACTGACTACGGACTACGGACTTCTTCTTGCTTGCGCCGCGCGCCGTACAGTCATCTCGTCCCCGCGGTAGATCCACACCTTCACGCCAATCACTCCGAACGTCGTGTGCGCCTGGGCGAACCCGTAGTCAATATCGGCGCGCAACGTGTGAAGCGGAAGCCGCCCTTGCAAGTACCATTCGGAGCGCGCGATCTCGGCCCCGTTCAGCCGCCCCGACACGCGCACCTTGATGCCCTGGGCGCCAAACCGTTGAGCGTTCTCGACGGCGCGCCGCATCGCCCGGCGAAAAGCGATTCGCTTCTCGAGCTGCTGCGCGATCTGCTCGGCCTGCAGTTGCGCGTTCAGCTCAGGCTTATGGATTTCCTGAATATTGACGTAGACCTCGCGCCCGGTGCGGTCCTTGATTTCCTGCTTGAGCTTGTCGATCTCAGCCCCTTTGCGGCCGATGATGATGCCTGGCCGCGAAGTGTGGATGATGATCTTCAGCTTGTTGGCCGCGCGCTCGATGTCGATGTGCGAAACGCCCGCGCCGGCAAACCGGCCCTTAAGCTCCTTCTTCAACTTCAGGTCTTCGTGCAAAAGATCGGCATAGTCGCGTTTGGCGATCCAGTTCGAATGCCACGTGCGATTGAAGCCTAATCTGAAACCGTACGGATGAACTTTCTGACCCACGATTCCTCCTGATCAGAAGGCAGCAGGCGGAAGGCAGAAAGCAGTGACTGCCTTCTGCATTCTGCCTTGTGCCTACTGTTCTTTCTCCGATTCCACCTCGATAGTGATATGGTTCTGCCAGCGGCGCTCGCGATAGGCCCGGCCCATGGGCGCCGGACGAACTCGCCGCCGGAACTTGGTTGGCCCGAGGTCAACCGTCGCGCTTGAAATCTTGAGCCGGTCCACGTCGATCGCCACGTTGAGCTGATCGGCCTTTTGCTCGGCGTTAGCAATCGCCGAACGCAAGGTGATCTCTATCGGCTTCGCGGCGCGCTTGTTCGAGGTCTTTAGCATTGCCAGCGCGTCAGTGACGCTACGGCCGCGAATCAGATCGATGACCAGCCTCGCCTTCTGCGGCGACCCTTTGATGTACTTTGCGACTGCGCGTGCCTTCATCGCTTACTTCCCTCCCGGCGCCTTCTTCATGGTCTTGTCAGATTTTTCAGGGTGGCCCTTGAACTGCCGCGTGGGCGCGAACTCGCCGAGCTTGTGGCCGACCATGTTCTCCTGAATATAGACCGGAATGAATTTCTTGCCGTTGTGCACGGCGATCGTGTGGCCCACCATCTCAGGCACAATTGTCGAGCGGCGAGACCACGTCTTCTGGACGCGCTTCTCGTTGGCCTGGTTCATCCGCGTGATCGTCCTGATCAAGTGTTCGTCAAGGAACGGCCCTTTTTTTATCGATCTTGCCATAACTCAATAGTCCGTAGTCCGTGGTCCGTAGTCAGTGGCCGTATTCAAGCTACGGACTACTGACCACGGACTACGGACGATTCATTTCTTCCCTCTGCGCACGATGAACTTATCGGTGCGTTTGTTGTTGCGGGTCTTGTACCCGCGAGTTGGCTGTCCCCAGGGAGTGACCGGGTTGCGGCCGCCTGAAGTCTTGCCCTCACCTCCGCCGTGCGGGTGGTCCACCGGGTTCATTGCCACCCCGCGCACTTTCGGTCTGCGCCCGAGCCACCGGCTGCGTCCGGCCTTACCCAGCGAGACATTACTGTGCTCGATGTTGCCGATCTGGCCGATCGTCGCATAGCAGTCGATGTGCACTCGGCGTATCTCACCGCTCGGCAATCGCAGTTGAGCCCAATCGCCTTCCTTCGCAACGAGCTGCGCCGCGCCGCCTGCCGCTCTAACCATCTGCGCGCCTTTGCCCGGCCGAAGCTCGACGTTGTGGATGGTCGTGCCCAGTGGGATGGCCTTAAGCGGAAGCGCGTTGCCGGAAATGATGTCCGCTTCCGGTCCCGACACTATTGTCTGCCCGACTTTCAAGCCAACCGGCGCGATGATGTACCGCTTCTCGCCGTCTAGATAGTTAAGCAGCGCGATGAGCGCCGAGCGATTCGGATCGTACTCGATGGTGGCGACCTTCGCGGGTATGCCCTTCTTGTCGCGCTTGAAATCTATGATCCGGTAGAGCCGCTTAGCCCCGCCTCCTCGACGCCGCACGGTAATGTGCCCGTCGTTGTTGCGGCCGGATATTCGCTTCTTCGGCTCGAGCAGCGGCTCGTAAGGGGTATCAGTCGTTATCTCATCACGGGTGAGGTACGTCTGAAACCGCGTAGCTGACGATGTTGGTCTGAGCTTCTTGATTCCCATCAGTTCCCCAATTTCGAATCTCGAATTTAAGAGCCGACCCCCAATTCGCAATCCGCAATTCGAAATTCGCAATTCTCTAGATCGCGTCTTCGTACATAATCGGCTTCTCGCCGGCTTTGAGCGTCACAAAGGCCTTCTTCCAATCCGAACGTTGGCCCATCTCGCGGCGCGTCGGGATGCGCTTCATCTTGCCGTGATAGTTGGCTACGCGCACGGTATCAACTTTCACGCCGAGTATCTTTTCGACGGCGCGCTTGATCTCCGGCTTTGTCGCCTTGCGATGCACCTTCAGCGTGAGCATCTGGCGGTCATTGCCCGTGCGGCCCATCGACTCAGGCTCGTCCTTCATCGTGAGCGCCTTCTCCGTTATGACCGGCCCTTTGATGACATCCCAAATACTTTTCATCGAAGCTTCTCCTACCCGTTGCTCAACTGCTTCTCTAACTGGACGGCCGCGTCGCGAGTCATCGCGATCTGCTCGTGCGTCAGGAGGTCGTACACGTTCACGCCACTGGCTGAGACGAGGGTGACTTCCCGAAGATTGCGCGACGACAGCACAAGCTTCCCGTTGCTGGGCGAATCAACAACCAGTAGTCGCTTGTTCAGGCCGAGCGCTTCAAGTGTCGCAGAGAACTCTTTGGTTTTGTGAGACGGCAACTCGAAACTCTCCACAATGACCAATCCGCCCTCGCGTAAACGCTCTGAGAGCACCGAGCGAATGGCGCCACGGCGCATCTTTTTCGGGATGTTATAAGACCAATCACGCGGCTGAGGCCCGTGCACGTTGCCGCCGCCTCTCCAGAGCGGACTGCGCAAGCTCGCTATTCGCGCGCGCCCGGTGCCCTTCTGTTTCCAGAGCTTCCTGCCGGACCCTCTCACATCGCCGCGAGTCTTCGTCGCCGATGTCCCAGCGCGCTGATTCGCCATGTAACTCTTCACTGCCGAATAGATGAGCGCCTTGTTGAGCGGCGCGCCGAACACTTCGTCGGACAGCTCAATCTCGCCGACTTCTTCGCTTTTCAGGTTCTTAACCTTCAGAACAGGCATTATCGTCTCCAACGTGATGCGTGAAACGTGATGCGTGACTCTTGGTTTCAACAATCACGCATCACGTTTCACGCATCACTCTTCATAACTGCGCCTTCTTGATCAGCAGGTACGACCCGTCTGGTCCGGGAACTGCGCCGCGAATCATCAAGAGATTGTTCTCCGTATCAACCGCGGCCACGCGGAGGTTCTTCACGGTAATGCGCACGTTGCCCATTTGACCCGGCATTTTGGTACCTTTGATAACCCGAGACGGATAAGCCGAAGCTCCGATGCCGCCCGGCGCGCGGTGAAACATCGAGCCGTGAGTGGCGACGCCGCCTGCGAACCCGTGCCTTTTGACGACACCGGCAAACCCTTTTCCCTTCGACTTGCCGATCACTTCGACGACATCGTTCTCGTTGAACATATCGACCAGGATCTTGTCGCCGACGGTCGTTGCCTCGTCACTCGCCTGGATGCGCACTTCCCGCAGCACTCGAGTTGGTGGCACGCCGGCTCGCTTGAAGTGACCCTCAGTTGGCTTGTTTACCCGCCGCGGCGCCTTCTCCTCAACCAGCCCGAGCTGGACTGCATCGTAGCCGTCAGTGTTGACCGTCTTCTTCTGTACTACAATGCATGGACCGGCCTTGATGACCGTCACCGGCGTCACCGAGCCGTCTTCCAAAAACAACTGCGTCATCCCCAGCTTCTTACCGATTATTCCGTTGACCATAATTCTTAGTCCGTAGTCCGTGGTCCGTAGTCAGTGGCCGCCGCGTTTGAGCTACGGCCTACTGACTACGGACTAAGGACGAATCTATTTGTGGTCCTTGCCGAAAGCTTTGATCTCGACATCCACGCCCGCCGGGAGATCGAGCTTCATCAACGCGTCAACCGTTTGAGGCGTCGGATCCAGTATGTCCATCAGCCGCTTGTGAGTTCGAATCTCGAACTGCTCGCGCGACTTCTTGTCCACGTGCGGGCTGCGCAACACGGTGTATTTGTTTTTCACAGTCGGCAGCGGAATCGGTCCCGCTACCCGCGCTCCCGTTCGCTTGGCCGTGTCAACAATCTCAGCCGTCGACTGGTCAAGCACGCGGTAGTCATAGGCCTTCAACCGGATTCTTATCTTTTCGTTCAGCATTTCTTCCCGTCCTTAGTCATCTGTCATTCGTACTTGGCCGGCAATTCGTCGTCAAACATCACCACGAGTGACTAATGACTGCTACTCGATAACTTCTGACACCGTGCCCGCGCCTACCGTTCGTCCGCCTTCCCGGATCGCGA
>CAZJQQ010000116.1:1844-4834 GCA_964548075.1 uncultured Clostridia bacterium | reverse complement strand
CTGCGGGCGCCGTCGGCACGATGACCGTGGCGGTGATGTCGCGCGCCGCTCTCGGTCACAGCGGTCGCCCCCTGGTGGCGAGCCGAATGACCGTTGCTGCCTATGGGCTGGTGACACTGGCAGCGGTCCTCCGTGTCGCCGCAGGCGCACTGGTCGGGCCGCACTACGCCACGCTCGTCGGGGCCGCTGGCGTCGCCTGGATCCTGGGCTTCGCGGCGTTCCTCTTCGCCTATGGCCCGCTCCTTTGGATTCGAGGCCGTCCGTGAGCGCCACCATGGCGGCTGGCGAAGCTTTGCGAGAGGCGACCGTCGCTTGGCGGTGAAATGCGAAATGTCGGATAGACAAAAGGGATTATTCAAGATGTTGCGCCGAACGTTCTTGCCGCTGCTGTTCGCTGTTCCTGCCATCACGACTTTCCTCGGTGCCGCGTCGCCGGTTGTTGCCCAAGACGTGGCGCATGGCCGCGAGGTGTTCCGCAAATGCGCCGCCTGCCACGCCGTCGAGGCGAATGCCAAGAAGGTCGGACCCAGCCTCTATGGCGTGTTCGGGCGCAAGTCCGGAACGCTTCCAGGCTTCGACTACTCCAAGGGCATGCGCGACGCTGGGGTCGCGTGGGACGAGAAGACGCTCGACCAGTATCTCGCCAAGCCGCGCGATTTCATCGCCGGCAACAAGATGGTCTTCGCCGGGCTGAGCGCGGAGAAAGACCGCGCCGATGTCATCGCCTACATCCGATCGCTGGTTCCGGCCGGCGCCCAGACCGCACCGGCCGCGGCGCCCGCCGCCAGTGCCGCGCAGCCGGCGACGCCGGCGGCCACGGCTCAAGCCGCTCCCGCTCCGACCGCCGCGGTCTATGGCGGTGACGTCAAGTACACCCTGCGCTCCGGCATCGCTGAAGGCCGCTTGGTCTTCATCGGCGTCGGTGGCGACATCGACGGCCAGGTCAACCCGGACCTCAAGGCCTCGATCGGGGACTCTGTCCTGGTCACGGTGATCAACGGCGAGGGCGCCGAGCACGACATCGTCTTCCCCGATCAGAACGCCAAATCTCCGCGTGTTGTCGGGCGGGGTGCCAGCACCAGCATTGCGTTCAACGTCACTAAGCAGGGCACTTTCGACTACTATTGCTTGGTCGCAGGCCACAGCCTTGCCGGCATGGCCGGCAAGCTGGTCGTCAACGAGAAGCGCGAGCCGGCGCCGGTCAGCCGGCCGAATATCGCGCGCGATCCGGCTGATCTGCCGGGTGCGATCGCTACGCGCGGGCCGGCTTCCTTGAAGGTCGAACTCGAGACGGTCGAGCTGGAAGGTCAGCTCGCCGATGGCGTTACCTTTACCTACTGGACCTTTAACCGCGCCGTGCCGGGCCCGTTCATCCGAGCTCGGGTCGGTGACACGATCGAGGTCCATCTGAAGAATGACCACGACTCGGCGACGATCCATTCGGTCGACTTCCACGCCACCACCGGTCCCGGCGGCGGCGCGGCAGCGCTCCAGGTCGATCCTGGCGATTCCAAGTGGATCAAGTTCAAGGCGCTCCAGCCCGGCCTCTATGTCTATCACTGTGCGACGCCCATGGTCGCCCAGCATATCGCCAACGGCATGTACGGAATGATTCTGATCGAACCGGAGGGTGGGTTGCCCAAGGTCGATCACGAGTTCTACGTCATGCAGGGCGAGATCTACACCGAGGCGGCGTTCGGCCAGAAGGGTAGCCAGGAATTCAGTGTCCGCAAGCTGCTGGACGAGCGACCGGAATATCTGGTGTTCAACGGCGCCGTTGGTTCGTTGACCGCCGCGCACCCGTTGCACGCCAAGGTCGGCGAGACGGTTCGCATCTTCTTTGGCGTCGGCGGGCCCAATCTCACCTCGTCGTTCCATGTCATCGGCGAGATCTTCGACAAGGTCTACCCGTTCGGCAGCTTCACCAGCCCGGCGATCAAGGACGTCCAGACCGTGACGGTGGCGCCCGGTGGCGCAACCGTGGTCGAGTTCAAGCTCGACTATCCAGGCCGCTACATTCTGGTCGACCACGCGTTGTCGCGGCTCGAGCGCGGTCTCGCCGGGTTCCTGATGGTCGAGGGGCCGGCTGACAAGGCCATCTTCGAAACCGGCTCGCCGATGACGGGGGGGGGACACTGACGGAGCCGATGAAGCCGGCGAGCTCGGCAATTTCGACGAAACGTCGCCCATTGAAAAGTCGCGATTTGGGCGACGACTATCCGACGGATCCCTATTGGATGAACGATCGGGAGTTACTCGCTGGGTGGCCGACGCAGGAGTACCGGCTGAGCAGCGGGCACGCCGCCCGGCAACCACGGCTTCCGGTTGGTTCGGGACGATCGCTTCTGGCATCGTCTTCGCGCCTGGTTGAACCAACGGCTGCCCTGGCTGTGTGCCTGCAGGCCAAGTCGATCAAGTACCAGCTCACCATCGCCCGGCTGTCGCTCGCCAAGGACATCTGAAGTGGACCCCGGATATGGGACCGGTTGACTAATTGGAGCGAAGGCCGTTCCGTGATGGCAAACGGAGCGGAGCATGACGAAGAGAGCGCGACGAGCTTCGCCAGCGAGCCATAGAGGCTCGTAGGCGATACGACCAGATGAGCAGCAACCGAGCGACATTGGTCAGTGCCACGCACTTGGGCGATGTCCGCCGAAGAACGTTGAACTGATGCCGGAGGATCAGGATCTCGTGGTGCAACGTCGCCCGCGACCAAAACAACAAACCTAATGCTGTCCGAAGGGACCGGATGATCGTAACTATGGCCAACCGGCGTACTTCGATTCGCCCTGGCAGGTCGACCAATCCGTCGAATCGAATTCCCGATATGCACAGGGCTGCACCACCACTATATCCGGGTTTAAGTTTGCGGTAGGGACAGGGATGCAGGTAGTCAACAGAAGTGGACGGTTGATCTTTTGGTGACCTCGGTCGTGAAGCATTCACTGAGGAGAATTCGACGTGTCGTGAACCAGACTCTCACAACAGCC
>CAZJQQ010000116.1:0-1744 GCA_964548075.1 uncultured Clostridia bacterium | reverse complement strand
GAAGCATTCACTGAGGAGAATTCGACGTGTCGTGAACCAGACTCTCACAACAGCCTCTTGTGTCAGAAAAAGCAGCCGCCCTCGCCATCACCGCAGGGCTAGAGCTACAATTCGCTGGCTTCTTGCCGCCGTCGTGACTGGGAGCCTCGGGTCACTCGAAATTCTGGCGGGCGAAACGTACCAACCGCAACCCCCGGCGAGCGGAGAGATCGAGGGAATAGTTCTTCGGGAGTTTGAGCGTCGCGATCCAGACTATCTCCAGAAGCGCACCGCCTACGCGACGAAGCTTGCTTCGTTGGTCGAAAGCCTGATCGCCCTCCAGGAAGAGGGCAAAGATATGAGCTGCTCCGAGCAGATCTATATCGAGAGCCGCTGGCTGCTCGAACACACGACGAACTGGCAGCGCCTCGAGACCCAAATCGATGCGCTGCAGCGGAGTATGAAGACGACGAATCAGGTCTTCGCGCAGGAGCAGTCGGCCCGGGACGGCTCTTGGGGGATCTGCTATGACGAATGGTTCCTCAAGCTCGATGCAACGATCACGGCACTGAATGACTTGGCAGATCGTGAAAAGTCCCCTTCCCATCCGCTGTCCTTCCTCGACAGGATACGTGATCCTGAAAGCTTGCGTAGCTATCTCAACGACCTGCTGATCTCCGACGTGGCTGCGACGGGGATCGATCAGCGCGACGAGCTTGGCACCGTGACGGCTGCATTGTCACAGCTGCTGTTCAAGGAGCAGTTGCGGCGCTTCGTTGATGGGCCTGCTTGGGGTTTTGCGATCGATGACGGATATGTCGAGGCGTATCGACGATTTCTTGACGCCTCACAAGATCCGTCGACTGGTTACTGGGGACCTTGGTATCGGGTGGGCGACGGGTTATACAAAAGCGCGGACCTGAGCCTCACCTTCCATACGCTCTCCTATTTGAGACGCGAGGTACGCCTCTGGCCCCAGATCATCGACACGACGCTGGCAATCAAATCTTTGGAGTATCCCTACGGGTGGATGAACAACGGAGCCTATAATCATCACAACAACTACGATGTGCTGAAGATCTTCCGCTACGGTTGGCCGCACATGATCGAAGAGCAAAGGGAGCGCGCGCGCGCGGAGCTTGCTGCGATGCTGGCGTGGTGCCTCGAGCGGCCCATGGACGCCAAAGCACCCTTTGCAGTGGACGCAACATTTTACAGCAGCCCTGGCGATTCTTACTATTATGGGGTCTCGTTCCTCGATGAGATCGGCTATTGGGATTCAACCAAGCGCTTCTGGACTAGCCAGGATTATCCTGCCGCCTCGGTTCTTTGCCGAAGCATCAAGACGCGGCTCCTGGAATCGAAGTTGGACACGCCCCCGGCTCGAGCGGCAATGCAGAAGCTGGAGACAAATTGCCCATGACGCTGCAAATGTCCGATTACCTGTCCGGAGCGGAAAAAGTCAATCAGCGCAAGGGAAATCGTATTTTGCGAACAAGAAGCATCGGGTCAGGAACATGCGAAGTGGACAGACGTATTGACCAGGGATGTTGAGAAGCGAACGAAGGAAAGGAGCACCCAACATCATAATTTTGTCATCTGAGTAACAAAGGTCTCAGTTGGCATGAGGTGAAACCATTTCTGGGCGTTCCCTACACTGAACACAGCTGTGGCTACCGGATATTAGATTCGAACAAAGGAATGGTGAAGGCTTGTCCCTACCGCAAATCTCATCCGGCTCGCCAAGCCACGGAAATGAGGTAGT
>CAZJQQ010000115.1:0-5486 GCA_964548075.1 uncultured Clostridia bacterium | reverse complement strand
TTCGGACCGCCGACGATGTGCAAACATCTCCTGCACCTTTCGGTACGTTATCCATTGATCGGTCGATTCGATCGCGCGCCAATTGAACGAGTCACCGGTGATATCGGAGAATATCCACTTTCTGGAAGCATCCGGCCCGAAGTCTCCCTCGAGAACGATTTCATCATTGATTTGCCGTGCGATGAAGGGGAGGACCAAGCCTCTCGCAGGTCCGATCCAAGTCGATCTCCAGGCATCGATCTTCGGATCGTAAAATCGGAGTGTGGCGCCATACTCTCCACCTGCCCCTTCGGTGCCAGTTTGCAGTGATCGCTTGGGAGTGATCCAGACGTCCTGAATGGCACGGCCATCAAGGACCCACCCAAAATGCCACTCGCCCTGCACGCTCTGTTGCGTGCCGTCAGGCCTGTGGAATACGACCTCAACATCCCAACTACCGACAAACTGACCAAACAACTGCAACTTCGCGGCGATCTCGGCCCGCGGTTGCGTGGATTGAAGGGCCTCAATCATCGCTGATTCGCTTTGCATAGACCCCTCTCCTATTGAAGATACTTTCGAGTCTTAAGTATCGGCGCCATCAGTCGAAACATTTGCATCTGAACTTGCATTCAACTTGATTACCTGACAGGCCAGGACTATTAGCCACACCATGTATGTTAGAAAGAGAAATCGAGCTGGCCAGCCCAGCGGAACACCGGGACCATGAGCGTTGTCGCCAAGTGGAATTACAAAAATGGCGAGGTGCACGATGAAACCTGCCAGACCAGCCAGTGGCAAGAACGCAGTCCAAATCATTAGTCGCCGCGCCCTTGCCCATGCCTGATTCTTCAGGGCCAGACTCAGATTGATTAGCAGCGCCGCAAAAGGAAGAAGCATCAGCGCGCTGCTGCCGGTGATTATGTGAAGGATGCCGGTAGTCGTCAGCTTCGGTATGTCGAACGGGTCGGTGGTAAAGACTCCAACGCCGAACGTGCCGACGAAACAAATGGCCAGAATGGCGAAACCGATCGCGCCCACAACGCCGCGCACTTGTGATCTGACGGCCACTAACAGCGAGCCATAACTCGTCGCTGAAATCAGAAACGCGATGGACATGATCCAGCCGTGAGGTCCGAGCGCCCACTCGCTGAGCGTGTGCCAGTAGGGATCGAGATCCGGTCTGATGAAAATCAGCGCGATCAGCAAGAGCTGATACGTAACCACCGCGACGATCGACAACCGCGCTGCATTGATGGCCGTTGCGGTAAGCGGATGAGTCATTTCTTTGATCATTTTGGGATGATCACCTCGCGTTTAGTCTCTTCCGGCGCGCGATCCATCACTTGCTGCACTGCCCGGCCACCAGGAGGCTAGGACTCATCGCAGACGGAGCCTTCACCGACGGGACCCCCGTACCACTTACGACCCAACCAGATTGAAGCCGAAGAGTCGGACACCCTTCTCCGATCTGGGTTGGTGATGACTGTCAGGTTTGAAGAAGACGTAGGTTCCCGGACCGAACGTGAGGTCGCCTTCTATCAATTCGCCGCTCACGACGTAAACCTCCTCGCCCATGGCATCGTGTCGATCGACGTGTGGCCATTGACAGCCAGGCGAAATGTCGACCACCCAGACCCGCACTCCCGAAGTGCTAGGAAGGTCTCGCCGGTAACAACCGTTCCCTATTTCAATCGGCGTTGCCTCGTCGACGCGCATCGCCTCGAGCATGCTGGCCATGTCGGTTTTTCCTGATTGTGTGCTCATTAGATATGTGCTCCGATGTTTGAATTGCGATTCCTTACGCGCGCTCCAAAGCCGCGGTGCGCTTGCTCTCTGACTTGCGTAGCGTGAGCGCGTAAAATCCGACGGGCAAGAGCCAGACGAGATAAGACAGAAGCAGAAATCGTCCGACTAAGCCGGCCAATACACCTGGTCCCACCTTGCCGTCGTACGGCAGTACGAACATGAATGCGATCATGATGACGATCGTGATCGCAGCCGCGATGAACAACCGTCTCGAGAACGGCCGCCACGCTTGATTACGCCTCAGGCTAAAGCTGAGCAACAGAAACGCAATCGGTGAAAAGTCCAACGCGGCGCCGACTATGTGCATCGTGCCGCGAAAGGTCATAGCCGCCCGGCTGGTCGTCACTGGATCCGTCCGAAAGATCGCCGCCATCAAAAACCCGATCGCCGCGATGACGATTAAGAGCCAGACCGACGTAGCCGATTACCGTCCGTACTTGAGAGCCGATCGTCAAGGCGTGTGTGAAGAGGCTGATGGCAAATGCGAGAAAAGCGAGAGGCATCATCCAGCCAAATGTTCCCAGCGCGTACTCGCCGATGAAGCGCCACGTCGGATCGTATTCGCGTTCGAGCAAGCTCAGCAACAGAACTGCGAAGAGTATTACCGAGGGGAATCGACGTCCACGCCGCGTTTGCCGCGAGCGCCGATACCGGTTTAGTTGTGATGAGTGCTTTGGCCATGATTAACTCGTTCAATCATGCCGAGTCTTCAACTTCCGCTCGAACGCACGCCTCCCGCTCCGAAGTTCGGGGTGAACTACTGACCACGCACCGAGTGACGGTTGGCTGCACTGGATGGATAGCCACGATCACTTTGAACGTCGCGCACGAATCACCAACCAAACCTTCCGCGCGATGAACAGCGCGGCCTGACTCACGATAGCCGCCCCAACTCCAGACACGCGATATGCGCCGAGCCATAACGCAACCCCAATCACCGCGAAGACTACGCCTGCATACATCCAATATCCCGCAAGGATGATTACCGGAGCGAAGACAAACCGAGTAACGGCGGCGTAGTTTGGAAGTTCGGCAAACGGACTATAAATGTAACCGAGTATCGGAATGCCCAAGACGAGGTGAATCACGCGAAGAATCGAACGTTTGGTGGCAGCCTTAATCATTTAATCCCTTTCCATTGAGAATTCGCGGCGTACATTTTTCAACCCTTGCCGCGCGAGTTTGTGATTGCTTGGGGTCAGACAAATAGAGTAGGTATCCTCTCTGCCGTCCCGGCGTCAATGCATAAAAAGCCTTCTTCAAGGCAGGCATCTCGTCCAACTTATTTTGAAATTCTTCGGGCATCTTAAATTCTGAAGTCTTCTTGAGATTCACTTTCAAGCCGGCCTTTTCCACCTCAATGGCTTCTTTGATATAGGCTTTCAAGATGGGTTTCATCTTAACTATTTCCCGAACAGTGGTGAACCGAATCTGGCGCGCCGCCTGCACATTCTTCGTTTGTTGGATCAGAATACCTTTGGCATCCTTTAACAAGGCGCCTTTGAAGAACAGCAGCGCACAGTACTCTTTGAATGTATGTATTAAACCTATGTTACGTTTCCGAAATGTGTAACAAGGAACACCCCACTTCAATTCTTCGGTCAGCCCACAGTCAAGAAGAATCATTCTCAACTTCTCCAATTCTTCCTGCCACTTTTTGGCTCTACTAAAAAAGAAATCGACCTTAGGATTCATTCTGTTATGTGCCATATTCATGCCTTGAGATTTCAAATTGTCAGGTTATGCCGTCGTTTAGCCTTGCTGAAACGTTCCCGCCACGTCCTTGCGGGAGAAGATGCCGAACGCCAGGTTCACGGACCGGCGCAACGACTCGCAACGAAGACAACTACGTCGGCTGCGCCGGCTTTGGTGCAACCGCTAGTTTCGCCGCCCGGTCGATAAATACGGTCTCCGCACCTAACTCTTCGAAACATAAGTTCACAGTCCGCCCGATCGCGCGCGTGCGATGGATCGTGTTTGCCGGGATGGTCACACTCTCCCAGGAACCGAGCAGGAGTTCACGCCCCTCCTCCAAGTCGATGGCGAGGTTTCCTTCCACGACAATGAACAGCTCGTCGGACGTCGGGTGATAGTGCCAGCTATATTCACCTTCGAAAACCGCCAGCCTGAGGCAGCTACCATTTATCCGATTGATCACCATGTTCCGGTACGAGTCGGCGACGTTTGCACCCTCTTCTTTCAAGTTTGTAACACAAAGTGCAGGGTATTTTACCGGCTCATTCATGTAAGCATCGGCGGATACATTCCATACATCCTCCCTCCGAGGTGTTTGTTCCTCCGTTATCTTTGCCGGCGACTTGGGTAGCATTCGTTTCATATTGCAGGCTTTCATAAGATAGTCGAATCAGCCGCGGCATTTTCGATTCTAGCACCCGGGACTGCTGGAGGCTTGGGAAAAATTGCTGTCAGGCAGGATGATCGGCTAATCGCGGCAATGCGCCGGGCGACGAGACTCGATACTTGGTTGGGTTGGTCCCAAAGGTGGCGCGGAACGAGTGATTGAAATTGGAGAGATCGCCAAAGCCAGAGTCGAGCGCAATATCCAGCACAGGCCTTGCTGAGGTTCTTAGCAACCAGGCGGCTTCTCGCAATCGTCTCCGTAAGAGGAATTGATGAGGCGTGATTCCCGCCACGCGGCGAAAGGTACGTAGAAAATGAAACGGGCTGAGGCCAACCAGCCGGGCGAGTCCACCGATACTGATTGGCTGCGCGAAGTGTAACTCGATAAATCTTATCGCGGTCGCAATCCTCCGCTCGTCATAGGTTGTGGCCGCCTCGCTGCTTGGACTGGTCTCGGAGCAAGTGGTTAGTACTCGTCCCGCCAGCTCAAGCGCGAACTCTTCAAAATCAACCGACGGCGCGCGTATAAGCCCGAGATACGCCAGGGCAACCAGGGGCAATAGCGAAGGTAACTGGGGAAGTCGATGAATTGGAAAGGTGATTTGCGCTCGACCGGTCGAATCAACCGCAATTCTCTCAAAGAACCTGGTATCGTATTGAAAAGAAAGGCAACGATCACCGATGCTGTGCTCGTGGCTGCACTCATACGTTTCGCCGGCGCCGCTTAGTAACAACGAACCGGGCGAAAAAACAACTGCGCCACGCGCTGACTTAAACCCGAAAGATCCGGTCAGAACCACGGCGATGGAAACATGATCATTCCTTTCCTCAAATGGAGAATCTTGGGGTCCGGCAGTGCAGACCAGGTCCTTGACGGACCAGCCACGGCCCTCTGCGAGCATGCGGGACCCAGGCAGCATCGGACTGGTGGACTCGCTTTGAGGAGAGGTGTTTCCGACTGTCATCGTTCCAAAGTCGCTTCAGGATCGCAATGATAACGCAGGGTAGGCTGAGATTCCAACTTCACTCACTTGCGGAACTTGCTGAATACGAAATCTTGCGCTTTGCGCGCCGATTGTTCGTAGCTCGTCATCGCTTTGCGTAAGTAATGATCTGAAGCTCTCGATTGGCAGTGGGATCAATTGAAATGGAAACCGGGGTCAGAAACGGAAACCGGGGTCAGGCCTGCTGTTTTGCGATTTTCTGCTGCTCGATGGCATGTACGCGGGCTATCATTTCTTATTTCAACTGCCGAATCCGCTCTTGCAGGAATTGACGCTCGGGTTCCTGTTGGGTCAGCGCCAGAGCTTTCTCATAAGAGGACCGAGCCTCAGCCG
>CAZJQQ010000114.1:0-5855 GCA_964548075.1 uncultured Clostridia bacterium | reverse complement strand
GCAGCAGCGTCGCTGTACCACCGCCGGCTGTGTTGAGATTGCCGGTGATGCTCCATGTCCCCGTAGCCGGGTCGTACAGCTCCGCGCTGTTGAGAGCGCTGTTGTTGTAGTAGCCCCCCGCGACCAGGACCTTACCGTCGGTCAACAGCGTGGCTGTGGGAGCGTTGCGCGCTGTGTTGAGATTGCCGGTGATGCTCCATGTCCCCGTGGCCGGGTCGTACAGCTCCGCGCTGTCGCCATCCGCAACAAGGACCTTTCCGTTGGACAGCAGCGTCGCTGTGTGACCCTCGCGCGCTGTGTTGAGATTGCCGGTGATGCTCCACCTCCCCGTAGCCGGGTCGTACAGCTCCGCGCTGTTGAGAGCGCCGGGGTGGTAGTCGGGGTTTCCCAACGTGCCCCCAGCGACCAGCACGTTGCCGTTCGCCAGTAAAGTGCCTGTGTGTCCATTGCGCGCGGTGCCGAGTGAGCCGGTCGGCTTCCAGGTCGGCTGTTGTGCCTTGACGTTCGTGGCGCTGGCCAGCAAGCATACCAGGAGCGTGGCGCCGAACAGCGACACGAGACCGAACCGCGCGCGGGTCGGTAGAGTGACTAAGGAATGGGTATGCGGATTCATTTGCCTTTTCATAACATCTCCTTTGGCGCTTAAAGGTCCCGGGTGTAGCTGACCGGCCTACGGGTGGACTCGGTGGAATCGATCTTGCGACCAACTGCTTCACCACCATCTTCCAAGAAAGCGGATTGACAACCGGGTAAGCCCCGTGCTGACGCCTCGCTCGCCGCGCTGCCCTCTTGTCAACTGGCTTCGGCGCGGTTCATAAGCATCTCCTTTCAGTTTCGTTCTTCATTGCTCCCACTGATACATGCGCCGCCCGTGAAAGAAACCCGCCACGCGGATGTAGAATTGCTCTGCTCCGAAATGTGGAATAAGATGAAGCCGCTGACGCACCTTGTGACTCGAACGCAGCAGCTTCATCGGCTCAAACCGTTCTTCGCGCCTCACTACACCATGCGGAAACGGCGATGAAAAACTGCAAGGGGGTTGGAAGGTTTTTTCTGACCGCAAAAGTGAGAGTTGACGTAACCGGCAGTTCAGCGTGGTCTGAGCCAACCTGAACTGAGGGAAAGCAACCTATGCAGGCGCCAGATTCACATGAAGTCACCCAACTGCTCCTGGCCTGGAGCGACGGGGACAAAACCGCGCTCGATCAGTTGATGCCGTTGGTCTACGCCGAATTGCGCCGTCTTGCGAAGAGCCATATGCGCCGTGAACGCCCGGGCCATACGATCCAAACCACCGCGCTTATTCACGAAGCTTATTTGCGGTTGATTGACGCCGATCAGGTAAGGGTGGAAAACCGCAGGAGTTTCTTCGGTGTAGCCGCGCGCTTGATGCGTCAGGTGCTCGTGGACCTCGCCCGCGAGCGCCACAGCCAAAAGCGAGGAGGCGCCGCGCGGCAGGTCTCGTTCGACGAGGCGCTTGTGATCAGCAAGCAACCAGATGAAGGTCTGCTGGCGCTCGATGAGGCGCTCCAGGAACTGGCTCGAATTGACGCGCGCAAGAGCCAGATGGTGGAACTGCGCTTCTTCGGCGGGCTGAGCGTGGCAGAGACAGCCGAAGCGCTCGATGTCTCGGTTGAAACCATCCATCGGGACTGGCGATTGGCTAAGTCCTGGTTATTGCGAAGACTGCGCGGAGAGAAATCGAATGCCTGAACGCTGGGCACAGATCGAGCATCTCTATCACGCGGCTTTGGAACGCGAGCCGTCGGGGCGCGCGGTGTTCCTCGACGAAGCCTGCGCGGGTGACGATGACCTGCGCCGGGAAGTCGCGTCACTACTTGCCTATGAGGGTCAAACAGCCAGTTTCATCGAAGCCCCCGTCCTGGAGGTCGCGGCCAGGGAGTTGGCTGACGAGTCCTTGTCTGCCGCCGAGAATCACCAGCCAGCGAATGCGCCATCTCAGATCGGCGCTTATCAAATCCTGTCGCTGCTGGGCCGCGGCGGCATGGGTGAAGTCTGGCTCGCGCACGATCCGCGATTGAGCCGCAAGGTCGCCATCAAGCTGCTGCCCGCCGAATTCACTCAAGATGCCGAGCGGGTGCGGCGCTTCGAGCAGGAGGCACGCGCGGCGTCGGCGCTTAACCATCCGAACATCATCACCATTCACGAAATCGGTGAGATCGAGGGGACGCACTATCTGGTAACCGAATTCATAGATGGGGAGACGCTACGCCAGCGCATGGCACGGTTGCCGATGGAGTTGAATGAAGCCCTGGATACGGCCGTTCAAGTAGCTGGCGCTTTGGCCGAGGCACATGCGGCAGGGATCATGCACCGCGACATTAAGCCGGAGAACATCATGTTGCGCAGGGATGGCCTGGTCAAAGTCCTGGACTTTGGACTCGCCAAACTCACCGGAAGAGTCATGACCGTCGACAACAGGGCGCCGACACAGTCGCTTATCCACACAGAGCCGGGTCTCATCATAGGCACAGTACAGTACATGTCACCGGAGCAGGTGCGCGGACTGGCGACGGACGCGCGCACAGACGTTTGGAGTTTGGGCGTCGTGCTTTACGAAATGCTGGCAAGACGGACGCCGTTCAAGGGTGAGACGATGAGCGATTGTATCGCCTTGATTTTGGAGCGCCCGCCCGTACCGCTCGCGAGCTACTTCGAAGGAACGCCCGCAGCGTTGGAGCGAATCGTGGCCAAGGCGCTGGCGAAAGATAGAGATGACAGGTATCAAACGAGCGGGGAAATGCTCACGGACTTGCGCCGCCTCAAGCAGCGGCTGGAGATCGCGGCGGAGTTGGAACGCGCGCCGTCGGCCGAGGGCGCCGAAGAAGCGTTGACGCCGAACGAAGAACGCGCCCTGCTGGTTGAGACTGAATTGCCGGCACAGCGCACGGGCGAAGCGCAGGCGACGCAAACTGCGACCGGCAAAGAGTCTTTGACCGGCAAGGTCAGGAGTTACAGGAAAGGTTTATTGCTCGCGTTCGCGGCCTCAGCTCTAGTCATCGCCGGAGTCGGTCTCGTCCTCTACAAAGTGTCTTTTCAGGACCGCCCTTTGTCGCCGTTAGCCTCTTCCCAGACAATGAGCATCAGCAGGCTCACCAGTATCGGCAGAGCCACGAATGCCGCGATTTCCCCCGACGGCAAATACGTCGTCTATGTAACGTCGGAAGCCGGGAGGCAGAGTCTCTGGCTCAAACATGTCGCCACCAATAGCGACAAGGAGATCGTCGCGCCCGCCGAGTTGGGCAAAAGAGGACTCATCTTTTCGCACGACAGCAATTACGTCTACTTCGTCGGTTCAAGCAATGACAAAGCCGACGACGGTCTCTATAAAATTACGGTGTTGGGTGGCGACATGCGCAAGCTGAGCGGGAATGTCGGCAGCAGCGCCAGCCAAATTACCAAGGTCAATAGCATCGCGCTCGCTCCTGACGACCAGCGCGTGGCTTTTGCGCGCCGCATAGAGGGGAGCGGTGAGAGCGCCTTGATTGTAATGAAGACAGACGGCTCCGGAGAGCGCAAATTGCTGACGCGCGGGATGGCGGAAAGAGTTGGCGAGCCAAGTTGGTCGTCCAACGGCAAGACCATCGTCTGTTCGATCCTCAATATCAATGATGGTTTCTCGTTCAAGCTCATTGAAGTGAATGTCGAAGATGGGAAAGAGCGACAGCTTTCTTCTCAAAAGTGGTGGAGCGTCGGGCGCCTGGCGTGGCTGCGCGAGGGCAGCGGCTTTGTGATGACTGCATCAGACCGGCCCTTCGGCTTCTTGAGTCAAGTCTGGTTCGTCTCTTACCCGGAAGGCACAGCCAAGCAGATTACCAACGACTTGACCGCGTATGACAACGTGAGCCTGACGGCAGACTCGTCAATCATAGTCGCCGTTCAACGCAACCCGCAGTTGAATCTTTCGATTGCGCCGAATGGGGATGCCGGGCGCGCCAGACAAATCATATCCGGGGACAACTCCGTCCAATCTCCTTCATGGACGCCTGACAATCGGATCGTCTACGACTCAATGGCAAGCGGCAAACGCGTCGTTTATATCATTGATGCTGATGGAAAGAATCGGAAGCAGTTGAACGACGCTGCCGACGCGAGTCTATCTGCTTCTATGACGCGCGATGGCCGCTACATCGTTTTTACCGCCTCCATCGCAGGGGCACTCAACATCTGGCGCATGGATGCCGACGGAGGCAACCTCAAGCAATTGACCGAGGACGGCGGCGTCCAGCCGGGCCTCACGCCCGATGGCAAGTGGGTCGTTTACTCTAAGCTGACTGCGGCCGGCGGGCAGATTCGTCGCGTGCCGGTTGACGGGGGCGCAACCGTACCCGTAACGGGCGAGAACGTCAACGCTATGGTGCCAATGGTTTCGCCCGATGGCAAATGGATCGCCTGTATGTACTCTTCACCGCAATACCGCTCGGCCACGGCCGCCGCCGCCTTTCGCACGGCGGTCATTCCGTTTGAAGGCGGCGAGCCGATCAAGGTTTTCGATCTCCTGGGCGGGCCGGAGGATGACTTTGGCTGGACATCGGACAGCCGCGCTCTGACATACACCGAGAACCGAAACATCTGGATTCAACCGTTGGACGGCAGGCAGCCTAAACAGGTGACGGACTTCAAAACCGATCAAATCTGGGCTTTCGATTGCTCACATGACGGCAGACAACTCCTTGTCTTGCGAGCCACGCCAAGCAGCGATGTCGTCAGGCTCAGCGATTTCAAGTGACCACTCTGACCTTCGCGAGCAGGTTGGCAAGATTCAATTGCTTGCGCGTTCACCGTCGTGCTCAACTGGACGGCGGGGTGAAGCGATAGCTTCTGACCACGAAGCTCATGCGGTAGAATTGTCTGTGAAAGGAGAGGTCGTCAGATGTCAACACCGACACTCAATGAAATCAAGCAGCAGGTCAGGCTCCTGTCTGAAGAAGACCGCAAAGCCCTGACAGATTTTCTGGTCGCTCAAACCGAAGCCGGTGCGGAGAATGGAAAGCCAACGGAACCTGGTGATTTTTCGCGCGAGATGGCATGGATCAAGCAGAACCGTGAATCGTATCGCGGGCAGTTTGTGGCTCTCAAGGAAGAGCAACTGATTGCCTCCGGCGCGAAGGAACGTGACGTATGGCAGGCGGCTGCCCGCGCCGGGGTCAGCGTTCCTTTCCTCGCTTACATTGAGACTGAAGCAGAAGAAACTTTCGGAGGCTGGTAGCGATGCCGTGGCATTTATCCTTCTCAACACTGGCCGAATACGATCCAGGACAACCAGGCATCAGCGTGCCGGTAATCCTGCGATTGCCCAGATGCGAAGCATCGTGTCTAGCCAAGATTGATACCGGCTCTTCCGATTGCATCTTTCGCCGGTTTCAGGGCGAACTGCTCGGTCTCGACATTGAACACGGAGACCCGCGCGATTTCAGTACCGCGACCGGGTCATTCCGGGCTTACGGCCACATAGTCACGCTGATCGTGGCCGGGATGGAGTTTGACTCGGTAGTCTATTTTGCTGCTCACGAAGACTACAACCGCAATGTGCTCGGTCGGCACGGTTGGCTCAACCGGGTGAGGCTGGGACTGATTGATTATGAAGGAAAGCTTTACCTGAACCGTGCCGAGGAAGAGGCGACAGACAATTGAGTGAAATGAAGCCTGAGCGATGTGGCTTGGCTTAGAAACGGAACTTCGCCGTCAACTGAATACGTCGCGGATAGTTCGCTTGCAGGGACGGATTGACGCTGCCAAAAGCAACATTGGTCGGATCTAAAACCGGAGCGGGAAACAGTGGATGGTTGAAGGCGTTGATGAACTCCGCCTTGAACTGGATTTCCTTGCCTTCA
>CAZJQQ010000113.1:0-7009 GCA_964548075.1 uncultured Clostridia bacterium | reverse complement strand
TGGGTAGAGGACTTTCACCTCCAAGCTCACGAACATGCTCGGCACACTAAACATGCAACTCCTGGCGGAGTTGGGGATTCTTGGCGGCCCTGAGTCTTGCAGGCAACGAGTAGCGAATTGACTGATAGAAGTCCCACTTCTAATCACACGATCGATCGAGCGTATTCGACCAATCTGAGGGTTCGATGAAAGTTTCTCGAGAGACTTGTCGCGTTAGGTAATAGGAGACGAATAGAAGGAGAAACTTGCGGAGGATACTAACCACCCGGACGCTCCGGGCTGACTGAGTGTTCGCCGAACTTCTCCTTCGGAAGGAGCAGTTATGCCGAAGCGTTTTACCTCGATTTTCAATATTGTGTCTGCTGTCATGGTCGCTCTTCTTTTCTCTTTTCATGGAGAAGCGGCGCTTGCGCAGAACACGGCCTTCACCTATCAAGGACGGCTGACTGATGGCGGCGGTCCAGCCACTGTGCAGTATGATTTGCGATTTCAAATCTTCGCCGCTCCTTCGGGGGGTACAGCTCTTGGCACGGTGGAGAAGGACAACGTGCCAGTGACTAACGGCATCTTCAGCGTGCAACTGGATTTCGACGACGGCAATTTCAACAACAACGGCGCACAGTTTTTAGAGATAGGCGTTCGTCCGTTCGATCAAACCGGCGCGTATACGCCACTCACTCCACGGCAGCAGATCACCTCGACGCCCTATGCGATCAAGAGTCGGAACGCAGCGACTGCCGACGGGCTATCGGGGGCGTGTGTCAATTGCGTGACGGACAGTCAAATCAGCAGCGTGTCCGGCAGTCAGGTGAGTGGCTTGATACCGGTAGCGAGTGTGCCTGCGGATAGCACCAACTACATTCAGAATCAAACGGCATTGCTTCAAGCGGCGAATTTCAAGATCAACGTAGGAACCGCGAACATTTTTAACGCAACGACACAATACAACATCGGCGGCAATCGTGTGCTTGGCATTGCCGGATTCGACAATGTCTTTGTGGGAATTGGAGCCGGTCAAGTAAACACAGGCTTCAACAACGCGTTCTTCGGAAGAGATGCGGGGTTGGTTAACGCAGCGGGAGTCGCCAACGCTTATTTCGGGGCTTTCAGCGGCCCCGCTAGCACTGGTAGTTTCAACTCTTTCTTCGGGCAGGGTTCCGGCGGTACGAACACGACCGGCTCCCGCAACGTCTTTGTAGGCTCGCTGGCGGGATTGGGAAACATCAGCGGCTCTGACAATACATTCTTGGGGACGCAGGCGGGCATATCGAACATGGACGGTGCAAGTAACTTGTTTGTGGGCAAGAGGGCTGGTCCGAACAACACCACCGGCAGCGCCAACACGTTTCTCGGTGCAGGCAGCGGGTCATCGAACACAATAGAACACAGCAATACCTTCATCGGCAATCTGGCGGACGGTGCTGCCGGGATCATAAACGCTACAAGTATCGGTTCCCAAGCTTCTGTCACACGAAGCAATTCCTTAGTCTTGGGAAGGATCTCTGCACCCGGCACAAACGTTGGGATCGGCACATCTTCGCCACAATACAGAATGCACGTTGTTGGTGAAAACGTAAGAGTGGAAAACGACAGTTTCCCGCGGTTCTCACTGAATTTCACGAGCGGTAATCCGGACGAGAAACGCTGGCAAAACTATGCGGCACCAATTGCCCTAGTCTTTTCTGCATTGAATGATGTCGAAATGGGTGAGACCAAATGGCTCCAGGTTAATCGCGGAACCGGAACAGCTATTTCAAGCGTCGTATTTCCAAGCTCCGGTATTCAGGTCAACGGCTCAGTCTCAGGCGTTGGCCCTTATCAGGATGTCTCAGACCTGCGCTACAAGCGAAACATTCAACCCATCTCAGACGCGCTCGATAGAGTCCTCCGTTTGCGCGGAGTCAGCTATGACTGGCGACAAGAAGAATTCCCTGAGATGAACTTTGCCAAAGGCCGCAAGGTTGGCTTCATTGCTCAAGAGGTAGAGCCAGTCTTTCCAGAAGCAGTGGCAAAGGACGATCGAGGCTTTTACACCGTCGCTTATGCGTCAGTAACGCCTCTGTTGGTTGAAGCGATCAAGCAACAACAGAAAACGGTTGAGCAATTGAAACAGGAAAATATCGCCTTGCATGAGGAAAGTGTCGCCTTGCGTGAAAGGGTGGCAGCCCTGGAGCAGTCGATGAAGAAACTGATCGAGAAGCCTTAGTGCCGGAGGGTGTGATCAAAAGTGCGAGCGTGGAGCGAGAGTCGAACCGCTGTTTACGACGACCAACGCCAAAGGCGAAATCGAAGGGGTGAAGTACGACCGCGTCGGAGTCGTCCGTGTGAATGCTGTTCAGGAACAACAACGGCAAATTGAAGCCCAACAAAAACAGATTGAGCGCCAGCAGAAACAGATCGACAGTTTGAAGCAAATCGTTTGCTCGATGAATCCGACGCCGACATTTGCAAATAACGAGAGCGCCAGATGTCGGTAAGAGCAAATTATCCCTACTCGCCTCGCTTCGATGTAACGAGACTGCTGCCCGCCTTTCTTAAGATTTTGTGTGGCTTTGCCTGTTGAAAACCAACTCTGACAGGCAGCTTGTCAGTAGAAAAGGAGTAATTGAAATGACGACGAATCCTATTTTGCGCAGCATTATTATCACCTTGATCTTTGTTTGCCTGACGGCAGCAACAGCGTGGGCGCAGACGAGCAGCTTTACCTATCAGGGCAAGCTGACCGACGGCAGCGTGGCGGCGAACGGGCAATACGATTTTAAATTCACTATCTGGGGTTCGGAATCCGGAGGATTGCCGGTTAGCGGGGATATTTTGCTCGAAAATGTTCTGGTCACCGCCGGAGTTTTCACGGTGAATCTGGATTTCGGTAGCGCGCCGTTTGATTCCCCGACGGACAATCACCTGGAGATCTCGGTTCGCCCCGGTGCGAGCGTCGGTGCCTACACGCTGCTGATCCCTCGCCAGCGGATAACAAGTTCGCCGTATTCGATAAAAACTTTGAGAGCGAATGCGGCAGATTCGTTATCAGCGGCGTGTGTCTTATGTGTGACTAACGGGCATGTTGTTTCGATCGACGGCTCGAAAATAAATGGTACCGTCGCGAACGCGGGACTTCCGGCTGGTAACATCACGGGCGTTGTGCCGCTTGCCAGCGGCGGAACGGGTTCGCCAACGAAGAACTTTGCCGACCTGACCACCGATCAGACCATCGGCGGAAACAAGACCTTCACCGGCACAATCTCCGGCAACGGTTCGGGCTTGAATACTCTGAATGGTGCCAATCTCGACGACGGTTCGGTAACCGCCGAAAAGCTAGGTGCCGGATCAGTAACGCAAGTGGCTCTCCGCGACAACAATGTAACGACCAATAAAATCTCAAACGGTGCGGTAACCACGGGGAAGCTGGCGGACGGCTCAGTAACGACGAATAAGGTCGCGGACTTGGCGGTAACAACGCCGAAACTCGCGGACGATTCGGTAACCACGCCAAAGCTCAATGATGTTTCGGTAACAACGGGCAAACTCGCGGACGGTTCAGTAACCGCGCCAAAGCTCGCTGATGGTTCGATAACGCAGGAGAAGCTCGCGGCAGACACTTTTCCAAACAGCCGCAATTTGTCTTTGCTTGGGTCGCTTCGCTGGGATCTGCTTGGGCAAAGGGTCGCAGTGGGCAGTGGTCCGAAAGGAGTCGCTTTTGACGGCGCGAATATCTGGGTGTCGAATGCTAACAGCAACAATGTGACAAAACTGCGAGCAAGCGACGGCATGGTCCTGGGGACCTTTGCGGTCGGCCCTAATCCCCAAGAAGTCGCTTTTGACGGCGCAAATATCTGGGTGACGAATTTGGGCCCTGGCAACAATGTGACAAAACTGCGCTCCAGCGACGGTTTGCTTCAGGGAACTTTTGCGGTCGGCACGAATCCCCACGGAGTCGCATTTGACGGTGCAAATATCTGGGTGGCGAATAGCAGCAACAATGTGACAAAACTGCGAGCCAGCGACGGCGCGGTGCTGGGGACGTTTGCGGTCGGCACTGATCCCTTCGGAGTCGCTTTTGACGGCGCAAGTATCTGGGTGACGAATTACAGCACCAACAATGTGACAAAACTGTTGGCCAGCAACGGCGCGGTTCAGGGAACGTTTGCGGTCGGCACTGCTCCCTTGGGAGTCGCTTTTGACGGCGCGAATATCTGGGTGGCGAATTTTAGCAGCAACAATGTGACAAAGCTGCGGGCGAGCGACGGCGCGGTCCAGGGAACGTTTGCGGTCGGCAGTAATCCCAGCCAAGTCGCTTTTGACGGTGCAAATATCTGGGTGGCGAATATCACCAGCAATACTGTGACAAAACTCCGTGCCACCGACGGTGCGGTTCAGGGAACGTTTGCGGTCGGAACTGATCCCTTCGGAGTCGCTTTTGACGGCGCGAATATCTGGGTGACGAATGCCAACAACAATGTGACAAAGCTGCCGGTGTTTCCTTGATTAACGAGTGACAATTCGAAGGATCAGACGTGAGCCAGGTCGGAACAGTTTCAGGGAATGAAAGTCTCCTGGCAAGGCTCGAGAATTCGACAAGACACCGCAGCGAGCGAACATCGGATCCCAGCCGAAGAGGAGAAGCTCAAAAGCGAGCGCAGAACTTATCTGGCAGCCGGATGCGTTTGAAGAGCCACAGCGCTGAACACTCGCCATGCGGCCAAGACGCATAAGCGAACATGGTAACCACTGGCGATGCGAGGTGAGAACTATTGGCTTGAGTTGAGGTGATGAAGATGAAACCGTATGTAAGGCTTGCTCTCCGATACTCTCTAATTGCCACCACCTGTGCTTTGGTGCTGGCCGGCCTTCCGGGGGCGTTTTTTTCGTCCGCTTCCATGCAACAATCGGGCGGGCCTTACACGCTTCATCCCTCCGTCGTCGCGGGCGGAGGCGGCTCAAGCACCAACGGGAACACAAACGTCACCGGCACTATCGGTCAGGGCATTCTCGGCAGTTCCTCTGGCGGCGGCTTCACTCTCGACGGCGGCTTCTGGCAGGCTAGTCAAGGTCCGGCTCCCTCCAACTCAATCTCAGGCACAATCAGTTACTGCATTGACCAAACCAAGAAAATCCCGAACGTCACAGTCGCCAGTACCAGCGGCTCTCCTTCCGCGACTACCACCACGGATGCTACAGGCTCCTATCAACTCAACAACCTTGGCGCTGGTCCTTATACGGTCGCGCCCTCCAAAACAGGAGCCGTCAGCGGCATCTCCGCTTTCGACGCCGCTCTGGTGGCTCAGTACGTCGCCGGTATCGCGACGCCAACCTCCTGCCAGACGCTCGCGGGTGATTCCAGCAACAACGGCGCTCTTTCCGCTTTCGACGCCGGCCTCATCGCTCAAACCGTTGCCGGTATCTCTAACCCGGGCATCGCCGGCACCTGGAAGTTCATTCCTGCAAGCCGCCCTTATCCTACTCTCAGCGGCAACCTCCCTAATGAAAACTATGGCGCCGTGCTGGTAGGCGATGTCTCCGGCAACTGGATTCCTGCCGGACCTGAAGGTTCTCCGAAAGGTTTTATTGGTGGTCCTTCAGGCGGCGGCAACGTTGCGGTCTCTCTGCCCGATCAGGCGGCTGCTCCTGGTGCGGCCAACGTCATGGTTCCTGTCTTCGTGGACAACACGACTGGACAGGGCATCATCGCTTACGACTTCACCTTTACCTTCCCTACCGCCGGTGTCATTCAACTCGCAAGCCCTGCCTTCGAGACCGTCGGCACCTTGAGCGCGGGCTGGAGTATCACTCCCAATACCTCCACTCCCGGACAGGTTCGCATCGTCGCCTTCAACACCGTGGCTCTTTCAGGACAAGGCACATTGATCTTCCTCAAGTTCAACGTAGCGGGCGCGCAGGGAGCGATGACCCCGCTGACCTGGACCAACTTTACCTTCAACGAAGGCAGTCCCTCTTCCACCTTGACCAACGGCAAGTTCACAGCATCCGGGCCAACCGCGGTCAAGCTCGAGAAGTTCACGGCCACGGGCTATGACGGTGGCGTCTACCTCGAATGGAAGACCGGCCTCGAAGCAGACAACCTCGGCTTCAATATCTACAGAGAAAGAGCCGGCCAGAAGGAACTGGTCAACTCGGAAACGGTCGCAGGGTCTGCGCTGCTGACGGGCCAAACCAGGCTGCAGACCGGGCGCACTTACTCGTGGTGGGACTCAAGAATCGCGGATTGCGGATCGCCCAGTGCCGATTGTAAGAACGCTCAGTATTGGCTCGAAGACATCGACCTCAATGGTCAGAGTAACTGGCACGGGCCTGTCTCGCCGCAGTTGGTTGGTGGAACTCCTCCAGCACAGAGCGACGCGGCGGTTCTCAGTCGCATCGGCAAACCCCAGGCTCCTCAAGCAAGCACGCCTGTTGAGCGCAGAGCGCCCGCTCGCGCCAGTTCAGGCCAGGCCGCAGTCCAGCCCGTTCCAGCCGGCGCGTCGGCGGTGAAAGTCTCCGTGCGACGCGAAGACTGGTACAGGCTTTCGTTAACAGAGTTAGTTGCGGCAGGCCTCAACCCGAACCCCGACCCCGACCATTTGCAGATGTACGTTGATGGCGAGCAAATCCCGATCAATGTGATAGCCGGCGATAAGAACCAGCTATCGGCCATCGAGTTTTACGGCACGGGCCTGGACGCTGCCTACACCGACGCTCGCGCGTACTTGATAGTTGAAGGCAAAGAGAAGGGCTTGCGGATAGAACAGGTCAATGCAGACGCGCATCCTTCCAGTGCCCGCAGCTTCAGCTACTCGGTAGAGCGGAGAGACAGGACTATTTACTTCTCGGGCTTGCGCAATGGAGAGCGGGAGAACTTCTTTGGCTCGGTCGTTGGGCGAGAGGCGATCGTTCAGTCGCTCACATTGCAGCGCATCGATCGAACGGCTAACACTCAGGCGCAGGTGGAAGTATCGATGCAAGGAGTGACGACGATTCCCCATCGGGTCTGGGTGAATGTGAACGGCTCTTT
>CAZJQQ010000112.1:1205-7425 GCA_964548075.1 uncultured Clostridia bacterium | reverse complement strand
TCTCGCGCCGCTGCCATGGCAACGCGAAAGCGGCGAATCGGTCTCGCCGCTCAAACTGAAAGATCTCGAACCCGACGAGCGCGTTGTGCTGAGGGCATGCAATTCCGCGTTGAGGCGCGCTGACGATCAGCGCGCGTTCATCGAGCATTTCTGGGGGATCATGCCCGCTCCGACTGATCAGGGCGCGCGTTGCAGGGTGAAGCTCGGCCCGCAGCACGGCAACCGCGTCGGCCATGTGCAGGGCGGCTTGCTGCTGGGGCTCGCGGCGATCACGGCGCGCGCCGCGGCGCCGCAGCATCCCCAGCTCTCCGCCATCGCGACCTGGTACATCAGCCCCGGCCAGGGCCGGGCGCTGACGATCACATCACGACGGTTCCACGAAGGCCGCAGCTTCGCCGCGGTGCGCACCGAGATCAGGAACACGGATGGCGGACGCGTCCTCGAAGTCGTGAGCCATCACGCCGCTTGATGAAGCGTGACGTGGTGGATCGTTACATGATGATTCATGACATGTTGAGGCGTGACGTGATGAAGCGTGGCTGGTGACCCGAACTGCTGTGAGTCGTAAATGGTGTGTCAAGCAAGACTGCAAAGTATATCGGCTCCGATCTCTTCCGCTGTACCCACCGTGGCTTATCCTTCGGGGCACTGCAACTGATGCGCTTTTGGTAAGAATCCAGTCATGTACTTGCTGTAGAGGGCATAATAGGCGTCCCAATCCGCATCCTCGAATTCTGCTGGGCTTGCTTGAACAGTTCGACGAACGAGAAGCGCACAAACAGCATCAGCTACCACTTCAGCAATGAGTAACCGAAAATGTTTCGATTCCTGACCGGGAAAGCGTTGCTGTGCGTCGCCGAGATATCTTCGCAAAGATGGGTGACGGGCGGCAATTTCTAGGACGTTCTGACGCCAGCGGTACCGCTGGTTTCCCAAATCTACGTCTTCGAGCTTTATCTTCATGTCCGCACCTAGGGGAGGCACGGAAGTTACAGTTGCCGTCGCTTCAGCACTACCCAAGTGTGCGAACAGTGACGCCGAATCCTCTTTCCCATTACACGACAAGAGCAGGTCACAATAGGCCACTTGAAGAGAATCATTAGGTTGCATCATCAGTTGACCACTCAACGCGAAGTGCGCGGAATCCACCTCTACACTGAAGGGTACAGGTTTTGGCACTAGACGGATTGGAGCCAATACTCGGATCTTTTTCCGTTTTCGATCAGTTCTGATGCGATATTGTTTCTTGTCAAACTGCAGTGCTACAACGTCTCGATATCTGTCTGCCTCAGAAGCCAATACCTCTATTGCGCTCTCAGCAGTAATTGGTCCAACTCGTACGCGTAATCCTGTAGCTGGCGTAACATCGACCGCTTTCACTTTCCACACTGCGCGGAGAACCCCTTCGCGAGTCGGATGTTTTTCGAGCCCGCAGTAGTGCTTGTCTGCAACAATTTCCTGAGACATGCACTCTATTTGCACACCGGATCCGACTGCAAGCTCGGGGAATGCCTCTTGTCTGACACTTAACCAAAACAACCGAGAATGTCCGACGATCATCTGCGTGAAGGGTGGAGAAAGTGCATGGCCTCTTTCCATGAAGCGGCTTTCGGGGTCCTTGCCGTCGGGATCTCGCGCAGCTTCGTCTTCCTCGCCAAAATCCCGCATGAAGTCCAAAGCAGCCCTCTCTAGCGCATTGAGTCGCTTTCTTGTCGCTTCACTCTCGATCTGAGCTTTCTGATGTTCCTCTTGCTTTCTCTCTTCTTCGATGAGTGGTCTCAGCCTTTTGAGCGCCTCGCCGAAGAGTGCTTGCACAAATGGGTGCTCTCGGTTAAGACCGGATCTCCTCGATGGATCCATAGGGTAGGTCGGGTTGTAGTCTGAAGACGGTTCGTGGGCCTCAAATCGGTCGTCGAACTCTCTGCATAGGTCATCAATATAAGGACAGACAAGTCTCCCGAAGAACCAATGTGCGTGGGTATCCGACTCTAATGCAGAGTCAAAAAGAGTCGCCTCGTGAATTCCACGCTTCGACTCTATCTGAATGCCCCCAAGCCTGAAGCGATCCCGCTCGCGATCAAATCGAGCTTTAGCCCTGTTAATAAAAAGCTTTGCGTACGCGCTTGGATATCCAGGAATCTGGAGAGCTTCCTTGACGCGAGCTGTTCCTTCAATATGAGGGACAACCAACCTCTCCTCTCGGCCCTTGCCAAGGTCTCTAAGGACAACCCTGCGTTTCTCATCACGCAGGATACCGCGCAGAGGTACCAACCGCTGAATTTGATCCTTCAGATTATCGTGCTGCGGAATTCTCTGATTCTTATCAAGTTCTATCGTGACAAGTGTTCCCGAACCCTCTGGAATACCAATGCTCTGTCGTACCTCTGGAGTGGCCGTCCGCGAGTCGGGTTCAATGAATTCAAGATACGGCGTGATCTCGCACCTATAGTAGCGCCCATCGGTCGCAATGGACTCGAAGATTACACGACCTAGTGCAGCAATATCCTTCGCTCCCCGGGAGTGAGTACCGCGGACTTCTGCACCTTTCTCCAAGCCGCTGTCGCGTCCACCGAGCCAGGACAGCTTCCTCTCCATGGTATCTGCGTCCATTCCATCGGCACGGTCTCGAACCCTTACTATGCTTGGGCTCTGACCTCGACGACGCTCTATCTCGATTTCGATAGTTCCGTCACTGCCGAGTATTTGGTATCGATCATCTGAATTAGTGACGAGTTCGACAATGGCATCGTATACATCACGGATCGTGAATTTGGCTGCCTGAATAAGGGCACGGCGGTGAGCCTGAATTTCTCGCGGTTTCTTTGAAGACATCGCTTTTACTCCCCTGCTTACCGCTGCCGTATATATGCCTCACGGCACTTGGCGATGAAATCGCGCACGTCGTCTTGGCCAGCAGCGACCGCTTGGCGACTTATTCTGTCAAAGCGTTCCTTCCAGACTTCGGGTTCCGCATCCACTCGGCACCGACATAAGTCTGCGATTGCTCCAATTGGTGGAGAGAAGTCCCTCGGATTCTCCACATAGTGCGCGAACAGTACGTGATCTCGAATCCGCTTTAGTTGCTTGAGGAGCCGCTGCCGATGTGCCTTCACTTCACCGCTATCCGCGACCCGATCTAATTCAGCCCGATTCTCGAGTGCCCATTGAATCCCTGCGGCTGTTAGCATCCAACCGTCATCAACCGGATGACGTTGTGTTTTTGCGGACAGTCCTCGTTTTTGGCCCGACCGCCCCTCGACTAGACCTCCGTACAACTTCTTCCGCGCATCAGTTAGAGCCACACGAACAATGTCCTTGTCAGGGTATTGTGAGTACTTAGCCCATGAGAATGATGTAGGAAAGAACTCAAAGCACTTAAGTGCGATGTCTTCTGTGTGGATGGAAGTGGAGTCGCCACCTAACAGATATAGCGCGTACACGACGAGCTCACGGTTGGGAATCCTGGTAATCGAGGTTGCGATGGTACGCCTCCCTTTTCTCAGTACACTTCTTGCTACGTCCTATCATGCATTTTGTATTCGCTCCAAGTATGCGCGACCCTCATCGGTAATGATGTACTTAACGTGCACACCGTCACGATCACGATAAAGCAGAGAAAGATCATTCATGCGAGAGATGGCGCCAGATCTCTGAGTTGCTAGAAACGCTGCCGTCCCTTTATGGCTATCTAGCTCTCTAACTTCTAGAGCGGTCCGAAGTTTGTCAGGCGTATTACTACCTTCCCCAATTGCGGACAAGATAGCGATATAAGCAGACCTTTCCCGGGGGACACTTGCGGCAATATGAGCCAACAAAAAAGCCCCCTCTTCTCCAGAGAGTTTTTCTGCATCCGTTTCGCTCCCGTTATCCAGCACCGGATTGTCCATCAGGCCAAACGTCCAGCCTGCATTCGTGAGGGATATCCTGGTGTCACGATGGGACAATCGGTCTATCAATTTCAAATCGACGAGCAATCCCGAGATTCGGCCTTCCTTATTGAAGGACCCTACAAACTGATTTGCGTATCTAATGCGCCCCTTGTCTGGGTCGCCGGGCCCGGGAAAAGCCGTGGAATACATGTCGTCTCTATCTCGGTGAAACCGCCGATCGAGCATTAGGAGATGCGCACCAAGATTTCTTGCTTCAGCGGCGATTTGCCTGGCAGCCTGCTGAAGCTCGATTCCCTTATCACTCGTTAGAAGATTTGAGAGAGCTCGACAACTTGCTTTCGCAGGTAGCAGCTTGTTGTATTGACCGAATATCCATGATTCTTGCGGCAGGATATTCCGCTTATCCGTTGTGTCGTTGGAAGGTTCCGCTATTGGTCCTGTTGGTCTGACGGGATGAGTTCTAAAGATCTCCGGAATCCCATAGCTAGAGAGGTCATCGCGCGCTGGCTCAACCCTGGTTGAGCGACCAAGCTTCCTTGCGTCTCTTGCGATACCGGCCGCTGCGCCTGCCCGTCTTGATTCATCCGCTCCAAGCGAATGGTCCAGAACCACAGCTGGCTGATCCTTTGAGCGGGCATGGAGGAGCAGTTGGTTGGCGAGGGCTACCGCGATGACTTCCGAGTAATCTCGGTAAGAACCTGCGCCCATCAACTTATCCAGTTGCTCTTTCGTATCTTTCGAGCACTCGAAGCAAATGATCATTTTGCACCCCTAGCACAATAGATTAATTAATACTACGACGTAATATATTATAATGTCAACGTTGTTATAAATTAAGACTACGTTTTATAACGTGAATATCGCTATTCAGTACCGGTGCATATAATCTGTCCAATAAAGTGTCCAGAAAAGCACATCTCAGTCTATAAACATCATGTTTGTCAAAGTGATATACACAGCATAAACTGTCCGTACTTGTGTCCAATCATGTGTCCAGAGTGATGGCTGACTTAAGCCTATTCCAGCCGCTTTTTCCGGAGAACCGCGTTTTGGGCCCGCTCCTCGAGCTGGCGGCCGAACTCGTCGCGGAGTGCCATCGCCTCGGAGGGCAGGCGGGCGCGCCGCTGGTTCGCGCGCTACGCCCTAAGCTGCGCGCGATGAACTCGTACTACACCAACAAGATCGAGGGGCAGCACACCCGGCCGGCGGACATCGAACGCGCCCTTCGCCGGGAATTTGACGCGGACGCAGCGCTGGCGAAGAAGCAGCGTTTGGCTGTCGCGCATATGGAGGTCGAAGAGCAGCTGGAGCGTCGGTTCGAGCGGACAACTCCGAAGGATCTATTCTCTCCGTCACTGGTGGGTGAGATTCATGCCCTGCTCTACGGCAAGTTGCCCGAGTCCGACCGAATTACCAATGAAGGCGAGCCTGTCGTTCCAGGCGAATACCGCGGCAAAGACGTAGCCGCCGGACGCCATGTCGCACCGCCATGGAACGCCGTGGAAGGGTTGATGGGGGGCTGGGCGGAACATTATCGCGGTCTAGCCGGCACGGAAGCGCTTCTGATCGGCATTGCCTGTTCCCATCACCGGCTTACGTGGATCCATCCGTTCATCGACGGTAATGGACGTGCCGCGCGCCTGCATTCGCATCTGGTGTTGTATGCGATGGGACTGGCGCAGGGCTTATGGTCGCCCATGCGCGGGCTGGCCCGCACCCAGGATCAGTACTACGCAAGGCTCAACAATGCGGATCTACCGCGCCGCAACGATCTGGATGGTCGCGGTCCACTTTCTCAGGAGGAACTGGTCGCTTTCGCGCGCTACTTTCTCGATGCCTGCCTGGACCAAGTGCGTTTCATGCGGGGCCGGCTTGACCTCGCGTCATTCAAGGAACGGCTGAAGGCGCTTCTTCAATTCCTGCAGGATCGTCCCTGGCAAATCGGGAGCGAAAAATCTCAAGTGAAACTGGACGCGCTAGAAGCCTTGCACTACATTGCGATGGCTGGTCCAGTCGAGCGCTCACGATTTGTGGGCATGACCGGCTTGGGAGAACGAACTGGCCGTCGGGTTCTGGCAAGCCTTCTGGATTACGGCGTCCTGTCGGCGGACTCTCCGCGTGCGCCGGTAGCGCTTGCGGTACCGCTATCGTCACTCAGGTTTCTCTTTCCGAACCTCTGGCCGGAAGCCGAAACCGACTGAGCTAACGCTTCGATTCGACCCCGGTTTTTCTTGGCGTCTTGGCAGCTAAGCTCCTGATCTTATCGGCGTTCATCGGCGTTCATCGGCGGCTGATCTGCTGTTGATCTTATCCGCGTTTATCTGCGGCTC
>CAZJQQ010000112.1:0-1195 GCA_964548075.1 uncultured Clostridia bacterium | reverse complement strand
GTTCGCAGCCTAAGTAAGCGAAGAAACGGGCGCGGTAACGGACGATGAACATCGGTAGCAAGGAATATAATCGTGCTGAGCGCGCGAGAGTCTGGTTCGCACTCTTGACGCCAGTCGGCTAATGGGTGCGTTTATCTGCGGCTCATTCTTGTATTTCCCGGTCACCGGTGACTGGTCACGCCATTACAAGCTAGCGCTTGCGGCCCACCAGCAGCAGGACCACCCCAATCGCAATCGCGCCCGCCCCCGCCCACACCGGGACGTTGACGGTTTCCTTCTCCGCCACCGAGAACTGCAGGGGGCCGAGCTTGACGTCGTGCTTCTCCTTCGTGTAACTGAACCCGCCGTAGATCAGGCCCAGCGTTCCCGCAACGATCAGCAGCACCCCGATGATTTTCGTCATGCGTATCCTCTCCTCCCGAAGACGTCAACTGTTACGGGTCACTGGTTTGCGGGTCGAATCACGACCCAAGAATCACGATTCACGCGCTCCGCTAGTCGGGCTTCGCGCCGGACGCCTTGACCACTTTCTCCCACTTCTTTATTTCCGACTTGATGTAAGCGCCGAACTGCTCGGGCGTCGAGCCGACGATTTCGAAGCCCAGCCCGTCCAGCCGCTGGCTGACATCGGACAGCTTCAGGATCCTGACAGTCTCGTCGTGCAGGCGCGTGACGACGGTCTTGGGCGTTCCTGCGGGGACGAGCACGCCGTACCACGCGGTTGCCTCGACGCCCGGGAACCCCTGCTCCGCGATGGTCGGGACATCGGCCAGCGCAGGCGAGCGACGGATGCCGGTCACCGCGAGCGCCCGCAGCCTGCCACTCTTGATATGGACGATGGTCGAAGAAAAGCCGCTAAACATGACCTGCACGTGCCCGCCCAGGATGTCCGTCACCGCCTGGCCGCTGCCCTTGTAGGGAACGTGCGTCATCCTGATTCCCGCCAGGTTGTTGAGCAGCTCGCCGGTAAGGTGCCCGACGCTGGCGACGCCGGTCGAGGCGAAATTGACTGCACCAGGTTTCGCCTTCGCCAGCGCGATCAATTCCTGCAGGCTCTTCGCCTGCACGGAAGGGTGCGCCGTCAGCACGTTGGGCGAGGTGGCGATCTGCGTGATGGGCGCATAGTCCTTCAATGGATCGAACGGCAGCTTGGCATAGAGGCTCGGCGCGATCGCGAGGTTGGCGATGTAGCCAA
>CAZJQQ010000111.1:0-7673 GCA_964548075.1 uncultured Clostridia bacterium | reverse complement strand
TGAAGCGCGGGATGAGGCCGAAGACCTTCTCCAGGATCTCGCGCAGCGTCAGGCGACGGTCCACGGCGGCGGCCTTGCGCAGCTTGTCGAGAGTGTAGTACTCCTCGGGTTTGTCGAAGACCTCGCGATTCACGTAGTCGATCACGCGATCCCACTGCCCGGCTTCAACGGCGGAAGCGACGATATCGTTGGCACGAACGGCGTCCTCGAATTTCTCGAAGAACATGCGATCGATCTTCATTCCCGCGAAGCCAATCGTCTCTTCCTTGATCATCGAGAGGATGTCGGCGCCCAGGTGCTCGTAGGTGCCGCCCACGACTACCGGCCCTTGGCCTCCCCCTCCGTCGCTGGCCTTTCCTTTTGGGGGAGGGAGCTTCAGTACTTCGTCGTACTTGAACTCCTCCTCGAAGTATTCGCAATTGGCAAAAAAGTCGAAGAGCTTGAAGGCCGTCTTCGACGGCTTCTGCACGCCGTCTCTGAGGCTGTCGTCGAAGAGCTGGTCCAGGAAGTTGTGTGTACGGGTGCCGCGTCCCTTGATCTGGATAAAGTCGCTTGGCGAAAAGATCGGACGGAACAGACCGAGGTTGAGGATGTCGGTGCAGTCGTAGCCGGTGGTCATCATGCCGACCGTCACGCAAACCCGCGCTTTGCTGGTTTTGTAGGCGGGCAGGAAGTTGCTCGAGCCGAGCAAATTGTTGTTGCTGAAGTTGATGGTGAACTGTTGGGCGTCCGGTATCTGTGAGGTCACCTGAACAGCGAAGTCAGACTGGTACTTGCCGGGGAACATCCGGTCGGCCATCTGATTGAGAACCTGCGCCAGCTTGGCCGCGTGGTTCTGACTGACGGCGAAGATGATCGACTTGCCGATTTCGCTGCTGACCGGATCGCGCATAGCGTTCTCGAGGAATGTCTTGCAGAAGAGCTGGTTGGTGGCGTCCGCAAAGAAGCGCTTCTCGAATTCGCGTTGTTTGAAGGTCTGCTGCTGATCCTCGCCGGTGTCATCCGTGAACGAGACGACGAAGCCGTCTTCGGAAAGCAGTTCGGTGGTGATCTCGGTGCGGGCATCCACCACCGTCGGACTTATGAGATAGCCCTCCTTCACGCCGTCCAGCAAGGAGTAGCGGAAGGTCGGCTGGCTGTTCTCGCAGCCGAACGTGCGGTAGGTGTCCAGTAGCAGGCGGCGCTCAGCCTCGCGCGGGTCGCGCGTGCCTGGATTCGAACTGTCGAATCTGCGGAGGTAGTCGCGCGGCGTGGCGGTGAGGCCGAGCTTGTAGCCGATGAAGTAGTCGAAAACGGCGCGGGCATTGCCACCGATCGAGCGGTGCGCTTCGTCAGAGATGACGAGATCGAAGTCGGTCGGCGAGAAGAGTTTCTGGTACTTGTTGTTGAAGAGTAGGGATTGCACGGTGGTGACGACGATCTCCGCGCGGCGCCAGTCGTCCCGGTTCTCCTTGTAGATGACCGTCTGCAAGTCGGCGGACAGCAGAGCGGCGAAGGCCTTCTTGGCCTGGTCCTCCAACTCGAGGCGATCTACCAGGAACAGGACGCGCCGGGCGTTGCCGGAACGGAGAAAGAGCTTGATGACGGCGGCGGCGGTCAGGGTCTTTCCGGTGCCGGTGGCCATCTCGAACAGGAAGCGGTCCTTGCCTTCTCCGACTGCGGCCTGAAGGCTGTGGATGGCCTTGAGTTGATAGGGCCGGAGAAAGCGCAGCTTGTTGGCCTGGATGTATCCGGGGCGCTCCGCTTCATTCCGCCACCCGGCCTCCGATTGGTAGTTCGGGCGCTGGGTGCGAACGATGTAGTCCTCGCCCACTTGGTCTGCGATCAGGCGCTCCGGATTGGGCGTGACCTTCTGGTAGCCGATGACCGAGTCGGGTGTCGGAAACGAGGTGATGACGTAGGGGTTGCCCCGTTCCAGATCCCAGAAATAGTGCAGGTTGCCGTTGGAGAGGATGATGAAGCGGCAGTTCTGGGAACGGGCATACTTGCGGGCCTGCTCCTTGGCGACGAGCGGATTCTTGTCCTCGGCCTTGGCCTCGAGAACGATGAGCGGGAAGCCTCTGGCGTCGAGGAGGAGGAAGTCGACGAACCCTCTTTCGGCCTTTTCGAAGTTGTCGCCGAGTGCGTCCAAGTCGGTTGATTTGATCGTGACGCTGGGCTCGAGACGAATGTTGGCGGGCGCATTACCTTCCTGGAAGAAACGCCAGCCTGCCGCTTCGAGCAGCTTGTTGATCTTGATACGGGCTGTGGCTTCTTTCATTGTCGCTGCACCCAGGAAAGGTTCGCGTTGCCCTCCACGTTGTTGCGCAGCGCGTCGGCGGCCTGCCAAAGCTTGGCTTCGAAGCCCAGGTTGGCAGCCGTGTTGTTGGCGGACCGCAATTTGTTCTCTTTCACTCTCGGCAAGAATTACCTCTCAGAGAACGGTAACGGCAGGAAAATCTTTGGTTCAGGTTAAACCGCCAGTAGGTTAGTCTACACTTCGTTCCTTGCCCTTTCCAACGTGACTTGCGGCCTTGGCACGTTTGCTACTCACGCGATAATCTTAGCGACGCATGCTCGGGACCATCGGAGCCATCTGGCGAGAGACTGAAGAGGGGAATGGCACCGCCTCGGGCCGATCGAACACAAGACCGAACCGACGATGAAGAACCAACCTCAATCCCAAGTGCTCATATATCAAACGAGCGACGGAGCCAACCGACTGGAGGTCCGCCTGGAGAACGAGACGGTTTGGCTGTCGCTCAATCAGTTGGCGGAGCTTTTCCAAAGGGACAAGTCAGTCATTTCCCGCCATATCAAGAACGTCTTTGAGGAGGGAGAATTGAAGCCGGAGGCAACTGTTGCAAAATTTGCATCAGTTCAAACCGAAGGTGGCAAACAGGTCACCCGCGATATCGAGTTTTACAACCTCGATGTCATTATCTCTGTGGGCTATCGCGTGAAGTCGCATCGCGGCACGCAGTTTCGTATCTGGGCTACACAGCGGTTGCGCGAATACATAGTCAAGGGATTCGCGCTCGATGACGAACGGCTCAAGCGATCCGGGGGCGGGAATTACTTCGAGGAACTCTTGGCCCGCATCCGCGACATCCGGTCGCCGGAAAAGGGAATCGGATTCCCCGCTGTTGCTTTACCAGACGCAGGATGGCCGGACGCGGCTTGGAGGTGGCAACTTGTAAGGATTGCTTATAGGTCCCTCAGGAGGGTGAGTTAGCGCGGGTCGAGTTGTTGCAAGTTTTGCAACAACCACCGCCGACGGGATATCCCGCAGCGTCCTCGATGCCGCCATTTTTCGCGAAAGGCGAGAGAGAATGAAAAACGATTGAAGGCATGAACGCTACCACCATCATCAGTTCCGACTATGCTGCCTTCCTCACCGAGTTGAAAGGCCGGGTTGCGTCCGCACGTCTCTGTGCCGGACGAGCGGTGAACCGTGAGTTGATCCTGCTGTATTGGGACATTGGTCGCGGGATTGTAGAGAAACAGCAGACGCTGGGCTGGGGAGACGCGGTCGTCGAGATGGTCGCGGCAGACTTGAGAAGGGCGTTTCCCCAGATGACGGGCTTTTCGCCGCGCAATGTGTGGGACATGCGCCGACTCTACGCAACCTACACGGCTCTTGAATTTCTCGCGCAAGCTGCGCGAGAAATCGACGATCGTGAAGCAGGCCAAGTTCTGCGACAGGCTGTCGCAGAATTTGGAGGAGGCATAAAACGGCGGCGACCGGCAGCCAAATTGACCGACGTAAAGGTTATCGAATTTCGAGTGCTATACTGTTGGCTAAGAACAGGGGGACAGCTTATGAACTTCCAGGAACTGTTCGCAGGCAAGCGCGAGGAAATCCTGCTGATCGCGGCGCGGCACGGCGCGCGCAACGTGCGCATCTTCGGCTCAGTCGCGCGCGCTGAGGCGGGACGTGACAGCGATGTCGATGTACTTGTGGATATGGAGCCGGGGAGAAGCCTATTCGATCTAGGCGGCCTCTTGATGGAATTGCAGGATCTGCTCGGCTGCCGCGTGGACGTTGTGACCGAGCAGGGATTGCGCCCGCGCATTCGAGAGCGCGTGCTGCGCGAGGCAGTCTCGCTATGAGAGATGACCGTGAACGGCTGCTCGACATTCAGGAGGCCATCGAACGGATCGAGAAGTACGCCGCACGGGGACGCGAGACCTTCGAACGCGACGAGTTGATTCAAACCTGGGTTCTTCATAACCTCCAAATCCTTGGCGAAGCTGCCCGAGCGATTTCTGCCGCCTTCAAGCAGCAGCACCCTGAGGTCTCCTGGCATCAGATCGCCGGAATGAGAAACATTCTCGTCCATGATTATTTCGGCATCGATGTGTCCATCGTGTGGGCAGTGGTCGAGCGTGAACTACCGGTTCTCAAGCAACAATTGCTCGCCATGCTTGGCCAGTGATAGAAGCAAAGCAATGGGTGCTGAAACGGAATGGACTTCTAGCCGATGACCTAGCGCCTTTTGCGCAAAGGCTGATGGGCATAGTCGGGACCTGGAGAGCACAAAACCGTACAGGCCAGAATCCTGAAATATGCGCAGGAGATCGGCTGAACTTACGTGCCGCGCGACGAAGCCGAGCGACGGCGCGGCTTCGACTCGGCCGGAGCAACGGCGGGCGAGCGGGCGCGTAACATGGTCGCTGTTCTTCGGCGATCTGCTGCACGGGTTCATGGTGGCGCGGCTTCGCGTCCACTCCCTCGACTTGCCGGAACTGACATCGTTCACTGCGGAGGATGCACGATGAAAAACGAACCTCAATCCCCAGTGCTCCTCTATCAAACGAGTGACGGAGCGACCCGGCTCGAAGTCCGTATGGAGAAAGAGACAGTTTGGCTGACGCAGAACCAGATGGCCGAGTTGTTTCAAACCTCCATTCCGAACGTGAGCATGCACATCCGCAACGTCTTCGCCGAGGGAGAGTTGCAGGAGGCGGCAACTGTTAAGGATTTCTTAACAGTTCGACAGGAGGGCACCCGACAGGTGTCCCGCTCGGTGGAACATTACAACCTCGATGTGATTATCTCCGTCGGTTACCGTGTGAAGTCGCATCGCGGCACCCAGTTCCGCATCTGGGCTACACAGCGGCTGCGCGAATACATCGTCAAGGGATTCGCGCTCGATGACGAACGGCTTAAGCGATCCGGGGGCGGAAATTACTTCGAGGAGTTGCTCTCACGCATCCGTGACATCCGGTCGTCCGAAAAGGTTTTCTGGCGTAAGGTGCTTGAGATTTACGCGACCAGCATTGACTACGACTCGCGTGAAGAGGCGTCGCAGCGTTTTTTCGCCACGGTGCAAAACAAGATGCACTGGGCGGCGCACGGGCACACGGCGGCTGAGATTGTCCATCACCGGGCCGACGCCACGAGGCAGAACATGGGATTGACGAGCTGGCAAGGGGCCAAGCCGACCAAGGAAGAAGCGGCCATCGCGAAGAATTACCTGACGGCGGAGGAGCTCGAAGTCCTCAACCGCATCGTCAACGCCTATCTTGAATTTGCTGAACTCCAGGCGCTGAACCGCAAACCGATGTATATGCGGGACTGGATCGCCAAGCTGGAGGATTTTCTGCGGCTGGGCGATCGGGAGATCCTCACCCACGCCGGAACCGTTTCCCACGAACGGGCTTTGCGGAAGGCGCAGCTTGAGTTTGAGAAGTTCCGACTCCTTCAGCTTGCCCGACCTTCGCAGGTAGAGAAGGACTTCGACGAGGCGGTGAAGAAGCTACCCAAACCCAGGAAGTCACGGAAAGCCAACTGATGCCCGTTTCCGGAGAACACAAAACCGTCCAGGCCCGCATCCTGAAATACGCGCAGGAGATCGGCTGGACCTACGTGCCGCGCGATGAAGCCGAGCGGCGGCGGGGCTTTGACGCGGATGGCGCGACGGCGGAGGAGCGGGCGCGCAACAGGTCGCTGTTCTTTGGGGATATGCTTCACGAGCAAGTCCGCACTTTCAATCCTAAGTACAAAGAGGCAGAGGGCGCGTTGATTGGTGAGTTTCAACGTTTCCACGCGGACATCTATGGCAACCGCGATTTCCTCAACGCGCTGCGTAATCAGCACAAGTGTTTTTGCGCAGAAGACAACCGCGAGCTCGACCTGACGCTGATCGATTACGGAGACCTTGCCCGCCCGCGCGCGGAGTGGCGCAACGTGTATGAGGTGACGGAAGAGTTCTACGCACACAACGGAAAACACGGTACGCGTGAGGACGTGGTGTTCCTGATCAACGGCATCCCGGTGCTGGTGATCGAATGCAAGAACGCCAGCAAAGACGAAGCGATCGCGCTCGGAGTGGATCAGATTCGCCGCTATCACGCGGAGACGCCCGAGGTGATGGTGCCGCAGATGCTGTTCACCGCCACGGAGGCAATCGGCTTCGCCTACGGAGTGACGTGGAACACGGTACGGCGAAACCTTTTCAACTGGAAGCACGAAGAGGTCGGCAATCTTGAAGCCAAGGTCAAGAGCTTCTGCACCGTGCCGCACCTGCTGAGACTTCTAAAAGACTTCATCCTTTTCGCTGAGAAAGAAGAGGAGCTTCAGAAGATCATCCTGCGGCAGCACCAGACCGCAGCCGTGGATAGGGTCGTCGCGAGGGCTCTTGAACCAAAACGCTCGCGCGGGTTGGTCTGGCACACACAGGGCAGCGGCAAGACTTACACGATGATCAAGGCCGCCGAACTGCTGTTCAAAGCGCCCGAAGCCGAGAAGCCGACTATCCTGCTGATGATCGACCGCAACGAGCTTGAAGATCAGATGCTCAAGAACCTTGCGTCAGTCGGACTGGGCAATGTGGCTCACGCGAATTCGATCGCCGGACTCAACCGGCTGCTGAAAGCTGACTACCGTGGAATTATCGTGACCACGATCCACAAGTTTCGCGACATGCCCGCGAACGTGAACGCTCGGGCGAACATCTTCGTGTTGATTGACGAGGCGCACCGCACCACGGGTGGCGATCTCGGTAACTTCCTGATGGCCGGGCTGCCGAATGCGAGTTTCCTTGGTTTCACCGGCACGCCGGTGGACAAGACGGCCTACGGCAAAGGGACCTTCAAGACGTTTGGCTGCGAGGATGACCTCGGGTACCTGCACAAGTATTCAATCTCGGAGAGCATCGAGGACGGCACTACCTTGCCGCTCTATTACAACCTCGCGCCGAATGAAATGCTCGTGCCTCACGAGATCATGGAGCAGGAGTTTCTCGCGCTGGCCGAGACCGAGGGCATCGCCGACATCGAGGAGCTAAACAAGATTCTCGACCGCGCGGTGAATCTGAAGAACTTTCTCAAAGGGAAAGATCGCGTGAAGAAAGTGGCGCGCCACGTCGCCGATCATTACCGGGAGAACGTGGAGCCGCTCGGCTACAAGGCGTTCCTCGTCGCGGTGGACCGCGAGGCGTGCGCGTTCTACAAGGAGGCGCTGGATGACATCCTGCCGCCGGAATATTCGGAGATCGTCTTCACTGGAAACAACAGCGATCCGGCTCATTTGAAGAAGTGGCATCTCGAGCCGAGGCGCGAGAAGCAAATTCGGAAGAACTTCATCAAAGTCGGCGAGTGGCCGAAGATCCTCATCGTCACCGAGAAGCTGTTGACCGGCTTCGACGCGCCGATCCTTTATGCGATGTATCTGGACAAGCCGATGCGCG
>CAZJQQ010000110.1:0-8398 GCA_964548075.1 uncultured Clostridia bacterium | reverse complement strand
CTGTCAACGATGTCTTGGCACCAAATTGTGTCAACGATGTCTTGGCACTTATCACGTAGTCCGTAGTCAGTAGTCCGTAGCTACGGACTACTGACTACGGACTACGGGCTACTAAAGTCCGATCACTTCTCTCAGGTACTGGCGGCTTCGGACTGCGCTTTCGTAAGGGTTCACTCCGGGCTGGTCTGCGTCCACATCCTGCTCGACGAGAGCCCACCCCTCGTAGCCGCAGTCCTTCAGTCCTTGCGCTATCGCGGGAACGTCCACTGCGCCTTCTCCCAACTCACAGAATACTCCGCGCCGAACTGCGGCTAGAAAACCAACGCCGTCTTCCCGCACCGACTGTAGCACCTCGCGGCGCACATCTTTCAAGTGCAAGTGAAAGATACGGTAGCCATATTTCTTCACGGCATCCACTGGATCGCCTCCGCCATACATATAGTGCCCGGTGTCCAGGCACAGACCGATCAATGATGGGTCGGTGCTCGCGCAGAGCCGTTCGATTTCGGCGGGCGTCTCCACCAACGTTCCGGCGTGATGATGAAAGGCTGTCGCGAGACCCAACTCGTGGCAGGCTCTTGCAATCCTGCTGAGAATCTCAACAGCACCGTCCCACTGGCGGTCGCTCATTCCATCCCGTTCCTCGTCTACTAGTCCGGCCACCGACATTCGAGCCCCACCCATTTCGTCCGCCAGCACAATCAACCGAGAGCCAGCTCTCGCCAACAGCCTGGCGACCTTCATCGCTTCGTGGAAATCTGATTCGTGACGCTCTGACTCGGCGAGATGGACCGGCACAAAGGCGGAAACAAGCCTGAGCCCTCGAGATGATAATTCAGCGATCAAACGCTCGGGATCAGTGGGAAGGTAACCATAAGGCCCCAGCTCCGTGCCTTCGTAGCCCGCTTGGGCCATTTCGTCCAGCACTCTGGCGTACGTTTGATGCCCGTTCCAGCCTTCGGCTTCCATGATGCCCCAGCTGACGGGCGCGGTTCCGACCTTGATATTCATTTCAAGAACTCATCGGCGTTTTCTTTTGTGACAAGCTTCGTTCCCGTGTCTATGACTCTAGCGACGGGCTCGCCCCGGATCGCTTTAATCGCGGCCTCCACGGCCTGCCTGCCCATGTTCGCTGGATACTGAGCGATGACAGCGCTAATCGCTCCGGACTTCACGGCGCGCACGGCTTCTTTGCCCGCGTCGAACCCGACGACAAAGACCTTTCCGCTCAAGTGCTGCGCCGCGACTCCCTCCATTGCGCCGAGTGCCATTTGATCACTCGTGGCAAACACGGCGTTCAAATCCGGATTCGAAGTGAGAATGTTTTCCATAACGGTGAGCGCTGACGCCCGCTCGCTGTTGGCAGGCTGTATTGTGACGACCTCAATTCCCGGCGCCTGGGCGATAGCTTCTTGAAAGCCCGCGACGCGGTCATCGTGTGACGACACTCCAAGAATGCCGCGGATGATGGCTACTTTGCCGCGGCCCCCAAGAATCTTCACTATGTAGTCGCCCGCGAGCTTTCCGCCTACTCGATTGTCAGTGCCGATATAACTCAGCTTACCGGGCCACGGCGTGTCATTGTCCACGATCAGCACTGGAATGCCCGCAGCTCTTGCTTTGTCGAGCACCGGCGTTACTTCAGCAATACCGCCCGGTACGACCGCCAGGGCCGAGACCTTTTTAAGGATCTGACCTTCGAGGATTGAAACCTGCTGATCGATGTTGATCTCGCGCTCAGGAGCCAGCACCGATAGTTCGACGTCAGGGTGCTGGCGCGCAGCTTCCTCCGCGCCACTCTTCAACGTCTGCCAAAACTCGCTGTCCAGCGCTTTCGTCACGATAACGATCCGGTGCTTTCGCGTCGCATCTGTGCGATTGCATCCCCCGGCTGATACCAGCAACATTGCAACCATCACGACGCACAGGAACCAAGGCTTGTTTCTCATTTCTCCTCCCATTCATTTTGTGACTAACCGACGTTTGGTCGTCGCCCGCTGGCGCAGTACATCGACCCAGACGGCAGCTACGATAACCACGCCGATAACGACCTTTTGCCAGTTGGGCGACACGTCGAGCAGAGTCAATCCGTTGCGCAACACGCCCATGATGAGGGCGCCAATGAGCGTTCCCCATACTGTCCCCACGCCGCCAAAGAAGCTAGCTCCGCCTATGATCACCGCGGCTATCGCGTCGAGCTCGGCGCCGTCCCCGGCCAAAGGAAACCCCGAGTTCAGCCGGCCCGCAAGCACAATAGCGCCCAGAGCTGCCAGTCCTCCGCTGAATGCATAAACCATCGTCAACCGCCGGTCTACCGGAATACCGGAGAACATTGCCGCTTGTTTGTTTCCGCCGATTGCATAAACATCTCGCCCCAGCGTCGTGCGTGTTAGAAAGACATGAACAAGCGCATAGACACCGACGACCAGAATGACTGGAACAGGAATGTATGCAATCGTTCCTGCGCCCCAGAAACGAAATCCGTCGGGCAACTCCGAGATTGGAAAGCCGCCGGAAATCACAAACGCGAGCCCTCTTGCAACATTCATCATCCCGAGGGTCGGAATGAACGGATGGGGCAAACGCAGCTTCGTGAGCAGCAACCCATTTGTCATCCCGAGCGCTGTTCCAATGGCAACCGCCGCTGCAATACACAGAGGCCAGGGCACGCCTGCTTTGAGCATCATCGCCACCAACACACACGACAATCCCAGGATCGAGCCCACTGAGAGATCGATACCCGCGGTGATGATCACGAGCAACTGTCCGAGCGCAAGGACGGCGTTGACTGATGACTGGCGAAAGACATTTATTAAATTGTCGAAGGTCAGAAAGTACGGTGACAGGAAGCTCAGGATGGCCGACGTTACCAGGAGTCCCAGCAGCGGTCCAAACCGCCGCCCGAGGGTGCGGGCGGCCCGCCGCCACCCTTGCGGCTCGCTACGCCCTTCAAGCGGCGCTTGTTCCTCCCGAAGGGTGGCCGTGGCTTCATTCGTATTCAGTGAACGTCTCCTCCTGTCGCGAGCTGCATAATCATTTCGTCGGTCGCTTCTTCGCGCGACAACTCACCGCTGATTCGCCCGCGATGCATCACCAAAATTCGATCCGCCAGATTCAGGATCTCGTCGAGCTCTGACGAGACAAAAAGCACTGCCACGCCGCGTGCGGCCAGCCGCCGAATCAAATCATAAATCTCCGCCTTTGAGCCGACATCGATACCCCGCGTCGGCTCATCAAGGATGAAGACCTTCGAGTCGGCAGAAAGCCATTTTGCCAGCACCACTTTTTGCTGACTGCCGCCGCTCAGGTACACCACGTGCTGTTCCACATTGGGGGTCTTGAGGTGCAGCTCGCGCGCCAGGTCTTTGGCCACTTCCTTTTCTCGCGCCGAATTCAGAAACAGTCCGTAACGAGCAAGTTTCTTCGGCGTGGCGAGCGCGATGTTGAACCGAACGCTTCCACCAAGCACGAGTCCTTTCGCTTTTCGATCATCGGGGACGAGCGCAAGCCGATGTCGAACTGCGTCTATCGGCGTCTTGATCTTAACCGGTTGACCATCCAGGTAAACCGTTCCCGACTCAGTTTCACCCGCGCCGAACAGAGTTTCTACCAGTTCCGTTCGGCCCGCGCCCACGAGTCCGGCAAGGCCGACAATCTCGCCCCGGCGAACGCTGAAGCTGATATCGGTGAACTTTCCCCTGGCGGTCAATCCCTCGACGCACAGCGCTTCCGGGCCATCGGCTCGCGATTTGTTCTCGGAGAAGTGTTCGCTGATCTCACGCCCAACCATGTACCGCACAAGGTTGTCAGTCGTGGTCTCGGAAACCTGTCTGGTCGCGATATGCCGGCCATCACGCAAAACTGTTACCCGATCGGCAACCTGATGAATCTCTTTCAGCCGATGCGAAATGTAAACCACGCTGATCCCGCGCGTCTTGAGTTGAGAGATCGTTTGAAAGAGGCGCGTCGTCTCGTGTTCGGAAAGCGGCGAGGTTGGCTCATCCATGATGATGAGCTCGGCGCTGAACGCGAGAGCTCGAGCGATCTCAACCAGTTGTTGCTCGGCTATGCTGAGCTCACCGACCGAGCGCTTTGGATCCAAGGGATGGCCCAGTCCTTCCAGCAGGGTTTTCGCTTGAGTATTAATTGCGCTCCAGCGTACCCATCGTGAAAATCCGTTACTCACCGGATGCCGGCCGAGAAACACGTTCTCTCCGATGCTCAATTGCGGAACCAGCATGAGTTCTTGATGGACGATGTTGATGCCGAGATCGTGAGCCTGATGTGGGTTTTTGATCTCGACTGGCTGGCCCTTCCAGAATACCTGGCCCGTATCCGCTTCATACAACCCGGTGACGATCTTCATGAGCGTGGACTTGCCGGCGCCGTTTTCGCCGATCAACGCGTGAACCTCGCCAGGCCGGACCTCGAAGCTGACGTCGTCAAGCACGGTGACACCGCTAAACGTCTTGGTGATGTGGTCCATTCGCAGGAGCGGCATGGGATCGGGTGTCGTCAACTGTGATGTCCCCGACAAGATTTTCCATTTTCCATTTTCCATTTTCCATTTGTCATTTTATTTGTCATTTGTCATTTGTCATTTTCCATTTGTCATTTTTTTCATCGCGCTCCCGCTTCAATCGATGCCAATCCGAAAATGACAAATGACAAATGGAAAATGGAAAATGCGTCAGGGTTCAACCACCGCCTTAATCGCTTCCCCCACACGCATCGCTTCCAGGGCCTCGCCCACTTCGTTGAGCCTCAATCGGTGGGTGATTAACTTCTCGACAGGCAAAAGGCCCGCCTCCAAAATTCGCACAACTTTTGGAAATGCCGTTCGCTGGATGTAGGACCCGAGGATCGATGTTTCGTAGCGTGTGATGGCATACTGATTCAAACTACGCTCGGCGTGCTGATTGACGCCAAAGAGAATCACTCGCCCTCCTCGCCTCACAAGCCCGAGGGCTTCCGGAAGCAGACTGCCCGCCGCATCAACGGCAACGTCCACGCCTATGCGAGTGATTTCTTTGACCTGGGCGGAGGCGTCTTCGCTCTTTGGGTTTATGACAGCGTCCGCTCCAAGACGTTTGGCCGTTAGCCGCCGAAACTCGGTCGGTTCTATGACGAAGACTTTTCCAGCTCCGGCGCTTTTGAAAAGCATGAGAAACAGCAGTCCTATCGGGCCCGCGCCAAGGATCGCAACACTTTCGCCAGGCAAGATATTAGTTTTCTCAAACCCATGCCAAACGCAGGCAAGCGGCTCGGCCAGGCATGCGCGTTCGGTCGGAACACCCTGATTGATCTTATGCAAGGCTTTTGCCGGCGCCAGATTGAACTCGGCGAGTCCGCCGTGACGAAAGATTCCCAGCGAGGTCATGTTCTCGCAAACATTCGTGAGCCCCATTCGGCAGTACTCGCATAGCCCGCAGGTGATATTGGGATCAATTACCACCCGATCACCAGGCTCAACGTTGGTCACGTTGTCCCCTATATCCGTGACCGTAGCGACGTACTCATGGCCGAGAATGCTCCCCGGGGTTGCAGGATGGCCGGGAGGATCGGAAAGAATGTGGATGTCAGTGCCACAGATGCTCACGCGATCGACGCTCAGCAGCACGTCGTCCCCGGCTTGAACGCGAGGGCGCGGCACCTCTTCCAAAGCCCAGCGCCCGGGCCCGTGAAAAACTATCGCTTGCATCGCTTCGCTCATAGTTTGGATCTCCATTGAGGGCCGCTTACCTCCGAGGGTTGGCAGCCGGTTAACTATTGATTGCTGATCACCGGCGATGACAAATAAGTGAGAAAAGAGAGTTCGGCTTCCGGTCAGGCTTCAATCATCCGAAAACCTCGAACGGCGCCGTGGCCGCGTGCTCATCGGGGCCGAGCGCGGAAAACTCCATGCCGATGAATCCCTCATACTGTGCTCTCCTGAGCAACGCATTCACTGCTTGATAATCAATCTTTCCCGTGCCCGGTTGATGTCGTCCGGGCAGGTCGGCGACGTGAAAGTAACCGATCCAATCAAGGTTTCTGTCAATCTCCGTCAACACATCTTCATTCATCATACTCATATGGTAGATGTCGTAGAGCAGCTTCACCCGCGGACTATCAACGCGCCTGACGATCTCAACTCCCGGAGCTGAGTGATTGAGAAAACACCCGCGATGATCGAGCGCAGTGTTCAGCGGTTCAAGGAGCAATGTGACGTTTGCCGCTCCCGGATGGCCGGCGAGCATTCGCAAATTCTCCGCCATCGTGTCGATCTTTTCTTCCGCGGGCCGGGGCTGAGTTCGGACGGCGCTACCGTCGCCACCGAGCACATCGCTAAGCATCATGATGTGGCGGCAGCTCAAATGTGTGGCCGCGGCGAAGACTTGTTCCATCTCTTCGATCAGCCCCGCGCGCGCGTCCGGGTCAATGAGCCCGTGCCGGCGATTCCCGCTCATAGCCGCGACGGTGAGACCGTGCCGGGCCGCTGAGTCAGCAACCGCCGGTACGTCTTTGTCTCGCCAGTCCCAAAACTCGATGGCGCGATAGCCGAGCCGCGATGCGATGGCCAGGCGCTCGATGAACGGGCGATCTGTGAACAGCATTTCCAAGCAGAGCGAGAGTTTCATTTCAACGCTCGCTTGTCAGCTTCGTCTTTGGGCGAGAGTACGACCACGCCGATGCGCAAGGTGTTCCGGTCACCGGTCTGCGCCGGGAATATGAAATCCTGAAGCGCGAATGTTGACTTGAGCGAGGCAATGCTGCCGACCTCGCGCTGATCCCAGTCTTCGAAGCGCACCGTTTCCCCGCGAATCTTGCCCGTCATGACCAATTCGAGTCCCAGCGGGTCGTGCACCAGTTCGACCAGATTGCCTTTCAATTCACGGTAGTCTCCCGTGCGCCCGCAGATCGGGCAGCTTTCGACATCGGCGTGATTAGGGTTTGTGTGCTCGACTTCGTAGTGGACGCTGGCCGCGAACCGGAAAAAGTCGCGTTCACCGCCCGCCGCGCCGATCTTCACGCGATCTAATTTCTGGCGCGCGAGCGAGGTGTAGTAGTACCGCATGTGAAAAGCGTGCGAATGTTGCAGTGCGCGCTGCTCGCGCTGTTCCCAGGGTTGAAGGTGCTCCAACCGCACCTCGAAGTCGCACCCTTCAGCGTTGTCAAACGGGCCGTAAAATTCGCGCAGGCGCATTGCATGGCGGAGCTGCTCCGTCACCAGCTTGACCGCCTCCTCATAAGAGCGCGCCAAAGACGCATCGACATAGAACCAAACGTTGGGGTAGCGCGGCATCGCCTTGTCGAACGCCGACTTCGGCGGAAGCTGAAACTCGCTGAGGGAGAGTGCGCCTAGAGTCGGCGACGCAGATTTCACTGTTGAAATCTGCGATTTGGGATCTTCGACGGGCCACTCCGTCTTGGGGCGGAAATTGTATCGGAGGAAATGCTGATTGAGGGTGGCGCTATTCCAACGCGAGACCGCGGCGAGTTTGTTCTTATCAAGCCACTCGAGCGGCTCGATGTTCCGTGAAAAATTGGTGAAGTCGTCCCATTTGCCGGAGAACTTCTTGGGCCAACCCGCGCACGTGCCGAGCGGATGTGTCGATAAGCGCCGGCCCTCCTCGGACAGCTTGCGAAAGGTGCCTTCGTTGTACAGCTTCAACGAGATCGGTTGATCGACGGGATAGTATCTATTTTCCGCATCGCCACGGTCAGCGATGATCTTTAGTTCTTCCCAGCCCGCCGGCATCGACCCGTGCTTCCCCCACTGCACATTCACGCGCGGGCGCATCCGGTTGCGGCGGGCGTCGCGCAAGGCCGTCTCGCCTCCCTCGAGCATCCGGCCGTGAAAGTAGGTCCATATCTTCTCGATAGATATTCGGTCGGGCGAGTAGCGCACCCACATCAACTCGTGATCGCACGGGTCATTGTCTTCCGGAAAGTCGATGTCGTCCTCCCAGAAGAAGTGATAAGCGATCACGCGCTCCGCCGGATGGAGGATGACAGCAAAGTCTTTGAGCGGGAAAAACTCTGACGCCGTGACGTAAACACGCGGCGCAAACCGCCGCGCGAGCAGCCACTCTTCATCAGTGAGATCGCGCGGTGGATCCAACTCGAGCGCACGGGTGTATTCGCGACTCGCGTCGTCCAGGCAGCGCCGGAGATGGTAGGCCACGCCCAACTGATGGTGAAACTCCGCGGTCTCTTCGACTCGCTGCGCTTGCCCGGGGGCCGAGTTGCGCGCCGGAGAATCTCCAACAAAGCCCGCCAGGACAAAAATGAAAGCAATGAACCACACTCGTGCGCGTGCAACCGGTGATGAAGTGAAAGTTGACATTGTTGTAGGCCAAGAGATCTGGCGTACCCTCACCAGAAGGCTGTCGAGGGTACGCCAGATCTCTTGGCC
>CAZJQQ010000109.1:0-8538 GCA_964548075.1 uncultured Clostridia bacterium | reverse complement strand
GAGTGCCTTGAGAGTCGGGCGTCGTCGTTTCGTAGTCATACGTATTCGCCTAACGATAGGTTCACCGGCCGCGCGCGAGCCCGGTGAAGGTGTCGACCAAGGTGGATGCGCGCGGTCCGGTGCAACCGCTAGTTGGGCGGCGTCCCACCGCGCCTGCGGTTACGACCCGTCCGACGCTGCCGTGGGCGGCCACGCGCCGATCCGCTGCCGCAACGCAACGATCTTGCCAAGGTGATATGCGTTATGTACCGCCACACTGTTCAGCTCGTCGGCCATTGTCACGCCCGGCTCTACCTCGAGCGCCAACCGCTCAGGCGCCTGCCCCAACGCTGCCGCAGCGCGAGCGCCGTCCAAGAACACTCGCACCAAGTCGTGCCATTGGTGCTCGTGCTCCGGCGCCGCGCTCGGGTACACGTCGCCGGCCGGGTCGCCCGGCTCGATGACACTCTGCTGGTACGCCACAACGTGCCACAGCTCCTCGTAGATCGAGTGCGACGCGCCGTCCGGGCATAGCGTTACTCGCTCGAGCGTTAGCCCGGACAACAGGTGGGCTCGCGCGGGGAACTCGCCGACCAGAAACAGATGTTCCAGGATATGCATCGCATTGCTCCGTTTTTCCGTATGTTCGTCACTGCGACACGGTAGCCGCCCAACATGAAGTAGCCGTACTAACAGCGGCGTCGATGATACCGCCATTAGTACACCTATTCAAGTTGACTCAGGGCGCTAAATCAACTATATCAACGATTGGCTTCGCGGCCTTCCTGGGTAGACTAACGAAACGTGTACCGAGGTGACCCTTGAGCCAGCCAAAGCTTATCGATCAGGTTCGCAGCGTCATTCGCGTAAAACACTATAGCCTTAGAACTGAAGAGGCTTACTGGCATTGGATAAAGAGATTCATCCTTTTCCACAAAAAACGCCACCCGAATGAGATGGGAGAACCCGAAGTCAGCGCGTTTCTCTCTCATTTGGCAGTCGAAAAAAAGGTCGCCGCCTCGACCCAGAATCAAGCCCTTAGTGCGTTACTCTTCCTTTACAAAGAGGTATTGAAGGCGCCTCTGGATTGGATCGAAGGCATCCAACGCGCCAAGCGACCCTCAAGACTCCCCGTTGTGTTTACCCGAGAGGAGGTCCAGGCCATTCTCCGAAACCTTGAGGGGACGAAGCATCTCATGGCGAGCCTGCTCTATGGCGCCGGCCTCCGGATAACCGAATGTCTCAGACTTCGGGTCAAAGACATCGACTTTGGCTATAGCCAGATCGTCGTGCGAGACGGAAAGGGCGGTAAGGACCGCGTTACCGTGCTGCCGAATTCCTTGAAGGTGGCGCTCAAGAAGCATCTGGAGAAAGTGAAGGCGCTGCACGAACGTGACCTGCTGGACGGATGCGGTCGCACGACTCTGCCGTTCGCCCTAGATCGGAAATACCCGAACGCCGCGCGCGAGTGGGGCTGGCAATACGTGTTTCCCTCAGCTAAACGATGTTGGGATGCCCAGTCAAAGCGAGAAGTTAGACATCACCTTGCCGAAGAAGTCCTTCAGAAAGCTGTAAAGTCGTCAGTGTTTCGAAGTGGAATCTCAAAGCCGGGAAGTTGCCACACGTTCAGGCATTCCTTCGCTAGCCACTTGCTCGAATCGGGCTACGACATTCGAACTGTGCAGGAGCTGCTTGGACACAAGGACCTCAACACGACGATGATCTATACTCACGTGATGAACAAGGGCGGCAGGGGAGTTCGGAGTCCCGTTGACGAGTTGTGATGTACGCGGTCACGGCCGGCTCTCCGGCTCAGGCTAGAGCTTATTCTCGCCGCGCACATAATACTTGAAAGCCATCTTCGCCAGTTTCCAAACTTTTCCCCACTCGATCTCGCCACTCTCGCCTCGAACTACGCGATCGACGATCAAGCTGCGCAAGTAGCGGCCCTCCCGCATGAACATGAACCGCTTCGCGTAAGGCCGGGCGATCTCGAAAAACCTAAAGTCAGGATCAACCTGGGTGCCGATTCCTTCAAGCGTCATAACGGCGCGAACGATGTAGGTGAAACTTGCGGGAATCTTGAAGGGGAACTCGTAGATCACGTGCGCCATGTCGAACATCAACTCTTTGAAGTTCACATCGCCAAGCCGTATGCCAAGATAGCGGTTGAACAATCCTTCAATGATCGGTTTGAATCGCGACTCGTCGTCCGGCGATAGCTCGATGAACCCAAGCCGTACCATATCGTTCACCAGTCCGTGAACGTCGCGCTCGACGACGTGAAAGAACGCGTTGATCAGGTTCGACTGGAGCTTCATATCCAACCGCCCAACCATACCGAAATCGAAGAACGCCAGCCGCCCGTCGGCCATCACTCGCAGGTTGCCCGGGTGAGGATCGGCGTGAAAGAAACCGTCTTCGAGAAGCTGCTTCAAGTAAGTGCGCGCCAGCAGCTTCACGACCTCGTGAGGATCGTGTCCAGCGGCCGTTAGTTGCTCACTGTCTGTAACCTTCAGGCCGTCAATGAACTCCATTACGATCAGCCGCCGGGTCGAGAAGACCTGGTAGATCTGCGGCACGTAGACTTCTTTCCAGCCTGCGAAGTTCTTTCGAAACGCCTCGGCGTTGCGAGTCTCTTGCTCGAAGTCCATCTCTTCGTGAATCGTGGTGTGGAACGCGTCAAGCGTGCCCTGCCAGTCCACGCCTCGCACCAGGTTCGGATAGCGCTCGAGTCTTCGAGCTATTCGACGCAACACTGAAATATCGAACTCGATATGATCGTGAATCCCGGGCCGCTGAACTTTGATCGCGACGACCTGACCGGTTCGCAGCCTCGCGCGATGAACTTGTCCGAGGCTCGCAGCCGCGATCGGTTCGTCTTCGAAGGCTTCAAAGATGTCTTCGATCTTCGCGCTGAGTTCGCTTTCGATGATCGCCCTCGCCTGCTCGGTAGAAAACGGCGGCACTTCATCCTGAAGCTTTGCCAGCTCCTGGATGTACTCGACAGGCAGCAGGTCGGCGCGAGTGGCCAGCGACTGCCCCGTCTTGATGAACGTCGGCCCCAGTTTGATGAGCTTCTCGCGGAGCAACGCTCCTTCCTGTCGGCGCAGTTCCGACTCGGACCTCTTCCTGATTCGCCAACCGCGAGTGTTGAGGAACACGCGGAGCATGAACAGGAGGAACGAGGTCATAACTCGCGCCAAACGCAAGTAGCCTTTGAGTCCGATGTGAGGCAGTGGCTCTCGCGTGGCTGGGTTCTCGCTGGGCGCGGAGGTCGCCGATTCGGCCGTCAACAGAGCAAGCTCTCCATCGCCCGGCTGAATGGACGCCATGGTGGTTGATTCTATTTCGGCGCGTTCCTGATCTGGCATTAGTGATGAGTACGAAGTTTGTTCGAGCAACGTTGCGGGTTAGATTCTAGCACAAGTGGCGCGAGCGCCCCCGCGTAGGGATCGCTTTCGCACGTCAATTGGAGTGCGCAGGCCTCGGGAACTAGCCTCCGTAAGGAGCGCGACAAAACTCTAGGCGGCAACGGCCCAGTTATGCTTAAATAGTGGGCATCCGATGCTGCTGGAGCGCCTGCCCCTATAACACTCAAAGACCTAACTCTAGTTACGTTCGATGTCCCTGCCGCGGCAGCGGCAGCAAGTGCATTCCGCAATGTTCAGATTGCACCCACGCGCTCTCGAGGAGAGTGTATGTTGCTCAACAAGTCTCAAGCTCTGAACGCCGCGAAGCAGTACGTGCTTCAGCGCAACTTACAGGCTGCCGTCGAAATATATCGAAAAATCATTGAGGCTGATCCGACTGATCTCACGGCCGTCAACGCGCTTGGGGATCTTTACGCTAGCACTGGCCGACCTCAGGAAGCGATTGCCCTGTTTTCGCGAATCGCAGCCAGCTACATCGAGGGCGGCTTCGCACGCAAGGCTATCGCCACGCTGAACAAGATAATCGCCGTCGACCCGGCGAACCTCGAGACGGCGATCAAGCTGGCCGACATGTACGCCCAAGCGGGCCTTCCGAGCGAAGCGCGTCAACACTACCTTCAGATCGCCGAAGCACTCACCCGCAAGGGGCAGACGCTCGATGCGCTGAGCGTCTACCGTAAGATCGTCGATCTTGACCCGTCGAACACGTCGACGCGCATCAAGCTGGGCGAGCTTTACTTGCGTGAGGGGATGAACGAGCAGGCGTACGAGGTGTTTGTAACAGCCGCCGATCAGCTCGCCGCGAAATCAGAAAACAGGCGCGCGCTAAACGCGTACAACGAAGCCCTGGCCATAAAGCCCGATAGCGTCGAGGCATTGGCGGCCGCACGCAAGGTTTTGATCTTGCTCGGCGGAGCCCATCCGGACAAGAGCTTGCTAAGCTCCGCATCGCAAAGCGACGTGTCTGGTGACCTCGTCAAGAGGAACTCGCCGGCTCCTGTCGCTTCGGATCCGACAGGCGCTTCAACCTCGTTTGATCAACCTCCACAAATATCTGACAGTTTCGTGGTGCAGGAGATTTCCAAGGCTGAAAGACTGGTGGCATATGGTCAGGTCAAACAGGCCATATCAATGCTCAGCGATGTTCTAAGAGATAAGCCCGATAGCATAGACGTGCACATCAAGCTGAAGGACATTTACCTGCGAACCGGAATGATGACCGAAGCGGCGCAGGAGTGCGTCGAGCTTGAACGCATATACGACGCGCGAGGCGAGTCTGAACGAGCGCGCGATTACGCGGTCCGGGCGATCCGGCTGACTCAGTTGCTCGAGCAGCCCTCCGGTGATCTGCCTGAACCCGCACGCAAGCCTGTGGAAGAGGTTGAGCCTCGCGTCTACGCCGCGCCGGCCAAGGTCGCCTCGCAACACCACGCTGCCGCAAAGCCTCGCCCGGTTGCAAGCAGGCTTGATGCGCTTCCCGATCAACTGAGCGGAATGACCATCGCGGTGGTTCCTTCAGAGACGCCCGCGGTCGAGTCGGCAATGCTACCTGCTTTGGATATACCGCTAGCTTCGCAGTTGCGTTCTATCGAAGCCTTGGCGCCGGTTGCGGAAGCGGAGATCGACGGCGCGCCGTCACGCGGGACTGCTCTCGCTCTGTTGAGTTCTGTCGAAGCTTTGGCGCCGGTTAAGGAAGCGGAGATCGACGGCGCGCCGTCACTCGAGACTGCTCTCGCTCTGGCCATTCGTCCGTCGGCTGACGCGAGCGCGCGCTTGTTGCCTGCGTTGTTCGCCAGCTCACTGCGGGTTAAGACGAAGCGAATCCGTTTGACCGCTGCAGCCATCGCGGCCGCCGTTTTTGTACTGCTGGGCGTGAGCGCCGTGATCGGCGGGCTCGCTTATGACGCTCACCTTGACAAGCAGTATCAGGCGCTAGCGATGGCGGCCCCGCCCTTGGCGCTTCCATCGCCGCCTCCGATTCTTGTCACCGACGAGCCTCCGCCATTACAAGAGAACGAACCGATAACCGTAGTCGTCACGCCACCGATTCAGACCGGCGCGTCTGCTCAAGGGCAGAGTGCTGGCCCGGAAGCGATCAGCAAAGAGCCTCCCTCCCCGCCCCAACCCGCGAGCGAGCCGCCCAAGGCAGCGCCTAAGCCATCGCCATTGTTGCCGCGCACAGCGGTCGGTTTCGACAATTCCGCGGGTACTGAAAACCGGACACCGGTTGGAGTGCCAGTCGATGTTCCGTTCGGAGCGACTCATCCGGCTGAGCCGCCTCCACGGGCTGTGCGACAGTCGCCGGGAGTTGTGCTCGGCAGCGCCGTAACGAAAGTCGATCCCGTGTATCCAGCCGCAGCGAGAGACGCCCGGCAAGGCGGGGTTGTAACGGTTGAAGTGACGATCAGTGAGCAAGGGAATGTCACTTCAGCGCGAGCGCTGTCAGGTCCTGCGCTTTTGAGGAATGCGGCGGTGATGGCGGCTCGAGCGTGGAAGTTCAAAGCATCAACACTGGGCGGCGTGCCGGTGACGACCATCACCACCATCGTTTTCAACTTCAAGCTCTGATGTCTGGGCGATGCGCTTGCCAGTTTACCCAGTCTCTTTTCCCAACACCGGTATCCGCGAGAAACAGACGCGCCTGGCCGTGTTGAATTCGCCCGAGCGTGTAGCTACTATGCCAAGGTGTGTCGATTGCCGCGACGCAAGACATGAGAACAAAAGCAAAACCCGCGAACCAAGTCCTCGTAGGCACATCAGGCTTCGCGTACAAAGAGTGGAAGGGAAGCTTCTATCCCGACGATCTTCCCGCAAAAAAGTATTTGTCCTACTACGCCGAGCGCTTTCACACGACCGAGATCAACAACACCTTCTATCGCATGCCCACAGCGAAACTCTGCGAAGGCTGGTACGCTGAGGTCCCCGACAATTTTTCCTTCACGCTAAAGCTCAGCCAGCGTATCACTCACTTCAAGAGGCTGAAGAACGTCGATGACGAGATGAACTTCTTTCTTGATAGCGCCGCGAGTTTGAACGAGAAGCTCGGGCCGATCCTTGTGCAGTTGCCGCCGAATTACAAGAAGGACACGGAGGTGCTCGACGCCTTTCTAACCACCTTCGCTACCAAAGGGAACCTTGCCTTCGAGTTCAGACACGAGTCGTGGTTCACGGACGATGTCTACGATCTGCTTCGAAACCACAAGACGACTTTGGGCGTGGTGGAAAAAGAAGAAGGCGAAGGCCCCGACACGCCTCGCGAAGTGACCGGCTCGTTTGTGTACATGCGCTTACGCAAAGGCGACTACTCGAAAGATGAAATGCTTGATTGGGCGAGGTGGATTCGAAGTCAGAGCGTGCCGGTCTATTGCTACTTCAAGCACGATGAGCGCGCGCCAAATCTAGCGAACGAGTTGCTCACCGCGCTCGATTTAGTGCGCTAGTTGTACGGAAGTCCGGAGTCAGGCGGACAGAATTCTCCGCGCTACCTCGTCAAGAACCCCGCAGCCTAGTGCGCCGCTTTCGGAAAGCTGAACGGCAGCACATCGGGCACCACGCTCACTTCACTGGTGAACTTGAACGGATACTTCCCGCCGCTGTCGTAGACCAATTCAACAAAAAACGCGGTGAAACCGCTCGCCGGCTTGTTCACCCGAGCCACATACACGCCGGGCTTGTCCTCCTTCAACGGCGTGCTCGTATAAGCGTTGCCGATCGTATCTACTCTGAAGTCCCGAGCCTTTGGGTTGGTCGCCTGCCAGACGTTCACCTCGCGCGGTTTGTCTTTCACTGTCACGATCAAGGCGCCGTCTTTTTCTTTCTTCCACGAGAACTGCGGGCGGGGTTTGTTGTTAAGGATCGCCTGATAGAACGCGAGCAAGCTTTCACGAGCGTCCGTGCCCGCCAGGTTGTGTTTCGAGTTCGGCGCGTAGCGAAGATACTTCTCGCCTTGAAGCTCGCTGAAATAGAACTGCGAGTTGTCGGGCAAGAAGAACTGATCGCCCGACGCGTTCACCAGATACTTCGGAATCTTGAGCCGGTCCCGGTTGCGATAGTTGTACGGGTCTTCGATGGCCAGAATGTGCTGATACTCGGGAGTCCCGATCTTGTCGGGGAAGAGCTTGTGATTCACGTAGTCGTTCAGAGCGGTAGAGAAGAAACCGTACGCTTCGAAATGATGCCGAGTGATGACCTCGGAGTTCAGCGCGTCGATCACGGTCGGCATGATCGCGATAACCCGCTTGTCGACGGCGCCCACAAGCCACGTGGTCCAGCCGCGCTTAGATCCGCCCGAGACGACGAACTGATCGACCTTGAGCTTGCCGCCGGCGTCGCTTGCGAGGAACTCCTGCATCGCGTCCAGCGCGCGGACTCCGCTCTTGACCATTGCCAGCCGCACCAGCCACGTGTCATCGCCGGTCTGCATTTGCTTCACGCGGCTGTAGGCGATGAGGTCGTCTTCAGACCGGCCTTTGTCCTTCGAGTCGGAGAAGTACAGCGGTTGATTCGGGACCATTCCAAGCTCGGCGACCGCCGTGTTAGCCTCCATCGCGAAGCTCGCGAGCCGGTCCGAAATCTTCGTGGGCGCGGCGTCGCGATTACTGCCGCCACCGATGAACAGCAGCGCTTTGTTCGAAGCCGTCTTGTCGGGTTTGACTATCGTGAGCCAATGCTTCCAGACGGGACGATCGACTTCGGCGGCGCTGCGCCAGGTCTGCGACGAGAGATCGAGGACGTAGCCCTTGAAGCCCTCGCCCGCAATCGTGTTCACGAGTTTCCACGAGTAGCTCGCGTCAGGCTTGGCGATATAGCGGTCGAGCGCGGTTTCCTGGTCGGACGCCGGGCGGCCTGGAATGCCGGACGCAACCGTGAGCAGGGAAGAGAACAACGCAACGACGGCCAATGCTGTTATCGCGAGAACACGAATGCGCTTCATAGTCACCTCCGGTGGAAAACGGGATTGAGAGTCGAACCCTCCGGCGGAAGTCTCCACAGCCAGAGGCTCGAAGATAGTTGTTACGGCTCAGAACTGCAAGCGATCCTGCGCTCTGGGTGCGCGTCAGGTTTTCGCGCAACACCTCGGACTGACTGTAAAAGCTCTGGGAATACCACCCACGGCAGTGGGTGG
>CAZJQQ010000108.1:0-9153 GCA_964548075.1 uncultured Clostridia bacterium | reverse complement strand
CGAAGGCTGCGTTGATAGATGCGATCAACCGCGGGCAGAAGATCGTCAACTACACGGGTCACGGCAACGTGAACCAGTGGAGAGCGGATCTGCTGACTAATGCGGACGCAGCGCTGCTCACAAATCAGAATCATCTGTCGGTGTTTGTGATGATGACCTGCCTTAACGGGTATTTCGATGATCCGGCTTTGAGCAGTTTGGCGGAAGCGCTAATGAAGACGGGTCCGGGAGGGGCGGTAGCGGTATGGGCTTCTTCGGGTATGACGATGCCCGATGAGCAAGCATTGATGAACCGGGAGTTCTACCGGCAGTTGTTCGCAAATAAGGGAATAGCGCTGGGCGACGCTATCAAGAGAGCGAAAGCCGCTGTCAGTGACGGGGATGTTCGCCGGACTTGGATTTTGTTGGGCGACCCGGCTATGCACATGAAGTAAGGAACGATAGGGAAGACAAACAGGAGGGAGCGAAATGAACCTAAGCAGACTCGGAGTTCTTATTGTGGCATCGGCCTTGGCGCTTGCCGGATGCGCGACCGGCAAAAAGGCGGACGCGGACATGCCGTCCGATGGCAAGGTCGAAGGCACGCTGACGATCAACGGCAAGAACTTTCCGCTCAAGCATGTTTACGCGGGGCTTGAGACCGAGGGACCGGGACGCCGGCTCGACGTGCTGGTCACCAACGAGCCCATCTCCTATGAAGCGCTTTCAAGAATCTTCTTAGAACTGGAAGTGAGTTTCTTGCGGCGAGAAAAAGCCAAGGTGCTTAAGGGCACGTCTTTGAAGGCGCTGTATTTTGCCGTGGATTCCTATGAACTGGAGCAAGCGGGCAGGCCTTCGTACACCGCCGAACCTTCGAAAGTTACTTTCGAAGGTATGCTGATGACCTCGGATACCTTCTCTGGGTACAGCCAATTTTCTCCCACCACGCAGTTCGATGAGTTCAAATATAAAGAGGGAACGATTGCTGCAACAGCGAAGCACAAGTGGAAGCAAACCGAGACGGGCGAAGACGTCAAGGACATAAAGATCGACGCCAGCTTCTCGGTCAGTTTCGAAGCCAAAGACAGTGACCAATCCCTGCTCTCCAGAAGCCTATCGAGCGAAAACAAATCCTGGCAGGAGTCCTTATCGAGGCTTCCCGATGAAGGTAAATCACAGGGCACCGTGACCATGTCGGGCAGGGTAATCGATCTCGAATACGCTTATGCCATGAAGGAGAAGGAGGGCAACCTGAAGGGAGTGACAACTGTTCTGTTGACGGACGAACCCGTTCGGAAAGAGTTTCTGCTGCTTTCATTCGAGCGAGGGCTTGTTGGCGATGGCTACGGTCTCCGCCTGCGCTTCGACGAGTCGGGCAATGTGCTCGAAAGTTTTGTCACTCATCCACAGCAATAGAAAAGAATATGCTGGTAGTTGTGAACGATCGTGATGAAAGGTATGAGGTCGATCTCAAATCTCATAGAGTAACCAGAAAGTGAGTTAAGACAGCCCTTTTCAATTGCATTGAAGGCGCGTTGTGTCGAGGCCACCGCTGTGTTGAAGGAGGCCGGCGTCGTAAAGCGACCATCCGTGTTTTTGGGGGCACCGCGAGCGGGCATCTGCCTTTGGCGGACATGCTATCGCTCGCGCCTGACGTCATCTTTAGCTCTCATCAGGCGGCGCGTGACAGAACAAGGATCGCTCAGAGGAGAAGCGCATGAAACTCTCATTAATCAGCACGCTGCTAATAATCTTCTCTGTCGCCTATCAACAGGAGACAGTTCTCGGCCAGAAGGTTCAACTCGATCAGGTGTTCAGGATCAAGATTGGACACGAGACGCTGATTGACAAACTCAAAATCAAGCTCGATAGCGTGCCGGAAGACAACCGCTGTCCTTGTGAGGAGGAGTGCTCGTCTCGCCACAACGCAGTCGTGCTTTTGAGACTGGGAAGCCCGCAAAGCGAGGGTAAATACGTCGTGCTCAATACGGATTCCGAATCAAAAGAGGTCCTGGCACGAGGATACAAAATCAGCCTGATCCGGCTCGACCCATGTCGGGAATCATATCACGGTAGGATAAACCCGGATGAGTATGAAGCGACGCTGCTTGTAACAAAAAGTCAGGCTGCAACCGGCAATGCCAACGGAAAGTCGCAACGCGAAAGCACACCGAATTTCAACGGCAACTGGCAGCGCGGCGAGGCTCTAGACGCAGGCACAACGCTCACCATCTCGCACCGCAGATCGGAGCTGTCAGTTACTCACAGTAGGTCTGCCATGGCAAGAAAGAGCATCACAAAGAACATCTATTACATTGACGGGCGAGCGCATATCACAACACGGACCGAGTATTACGAAGACAGCTCGACAATCCAGAAGCATCGGTACAAAATGAGCAAGGTCAGGTCGGTGGTCAAATGGGATGGCGACAAGCTTGTGATAGTGGACGACAACGGACAATCGGAATGGGAGCTTTCCGAAAGCGGGCGGGAACTGATCCTGAGTAACGAAAAAAAAAGGATGGTCTATAAACGCGTTTCTTGAATGCGATAAGACAGAAGTCGGAGAGGTTTGGCGAAGTCATCACTCTGCTTCTAACTGACAAGCCGGTGCCTAAGGAATACTTGCTCTTTTCGTTTGAGCGCTCGGCGACGCCTCTCGGGATTTCAGGCCTTTTTCTGAACATCGGTGAATCGGGAAGCCTCCTAGCAGCGTCTTGCGACATTTGAATGGGCAGCAGCCGTTCGACGAATCGCAGATGAAATCATTCAAGCTCGAAAACGGAAAAGCGATCGGGGCGGCGGAAGGCAATGGAATAGCAGTTTCAAGGGTGATTCCGCGACATACTCGGTGACCTTCGACGCGCCGCTGAAGAAGTGATTTCTATGCATTCTTCGTGAACCTATTCGGGCTCATTCGATGTCGAGGTGCAGTCCTCCGGAACCAAATACCAATGTAGCAAATCAATTCGGAGCAGTTCCTGAAGCGCTTTCAAAAATGTCAGTGAATTCAGACTAGAGAAGGAGACTTGAAATGAAGAGCAATCGAAATACCCGTCAATGCTGGGGTCGATCAGATCTATTGCGCTCCAGCGTGTTCGCGTTGCTGGTGGCCATATCCTTCGCGGCTTCGGCAGTCGGGATCGCTCGTGCGAGCGCAGTGAAGACGTTCACGGCGCAGGCAAAGGACACAACCGTCGCGACACTGAACGGCACTGTGATCGGGACGCTCACTCTCGACGGCAAGGAGATAAAGCTCAGATATGTTTACGCGCAAGAACGCGATTCTCGCCCGCCCGACCCGGGCGGAGTAATCGACTTGTTTATCACCAATCAACCGCTGGCTGAAGATATCCTTACCAGGATCAGTGAAAACCAGTATCACGGTTCGGACAAGATAAGAGGCATCAGGCTGAGCATCCGTCCCTGGAAACTCGAACACGGACCCGAAGGCGGAAAATATCAAAGTCAGGAGATGGGCATTGGCATTGGCGGCGATAAGGGAGGGCCAGTGATAAGTAGAGTCATCGATCAATCCGGCACGGTTTCCGACAACAACAGGCAGAATAAGTGGCTTAAAGATTTCAAGATCGAGCACGGCAGGGTTAGAGGGAAAGCCGAATACAAGGGCGAGGACGGAATAAGAACAACAACCTACTCGGTTTCATTCGATGCGCCGCTGAGACCGAAGTCCTCCAAAACCAAATCCGTCAAAACAGCAAGCAGTGCGGAACAATTCCCTAAGGACTTTCAAAACTTCATGATAGGCAAATGGTCCATTGAACGATGGAGGCAAGAGAACGGCCAATCGCACACGGGCATCCTGTCAGTAGATGAGCGGCTCGGCGGGGAAAAACTCCGCGGTGTCTTTCACATTGTTGCTGGCGGCGACGGTCGGAACGTGGACGAAGAAGTTACTATTACGCGCGAAGGAACAACGGTCCATATGGAAGGGCGTGTGATTAGAGGCACACGATGGTCAGCGGACAGACTGACCTTTGAGATCAAGAACAACCTTTTGGTGGGCGGCGCCACAGACGAGAGAGGCAACTTGGCGGACCTGGTGCTAAGAAAGATCCCGTAGGCAGATATGCGAAAGATAAGATCCTTGAAAGCGAGACAGATGCTCAATCAACTATTGCTTCCAGTCTTACTCCTGAGCCACAAGCTTGAGGTGGCTGTCCGTTGACCAACCGCACACCGGCTGACCTAATTAGCGGGTGTGGTTTGGCTCCCACTGGCGCGTCGATGACCGCGTGACGGAAACAAACCGTCGGGCCGTCCGCGTAACAGCCTGGAAGTATCGCTCTAAGGCAACGAGCCTTGCGCCACGAGCCACGGATGAACGTCGGCGGCCAATCGGCCCGCCTTCACCGCGGGATCCGATTCAGCCAGCGCCCTGGCCTCATCAAGCGAGTCGACCTTGAATACAAACACTCCGGCGTAGTCGCCACCGTTTTCAAACGGCCCCGCGATCACCAGCTTTCCTGTTTTTGCCATCGCGTTGATGTTCGCCATGTGAGCAGCTTGAAGCTTGTCTGTCTCGGGTGTTCTTTCTCCCGTCCATTTCGGGCCGCGGCGTAGGAAACAGAAATAATACGTCGCCTCTTTGAACGGCTGTGCCGGCGGCTTCATTATGCCTTTCGCCGCCCACCACTTCAGCACTTCAACCGAAAATCCTCCCGCTGTCACCAGAGGATCTGCTTCCTCCAACGCGCGAGCCTCCTCAGGGGACGATGCGTTGAGCACAAACACGCCGGCGATTCGAGTGTCGTCCCCGAATGGACCGGCGATGGCTGCCTTGCCGCTGGCTATGAGCCCTTGCACGTGTTTGAAATGGCTTTGTAAAAGCTGTTCAGGCACCTGGCCTACTGAAAAGTTCGAAGGCTTGATCAGCAAGCACACATAAAACGTCCCCATCTCGAATTTGGGGTCCTGCGCGCTAGCCTTTGGGGCGCGCGCGGGAACGATTGCGGCAATTGAGCAGAGAATCGCTGCGCTGGCGATCAGCTTGCCCGCACGCGATTTCACCTTCGCAGGCCGATTCCAAAATCCAAACACCAGTTTAGTCATTCTAAATTCTCCTGGTCATTCAAGGTTCTGTTCTTCTATTAAACGATCGACGCGCTTTCTTTAGCTACACGACCACGATTTCATTGCGATGCTCCCGAGGGCGGCCTGGCAACGTGTGTGTGCGGGAGCCTCTTATTATGGGCGCGGCTTTGCGGCTATGGCAAACAAATACACGCGGCGTTCGCGCGAAACGGCTTTGGCGGTTACACTTGCGTTGGAGACAGAATGGATCGCGAAGGCCACCGCTATCAACTCATCCACATTCTTCAAGGAGCGTATTCGGGCGAGCTTGCCGCCGGGTTCGCGTATCGCGGCCACTGGAAGTCCGTTAAGAACACAAACGAGCGCGCCGCGATTCAAAAGATCGAGCGGGAGGAATGGGTCCATCGCAAGCGCGTAGGCGAGATGCTTTCGATCCTTGGCGGCGCGCCACGGAGATTCCGCGAAGCAAAGTTGTGGGTGATCGGCCGCACGATCGGACTTTCGTGTCATTTGATCGGCTGGTTCCTGCCGATGTATTTCGCCGGAAGACTCGAAAGCGGAAACGTGATCGAGTACCAGGTCGCGGCGTCCCATGCGGGCGCGCTGGGCTTGGAAGAGTTCGAAGCCGACCTGCTGGTGATGGCTCAAGTTGAAAAGGAGCACGAGCTGTTTTTCTTGAACGTCATCACCGGACATCGCCTGCTGCCGATAGTTAGCAGTGTGTTCAGTTGGGGAGCTCTCGAGCAGCAGCCGCCCACGGAGCCAGTCTCGGAAGCCGCGTCAGAAGCAGACTGATCAGCAGTCTCTTAAGGCGCCGAAATCCAATTCTGCTTTTTCATTCATCCTGTTTCGATTCAGCTTTGGCTGGATTGGGAGTCCGTCCATCGGGCGCCGCGTTGATCTCGATCGCGAGCAAACGCTTGGGCTCGTGGCCGACTGGAATCGTTGCGACAACCTTCTTGGTGCGCGTGTCGATCGCTGAAACGGTGTCGTCGAGTTGATTGCTCACCCACACGAGGCGGCCATCCGGATTTATGGTGATCCAGTTCGGGTAACGCCCCACGTCGATCTTCGCAACCTGCTTCAAGTCCGGAACCGAGAATGCATAAATCGCCTTGCCGGCCATGCTGGTCACGTACAACTCGCGTTCGTCTGGCGTAAGCGCGAGGCCGTGCGTGAGCGTGTCATACGGCGGTATCACGGTTCCCTCGGGCAGCGCGGGCAGTTCCACTCGGCGAATCGTCTTTCCTTCCTTAAGGTCGACCACAACGAATCCGTGCAGCTTGGAAAGCGCAACATACGCGAGCTTTTCGTCTTTGCAAAGCGCGATTGGCCGGACCCAATCGCCCGGCGCAATCTCATTGATCTGTTTGTGCGTAGCCGTGTCATAAATCGTTATGCGCGAGCCGGCCATCGTGCCGAGATAGAGATGACGCCCGTTTGCCGAAACGTATGTGTTGTGCGGCCACGCGGGCGCCTTCAGCCGGTCGATGACCTTCATCGTGGTTGTATCCACTACGTCGATCGCCGAATCGTTGCGCAGCGGCACGAAGACCTTAAGCCCATCACGAGTGATTGACACCTCGTTCGGAGCGCGGCCCACCTTCACGCGCCATTTCACCTCGTGGGTTGCGATGTCGACTGCTATCAGTTCGTCGGTCCCCTCGACGCTGATGTAAAGCGTGCGGCGATCGGGCGACGCGATGACGCCGTGCGGGTTAGCGCCCGTCTTGATCGAGCCGACGACCTTCATAGTTGCGGGATCGATGACGGTGACGTCGTCGCCTTTGGAGTTGGTGACGTACACGCGGGTGGCCGTGCCGTGCGCGTGTGCCGGAGACTGTCCAGCCTGTGGAGCGCTCACGCCAAGTCCAGCGAGCAAGACCAGCGCGACTAGTGCAAAGGTAAGCTTGAGTCTATTCATGGCGGCCACATAATACACGAAACCAGGCTTGGATTGAATGCGTCACAGTGCTTCGACCGAGCTCGATTAGTGAAGTTGAGTGTTAATCGGAGCCGCGAGCGCTGTGTTATCATCGCTTTTCCATGTACATCGACTCACACGCGCACATCGAGATGAGCGACTTCGATGCAGACCGGGACGCTGTCATTCAACGCGCTCTCGATGCCGGAGTCGAGATCATAGTCTGCGTAGGCGATGGTGATGTCGCGAATGATTCGCACGCCGCGGCTTTTCGGCTTGCCGAAGAACATCCATTCATCTACACAACAGTCGGCGTTCATCCGCACGAAGCCCGATTGCTTGACGATGAGTTTTACGCGAAGCTCCGGGACCTCTCGCAGCATCCGAAGGTGATCGCCTGGGGTGAGATCGGGTTGGATTATCATTACGACAACTCGCCGCGAGAAGTGCAGCGCGCAGCTTTTAAAGGTCAGTTGCGAATGGCGCGCGAGCGCCGGCTCCCGATCTCGATTCACACTCGCGAAGCTGAAGCAGATACGCTCTCGATCCTCGACGAAGAGTGGAAAGACTCGGGACTCGGCGGAGTCATTCACTGTTTCACCGGCACGCGCCAGTTTGCCGAAGCCGCGGTCGAGCGTGGTTTCTTGATTTCCTTTTCTGGCGTGGTCACGTTCAAGAAGGCTGAGGACCTTCGCGAGACGGCTTGTAGTCTGCCTATGGACAGCGTATTGATCGAGACCGACGCGCCGTTCCTCGCGCCGATTCCCTATCGCGCACGCCGTAACGAACCGGCTTACGTTGTCGAGACAGCGCGGGCCCTTGCGGAACTGCGCGGAACAACGGCTGAAGAGATCGGTCGCGAGACCTCTGAGAACTTCAAGCGGGTATTTAAACTATCTTAGTTTGATCCAGCGGAGGAGCTTTCGGAACGGAGGAGACGCTCGTGGAAATGAACCGTCTGAGCCGGCGTGAGGCGCTTCGAGCAGTCGGCTTGCTCGCGGGCGGAGTTGTGCTCAACTCTGCATGCGCGCGACGCGTCCGGCCTTACGTTATCGATCCACCCGTGGGCATCGGGCGCACTGCCCGTCATTTCACGCCGGTGAACGTCGCGCGCGATCGAGTGATCCGAACCGTTGTTGGCTTGCGGCCATACCGGCCATCGGGTTTCGTCGTGCGAGCCGAGTCGCTGGGCGACAAGCTGCTGGTTCACAACTACGGTCACGGCGGCGGCGGTATGACGCTTTCATGGGGGACGGCTTATCTGGCCGCTGAGCTGGTTCGTGAATCCGCGAAGACAGGCGCTGCGGCGGTGATCGGCTGCGGGGTGGTCGGCCTGGCATCGGCGAGGACGCTGCAGCGACGCGGTTTCGAAGTAACGATCTATGCGAGGGACATGCCGCCTGAGACGACTTCAAACATCTCAGGCGCTAGCTGGTTCCCGTCAAGCGTGATCCAGGAAACCCGCCGAACGCCGGCCTGGGATGCGCAGTTCGAACGCGCGGCTCGGATTGCTCATCGCCAATATCAGTTGTTGATAGGCGACGACTACGGCGTTCACTGGCGCGAGCAATATGCTCTCAGTGACGCGGATGACGGCGACGGAAGCCTGCCGTGGGACTACGCGATGCTGCGGGATCTGTTCCCGGCGTCGCGTGAACTCAAGCCGTCCGAAAACCCATTCCCCGCAAAGCACGTTAATGTCGACAGCATGCTGTTCATCGAGCCGTCGGTGTACCTCAACGCGCTGCTTCGCGATTTTTACATTGCCGGTGGCCGGGTTCGTCGAGTCGCGTTTGCGGAGCCTCGCCAGCTTGGAAGCTTGCCTGAATCGGTCATAGTCAACTGCACGGGGCTTGGTGCGCGCGAGTTGTTCGGCGACCGGGAGCTGGAGCCCGTCAAAGGTCAGCTCACGGCGCTGCTGCCTCAACCTGAAGTGGACTACGCGATGGTGACCGGTGGGCTCTATATGTTTCCGCGTCGTGATGGGATCATGTTAGGCGGAACATTTGAGCACGGAGTAGAGACGCTCGAGGTGAATCGCGAAGCCGAGCAGCGGATTCTCGCGGGCCACCAGCGGATCTTTAGTGGGATGCGTTGAAGGGCCTACGATCTCAAGCCGCGCTATCGTTCTGCCAAATCGATGTTGGACTAAACCGCTACGCGGTAGGCAGTGAGGCTTCTTCCTTCCTGTTATA
>CAZJQQ010000107.1:0-9206 GCA_964548075.1 uncultured Clostridia bacterium | reverse complement strand
AACCGGCCGGATGTCCGTTGGGTAACGAGCAGGGCTTCCAGGTAACGTTCACCTGTTCGAGTTCATCGACGCCTGGTCCGGGCCCAACACCCGAAATCGCAGTGGTGACGGGATGCAAGCTAGACCGGCAGGATACAGGCCAGTTCTTCCTTGATGTGACTGGAACGGGCATCAAGGATGGAGCCACAGCGACAGTCGGAGGGGTAACACCGAAGAAGATCAAGGTAGTAGAGGTGCAACCCGGGACGACAAACCCGACGAAGCTGAGGCTGATAAAGAAGGTATGCAACGGTCTGCAACCGGCAGGATCTGGAAACGTGATAATCACGAATCCGGCGCCAAACGGAGCAGCGTCACAGCCCTTCCTCTGCACGGAGCGATGTCCGACGCAGTAAGGGCGGGATAACAATGACAGGCAGGTGAGGAGGGAGACCTCTTGACCGAGCTTGCAAACCAGAGGAGGGTCACGACGAGTGGCCCTCCTCTTTCTTTGTGTGCTGGCAGCATATGCTCCGGTAGCAGAGTCCTTGAAACTTGGCGGAACATCTTGCGCTTTGGGCGAACTCACTTGGTGCGGCGTGAGGGGCAATGCACCGGGGCCGATATCCTTCACGGGCCTGGATCGTTCTCCGGCGGCCGTGGGTCGAAAGTAGTCGGCTTAATCTCGGGAGGTCTGTGGTTCATCCAGGATTCCGGACCGGGGATCCTGTGGGATAACCCCCACAAACGCTGCGGACAATCAGCGGTCCCGCTCACGGCCGCCCCGCTCACCTTGACAGATCCTTAAGCGGTATATACCTTATAAGTTTCCGTTTTCACACGGGTTTCTCCATGTTCGAAGCACTATCAGACAAGCTGAAAAAGGTCCTTAAGGACCTGCGCGGCCAAGGGCGCTTAACCGAGTCGCACCTCGAGGCGGCCATGCGCGAGATACGCATCGCGCTGTTAGAAGCTGACGTCAATTTCAAGGTAGTAAAGTCATTCGTGGACCGGGTAAAAGAGAGGGCACTTGGCCAGCAGGTTATGGGCTCACTCGCCCCTGCCCAGCAAGTCCTAAAAGTCGTTTATGACGAGATGGTCGAAATGCTGGGCGGCACTTCAACCCAGTTGCTCTTCACGAAGCGAATTCCCAACGTCGTTATGATTGTTGGCCTTCAGGGTTCAGGCAAGACGACTACGACGGGCAAGCTGGCGCGGCTGCTGGTCGAAACCCAAAAGCGGCGTCCACTCCTGGTTTCTGTGGACGTTTACCGTCCGGCGGCGCGTCAACAGCTTTCGATAATCGGGCAGGCGATCGGGCAGCCGGTCTTTGAGGCGCCGGCGGTCAACGACCCTCTGGAACTTTGCCGGCAGGCGGTGCGCGAATGCGAGCTTACGGGCTACGACACGCTGCTCATCGATACAGCGGGCCGGCTGCACATCGATGAAGAGTTGATGACCGAGCTTCAGCAGATCAAGCGCGAGACCGTTCCATCGGAGATTCTGTTCATAGCCGATGCTATGACCGGGCAGGATGCGGTGCGCTCAGCTCAGGAGTTTCACGAGCAGGTGGGACTGACCGGGGTGATACTCACCAAGATGGAGGGCGACGCTCGGGGAGGCGCAGCGCTTTCGATCAAAGAGGTGACCGGCCAGCCAATCAAGTTCCTCGGCGTTGGGGAGCGCTACGACGCTATAGAACCGTTTTATCCGGACCGGATCGCCCAACGCATTCTAGGCATGGGCGACGTGCTTTCGCTAATTGAAAAGGTTCAGGCTGAGGTTGATCAAGAGAAGGCAATCGAGCTACAGCAGAAGCTCGCGCGTGACAAGTTCTCGCTCGAGGATTTTCGCGATCAGCTCCGTCAGATGAAGCGGCTTGGCTCTCTCGATAAGCTGTTGGATATGCTACCGTCAAGTCTGCTCGGCGGGATGCGGATGACCCCGGAACAGACCGCTGAGATGGAGCAGAAGCTCAAGATCACTGATGCCATCATCAGTTCAATGACTCCCGAGGAGCGGCGGGACCATACGCTGCTTAACGGGTCGCGCCGCAAACGAATTGCGCGCGGCAGCGGCACGGCGGTTCAGGAAGTGAACCAAATGATTAACGAGTACACCGAGATGCGAAAGATGATGCGAATGATGACCTCGGGTGGGCTCGGGGGAATGATGGGTGGGCTTATGGGTACTGGAGTTCCGGGGTTTGGCTCCGGCGCTCGCCGCAAGGCGACCAAGAGGAGAAAGAAGAAAAAGAAACGGTGAAGTTTGATTTCGGGTATAATTGAGGCCCGCCGGGTTCACGGAAACGTCACACCGGCGAGACGCTTACCGGCAGGTTTTGGAGTGGGTAGTGGACCCGGATTCCTGAATCAACCGTCATCATTGTTCGAGGGTAATCATACGGATCGAGATCAACGTGGAAAGCAGTGGTCAAGTATGGATCTCGCCAGCTAGCACGGAGGTGCAATTTGCTTTCAATCAGGTTAACCAGGATGGGCGCGAAGAAGAAACCCTTTTATCGGATTGTTGTCACCGAGAAACGGTCGAAGCGCGACGGTCGCTTCGTCGAATCTGTCGGCTATTATGATCCTTGCCGCAACCCGGCTGATGTGAAGATCGACTACGAGCGGGTGAACTACTGGATCGAACGCGGAGCACAGCCATCGGAGACCGTGCGCAGCCTAATCAGCCGTAAAGTCGAGCCCGTGAGCGCGGTCACCGTTGCATGACGCCAAAGCCGCGGGTGACTGGCCGGGCCGAGCGTCCTTCCTCTCTCACGGAGGCTTCGAAGGAGGTGACGTATGAACGACACTTCATTGAAGGAAGTCGTCGAGACGATAGCTAAGGCTCTTGTAGATCACCCTGGCGAGGTGGCTGTTTCAGAGATTGATGGAGAGGGGGCTACGGTGCTTGAACTCAGGGTTGCTTCCGAGGACCTCGGCAAAGTGATCGGGAAGCAGGGACGCACCGCGCGAGCGATCCGAACCTTGCTTCGAGCTGCGGGCATGAAATTGAGAAAGCGATTCGTGCTCGAAATCCTCGAGTAGTGACTGGTAAAACTGAAAACAATTCGCGCGAAGACGACGTCGTGATTGCGCGTATCGTCAAGGCTCGTGGCATACGGGGAGAGGTCACGTGCGTTCTCGAAACCGACTTTCCAAACAGGTTCTCGTCGCTGGAGCAAGTCACTGTTTGGATGCCCGACGACGCGCGGTTGAGCCTGAAGGTCGAGGATCACTGGTTTCACAACCAGCGGGTGATATTGAAGTTTGAAGGTTACGACACAATGACGGCGGCGCAGGGTCTGACCGGCGGCCGCCTGGTGATTGCTGACGCTGATGTGGAGCCCCTTGGGGAGGGCCAGTTCTTTGAGCGAAAGGTAATCGGGTCGAAAGTGGTGACTTCCGATGGGAGAACGCTGGGAATCGTCACGAGAGTAATGCGAACGGGCGGGACGGACCTCCTGGTTTTGGAGGATGACGATGGCCGGGAGCAACTGATTCCCTTCGCGGACGAGATTTGCACGGACGTTGACGTAGCTGCAAAGCGCATCACGATCGATCCGCCCGACGGTTTGCTGGATTTGTGAATCAGGAAGAGATTTGGATCTTAGATTTTGGATTAAGGAGGCGGCGTGATCTAAAATCCAAAATCCAAAACCCAGAATCCAAATGCGGTTCGACATAATAACGATTTTCCCGGAGATCTTCAGCGGGGTCTTTGATTTTGGAATAGTTCGGCGCGCGCTGGAAGCGAGCTTGATTGAGGTTCACATCCATGACTTGCGCGAGTACACAGACGACCGGCATCGTCAGGTTGACGACCGGCCGTTTGGCGGCGGCGCTGGAATGGTGATGAAACCCGAGCCGTTGTTCCAGGCGGTCGAAGCTGTAACGAACGGCGAGCCCGGCGTATGTGTGGCATTGCTCTCGCCGCAGGGCTGCTTGTTCAGTCAGCCGGTGGCCGAGGAGTACGCACGCAAGCCGCGCCTCGTTCTGATCTGCGGTCGCTACGAAGGAGTGGACGAACGCGTGGTCGAGCATTTGATAACCGACGAAGTGTCTATCGGGGACTACGTCTTATCCGGGGGTGAGATTCCAGCGATGGTTGTGGTTGACGCGGTTACGCGGCTGATCCCGGGTGCCCTGGGATGCGAGCAGTCGGCCGAACGCGAGTCGTTCTCCAACGGCTTGCTTGATTACCCGCAATACACCAGGCCGGCGGACTATCGCGGACTGAAGCCTCCGGAGGTGCTACTGAGTGGCAACCACGCTGAGATCGAACGCTGGCGCCGCCGTAAGTCTATTGAGAAGACGCTGCGTCGCAGACCTGACTTGATCCGCGATTGCGCGCTTTCGGAAGATGAGCGGCGAGAGATTGAAGAGATTTTGAAAGAGATCGGTGAATAAGTTTAGAGGTGGGCTCGGCCTGCCAATACGAGGTATAGCTATGAATCTAACAGTCCAAGCTGTCGAGGAACGTCAGCTACGCAATGATATTCCAAACTTTCAGGCCGGGGACACCGTTCGCGTCCACGTGCGAATCAAAGAAGGCGACAAGGAACGCATTCAGGCGTTTGAGGGTGTAGTGATCGCGCGAAAACACTCGGGCGTGCGCGAGACCATCACAGTGCGCAAGACCAGCTTCGGCGTCGGCGTCGAGCGCATCTTTCCCCTGCACGCGAGCGTTATCGACCGGATCGAGCTTGTGCGCCGCGGCCGGGTGCGTCGCGCGAAGCTCTACTACCTGCGCAAGCTGCGCGGCAAGGCCGCTCGCATCCGAGAGCGCGATACGCGCGGCGAACGCGCGATGGCCGCCGCCGCTGCTGCCTCGGCTGGATCAGAGGTCGTCGAATCTGTTGAGACGCCGGCAGAGACAGAACCCGAGTCATAGATCGACGAACGTCAACAGTCGGGAGCGCCGAGCTCCTCGCCTGGCGTCTCTCGTTCGTGGTCTCGGGGTCTGAGTTGGTATGATTTACCTGCTTGTTGGCGCATACGTGTTGGCGATCCTGATTCTCGTATTCGCATTCTGTTGGTACGGCAGCCGGCCGTCTCGTGGTTGACCTACGAGCTAGGCTCGCGGAGTCAAGAAGAGCACTAAGGTTGAGGGCCGTCGGCTTTCACCCTTGTGCTTTTCGCTTTTTTGCCCAGTGAGAGCGATGAAAACGCGTAGAGAAATGCTGGAAGAGTTCGTGGCGCAAGACCCGAACGATTCTTTCTCGCGCTATGCTCTGGCGCTCGAGCTCGAGAAGGAGAGCAGAGCACAGGACGCGGTGCCGCAGCTTCGAGAAGTCATTGCGCGCGATTCCAGCTATGTTGCGGCCTACTATCACCTCGGAAGACTGCTCGCCCAAACTGGGCTCCCCGATGAGGCTCGTGACGTTTACCGCCGGGGACTCGATGCGGCGACGGCGGGCAACGATCAGAGGGCTCGCAGCGAGATGCAAGAGGCGCTCGATATGCTTGAGTGACTGCCTCTTACTGAAGAGAGACTCGATCATTCTGTGTCTGGGTACGGTTATAGCTAATTGGGAGGACTGCCATGAAGAAAACAGTGCTTGCGTTACTCCTGGCGTTGGTGCTTTCGCCTTTCACGGTTGCCGGTCCGGCTCAGACCCCGACAATAGAGCAATCGCTCAACCTAAGAAGCGCCGGAAGCCCGCGCATTTCACCAGACGGACGCTACGTCGCTTACCAGGTTCAGAAAACGAACTGGGAGGAGAATGCATTCGAGACAGAGATATGGATGGCCGTGACCGCCACAGGCGAATGCTATCGACTCACAAACGCCAAGAAGTCGAGCACCAATCCGCAGTGGTCCCCCGATTCAAAACGACTCGCCTTCGTATCGGACCGCGATGGCAGGCGACAGATCTATCTGATCGCGCCAAACGGTGGCGAAGCTGTTCAGTTGACGAGCGTCGAAACCGGCGTGTCCACACTCAGTTGGTCACCGGATGGCCGCCGTATCGCCTTCACTGCGGCGGACGCCGAAAGCAAGTCGCGCAAGGACCGTAAGGAAAAGTACGGCGAGTTTGAAGTGGTCCAGGCTGACTATACCTTTACTCACTTGTGGATGATCGACGCGCCGTCCGAGGTCAAAGACAAGAAGCCCGAACCGGCGCGGCTAACCGAAGCCTCCCGCTTTTCGGTCAACGGATTCTCGTGGTCTCCGGACTCTTCGCGAATTGCGTTTAGCGCTGCGAAGGATCCCGATCTCAGCTCCTCGGCTACCAGCGATATTTATGTTCTCAGCGTCAGCGATAAGGGGATAAAGCGGATAGTCGACACAGAAGGCCCTGACGGCAATCCGGTGTGGTCCCCAGATGGACGGCAGATCGCTTACCAGACCGCCAACGGGCGAGAGTTCTTTTTCTACGCCAACTCATACATCGCCGTGATCCCGGCCGAGGGCGGTTCGCCGAAAGTGCTCACCGAGAGCTTCGATGAATCACCGGGATTGATCGAGTGGGCGGCCGATGGCGTTTATTTCGGCGGCTTGCAGAAGACCTCTTCGCATCTCTTTCGCCTGAATCCCACGACGAGGGCGATCGAACAAGTGAGCGGGCCGGCGAACTATGGCGCGTCTCAGTTTTCATTCACCGCCGACTTCAAGCAGGTCGCCTTCGTGGGCGCGGGCGCGAACGACTATTCCGAAGTTTTCGTGGCCACTGTGAAACCCTTCCAGCCGAAGCGGCTCACGACGATGAGCGATCAGTTGAAAGAGTTTCGGCTCGCAACGCGCGAAGTGATTCAGTGGAAGTCGACCGATGGGACTGTAATCGAGGGAGTGCTGATCAAACCAGCCGGGTTCGACTCGTCAAAGAAGTATCCATTGTTAGTCGTCATCCACGGCGGGCCAACTGGAGTCGATACCCCAAGCATACGCGGCGACCGGTATTATCCGATCGAGATGTTTGCGGCGAAGGGTGCGCTGATCCTGCGGCCCAACTATCGCGGGTCGGCAGGCTATGGCGAGAAGTTTCGATCGCTCAACGTGCGCAACCTTGGCGTGGGTGACTACTGGGATGTGATCTCTGGAGTGGACCATTTGATTGCGTTGGGGATCGTTGATCGCGACCGCGTAGGCGCAATGGGCTGGAGCCAGGGCGGCTATATCTCTGCGTTTATCACTTGCAGCAGCGATCGATTCAAAGCGGTGTCGGTCGGCGCCGGCATTTCGGACTGGATGACCTATTACGTCAACACGGACATTCACCCTTTCACACGGCAGTACCTCAAAGCCAATCCGTGGGACGACGCGGAAATCTATCAGAAGACCTCGCCGATTTCTTACGTCAAGAACGCAAAGACTCCGACTTTGATTCAGCACGGCGAGCTCGACAAGCGGGTGCCGATCCCGAATGCCTATGAGTTACGACAGGCGCTGGAAGATCGTGGGGTACCTGTGAAGATGGTCGTCTACAAGGGCTTCGGCCATGGCATCGACAAGCCTAAACAACAGCGCGCGGTGCTGGAGCAGAACTACGAGTGGTTTAGCCAGTGGATTTGGGGCGACAAGGCTGCGCAGGAAGGCAAATGACCGCGTGCGATCACCTATCGGCGTAGCTTAGGGGATCGCGCACCCCCGCTTCGGCGAAGCCTTTCAGTCTGAGCAAGCAGCTATCACACTTTCCGCAGGCGATAGCTTCGGATGATGGGTCATAGCAACTGTGGGTCAACGAATAATCGACACCCAGCTTAAGGCCGGTCGCGATTATCTCGGCTTTTGTCATCGCTATGAGTGGCGTGTGAATCTTGAGCCGCAGACGTCCTTCAACGCCCGCCTTCGTCGCAAGATTTGCCATTCTCTCGAACGATTCGATGTACTCGGGGCGGCAATCAGGGTAGCCGCTGTAGTCGAGCGCGTTGACGCCGATAAAGATGTCTTCGGCGTCCAGCACTTCGGCCCACGCTAGCGCGAACGATAGAAAAATCGTGTTACGCGCAGGCACATAGGTCACGGGTATCCCTGTTGAGATTTCTTCAGCCGAGCGTTCTTTAGGAACGTCTATCTGATCGGTCAGCGCCGAGCCGCCGATGGCGCGAAGGTCTACATCGACGGTCAGGTGTCGCTCAGCGCCAAGCGATTTCGCAACTTGTACGGCACTCTGCGTCTCGATGAAATGACGCTGGCCATAACTAAAGGATAGCGCGAAGAGGCAAAAGCCCTGCGACCCGGCAATCGCGAGAGCGGTTGCTGAATCCAACCCCCCGCTCAACAAAACTACGGCTTTCTTGCTGTCGGTCATAGCTGAGGCACTCGGAGTTATCGCACACAGCGAGCACCCGTTCAACCTCAATTCAGCTGAATCTGACCGTGGAGTGACGAGCGCACCGAGATTCTTGATAATCAAATCCCTTTCTGCTTGACCGCGAATACCTGCCCGCCGATGGTGATTGTGCCCTTGCGCCCTCCTGCGCTGTTCTGTCCAACCGTGTAGCTCACTGTGCCGTTGCCTATGCCGAATGCCTACCTAACCTTCATCGTCGGGTCTCCAATCAAAACCCAAGTCCGGCGAACATCGGCGTCACTGACAGCACCCTTCGCTCTCTTGACAGCGTCGCCCAGCGTTATTCCCTTATTTGCGAACAACTGCCGGTAGAACTCCCGGTTCATCGATGCTTGCTCATCGGGCATCGTCATTCCCGACGAAGCCCATACCGCCACCGCCCCTCCCGAGCCCGTCTTCATCAGCGCTTCCGCCAAACTGCTTAACGCCGGATCATCGAAATAGCCGTTGAGACAGGTCATCATCACAAACACCGCCAGATGATTCTGATTTGTGAGCAGCGCTGCATCGGCATTAGACAGCAGATCCGCTCTCCATTGGTTCACGTTGCCATGACCCGTGTAGTTGACGATCTTCTGCCCCCGGTTGATCGCATCTATCAACGCAGCCTTCGCCTCGGTCCCCATTCGGCCTCGGGCAATCTCGACAACCCGCACGTCGCCTGGCACCAGCGCTTTTAGCTGTGAGCTTGCAGCTTCAAAGTTGTATCCGTCGTTGGCATCCGAGACCAGCGTTAACTCGGCTGATGAGGTCGACTGTTCGTAGCCAACTATTCTGGCGACCAAACGATCCGCTTCCTCCCTGGTTCGCGCCGGCAATCTTCCTATGGCCATCTCCGGCACCCCGTCCTGGTTGAAATCCGCGAACCAGTCGTCGGAAGCCGTCTCCATCAGCGTGGTGTCTATGAGCCTGGTCGGCACAACGTCCC
>CAZJQQ010000106.1:0-9844 GCA_964548075.1 uncultured Clostridia bacterium | reverse complement strand
CTATGACAAAAAAAGAGAACCTGCAAATCCTACCTATAAATTTGTCGCGCACCCACCCTAGACCTAAAGCGCCTCCGTCTATGAACCGTCTGCGGCCTTTGTGTTTTACGGCACAGGACCGGATGATCCGGCTGCGATTGCTACGAATCGAGTGCCCGGCTTCTACGGAGATTCGGACGTGCGGGTGACGGCGACGGTTCCGAAGAGCGAAGAGCTGATGAAGGCGGCGCTCAAAAAGACCTGAGCGGTTCAGGCTCGGCTCCTCGCTCTAGTAGGGGCACTGTTCACGAATAGGACTCGGTGCGTCGTGGACGACGAACCGAGTCCTTTTTGTTGAGCACCCAATTGCTCCTCTGTTTCACCTCTTTCCTGCTATTGTGTGCTCAGCAAAAAGCCGTGTGACTTGTTGCTGGCATCCCTGTACAGTCCAACTATTTCCTTAGAGTCGTTGATCCCGTGCGCCTCGGTGTAAGTAGCGCCCGGAAAATCAATCGTGGTGTACTTACGGCTGCCCCTTGCCTGATAGCCGTGAGTCTTATTGCCGAGATCAGTGTAGTGCCCCACCACCCAGCCTTCCGAGTTAATTCTCCAGTTCATACTCATCTTGGAATCGGGGAAATCGTTGGTGATGTACTCACCATCCCTTACGAGCAGGCTGTGCATCATGCCGGCTGCATCCCACCAGCAACCTACCGCAACGCCATTGCCGTTGACGCCGTGAACCATCCCGACGTCAAAAGTGAAAGGCGGATCAAGGGTGACGAACTCTGCGCGTTTATTCACCAGGTAGGCGTGGGTCTTGCCATTCGCGTCGATGTAAGTTCCTGCGATCGTCCGCTTGGGGCTAAGCCCCCAGGCATCGGTGTACGTAGCCCCCGGAAAATCAATTGGCGAGAACACTCCATCACGCAACAGGAAGCCATGGAAGTTATTCCCAGCATCCTTGTAATCTCCCACGATGTCGCCGCGCGGGTTGATGCCAAAGGCTCTCGTCTGCACAGCGCCGGGATAGTCGATTGCAGTGAAGGCGTCATTGCTTAACAGAAAGCCGTGTGGCTTATTCGCGGCGTCTCTGAACACACCTACGATATCGCCATCTGGGGTGATGTCGTAGGCATTGGTGAAGGTCGCGCCCGGAAAATCAATCGTGGTGAACGTGGGACCTGAATAGGCCGCAACGCCGGCTGCCAAGATCAGACCAAACGCGACCAAAACGACCATAGTTATTAAGGCGTTATTCAGTTTCAACGTTATAACGGTTCTCATGATTGCAGTCTCCTTTCCGTGTTCGGACTTATCGTGTGACTAGCGAGTAAGGTCCTCGTCGCCGCCAGGCCAAGAAATGAGCTCGCGACTGGAGCTGTGACCGCTGTCACGAGAGCGCGTGACGGCCATCACTGCGATCCTTAGCTAGACACCATAAAGTTGCTCTCGCGAGGTCGGCGACGAACATCCATTGCTACCTCTTCTTCGCGGGCTCCAGCATTGATGGAGCCTTCAACGGGCTCGTCTTCGCCCTCATCTACTAATGCGAAAGTCAGTCCTAAAAGGGGCCAGGCGGTTGAAAGTTGGATTGTCCTTCCAGCCTGATTCACATGGCTTAAATCAGTTTGCCCTGGACTCAGGACAGGGGCCCGACTTCGTAAGAGGAGTGAAAGGCCGCATGACAGCGCCGGCATCAAAGGACGTCACCGAGTTGCTCGTTGATTGGAGCAACGGTGATAAGGAGGCGTTGAATAGGCTAATCCCGCTGGTCTATGACGAACTACACCGGCTGGCCAGCCGGTATCTGCGCCGTGAGCGGCCCAATCATACGCTTCAAACTACCGCGCTGGTTCATGAAGCTTATCTGCGGCTTGTACGTGAAAGGAATGGGAACTGGCAGAACCGGGTTCAGTTCTTCGCCGTAGCCTCGCAATTGATGCGTCACATTCTTGTGGATTACGCCCGGCGTCATAACGCGGTTAAACGAGGCGGGGACTGCGTAAAGGTTTCGTTCGATGAAGCAATGATCGTGTCCGAAGAGAAGAGTGCAGCGTTGATGGCACTGGACGACGCGCTCAGCAACCTGGCGGCTATCGACCCGGAGCAAAGCCGAGTGGTCGAGCTACGAGTCTTCGGAGGGCTTACAGTCGAAGAAACGGCCGAGGCCCTTGGAGTATCACCTCGAACCGTCAAGCGGGAGTGGAGCATGGCCAAGGCATGGCTGCATCGACAGATCAGGAAGAATGAAATCAACCGGGGTGAGTATTCCGCAGGCAGTAATCTTTATTGAACCTACTGACTACGGACACAGATCATTGACCACCGCTTATGACGCCTCAACATTGGCAACAAGTGAAGCAGGTATTTCAGTCCGTGCTTGAGTACCCGCCAGACGAGCGCGCCGCTTTTCTTGATGAAGCCTGCGCTAGCGACCCCTCGCTAAGAAGCGAAGTAGAATCCCTCATCTCTTCCCACGATCAAGCAGGCGATTCCATTGTGGCGATGGCCGGAGGCGTGGCTGCTTTGATGCTTGCGGATGAGCAAGGCAGCTCGTTCAAAGGAAGGGACATCGGTCCTTACAAGATCATAAGCCATATCGGGAAGGGAGGAATGGGCGACGTTTTCCTCGCTCAGGATCTTCGCCTCGATCGGCGCGTCGCTTTGAAGTTGCTGCCTCGAGAATTCGCGCAGGATGAAGACCGGCTGCGGCGCTTCCAGCGAGAAGCTCGCGCCGTCTCCGCGCTGAACCATCCGAATATCCTCACCATTCATGAAGTCGGAGAGATTGATTCGCTTAATTTCATAGTGGCCGAGTTCATAGAAGGCGAGACGCTACGCAATCACATACGGCGCGAGAGGCTGGCGGTACGCGAGGCGCTCGGCGTCGCCATCCAGATCGCTGGTGCGCTAGCCGCGGCGCACAAGGCCGGCATCGTTCACCGCGACGTCAAGCCCGAGAACATAATGCTTCGCGAGGATGGCATCGTGAAGGTGCTTGACTTCGGGCTCGCTAAGCTTACGCAGCAACAATCATCGGCCACCGATACTCAAGCGCCCACCGTTAGGAATTTGACCACAGATCCAGGCACTATGATGGGGACCGTCAACTACATGTCGCCGGAGCAGGCGCGCGGGCTTGATGTCGATGAGCGCACTGATATCTTCAGCCTCGGCGTACTGGTCTACGAAATGATTGCGGGCGAGCGGCCGTTCGAGGGCGCAAACTCCAGCGACGTGATTGTCTCTCTTCTGACAAAGCAGTCTGCGCCCATGGTCTCCCGTGGCGGCGACGTTCCAGCCGAACTGGAGCGAATAGTGGGAAAGTGCCTCGAAAAGGAATGTGAAAGCCGCTACCGGTCGGCTCAGGAGCTTCTAGACGATCTCGATCATCTAAGGCGAGAGTTGGATTCGGGCGCAGCCGTAGCGTTGGCGCAAATTAGCAAGCCACGCCAAGAGACCTTCATAACACGACGTCTGTTTGTGTTGTTGATCTTCGCAGCGTCGATGGCAGTGGCCATCTATCTGCTAGCGTTTCGGGGCGCGAACGCTGGCATGCATCGGGAGATAAAGTCACTTAACGGTGCGGTCGATTCAATAGCAGTCTTACCCTTGGTCAACTTCGGTACTGATCCCGACACGGAATACCTGAGCGATGCCGTTACCGAGAGTATCATCACAAGTCTCTCGCACATACCTAATCTGAAGGTGATCGCGCGCGCTTCAGTACTTCGTTACAAAGGCCGAGACGTTGACCCACAGACGGTGGGTCGCGAACTTGCCGTCAACTCGGTGCTTACGGGCAGGCTCATTCAGCGAGGTGACAACCTCTCGATCAGCCTCGAGCTTGTGGATGCGCGAGACAATAGTCACCTCTGGGGCGAGCAATACAACCGGAGGGTGACAGACCTGCTTTCGGTGCAGCAAGAAATTTCGCGCGGGATCTCGGACAGACTACGCCCGAGATTGACGAGCGAAGAGCAGCAACACGTGGCGAGCAGTCACACGGAGGCCCATCAGCTCTACCTGAGAGGCAGCTACTTTCTGGAAAGAAATGATGAGGCCAGCATTCAAAGAGCCGGAGAATATTTCCAGCAAGCCATTGAAAAGGATCCGAGCTACGCGCTGGCTTACACGGGTTTGGCTGCCACCTACCTAGATCGGGCTGATGAAGGGAAGGCCAAGGAAGCAAAGGCAGCGGTGATGAAGGCGCTCGAGATCGACAATACTTTAGGAGAGGCGCACATTTCGCTGGCGGACATCCTTTGGCATAGGGAATGGAACTTTGCGAAGGCAGAGCCAGAGTTCCGGCGCGGTATGGAACTGAGCCCCGGCTATGCTGGAGCGCACCATCAATACTCGCACTATTTGATGACCCTCGGTCGAATTGAAGAGTCTCTGTCCGAAAGCAAGCGCTCCTTGGAGCTTGATCCACTCTCACCTGCAGCTAACGTACATATGGGATGGTATTACCTTATGGTGCGTCAGTACGACCAGGCGATTGAGTGGGAAAAGAAGGCGCTTGCGATGGATACGAACTTCCGCAACGCCCGCTTCCAATTGGGCGAGGCCTATTACTACAAGGGTATGTATGATGAGGCCGTTGAAGAATACCTGAAGGTGGGGGTCCTCTCCGGTGCTCGCCCCCAATTAATGACCTCGCTGAGAGAAGCCTACAAGAGATCGGGCATCAGGGCCTTCGTAAAAAAGTGGCTAAATGAGGAGAAGCAATCCGAGGAGAGACTCAACCCCTACGTCCCCCGGACTATATTGATAGCAAAACTGTATGGGCGTTTGGGAGCGAAAGAGCAGGCAATTGAATGGCTCGAAAGAGCCGTTGAGAAACGCGATCTGTTTGTGGATGGCTTCCGCACGGAACCAGAGTTCGATAACCTGCGGTCAGACGCCCGGTTTGTTGCTTTGCTGCAGCGCATTGGGCTTCCACTGTAGGCGGTCCGGGCGACGGCCTTCATCAAAGCCTCGCTGCATAAGTTTGACAATTTGTTTCTCGGCTTAGTGACTATCGTTAGCGAGGCGAGTTTCTTTCAAATCGAGGGTTGCCGGCAGTCCCCTCACTCCAGTCTTATCGACTGAGCGCCTCCGTAATAGATCCCGTTGAACAAAAACTTGAAAGTCCCGTGCGGCTGACCTCGAAACGTGATCTCGGGACCAAACAGAAACAGCTTGCCCTTACCTACTCTTGCTTCAACAACAGCCACCCCGTCCTGAAGATACTTCTGGCCCCACGCCCAGCCGCTTCTGAGAGGCTTGTCGCTGTCAAACCATGCCACCGGTTTCACACCCTTCATTGCGGCGTCCGGGCGCAGCCTGAACACCGGGCTGTTGTCAAAGAACACGTCGAGCTTGTCGCCCATCCCGTAAGCAAGCGGGTTGCTGTTATCAACTCGCACCTGGAGAATCGATCCGGGAATGTAGTACTTCTCGCGTTGAAGCGGCCGCTCAGTGCCGTCTTGAGTTCTTTCCATCAATGCATTCGCGATCGGCAGTCCCGTGTTGTAAGCCAGACCCGTCGAGCTGCCGATTGTGAGAATCGCTCCGCCGGCTTCGAGGAATTCGCGTAGCTTGGGAACCGTTCTCGCAACCGTTACGTTGCCAAGTCGCTCCCGAAATTCGGCGGGGATGCTCTGCGGATCAGGCGGTGCGCCGCCTCCGCCGCCTCCTCTTCCGCCTGGGCCACCGCCGTCACGCGCGGGAATGCCACCGTCGACAAGAATCAAAACGTCGAACTTACTTGCAAGGTCGCCCGCGTCAAGCGTAGGCGGATAGACGACTGTAAACGGAAACTCGTATTGCTCGAGCAGCCAGCGCACCCAGCCCGAGGGCATCGACCCGCCGTAACGGTCCCACAAGCCGATCCGCAACGCTCGCAGCTTGTACGCTTCGCCGGTTGGCTTTGAAGCTACCGCGTCGAAGCTCAGCCCAACGTCAACTGCGAGCTTCTGCAGTTTTGGCAGCGTCGACGATTTGGCGGGAATGAAAATCGCGCCGGCTCCGTAAGATTTGCCGTTCGCGCTCAGTGGTTGCTTAAGCCAATAAACCTCTTCGCCGCTCGCGAGCAGGCGATTGACCGCAATGGTCGAATCGTTGACCTGGTGGCTGAGCAGGAAGCCAGCGGCGTTGGCGACGGCGTTGACCTTGCCGGCCGCAGGTTTCACAAGGCCGTTGATCTTTTCAAACGGTCCTTCGAATCCGTCGAGCACGCGGTCGAACGTCACGCCCATCTGGTAAGCCACAGTGTAGCCCGCGTTGTCATAAGGCGGAGTCGGCGGGCCGCCGGGATACGGAATGTCGTCCGGGTGATCTTGCGGCTCGAACATGTCCAGGATGTGAGGCCGGAAGGCCTGCGCGGTTTTCACGACGTATGAGCCCGCCGGATAGCTCTTACCCGCAACCGTGAATTCGCTGGTCGCTCGATGAATGGTGATACCGGTCTTGATCAGGGTGTTGATGAATTTGGTAGCGGTCAAGAAATCCGGCTGGTCGGAAGGTATGATGAAGCCTCGCGGGTCGCGTTTGTCGGGCGCGTGCAGCATCTCGTAGTACTTCAGCGGAATGCCGCGCGCCTGACCGCCAAACCCTTGCGGTGCATCTCCCGCCGGCGCGGCGTCGCCGGCAGCGGCCGCGGCGGCGCGGCGCCCCTGACCTTCGGCTCCGGCAGCTTGCGCTTGAGGCATCTCTTTGGCGATGACGGCTTGCACTTCGGCTATTCGCTTCGGCGTGATCGTCCAATGATCCTGACTCCCGCGCTCGATCGAGTTCTTGCCCATTCGATAGATATTGAACAGGAAATCTTCTCGATGCTTTGAGGCCAGATCCAGGACCGCGCGGTTGGCGGTGATCGAATAGTCGATCGACTGGCGGAAGCGCCACTTCTGCGGCGCGACCGGATAAGGGAAGTCGCCCTTCGCCAGTTGCCGCTGCAGCAGGAAAGGAATCTCGATCGGCGTGGGGTTCCCGATCGACTCAGTCAGAAGCCCGATCATGTTGTGAAAGTAAGTCACCGTGCGAAGCCCGCCGTTCCACCAGGTCGAGTATGACGAGCCGGATCGCATCGTCGCCCCCGGTTTGTTCTCGGCGACGAACCGGCTGTGCATCGCCGCGCCGACAAGGTCAATCCCCAACGGAATCAGCGGGTCGAAATAGTAGTTGAACGGATCGCGAAACGGCGGCGCGAACAACACAGTGCCAGCCGGTCCGGTCTGGTGATGGTTGTAAACGATCTGCGGGAACCAGTCGTGGAAGAACACTCGGTTGATCGCTTCGGTCTCCGGCTGATTGGACATATAAAAGTCGCGGTTGTTGTCGTGACCTATGTACTTCTGATAAAGCCGCGGAAGGCCTGCGGTCGATCGCTTCAGCGGGTCCTGTTCGCGCATGTACCAGTTGGAAACCAGGTCGAGTCCGTCAGGGTTCACCGGAGTAGCCAGCAGGATCACGTCTTTGAGAATGCGCAGCGTTTCAGGATCGTTCAAGCTGACCATCTGGTAGACGAGCTCCAGGAGTTGCTGAGCGCCCAGGACTTCAGTCGCATGCAACCCGCCGTCGACCCAGACGACGGCTTTGCCTTCGGCGGCGAGGGCTCGCGCCTGATCGTCGGTCACGCCTTCGGCGCTTGCGAGCCTGCGCGCGATCTCTTTGTAGCGATCGAGCCTCTTGTGATTCTCCGGCGCGGTGATGATAGCCATCACCATCGTGCGGCCTTCAGCGCTCTTGCCGATCTCGACAAGCTTCATACGGTCGGATTGCCCGGCGAGCTTCTTCCAGTAGTCCACGAGTTGAGTGTAGTTGGCGAGTTGATAGTCATCACCGAAACTGAACCCGAGCTGCTCCTTCGGACTGGTGACTTTGGTCTGCGCGACCGCTGTCGCCGCGAACAACGAAACGGCGACCAGAACCGAAGCAAGGTTAAGCCTGCGCCTGTTCATAAGCACCTCAATGAATCACGTTCGTAGATTCCACTGTTAGGAAGCCGGCCAGTGCCACGCGGGCCCCGGCGGGCAGCTAGTATAACTGACAGTGAGAGGCGATCAATAGCGGAGCAGCGCGCGTCACGCCTCATCGTAGAGGCCGAGGTAAAGAAGCTGTTCATAGTCGACGATGCCGACCTTCAAGCGATCAAGAAAACCAACTCTTCCAACAACGCTAGTTCGGAAAGCGTGGTGTTCCGCGAAATAGACCACTGCCTGCCACTCGATATCGAAGGCTGACACTATTAACTCGTGTCCGTAACAATAGAATGAGCCTGTCGGTGTTTCGATCCGCGTGAGTATTCCCGACATTAGATCCAGGTCAAGCCATTCTGCATAGCGCTTCTCAAATATGCAGTAGGTGCTGCCGGTGTCGAGCTTAGCGTGAAGGCTGACCCGAGTCTTCAAGTCGGACGTGAGGACAATAGGAACTGTAATGGCTGGATACTCTGGGTAGCTGTGCAGGTGAGAGAAGCCCAGACTGTGAGTAGTCACATCCAGCCCCCGGTGAAAGGAGTATCGTCTTTGGGGAGGTGAACCAAGAATGGAACTTCAATACCCTCCGTGCGACAGATCTCCTTGAAAGGAAGTGGGTCGTCACCATGTGCAATCAATCGGTCCCCATCGAGCAACACCCATTCTCCAGGGTATTCACGCCAGTGCTCCGCAATCCACACCGTTTCGCGAGACCGGTCAATGTAGGGAAGCCTCGACTTCCGCACTTCTGGCAATGTCTTGCTGGACATGATTGAATTCCTTTGAAGCGAAGTCTACCACAGGACGGAGCCAAACGCAGAAACAAAGGTGCGGAGGCGTTGAGTATGGCGAATGCGGAACACTTGAAGATACTTAGGGACGGCGTCGAGACATGGAACGACTGGAGAGTTGAACATCCCGATTGCAAGCCGGACTTGAGCGGCGCAAACCTTGAGGGCCTGAGGCTCTGCGATGCGGATCTTCGGAGCGCCAATATCCGAGATTCGAGCGTACGCTTCGCCGACCTCACCGACGCAGATCTATCCGAAGCAGATCTTAGCTATTCGGGTTTTGAGGACTCGAACTTCACCCGCGCTAATCTCTTCCGCGCCGAACTGTTCGAAGCGTATCTCGGCGGCGCAAACTTCACCAACGCAAATCTGTCACAAGCAAGCCTCATCGACGCCCACCTCACCCTGGCAATTCTTGACGAAACAGACCTCACGGACGCCAAACTCCTGCGCGCGGACCTCACAGGCGCAGCTTTTCGGGATGCCATGGTCAAAGGAACAGACTTCACGGATTCGAAAACCTACTTCACGACCTTCGCCGACCTGGATCTCAGTTCGGCTATCGGGCTTCACGCCGTCGACGCCCACGGCCCATCTGAGGTTGGCATCCGTACTCTGTACAAGTCTGCAGGAAGGATCCCCGAAGCCTTCCTTCGTGCGTGCGGTGTGCCGGACGATTTCATCGCGTACATCCCGTCGCTCTTCGCAGGAGAAAAAGCAATTCAATTCTACTCGTGCTTCATCAGCTACTCCTCCAGGAATCAGGACTTCGCTGAGCGACTCCATGCCGACTTGAAGAGCAGACATATTGACTGTTGGTTTGCCCCCGAAGAGTTAAAAACCGGTGACCGCTTTCCAGATAGGATCGAAGAATCAATTCGTCTCTACGACAAGCTGCTACTGATACTCTCGCGGGATTCAATCCAAAGTTCTTGGGTTGAACGAGAGGTTCGCGCTGCTTTGGAGAAGGAAGACAAGCGGGAGAAGTCCGTATTGTTTCCGATCAGGCTCGATGACGCGGTAATGGATAGTGACAAAGAGTGGGCAGCGAACGAGGGTGTAAATAGTTTTGTGTAAATGGTCATCCAGCAAGTAACCAGCTAGGGT
>CAZJQQ010000105.1:0-12003 GCA_964548075.1 uncultured Clostridia bacterium | reverse complement strand
GCAGCCAACACAAACCAACAGATGATCGTTTACACAAAATGCTTGACGCTACCGAGGAGCTGAGGAACCTACTCCCGTCCTCTACTCTCTTCCCCTCCACTCCTCTTCCCCTCCACTCCTCTCCTCTACTCCTCTTCCCCTCCACTCCTCTCCTCTACTCCTCTTCCCCTCCGCTCCTCTACTCCTCTACTCCTCCGCTCCTCTTCTCCTCTTCTCCTCTTCTCCTCTTCTCCTCTTCTCCTCCGCTCCTCTGCTCCTCTGCTCCTCTGCTCCTCTGCTCCTCTGCCCTTCGCCCTTTGCTCTTTGTCCGATTAGTGCTATTTTCTGGCTTTTGCATTGGGGGAAAATGTCCGATTCGAAAGCCTTCTCCGCCATCTATCTAAGCATAGGTCTCAGCTATCTTGGCGTCGGGCTTGTTGCGCCGCTAATACCAATCCTGCTCGCCGGACACGGTGAGAACAGCTTTATAGTCGGGCTGATCGGCACGACGATGTTCACGGCCTTCACTCTTGCCTCCTTTCCCGTCGGAGCGGCAACTGACCGCATTGGTCCGAAGCCGATGCTCGTCGGAGGCCTGATTGTGTACGGCGTGGCGATTCTCCTTTTCGCATTTATCAACGTGACCTGGCTCTTCTTTGCGGTGCGTGCGATCGAGGGTGTGGGCGCCTCTGCCATCTCAGTAGCGACGGAAACAATGATCAACCGGCTGAGCAAGCCCGAGGAGCGAGCCCGGCGCATGAGCTACTACGCGCTTGCAGTAGGAATCGGGTGGGCCGCCGGTCCGCTTGCCGGGGCGCTGCTTTACGGAATACGGCCGCAGGTTCCTTTCATCGGTTGCTTCGTGTTGAGCGTTCTGGCGGCTTTGTTGGCCGCTGGTTTGATCAAGAAGGCGCCTATCGGATCACGTCATGGGGAGGCTATCCTGAGCGTACTCTCCTCGAATCTGATTGTGCCCATATCGGCCGGGGCTCTCTATGGCTATCTGATGTCTTCATTAGTAACCCTGTTCCCACTTTACCTGAAGCGAGAGATCAAAGTTCCAGAAGCGGGCATGGCCGCCATAATCACCGCGGTGATAATCGGCACAATAATCAGCCAGGTCCCGATCGGCCACGCAGCGGACCGGTTTGGCAAGCGAAAGACACTTCTGATCTGCACGGTATTGCTGGGAGGCGTTTTCGCGTTGATGTCTCTTCATTCCGATTGGCGCATGTTTCTCGCGACCGGCGTCCTGGCTGGCGCCCTGGCTGGAAGCCTGTATCCAATCGGACTGGCGTTGATCGGTCAGATTGTGAGAAAGGAACGCCTGGGGGCAGCAACGTCCACATTCTCGCTCGCATTTGGAGTTGGCAGCTTGATCGGGCCATCAGCTTCCGGACTGGCAATGACCCATCTTGACAATCCGAGATGGCTACTCTATATTCCTGCGCTTTTATCCGGAACCTTCGCTCTGGCGATCATCGGGCTCTACAGGAAAACCGCCCCGCGCCTCTGACGGCAAGCGCCGAACGCATCCAGCGGCTCGCGTGTCCTCTTTTGCCCCAGGTTAACTCTCTTACGTTCTCAGCAGCATTAGCAACTGTGGTTACGTTTGTGCTGTGGCTTACTGACGGCGCTATCAACGGCATTGTAATATCACCCTCCCGACTAGTAGAATACAAGAGCATAACGCAGGGCGAGGAATACAGAGTTAGAGTCTATTAACAAACGCGTAGCAGGCGCGGAGACTCGATCACAACAGACTCGACCAACTCGCGACCGCGCCGCTGTCAAGCTACCGCTAAAGATAAACACGACAGTGGCTAATATTTACCTCGTGGCAATCCTGGGTGAAAGAGGTGATGAAATTGGCAACCGCATCCAAAAGAGGTTCCAAAACCAAGAGGAAGAGACGGACTAAAGGACCAAGCGAGAAGATTCGCTCACTCGCTGCCATTAGTCTTGCAAACAAGATTGGTTATCTAAAGCTTTCCGAGCTGGTTGGACAAAACAGCAGGGCGGCCGAAGCCGCGATAGACAAGTTGGCCAACCGCAATTTCAAGGCGGGCCAAACAGTCTATCCTACATCGCAAAAAGGCCCGGTTGCGTGCCTGGTTAGAAGCGGGCGGGTGAACATCGTCCGCACCGCCTCGACCGGCCGTGACTTTGATGTTAAGGCAGTTGAAGCCGGAACGATCTTCGGCGACATGCCAATGCTCGGTCAATCAATGCTAGGCGCGCGCGCGGTGGCCGCCGACGCATCCAAGGTAACATTCATAAGCGCGGCGGACTTCGAGAAGATCGCCGCCGCTTCGCCGGCGGTGGCGCTCAACCTGGCACGCCAGATCGGACCGCGGCTTGTGGACGCCGAGAGAAGGCACGAGCAGTCCGCCTTCCAACCGGTGACCTCGAGAGTAGCCTCGCTGCTCCTCAAGCTGTCGGGTGGAGCCAAAGAGGTGACCGGGTACACTCACCAGGAGATGGCCGACAAGCTGGGTGTGTATCGCGAGACTGTAACCAACGGCATAGCCGAGCTGAAGGCGGACCAACTGATCAAGGTTGGCCGCAAGCGGATCACTCTCCTCAATGTCGGCGCGCTGCGCAAAATGGAGACCATCTGAGCGCTTCGTTGCCTGGAGGGCCGTACGGCGGGTAAGATTGGCTTCTGGAATCACACGCCGGAGCAGGCCCTATGGAAATTCTGTGGATCATCATTTTATTGGGCTACGCCGTGTGCGTAGCCCAATCTATTTTTGCGCTGACAACGAAGCGGCCGGTGATGAGGAGGACCGCTCTTGCCGCGCTCGCGTTGGCTTTGGGAGCCCACACCGCATGGCTTTTGCTGCGCGGAATCCGCACGGGCAGATTCCCGCTCGTGGGCACGCAGGAAATGGCCGCCTTCCTCTCCTGGGGACTGGTTCTCTCAACTCTGATAGCATACCGCTGGTATCACGCGACCGCGCTCAAGGCTTTCATTTTCCCAATCGTGTTGGTGCTGGCGGCGATCGCTGCAATCTCTCCGGACCCGGCCGGCCAGACTCGAGAGTTTAGCAATACCCTTCAAAGCATTCTGTTGCCTGCCCACGTAGGTTTGCTATTGCTGGCTTACTCTTCGTTCTTCGTCGCGTTTGGCGCAGGAGTGATGTACATCATTCAGGAACGCGAGTTGAAGCACAAGCGGTTCGGCACGATCTTTTACAAACTCCCATCGCTCGACACCTGCGACGCGATAAGCTCGCGGGCCATGGCGATCGGGTTTGTGTTGATGACGCTGGGAATCGTCGGCGGACTGTGGTACTCGTACTCCCGCTACCACGTTTACTGGCAGGCGGGGCCGCTCGAGATATTCTCCGTCGTTACCTGGCTGCTCTATCTGGTCATCATCCAGTCCAGAATAAACGCCGGCTGGGGCGGGCGAGCTGCCGCTCTCGCTTCGATTCTTAGCTTCATAATTGTGATCTGTAGTTTGGTGGGAGTCCGATACCTCGGACATGCATTCTGAATACAAGTGAGCATCGTACTCGTAGGATTAAGTCATAAGACGGCGCCCCTCGCGATGCGCGAGCGATTGGCGTTTGGCGAGTTGCTGCTCTCCGATGCGCTGTCCAGACTCGTAGACCAGGAGATTCTAGACGAAGGCCTGATCGTTTCGACTTGCAACCGCGTGGAACTGATAGCATCTACGCCTGTTGGAGCCGAGCGGGGCATGGATTGCCTGGCGGATTTTCTAAGTGACTTTCATCAACTCCCACCTGGTACTCTGAACGGTCACCTCTACAAGCACGCCGATACCAATGCGATCAAGCACTTGTTCCGGGTCGCCTCGAGCCTGGACTCGCTGGTCGTGGGAGAATCGCAGATACTCGGCCAGGTCAAGGAGGCTTATCAGCACGCGATCAACGCCGGCACAATAGGCCGGGTCCTGAGCCAGTTGATGCATCGCACGCTCTCGGTCGCCAAGCGCGTTCGAACCGAGACCGGAGTAGCGCAGAACCCGGTGTCGGTCAGCTCGGTCGCGGTCGAGCTGGCGCGAAAGATCTTCGAAGACCTCTCGGACAAGACCGTATTGCTCGTCGGCGCAGGTGAGATGGGTGAGCTTGCCGCGCGCAGCCTGATCGAGGCTGGAACCTGCAAGCTGATCGTTACCAATCGCACAGCCGAACGCGCCGAAGAGATCGCCAGCAAGTACTCGGGTGGCGCAGTAAACTTCGAAGCCTTTTACGACGTGCTGCCGTCCGCTGACATCGTGATCTGCTCCACCGGGGCGCCTGACTACGTCATTCGTCCGGCGGAGACAAAGCGAGCGCTCAAATCTCGTAAAAAGGGTCCGGTGCTGTTCGTTGACATCTCGGTTCCGCGAAACATAGATCCGGGTCTCGCAGCTATCGAAAACGCCTTTCTGTTCGACATCGATGATCTTGATTCGATCGTCAAGGCGAACATCCGCGATCGCGAGCACGAGGCCCGCCAGGCCGAAGCGATAATCGACGCGGAGGTCGAGCACTTCGTCGAACAAATGCGGTCGCTTGATATCGGTCCCGCTGTAGTCGAAGTGAAGGAGCTCCTGGCCCAGATCGTGATTAGCGAGTTCAGACGAAATCGGAAGAAGCTTGGCGAGTTGAGTCAGGAACAGGAAACCGCTATCGAGGAAGTGTTGATTCCGGCGCTGGTGAATAAGCTTTCGCATCCGATGATCGTCCACCTCCGCAACGCGGCGCGCGATGGAAAACCTAGTCAAATGATGGACGAACTTCGAAGGATGATCCGCATCGACTGAACAAGGGTCACCATTGATTCACAAGATCACAATCGGAACGCGGGGCAGTCAACTCGCCTTGTGGCAAACCAACTGGGTGAAGGCCGAGATAGAGAAGCGACATCCCGGCATCGAAGTTGAAATCAAAGTCATTTCAACCAAAGGCGACCGCGTTCTCGATGTGTCGCTTCCGAAACTCGGCGAGCAAGGCAAGGGTCTGTTCACTAAGGAGCTTGAAGACGCGATCTTCGAACGCCGCGTGGACCTCGCGGTTCACAGTCTCAAAGACCTGCCAACCGAGCTTCCGGCAGGCCTTCACATAGGCGCCATCTGCGAACGAGAAGATGCGCGCGATGCGCTTGTGGCTCGTACTGCGATCCGGTGCTTCAACGAACTTCCCCAGCGAGCTCTGATCGGCACGAGCAGTCTTCGGCGCCAGGCGCAGCTTCGAGCAGTGCGGCCCGACCTGGTGATCGAGCCGGTTCGGGGGAACGTGGACACGCGGCTACGCAAGCTCGACGAAGGGCAGTACGATGCGATCGTGCTCGCCGCGGCAGGGCTTCATCGGCTCGGACATGCCAACCGAATAACCGAGCACTTCAGCGAAGAACTCATGCTTCCTGCGGCCGGCCAAGGCGCGCTTGCGATTGAGACTCGCGAGGACGATGCGGAAACAGCCGAGATCATTCACGCGCTCAATCACGAAGCGACGCAGCTCGCTTGCAGAGCGGAACGCGCGTTTCTGAAAGGGCTCGGCGGAGGCTGCCTGGTTCCGATCGCAGCTCACGCTACGATTGAGTCTGACGTGATGACTTTGACCGGACTGGTCGCGAGCCCCGATGGTTTGGAGGTCGTGCGTGATCAGCAAAGCGGTCCAGCACAAGATGCTGCCCTTCTCGGCCAACAGCTTGCAGATGAACTGCTCGCGCGTGGAGCCGGCGAGATACTTCGCCGACACCGCGATGCGTGAGTTCGGAGCTCAGAAGACACTGCCTGGGCGACTTGCATCTGGCTGACAGGAACTGACTCCAAGCAACGGTAGCGGCGAAGAAAACAGCGCTTTGACTGATGCTATTGCAGGCCTGACAAAGCAGTGAGCCGATTGTTTGTTATTGTTGGTCTTGGCAAAAGTGAAGAAAGAGCGTGAGCCTGAAACCGCCCTTTCAAGTTCACGCTCTTTCTCCAGGTTCTACTCAAAGCGCGCGGCGGTTGTGGTCGAACAGCCTGTGAATAATAAATTGCCGTTCAGGTTGTAGACTTCTGCGGTTCCGGCTGATTCATATTCATCGGCTCTTGAATTAAGATTTGCTTCGTGGCTGATAATTGTCCAGCCGGTGGGATTGCCGCTTGCGTCAAAACTGAAAGACTTGACCTTGAAACGGAAGCTGTTTCCGCTGATATGACTCCAAACACCGTGACCGGGCGTTTTCAGAGCCTGCGGTATCCCGGAGGTTGAGTCGAGCGCCGTTCCGCCGGACATAAATGTGCCGATTGACGGAAAAGTTCTGATTGCCGCGCCGGTTTGACAGTTGCGGATTGTTACCTGAACATCCCAAGTGCCTTCCAATCTCGTGCTTTTGCCGCCATTTTGACCTTTTGATTCTTCCTGAGCAGACACCAAGCCCAAACCCGTTGCCGCAATTACCAAGAACGCTAAAACCATTCTGCCGATGATTTTTGAAAGTTTTCTGTTCATTTTTATTTCCTCATCTTCTTAGATTTTTACAGCCGAAACCTCTTAAAGGATTGGCTGATGTGTGTCATAATCACAAAAACGCGTTCTGAAAGTCTTGGAAATTTATGGAAATTCATGGAAACTTCTGACAACGGACGATGAACGAAACTGATTCACAGACTTACGAATTCGGCGATTTTCGCCTTTGTGCGGCCAAACGCTTACTTTACGGACGCGGAGATGAAACGATTCCGCTTACGCCGAAGGTTTTCGACACGCTTCTTTATCTGGTTCAAAATAACCGGAGAGTGATTGAAAAGGACGAGATGATGACGGCGATTTGGGGGGATACGATTGTTGAGGAAAATAATCTTAACAAAAACATCTCGATTTTGCGGCAGGTTTTCGGTGAAAAGAAAAACGAACATCGCTTTATCGTAACCATTCCGGGACACGGTTATAAATTTGTTGCCGATGTCCTCGAAGTCAGCGAAAAATCCGCCGATGCGCCGATTAAAACCGTCGCTGTTCTGCCCTTTAAACCTCTTGCTGCCGACAACCGCAACGAAGCGTTGGAACTCGGAATGGCGGACGCTTTGATTAACAAAATCAGCACGAGCGAAGAAATCACCGTGCGTCCGCTCGGCTCGGTGCGCCGATTCAATGGTTTGGAGCAGGATTCGCTGGCGGCGGGACGCGCACTCCGCACTGATTCGGTGCTGGAAGGCACGATTCAAACGGCGGGCGAGCGAATCAGAATCGCGGCGCGGCTTGTCCGCACGAGCGACGGCAAGCAACTATGGACGGGACAATTCGACCAAACATTTACCGACATTTTCACCGTACAGGATTCGATTTCCGAAAAAGTCCTCGCCGCTTTAACTTTGAAACTAAGCGGCGAAGCGCAGAAACGCCTGACCAGACGCGACACGGAAAACGTCGAGGCTTATCAGCTTTATATGAAGGGGCGTTTTCACCAATCGAAACTGATTTTGCCCGAAGCCAAAAAAGGACTCGAATATTTTCAACAGGCGATTGCGCTTGACCCGAATTACGCGCTTGCCTACGTTGGACTTGTCGATGTTTCCGTCAGTTTTGCGCTCTCCGGCGATGTTCCTGCAAACGAAACGATGCCGAAAGCAAAAGCGGCGGCACTGCGGGCAATCGAACTCGATGCAAATTTGCCCGAATCGCAAGTCGCGCTCGGGCTGATTGATTTCTGGTATGAATGGAATTGGACGGAAGCCGAAAACAATTACCAACGCGCCCTCGAACTCGACCCGAATAATGCGGCGGCGCAATTTTTCTACGCTCATCTGAACTCGAATTTAGGATGGCACGAGAAAGCCATAGCGATGGGCAAACGCGCACGCGAACTCGACCCGCTTTCGCTGATTATCAATTCGTGTGAAGGACAATTTCTCTCCCTCTCCGAACGCGGCGACGAGGCACTTGCCAGACTGCAAAACACGCTCGAGCTCGACCCGAACTTCTGGCACGCGCATCTGGTTTTATCAATGGTTTATACCGAAAAACAAATGTTTGCCGAGTCGGTCGCCGAAGCGGAAAAAGCGGCGCAGCTTTCCGGCGGCAATTCTGAGGCAATTGCGGTGAAAGGTTACGCTCTGGCAAAATCAGGCAAACTCACGGAAGCGCGAGCCGTGCTTGACGAATTGTTGAAACTATCAAACGAACGCTACGTTCCGCCGTATAATTTCGCCATCATTTACAACGCGCTCGGCGAACCCGAAAAGGCACTCGACAATCTGGAAAAAGCCTTCGCCGAAAAAAATGTGCTGATGGTGTTTCTGAAAGTCGAGCCAAAGTGGAACAACCTGCGCTCCGAACCGCGTTTTGCTGATTTGATGCGGCGAATGAATTTTGAATGAATTGGGAAAATTAGAGAACCTACATTTCAAAGGTCGTCTCGTAAGCCGACTTTGAACTGCCGAGCAGATCCGCGAGCGCCGATGCCAGCAACGGATAGTGAAACTCGTACCCCGAAGCTAACGCCGACTTAGGCAGCACACGTTGGCTCCCGAAGAGCACTGCGGACATTTCGCCCATCAATACTCTCAATGCCATCTCGGGCACCGGTAAGAAAGCCGGGCGATGCAGCGCGCGTCCGAGCTCACCAGTGAATTCGCCGTTAGTCACCGGCTCCGGAGCCACGCCGTTGACCGGACCCGCCAATGTAGCAGTGAGTATCGCGTGCCGAAAGATACCGACGATGTCCTTGACGTGAATCCACGGGAACCATTGTTTTCCGCTGCCAAGCGGACCGCCCAAGCCGAGCTTGAATACCGCAAGCATCTTCTTAAGCGCGCCGCCTTCCGCGCTCAGCACAACGCCGGTGCGAACCTGAACCACGCGCATCCCCAACTCGGTGGCGCGTCCGGCCTCACGCTCCCATTCTTCACAGGTCTCGCTCATGAATCCGCGTCCGGCAGGTGAGGTCTCTTCAAGCTGCTCGTCGCCGCGATCACCGTAAAACCCGACCGCCGAGCCGCTGACGAGGACCGCCGGCTTGCGATCAACTGAACGCAGCCCATCTATCAGGTTCCGAGTAGTGACAACTCGCGAGTCTCTTATCAGTCTTTTCTGCTGGTCGCTCCAGCGCCGCGCGTCGATGGGCTCACCGGCAAGATTGACGACGGCATCAACTCCATCAAGTGCCGCCGGAAGAAGCGGACCGGCTTGAGTATCCCACTGGTGGAGCTCCGCGACCACAAGTCCAGGCGACTTGCCAGGTGAGCGCGACACAGCCGAGACAACGTGACCGTCGTTAGTGAGTGCTCGACAGAGACTCCTGCCGATCAAGCCGGTCGCTCCGGTTACAAGTATCTTCATATAGCGCCTCGCATGAGTAGCAGAGAACTTTAAACGCTCTTGCAAAAACCCCCAACTTCAGTTGGGGGATGTTTCATTTCAACCTACGGCACGACGGCGCTTCTCCCCTCCGCGGTGATTAGCTCCTCTCCCGCGCGCCACTCGCGGCGCGAGTGGCGCGCGGGAGAGGAGAGACGAACAGACGAGCGTCACCCACAACACACGTAGGCTGAACTTAACGATCCCCCAACTGAAGTTGGGGGTTTTGCAAGAGGCTCTAAAGTCATGCTACTTCCTCCTGTCGTCCCGAAACGAACGACTCCATTTTGTGGAAGCTTAGGCATCACGCAATCTCGTGTCAAGATAGTGCCTAGAAAAACTCCTGAAATAGCCTCGCCTGCGATCGAGGATATCTTGACACAATCGCGACGCTTGAGCAGAATTGCCGCGACATGCCAAGCGACGACGCAGTGTCTGTCACGCCCAAATACCTTATCGGCAGGGTGACGAAACTAACGGGACTCTCTATTGATGTGGTGCGCGTGTGGGAGCGGCGCTACGGCGCGGTTCGGCCCGCACGAAGCGGCGGAGGTACGCGGCTCTACTCAGATGCGGATATCCGGCGGCTCAGACGGCTGCGGCAGGCGGTGGATGGCGGACATAGTATCAGCCAGGCCGCAAGGCTCTCTGAGAGCGAGCTGGATGAATTGATCGCCGACGCGCAGCCATCGATCGAGGCGGCTGATCCCTACCGAGCTGTGCGCGAACGCTTCATAGAGGCGATTCGAACTATGGATGTTGTCGCGGCAGACCAGGAACTGGCACGCGCCGCGACGCTCTTCCCGGCCCGCGAGTTGGTCAAGAAAATCGTCGCGCCTATCCTTGACGAAGTGGGCGAGCGCTGGGCTCTCAAGGAATTCGGTATAGCTCACGAGCACCTGGCTTCAGGACTGCTGCGCAGCATGCTGGGCTCGCTCTTCAGGCTGTACCCGCCTTCGGGGAACGCGGACACGATGGTCCTGGCAACTCCGGCCGGCGAGCGGCATGAGTTCGGACTCTTGCTCGCTGCGTTGCTTGCGGCGGCGCACGGCTGGCGGGTCGTATGTCTGGGGGCTGACGTTCCGGCGGCCGAGATCGCGCTTGCAGTTCGACTGACAAACGCGCGGGTCCTCGCGTTAAGCCTTGCTGCGGGGCATCAGGAGATTGACGAAGAACTCGCGGCGATCTCGAGACTCGTGCCTTTCTCGACGCGAATCTGGATTGGCGGCGCAGAGGCGGCAAGGCACGGAGAACTCATAACCCGTGCGAACTGGGTCCTTGTGCGTAATCTCGAGGAACTCGACGATCGGCTCGGACGGTAGCAGAAGGCAGAAGGCAGAAAGCAGAAGGCAGAAGGCAGCTACTTTCTGCCTTCTGCCTTCTGCCTTCTGCCTTCTGACCTTTAACTGCCTGTTTTCGTCGTGAATCCGCCGATCAGATAGAGGACACCGATCGCAATGTGTATGATGTGATCCGTCGTCATCAGATGCAGGTGCCAAATCACGAGTTCCCGGCTTTCCGCGGCTCCCGCGACGAAACCGACCGCGCCCAGCAGTCCATACACGATTCCAAAGATAATGCAGAAAGAGCGAACCGCCCCAAGCGATCCCTTTAATCCCAGATAGAGCGACACGACGCCCGAGGCGAGGTGCACAACATTGTGTGTCTTGCCCAAGTTCGCGCCCATAAGGTGGTTATCGAAGAACCCTGCGATGCCCACAATAATGAACACAACACCGACGAGCTTTGCTACGGTCTTTGCCATGGTGTCTCCTTATCGAGTGAAAGAATTGAACTGCCCCGATCGTCCGCCCATCGTTTGCGAACGGCGAACGAACGACCTGGAGAGAAGGCCGTACCGCAATGAAGAGTCTGTGCTGTCGCTGCTGATACCGGAGATAATGACGCCGCTAAGCTACCTATCCGGGAGGTCGGAGTCAAGATAGAAACAGACTTTTTTCTCACCGGTCAGTGATGGCTTGAGGCGAAATTACTATTGCCCGAGACGCCCGTTGAAAATAACATAGGCTCGGCCACACAGTGACTGGCTGCCCCACACCGAATAAACAAGGAGAACGTATTGATGCAATCCCTTTTGGCAAAAGTAGTCTTGCTCGGTTTCATTGCCGCAACTGTGGCGGCTTGCGCCAGCCAACCAAAATCGTCGGAACGGCCGGAACAGTCGGTGATGGTGACCGCTGCTAACGAAACCGCGGTGATGGCCAGGCTTCGCGCGATCGCCGCGGCTGAAGCCATGTACCAGGTTGAGTCGGATGGGGCATACGGCACGCTCGACCAGTTGATTCAGAAACACTACGTCAACGACCCATCGAGCGGAAAGCTGACCGGCTACCGGTTTGAAGTCAAGGTCAAGCCTGGCGGTTTCCAGATCACGGCGGTTCCAGAGAAATACGGCGTCACCGGTAAACGCTCGTTCTATCTAGACGAGACCAACGTCCTTCACGGCGCAGACAGGAAAGGCGTCCCGGCCACGGCGTCGGATCCTGAGGTCTAGAAGACAGAAAGCAGAAGGCAGAAAGCAGAAGGCAGAAGGCAGGTGTCTGCTTTCTGCCTTCCGCCTTCTCCTTTCTGCTTTCTGCTTTCTGCTTTCTGCTTTCTCTTTCTGCTTTCTGCTTTCTGCCTTCTGCCTTCTGCCTTCTGCTTTCTGCCTTCTGCTTTCTGCCTTCTGCCTTCTGCTTTCTGCCTTCTGCCTTCTGCCTTCTGC
>CAZJQQ010000104.1:0-13058 GCA_964548075.1 uncultured Clostridia bacterium | reverse complement strand
CCCTAGCTGGTTACTTGCTGGATGACCATTTACACAAAACTATTTACACCCTCATGTTCGCCGCACTCTTTGAACAGCTATTGTCTAGCTGCGCGCACAATGCAAAGTCTCTTACTCAACAAAAAACGGAAGGGTCATTTGATCCTTGCGAAGGACATCAACTTCAACCGTTCTTGTCTTCAATTCGGTTGCGACGGGCAATAGGTAGGTTTCCATCATATGGCCGAGACAGCCATCACAGAATCCTATGAATTTGACCGTTATGTCTATGACTTCCTTACCTAGCCTCCTGGTTGCTTCTCTATAGTCGCCTCCCTTAACAGCGTTCAACATTGCACTATCGGCGATCGCTTCTGAGAACTGATAAAAGCAATTCACGGTTTTTGGGGCGAGGTAGATAGCGAGGTGATCCGTCTCTTCGACGCTGGACAGCTGTTTTCCGATCAGACTCGGGTCGTAATGAAATGCAAATCTGTTTCTTATCTTCTCTATCAGATTCTTCTTGTTGTCGAAATAAGCCTCAAGTTCTTCTAAGGTAGTTCTTGTTGTTGAGTTGATCTCTGTCCGAAGTGACTCAAGAACCTTGGAGTAGGCCTTATTATTCAAAAGCTGCCGACCCTCACAGAGTTTGCCTGCAAGAAGCCTTATGATGATTAGTTCCTGAAACACATTAACATCGCTAACCACATCGCCGTCAGTGCGGTTCTTTATTGTCCAGAACAAGAATTTCTCTATTACTAGCAGCTCATTGCGAACGTGACCGAAGTGAGTGTAGAAAGCCAGCTCTGGTTCTGGAATAGCCTCTAAATAGCTTTTTGGCACCGGTACAACTTTGATTCTCATTGTTGTTCTTCGTAAGGCCTCTTCGCGCTCAAACACTGGTTCAGTAACCTCTTCCAATTGATCTTCGAAATCAGCAAGGTCGTGAGTGTCCCAGAAACGAGCGAGCTCTTGAATAGAATCAGTCTGCGGAATATCTTGGATGATCATAGATTTGCCCATTGCTTGTATCTCCGTCGTTGTTTGTCGGTCATCGGACGCGCCGTCACCGGGTAGCCCTTGCCGTCAGGAAACTGAATCACGACACAAAACAAGTACCTACCTGAAGCGGCTTGCCCAAGGACATAGTACACTGGGCTTTGTCCTTGGGATTTTGCACGCTGTACAAACGGCTTTCCAAAACAAGTTTCCTCAACTTCCTCGGGAGTTATGCCGTGGCCTGCAATATGATCGACTCTATCCTTTGGCCAGACAAACTCCCGAATCCTCACTACTGAAATCTACCAGAGGAAGGGATGCACCGCCAATTGCCGATCTTGCTAGGAACACCGACCTGGAATCCGTTGACTACCAACGCCTCCATCCGTTCGTAGCACTCTCGGTTAACTCCGATTGCGTTGGGATTTGAAATCATCCCCAATGGGCCAGCATCAAGAAGAACAGTCCGCTCATTGAAAGAGCCTGCGGTAGGATGGACGATCTTCATTCTGCGCACTCTTGAGGTACGCAAATGTCTCTCGTTGTTCGTCCTGGTCTCCTTCGAGCAACCTCCTAAGCGAGCGCACTACTGATTCGATGCTTGGCGGTTCGGTGGTCAGTGGTAACGCGTCCGTATTAAGGTCTGAAGGGTTCATTGTCATGATCGTTCGTTGTGCCGGGATTATACCCACAGCACTGTTAGGCGAATGAGCTAAAAAACGTAAGATGCCTAGTCAACGACTCGTTTGACTCATTGGGACGGGGAAGGGTACGTTTGCGTGTACTTCATGTGATACGACGATATCGGGGAGGCTCATTATGCAGCGAGTTGTTTTAGACCAGGACGTGAAGCCCATTTCTGAGTTTCGTGCAAACGCGGCTTCGCTTGTTCAACAGGTTCAACGGACGAGACGGCCACTCGTTATCACTCAGCAGGGCAGAAGCGCCGCCGTCCTGCTCGCGGTCTCCGAGTATGAGAAGCTGCTTGAGAAGCTCGAACTTCTTCAGGACGTTCATACTGGTGAGGATCAGATCGACCTCGGACAGGGAATCCCTCACGGCGCTGCGCGCAAGAAGGCATTGGAGCGAGTTCGAGACGGCAAACAAAGATTGTCTCTGAGGGAAATCAAATAGAGGGCTTCCATGTCCCGCGGGCGACTGCAGGTACAAATGCATCGAGGTCTTTCGGGCGGTATTCGATCACGCGAGCTTGCTCGGCGCTCATGTAAGCCGTCATCAGCAACTCGGAAACTTCTAACCCGTCGTAGAAACTCTCCTCAGGCTGTTTGCCTTCGAGAAAGCAACTGACGAAATACCGATTCTCTCCTTCGTAACCGTAGTCCGCTTCTTCATTGGCGACCACCGGCATCAAGCCTTGTTCGGCGTTTTGCTTTTCCACGAGGTCTTCGCCCGCTGCGCCTTTTACCTCGCGGCTGAAGAAGAGTTTTAGGCCAGAGTCGAGCGTGTTGATCGACATCGAATACTCCGGCCCTAGCAGTTCCATGCTCAATCGCAGACCGGCTCCAACGAAACTCCAGGAAGTGGTCGCCTCGACGATGATCGGATGACCTTGCTCATCGACATAGTTGATCGTCGCGCGAGCGAAGTCTTCCGAAGGCTTGTTGGCGTAATCCACGGTGCTCCCCATCATATGCTTGAGCCGCTCGACGTATTCCGGACGCGACCATTTCAACGAAGCGATCTGCGCGGAGACCGCCGTAGGACGAATGCTCGCGCGAGGCTTGCCCGGCTCGGTGAGCATGTAGCGCGCGACCTCTACGCTGTGGCACATCATGTCGTTGAGCACGCCTCCGCCTTGAAGCTCGCCTTGCCAAAACCACGGCATGTGAGGCCCGCTGTGTTCTTCAGCCGCGCGAGCCAGATAAGGCCGGCCGGTTGTTGCTGCGCCTCGCGCCCAGATCAGCGCGCGACCGCGTTGAATGGCCGGCGAGAACAATTGGTTCTCGAGATAGCCGTGCAGCAGCCCGGCTCTCTCGACAAGCTCGACCATGCGTTTCGCTTCGCCGACGTTGCGAGCGAGAGGCTTCTCGCAGGCGATCCCGATGAGCTGGCCTTTGCCTGAAGTGATCGCGTTGACGATCGCTTCCATGTTCGGGATGCGCATATGATTGGGCCCGCACAGCCAGATGCAATCGACGCCGGGGTCGGCGATCATCTCTTCGATGGAGTTGAATGCTTTCGCGTCGCCGACTCGCAAGGATCGCGCGAGCGCCGCGGCTTCTTCAGCGTGCTGGCGGTTAGGGCTCCAGACTCCGCGAACATCTGCGTCTCGCACGCCAACCCACGACCTTATGTGAAAGCGAGTGTTGAACCCGCTGCCGATGAATCCGATTCCCAGCGTCTTCAAGCTCATTGACTTTGAGCGCCTCCTATCGACTTAGATGGCAGCCGCGTTTGATTGTCAGAGATGAAAGTTCAGCGTGATCGTACCCAGAACCTTGATGGGCGTACCCTTCAAGGTCGTTGGAGTGAATCTCCATTGCCGGACTGCCTCGACGGCGGCTTGCTTCAGAGCTTCTTCGGCGGCAATCGGGATTTCGTCCGCTTTTGCGATGTGGTGTCGCAACTGTGTTTTGATTACTTCAGCCGATAACACGTCTCCGGTTTCGCTCACGAGCACTTGAACCACAACCGTGCCGTCCACGCGGCTCTGTTTGGCGATCGCGGGATAAGCAGGGGCTACCCGAGTGATTGCGTTACCCTGAAAGAGCTGATCGGATCTCCGAATCACCCCGGAAGGTGATTCTTCCTTGATATCGCCTGTCGGTTGGAACGCGGCTCCCCGGGGATAAAGCGGAGAATCTGTGTTTAGCACATGGGCCGGGAACCTACTCCCAGTCTCCTTAGCTGACATAGCTACACCAGCGACTTCACCCTTCATATTGAACACGGGACTCCCGCTTAACGGCGTCTCGGTGGAAACCGTTACTGCGAAAGTCCGTGAGAAGATGCGATTGGGGGGATCCGTTACGACGCCATCAATCAGCGTCGAATCAACTTCGCCTCTGCTTATCACAAACACCCGGTCGCCGAATTGAGGGCTGAACGTAGCGTTGGCCAGCGGTCTAACACCGGGGGGCGTTGCGCCTAACGCTACTCTTACGAGATCAATCTCTTGATCCCGCGCGAGTATTCTTGTGACTGTGTAGACCCTGTTGTCCGAGGTTACTACTTCTGTTCGGGCGGCTTCAGAGGGGATCAGACTCGCTCTCGTCAAGACGTCGCCTCTTTCACTTACGAAGAAGCCCGACCCGCGAACGAGAACGCTGCCACCAATGTCATAGCTTACAACTGACACGACGGAGGCACGGAGGTTGTCCCTTAGATTTGACTTGGCACTTTCCTGAACCTGTGTTGCAGTCAGACCGAAGAACAAGATTATGGTAATAATAGCCATACGCTACTTTCTCTGGAACTCCGCTGTGCCCATCAACAAGCCGACCAGTTGAGCGATTCGGCGGCGATCGGGATTCATATCCACTGCGGGGGCTCTCACCGGAACCATCTCAGGCCGGTCTCCGGTGTTCATTGCAGCCCCGCTCGCCGCAGTCACAGGTCCCGATTGCTCCGCCAATCCCGCGCGAACTGCGCGAAGACTGTCGGGTGAGAGCTCGGTGTGAACGATCAATGCAGAAAGTTGGCTGGTAAGCGTGTCCACGTTGGCCGCGGTTTCCGTTGCGGCTAGTCGCAACGGGTCGTAGCTCGTTCCGTTGATCTGATTACTCGCCAGCGCGACCGCGTAGTTGAGCCGGTTGAAGAACACTCCTGTGTTCACCCAATTCGTTGAGTCCTCGCCGTAGCCGGTTGGGAACGCGTACTGATAAAGCGGCTCGCCCATCCTTCGAATCCATTCGTGCACCGCAGGCGCGCCGTTGGTGTCGCCGTCAATTGCGCGAATCGCCGACGCGGCCAATTCGAGCGGCGATTTTATCTTCGCTCGGAACGCCGCAGGCGAGTTGAATTCTGCTGAGGTCACGATGGCGCGAATGACTTCGCGGATGTCGCCGTCGGTTTTGAGGAAGACTTGCGCGACGCGCTCGACCAGTTGCCCGGGCGGATCGTCGGATACAAATCGCTGGCATAGCTTCTTCGAGATGAACCGCGCGGTTGAGGGATGTTTCGAGAGTATCTCGATCACCCGCAGTCCATCGTTGACGCCGCCGCCCGCAGGGATCGTAACGCCGAGCACGATCTTCGCTCCGTCATCGTGCATCCATGGGCGATAGACAAACCCGCCGCCCTGGAAAGGACGATCGATTGTCCATCCCGTGAAACACCGCGCGACCTCTTGCACGTCCTTCTGCGTGTAGCCGCCTTCGACCCCGAGCGTGTGAAGCTCCATCAACTCGCGAGCATAGTTTTCATTGATGCCTGGCTTGCGCGCGGGAGGTCGAGGGGGGGGTTGGGGATTGGGGGTTGGGGATTGGGGGTTCTGCATCGCAGGTTGCGGACTCTGATCGCCTTCCTTCTTCGTCATCATCGCGGCGTTCGGATCGGCGCCCGGTGCGGGCATCACACCCTCGGGTGGCTTGGGACTGGCTCCGGGAGCCGGTCTTGGCGGTTGCCCGTTTTGTGGGCGTGTCGGCGCCGGTGGACGCGGCTGCCTGGAATCAGGCGAAGATGAGAGCCAGTTGTCGAGGTAGAACAGCATTGCCGGGCTTTCGGCGGTCGCCAACAGCAAGTCACGGAACTTGCCCAGCGCGCGCGGGCGAATCACATCGCGTTCGTAGCTCGTTACGAACCACTGAGCTGCTTCCTTCTGCGCGAACACATTGAAGTGGTTGTACCAGAAATCAGTGAGCACTTCTTGAAGCTGCCGATTGCTCGACACTGCGCGCACGATCTTCTGCTGAACAAGTTCGCCGTTGACTTGCTGTGGGCGGCCGAATATCGGCTGCGCGTTCTTGTCATTGGCGCGCTGTTCTGCGACCTGCGGCGGAGGATAGAACTGATACAGTTCGGCTGACGCCATTCGCTGAGTCGGCAGAACCTCCAATCGCTTAGCGAGATCTGAATCGTCAATCGTTTCGGAGTGCAACTGCTCTTCGATGAAGCGATCGATGCCGAGTTCCTTCACGCGGGCGATATCTCCCGGGCGCGGGCCAAAGGTGATTCGGTTGAGCAGGTGAAGTGTCTTCTGGTCTTCAGTCAAACGAGCGGCGCGTCCCTTCGCCGTTGCGGCCGGAGCGGGTATCAATCGCTCGGCGGTTGCGAGCTTAGCCGTGCCCGACTCGATCCGCACACGCGGAAGGATGTTGACTACAACGAACGGCGGCGCGAGCGGAACAAGCTGTCTAAGGTCGACGCCTGCGAGCTTGCCTTTCTGATCTTCGTCGAGCAGTTCGCTTAGCTCTTCCCGAATGGCCCTCTGTTCCTTATCCACTTCCGGCTGAAGCCCCGGCGCGTATGGATTCGCCTGCGCGCGGTTGCGAAGCTCCATCAGTTTCGGCGCGTGCTTTATCAGGAGCTTTCGAAACTCGCCGGCCTGTGCTTCGTTCAGCTTGAGACCGTCGCGAATTCGATTGATCATTGGCTCGAATGCCTGGGGCGGCGCCTGAGGCGGTTGCTGTGCGGCGTGAGTCGTCGAGATGATCGGCGCGACCAGAGCCAAGGCGAGGAAGACTGTGAGAACCAGACTAATGTTTGACCGCATAGAGTACTCCTTTGCGGTGCAATCTTATATCAAAGCTTGGTTGCCCTCAATCGGAGCTGGCGCTTGAGTTGGTAGTTCGTGGTTCAGAGTTCAAGGTTCAGCTTGCGGGATGCGATCAGGTAAAGCCTGGAAGCAAGCTGAAGCTTGAACTCTGAACGGCGGACTTGTCTCGCTGAGGTCGGGGCCTTTATATTACTGCGCGTTGGCGCACCTTATCACGCTGCCGCGTTTTACGGAGATCGATTTGACTAACAACACACTGCTTGTCCTGAGGGACGTGACTGCACGTTACGGCGACGTTCAGGTTTTGTGGGGGGTGACGTTCGCGGTTCGAGAAGCGGAGATAGCCACGCTCATCGGCGCCAACGGAGCTGGCAAGAGCACTACGCTTAAGACAATCTCAGGCGTGGTGCGCGCTGCCGCCGGGGAAATCACTTTTGCTGGCGAGCGCATCGACCGGCTGCCGGCTCACGAGATCGCCGCGCGCGGCATCGCTCACGTGCCTGAAGGGCGCAGGCTATTTCCGTTGATGAGCGTCAAAGAGAACCTCGAACTCGGAGCGATCAGCAAGGAAGCTCGCCGGCATCGCGCAGGATCGTTCGAGCAGGTCTTCGCGCTTTTCCCTAAGCTGAAGGAACGCGAGAGTCAGATGGCCGGAACGCTCTCGGGCGGTGAACAGCAGATGGCGGCGATCGCTCGCGGGCTGATGGCTCGGCCGCGTTTGTTGATCCTCGATGAGCCCAGCCTCGGTCTGGCGCCGATCGTTGTCCGTGAGATGTTCGACACTATTCAGACGATCAATCGCGAAGGGATCACCGTGCTCCTGGTAGAGCAGAACGTTCACCAGAGCTTGAAGCTCGCGAACCGGGCTTACGTGCTGGAGAATGGCAAGGTCGTGCTTGAAGGCGCGGGCAGCGAGCTGCTCGATGACCAGCGCGTCCGCGAGGCTTACCTGGGCGCGTAACGGTTCGGGGCCTCGACGGCCGCCGCGGAGCGGTCAGGGCAATTAAGGGTTTGTGTGCTAGTGAACTCTAACTACAGGTCACTAGTTGCGATTGAAATACTTGTCGAGGAAAAACTTGTCCGCGAAGTAGCGCCGCCGCCAGTTTGGATTCACGCGATCGAGCAGCAGCCCCTCACCCCCTCCAAGAGAATAGAAAGCGACTCGCTTGTAGCTCACGAAAGGCAACGCTCGAAGTTCTCCTCGCAGGTTCCTCAAGAGTGAATCGGCCGTGTCCTTGAATTGCGCGTAGTCCTTCAAACTCTTGAACTCTTTGCTGGGCTTGTAACTCGCCGCTGCGAGCCTTGCAACATGATACTCGGTATAACGTGCGATCCCCTCTTTCCACAATTGAAAGGAGAGGTACTTGTAGTCGTCGGTGTTGAGCATCTTTTGGAGCTGCTGTCGCTCTAGAAGGTACGCTCCGAGCCGGGTCTTGAAATCGGACTTTCCAGACTCAATCGCTTCACCGAGTAATTTGCTCATCGCAGAAACCTGCCTGCCTACTTCCGCTGATTCATAAGGGAATGGGTAGTTGAGCATCCACATTCCGGTGTTGTCTCCGCGTGCCAGATTCAACGCCTCGACGTCCGCATTCATTCCCGGCCGCGAGTCCTGCAGTTGATGAAAGTGTTCGTGTAGCAGCGTGACCACCCATGGAGTAGAAGTCTTTGCCGATGTGTTTTCAGCCTGGCCAACCACGATTGTCGGGACTCCACCGACTGCCGGAAACGTAGCGAGGAAGTCCTTCTGAAAAACTCTCTTGCGAAAGTACACATTGCTTTTCAGCAGCGGGTCGTAGCTGATCAACGCAAAGTCCTGAGACGGCTTCGGGTGACGCACCAGGAATTCATGGTCAGCCGTGATCAACAACACCGCGAAAGGAGCCTGGCTCCAGTCTTTCCAGATCTTGTTTCCGACTGCGTCGCCGAGCCTGAACGCCTCGGCCAATCGTATGCGGTCAGTTTCAGAGAGGGCTGGCTTACTCTGCGCCGGCGCACTTTGAAATAGCAGAAAGACCAACAATACGAGCGCAGGTTTTCTTGTCATTTTTTCCTCTTCACGATTTCGGAAAGCCCTTCGCGGACCGAAACGCCGTGTTGTTTTGACGTGCTCGACTCCAGCTTGCGACGGTGGATTGTCGAGCACGTTGTGTTATAGCATCTCGCTCCGGTTGTATTCTCTCTTTACGACACTTTTCGCTTCTGGGCAAGCATATGAGAACGCCGGCCGGTGAAGGAAGGCATGAATGCCAAAAAAACTAGACTCCACCGTAACCTTTCAGTGCCTCCGCAGTTTATACAGTTAGAAAACGATGGCGCATGGGGAACTCAGATCGAAAGCGCCCGCACAGGCGGACGCTGAGCGGCTTCTTATCGAGGCTGCACAGAAGGACCCTGCCCGGTTTGCCGAGCTTTATGACAACAACTTTGACCGCGTGTATGGATTCATCGCGCGGCGCATGCGCGACCGCAGCGAGGCCGAGGACCTGACCTCCGAAGTATTTCATCAGGCGCTGGCCAATCTGCCTCGCTTCGAGTGGCGCGGCGCGCCGTTCGCTGCGTGGCTCTTCAGGATTGCAACTAACGCAATCATCGATCGATCGAAGCGCGCGGCAAGAGAGCGAGAGGCCCCCGCTAAACTCGACTCTCCTGCGGATGTCAGCTTTAAGGAGATCGAAGAAATCGAACAGCGCGCGCGGCTCTTCCAGCTTGTCGACCGGCTCCCCGTAGATCAGCGCCGCGTCATCGATATGCGTTTCGTCCAGGAGAAGAGTATTCGCGAAATCGCGCGCGAGATTGGGCGCAGCGAGGGCGCAGTCAAGCAGCTTCAGTTCCGCGCGCTGGAAAATCTGCGGGCGCAACTGAGTGATGAGTCGGGTGATACGAATGGCTAACGTGAGTTTGATCGAACAACTCGATGGAGCGGTGGAGGCGATCATCGCCAGTCCCGATGCGCCGCTTCCGTCCGTAGACGTGAGCGTTGCAGCGCTGCTTCGCGTCGCGGCCGAGTTGTGCGACCTTCCGCGAGCGGATTTCAAAGCGTGGCTTAAGGCGGATCTCGAAAGGAGAGCATCGATGACAACAGCGGCGGTCAAACCGATACGTGAAGGCTTTCACACGATCACTCCTTATCTCATCGTTCAGGGCGCGGCCGAACTAATAGACTTCGTGAAACAGGCGTTTGGGGCAGAGGAGCTTTACCGCGGAACGGGGACTGCGGGCGGAATCCACGCCGAGGTCAAGATTGGCGACTCGATCGTCATGATCGGAGGTGGCGCGGCGCTGCAACGGGCGTCGGCGCCTACTGGCATTCACCTGTACGTGAAGGATGCGGACGCCGTTTATGAGCGCGCGTTGCAAGCGGGCGCAATCTCGATGCACGGGCCGGTGGATCAGGTGTACGGAGACCGGGAAGCGAGCGTGAAGGACCTCTCGGGCAATCATTGGTACATTGCGACTCACAAGGCGACCGGACACATGCCTGAGGGTCTTCGCACGGTGACGCCCTTTCTGCATCCTCGCGGGGCGGCGCGACTGATCGACTTCCTGAAGCAGGCGTTTGGCGCGGAAGAGAAGTCACGTGCGCAGTCGCCGGATGGCGTCATTCACCACGCGGAGGTTATGATCGGGGACTCGATGATTGAAATAGGCGAAGCGCACGGCCAGTGGCAGCCGATGGCGACGACGTTTTACATGTACGTGGACGACGTGGATGCCTTGTATCGGCGCGCACTCGCGGCGGGCGCCGCGTCGCGAGGCGAGCCTGCCGACCAGCCTTATGGAGACCGCGTCGCGGGCGTAGCGGACCCCTTCGATAATGTCTGGTATATAGCGACTCACATTAGGGACGCCCAGCCGTAGTTTGTAGTTCGGCCTTCAGGAGGAGGTAGCAGACCCATTTTCCATTTTCCATTTTCCATTTGTTATTGAAGAGAATCAGTCAATGGCAAATATCAAATGGAAAATGGAAAATGGGTCTGCTACCTCCGCCTGAAGGCCGGACTACCAACACAGAGACCATATCAACGAAAGGGGAGAGATTCATGACAGACAAAGTCCATCACATTCCCAAAGGCTATCACACCGCGACGCCTTACTTGATAGCGAAGGACGCGGCGGCGGCCATTGAGTTCTACAAAAAGGCTTTTGGCGCGACGGAGCTCGAGCGCATTGCCGACGAGAACGGAGCCGTAAGACACGGCGAATTCAAGATCGGCGATTCGCCGTTTATGATCACAGATGAGCACCCGGATTACCCCGCGTGGCAAAGCCCGCTATCTCGCGGCGGCTCGCCGGTGCATATCTATCTCTACGTCGAAGACGTCGATGCCGCGTTCAAGCAGGCGATCTCTTGTGGGGCGACGGAACTGCTGCCCGTGCAGGACCAGTTCTACGGGGACCGAAGCGGCGGGGTGACCGATCCATTCGGCCACGTCTGGTATATAGCGACGCATATCGAAGACGTCTCTTCGGAAGAGATCATGAGGCGTGCAGCGGAGGGCAAGCATTGAACCGTCAGGGTGCTTACCTGGTTTTGTGAGTGACGGATGCACTGATTCAGCTATCGAAGAAAGAGGACAAGATCATGACAAGCAAACCGGCACGAGTACCCCAGCCCGCAGTGACCCCCTACTTGACGGTTAAGGGCGCGGCCGACGCGATCGAATTCTACAAGAAGGTGTTTGGCGCTGAGGAGACAATGCGCCTTGCGGAACCGGGTGGAAAAATCGGACACGCCGAGATAATGATCGGTGGGTCGCCCATTATGATGTCCGACGAGTACCCTGACCTGGAGGCGCTCGGTCCGCTGTCGCGCGGTGGCTCGACGGTGGGGATACATCTTTATGTGGAAGACGTCGACGAAGTCTTTTCCCGTGCTGTGGCTGAAGGCGCGACGGCGGCTCGCCCGGTGAAGGATGAGTTCTACGGCGATCGGTCTTGCAAATTGGTGGATCCGTTCGGACACATTTGGTATGTCTCAACGCGCAAAGAAGACTTGTCCGCCGCGGAAGTGACCAGGCGCTTTGACGAGCTGATGAAGCAATAGCCCCGGTGCGGGTCCGTAGCCAGCAGTCTCCAGGCCGCTCACTGTGTACCGCGCCACGGGGATGCGCAAAAGCTACATCGCACGGCTGCGTGAGAAAGCCAGCATAGAGGTCTGCCCAGATAGGTGAGATCGAACCCTGATCGCCGTGCCTAAATCCGATTGGACTCTCCCGAAGCAAGCGCCCCGTGCTACTCTACCTATTCCAAAAAGCGCGATATCGCGCACCACGAAAGGATGAATAGCACAATGCTTGAAGCAGGAAACCCGTTTCCGAATTTCTCCCTCCCAAACCAGGACGGCAAAACCGTGAGCCTCGGCGATTTCGGAGGCAAGTGGCTTGTCGTTTATTTCTACCCGAAGGACGACACCCCCGGCTGCACGATTCAAGGCAAGTCCTTCACCGCAACGAAGGCCGACTTCGAGGCCGCGGGCATCAACGTAGTCGGGGTCAGCCAGGATGACGTGGACTCGCACAAGAATTTCTGTGACAAGTTCAGCTTCACCATCGACCTACTCGCGGATACGAACGCCGACTTGCTCAAGGCGTGCGGCGTCGGGCAGTCCGAGTACAAAGGCACGATGTATTGGGACCGGACCTCGTTCGTAGTAGATCCCGCCGGCATACTCAGAAAGGTCTATCAGAAGGTGAATCCGCAAGGGCACGAGACGGTACTGCTCGACGACATCAAGCACTTGAAGGGCGAGTGAATCACTATCTTGAAACCAGAACGTGCCGGCGAGTAGTATTAGCTTCCGCAGAACGATCCCTCCACGAGGAGGAGACACTTTCAGTTACGGAGGATTTGGAATGAAATACAGAGTAGTAATTCTTTCAGCGCTCCTGGTACTTGCCGGGATAACAATGGTCTGGGCAGCGAATGTGGATGGCAAATGGGTCGCTCAAGTTCCGGGACAAGGCGGCCAGACTCGTGAGGTGACCTTCAACTTCAAGGCTGATGGCGCCAAGCTCACGGGCACGGTTTCGGGCAGGCAGGGAGATACTCCGATCTCGGATGGAACGATCAAAGGAGACGACATCTCCTTTACTCAGTCATTCGAGATGCAGGGCAACTCGATCAAGTTGACCTACGCGGGCAAGGTTTCAGGCGACGAAATCAAGATGACCCGCAAGCGCGAAGGGAGTGACCAACCCGCAGCGGAGTTCACGGCGAAGAGAGTCAAATAGCGCCGAAACAGAGTCCGTGGTCCGTAGTCCGTAGTCCGTAGTCCGTAGTCTGTAGTCTGTAGTCAGTAGTCAGTAGCCCGTAGCGCTGACCACCGATCACTGACTACTGACTACTGACTACGGACTACTGACTACGGACTACTGACTACTTGATAAGTGCCAAGACATCG
>CAZJQQ010000103.1:0-13497 GCA_964548075.1 uncultured Clostridia bacterium | reverse complement strand
GGCACCAAATTGTGTCAACGATGTCTTGGCACTTATCAACTACGGACTACGGACTACGGACTACCTTCATTGCCAAATCAACTGCTCGCTCCGTGGAATCCACGCGGCCCAATTCGCGGCTGGATTCTTCCATTCGATCGATCTCTTCCGGATGGTCGATCAGCCGATTCAATTCCTCGGCCAATCGCGCCGGCGTCAGGTCCTTCTGAAGGATCATCCGCCCTGCGCCCACCCGCTCAAAGGCTTCGGCGTTCCTGCGCTGATGATCGTCAGTTGCGAACGGGAACGGAATAAAGATCGCCGCTTTCCCCGCCGCTGCGACCTCCGCCGCCGTCGTAGCCCCAGACCTGCAGATGAGCACATCGGCTCGCTCGAACTGATCAGCCATGTCGTGAATGAACGGCTTCACATCGGCGCCATCAAATCCCGCGTCCCCATAGCCGCGCTTGACCATCTCGAAGTCCGGCTCGCCCGTCTGGTGCGTAATTGCAAGCCGGTCCCGCTTCGGGGCAAGCAACGGTAACGATGCGATCATTGCATTGTTGATCGCGTGCGCGCCCTGGCTGCCGCCGAAAATCAGCACGTTTAACCTCTCGCCCCGCGCTTTCCTGGTGAGCCGCGCGAAGTCTACGCGAACCGGGTTCCCGGTCACAACCCCGCGATGGCCAAAGTATTTCTGCGAATCGGCGAAGCTCAGCGCGGCTGCGTCAACGAAGCGTGCGAGCACTCGATTTGTAAGTCCAGGCATCGCATTCGGCTCAACAACCATCGTCGGTATTCGCGAAAGCGCGGCCATCAGCAGAGTCGGCCCCGACGAGTAGCCGCCCACGCCGATAACCAGGTCGGGCTTGAATCGCTTCAGAATTCGAAGCGCGGCTACGAAACTCATCGGGAGCCCGGCGAGCGATTTGATTCCTTCAAAGATCGATACGCCCTTCAGCGCACCTACGCTGATCAGTTCAAGATCGAACCCTTCGCGGGGAACGATCTTCGTTTCGAGCCCGCGCGCGGTGCCAACGAACAGAATCTCCGCCGACGGATCGCGCCGTCTGAACTCACGCGCGATTGCGACGCCAGGAAAAATGTGCCCGCCTGTTCCACCGGCAGCGATGATGACCCTCATAAGAATTGCGGATTGCGCACTGCGGATTGCGGATTGCCGCCAAATTTCGCAATCCGAGATTCGCAATTCGAAATCCTCACGCTTTGCCGTGCTTGGACACGTTTAGAAGCACTCCCGCGGCGAAGAGGCTGATCGCCAGCGACGACCCGCCCGCGCTGACAAACGGCAACGGGATCCCTTTCGTAGGCACAAGCGACAGCGTCACACTGATGTTAAAGAACGCTTGAGCGATGATCATCGTCGTCAGTCCCACCCCCAGCAACTGCCCAAACATGTCCGGTGCAAATCGAGCCGCGCGGTATCCTCTCCATGCCAGCAACCCAAACAGTAAAACCAGCGTTGCCGCTCCTATGAGCCCAAGCTCTTCGCCAATAACCGCAAAAATAAAATCGGTGTGCGGAGCGGGCAGATAGAAGAGCTTCTGCCTCCCCTGCGCGAACCCAACCCCTCCCGGGCCGCCGCTTCCTATCGCGATCATCGACTGGACCGGCTGAAATCCCCAGGTCGTCTGGTACTTCCACGGATCCAGAAACGCTAAAAGCCTCGCGAATCGCCACGGCTTCAAGAGCATGTATGTGATCGCGGGCACCACCGGCACGGCCAAAGCTGCAAAATAGCGAACAGGCGTACCTGCCTGAAACATCATCGTCACAAAGACCAACCCGAGTGCCATCGCGGTGCCCAGGTCGGGCTCGGCTCCGACCAGCCCGATCAAAACACCGGCAACAACGGCGGCTCGCACAAACGTTCGCTTGAAGCTCTCAATCTCTCTGACTCGCTTTTCGAGAAAGAACCCCAAAAAGGCTACCAGAGCCAGTTTCGCGGGCTCGGAAGGCTGCAGCGAGAAGGAGCCGTACCTGACCCACCGGTGAGTTGCGTTCACTCTCGGCAGAAACAGCACCGCGATCAGCAGCGCCAGCGCCACTAAAAGCACCGAGTAGATCACGACCGGTCGTTTGTAGTGCCGATAGTCTACGCAGAGGGCCACCGCCATCGCAGCGAGTCCTACTAGCGCCCACAGCGCCTGACGGGAGAGAAAGTAGAACTGGCTCCCGTAGTTCTTCTCCGCCAGGATCGCCGACGCGCTGTAAACCATCACTGCGCCGAACAGAGTGATGCCCAGAACGATAGCTAGCAGCACCTTGTCGACGGGCAGCTCGCGCCCGGGCCGCGGGTGATGCGAGTTTACTCCTCGCCCCAGGACCAGCTCGGCCTCGCGCTTCCATCTCGGCACAGGAACTCGGTTGGTAGTAGCCATCGTTGATTGCCAATTGCCAATTGCCAATTGCCAATTGCCGATTGCCGATTGCCGATTGCCGATTGCCGATTGCAATTGTTTCTTTCAATCCGCAATCCGAAATCGGCAATCGGCAATCCTGCTCGCAAGCTCATGAACTGCGTCTTTGAACACTCTGCCGCGGTGCTCGTAGTTGTCGAACATATCGAAGCTCGCACACGCCGGCGCAAGCAGCACAATGTCGCCGGTCCTTGCCACTTCCATCGCCTTAAGCACCGCGTCTTGCATCGACTGCGCGCGAGTCATCGACCCCGCGCCTTCCAGTTGCTCGGCGATCTTGTCGCTTGCCGCGCCGATCAAGATCATTAGCTTCACACGACTCCGAATCAGCGGGGCGAGGACTGTGTAGTCGCTGCCTTTGTCCTTTCCGCCAAGAATCACAATTATGTTGCGTTCGAATGCTTCGAGCGCCTTGAGGGTCGAATCGACGTTGGTCGCTTTTGAATCGTTGTAGAACTTGATGCCGTCAATTTCGGCCACGTATTCGATCCGATGCTCGACCCCCTTGAATCGCCTCATCGCATCGGTCAGCGCCGGCAAGTCCCGCACGCCCGTTCCCATCGCGCAGAACGTCGCCGCAAGCGCGGTCATGACATTCTCGACGTTGTGCATCCCCGGCAGAGGTATTTCCTCCAGGCCCATTACGTCGACCTCGCCTTCGCGATCGGTCATCATCGTTGTGCAAACTCGGCCCCCTCGAACGTACGCCCCGGCCGCAACACCGGCGACCGTTTCAGTCGCGCGCGTACTGAAATAAACCGTTCGCGATTGAACTCCGAGCTTCGCCACCATTTCGGCCACTCCCTTATCCTGCCCGTTGAGCACCGCCCAGTCGTCTTCCGTTTGATTCAGGAAGATTCTGTGCTTTGCGCGCACGTAGTTCTCAAGCGAGCCGTGCCGGTCCAGATGGTCCGGCGTGATATTGGTAACGACCGCGACGTTGACCCGCAAGCTATCGATCATCTCCAATTGAAAGCTCGACAGCTCGGCAACGGTCCATGTGTTCTCCGCTGACTGTTCGATCAAGCTGGTAAGGGGCGTTCCGATGTTCCCGCCGACGATCACGTCGGCGCCCGCCGCTCGCATCAGTACCCCGATCAATGTCGTGACTGTCGTCTTGCCGTTCGAGCCGGTGACGCCGATCATCCGCCCGCGCAAGAACCGGCCTGCAAGCTCGGGCTCACTGATGATCTCAACTCCGGCGCGCCGCGCTGATTCGAGCGGCGCAAGATCCGCAGGCACGCCCGGGCTCAGTACGATCAAGTCAGCGTTGGCAAACAAGCTTTCCGGGTGCGCGCCCATCGACAACATCACACCGAGCGTCCGCAATTCATTCGCGGCGTCGCCCAGTTCGGACTCGGGCTTGATGTCGTTGGCGATCACCGTCGCCCCTAGCGAAGCAAGCAGGCGCGCAGCAGCAAGCCCGCTGCGCGCGATCCCGACGACCAAGACCTTTTTGCCTTCAAGATCCATAACCCTGGGTTGGGGATGGGGTTAGGGGCCGGGGGTTGGAACCAACCCCTATCCCCATCCCCTAACCCCCATCCGCGCCTCATCTGACCTTCAGCGTAGAAAGACTCAGCAACGCGAACAGGATCGCGATTATGAGGAACCGAAACACCAGCTTCGGTTCCATGCGGCGCGAAATCTCGGGCGGATACATCAACTCAAAGTGATGATGTATAGGCGTCATCTTGAATATCCGCCGATGAAAAATCTTGAACGAAGCGACTTGCAGGATCACCGACAGCGCTTCGATCACGAACACACCGCCGATCATCACCAGCAAGAACTCTTGTTTGATCATCACCGCTATCGCGCCGATTGCGCCACCGATTCCCAGCGCTCCCACATCGCCCATGAACACTTCCGCCGGCGGTGCGTTGAACCACAGGAACCCAAGACTCGCTCCCGTCAGCGCCGCGCAGAAGACGGTCAACTCGTGTATCCCGGGGTTGTGCTCAAGTCCCAAATAGTCGGCAAACCTCGCGTGGCCGCTCACGTACGTAAAACCCGTGAGCGCGGCTGAAGTCACCATCGTCACCGATATCGCCAGCCCATCGAGTCCATCGGTCAGATTCACCGCATTCGAGAAACCAACGACCACCAGCGGCGCAAAGGCGAGCAAGTAAATCGGCCACAGTACCTCCGGGTTGAACGCCTTGAAGAATGGCACGCTCAACCGAGTGTTGTAAGTTGTCAAATAATTGAGCGCCAGCCCAAAAGCGATCGCGACGATGAATTGCAGCAACAACTTCTGTCTGCCGGTCAGCCCGAGGTTGTGACGCCGCTTAACCTTCAAGTAGTCATCCACAAAACCAATAGCCCCGTACAGCAGCGTTGCGACCACCGCGATCCACACATACGCGACTGACAGGTCCGACCAAAGCAGAGTCGAAATAACGACCGCCAGCAAAATGAGCACGCCGCCCATTGTCGGTGTCCCGCGCTTTGCTTCATGCGTGCGGGGGCCTTCTTCGCGAATCTGCTGCCCGATCTGAAACTCTTTCAGCAACTTGATCATTCGCGGCCCAAATATCAGGCTGATCGCGAGCGCCGTGATGGCGGCCCAGGCCGTGCGAAACGAGACGTACTCAAACACCCGGAGAAACGACAGATCGTCGTGATTCTGAAGTAGTCTCAGGTAATAGAACATTCCGCCTCTAGCACAGCAATCGCGCAGCTACCCGCGAAACATCAACTGTCTCAGCATCTCCCTCTCGCGGCGTCACCGGCCTTTGTCTCGCACGAGTCTAACAACCTATTGAATCTCTGTTTCATCCGTTCCACCACGATCTCCGTCTTTACTCCACGCGAGCCCTTCACAAGGATCAGGTCGCCCGTGCGCGCTTCGCGAATCATCATCTCAGCCGCTTCTTCCGGACCGGCTGTAAAAGCTGCGGCTTCGTTGCTCATCCCAGCTTCGCGGGCGCCTAGGACGATCTCCTTCGCCAGCCCGCGAACACCGATCAGCTTGTCGGCGCCAAGCCGCGCTATCTGTCTGCCGGCCTCGCGATGGAGCTCCGGACCGGCGAGGCCAAGCTCGAGCATCTCGCCGGCGACGACGATCTTGCGTTTGCACTGCTGGTTCGCGCATACAGTCGAGACCATCTCAAACAGCGCGCGAGGGTTTGAATTGTATGAGTCGTCGATGAGCGTGAAGCCCTCGCGGAATTGCACCACCTCGCCGCGCATCTTCGGCGTGGAGGTTTCGGCTAACGCCGCGGCAATCGCTTCCAGTGGCGTTTCGTACAGATCGGCAACCGTCGCCGCCGCCAGCGCGTTGTAAATGTTATGCCGTCCCGGAAGGGGAACCCGCGCTTCGATCTGGCCGTGCCGCGTCGAGAGCAAAAAGCTGCTTCCACCAACACCCTCTGGCCTTATCTCACTCGCCATCACGTCTGCGTTGTGCTCGATCCCGAACGTCAGTCTGGTGATGTCATCTCGCATCGCGCCCATCCCGGCCACGCGCTCGTCGTCCGCATTGAGCACCGCCGTGCCCCCCGGCGTTATGCCGCTGACCATCTCAGCTTTCGCTTCTGCGATCTCATCGATCGATGTGAAGAACTCAAGATGGGCGGGGGCTACTATCATGACGACGCCGACATCAGGCGGAGCGATCACGGTTAGCCGCGCGATCTCGCCTTTGTGATTCATCCCCATCTCCAGCACGGCGTAATCAAAGTCCGAAGCGTGCTTGCCATCGGATTCCATCTTGAGCACCGACAGCGGCAGTCCGTAGTAGTTGTTCAAATTGCCCGTGGTTTTGACGACGCGGCCAACCCTCGCAAGCATCGCCGCGATCATCTCCTTGGTGGTAGTTTTTCCAAGGCTTCCGGTTATCGCGACCAGATCGCCCGGCCAGCTCTTGAGCACGGTATACGCGAGGAGTTGAAGGGCCCACAACGTGTCGTCGACGAGGATCAGCGCGGCCTTGTGCGGATCAATCTGCCTGCCCGGGTCCGAGTCCAGAAAGTCGCGCGAGACAACCGCGGCCAGCGCGCGGCTGGCGATCGCGTCCGCGACGAAACGGTGCCCATCGTAGTTCTCACCGCGGATGGCAAAGAACAGCTCGCCGGCCCGCACCGTGCGCGAGTCGATCGAGTAGCCGATCGGCTCTCGCTCGGCGAGTTCGCTAGCGCCGCGCGCCGCGCGGATGTTAGATCCGAGGATATCTGCAATCTCACCTAGGTTCATCTTGTTCAGCCGAGTAGCTAAGACTTTAGTCCTGGGAGCGCAGGCATCCTTGCCTGCCTCTTCGCCCCAATGCCAGGCAGGCACGGATGCCTGCGCTCCCAGGACTAAAGTCTATGCTACTTCCCGTTCCTTCATCGCTTCGCGGGCGACTTCGTGATCGTCGAAGTGAATCCGGCGCTCGCCGATGATCTGATAGGTCTCGTGCCCTTTGCCCGCGATCAACACAACGTCGCCTTCGCGTGCTTCGCCGATCGCGTGAAAGATAGCTTCGCGCCGGTCGGTCAGCTTGACGTACTGGCGCGCGACCTGTTTCAAGCCGGCTTCGATATCTTCGATGATCGCTTCCGGATCCTCGGTCCGAGGATTGTCGGAAGTGACTATCGCGAGGTCGCTCAAGCGTGCGGCGAGCTCTCCCATTGGCGCGCGCTTTGTGCGGTCGCGATCGCCTCCGCAGCCGAACACCGTTATGACGCGGCCCGTGCCCGCCACTTCGCGCGCAGTTTGCAACACGTTCCTCAGCGCATCGTCGGTGTGCGCGTAGTCCACAATGACAGCGAAGGGCGTCTGGTGTGAGCCGTTCAGTGTCACCTGCTCGAACCGTCCTGAGACAGTTGAGCAATCGGCAATGCCGCTTGCGATCTGATCCAAACTGGCTTCCAGAGCCAGTCCTGTGGCGATGGCGGCCATGATGTTGTAGACGTGTGGGCGCCCGACCAGCGCTGACACAATCTCGACCCTGCCCGCCGGCGTGCTGGCGGTGAACGCGAGCCCGCGCGGACTAAGCTTGAAGTCATCCGTCCCCACGTCAGTGCGGCTGCCGAAGCCATAGGTTATCCGATCGCCCTTGGCAGACTTGAACAACCTGCGGCCGTATTCATCGTCGACGTTGATCACCGACGCGCCCGGTTGAGAGCCGAGGCTGCCGTTGAACAGCTTCTCCTTCGCCGCGAAATAGCTTTCCATCGTCCCATGGTAATCCAGGTGGTCGCGCGTGAGATTAGTAAAAACAGCGGCCGCGAACTTCAGAGCATCCGCTCGATGAAGCTCGATCGCGTGCGATGACACCTCCATCACCGCCGAGCGGCACCCGGCATCAACTGCTCGACCGAGCATCCGCTGGATGTCCGATGCCTCGGGTGTCGTGTTCAGCGCGGCGGCGGCTTCGTTGCCCACACGGTGAGTAATAGTTCCGAACATCGCCGAAGTTCCCTCGCTCGCGCGAATGATCGAATCAATCAAGTGAGCGGTGGTCGTCTTGCCGTTGGTGCCAGTTATCCCGACCAGCTTGAGCCGTTGAGACGGGTATCCGTGCGCTGCGGCCGCCGAACGGGCAAGGGCAGCGCGAGCGTCACCGACTTGAATCCACGCCGGCACGTTCTCGCTCCCGCCAGACGACTCGGAGATAACAGCGATTGCTCCGCGCTCAACCGCTTGGGGTATGAACCGGTGTGCGTCGAACTTCTCGCCGCGAATCGCGACAAAGATCGACCCCGGAGCGCAAGCTCGCGAATCGTGCGTAACGTCGAGCGCTTCGACGTCGAGTTGCCCGGTCACGGCCGTCGCATTTATCTCTTGTGCCAGAACAGCCAGCTTCAATTCGTCCTTCCTGCCTTGCCTCGCGCCGGATCACCGTTGGAAGACGGCGGCTTCAGCGCGGGCTCCAGCGCAACCTTTTTGATCGCCTCCTTGGAAAGCCTCACGCGGCAGATGGTCTCTTGCGGGACCAGCGCGCCCGGCGAAGGGTTCTGCAATGACACAACCCCATCGCCCGCCGCCTTTAGCTTCAGCCCCTGGGCAGCGCACATCGTTACTGCTTCGCGTATTCCCTTCCCTCTCAAATCAGGCATCACAACGCTGGCGTAGCGCTTAGATGCAGATTCGCCGCCTGCGGCTTCGGCGGAGACATCAAGCGCCGGACGCGAATCGACCGGCTCGTCGGCGCGCGCGGGCTGGTTCTCAGCCGCGAAGTCCGCAGTGTCATAGACCTGGAAGTCGCCCGCTAGCACAGACTGCGGATCGTTCTCAGGCTGCACGCCAAGAACGCGAAGCGCGTCGCCAACCACCCGAGCGAACACCGGCGCCGAGACTGCGCCGCCCAGATGCGCGCCCACCGGTTCGTCCAGGGAAACCACACAAGCGATTTCGGGGTTTTCAACCGGCGCGAAGCCCGCAAACGACGCGACATAGCGAGTCTGCGAGTAGCGCCCGGACGCTTCATCGACCTTCTGCGCGGTGCCTGTCTTTCCGGCCGCGCTGTAGCCTCCCATGTGCGCGGCTTTCCCTGTTCCGTGAACAACCACGCCTTCGAGCATCGCCTTCAAAGTGGCTGCAGTGGCCTCACTCACGACTTGACGTCGTTCGGGTTGATGCTCGTCCAGCACATCTCCGGCAGACGACGTGACGCGGTTTACCAGATGCGGCTTCACCCATTCGCCGCCGTTGGCGATGCAGGCGTAGGCAGCCGCGACTTGCACAGCCGTGACCCCGATCTCGTGGCCCATCGGAATCGACCCGATGGTTGTCGGTCCCCACTCGCTGGCCGGCTGGAACAGCCCTCGCGACTCTCCCGGCAATTCTATTCCGGTGCGGCGGCCGAACCCGAACCGCTCGATGTAGCTTGCGAGTCGTTCGTTTCCCAACCGCATCCCGATCTTGATCGCGGCGACGTTGGAGGACTTCGCCAACGCTTGTGCGGCTGTCAGCAAACCGTATGGGTGATCGTGAATTATTCGATCGGCGATCCGTATCTGTCCCCCGCCACAGTCGATCAATGTATTGGGCCGGATGAGGCGCTCTTCGAGCGCGGCCGCATAGGTGACCAGCTTGAATATCGACCCCGGCTCGAAAGCTATCTCGACCGCTCGATTGCGGCGCTGGATCTCCGTGGACCCGGAGACCTTGTTAGGATCAAAAGTCGGATAGTTCGCCAGGGCGAGAATCTCACCGGTCGCGGGCCGGAGCACTACGATCTGACCTCCACGCGCGCGAGTCGAACGAACGGCTTCGGCGAGCGCCTTCTCAACGTGGTGCTGAATCACCAGGTCTATGGTGAGCGAAACGTTGGCGCCGGGTACCGGGTTCTCGACCGAGTGATCGTAGGATTTGTTCAGGGCATCGACGTCCAACAACAAGCGCCCGCGTTGGCCGCGAATCGCCTTATCGTAGGACAGCTCGATGCCGCCAACTCCCTTCTCGTCAACGTCGACAAAGCCGAGAAGGTGAGCCGCGCTCGCTCCGCTGACGTAAAACCGTTTCATCTCATCTATGAAACGAAGTCCCGGCAAACCGAGCTTTTCGACCTTGGCAACTTCCTTGTCGTCGAGCTTGCGTTTGACTGCAACGAGTACGCGGCCGGACGTCGTCAGTCGTTTGTACAGTTCGTCTCGATCGATTTCGAGAAGTTCAGAGAGTGTATCTGCCAGGCCGCCGGCGTCGGTTATGTCAGCGGGAGACGCGTAAAGCGATTTCACAGCGACCGAACGTGCGAGCTCGTCGCCATTCCGATCGTAGATCACGCCTCGCATCGGACTTAGGTTGATGGCTGCTTGTTGTTGGCGAGTTGCGCGCGCGACTAACCAGTCGTGCTGCTTGACCTGTAGCCAGACGAGCTTCGCGCCGATCGCCATCATCCACACAATGATCACGACCTGAATAACGGACAGACGCTTGTCGGAGGCTTTATCGCTGTTTGACATCGCTCTTGAAGTTCAGAGTTCAGAGTTCAGAGTTCAGAGTTCAGAGTTCAGGCTTTAGCCTGCCCGTGGAGTTAGCAAGCTGTGGGATCAGCAAGCTAAAGCTTGAACTCTGAACCCTACCTTCTAGCTTTCACGTTGGCGTTTGCGTTTGCCGGTTTGTCCGACGTCTTCTTGTCGGGCCGTTCGAGCCCCAGTTTTTGCGCGCGCCGTTCAATTTCGACGGGCGAAGACGCCCGTGCGTACTCCAGCTCCAGTTGGCGAAGCCTCTCCTCCAGTCGCGCTGACTGGCGCCTCAACTCCTCGCTCTGATATCCGACCGAAATGGCCTCGAAGTGCTGGCGGGCGCTTATGACAAAGCCGCACGACAACAGGGCGCCGGCAACGCCTATCGCCGCGAGCCATCCAATGACGCGCGAACTCACGGGCCGCGCCACCGGCACGTTTGAAATCTGTTTCTCAGGGAAAAATCTGTCTGTCACAAGTCCGCCTCAAGCAGCATAGACTTCAGTCTGGGAGCGCAGGCGTCCCCGCCTGCTCCGGGAATCACGGAATGCGGAAGAAGCAGGCGGGGACGCCTGCGCTCCCAGGCTATGCTACTTCCGGGGCTCGAAATGTCTGCCTCGTTAGAGCCTCTCGCAAACACGCAGAAGGGAGCTGCGTGACCGAGGATTGCGTTCCATTTCGCCGGGCGCCGGACGCACCGGCTTGCGCGTGAGAACACTGACTCGCCTGCTCGCGCCACAATGTTCGCAGATGACTTCGTCAACAGCGGCATTTTTGCGCCCGGAGCCTGCTTGCCATCTTTGCGTTTCGCAAATGCAGCGGCCGGATTCACGCAGAAAGCCGCGCTTGACGATCCGATCTTCAAGCGAGTGGAACGAGATTATGGCCAGCCTCCGGCCGTGACCCAGCTTCGAGATCGCGGCGGGAATGAAACGCTCGAGCGCCCCCAGCTCATCGTTGACCGCGATTCGGAGCGCTTGAAACGTTCGTGTGGCCGGATGTATGCGCCATCGGCCCGGAATGTTGAGCGCTCGGACGACAACGTCCGCAAGCTGCTTTGTGGTGGCGATCGGTTCACGATCGCGCTGTCGTACGATTGCGCGAGCGATCTTACGAGCGCCTCGTTCCTCTCCGTGTTCAAAGATCAGATCCGCCAACTCGTGCTCAGCGAGTTCATTCACAAGTTCCGCCGCGGTCAGCTCGCTGTCTTGATCCATTCGCATATCGAGCGGCGCGTCGGAGACAAAGCTAAATCCTCGTTCAGTTCGCTCGATCTGCATCGACGAAACTCCGAGATCAGCAAGAATCCCGCGGACCTCTCTTGTCCCATCCCGGTCCAGCACCGAAGCGATGCTTTCAAAGTTCGCGTGGACCAGTTGAACCCGGCCTTCAAACATCAACAAGCGCTCTCGCGCCAGAGCGAGCGCTTCGAGATCGCGGTCTATTCCAATCACGCTTGTGTCAGGCGAGGCAGCGAGAATCGCCCGGGCGTGTCCGCCGAGTCCAACCGTGCAATCGACGAACGTCCCTCCTTCTCCGGGTCGCAACCACTCGATGACCTCTGCGAGTAAGACAGGTTCGTGCAAGTTCTAAATCCCAAGCTCAGCGAGGCTCGCGGCATCGTCATCGGTGAAGGGCTGGCCGTCAATGCGAGCTTTGAACTTGTCAAGCTCCCAGACCTCCAAGTAGTGCAGGTATCCGAGCACGGCAACATTGCCGATCAGTTCGGCGCTTGAGCGAAGCAGCGGGTGAACGAGTATCCGACCCTGCGCGTCTACTTCGGCGAGCTGCCCGTAGTAGTTGGTCCGGTCGAGGAACTTCCTGACGAAGGCGTGGCTCGTGCCTTTCGCTTGAAGCTTCTCTTCGATCGTCATCCACTCTTCCATCGGGTACAATCGCGCGCATTCGCCACTGAGACTTGTGACATAGAACTCGGCGCCGTAATGCTCGTCTATGTAGCGGCGGTAGGCAGCCGGCAGCTTGATCCGCCCCTTGTCGTCCATCCTTACTGTGTAGTGCCCTCTGAGCATCCAACCGGCTTCCTCGCCAACCCATCAATATCCGTTCCACTCTGCTCCACTCCACTCCACCATGCCGCCGTATGGTACGTCAGATAGTAGGGAGTGTCAAGCGTGAAATTATTTAACGATAAGAGGTTGTGGACGTTGGGCGGGTATGTTTGCCGGACGCTTTAGGCCGGCTGCGATTAGTTCCGCGAGCAAAGGTAGACTGTGGTATAGTGCCCAACTTTGGCTGAGCGGAGTGGAACGGGCGTCAATGGGCAAGACCACGCTAATCATAATCGTCTACGGCTTGGCGGCTGCGGCAGCGAACCTGCTGGGGGGCCTGTTTGTCTCTTCGCGAAAGCCTGGCCAAACCGCCCTCAGATACCTTATCGCGCTGGGTGCCGGCTTCATGCTGGCAGCGGTCTTCTTGAAGATAGTCCCTGAGACGATAGAGCAATGGCCGGGTTCGCCGCTCGTCCCGATGATGTGGCTGCTCGCGGGCTATCTCCTCATCCAATTCGTCGAGCATACAGTCGCGCCGCACTTCCATTTCGGCGAGGAGACCCACGAAGAGGCGATGCTCGAACATCACGCGGCGATGGCCGGGGTGAGTGCGCTGATGGTGCACACATTCTTCGACGGGGTCTCGATAGCAGTAGCCTCTCTGGTGAGCCAGCAGCTTGGCGTGTTGATCTTCATCGCCATTCTGCTGCACAAGGTCCCGGAGGGTTTCACCGTAGCGTCGATGATGCTCGCCGCAGGTCGAAGCCATCGAAGCGCCATAACCTCGGCGCTTCTGGTCGGGCTGGCGACGCTGGTCGGAGTTGCGCTCGTTCTTCTTTTCGAGAACACGGCAATATATTCGCGCCCGCTGTCGGCGCACGTGCTCCCGCTGTCGGCCGGAGTGACCCTCTATGTCGCAGCCTCGGACTTGATTCCGGAGGTGAACACTCGCGAGGGCGGCGCGAAGACTTCGTTGATGGTGTTCGCCGGAGTCGCGTTGCTCTATCTTACGGAACTGGTGATGAAAGCCCTAAACTTCGGTCACTAGTTTTCCCGTAGTCAGTAGTCAGTAGTCCGTAGTCAGTGGCTCTCTTACGCAGCACTGCGTTACTGACTACTTCTTGAGTGCCAAGACATTGTTGACACCGAAGAGTGCCATGACATCGTTGACAC
>CAZJQQ010000102.1:0-13742 GCA_964548075.1 uncultured Clostridia bacterium | reverse complement strand
GTGGGTGGTATTTTCCGGAGTCTTCATAGACGCTGTCACAGGCGGGTCGACGCGAAAATCTGACGCGCACTCGCTGCATCCGAAGCGGACCATCCACTAGCACGCTATTCGCCTCCTTGACCGTGGCGCCTTCGCGGAATAGGCTAGGTCATAACACCCAATTGAAAAAGGAGCGGCCATGAAGAAAGCACTGCTGGTGATGACGATCGGAGTTGTGGCGATTGGCGCCGTTTGGGTTCTGACGGACCGGTACGCAGAAACAGCGGTGAGCGCGCACGATCCGGGCGAAGACGAAACAAGCGTCGCGCTCGGCAAAGGGAAAGTGACGATTCACTACGGCACACCGAAGCTCGCAGGCAGAAACCTGGACGAGATGATCAAGCCGGGAGTCGCGTGGTTCATGGGAATGAATAACCCGACAACTCTCGAGACGACCGTAGCGTTGGACTTCAACGGCAAGAAGCTTCAACCGGGAAAGTACGCGATCTTCTCGCGCCCCGACGAACAGAGAAACTGGACCCTGCTCGTTTCATCGGCTATCGCTCGGCCGCTTAAGCCGGAAACCGTAGTGCTCGAATCGCCGCTGCAGTTTGCGAAAGACGGCGCGCCCCAGGACCTGCTCAAGATCACGCTCGAGAAGTCGGGTGACGGCGCGTCACTCGTCGTGGCTTGGGGGGCCTACCGGCTGCAGGGCGCCTTCAAAGCAGCTTCCTGAGCCAATCCTGTGGCGGAAGTGGAACGTGATGCGTGAAACGTGACGTAGCATAGACTTTAGTCTGTGTCCCTCGTTTAGAGTCCAGGCTGAAGGACACAGGCTAAAGTCTATGCTACGTCACGCATCACTCATCGCAATCACGCCCGCGCCTTTACCAATAACAAATCGCAAATCGAAAATAACAGATCAAAAATCATCTCGAATCCAGCTTTAGCAAAGTGTGAAGCAGCACATTCGCGCCGTTGGCGATGTCTTCGGGACGCGAATACTCTTTGGGCGAATGGCTGATGCCGGCGATGCTCGGGACGAAGATCATCCCAACCGGGCAGAGTCGCGCGATCTCCTGCGCGTCGTGGCCCGCGCCGCTTGGCAACCACTTGGTGGACAGGCCAAGCGACTTGGCCGTCTCATCAATCAGCTTGCGTATGCGCTCGTCTGTTGGCGCGGGAACTATGCTATTGGTTTCAGTGAAATCGAAACTCGTACCCGTTGACCTGGCGATCTGCGCCACCTCGTCGCGAATCTTGCCGAACAACATCTGAACCTTTGCTGCATCCAGGTCGCGCAACTCGAGCCCAAGAATCACCTTGCCGGGGATGACGTTGTACGCGCCCGGCCACGCTTGAAGCTTGCCCACCGTGCCGACCTGCCGGCCCGGCACGCTGGTCACGATGCGATTGACCGCTTCGATGAACTTCGCGGCCGCGAGCATCGCATCTCGACGTTGATTCATTGGCGTAGTACCCGCGTGATTGGCGAAGCCTTCGATCTTCACTTCCCACTGAGTGATGCCGACGATGCCTTCGACGACGCCGATGTTGATCTTTTCGGTGTCCAGAATGCCGCCTTGCTCGATGTGCAGCTCAAGGTACGCAGCGATGTCACCGCGCTTGCGGCGAACGCTTGCGAGCTTATCAGGATCGCCGCCGATGAACTTGATTCCGTCGCGAATCGTTTTGCCGCTGTTACTGACGAGATTGAGTTGCTTGTCAGTGATCTCGCCGCCGAGGGCGTGACTGCCGATCGTACCGCCTTCTTCGTCCGCGAAGATGATGACTTCCAGCGGGTGGCGAGTCGTGAGCTTGTGTTCTGCCAGCGTCTGCGCAACTTCGATCGCGCCCAGCGAGCCGACATCGCCGTCGTAGTTGCCGCCTTCCGGCACCGAGTCGATGTGGGAGCCCATTACCAGAGGCTTCAACGTCGAATCGCTTCCAGCACGCCGGCCCACGATGTTGCCGGCCGCATCGATGCTCACGTCGAGCCCGGCCGCGCGCATCAAGCCCGCGACGTACTCGCGTCCCTGCCGATCGGCTTCGCTAAAGGCGACTCGGCTGACGCCGCCCTGAGGGTTCTTGCCGAATTGTGAAAGGGCGGTGAGGTGTTCGACTATTCGCGCGCCGTCGACTCGCAGGCCAGGCTGGCTGGGCCATCGAGGGAGTCCGATCGCCGCGACCCCACCCAGCAGACTAAGATTGAATTCTCTACGTTTCATCAGGATCCTCATCGTGATTTGGACTCGCGCGGGCTATTTGGACTGCGGCGGCAAGGTACTCCGCGACGCCGCTTCCCCTCGATGTCAAAACAAAGCGGCGTCGCGGAGTACCTTGCCGCCGTAGTCCAAATAGGCCGCCGCGGTCCAAGAGAACAGGTCTTCACTTGAACACGACACGCAAGAACTTTCGACTGCCAACTTGAATGAGCGCTTCTTCGCCGGCGCTCGAGCCTAGTTCGCACCTGACGTCAGTGACGCGTTCGCCGTTCAATCGAACGCCGCCTTGTGCGATGAGCCGCTGTGCTTCTGCCACTGAAGGCGCCAGACCTTCGGAGGCCAATAGCTTGACCAACTTGATCGCAGCCGCAGGCTTCTCGATGGTCGGAGTGTCCGTCGGAGTCTGGCGCTCGCGGAACAACTGATCGAACTCGCGGCTCGCTTCTTCTGCTTCGCCTGGCGAGTGAAAGTCGGCCACGATGCGGCCAGCAAGCTCGACTTTCAAATCGCGAGGATGCCGTTCGCCGCGCTCGGCCGCAGCTTTCAACTCGGCGATTTCGGTCAACGTCAGATCAGTCAGCAGTTCGTAGTAGCGCCACATCAGCTCATCGCTGATCGACATGACCTTGCCGAAGATATCGCGAGGCGGTTCGGTTATCCCGATGTAGTTGCCCAGGCTCTTGGACATCTTCTGCACGCCGTCGAGTCCTTCGAGCAACGGCGTGGTCATGATTAACTGCGGTTCCTTCAAGCCGTAGGCTTGTTGAATCTGCCGAGCCATCAGCAGGTTGAACTTCTGATCCGTGCCGCCAAGCTCGACGTCGGCTTCGAGCGCAACCGAGTCGTAGCCCTGCGCCAGCGCGTAAAGCAGCTCGTGCAAGCTTATGGGCGCTTGAGCCTGAAACCGTTTCTTGAAATCTTCCCGCTCGAGGATTTGGGCAACAGTTACCTTTCCTGTGAGTCGAACGAAATCATCGGCGCCGAACTTTGAAAACCATTCGTTGTTGAAGCGGATCTCGGTGCGCTCGCGATCGAGCAGCTTGAAGATCTGTTGCTTGTAGGTTTCAGCGTTCTCGTCAATTTGTTCGCGAGTCAGAGCGGGCCGCGTTGCTGATCTTCCCGAAGGGTCGCCAATCATCCCGGTGAAGTCGCCGATCAAGAAGATGACCGTGTGTCCGAGCTGCTGGAAGTGACGCATCTTGCGAATGAGCACCGTGTGTCCGAGATGAATGTCCGGCGCGGTCGGATCGAAGCCGGCCTTGACTCGAAGGGGCGCGCCGGTCTTTGCAGACCGTTCGAGCTTCCGCCGAAGCTCTTCTTCGGGGATGCAGTCGACCGTGCCCTTTCGCAGTAAAGCTATCTGTTCGTCTATTGTCACGTGATCTCTCCGTGGCCGAGACGATCGGCGACAATGCGAAGGGCTAATGCTTTAACCTTAGCAGTAGCCTCCTCCGGCGTGGCGCCATAAGCCAGAGCTCCTGGGAGCTCTACCACTTCGGCTATCCAGCGCCCGTCATCTTCTTGTTCAACCTCGACAACGAAATTCCTGATGGCCATGCGCGTGCGGCTTAATACCCAACCGGGACCCCGCCCGATCTCGGGTCCGAAGCTCCCAATCTCATCCCGGTCTTTGGGTCGATCATTATCCCTTCAGCGTCTCCCATGTTTCCCGGCTTCTCGGCAAAAACGTGTCCCTTCTTTTCGAGCGCCGCCCTAGTGTCGCGGTTTATGCCCAGCGGCTCGAACTGGATTCGATCCGGCATCCATTGATGATGAAAGCGCGGCGCGTCAATAGCCTGCTGGATGTTCATTCCGAAGTCGACAACGTTGACGATCACTTGCAGCACCGTGTTGATGATCGTCGGACCGCCGGGACTCCCGATCGCGAACCACACCTTGCCGTCTTTCAACACTATTGTCGGAGTCATTGCCGATAGCGGACGTTTACTCGGCGCGATTGCGTTGTTCTCGCTCTGGAGCAGTCCATACGCGTTGGGCACTCCGGGCTTTGATGTGAAGTCATCCATCTCGTTGTTCAACAGAATACCTGTTCCGCGAGCGGTCGCGCCCGAGCCGTAGCCGCCGTTCAGCGTGTAGGTGTTCGTGACGACGTTGCCTTCCTGGTCAATCACGGTGAAGTGAGTGGTCTCGGTTGACTCGGCGCCCATTGGTTTGCCGGCGCGAATCTTGGCGCTTGGTGTCGCGTGATCCGGGTCGATCGTCTGCCCCAGCTCTGTTGCGTACTTTTTGGAGATGAGCCCTTCGACCGGAACCTTGACGAAGTCCGCGTCTCCCATGAACTCGGCACGATCGGCGAAAGCACGTCGCTGGGATTCGACGAGCAAATGAATGGTGTCCGAAGAACCTGGACCGCTGTAGCCAAGGTTGTAGTGTTCGAGAATGTTCAGCATCTCGAGCAGCGCCGTGCCTCCCGAGGAGGGCGGCGGCATCGTGACAATCTCGTAGCCGCGATAGCTGCCGGTGAGCGGCTTGCGAATCGTGGGCTCATACTCTCTAAGGTCCTTTTCAGTGATGAGCCCGCCATTAGCCTTCATGTCTTCGGCTATCAACTGCGCTGTCCTGCCTTCGTAGAACTCGCGCGGTCCTTTTTCCTTCAATCGGGCGAGCGTCTCGGAGAGTTCGGGCTGGACCAGCCGCTCGCCTTCTTCATAGAGCTTGCCTTCGCGTAGAAATATGTGGTTGCTATCCGGAAACTGCTTTAGAAGTTTCTCCGAACCGCGCAGGCTTCGGGCGAGATGGTAAGTGATTGCGAAGCCGTCAGCCGCAAGCTTGCGCGCGGGCTCGATGACGTCCGCCCATTTCAGTTTGCCGTGACGCTTTAGCGCGAGCGACAGTCCCGCGACTGAGCCAGGAACACCGACGGCTTTGTAGCCGACTGTCGACGCGCCTTTGATCACGGCGCCGTCTTTGTCGAGATACATGTCGCGCGAAGCCGCCAGCGGCGCGCGTTCGCGGTAGTCGATGATCTCAGTGTCGCCGTTCGCTCGACGAATCATCATGAAGCCTCCGCCGCCGATATTTCCCGCGCTCGGCCAGGTCACCGCGAGAGCGAGCCCGACGGCCACCGCCGCGTCAATCGCGTTGCCGCCGCGTTGCATGATCTCTACACCTACTCGCGAGGCGATCTCACTGGTCGAGGCGACCATCCCGTGCCGCGCGCGAGCCGGTTCACGCGACGCCGCGTGCTGGGTCATCGGCATCGACGCGGCGAACAGGAGGATCAGGACTACTGCACAAGCTCGCTTTTTCATCTTTTTCTCTCCGTAGCGGAAACCTGTATGGGCGTCTCTGGGAGCGCGGGCATCCCTGCCTGCCTCTTCTTACCCAACACCAAGCAGGCAGGGATGCCTGCGCTCCCAGGCTATCGATACATTCCCACATACCACACGATGAACTGCTTCCCGACGAATAGAGCTATTATTGCCGCCGGACCTAGAAACACCCCAAAAGGGATTTGCATTTTCATACTACCACCGCGAACGATCAACAGCACGCCAACAAGAGATCCGAGCAACGACCCGATGAAGATAGTCAGCAGCGTGAGCTGCCAACCCAGAAAAGCTCCAACCATCAGCATCATCTTCACGTCGCCCAGCCCCATTCCTTCGACGTGCCTCAAGCGGTAATATGCTTCGCGCACTAACCAGAGGGTCCCGCCGCCAACCAGAGCGCCCAGCAAGGATCCAAACAAAGACACTGCCCAGGGCGCCGCTCCGTCGAGTCCGAATAGCTTCGGTGTGTGAGACACGATCCACGGGTCCGCAGCGACCGCGCGCAAGACAACCAGCAGAACCAGACCCGGATACGTGATGGCGTTCGGCAGTAGCTTGTGGTGCAGATCGATAAACACCAGCGGCACGATCAGCGAAACGAAAACTATGTCGGCTATCAGCGGGAGCCACGAGCCGCTGATGATCTGATCTTCGTGGATTAGGAAGAGAACGAGGTAGAGGCAAGCGACCAGTAGTTCCACAGCGGGATAGATCGCCGAGATGTGCACGCGGCAACTTCGGCATCGTCCTCGAAGGAGTATCGTGTAGCTGATGACCGGGATGTTGTCATACCACTTGATCTCAGCGTTGCAAGATGGGCAATGCGAGCCGGGGAAGACGATGGACTCGCCTAGCGGCAGCCGGTAGATGACAACATTTAGAAAGCTCCCGATCAGCAGGCCAAAAACAAAGACAACAAATGCCATAAAGTACGGCGAGATATCTTCCATCGGCGGCCTTTCTTGTTGAGTTCACCGTCCACGGATCGGCTGTCTCTTTCGATCCGTGAAGTCCGCGTGCTTCAGGGGGTCGTAACTAAAGAACTGATGCAATCGACCCTCTGGATTAAATTAGCGCGGCGCAGTATTGTCAAGCTTGGCCATTGCAGTCAATTGACGCACATTGATTCGCGCAACGCCTTCGAAGGCTTTCATGAAGATCCTCCAGGTTTGCTCGGCGAGCGAGATGGGCGGTGGAGAGGTCCACGTCACCGACCTTGTCAGGGGTCTGGCCAGCCGCGGGCACGCGGTTTATCTCGCGGTGAGACCTGATAGCCCGCTGCGCGGGCCGCTCGCCGGAGTGATAGCCTCCTGGCACGAGATGCCCCTGCGGAACTCGCTCGATCTTCAGTCCGCGCGCGAGATCGCACAGCTTGTGCTCGAGCACGGGATAGACATCGTTCATGCGCACATGGGACGCGACTATCTCGTAGCGGCGCTCGCCAGCAAGCAAGCGCCAAACGTGAAGCTGGTTCTGACGCGGCATCATTATTTGCCGCTCAAGCGTGGCGCTTTATACCGGTGGATGCTCCGGGACGTGGCGGCGGTAGTAGCGGTTTCGGACAGCGTGCGCGAGTCGGTGATCGAGCGCCTGCGGCTACCCTCCGAGCGAGTGCGGATGCTGCCGAATTGGATCGACCCAGAACGCTTCAAGCCCGCCGATCGCGACGCCGCCCGGGCGATGTTTAGGGTACGATCCAACATTGCAGTCGCGTGTATTGGTCAGATCACTCCAGCCAAAGGTCAGGAGGAGTTTGTGCGCGCGGCTGCGAGCCTTGCGCGCATCAGGACTGACGTAGAGTTTCTGATTGCCGGGGAAGAGCAAGATGAAGGAAAGCCGTTCACGCAGCATCTCGTGGGGTTGGCGGAAACGCTGGGTCTCGGCGACAAGCTCAGATTTCTCGGGCGCGTCAGCCACATCCCCGAATTGCTCGCCGCCGTCGATGTTGTGGTTGTGCCGTCGTGGGATGAAGGCTTTTCGCTGGTGACGATTGAAGCGATGGCCGGTCGCCGCGCTGTGCTTGCGTCAAACGTCGGAGGTATCGCCGGCATAATCAAGGACAACGTGACCGGGTTGATGTTTCCGCCGCGAGATGTGCACGTGCTTACGGACAAACTGCTTTGGCTGGTGTCGGATGCGCCGCTTCGCGAACGACTGTCGGTCCAGGGCCAGCGCGATGTGTACACGCGCTTTGGCCGCGACCAGATCATCGACCAGATCGAGTCCTTATATATGGAAGTGATCGGGGAAGGGAAGAGTGAGACGTGATGCGTGATGAGTGAAACGTGACGAGTGACGTAGCATAGACTTTTAGTCTGTGTGGCGCCCGCCTACAAACCGGTGCACGATGCGCCACACAGACTAAAGTCTATGCTACATTGCGGATCACGAATCACGCTTCATCCTCATCTCCCGCAATTTCAGAATCTTTAGAAATTCGTAGTGGGCTGCGAAGCGCGCAATCGCTAGACCTGGTACGCCATCCAGGAAGCCAAGCTTGAAAATGTATGAGCGCAGGAACACGACTGTCGGCGAAACCAACAGCGAGAGTTTCGACGCGGGTTTACCCCGCGAGTATGCCTGCTCGGCGGCGAGTGTTGTGTATCGGTCCATCCGCAGATGATGCTCGGACGCGTCACGAACTGTGTAGTGCAACATGTCCCCGCTGAGTCTCTCGACCTTTCCGTTCACCTCCAGAGTCTCGTGCACGTAGTCGCCGCGCCAGCGAGAGCGTTTGCGGTCATAGAGCCGAAGCTTGTAATCGGGCCGCCAGCCGGAGTGCTTGATCCAGCGGCCGAGATAAAAGGTGAGCCGGGACATCTCGAAACCTGCGGCGTCAGGCGCGGCGCCGCCTTTTAGTTGTGCAATCTCGGTGGCCAACTCTTTTGATACTCGCTCGTCGGCGTCGAGGCTGAAGATCCAATCGTTGGCTGCTTGCTCAGCGGCGAAGTTCTTCTGTGCCGAATAACCCGGCCAGGAACGTACGAATATTCGATCGGTGAACCCTCGAGCGATTTCGACGGTGCGATCGGTGCTCTCGGAGTCTACGACGATGATCTCATCCGCCCACGATAGTGATTCGAGCGCTGCGGCGATGTTGTGCTCTTCGTTGAGAGTGATGATGGTGGCGGTGATCTTCATTGAGTGGGTTCATTCTGTGCGAGTACATTCAAGTTGGCAAGCGCGAAATCTTGTTTACCCTTTGCAGCGCGTTGGGGCTATAATCACCTCAACTCGTGAATCCTGGGTATCGAGTTAACTCGATAACCGGAGGATCGTTATGAGCAACAACTTGACGGAAAAACTGAATGACTCTCTCGACGATAAAGTAGATCGGCTGATCGCCGCAGTACAATCGATGGATTCACGGCTTGAAAGCCTCGAGACCAAGGTCGATCAGCGACTCCGCGAAACTCAGCCCATTTGGGAAGGTGTGCAACGCCAGTTGGCAGAGATCAGCGAATCGCAGCGGAGCCTGGTCGAATCGCAGCGGAGCCTGATCGAATCGCAGCAGAGCCTGGTCGAATCGCAGCAGAGCCTGGTCGAGGATATGAAAGGTCTGCGTGCCGAAGTCGCGAGCCTGCGTGCCGACACCGAGAAGGGCTTCCGTACGTTCGACCGCCGGATGGAGCGCCAGATCGGCGAATTCGAGAGGCTTCATGCGTACCAGCGCGACCTCGAAGATCGCGTCGATAAGATTGAAAAGCTCTCGACCCCGTAGTTGCTCAGTCACGGCGCCTACATCAATCGCTGCTTTAACCGCCGCAAGATGTCAACCGCTTGTTCGGAACTAAGACCTTCTGCGTCCAGGTTTCGCAGCTCATCCACTACAGCATCGTTCGCGGCTTCAAACAACGTCGGCTGAGGCGAGGCCTTTCTCGAAGGCAGATGCCGAGCGAACTTCGGTTTGCCGGTCACGTCCAACTCGTTTGCTTCCAGGTTTGAGAGTATCTCGCGCGCCCTCTCGGTCACTGTTCGAGGCAAGCCCGCCAGCTTAGCCACTTCAATACCGTAAGACTTCGACGCTGTGCCTTCGACGACCCGGCGAAGAAACACTATCGTGCCGCCGCTTTCCTTAACGGCCATCTGGTAATTGCGCACGCCAGGAAGCAGCTTCGCAAGCTCGGTCATTTCGTGATAGTGCGTCGCGAACAAAGTCTTCGCCGCGTGCTGGGGATTGTCGTGCAGGTACTCCGCGATAGCCCAGGCCAAAGACAGCCCATCAAACGTCGAGGTTCCGCGACCAACTTCATCCAGCAGAATGAGGCTTCGCGGAGTAGCGGTGTTCAGAATGTTCGCGGTCTCGGTCATCTCAACCATGAAAGTCGAGCGGCCTCGCGCGAGACTGTCCGACGCCCCAACGCGCGTGAACACCCGGTCGAGGATCGCGATGCGAGCCTCGTCGGCCGGCACGAACGAGCCAATCTGCGCGAGGATCGCGATCAACGCAGCTTGCCTAAGGTAGACGGACTTTCCGCCCATATTCGGGCCGGTGATGATCAGCAACCGATCGGTTGAGTTGTTCAGATATGTATCGTTCGGAATGAATCGCTCACCGGTTGCTTCGATCACCGGATGGCGGCCGGTGCGTATGTAAATCTCGTCGTCTTCGGTCAACACCGGACGGCAGTAGTTGCGGCGCGCGGCGACTTCGGCAAGCGACAACACCACGTCCAGCATTGCGAGCGCGTGAGCGACCGCTTGAACGCGACGTGTTTCAACCGACACGGTTTGTCTGATTTCGGCGAACAGAACCTGCTCGATCTCGCTGATTCGCTCTTCGGCACCAAGCACTTTGGCTTCATACTCTTTCAGTTCGGGCGTCGTGTAGCGCTCGGCGTTGGTCAGAGTCTGCCTGCGCTCGTAATCGGCAGGGACGCTCTTCAGATTCGACTTGCTCACTTCGATGAAGTAGCCGAACACGTTGTTGAACTTTACCTTGAGCGACGAGATGCCCGTGCGCGAACGCTCGCGCGATTCGATCGCCGCGATGAAGCTCTTGCTCGACGCCGACAGCCCGCGCAGCTCATCAAGCTCCGCGTTGTAGCCGGTGCGAATGTAACCACCGTCGGTCAAAGTCGCCGGTGGATCGTCGGCTATGCTCTTGCCGATCAGATCGCGCAGATCCTGCAACTCGTCAAGACTATCGGCCAGCACTTCAAGCAGCGAAGCACTCGCGTCGGCGAGCATCTCTTTGATGTGAGGGATCGAGTCCGCTGACGTTTTCAGTGCGACCAGGTCGCGAGCGTTCGCGCGGCCCAGGCTGATGCGCGCCATCAATCGTTCGAGATCCACGATGCTCTTTAGCTGCGAGCGCAGCCGATCGCGGAGTATCAACGCATTCTTTTGTTCTTCGACGGCATCGAGTCTCGCGTTAAGCTCGGCGAGCTTCATCGAGGGACGCAACAGCCATTGCTTCAACAATCGCGAGCCCATACCCGTAACGGTCTCGTCAATAACACCGATCAACGTTCGCGTTCGCGACCCATCGAGCGCGTCCACCAATTCGAGATTGCGGACAGTGGGCTGGTCGAGAATCAGATAGTCGTTCGGTTCGAAATACGAGAGCCCTGTAATGTGAGCTGCTTCGTCCTTTTGCGTCTCGCGAACATAGTGGAGCACGCCTCCGGCTGCCGCCGCCGCCAGGTCGCGTCCGCCGAGGCCGAAACCCTCGAGCGACGCGACGCCAAAGTGAGTTAGCAAGAGCTCGCGCGCGCGCTCGAACGAGAAGAACCATTCATCGAGCGGGTTCAATGCAGGCTGATAACCTGCGAAGCTCAAACCTGTTGAGCCCGAGTCACCTTCAGTTGTTACCGTCCCGCTGTCCCCCTCAGACTTGCCCCCGGACCTGAACAGCGGTTCGAGCGATTTTGGGAAGATGATCTCGCGCGGGCCAAAGCATTCGAGCTGTTCGAGCACCCGCGGCCAGGCCGCTTCGCCCGAGAACTGAGTCGCAAGGAACTCGCCTGTCGAAAGATCCAGGAACGCCGCCGCCATGCCCGAGCCCGCACCGAACACCGAAGCCAGATAGCTGTTCTCGCGAGCGTCCAGCAACTGCGAATCTATGGCGGTTCCGGGTGTGATCACTCGAACGACTTCGCGGCGGACGAGCTTGGTGGTTTTCCTGGCGTCTTCGGTTTGATCGCATATCGCGACCCGATAGCCCTTGCGCACAAGCTTGGCGATGTAGCCGCCGGCGGCGTGATAAGGCACACCGCACATCGGCACGGGATTCCCGCGCTCACGATGGCGCGCCGTAAGAGTGATCTCGAGTTCTTTCGCGCCGATCACTGCGTCGTCGAAGAACAGCTCGTAAAAATCACCGAGTCGAAAGAACAGCAGCGTGCCGGGATGCTGGTGCTTGATCTCCTGGTACTGCCTGAGCATTGGTGTGGGTGGCTGCATGAATTAGTCAGTAGTCCGTGGTCCGTAGTCAGTGGTCAGTTGGCGACCGCTACGTAGTCAAGAATATTTGCAGGTTGCAGGTCTCCGCCTGTTGAGCCTTGCTTATCAGAGCGTAAGGTTGTTTCGGCCATGGGCAGAATATATAATCGACTACCGGCTGGTCAAACTTGTTCCGAGCGTACGCGAATGGCGCGAATTGGTGGTCAACAGTCCGATTGACTAAACACGCCTTTACATTAGCGGAGCCAATCATCCTGGCGCTCGACACATCGTCTAAGGCGACAAGCCTGGCCGTCGCTCGAGGCGGGACGTTGCTCGGATCAATCGGCGAGCCGCCGGGTGAGAAGCGTTCGGAGACGTTGTGGACTGAGGTAAGGTCGTTGCTCGCAGAGATTGGCATGACGATCGGCAGTATCGATGTCTTCTCGGTTTGCGTTGGTCCCGGAGGCTTCACCGGGTTGCGCGTCGGCATGGCGGCGGCTCAGGGTTTCGCCACAGCTACGAACAAGCCGATCATCGGAGTTACTTCTCTCCAGGCTGCGGTGTTCGCGGCAGATCCTGCGCTGACCATTTGCGCGATGGTGAATGCTTACAAAGGCGAAGTCTATTCTCAACTGTTTTCATTTGACGGCGACGGTGTGCCGGTTGCGCAGAATGATCCGATGATATCGACTCTTGAGAACGCACTCGAGCGGGTCGCCGATATGACTGAGTTGGCCTTCGCGGGAGACGGTGTGGAGCCCGGAGCAGAAGCCATACGCAGCTTCGCCGCGTCGCACGGTGACAGGAAGTGGACGACGAGACAGTCGGATCACGGCCTTGCCGAAGATGTCGCGCGCCTGGCCTTCTTGAAATACTGCCGCGGTGAGATGGAAACCGTGGACAGATTGAAAGCCTGTTACGTGCGCCGGTCCGAGGCTGAAATAAAGTTGTCGTTGGGCCTTCTGGGTTCTAAGATCAAACGGAGCATGAAGTCGGAGTGACGAAGAAAGAAAGTTCAGAGTTCATAGTTCAAAGTTCAGAGTTCAGCCTTTAGTCCGCCGGGTCGCAGAGCGTTCAATCAGGCAAGCTAAAGCTTGAACTCTGAACTCTGAACCCTGAACTCTGAACTCTGAACTCTAAACCCAAACGGGGAGTTGCGGTGTCGATAAGCAATCTTACAAGCCGAGAATATGAGGCGATGTTCAAGCTTTACTCGATTGAGCCGATGCGTGAACGCGACTTGATCGACGTGGTTGAGATCGAAGAGACGAGCGGGCTGAATCGCTGGGGATACGACGCCTACCGGCGCGAGTTGTTCACCAATCCCAATTCGATAATGATCGTGGCGCGCAACCTGGTGCCAGGCCCGGCGGTTGTTGGTTTCTTTGCAGGTTGGATCGTAGAAGACGAGCTGCACATCAACAACGTCGCCTCGCATCAGGATTATCGCCGGATCGGAATTGGGCGGAGCTTGATGGAAGCGGCGATAGATGAGGCGGGTCTGCGAGGAGTTGCGCACGTGATACTCGAAGTGCGCGCATCGAATGAAGGAGCTCAGTTGTTGTATAGAGATCTCGGATTCGGCTATGTGGGCCGTCGGCGTGACTACTATCGTCTGCCAACGGAAGATGCGCTTGTGATGAAGTTGAAGGTCCGATAACGAGGCGGTCACTTGCTCATCGGCGTGAATAGACCGGCGCGGTGTTGCATCAACAACGCTTGTTGTGAAGAGTGGCTTTGGTTGACAGAAAGAATTTCTGGCGGATAGAATCAGATTCGCCGAGCGGGAGTAACTCAGCGGTAGAGTGCGACCTTGCCAAGGTCGAAGTCGCGGGTTCAAATCCCGTCTCCCGCTCCA
>CAZJQQ010000101.1:0-13826 GCA_964548075.1 uncultured Clostridia bacterium | reverse complement strand
CGATCGTTCCCACGTTCACGTGCGGTTTTGAACGGTCAAATTTTTCCTTTGCCATGTCTCTCCTTCAGATAATAGGACCTATAGGGCATATAAGTCCTATAGTCCTCCAATGGAGCCGGCGATGGGGATTGAACCCATGACCTCATCCTTACCAAGGATGCGCTCTACCACTGAGCTACGCCGGCATCTCAGTCGCGCACCGCGAAAAGCTGGAGCGGGCGACGGGACTCGAACCCGCAACATCTAGCTTGGAAGGCTAGTGCGCTACCATTGCGCTACGCCCGCCCGGTATGCGACGCGTCGGAATTCCGGGTTCGCCCCCATCTCCGCGTCGCCCCGTCTCTTTCAAATTCTGGTGCTGGGGGAAGGATTCGAACCTTCGCAGAGCCTAAGCCCGCCGGGTTTACAGCCCGGTGCCATTAACCACTCGACCACCCCAGCACTCCACCGGACCCGGCTCAAACCGCGTGTCTGAGCCGCGGCTCCATTCAAATAACCAAGTGATAGCGCTCGGAGATACTCCTGTCCCGCTTAACGCACGAATCGAAAACGGTCATTGTATCTGAGTGGCGCTATGCGTGCAAGCGATTGTGTAAAAGCAGATTCAACTCGCCTCGCGTCCCCGTCCCAGAGTTTTGCCTTTCGAACCTCTTGTTCGAGCCAAGACTGAGCACAAATCACACAGTTCAGCGACTGAGCCCCTGCTTCCTCAACAAATGCTCTACGCAGTTCCTGCAAAACGAGTTCGTCTTCAGATCAACCTGTTCGATCGAGTTGGAGAAGTGCATCACGCATTCGAAATTCTTGCACCAGGCCGAACGCGTGCCCCAAGCTCGCGAACGGCTTCTTTTTCCATCGCTCGTAGAACAGCCTTTCGTCCGCGGGCAGCCCGTAGAACTGCTGCCGTAGCCGGTGAACCGACATCAACACCGCGCGGTTTTCGAGTTGAGCTATCCGGATTCAACAGTGCTTGTTCAGAAGCTCAACACCGAATCGAGGCTTGAGGGAGGATGTGTGAAACGATCATCGCTCCTGCGATTGAAGCCAGTCATCGAAGGCTATCAGTGTTTGAGACTCGCCGTCTTTCGAAAGCCGGGCGAGGAAGTCGGTGAGCGCGCGGGCTGAAAGCATCGGCAGCGCCAGGCTGTTTTCGACGCTGACATATTGATCTTCGCGCAGTTGATGGATGGTCAATTCCTCTCCATCGTAGCGCCAGATTTCGGGCACCCCGAGCGCGGCGTAGATTGGGAACTTCTTGCGGGAGTCGTGATGAATGTCGACCTCCAAGACGATGTCGGGCGGCGGGTCGGCGGCGAAATCGATGTGCATTTTGTTGCCGATGAGGGGACCGGTTTGAACATAATAGCAGCCATCCGGCTCGCTGCCTTTCTTCCTCGCCTTCTTCCTCATCGTCGCGGAACCAAAAGAACGTATGTTGACACGTAGCCGGAAGCTGAGGTGACCGACCAAACGCTTGAGGAAATCAGAGTAGTTCTCGTGCTCAGATGAGAGTGTCATGATGTTCAAGGTCCCATCGTTGTAGCTGACGCGCCGCCCGGGTGCTTCGCCGAGTTCCTCGATGAGTTGCTCGTACTCCTCCCAACTCACGTCCTGAAAAGTGACCTCCATTGAGGGCGGCAGGTTGGAGGCGATGTCAAAGTAGCTCAGTGTTGCGGTACTCATAGTTCTCTCACCTTCGAATTTCTGTGGCGTCAATTATAACTGTTGCGCCCACGCGCGCCAATCGAATACAAGCGCGAAAAGCAGCAAAGGCAATGCATCCTCTCATCGCGTCGCAGCGTTATCAATGATTGGCAATGAGGCGGAGCATTGCGGAACGCACCCTCTGGGCGTATCTTAACCCCAATCCTTGGAAGAGGTGTTTCATGGAGACTCTGCTTCAAGACTTGCGCTATGGCGCGCGGATGTTGCTCAAGCAACCGGGCTTTACCGTTGTGGCTGTCATTGCTCTGGCGTTGGGTATCGGTGTGAACACGGCGATCTTCAGCGTCGTAAACGCGATTCTTCTGCGCCCGCTGAACTACAAGGATTCCGACCGGCTGGTGCAGATCAATCACAACTACCCTAAGCTCGATCTCAAGGCGTCCGTGTCCGCCAGCGGCTACACGCATTACCGCGACCACTGCGATTCGTTCGAGGCCGTCGGAGCAGCCTCGTTTTGGCCGGTGAATCTGACCGAGACCGGCGACCCGGAACGATTGCAGGGCATGACTGTCACCCACACCTTCCTCCCGATGCTCGGGATAGAACCGGCTCGAGGCCGCGTGTTCACAGCGGAAGAAGATCAGCCCGGAAACAATCGCGTCGTCGTATTGAGCGATGGCTTGTGGCGGCGGCGGTTTGCGGGTGATCCGAATCTTGTTGGCAATACGATCAAACTCAACGGAGAGAACTACACGGTCATCGGGGTTATGCCGCCAAGCTTCCAGTTCGGACGTGAATTCGCCCAGCAGATCGATCTGTTTTCGCCGATAGCATTCACGCCCGAGCAATTGGACACTAACCGCTGGCGCAATGAATTCCTGTTTGCGATCGCCAAACTCAAACCGGGCGTCACGCTCGAGCAGGCACAGGCCGAAATGGACACCATCGCTGCGAACATACGCGAGGTGTACTTCGGAGGCGGCGACGCGAATGATCCGAGCAGTTGGGGATTGCTGCTGCGATCGCTGCGCGAGATCGTAGTCGGCGAGATCCGCCCTGCATTGCTTGTCTTGCTGGCGGCAGTCGCATTTGTGCTGCTGATCGCATGCGCGAACGTCGCCAATCTGCTGCTGGCGCGCGCGGCGTTGCGGCACAAAGAGATCGCTATTCGTTCGGCGCTCGGCGCCGGACGTGGGCGAGTGATTCGGCAGTTGCTGACCGAGAGCGTGTTGCTGGCGACGATCGGCGGCGCGCTCGGTCTGGCGCTCGCTTATTGGGGCATACGCGCGCTTATCTCGCTCAATGAAGACAAGATTCCGCGCGCCGGAGAGATCGGCATCGACGCGCGCGTATTGATTTTCACCGGCGGCGTAGCTTTGCTGACCGGCCTGCTCTTCGGTCTGTTCCCTGCACTGCAAACCTCGAAGAGCGATTTGCACGCGGTACTAAAAGAAGGCGGCCGGAGCGGCTCAGCCCGGCGCAGCGTCCGCGGCCTCTTCGTTGTGGCGGAAGTTGCGTTGGCTCTCGTGCTCCTGGTCGGCGCCGGATTGTTGTTGAAGAGCTTCCAGAAGCTGCAGGAGGTCGATCCCGGCTTCAAACCGGAGCATCTGCTCACTATGCAGATCTCGCTTCCGGCAACCAAGTACAGAAACCCGCAACAGATTGACGCCTTCTTCCAACAGGCGTTGGACAAAATCAAAGCGCTGCCTGGGGTGCAATCGGCGGGCGTCTCCACCAGCGTCCCAATGAGCGGCTTCAACTCGGCCGGAAGCTTTGCCATCGAAGGCCGGACCACCGCGCCCGGCGAAATGGCGCCGTGGGGCAATCGATGGTTTGCCGGCGCGAGCTACTTCCAAACGCTGGGAGTTCCGCTCATCAAAGGCCGCTACTTCGACGACCGCGATGTGCGTGATGCGCCGCAAGTAGCCATCATCGACGAAACGATGGAACGCAAGTTTTGGCCGGACGAAGACCCGATCGGCAAGCGCATAGGCTTCCAGCGCGATCCACAAGGCAATCCTATTTGGCGCGAAGTCGTCGGCGTAGTCGGTCACGTTAAGCACAAAGGGCTCGAAGGTGAATCGCCAGTTCAGTACTACATTCCGCATCGCCAATTGCCGGTCAACACCGTCTTCCTGGTTGCGCGAACCGCGGTCGACCCGGCGAGCATGTCCGGAGCAGTGCGCGGCTCGATCCAGGAAGTCGATCGAGAGCTGCCCGTGTTCAGGGTCACAACGATGGAGCGGATGGTGGCCGATTCGATGACACAGCGGCGGTTCGCGATGACTCTGCTAGGGGTGTTTGCTTTTGTCGCGCTGATCCTGGCATCGGTCGGCCTGTATGGCGTGATGTCGTACTCGGTCACGCACCGCACGACCGAGATCGGAATTCGGATGGCGCTCGGCGCGAGGGTGACGGATGTGCTCGCGATGGTGGTGGGGCAGGGGATGAAGTTGTCTCTGGCCGGCGTGGGTATCGGGCTGGCCGGCGCCTTTGCGCTGACGCGAGTGATGCGCACCCTGCTGTTCAGTGTCAGCGCGACCGATCCATTGACCTATGCAGTCGTGGCGCTGGTGCTTGCGGCCGTGTCGTTGCTGGCTTGCTACGTCCCGGCACGAAGGGCGACAAGGGTTGACCCGATGGAAGCGCTGAGGTATGAGTAGCGATGAATACGACCACCTTTTTTCAAGCAACGCTTGTTGAAAAAACTGACTTCAGTGACGACCTTGCCCTCTTCAGATTTCGCGCCGAAGCACATCTCTCTTTCGTGCCCGGTCAATACGCGACCATCGCGATTGAGCGTAACGGCAAACTCATTCAGCGACCGTACTCGATTGCGTCTTCTCCTCTTGAGCCCTTTCTCGAATTCTTCATCGAACTCGTGCCCGATGGCGAACTCACGCCGCTTCTTTGGGAACTAACCGCTAATGACAAGGTCCTGATCAGGCATCGTATCGTCGGCAAGTTCACGTTGGACGATAGCAGCGGCGTCAACAAACATCTGATGCTGGCGACCGTGACCGGCGTAGCGCCGTTCATCAGCATGGCCCGAACGCAGCGGATTAACCTCGAGCGAGGCGCACCTCAGCCCCACCACCTGGCGATTGTCCACGCCAGCAGCCATTCATCGGAGTTTGGAACATACCGGGAGGAGCTCACCGAATTAGCTCGGACCGGTTGGCTGAGTTACGTGCCAACGGTCAGCCGGCCTTGGACGGACGCGGACTGGAAAGGCGAAACGGGCCGCGTGGAAGATGTGATTCGAAAGTACTCCGACGAACTGGGCTACGACTCGTCAAATGCGATCGCGTACGCGTGCGGTCACCCGCAGATGATCGAGAACGCGAAAGGCATACTCACGCGGCGACGCTTTGCGAAGGAGCGTTTGAGAGAGGAAAAGTACTTCGTCGGATGAAACACCGGCGTCGTCAACTCAACTTCTCAGCGCAGTGTAGAGAAACAACCCCGACACGTTCCTCCGCGTCCTCCGCGTCCTCCGTGGTTATTCTTCCTGTATCTCAGACTCTTAACCGCCGAGGACGCAGGGGACGCGGAGGACCTCTTTGTATTCCGTTGCCAAAGTCGATCTCTTTTCGCAGTTCACCAGCAGCGCCGCCCAAACATCAATTGCCGAACGCTATCATCGAGGGACCGGCGCACGTCAAAAAGAACTCTGATGTTTTCACCGACGATGGAAACCGCCGCCAATACCGGTCGGCCCACTCCGCCTTGAAGCTCTCCGCGCGGTCGGATTGCACCAGTGCCCAGACGCTCCCGCCAAATCCCGCTCCGAATGCCGATGCGGCCACGGCTCCCAGCTCTCGCGCAAGACGAGCTAGCGCGATCGTCTCCGGAACCTGATTGCCTAACAAGCGCTCGGCGCCGTCCTGTGAACGATCGATCATCACTCCGATCTTATCAACATCCCCGGCGGCGAGCGCTTGAGCCACACCCGGGATGATCTCGGTGCATTCGATCAGAAATTGCTCGTAACGATTGAGTAAGTCTCCAGGTGAGAAAGCAGAGGAGCGTGATGCTCTCAACGCTTCACGCATTCGCTCAGGAGCATCTGCTGAGCTTGATGCCGCCGCCATCAGAGTAGCGTCTCCTCGCCCCGTCGCCCTTTGCAAAATTGCGAGAACCTCAGCCGCACGTAGCGATACGCGGTTGTATTTTTCAAGCGCGTCGCCGGTCTTATCGGCCGACACTCCGCTGACGCCGATCACAAAAACGTAACCGCCGGGCAGCGCGATCGAGCGTTCGTGGCGAACAGGACAAAACGAATATTGACTCAGCTCGCCCGGACGGCAGCAAAGAATCGCCGTATGATCCTGGCTCCCGCCGAAAGTGCCAACGCCTTTGTTGCCCACAAGAGAACCAAAGCTCTGGCCATTCTCGATCGTGCCGAGATAGCCCGCGAGGTCTTCAAGGGTGTGGATGTTGCTCTTGTATTCACCTCTTTGGTCAAGCGCGTTGACCTCAGCCAGCACACAGAAGATGGCAATCACTAGAGCGCTCGAGCTGCTCAGCCCCGCAGCAGGAGGCAAGTCGCTGATGAAAGCTATGTCGGCGCCGCGTAGGGGTCCCGGGAAGTTTTGAGCAACCCGGCTCGCGACGGTCATCGGATAGTTCGACCAATGCCCGGCGCGTGGAATCAACGCGGGGCTCAAGCTGAATTCAACGCGCTCAAGCCGGCCCGCGTCTGTTATCCGCAAAGTGGCATCATCGCGAGCGGAAGCCACGACGCAGAAGCCGCGTTCGAGCGCGCAGATCAGGCTTCGTCCGCCTGCGTAGTCCGTGTGCTTGCCAAGAAACTCGATGCGGCCAGGAACGAACCAATAACGCAACGTATCGCTCGATACTCCCGCATCGAGCAGCGCATATGTTGCTTCAGCAAACAACCTGGCCTTCACTGATGCTTGAGTGGCGCTCAAACCAGAGGAGACTAGTTCTTGCCGGAACTCGAATTCATCCATGACTGCTCGACCAGATTCGCGGCAGCACTCGCGACAACCCAACAAGGCTCACAGTAAAAACCAACGACCAAAACAGCCCCTGAGCGGTTTTGCCGTAGAGAAAACTGCCTGTGCCAAAAAGCGCCGCGTATACAAAGGCACAACCCAACGTCCACCCGAGCAGCGACTCTGCCAGGCGATCAGGCGAGCCGCTCGCGCCCGCCTCTGCTCGAATCTGCCGCCAGCCTGGGCCAGCGGGTTGAACCAGTCGATAAAACTCGATCAGCTTCGAGCGATCGGCCGGCCTGGTCAGCAGCGTCACCGTGATCCACACGATCGTTGTCGCCGCGACCGTTATCACAAGCGACACGTGAGGCGCGATGTTCGCATCCATCTTTCCAGCGACAAAGAATCCAACGGCGATAACGAATGAACTGACCATCGCAGCGATCTCGCTCCACGCGTTGACTCTCCACCAGAACCAGCGAAGAAGATAAATAAGCCCCGTGCCGGCGCCTACCGACAACATCAGATCGAAGCTCTGTTTTGCTGAATCGAGCACGAACGTCAGCAGCGCTGCGAGCAGCATGAGCACAGCCGTCACAAGACGGCCGATCAGAACATAATGTTTCTCGGTTGCGTCTCTCTTGATGAAGCGGCGGTAGAAATCATGCACCAGGTAAGACGTGCCCCAGTTGAGATGAGTCGACAACGTCGAAACATAAGCCGCCAGCAAACCGGCGATCATCAATCCCATGAATCCGGCTGGGAGGAATTTGAGCATCGCCGGGTAAGCCATATCGTGGCCGATCAGATTCGGATCGACATACGGAAACGTGCGTTGAATGTCGGAAAGATTCGGATAGATCACCATCGAAGCCAGCGCTACGATGATCCACGGCCACGGCCTTAGCGCGTAATGCGCGGCGTTGAACAGCAGCGTGCCGGCGAGCGCGTCCTTCTCGCTCTTTGCCGCGAGCATACGTTGAGCGATGTAACTTCCGCCGCCCGGCTCGGCTCCCGGATACCACACGGACCACCACTGCACCGCTATCGGGATTACCAGGACCGACAGTGTCACGCCCCAGTCACCGAAATCAGGAACAAGACTGAGAGTCTTAGGATCGATCTTGTGGAAGAGTCCCGTGAGGCCTCCGATCTCGGGCTGCTTCAACGCGAAGTAAGCGGCTGCGAACGAGCCGGTCATCGCGATCCCGAACTGAATGAAATCGGTAACCAGCACTCCCCACAAACCGGAGGTCGCCGCGAATGCGATGTTAAGCACGGCGCAGATCACGAGCGTCCGTTTCATCGGCCAGCCGAGCACGACGCTTGCGATCTTTGACGCGGCGAGATTCACCGTTGCCATGATGACGCAGTTGAAGAACAGGCCGAGGTAGATCGAGCGAAACCCGCGGACGAAGCTCGCGGCCTTGCCCGAGTATCGAATCTCGTAGAACTCCAGATCGGTGAGCACGCCTGAGCGCCGCCACATCCTCGCGTAGAAGAAGACGGTCATCATTCCCGTCAGCAGGAACGACCACCAGAGCCAGTTATTGGCGACGCCGTTCTCGCGAATCATGTTGGTGACGAGGTTAGGTGTATCGGTGCTGAAGGTGGTAGCCACCATCGACACTCCGATCAACCACCACGGCGCGGACCGCCCCGAGGTAAAAAACTCGGCAGTGCTCGAACCTCCTCGCTTGGCGAGCAGGACAGCGGGCAGAAACGAGACCGCGATTGAAACGACTACGATGATCCAGTCCAAAGTGGTGACGTGCATGGGGTTCGTCCTTGGTGACAGCTAAGAAAATAGCGGCAGCAGCTTAGCAAGCTAAGTGGATAGAGCCAAGTGTCTGGAAGCCGCGTGGAAGTCGGCTCCCGCCATCGACCCTCTGTCCGGAGCCACGATTGGAAGGCTATGCGACCTCGACGGGACTTGAGGCCCTCCACCGACCCTGTGTCGGTGGAGGCGCGATTGGAAGGCTGCCGTACGACCCAATTGGCGAACCGCGCTTACATCCTCGATTGAATTCCATTATGCTCGCCTCTCTAGAAACCGTATTCGGCACTCAAGGAGAACCTGGGATGAAAAAAGGCGGCTCAACAATCTCGCGTCGCGACCTGCTCAAGTCGGCAGCGATGGCAGGCGCCACGCTCGGGCTAACGGACCTTCGGGCAACCTCAACCGCGGCTGAAGAAATGATCATGCCTTCGCCGGCTGGCAGTGTGATCGGAATGAAGTTCGAACCGCGCTCGATCATTCGCGTCGGCATAATCGGCGTCGGCGCGCGAGGCGCCAGCATGCTCGACGAGTTTCTCGGAGTCGACGGCGTGCAGATCACGGCGCTGTGCGACATCGTCCAGGACAAATGCCTCAGCGGCAGGCGGGTGATCGAGAAGGCCGGTCACAAAACGCCGGCTCTGTTCTTCAACGGCGATCACGACTTCGAGAACCTGTGCAAGCGTGACGACCTGGATTTCATCTACATCGCGACGCCGTGGGATTGGCACGTGCCGATGGCGCTCGCCGCTATGAAGAACGGCAAGCACACCGGAGTCGAGGTGCCCGCGGCAGTGACGCTCAAGGAATGCTGGGAACTCGTCGATACCTCAGAGAGGACTCGCCGCCACTGCGTAATGATGGAGAACTGCTGCTACGGTTCTAACGAGATGACGGTGCTGAACATGGTGCGAGCCGGATTGTTCGGAGAACTAATTCACGGCGAGGCCGCCTACATTCACGACCTTCGCTCGTTGCTGTTCGAGGATCAGAGCGAGGGATTGTGGCGGCGCTTCCCGCACGTGACTCGCGACGGCAACCTGTACCCGACTCACGGGCTCGGTCCGGTCGCGCAGTACATGGATGTCAATCGAGGCGACCGGTTCGACTATCTTGTCTCGATGAGCTCGCTGTCGGTCAGCCTCGCCGAGTACCGCGATAAACACATCCCCGCCGACAACCCAAAGCGCAAAGAGAAGTACAAATGCGGAGACATCAACACGAGCATGATCAAGACCGCGAAGGGCCGAACGATCATGCTTCAACACACCGTCAGCACTCCTCGCACATACGACCGCATCAATTTGATCTCAGGCACAAAGGGCGTCTTTCGTGACTACCCGCCGCGATTGTATCTCGATGGCCAGGAAGGCGGCGAGAAGTGGACGAATCTCGATAAGCACAAACCGCAATACGAGCATCCGCTGTGGAAGAACATCGGTGAGCTGGCTCGCAAGCGGGGCGGCCACGGCGGGATGGATTTCATAATGGTCTACCGCCTGATGCAATGCATGCGTGAAGGACTCGCGCCCGACATGGACGTTTACGACGCGGCGGCGGTGAGCGCGCCAGGCCCGCTGAGCGAGATGTCGGTGGCCCAGGGAAGCGCGCCGGTGAAGTTCCCCGATTTCACACGAGGGAGATGGAAAGAGTCGCGGTAAGCTCGGATACCTGGAGATGGGGTTCATTCCCTCCGTTAGTGTTCATCTGCGCTCTTTGCGGACCTTGGCGTCTTTGCGCGAAATCTCGGTAGTGGAACCACTACCGAAATCTCAATCAGGATTCGCACGAAGGCGAGGTTTCGGCGAAATCCCGCCAACGTTTTTGCATTGCGCGGGCGAGACTCTGCGTCATGTCCTAGTGGGACGCAGTCCTCACACTAAACATTGAATCTCGGGAATAGAAAGGAGCTTTGCAATGCCACTAGCGCACTATGGAGTTTTGAAAGGCAAGGCGATCGGCGCCAAACGGGAGGACAACCAGTCATCTCCGCATTACCAGGTTCACATTCTTGCCGGGGCGGTGCATTACCGCATCGCCGTGAATGTCAAATCCCAGGCAAGCCCGTCTGAATTGCTGTTCTTGGTAAACGACAATTTCCAACATCCGATCACGGCCCATCTTCCAGATCTTTCGCAGGGCTTCACGGCGTTGGCGAGCGCCCCGGGCGGACAGGCTCTGGATTTCATCCGCGCCAATCTATTCAAGCGCGAGGATATGCGGACCCTCCCTCCGAGTCTGCCGGGCCCCAACAACGACCTGAGCGACCAACTCGAGCATTTCATCGAACGGGCGATTCAAGAACCCGACGCGACCGTCTATTCCTTTGGCCAGCGATGGGGACCTGAACCAACCACAAAGGACAAGATATTCAACTTCTTGCCCGGAAACGGAATTCACGACATCCATATGAACCAGGGGAATGTTGCGCCGTTTCTGGGTGATGACGGTGTGTGGCAAGACGGCGGACTGTTGCTGCAATTTCCCTCAACTCATCAATGGGTCGCCATTTTCCTGGCCTTCCAGTCGCAAGCCTGGCACACGGATGACAGGACGGGCCATACCATCCAAGGGACGCCGCCGGGACATGAGCCCGATCCGACTGAGCCGGATCAAACGGTCCGAATCGTCGGCGCGCTTGTGAATCCCATAGGTCCTGCGCCGGAGCATGAAACGGTTAGCATCCTGAATGCATCTCCGAATGCGATTGATCTGACCGGCTGGCAAATCGCTGACAAACTCAAGCACAAGCACAATCTGTCCGGTATGATCAAAGCGGGGGCTACGTTGGTAGTCGCGTTGCCGCCGACTGTGCAGCTCGGTAATAAAGGCGGGATTATCACGCTGCTCAACAAAAAGGGCCTCAAGGTTGATGGCGTATCCTATACGGAAGAACAGGCGAAAAAGGAGGGCTGGACAGTAGTGTTCTAGCGGGGAGCGCTCAAACCTGCGTAACGCTGTGGCCCCGCAGCCAGGTGCTGACAGACAGGCGCGTTGGTTGGCAGCGACCCGGCGCGGTGTTATTCGTGCCGGTTCCTCAACCCAAAGAAACAATGAGAGCCACGCTCAGGCGTGGCCCTTATTGTTTCTAGATTCAGATGGAGCCGGCGAAGGGACTCGAACCCCCGACCCTCTGATTACAAATCAGATGCTCTACCAACTGAGCTACGCCGGCTTATGATCGCTGATTGTCAACGTTCGAAAGAATAAGGAATGAACAACTCGATTGCAAGACGCGTCGGTTCAGGGTTTGGGGTTCAGAGTTCAGAGTACAAGCTTCAGCTTGCGTAGGTTGTCGAAACCATCAGCAACAAGCCGCCACGCTACGCAAGCTAAAGCTTGAACTCTGAACTCTGAACCGCGAACTTTGAACCGTGAACTCTGATCTTCGCGAGTTTGGCGCTTAGACGGCGCTTTGTTATGATTCGCGCGATATGCGAGGATTCGCGTTCGCGCTCGCGAGGCGGCTGCTGATAATACTTCCCGTGCTCTGGGCCGTCGTCACGCTTGTCTTCCTTCTCATTCACATCGTACCTGGCGATCCCGCCCGGCAGCTCGTGGGCGAAAACGCTACCGAAGAGCAATATCAAATCGCGCGCGCTGAGCTCGGATTAGACAAGCCGCTCGCATCGCAATACGTCGATTACTGGCGAGGACTCGTGCGCGGGGACTGGGGCACGAACCCGGTCACCAAACAGCCGGTGCTCCAGCGCATCGCCTCGCGTTACCCATCGACGATCAAGCTCGCCCTGGCTGCGATGCTCATCGCGACGCTCATATCGATTCCGCTTGGTGTGACAGCGGCGACTCATCGCGGAAGCTGGATTGACAGCCTGTCGACGCTCGTAGCGTTGCTGGGGATTTCACTTCCAAGCTTCGCGCTCGGGCCGCTGCTCGTTCTGGTTTTTTCGGTAAATCTAGGATTGACGCCCGTCTCCGGCGCGGGCGGACTCGACAACCTGATACTTCCCGCGGTGACACTCGGCGCCGCGATGTCCGCGATCCTCACACGCATAGTTCGATCGAGCGTGCTCGAAGAGTTGAACGAAGACTACGTGCGCACCGCGCGAGCAAAAGGACTGCCGGAACGAACGGTGATCTACAAGCACGTCTTGAAGAACGGACTCATCCCGGTAGTGACGGTGCTTGGTCTCCAGTTCGGTGTGTTGCTGGCCGGGGCGATAATCACCGAGCGAGTCTTCTCGTGGCCGGGAGTTGGGAGCTTACTTGTAGACAGCATCAGCGAGCGCGACTACAAGCTGACCCAGGGTTGCATACTGGTGATCGCGGCGACTTATGTGCTGGTCAACACGGCCACGGATATTGTGTATAGATTCCTCGATCCGAGGATCAAAGTTGATTGAATGACCAATAGACCACGGATCAAACGGATTGGACGGATTATCGCGGATCAGATCCGTGATAATCAGTCCAATCCGCCTGATCAGTGGTCTATTCCCATCCTATGAACACCGTCGCCAAATTCGGATTCGCCGTCGCCGCAGTGCTGGTTCTAATGGCCGCGCTGTCGCCGCTGCTCGCGTCGTGGGAGCGGGTGCAGGGTCAGGATCTGGTCTCGCGGCTCGACTCGCCCGATCGCGCTCATCCGATGGGCCGCGATCAACTCGGCCGCGACGAGCTGGCTCGCATCATCTACGGCGCGAGAGTCTCGATGCTCGTCGGGCTTTCCGTCGTCACCATATCCTCTATAGTAGGCGTGCTGATCGGAGCGTTCTCCGGTTACGCGGGCGGATGGACCGATCGAATAGTTTCCGGCTTTCTGTTTAACGTTTTCCTGTCATTCCCGGGAATATTGCTTGCGATTGCGATGGTCGCCTTCCTGGGGCCAAGCATGAAGAACCTGATCGTGGCGCTCTCGGTGATCGGGTGGGTGGGCTATGCGCGATTGATGCGAGCGCAGGTGCTCAAGGTTCGCGAATACGATTTCGTAACCGCGGCTCGAGCGCTCGGGGCAAGCAGTTTTCGAATACTGCTCAAGCACATCCTTCCCAATTCGATTCAGCCGTTGATCGTTCAAGCGTCTTTAGGCATGGCCGGCGCGATACTCGCTGAAGCAGGCATGAGTTTTCTTGGATTAGGCGTGCCGGAACCGATTCCTTCGTGGGGCAAGATGATCGACGACTCGCGCGAGTTCTGGTTTACGGCTCCTCATCTGTTCATCTTTCCCGGAGTGATGATCGCGCTGTCGGTGCTGGCTTTCAATTTCATCGGCGACGGGTTGAGGGAGAAGCTCGATCCGAGGCAACAGCCGAGATGAGACGCGACGGGCGAGGGGCGACTCGGCGAGGGGGAGACGGGGCGAAGAGGAGAAGGGAGCGAGGGGGAGGCTGCTCCTCTTCCCCCCTCGCCCCCTCGCCCCCTCGCCCCCTCGCCCCCTCGCCCCCTCGCCCCCTCGCCCCCTC
>CAZJQQ010000100.1:0-13882 GCA_964548075.1 uncultured Clostridia bacterium | reverse complement strand
AGCCGGAGCCGAGTTTCAATTCATCCTGGACAATAGAGGCCTCGATGCCTTCTCCCCGTTTTATCCGCTCGCACACCTCGGGCTGGCGCGCGCATATGTCGTTACTAGTGACATCGAAAAAGCGCGCAAGGCCTATGAGGATTTCTTTGTGCTTTGGAAAGACGCCGATGCTGATCTGCCGGTGTTGATTGAGGCGAAGAAGGAGTATGAGAAAGTGAAGTGAAGCTACCAGTAAATCTCCACGAGGCCGGAGTTGGTGATGGCGGCGTCTCTGGTAATCAAAGGGAGATCACGCAATTTGGCTGTGGCCACAATTGCGGCGTCGAAGATGTCGTTGTTGAAGCTGTAGGTGCGGGCTTCCTCAATAATTGCGGCATCGAGCGGCACGCAATCGAAACAGGGCTTCCGCAACAGGTCTTTCAGCCATTCTGCGAAAGGGTGGCTGAGCTTGATATGACCCGCCTGTTCGAGCATCGAAACCTCCCACAACACCGGGGCCGGAATCAGGATCAACGCTTCGCCGTTTTCGGCCTGCTCGAAGACAGTGCGCGCGGGGTCAGAAAGATAGCGACGGGAACGCCCGTCGTAATAAATCAGCGGGTGTGTGTCGGTGACGTAGATTGACATGCGGCTATGGCTCCGCTTCGTGCGCGTGTAACTCCCTGGCCGAACGCTGAATTGACTCGTTGACTTTTTCTCTGATTTCCTGCGTGCCGGCCTCGATATCGCCGATCTGCACAATCGCAGCGGCTGGCAACTCTGACTTCGGCAATTGCTTGAAAAGGGCTTTGATCAATTCTTTCTGTTGTTCTACCGGCAGCCTTTGGGCCACCAGCGCAAGTTCATTGACATTCATCGTTTGTTACTCCTTTCTTGAGAAGCAGAGTCAAGGCTACTATATCACGCCATGCTTAATCTGTACCGATAGGGATAGCCGCCGCCGAACGCCAGGCAAAACGATGACGCGCGGCGGTGCTGCAGGGCGACACGACGAAAGCGCGCAAGTCGTATCAGGATTTCCTCGCGCTATGGAAAGATGCGGATGCTGATCTTCCGGCGTTGATTGAGGCGAAGAAGGAGTACGAGAAAGTGAAGTAGAGATCGCTTTCAGTGGATGCGCCCGAGAGGGACAATTCGGTATAATCAGCCGTTACCTGCGCCGGTGGGCCAGGCGATTGAGGGAATATGCTTTCTCGCGTGAAGACGCAGTCATCCTCGCTTACGGGAGTTTCGGTGTGGATCTCAATGCGCCGAGCATAGGTGTGGACGTGATTGTCACTGGCGATCTGAAGCTGGTGACCAACTTCACCACCAGATCTGCGGAGATCAAAGCACGATTTGACCAGATGATCCTGAATCTGGCTGCGCCTTATCATTCCTTATCGCTCGCTGAAATGGTGACGCCTGCGACCGTTCTGACCGACTGGTGAAAGTGATTTGATCACATCGAAGCGAAGAGAGAGTATGCAGGTCTGAAATGAGAGATGAAAGAGCTGTGGGGACTACACCTCGATCATGAAGGCAATGACTCCTGAACGATGGAAACAGATAGATGAGTTGGCCCAGTCCGCGCTCGACCGCGGCGTGGCTGAGCGCGCAGCCTTTTTGGACGAAGCCTGCGCGGGCGATGAAGCGCTGCGGCGTGAAGTTGAATCCCAGATTGCCTATCAGCAGCAAGCGAGCAAATTCCTCGAAGAGCCCGCGTTCAAGCACGCCGCGGGGTTGATAGCAGATCCTCAAACTGAATCACTGGAAGGACGGACGATTGGTCATTACAGAATCCTGCGAGCGCTTGGCGCGGGAGGGATGGGAGAGGTTCACCTTGCGGAGGACACGCGGCTCAAACGCAAAGTCGCGCTCAAACTGCTACCTGCCGAGTTCACTCAGGATCTCGACCGAGTGCGGCGTTTCGAGCAAGAGGCGCAGGCCGCTTCCGCGCTCAATCATCCCAACATCATCACCATTCACGAAATCGGAGAGGTCGCGGGCGAGCACTACATCGTGACCGAGTACGTGGCGGGCGAAACGCTGCGCGCGCGGATGAAAGGTGAACAGCAGCGTCTGGAGGCAGCGTTAGAGATCGTGCTCCAGGTCGCGAGCGCCTTAGCCGTGGCGCACGAGGCTGGAATTATTCACCGGGACATCAAACCGGAAAACGTGATGGTGCGAGATGATGGGTTAGTCAAGGTGCTGGATTTCGGGTTGGCGAAGCTGACGGGGCCGGCAGACGACGGAGTGAATACAGAGGCGCCGACGGCAGCGCAGCAGGGCACGGCGAGCGGGGTGGTGCTGGGGACGGTGGCGTACATGTCGCCGGAGCAGGCGCGCGGGCTGAAGGTGGACGCGCGGACAGACATCTTCAGCCTCGGAGTGATGCTGTACGAGATGATTGCAGGACACCAGCCATTTGAAGGCGCGACAACAAGCGATGTTATCGCCGCGGTTTTACGAACGGAGCCTCAGCCACTAGCGCGATACTCCCGCGAAGTCCCCGAGACGCTGGAATGGATCGTGAGCAAAGCGCTGGCGAAAGACCGAGAGGAACGCCATCAGACAGTGAAGGACTTGGCGCTCGATCTGAGAGGGCTAAAACATCGGCTTGAGTTGGAGAAGGAACAGGAGCGGGCGGGCCAGCTTAGTATGAAGGAGGCAGCAGCCGGGAGCGGCCAATCGGCGAGCGATGAGATGGGAAGCGATGAAGCAGCTCACACTGGCGAGAGCATCCCGATACCCGTGACCTCCAGCACCAGGGTGGTTATCGGCGAAATCCGGCGCCACAACCTAGGCGTTTCGTTCACCCTGGCAGCGATAGTTATTGCTGCTGTCGCCGGTTACTTCTACCTCAACCGCAAGCCTTTCCTCACGGAACACGACACGATCCTTTTGACTGATTTCGACAACAAAACTGACGACGAAATATTCGATGGCACGCTCAAGCAGGGGTTGGCGGTGCAACTCGAGCAGTCGCCATTTTTGAATCTCTTCCCGGACACCCGCGTGCGGGATACTTTGAAGCTAATGTATCGTTCGCCCGATGAGCGAGTGACGGCGGAGATCGGGCGTGAGATTTGCCAGCGTCAGGGACTAAAGGCGCTGATTGCCGGTTCAGTCGCTCCGCTCGGCAGTAATTACGTGGTGACTCTGACAGCCGTCAACAGCACGAGCGGCGAGGTGGTGGCGCGGGAACAAACGGAAGCCGAAAGCCGTGAGCAGGTGCTGAAAGTGCTTTCTCAAGCGGCGAGCAGGTTACGCGAGAAGCTGGGCGAGTCACTCAATTCTATCCAGAAGTTCGACGCACCGCTGGAAGCCACGACCTCATCGCTGGAGGCGCTCAAAGCCTACTCTATGGGCCAACCGCAGTATGACAGCGGCAAGATATCCGGAGCGATTCGGTATTACAACCACGCAGTGGAGATTGATCCGGACTTCGCCCTCGCCTACAGACAACTGGCATTTTGTTACGCCAACACCAGCCAGTCGGAACTGTCAGCGCGGTGCGCGGAAAAGGCATATGCGCTAAGAGACCGGGTGAGCGAACGCGAGAGGCTAACCATACTTGATTCTTACTACGGGTTTGTCACAGGGGAAGCAGAGAAGAGAATTGAGAACGGAGAGCTTAAAAAGGGGCTGTATCCACATGACTACACTGCTTTCATCAATCTGTCTGTGGCCTACTCGCGGATTGGTCAATTCGAGAAAGCCGTCCCAGAGTCCCGCGAAGCTTTGCGCCTCAATCCAAATTCAATGGTCCCATATTCGCAGCTGGGAGGTTTGTTCATCTGTCTCAATCGCTTCGTGGAAGCCAGGGAGATTTACGAGCGAGCGCTTCAGCAGAGTCTTGATCGGCCGAGTTTTCACAGAGGCTTGTATCAGATTGCCTTCGTCAGCGGGGATACGGTGGCGATGCAACAGCAGCTTGATTGGGCGAAAGGCAAACCGAACGAGTACGTAGCCCTCGACTGGCAAACCGGCGCAGCAGCATTTGCCGGACAGTGGCGGCGGGCGGAAGACCTCTCTCGTAGTTCAATTGAACTCACGGTGCGCAGCGACGAGAAGGAAGTGGCCGCGGAATATGCGGCTGACGCAGCGTTGCGCTGTGCAGTCTTCGGTCTGTGCACCCAGACGAAGGCAGCGGCAACGAAAGCGCTGGCGCTGGAACACAATCAATTCACGACCACGCACGTAGTGCTCGCGCTAGCGTTGTGTGGCGAAACATCTCAGGCGCAACGGCTGTTAGATGAACGTGTGAGGCGTTATCCCAAGAACACCCGGATCAACAGTATATGGGCGCCCACGATCCGCGCCGCAATCGAGCTGCGACGCGGCAGTGCGGCACAGTCGATAGAGCAATTGCAGTCCGTGAGTCGCTACGAAGCTGCTGCCGAGTTCTGGCCGCAGTACGTGCGCGGTCAGGCTTATCTGAAACTCCGCAAGGGTTCAGAAGCGGCGGCTGAGTTTCAGAAGATTCTCGATCACCGGGGTTGGAATCCCACTTCCTATTTGTATCCGCTCGCACATCTCGGGCTGGCCCGCGCGGCGATGTTGCAGGGCGACACGTCGAAAGCGCGCAAGTCGTATCAGGACTTCCTCGCGCTATGGAAAGACGCCGATGCTGATTTGCCAATCTTGATCGAAGCGAAGAAAGAGTACGAGAAGCTGAAGTGACCCCTGGGAGCGCATGCTATAATCAGGGAGCATTTCGAGGAGGCAGTTTATGAGCACCACCACCACTAACGCGCTGATTGTCGAAACCTCGCGTGGGCCGTCCATCGCAGGCACGCGCATCACGGTCTACTCAGTGATGGACTACATCAAAGGCAACCGGAGCAAGGAGTATATTGCGCAGATGATGCTCATCACGCCGGAGCAGGTGGAGGCGGTCTACGAATATGTTGAGCAGCATCGGGCAGAGGTCGAGGAAGCTTACGAGCGCATTCTGCGGCGTGAGGCCACTGCGCGCGCCGAATCGGAAAAGATCATGCGCGAACGCGCGCCATATCTGTTCGAGCTGACGCCGGAAGAGTTGCGCCAGTTCCTCATTCAGAAACTCGAAGCAAAGAAGAATGCTGCTCAAGCGCCAGATGGAAATCACGATCCTGCTCGACCACGACCTTGAAGGAATCGACGTCTTTTTGGCCGCCGGGTTGCAAGAGACCGGCTGGGATCAGTTGATTCAATTTCACTTCACACGGCTGCGTGATTACGGCTTGCCCGATGACCTTCCCGATCAGGAAATCTGGCGGTTTGCGCAAAAGCACCAGCTCCTGCTCGTCACCAATAATCGTAACGATGAAAATGAAGCTTCTCTGCAAGCCACCATGCTCCGGGAGAACAGGGCGGACGCGCTGCCGATTGTGACGGTCTCCGATAAAGATTCTCTCGCCCTGGCTGAGTATCGCCAGCGTGTCGCTCACAGCTTGGCCGCGATCATGATTGACCTCGAGAATTACCTTGGCGCTGGCCGTCTCTTCGTTCCGTAAGCGACTCGCCCGCCCACTACAACCATGTCGTTTCAGGATTTCTTCGCGCCGTGGAAATATGCGGATGCTGATTTGCCAATCTTGATTGAAGCGAAGAAGGAATATGACCGGCTGAAATAGAACGTGAGGAAAGGGCTTGCTCTAAGCTATACTTTGCAGCCAAGTGAAGGATGTGATGAGAAACCCCGCTATCAAAATTCCTCAAGCTCAAATCGCAGAGTTATGCCGCCAATATCAGGTGCGTGAACTGGCGCTGTTCGGTTCGGCGTTGCGTGACGACTTTGGGCCGGAGAGCGACATCGACCTCCTGGTCGAATTCGATCCGTCGGCGCAAGTCGGCTTGTTGACCCTGACTCGGCTGCAGCGCGAGCTTGCAGCGCTGTTTCAGCGCGCGGTTGATTTAGTTCCCAAAGGCGGCTTGAAGCCGATACTTCGTCAATCCGTGCTGGCGAGCGCGGAAATCATCTATGCGGCGTGAAGAGCTTTACCTGACCGACATCAGCGAGGCCGCCGAGGCGATGGCCTCTTTTCTCAGCGGCGTAGCGCGGGCGGATTTCTCCAGGACGATTTGCGACGCAGCGCGGTCTTGCACAAGCTGACGATCATCGGCGAAGCGGCGGCGCGGTTGCCGGAGGATTTTCGCGCGCGCCATTCCGAAATCGAATGGTCCGGCATCGTCGGTTTTCGCAATATTGTCGTGCATGCCTATTTCGCCGTGGATTGGCAGATCGTTTGGGTGGCGGCTACACAGGAAGCCCAACAACTCAAAGAACAGGTGCGTCAAATCCTCGCTAACGAGTATGGGCGGTAGATGATTCTGATTGAAGCGAAGAAAGAGTACGCGGGTCTGAAATGAGAGCTGAACTTTGCTGACACAGCGCTCAGAGTGATAGCAATGACTCCTGGGCGATGGAAGGAGATAGATGAGATTGCCCAGTCCGCGGTCGAACGCGGGGGCGATGATGCGCTGCGCCGCGAAGTGGAATCCCAGATCGCTTATCAGCAGCAAGCGAGCAAGTTCCTCGAAGAGCCGGCGTTCAAGCATGCCGCCGAGTTGATGGCAGACTCTCAGCCTGAGACCGAATCAATGGAAGGACGGACGATCAGTCATTACAGCATCCTGCGCAAACTGGGAGTGAAATGTTGGTTGAGATGTTGACTAGCGGCCAAGCACCTTGTCAATCTCGCTCAAGACGCTATGAAATGCTGCGGCTGAGAGTTTGCCGAATCGCTTCAAAATGATGCTCTTACTCAACGTGTAAATTTTATCGCCTCGAATGATACTTGTGCGTTTCAAAACACCTTGCTCGAGATCGGCTGTCGTGATGCGAATCGCGTGTCGCTTGTGAGTGATATTCGAGCTGATCGCTGCCACGAGAACATCATCAGACCGCCGGTTGTATGACGTTGTTGAAAGAACCAGGACCGGACGATGCTTGACTGACGTGAGATCGCTGAAAGGAACGGGAATCAAGACAATGTCACGCTGTTCAGGCGTCATTCCAGACCTCATCGTCAATGGGATTGTCCCAAAAACTCAGGCTGGACTGGGCGGCTAGGAGCAGGTGGTCGGGGGTTCTCACTTCACGCGGCAGGACAATAACCTCCACTGGAGCTCCCTTTTTGAAGGGAACGTTATGCAGGATGATTCTCCCTTTTGGATCAACCTTGGTCAGGCATTTAAGGGCTTGCACAGATGCTCCTTTCTTTTAATGACTTCGATCTAGATAAGTTTAGCTTAATCATCAGGTGCTGGAAAGTTGAATCGCAGTTCGTAACAAATTTTTGAAGTACATGTGAAGCATCCTCAGTCGTCGCTGTCTTGAGTGATTCCACCTGTGGCTATAGAATCTGGCACGCGGGGCAGGCGAATTTTCTCAGTCATTCCCGCGGAGATGATCGGCCATACGCTGTCACAATACGAAATCCTGGAGAAGCTCGGTACGGGCGGGATGGGTGAGGTCTATCTGGCCGAAGACATTCGGCTGAATCGCAAGGTCGCCATCAAGGTCTTGCCCTTCGAAGTATCAAGCAGGAGAGAGCAGTGACTCCGGAACGATGGAAACAAATAGATAAGCTTGCGCAATCCGCGCTCGAATGCGGAGTGGCTGAGCGCGCGGCCTTTCTCGACGAAGCCTGCGCGGGCGATGATGCGCTGCGGCGTGAAGTAGAATCCCAGATCGCTTATCAGCAGCAAGCGAGCAAGTTCCTCGAAGAGCCTGCGTTCAAGCACGCCGTGGAGTTGATGGCAGATTCTCAAACTGAAACTGAATCAATGGAAGGACGGACGATCAGTCATTACGGCATCCTCCGCAAACTAGGCGCGGGCGGGATGGGAGAGGTTTATCTCGCCCAGGACACCACACTCAGCCGCAAGGTCGCCATCAAGTTCCTTTTGCAGCATAAAGTCGCCGGCGAACAAGGTAAGAAACGTTTCGTCAGGGAAGCAAAAGCAGCAGCCGCTCTCGATCATCCTAATATCTGCGCGGTTCACGAAGTCGGCGAAGAAGCCGGTTACAGTTTCATAGTGATGCAGTTTGTGGAAGGCGAAACGCTGGCGAGCCGCATGCAACGGCAACCCCTTGAGATAGGCGAGGCGCTCGACATGGCCGTGCAGGTAGCAGACGCCTTAACTGAGGCACACGCCCATAACATTATTCATCGTGACATCAAGCCTTCAAACATCATTTGCACGAATCGGGGACAAGTGAAGGTGCTCGATTTTGGACTGGCAAGGATCGAGATCGGTGGAAAGTCTCTAACTGAGGAGGCTGAAACAAAGAGCCTGTTGACAGAGCCGGGGATGATCGTTGGGACTGCGCCTTATATGTCTCCGGAACAAGTACGCGGTGAGACCGTTGATGCACGCTCAGACATTTTCAGCTTCGGCGCAATGTTCTATGAGATGCTGAGCGGACGCCAGGCCTTCAGCCGTAACAGCGTGGCGGAGACGATCAACGCGATTCTCTCTTCCGAGCCACGAGATCTGTTTGGCGGGAAAAACATACCAACCGAGCTGGAGCGAATCGTTCGCAAGTGTCTGGCGAAGGACAAAGAGCGACGTTATCAAACGACAAGAGATCTGCTGATCGACACGCAAACCTTGCAACTGGCCCTCACTTCGGAAACGCCCGGACGCGAAACGACAGCTGTAGAGGCCGAGGCACCAAGGCTACCTGGGCCCACGACCGCCCAAAGTCCGGTAAGTTGGCGCGCACGACTGGCCGGGCGGCGCGGTGTCTGGCTGGCGATGTTGTTAGCGCTTTTGGTTGCGGTGCCGGTTTTTGTTTATTTGTGGCAGCGCGACAACTCCGCGATTGGTCGATTTGAAATCAAGTCGTTGGCAGTGCTCCCGCTGGATAATCTGTCTAACGATGCGTCGCAAGACTACTTTGCGGACGGAATGACCGATGCTTTGATAACTGAGCTGGCAAAGATTGGAACGCTGCGGGTTATTTCGCGCAGCTCGACGATGCTCTTCAAGGGCAAACGAAAGCCGATGCCTGAGATCGCGCGCGAATTGAACGTCGATGCCGTGGTTGAAGGCTCGGTGCTGCGTTCCGGTGATAGGGTGAAAATCGCAACGCAGTTGTTCCACGCCGCAACGGGCCAAAACCTGTGGTCTGAAAGCTACGAGCGCGACCTGCGCGATGTTCTGTCACTGCAGAGCGAAGTAGCACGAGGAATAGTCCAGGAGATCAAGATTAAGTTAACCCCGCAGGAAGACGCAAGTCTGTCACGCAAGCGTTCTGTCAACCCCGAGGCGGAAGAGGCCTACTTAAGAGGTCTTTTCGCCTTTAATCAGGGTGTCGACGCGACTACTCCCGCCGAAAAAAGAGTACTGCACGAAAAAAGCTTTGACCATTTGCAAAAAGCAATCAAGCTCGATCCAAACTACGCGCAGGCGTATGCGACTCTGGCGCTTTCATATCATTGGCTTGCCAGCAGCACCGGCTTTTCTGAATTCTATCCAAAGTCCAAGGCGGCGGCGCTGACGGCTATCGGTATTGATGACTCAAATGTTGACGCGCACGGCGCGCTGGCGTTTGTTGCCTGGAATTACGAGTGGGACGCGGCCCTCGCAGAAAAAGAATTCAAGCGGGTCAATGCGCTTAGCCGCAATGTCGGGTTTGGAGGGCATGGATATGCGCTGTTCTTATCGAACATCGGCCGCCACGATGAGGCGATTGAACAGATAAGGGGGGCTGAAGCAATAGATCCGCTATCCCGCCCTCTGAAGGCCAACATGGTAGCCATCTTCATGTACGCCCGCAAGTTCGACCATGCGCTGGAGCAAATCAAACGCCTCTTGGAATTAAATCCCAATTGGTGGCATGTGCGAGACCAATTAGTCGGAACTTATGCCTTTAAGGGTATGTACGAAGAAGCCATCGATGAGAAACTAAAGACCATAGAACTGAGAAAAGGCAATGTCGATCTCCTCCTTGCGGAGATCAATGCGAGAGCGGGACGACGCATCGAAGCGACTAAGATCCTCCGCGAGGTCAAGAAATCACCCGAGGTGGAATCCAGAGCAACGAATGTAGCTTCGGTTCACGCCGTATTGGGAGACAAGGAGGAGGCGTTCGTATGGTTGGAAAAAGCATTTGCAATGCGTTTGCAGGGGCTTCGAACGCTCAAAACCGCTCCCGGCTTTGACAGCTTGCGCTCGGAACCGCGCTTTCAAGAAATGTTGAGGCGAGCTGGCTTCCCGGAATAGGCGCAATACGATATTCCACTGCCTGAACCCATTGGTGTTACAGCGATCAGTGAGACAACGAGAGCCATGACTCCGGAACGATGGAAGCAGATAGATGAACTTGCCCAGGCCGCGCTCGACCGCAGAGGCGATGAACGTGCGGGCTTTCTTGACCGGGCGTGCGGGGGCGACGATGAGCTGCGGTGTGAAGTCGAATCCCAGATTGCCTATCAGCAGGAAGCGAGCAAGTTCCTCGAAGAGCCTGCGTTCAAGCACGCCGCGGAGTTGATGGCAGATTCTCAAACTGAAACTGAATCAATGGAAGGGCGGACCATCAGTCATTACAGCATCCTGCGCAAGCTGGGTGCGGGCGGGATGGGTGAGGTCTATCTCGCCCAAGACACTACGCTCAGCCGCAAGGTCGCCATCAAGTTCCTCTCGCAGAATTCAGTCGCCGGTGAACAGGCCAAGAAGCGCCTCGTCAGGGAAGCAAAAGCAGCGGCCGCGCTCGATCATCCTCATATCTGCGCGGTCTACGAAGTCAGCGAGGAAGCCGGTTACAGCTTCATCGTGATGCAGTATGTCGAGGGCGAGACGCTCGCAAGCCGCTTGCACCGCCAGCCCATCGAGTTTCGCGAGACGCTCGACATCGCTGTGCAAATCGCGGATGCGTTAGCCGAAGCTCACTCTCGCAGAATCATCCACCGCGACGTCAAGCCGCAGAACGTTATGCTGACAGCGAGTGGGCAAGTGAAGGTGCTCGACTTCGGGTTGGCAAGAGTGGTTCGTGAAGGCTCTCTGATAGACAGCATCGGGGAGACTGAGAGTCTTCTGACTGCGCCTGGGTCAGTGATCGGGACAGTTCCCTACATGTCGCCCGAGCAGGTGCGCGGGGAAGCGCTGGACGGGCGCAGCGACATCTTCAGTTTCGGGGCGGTGCTCTACGAGATGCTGAGCGGGAGACAACCGTTTCAAGGCGAGAGCGTGGGAGCGACGATGTCGTCGATCTTGACGAAGGAGCCGGCGCCGCTTGCGCGCTACGCTTCGGAGTTGCCGGATGAGTTGCAGCGGATAGTGCGCAAAGCGTTGAGCAAGGATAAGGAGGGACGGTATCAGGGTATCAAGGACCTGCTGATCGATCTGCGAGAGCTCAAACAAGAGTTGGAGTTTGAAGCGAAGCGCGAACGCTCAATCGAGCCGGTGGTTCGTGATCGATCAACGACGCCCGAACGAGCTGAGAGCTACGGGCGGGCGGAAGTGGAGACAGCGCCTCAGCAGGCGGTTAGCACTGGCGAATCCTTCACCGCGAGCACGACCTCCAGCAGCAGGGTGGTCATCGGCGAAATCAAGCGCCACAAGCTGGGCGTTTCGCTGGCCCTCGCAACGCTAGTGATCGCCGCCGTCGCCGCTTACTTCTACTTTCACCGTCAGCCGGTCTTGACGGACAAGGACACAATCCTGATCGCGGACTTCGTCAACACGACGGGGGATGCCGTCCTCGACGGCACGCTGAAGATGGCGCTGGCCGTGGCACTGGAGCAATCCCCATTTTTGAATCTGTTCTCGGACGAGCGAGTGCGCGAGACGCTGCGTTACATGGAACGCTCGCCCGACGAGCGCGTGACGAAAGAGATCGCGCGAGAGATTTGCGAACGTCAGGGACTCAAAGCCTTGCTGGCAGGGTCGGTTTCAAACCTCGGCAGCCACTACATCATTGCGCTGGAAGCAATCAATGCTCACACGCGCGATGTGCTGGTCCGCGTACAGGAGGAGGCCGAGAGCAAGGAACAGGTGCTGCGGACATTAGGGCGGGCCGCGACCAAGCTGCGAGAGAAGCTAGGGGAGTCACTCAGCTCAATCCAGAAATTTGACGCGCCAATTGACCAGGCCACAACTACCTCACTAGAGGCTCTCAAGGCTTACTTCTTAGCTGCTGAAGCGAACACGAGAGGTAATTATTCGGAATCGATCAAGCATGCAAACCGCGCGATCGAGCTTGATCCCAACTTCGAAAAAGCCTATCAGACGCAGTCATCGAATTACTTTTATCTAGGCCAGTCAGAGCTTGCCATTCAATTTGCGACAAAGGCGTTTGATCTTCGCGACCGGGTTAGCGAGTTGGAGCGGCTCTCCATCTCTTCGGGTTACTACATGTCAATCACAGGGGAATTGGACAAAGCCACTGAAATGCTAGAATCCATGAGGGAGACCTATCCCCGCTTCCCACAAAACAATCTGGCTGTTCTATACGGGCTCTCCGGTCAATACGAAAAGGCGGTTGAAGGATTTCGCGAGGCCGTTGCGCTTAACCCCACGGTGGCGATTTGCTATTCCAATCTGGCCTTCACATTCATTAGACTCAACCGATTCGCCGAGGCCAAAGAGATTCTTAACCAGGCGTTGGCGCTCAAACTCGATATTCCGGAATACCATCGCGCCCTTTATGCGATTGCCTTCATCAACGGGGATGGCGACGAGATGAAGCGGCAAGTTGACTGGGCGAGTACGAGGCCAGGCGAGTTTGCGGGTCTGCAGTGGCAGTCGTGGACGGCGGCTTTCTCGGGCCAGGGGCGTCAGGCACGCGCATTCTCAAACCGGGCTTTTGACGCGGCAGAAGGCCGCAATTCCAAGGAGAACGCAGCCAATATTGCTATTGAACAAGCCTTGATTGATGGTGTGTTCGGGAATTGCGAGCAAGTGAAGCAGGGCACGGCAAAAGGAATCGCCCTTGCGCACACCGCCCCTCCTTTTTGGAACGCGGCGATCGCCCTGGCCGTTTGTGGCGAAGTCGGGCGGGCCCAGGCGCTTGTCGATGAGTATTCAAAGCGGTTCCCGAAGAATACCTTGGGCAAGGCGATTTGGCTGCCTATGATTCGGGCCACGACGGAACTTCGCCACAATAATCCGGCGCGTGCGCTTGATTTGTTCGAGGGCACGAAGCAGTACGAAGCCGCGGCCAAGTTCTGGCCACCGTACACGCGCGGTCAGGCTTATCTAAAACTCCGCAAGGGTTCCGACGCGGCGGCTGAGTTTCAGAAGATTCTCGATCACCGGGGCTGGGATCCCACTTCATACCTGTATCCACTCGCACACCTCGGTCTGGCGCGCGCGGCGGCGCTCACGGGAGACACTGCCAAAAGTCGCAAGGAATATCAGGATTTCCTCGCACTGTGGAAAGATGCTGACGCTGATTTGCCAGTCTTGCTTGAAGCGAAGAAAGAGTATGCCAAGCTGAAATAGAAGTTCTGCTCAGACGAGTTGGAGACTAGGTGATCTCACAGACTATTTCGCATTACCGCATCATCAAGAAGCTCGGCGCAGGCGGGATGGGTGAGGTCTACCTTGCTGAAGACACACACCTCGACCGCAAAGTAGCCATCAAATTCCTGCCGCCTGAATCCATCGCCCTATATGTCGCCAGAGCAGGTGCGTTGTGAGATACCTGATGTTCGCAGTGACATATTCAGTTTCGGAGCAGTTCTGTACGAGATCGTCACCGGGCATCAGCCTTTTTCAGCAGAGAGTACGGCGGCGACTTTCTCTTCGATACTCACACGAGAGCCTCCGCCGCTTGCGCGGTACTCAAGAGAGGTACCTGCCGAGTTAGAGCGGATAGTCCGCAAGACTCTACACAAAGACCGAGATGAACGCTCGGCGAGGTTCACGCGTCGCTGGCTTACGTGACATTCTTCTACGATTGGGA
>CAZJQQ010000099.1:0-14168 GCA_964548075.1 uncultured Clostridia bacterium | reverse complement strand
ACAAGCGGTTGGAGCGGACCGCTGAAAAGCGCGGCCGCTCAACCGCAGGCCGTTATACGGACAAGATCGGAAGAACTTCTGATGTAAAGTTCACCTCTGCAAGGAGGCCGCCATGCCGCAAGTTGTCGTGTCGAACAAGATCGCCGATCTCACCTCCCGCTTCTCCGGTCAGTTGCTGCAGCCGCCCGACGCCGGCTACGACGATGCGCGCCGCGTCCACAACGGCCTCGTCGACAAACGCCCCTTTCTGATCGCGCGTTGCCGGAACACGGCCGATGTTGCTGACGCCGTGAACTTCGCACGAGAACACTCACTAGAGGTCGCTGTCCGCGGTGGCGGCCACAGCGTCGCTGGCCGGTCGGCAATCGACGGCGGCCTGATGATCGATCTCTCCCTAATGCGAGGCATTCACGTTGATCCAAAAGCCCGGACGGCGCGCGCGCAGGGCGGCGCGACGTGGGGCGACTACAACCGTGAGACGCACGCGCACGGACTTGCGAGCACGGGCGGCGTCGTATCGACGACGGGCCTCGGCGGCCTGACGCTCGGCGGCGGACTCGGTTATCTGCTCGGCAAGCACGGCCTCGCGATCGACAACCTGCGATCCGCGCAGCTCGTCCTGGCCGACGGCCGCATCGTCACCACGAGCGCCGAGGAGAACGCGGATCTCTTCTGGGGCATTCGCGGCGGCGGCGGCAACTTCGGGATCGCGACGTCACTCGAGTACAACGTCCATCCGGTCGGTACGATTGTCGGCGGGATGGCGCTGCACCCGTTCGCGAACGCGCGCGACACATTCCGGTTTTACCGCGAGATCACGGCGTCGGAGCCGGACGAATTAACATCGCTCGTCGCCGTGGTTCACGGGCCGGATGGGTCGATGCTGGCGGCGATCGTCCCGTGCTACTGCGGATCGGTGGCGGCGGGCGAGGCGGCGGTCCAACCGATCAAGGCCTTCGGACCGCCGGTGCTCGACGCGCTCGGGCCGATGCCGTACCCCGCAATCAATCAGCTCCTGGACGCGGCCTACCCGAAGGGGGCGCTCAACTACTGGAAGTCCAGTTTCCTGTCGGCGCCGCCGAGCGATGACCTCATCGACGTGATCATCGATTGCTACGCGCGCGTGCCGTCGCCGATGACCGCCATCTTCCTGGAGCGTGCGCACGGCGCGATGAGTCGCGTCGGCGCCGGCGACACGGCATTCCCGCATCGCGCGGTCGGCTACAACCTGGGGTTGTTCGCCGAATGGACGAATCCCGCGGACACCGAACGCAACATCGCGTGGACGCGCGAGAGCTACGCCGCGATGAAGCCGTTCGTCGCGTCGGGACGCTACGTCAATTATCTGGACACTGACGAGCCGGGCGATCCGGCGGCGGAAGCGTACGGTCCGAACTACGCGCGGCTGCGGCAGCTCAAGACGAAGTTCGATCCGACGAACTTCTTCCACATGAATCAGAACATCCGGCCTGTGTAAGTGGTCTGGTCTCACGCTCGGGAGTGTGGCCACGACGGAGGCCACTTACATCGACGCCGACTTTTCCGGTTGGCGCGCAGTTCCTTCGAGCGGCCGTATAACATCCGAATGGAGCCGACGCGCCAGGCGGTCTGTGCGATCATGTCGCCGCGGCGCGCGGCTCATTCGGAACGTTCGGCGGCTATCGTGTTTCTACTGCCGTCCCAAACAAAAGGAGATATAATGATGCGAAAACAATTTACTCTGTTTGGTGCGGCCCTCAAGAAGGTCGGGCTCTCGGAAGTTTAGCTTGCAAGCTGCCGCTGAGGTATAACGATGAAACGAACAGAACGAATTACCAAGCGAGCGAACTTGGTAAGTTGGGCCTTAATCGCGTTGTGCCTTTTTTGTGGAGGTATTCAAGCGTTGGCTAAAGGGAATGTCCAAACGGGTATGGCTGAGGTCAACGGCATAAGGCTGTACTACGAGACGCCGGGCAGCGGGCCGGCAGTCGTCCTCGTGCACGGCGGGCTGGTTGACAGCCGCCTCTGGGACGACCAGATGAAAGAGTTCTCGAAACACCACCGCGTCGTCCGCTACGACCTGCGCGGCTTCGGCCGGTCGGCTGCCGCCCCGGAGCCTTTCTCGCACATCGAAGACCTGCGCGCGCTCATGGACTTCCTGAAGATCGAACGGGCCACGGTCGTCGGCCTCTCGCTCGGCGGGATCATCGCCGCAGACTTCGCGCTCGAACATCCCGAAAGGGTTGAACGCCTCGTCCTTGTGGGCGCGGGCCTGCGCGGCGACAAGCAGCCGCCGGACAAAAATGCGATGAAGGCTTACGAGGCCGCGAGCAAGGGCATTGCGGAAGAGTTCGTGAACGTGACCATGAAGTCGGGGCTTCACGCAGCAGTCCGCGAGGGCACCCCGGCGTACGCGCGCCTGCGACAGATGATGCTCGAAAACTTCAAGGCGGTCTCGACCTTCGCCCCGGGCTTCCTGAAGTATCCAGATCAGCCGACCATCGAGCGGCTGGGTCAGATCAAAGCGCCGACGCTCGTCGTCATCGGCGGCGAGGACGCGCAGAATCTAAAGAACGTCGCCGACACGCTCGCGGGCGGGATTCCCGGCGCGCGCAAAGTCGTCATCCCCGGCGCGAGCCACCACCCGCCGGTGGAAAGACCGAAGGAATTTAATAAGGCCGTACTGAGCTTCTTAAGGGGGTAATCCGCACGAGTATCATTCTACTAGTAAAGTAACGGTTAAACTTGCCGCCGCCGAACAAGGCGTTGGACCGGAGCGCGGGATAGCGTGCTTCTCAACTTGTTCGCTCCGGCGCCACTTGACTTGTATCGCCCGCGCCCGGTCAACTTGATCGTTAGGCAGCACAGACCCCGCCCGATTCGGGAGGCACCATGAAACGTAGACGGTTTCTCATCTCGGCTGGCTTCGGTGCGGTGGGCGCTTCGATTCCGCATGCCCGGCCAATGCAGGCGCAGGAAGTTCGATGGGAGCATGACGGTGCGGGTACGGTCGCTCGATTTGGTGTTCTGACTCCCGACTTTGATCCCGTTCCGGAATCAGAGCTGTGGGCCATGGTTCCGCGCGGGATCGCGATCCACGCCGCGCGCGTCGCACGGAGCGGCGGATCCGGCGCGCGCTTCGTGGAGGCGCCCCACGTGGACGACGCGGTGGACCGGCTCGTCGAGCTAGCCCCGCGTGCGATCCTGTTGGCATACACAAGCAGTAGCTATGCACTCGGTGCGGAAGCAGATGGCCGAGTGCGCGCCCGCCTCGAACAGCGCGCGAAGGGCATTCCACTCATCTTCACCTGCGCGGCCGCGACGACGGCCCTTCGACACCTCGGTGTCCGGCGCATCAGCGTCGTGCATCCGCCTTTTTGGAGTGAGGAGGCAAACGACCAGGGCACGGCCTACTGGCGGGCCGCAGGTTTCGAGGTCCTACAATGCACGCGCATGCAGCCAGCGCGTTCGTTCACCGAAGTCCCCGCTGCCGAGGTCTTTGAGTTCGTCAGCGCCCATACGCCCCGTGCGGCGGAGGCGGTCTTCATTGGTGGGAACGGCTTGCGCGCCGTGGGCGCGATCCGGGCCCTGGAGGCGCAGCTCCATAAGCCCGTGCTGTCGGCGAACCAGGTGGTGCTGTGGGAAGCGCTGCGCGGAGTTGGACGAGCAGCAAGCGTCGCAAACTACGGAAGCATATTTGCCAAGCCGGGCGCAGCTCGATAGGTTCGGCGGTGCTTCATGAGCGATCGCGCTCGGATTGCACGACTGCGCTGCCTAACAGCGGCTGCACCCGACGGCGGCCGTTCGACGATCGAACAATTCGCGATGACGATGATGGCCGCCGCGGGTGAGCCGCAGGCGTTGGGCCGTTGAGAATTGAATGATCACAAAGTCGGAAGTAATGCCATTGCTATGTGACGCTTGTCCCGGTTTCCATCCAACTTGGCAGGCGCATCTGGATTGGTGGAAGGGCGAGGAACCGGGCGCGTACAACGATACCGCCGAGTTCGCGCGTTATCTTGTTGAGTCATTCGAGAGCGGTCAGACTTCGGACTTTCCCGCGGCCTTCGCCACAATCGAGAGAATCCTAGGTGAGGGGGATCAGGAATCGCGCGACATTGCCGGGATTGGTGTTATCGAAAGTCTTCAGACGATCGGATCAAATCATTCTTGCGGAGAAAGTGTTTTCATTCAGTGGTTGGGCCCTACGTCGAGTCGAGTATGGGCGGAAATTGAGAGAATGTGGGACGGCAAGCATAGCCTGATGGATGTAGTCCGCGCCGAAAGAGCGGCCAGTCAAAAGCATTGGTGGCAGTTTTGGAAATAGCGGCCCAACTCTCGATGCAACGGAGCGCGCGCAGCAGTCTTCAATCAATCGACCTTGAGGCGCGCGCCCGCTGATCGTATCGTTGGACTAAACCGCTACGCGGTAGGCTGTGAGAGTTGTTCCTTCGTCTTATGATCTCGCCTCAATAACAATCTCAGAAATAATCGCTTAAGAAAAAGGCTCCTTCGTGGAGCATAGTGTGGTCTGTCTAGGATCAACATTAACTCACGAAAGGAGCCCGTTCCATGACAGAACTACGTCAACGCTACCTCCAAGACCTACGTCTGCGCAACTACGCCCCGAAGACCCTCCAAACCTACGTCGAATGCGTATCCCTGTTCGCCCGCTACTTCAAGCGTTCGCCCGAGGTTCTCGAACCCGAACACATCCGCCAGTACCAGCTTTACCTCGTCGATGAAAAGAAGTGCTCCTGGAGCCGCTTCAACCAAACCGTCTGTGCTCTCCGCTTCTTGTACCGCAACACGCTGGGACGTGATTGGGCGATCACTCACATTCCCTTTCCGCGCAAGCAGAAGAAACTCCCGGCCGTCTTGAGCCGCGATGAGGCTGCGATGTTTCTCGCCGCTATCAAGAACCTCAAGTACCGAGCCATTCTCTCACTCTGTTACGGGGCGGGTCTGCGAATCAGCGAAGCTCTACATCTCCAGGTTTCTGACATCGATTCCAAACGTATGATGATCCGAGTCCGCCAGGCTAAGGGTCACAAGGACCGCTACGTCATGCTCTCGCCCAAGCTCCTCGAGTTGCTCCGCCAGTACTGGAAAGCGGAACGCCCGACCTCCTGGCTCTTTCCTGGAAAGCGCAAAGATCATCCCCTCGACGCAACCACGATACAGCTCGCCTGTCGCCTCGCTCGCCGCGACAGTGGCATCCGAAAACCCGTCACTCCGCACACGCTTCGTCACAGCTTTGCTTCTCATTTGCTCGAAGCCGGCGCCAACATCCGTACCATCCAGCTCCTGCTGGGCCATAACAGCTTGCAGACCACGGCTGTTTATACCCACGTCTCGCAGACTACGATCGCATCGACGGTGAGTCCGTTCGACTTGCTGCCGTCGCTGGATGCACAACCCGCGTCGCCTCAATCCACGAGTTGAGGCAGCGCGATGTCACCCCCAACGCTTGAAGTCGCCGATCTGATACGGCGCCACGGCAAAGCATTTCTACAAACGCACTCGACCAGCCGAGAGCAGCGTCGAGTGCTGCGTGCAATCGAGCAATGTCGAACAGCCGCGCTCGGCGGGCACCTCTACGAGTGCGATGACTGCGCTCATCAGGTCCCCGTTTATAACTCATTGCTCCATCCTCATCTTCACTGCGTCGTACCAGCCGGAGGACTATCACTGGACCGCGCTCGATGGATCGCTTGCCGCCCGCGCTTTCTTCTCCCAGTTCGAGTCTTGTCCGCTTTGTTTCGCGGCTTGTTCTTGCACTACCTGAAGCAGGCGTATGAACAAGGCAAGCTTCAGTTTGCCGGCTCGCTTGAAGACCTCGCCCACCCCGCCGCTTTCAATCGCCTACTCAAGAAAGCCCGCAAGAAGAAGTGGGCCGTCTATGCCAAGCGTCCATTTGGCGGGCCTCAGCAGGTGCTTGATTATCTCGGCCGCTACACCCACCGGGTTGCCATCTCCAACCATCGTCTGCTCGCGCTTGAAGACGCGAGAGTCACTTTCAGTTGGAAGGACTATCGCGATTCAGGCGCGTCCAAGGTGATGTCTCTCGAGGCCGGCGAGTTCATCAGGCGATTCTTGATCCACGTGTTGCCGGATGGTTTTCAGAAGATCCGCTACTTTGGATTGATGGCTAATCGCGGGCGAGCCGCCAATCTCGCTCTGTGCCGCGAGCTGATCCCGGACGCTGCGCCAGGCGCTCCCGCTCCCGAGGTCAAAGACTGGAGTGAGCGCTATCGCCAGTTGACCGGAGAAGACCCGAGACTCTGCCCGGCTTGCAAACGAGGCCGGCTGATTCCAAAGCAAGCCTTGCTCCCGCTCACTTGCGTACAGACTAAAGGCGTGACTGCGTATGACACATCGTGAGATTCACACAGCGGGTCTGATGATGATGGAATCGGGCTTTCCGGGTGTCGGCGCTTCGTCTTTCGAGCGTGCCGCGAGAATAGAGGTGTGCCCTTCAATCTCAGGCCTGGCGCGGAAAGATACTAAAAGGTACGCTCGCGGCGACCTTTCAAATACCCAAGTCCGCCGTTCCGGTGAGACCTACCCGATTCCCTACGCTTCAGTGGCTCTTTCGCTGGTTAGCGATCACCTCCCGCCGGATTGTAAACGCGATTCAATACCCATATAATCGCCCGCGGTTTCGTCCAACGGGTTCTTTGCGTGGTGTTCGCCGCCGAACCAGTCGATCCCGTTACTTCAAGACTCGGCGGCGGCGAAACCACGCAAAGAACCTTGTACGTTAGGCAGTCGAAGGGTACCCAAGAAATCGGGCTTTGCATCAGGAGGTGTGCGATGACTGACGTTTCCTCTATCTCGGCTGCTGTGGGTGAGCTGGGTGCGAAGTTTGTGGGGCGTCTCCTCCAGCCGACTGAGGCCGCGTATGACGAGGCCAGGAGAGTCCATAACGGACTCATTGACAAGCGGCCGGCATTGATCGCGCAATGCCAGGGGATGGCCGATATCGTGGACGCTGTCCACCTCGCGCGGCGGCTGCAGCTCGCCGTCGCTGTGCGCGGCGGGGGCCACAACGTCGCGGGCCGCGCGACGATCGACGGCGGCCTCATGATTGATGTGTCCTTCATGAAAGGGATCCATGTCGACGCAACGGCGCGCACGGCACGGGTGCAGGGCGGGGTCACCTGGGGGGCGTTCAACCGCGAGACGCAACTGCATGGGCTCGCCACCACCGGAGGCGTGGTGTCGACAACGGGCATCGCGGGTCTCACACTCGGCGGTGGTCTCGGGTGGCTCATTGGCAAGTACGGACTCGCGGTCGACAATCTGAGGTCGGTAGACCTCGTCACCGCCGACGGCCACGTCCTGCGCGCAAGCACGGACGAAAACGCCGATCTGTTCTGGGCGGTGCGCGGTGGGGGTGGCAACTTCGGGATCGCCGCGTCGTTCGAGTTTCAGCTGCACCCCGTGGGCCCGACGGTCACCGGCGGGGTCGTCTTCTGGCCGTTCAACGCTGCCGACGACGTGCTGCGACTGTTCCGCGAGCTGACTGCGTCGGCATCCGATGACCTGATGCTGATGGCCAGCGTGGTGGGGGCGCCGGACGGCTCGGGAGTCAAGACAGCATCGATCGCCGCGTGTCACTGCGGTGCGCTGCGCGACGGCGAGGCTGCCGTGCGCCCCATCAACGCCTTGGGTACCACTGTCACGGGGACGGTCGGCCCGATGCCCTATTGCGACGTCAACACGATGCTCGACGCCGGGTATCCAAAGGGAGCACGCAACTACTGGAAGTCGCAGGTTCTTCCGGAGCTGACCGATGAGGCCATCCGAACGATGGTCGCGTGTTACGAGCGGTGTCCGTCCCCCATGAGCGAGATCTACCTCGAGCACATGCACGGCGCGGCAACACGGGTCGGTGTCGGCGAGACCGCTTTTCCACTGCGAGCGCCGGGCTACAATTTCCTCGTGCTGTCCCAGTGGACGGACCCGGCGGACGACGAGCAGGGCATCGCGTGGGCGCGTGAGACGTATGCCGCGATGCAGCCGTTCGTTGGCGTGGGCCGCTATGTCAACTACCTGGACGACGACGAGCCCAGCGATGCGGTGGCGGCCGCCTACGGCCCCAACTACCGGCGACTCCGAGAGATCAAGGCCAAGTACGATCCAGAGAACTTTTTTCACATGAACCAGAACATCCGCCCGTTGTCGTGACGCCAGGCATAGCGCCAGCAAGTCCACTATCGAGACGGTTGGCTGCGTAACGAAGCAGTGGAGCCGACTGCCTACAGCGTCCGCTCCGCTCCCGCTTCCGGCAGCGGCTCACCGCGGGCGTTAGCTGGTTCATTCAGGTCGATTACCGGTTCACTGGAGGTTACCATGGCTGATATCAATGATGTGCTTGCGGCCAATCGCGCCGCCGTCCTCGACCTTGTCGCGGCTGCGGAGAGATCAGCGGCGACTTGGACTACGCCGCGCGCGCCGGGGAAATGGTCGCCGAGCCAGGTCGTGGAGCATGTGGCGGGTGGCTTGGAAGAAGCGGCGAACGTCGTTTCTGGGGCTCCGTCGATCCCGATGCCCCCCGCTTTCCTGCGCCCGCTGGCCAGACTGTACTTCAACCGGATCTTGAAGAAGGGCGTCTTTCCGAAGGGGTTTAAGGCCCTCAAGGCGCTTGACCCTACGAGCGGACCGGCCACGCCGGCTGAGGCGCGCGTCCGCCTGGAAGGGGCGCTCGCCAGGTTCGACCAGGAATGTCGTAGACGGGTCGCCAGTGGCCAACACGTCGTGAGCACCGGTTTCGGTACGGTGTCGGTCGAAGACTTCGTGAGGTTTTACGCGCTGCACACTCGCCACCATTGCAAACAGATGCCCGGCGCAGCCTAAAGACTGCCAGGCTCCAAGGCGAGCCAGCTAACAAGCGGTTGCAGCGGACGGCGCTGGCGCGCCGCCGCTGAACCGCGGCGCCCAGTTGCTGCGGCTGGTATACTTCAGCAAGAAGGGAGCACCGGACTATGAAAGGGACGACGTACGAAGCAACCGTTCAGGACGGCCGTGTAGTGTTGCCTGAGGAAGCCCATATCCCCGACAACACCCGCGTCTATGTGGTCGTGCCGGAAGCCGACGATGCTCATCGCGTCCGCATGATGACGCCTCGGCTTGTGCATCGCGACGAAGCCGCAGATTTCACGATGCAGGTGGAACTCGAGGGCGACGATGCCCGCCTATGACAGCGAGCGGTATTCGCCAGCCGCAGCGCTAGCCACGGTAAGCGTTCGGAATCTTGCCTCAGGGGCAGGCGTTGACGAGGTCAGCATGGTCCTCGATTCGGGCGCCGATATCTCCGCGCTGCCGAGAGCCGTCGTTGACGCACTAACGCTTGCCGTCGGCGATCGCGCCTACGAGGTGATGGCGTACGACAACACCGTGCGCGAGTGTGCCACCGTGCGCGCAGAGGTTGTGTTCATGCGAGGACACTTCAAGGGGCAGTTCATAGTGCTGGACCAGGATGACGGAGTGCTGGGGCGCAACATCCTCAACCACTTCATTGTGACGCTCGATGGGCCGAGTCTCGAATGGGAGGTACGGTAGCCGCGAGCAAGGCCGCCGAACAACGGGATCGACCGGAGCGCGCGAATTGGATTCTTTTGTGGGTTCCCTCAGTGCCGTTCGCGCGCCCGGTCATCCCGGACGTTAGGCACCCACTACCCAAGGAGAATGATGTGAACGAACAGCAGACCCATTCATACGCGACGCACCTGAATGTCCAATTTCCAGCGCTCAGCTTGGTCGACGTTCCATCCCTCGTTAAGGAATGCACAGACCGCTGGTATAACCAGACCCTCTGCAAGGTCAACGACTCCGTCATTCGACTGGGAGTTATGCAGGGGGAGTATCACTGGCACAAGCACGACAACGACGATGAGTTCTTCTTCGTTCTCGAGGGACACTTCATCATCGACCTCGAAGACCGATCAATCGGTCTCCAGCCTCAGGAAGGGTTTGTTGTTCCGAAAGGCGTCGTGCATCGCACCCGTGCACCCGACCGCGCAGTCATCCTTATGGTTGAAACTGCAGCAATCATCCCAACAGGATGCCTAACGTATTGAGACTTCTTGACATTCTTGATGTGGAGGAAATACTGTTTGAGTTCTTCCTCGGTGACGAGGTCAGGAGACTTGTGGTAGTGCTGGGCGAGTTGGCGCACCTGCTCGGATGTAGGATTCCTGAGTGCGCTCAGACATGCCTCGGAGTTGAAGAGACTCGATCATTCTCTTTTGCAAGTCAGTCATAGCTACACCTCCAGTTCGAAAATGTGTTTGTGCTCAAAGGAAGTGTAGAGGGTCAGGCTCCCATCGAGAATGATCGAGCTATCACAGTATTCAGGCGAGCGCGCTAGCGACTGCGCGTAGCGCTTAGTTCACCTTACGATTGAATGAAAGGAGAATAGAGTTCATGAGATTGAAACAGTTTTACAAACACACGACCTCCCTCTATGCCAGCCCTAGATTGATTTTGATCGCGCTAGTGTTGCTCGGCCTCCTGCTCGTTTCAGGCGGCACAGCCCTAACAGGTGAAGGTCGGGCGTTGGGCGCGAGTCAAAGCAGGAAGTCCCAGGATAAGGGAGATTTCAAGGTCATCTACAGTCCTGTGAAGAACCCGAAATACGCTGAATTGCAGAAGGAGCTTATGGATGACAAACTTCTCGAAGCCATCGCCGCCGAGCTCAACAGCACGATAGCTTTGCCGGTTGACATCACCATCACTTTTGCAGAGTGCGGCCAGGTCAATGCTTTCTATGACCCTAATAAACGGCAGATTTCGATGTGCTACGAACTGGTGGATCATTTTCATGATTCATTTTCCAAGGTCGTGGAATCTGAGGACAAGTTGGACGAAGCGGTCACTGGCGCGACGATCTTCGTGTTTTTCCATGAGGTTGGGCACTCGCTGGTCCACATACTTGAGTTGCCGATCACCGGAAAGGAGGAGGATGCTGTTGATCAGTTGTCTACCTTCGTTCTGACAAGTGAATCAGACGAAGGAGAGCAGGCTGCGTTGAATGGGGCTATGTCATTTTATCTCGCAAGCAAGAAACAGGAGACAAAGGTCGAAAATCTGGCATTTTGGGGCGAGCACTCACTGAGTCAACAGAGGTTTTATAACATACTCTGTTGGGTATTTGGGCAGAACGAACAAAAGTACGAAGGGCTGGTTAAGAATGGCATTTTGCCGGTGGATAGAGCGCAGAGGTGCAAAGGAGAGTACGCGCAATTGGCAAAGAGTTGGAGCACCCTGTTGGCGCCACACTTGAAGAAGTAGAATAAGCGATAGGATGGTCGTCGTGGCGCGGGCATACTTGTTGACATTCTTGATGTGGAGGAAATACTGTCTAAGTTCTTCCTCGGTGACGAGGTCAGGAGACTTGTGGTAGTGCTGGGCGAGTTGGCGCACCTGCTCGGATGTAGGATTCCTGAGTGCGCTCAGACATGCCTCGGAGTTGAAGAGACTCGATCATTCTCTTTTGCAAGTCAGTCATAGCTACACCTCCAGTTCGAAAATGTGTTTGTGCTCAAAGGAAGTGTAGAGGGTCAGGCTCCCATCGAGAATGATCGAGCTATCACAGTATTCAGGCGAGCGCGCTAGCGACTGCGCGTAGCGCTTAGTTCAACCGATAGTTCTTGCCAAGTGATAACATTGAAGCCTAAGTCACGACAACGGAAGCTGCTGCTGCTTTGCGGTAGTAATAATATTGTCCGGCGTAATCGCTAGCATTGAATTGACTCACAAGTATCACTATGGGCATTTCGTTCCGCTCGGGCTACACCTCGACGTGCTGGTCGAGGACGCGTGTATCGGCATTCCCGGACAGAAGAAGCTTTATCGGGCAGAACTATCAAACTTCAACCTCTGGCCCGTAAAACTCACGGCATGTGATTTCATCACGGACACTCTCCAGCCTGAGACTGAATACCCTTATGCGGTGGAGCGATGGGATGTTTCTTCAAACACCTGGAGTACAGTTGTTCAAATGGACTCAGAGAGCTTCTGTCGGCCCTATCCAACCGGCATGAGCCACACACGAGTTGTCACAAAACTGCTTTGGCCGTGCATGTCTGTTCTTGTCATGCGCGGAGAGGCAACAGGAGCAAGAGTTCCGTTCCGAAAAGGCGATCTAGCGCGTTTCGTTGTGTTCAGGAGCCTATCAGGGGTTGAGTGGCAGACGGCAGTCGCCTCTAAGCCCTTCGAAATTGAAGATGACGTTATCAGAGACGAGCAGGATTCGTTTCGCGTGAAGCACTAGTGCGAGTATTGAGAATCTTGTAACAACGAGCGCATAACTTTGCGCTGGAGCCAAGCCGCGAAAAGCGCGGCTGGCTCAGCTTGGCGTTGGGGTACGGTCGAAAAGAAGCCGTTGGGAGGTGCATGTGTCGGTACCCAAGACCAAACCCACAGAAGTCAGCGCCGAGAGTCACATTGCTGCCATCGCGAACGAGGAGCAACGGAATGACGCCCAGATTCTGGTTGCTCTCATGCGAAGAGTTACCAAGCAAGAGCCAAGGATGTGGGGGCCAAGCATCGTCGGATTCGGGAGCTACCATTACAAGTACGCAAGTGGTCACGAAGGCGATTCCGCTCTCGCTGGGTTTGCCGTGCGGGGAAGTGAGTTCGTCGTTTACATCGCGGCGGGCTTCGAAGGTCGTGACGTCTTGTTGGCCAAGCTGGGAAAGCACAAGACTGGGAAGGTATGTGTCTACATCAGGCGCCTAGCCAACGTCGATCTGAAGGTCCTAGAAACGTTGGTAGCCCGATCGGTAGCAGAGACGAAGCATTGCTATCCGCAACCCAATGAAAACGACGCCTAACCCTGTCTTGCACCGGACTCGCCTACGGCGAGCCGGTGAAGTCTACGTTCGGCTGCCTGCGCCACAATGTTGAACGAGCGAAACGATCAAGGGATTCAAAGGCACAGACGTGGCGTATCATAGTGAGGGCTCAACGCGTTGCCGAAGCCCACGTCGATACCGCGTGTGGCGTGTTGGCGGGCGAGACTGCTGCAAGCGCATGTCGCGTCTGTGAACGAGACCCGGCAGCGGACGTGGGACGAGCAGAGGCGTGAGGATGACCAGGACAAGAGTAGGGAGGAGACGGCGATGCAATGCGGAAAATGCAACGCAGCCATGGAAGAGGGGTTCGTGGTCGATTACGCCGCCGGAGGAAATCGGAAGGTCGCCGAGTGGGTCCAAGGCGAACCGAAAGGATCATTCTGGCACGGCGTTGACCTTTCGAGCGCGAGCCAGATTCCGATTGTTACCTACCGATGCGCCGCGTGTGGGTATCTCGAGTTCTATGCTCGAGGCAAAGAGCTTGGACTGATTCCTTAGCAGCAATCAGATTACTTGGGGAGCCCGAAAATTCCCGTCATGAGCTTCCCTTGAGGTCATTTCGACCAAACTAAAGTATTATTTTCCGCCTGAACCAGCGAAATCATTCGAAAGTATGACGACACAACTGATGTCCGCGAGGTACTTTGCCGACTCGATAAGAACGAATGACCTGGAAAAAGCGGGGTAGGTTGACCGCGCGACGGCGCTTGCAGAATTGAGGCGCGTGCCGAACACGGGCGTGCAGCGGAGCGCGCGAGTCGGTAGTCGCCATGGTACGAAGGCTCGGTCGCGCGCCCGCTGACGCCTGGCGTTAGGCGTCGGATGGCGACCATTCGCGTCCGGCTCGATTCGGAGGATCAGATGAAGAGAGTAAGGAGGATCAGATGAAGAGAGTAACTGGAATTGGTGGCATATTCTTCAGCGCGAAGGATCCGAAGGCACTCTGTGCCTGGTACAAGACTCACCTAGGCATTGACGTACAAGACTGGGGTGGTGCAGCCTTTGATTGGACCGACGCCGACGGCAATCCGACCAAGGGAACTACGGCCTGGTTGATTGATGCAGCTGGTGGCAACCACTTCGCTCCAAGCAAGGCGACCTTCATGGTCAACTATCGCGTGGAAGACTTGGCAGCGCTTCTTCAAGCACTCCGCGATGAAGGCTGCGACGTGCTTGAGAAGACCGATGACTCAGAGTACGGGAAGTTCGGGTGGGTCATGGATCCGGAAGGCAACAAGGTTGAACTTTGGCAACCACCGGCCGGGCAATGACCCTCATGCACGTCGCAGCAAAGCCGGCGCCTAACCCCTCGCTCAAGCGGAGCGC
>CAZJQQ010000098.1:0-14956 GCA_964548075.1 uncultured Clostridia bacterium | reverse complement strand
CGTGAGAGACTTCCTGTCATACGCGAGGGCGAACTGGAAGATAGCTCCGCAGTATTTGCTGCTTGTGGGCGATGCCAGTTACGACCCGAAGAATTACCTGGGGTTCGGGGACTGGGACATTGTGCCGACCAGGCTCATCGACACCACGCTGATGGAGACGGCTTCCGATGACTGGTTCGCGGACTTCAACGCGGACGGAGTGCCGGAGATGGCAGTAGGAAGATTGCCGGCGCGAACCAAGGAGGAAGCGGATCGTTTGGTCGCCAGAATAATTGGCTATGAACAGTCGAGCCCGGCAGCCGAGTTAACGCTGGTAGCAGACGCCAACGATGGATACGACTTTGAAGGTGCAAACTCACAGCTACGAGCGCTGGTGCCAGGCGATATAAGGGTAGTCGAGATTGCTCGAGGCCGAATGGGAAGCCAGGCAAAGGCGGCGTTGATAGATGCGATCAACCGTGGGCAGAAGATCGTCAACTACACGGGTCATGGCAACGTGAACCAGTGGAGAGCGGATCTGCTGACTAATGCGGACGCAGCGCTGCTCACAAATCAGAATCATCTGGCGGTATTTGTGATGATGACCTGTCTGAACGGGTATTTCGACGATCCGGCGTTAAGCAGTTTGGCGGAAGCGCTGATGAAGACTGGCTCGGGAGGGGCGGTGGCGGTATGGGCTTCTTCGGGTATGACGATGCCCGATGAGCAGGCATCGATGAACCGGGAGTTCTACCGGCAGGTGTTTGCGAATCGGGGAATAACGATGGGCGACGCTGTCAACAGAGCGAAAGCCGCGATCAGTGACGGGGATGTTCGCCGCACTTGGATTTTGTTGGGCGACCCGACAATGAGATTGAGGTGATCACAAAGGAACGTCTCGAAGGCGGTCGTCGCCCGGCTGACCATGTCACCGTGCCGCTGAATACCGCCGAACAGAAACGCTTCCACGAATGGGCTGTACTTGTTTTGGTGTGACGTAAACGTGCAGCACTTTAACGTCCGGCTGGGCACCCCGGCATTCGAAACGCGCCGATCCTGCTCGAGTAGCTCGGCGCGCCTTTCTTGATGTAGTCGCCGACGTACCAGATTGTGCAGTCGTCGCTCGGGTCGACGGCCGTTTGTGTGTAATCTTCCCAGCGCATCGCGTTCTGCGCTCCTTCGCCCTCGACCAGCACGGTCTCCTTCAGCGTCAACTGGCCGAGCGGGTCTTTCGCAAGCCGACCCGCGAACCGCTGCCCTGCGAAGTTCGGCGTCCCTCCGAATGAGTACCCAATACCAATGTTGCCCAGCCCGTCAATCGCCGGGCTGGCCATCCATCGATAGAAGCCGTCGGGCGCATACGTGCCCTGCTGATACAGACCGAGGTTGCGGTCCTTGCCAACACGGAACTCGTACCAGCGCACGCCTCCTCCTCCCGCCGACGTGTTGACCGAGTGGAGCGCAACAATCGACTCTTGGGTGCCAATCCTTCGATAGACGAGCCGCGCCATGATCTTGTCGCCTTGCGCGTCGAGGCGCTGTTCCGTACCCGGCTGCGGCACACAGTTCGTGAGCTGCCCGTCACACAAATAATGATACGGAGCGACGGTGATCTTCTGCGGACCGGTGACCTTTGTGTTAGCCGGATTCTTCCAATCAACGTGGAACTTCCACGCGAAGATCGCGTCATCTTCAAGGATCTTGTTCAGTTGTGTGCCGCCCGCTGCCATCATGATGTTAGGCGCGCCCGGTGGCGGCAGCCGCTTGCCGTCAAGGTCCGCGTTGTTGAGAAAGTTCACTCCGTCGATGACGATGCACTGCTCGGTCGCGGGCTCGCCCTTCAGCATTTTCGCGCGGTCCACCACGCACGCGTGCTTTTGTATCACGTCATCGCCGGTGCTGGTCGGCACGTAGTAACCGTCGGACCAGATCGCCGGCCTCGGATAGTCGGGGAAAAGCGGCCGTAGGAATTCATACCGGTAGTAAGGACCCAACGGATCAGCGCCGGCGCTGATCGCATAGCACATCGAGTACGGTCCTTGCGGGCCCGGTGGTCGAACCTGGCCTCCCTGCTGGGGCACGCCTGGCGGTTGCCCTGGCTGCGCTGGCAAACCCGGTGGTGGCGGTTGTCCCGGATCACCTGGGCGCGGTTGAGGCGGTTGTCCGAGTTGAGGTGTTGGCACAAATAGCAGAGCGGCGGCCCCGGGCTGGCCCGCTTGACCGGGCACGCTCACCTGGGCGGGCTCGCCCGATCGTCCGGGTTTAGGCTGATCTCGACGCTCGGCTCCGCGCCGGAACGTTGGCATCACCACAAGCCAGCGATCGGCGAGTTGATCATAACGAACGACGGCATCGCCGTTATTCGTGGCCTCGCACGCGCCGCCAAAGCCTTTGAAGATCGTGTTAGTCGCGACTGGACCGTATAAGACCTTGCCGGTCGCTTTGAACTGTTTGCCTTTCTTGGTGAAGATCGCCATCCGCGTATTGACGATCTGGAAAACGTGATTCAATCCAACGGCGACGCTGTTATCTGATGGGTTTCGCAAGTTAGCTGTGCCCTGAGGTCCTTCGAACCCGACACCGAGCCCATCGAAGGTAGCGACCAGCGCCGCTCCAGATCGAGCACCTTGAGCCCGCTGTTCAACCACGCCAGCACGCGCCGGGCTTGTCATCACGGGAGGGACTATCGGCGCCGCGGGGTTCTGGCTGTCTGCTTCGGGACGATCACTCTGCGGGCCACTGTCCGAATCACTGGCGAGGGTCACTCCTGAAGGAACTTGGGACTGAGATCTTAGAAATGCGAACGTACCATTCAATGCGGAGACTGACGACGCTGACGCCGATGCCATAAACGTCTGCGGTTGACTTGCGTCTTCATGCGCGTGTCGCTCGGAATCCGGCGAGGAGCAAATTGGTCGAGTGCCGTTGTGAGGCACAAGCCGGGGAGACGCGACCGTGTCGTCGTTGGCGCGAGTCTTCTCGATGCCGGCATTCGCTCCAGAGAGCAGCGGGTTTGCAGGGAAAGCCAAGAAGCCGGCCATAAGGGCGATCGCGGCCTGAAAAACCTTGAGCGAATGAAAGGTCAAGTCCTCGTGAACTCCTCAACTAGAGTTGGATGCGGGCGCGACTTTACCAGTGCGGTCGTGTGCTGGCAACTCGGTGACAGCTCTGGTCAACTGCGGTTCAAATGCACACTTGAGTCTGGCCGTTACCATTATGCACTGCGCCATTTCCATGAGCGTCAATGTTGTCGGAGTTCTCTTCTCATATGGTCGGTCAACCTGGCGATTGCAAAACAATCAGCTCGAGCCGCGAGCCACTGATCTCGAACTCCACTATTGAGGGTGAATCAGAACCAACTTTGGTGTAGGATAACCATCCCCAATTGGCCGAAGCCTTGCATTACGGCAACGTGGCTCGAGCATCAACAACTGCTCCGACAACGTTCGGAACTTACTAAGGAGGAAGGACGAAGCACATATGAAACGTCTATGGACTGGGCTTCTTGCCGTGACGATCTTCGGGTTTGTTGTGCTGGGATGGGTGGGAACGCGCATCTATAGTGAAAAGCCACCCATCCCGGACCGCGTCGTGACCACCGACAGCCAGGTATTGATTGGCAATGGGGAAATCTCCGAAGGCCAAAGCGTGTGGCAGGCGATGGGCGGCATGGAGGTGGGCTCCATTTGGGGACACGGCAGCTACGTCGCGCCGGATTGGAGCGCCGACTGGCTTCACCGCGAGTCCGAGTTCATGCTCAACGAATGGTCTACATCGCAACTCGGCACACCCTACGACTCGGCGATGCCCGAACAGCAAGCCGCGCTGCGCGAACGGTTGAAGCAGTTGATTCGGGCGAACAAGTTTGACGCTTCGACGAATACTCTGACGATAGACCCTGCGCGGGCGAAGGCCTTCGAGGCTAATCAGAAGTACTACTCGGACATCTTCAGCAATGGAAATGTCCGTTACGCGATTCCCAAAGGAGCGCAGACCGACCCGGCGAAGCTGCACAAGCTCGGCTCGTTCTTTTTCTGGACCGCGTGGGCGTCGGCGGCCAATCGCCCCGGCGACACGATCAGCTACACCAGCAATTGGCCCCACGAGCCGCTGGTTGGAAACGTGGCGACAGGCGATGCAGTAGTCTGGACCGGCGTGAGCATCATGATGCTGCTCGCGAGCATCGGCGCTTTCGTCTGGTATTACGCCGCGCAGCCGCCGACTGAGCCGATGGAGGCGGCGCCCGCAACCGACCCGATTCTTGGATGGAAAGCTACTCCGTCGCAGGCGGCGACCCTCAAGTTCTTTGTGGTAGTGGCCGCGCTGTTTCTTGTGCAGATACTCACCGGAGCGGTGACGGCTCACTATGGAGTTGAAGGAGACGGTCTGTATGGAATCCCGCTCTCGCGATGGCTTCCCTACAGCATCACACGAACGTGGCATCTTCAAATCGGTCTGTTCTGGATCGCCACGTCTTGGCTCGCTGCAGGTCTGTTCATCGGCCCGCTCGTCGGCGGAAAGGAACCGAAGGGGCAGCGGCTTGGAGTGAATCTGCTGTTCGTCGCGCTCCTCATTGTCGTGGCAGGTTCGCTGGCAGGCGAGTACCTGAGCGTACACAATCGCCTGAGCGAAACGAACTCTTTCTACTGGGGTCATCAGGGCTGGGAGTACCTCGATCTCGGACGAATCTGGCAAGCCGGACTGTTCATCGGTCTTCTGTTGTGGTTGTTTCTGATGCTCCGGGTGATCGCGCCCGCGCTTAGAGAAAAAGGTGAGCACAGGCAACTCGTGCTGGTCTTCACTCTTTCGGCCGGCGCGATAGCCCTGTTTTATGGCGCGGGGTTGATGTACGGCAGAAACACTCACCTCAGCGTTGTGGAATACTGGCGATGGTGGGTTGTGCACCTGTGGGTCGAAGGCTTTTTCGAGGTCTTCGCCACGACGGTCATCGCATTTTTGTTTGCGAGATTGAAACTGATCCGCCCAAAGCTCGCCGCTGAAGCTTCGCTGATCGCAGCGACGATCTACCTTGCGGGCGGGATCATCGGCACGAATCATCACCTCTACTTCTCGGGCACGCCCACGGCGGCGCTTGCGTGGGGCGCGACTTTCAGCGCGCTCGAAGTTGTCCCGCTGGTGTTGATCGGATATCAGGCGATGAAAGACCTGCGGCTCTCGCGCTCGGCGGTGTGGGTGGCGAAGTACAAGTGGCCGGTCTATTTCTTCATTGCGGTCGCATTTTGGAATCTGGTTGGCGCAGGGTTGTTTGGGTTCATGATCAACCCGCCGATCGCGCTCTACTATATGCAGGGACTCAACACGACGCCGGTGCACGCGCACGGGTCGCTCTTCGGCGTGTACGGAATGCTGGGGTTGGGTTTGACGCTGATGTGTCTTCGCGCGTTGATGGCTGACCGAGGATGGAAGGAAGGGCTGCTGAAGTTCTCGTTCTGGGCAATGAACATCGGGCTGGGGCTGATGATGCTGTTGAGCTTGCTGCCAGTCGGGTTGTTGCAAACGTGGGCCTCTGTAAACCAAAGCTACTGGTATGCGCGGAGCCCGGAGTTTATGGGAACCCCGCTGATGACGACGCTGCGATGGCTTCGAGTGCCCGGTGATACGCTGTTCGCGATCGGGGCAATCGTTTTTGTGCTGTTCATCTTTGGTCTGAAGCTGGGATATTCGCTCAAGCCGAGAGAGGACCCTTCAGGCAAGGCGCCTGCGAAGGCTGCGGCCGCGGCATAACGGTTGAATGTTTGTTGATGACAATCCCAACGGGAGAATGCGCCGGAGGCCTTAGTCGCCAGTCTGCTGTTTCTAGGTTACCTTCGGCTCGCCGCCGTTCAATACAGCTTCACAGACAGACAACACGCCGCATGATCCCGCCCACTGGTTGTCAGTCATTCGTCTTGAGGCACAGCTCAAAAGCCAACGCGCCGCCGGCCCAACGGCTGCCGAGATGCTGACCTTGGGCCGCCCGATTGGTCCTCTGTGCCTATTTCTTCTCGGGAACCAACGTCACCTTTATGTAGTTTTTCATGTTGAGATATGTCTGCGCCGCCTGCTGAATCATCGCCCCGTCGATCTTCTTGTAGTACTCCGGGATATTCCAGAGCCCGGCGGGATCTTCGCCAGCCTGATACCTTAACGCGATCTGATTCAGCAGGTAGTTGTTCAGCTTGCTGCTGGTCTCGAATTCCCGCAGCAGCGCTTCCTTCTCATCGGTAACCTGCTTTTCGGTCGGCCCGTTTGTCTTCAACTTTTCGATCTCTTCGAAGACTCGCTTGATCAAGGCGTCCGCGCGTTCCGGAGCGCATCCAAACTGGATCGTGATCGAGTACTCCGGATTTGGGATCCGCTGGTAACTCGCGCTCGCATTGATGCTGTAGGTCCCGCCCAACTCCTCGCGAATCGTTTCCAGCAATCTCGTTTGCAGTACTTCCGCCATGGAACGAATGGCGACACGGTGAATCTGGTCGTGCTCGAACGGCCCGGAAAATATGATCGCGTTCAAGCTCTTAGGCTCGATACCCTTCTCGACTTTTTTCTCTATGACACCGGTCGCCGTCCGCGCACCGACATCCTTCCACGTCTCTTTTCGGTGGATGGATGGCAGCGCGCCAAGGTATCGCTCGACCAGCGGCTTCATCGTCGCCAGATCAAAGCTTCCGATAAAGACGAACGTAAAGTCGCTCGCATCGGCGAAACGGTCCTTGTAGAAGGCCAGTGACTTGTCGAGGTTCCACTCGTCTACCATCGCCGCAGTTGAGAAACGTCTCCTCGGGTGATTCTGAAATCTCGCCGTGGTGAGCGCCTCGAAAAACGCGAACTCAGGGGTTGCTGACTGGTTCGCCAGCATGCTCTTCGCCTGCGCCGCCTGCACGGTGAACGCAGTCGAGTCGGCTCTCGGCTGCATGAACCTGAGATAGATGAGCTGGAACATCGTTTCCAGATCCCTGCGCGAGCTGCTGCCGTTCAGCCCTTCTTCGAGCTCCCCGATAAACGGACTCGCTCCCGCAACTTTTCCTGTCATGAGCTTTCGTAGATCGATGGCGTTGAACTTGCCCAGACCACCGGCGGTGATGACTTGTGTCGCCGTGCTGGCCGGGATGTAGTCCTTGTCGCTCGCCAGTGAAGTGCCGCCGGGACTGGTCGCGCGAAACAGGATTTCATCGGCCTTGAACGTCGTCGGCTTGAGCATCACCCTCACGCCGTTGGACAGCTCCCACTCTGTGATACCGGCGCTTTCCTTCGTCGTGGTCTTTGCGATCGCGCCGGGCGCGGGGATTGACTCGAGCAGCGCCGCGGTGCTGACCGTATCTACGTAGGGCTTCAGCTCTTTCGCCGAAGCCGCTTTGATGACGGTCGCCAGCTTCGTTTCGTCCGGGACCACCAGCCCGCTTTTCTCTGGAGCCCTGACGACTATTAATCGGTTCCGATCGGGAAACCATTCCCTGGCGAGCTTGTTGATCTCGTCGAGTGTGATCTCAGGCAGGAAGCGCTTGTGCAGCGTGTACTCGTCGTCGGGGCTGGGCAGCGTCTCGTTTTGGAGGAAGTTTCGGATGTACTCGGCGGCCCGGCTGGCGGACACTGTGTTGTCCGTTTCGGTAGCCATGCGCTCGTAGTTCCGCAGCACATTCTGCTTTTGCCGATCCAATTCCGTGGCGGTGAAGCCGAAGCGCGAGACGCGTTCGGGCTCCGCAAGCAGCGCGTCCAACCCTCGTTCGACGCCATCCTCTTTGACTTGCGCGAAGAGAGCAGCCTGATCCTTCGTGCGAGACAGGAAGCTGCCTCGGCCGGCGGCGGCGAAGATGAATGGTGAATCGGGCTTCTGCGTCAGCTCCGAAAAACGGGCGGTGAGCATGCCGGAGAACAGCCGGTCAACGGTCTTCTGCCGATACTCACCGACGGAGCCCTGCTCGCGTCCCGGCAGCATGTTATCAACCTCGATGATCGTCGATGTCATCTCCTTGTCAGTCGCAATCGCGTAGTCCGTGCCGGGATGGTCCGGGACGTCGTAGTTGGTTCGAGGCCGCGGTTTGGTCGCCGCGGGAATCGATGCGAAGTGAGTCGTGATCAGCTTCTCAATCGCGGCCTTGTCGAAATCGCCCACCGCGACAACGGCCATCAGATCAGGGCGGTACCAGTCAGTATAGAACTTCTTCAAGCGCTCGGGCTTTCCGCCCTGGATGATCTCCGGCTTGCCGATCGGCAGTCGGTCGGCATAGCGCGAGCCTTTGAGCATGATTGGCCATATCTTCGCCTGCATCCGCTCGCCGGCGCCGCGTCGTATCCGCCATTCTTCCATGACGACTCCGCGCTCCTTGTCGATTTCGGTCTGATCAAAAGTGACGTTGTGCGCCCAGTCCTCGAGGATCAGAAACGCCTTGTCCATCGCCTCAGCCTTGTCAGTCGGGACCTGGAGCATATAGACCGTCTCGTCAAAGCTCGTGTAGGCATTCAGGTCTGCTCCGAAGCGCATGCCAAGCGACTCGATGAATTGCACGAGGTCCTGCTTAGGAAAATTCTTGGTCCCGTTGAATGCCATGTGTTCGACGAGGTGAGCCATCCCCTGTTGATCGTCGTCTTCGAGAATCGAGCCGGCCTTGATGACCAGCCGGAGCTCGGCGCGCTTCTCAGGTTTCTTGTTGGGGCGGATGTAGTAGCGCAGCCCATTCGAGAACTTGCCCATCGTGATCTGCGGGTCGAGAGGCATCTTCTGCGAGAGCGCTGTAGACTGAGCCGGGACAGTCGCGGCATGCTGACTCGCGAGCGCCGTGGATTGACCCGTGCTTGTCGCGGCTTGCGGGCGGGCACCTGCCAGTCCAGACGCAGACCCAGTCGTGGCCCAAGTCGCATGGAGAGTCGCAGCCCAAATCGCAGCCATAACGGCTGCCGTCAGGAGCATCAACCGCGCGCGGGTGCCAAACGTCAGGGTTGCTCTCAGAACATCCAGCCGGTCTGATTTCTTGCTTGTCATAAGCAGTCTCCTCTTACTTCTTACGAATTGACGGTTGCACTAACGCTGGCGGGAAGTGAAAACTCGCCCGCGAGGCAGTGACGGGCACCCACATTTGCACGGGGAAGAATCGGGTTAATATGACAATAACGACGCGGCAGAATCTATCATCTAGTGATTACGAAGCGCAATAGAGCTTGAAGAGGGTCATCAGCGCGTACGAAGGGTTCGGCGAGACTCTAACAAACCGGAACAAGCCTGTCGGCGTCGCGTTTGCAAATTCGACTGCCCGCTCGTGTCTCAAACCAGCAACAGGAGAGAACTCATGCCAAATCACTCGTTGCCAAGACACTCGTTGCCAGAACACGTGTTGCCTAGACCGTTGTTGGCGATGGTCGTCGCCCTATCGATCGGGAGCGCCGCGCTAGCCGCTCCACCGACAGCGCGGGCCAATAAACCAACCGCCCTGGTAGATTCACCGCTCGCTCTGGGCGATTCACCAACCAAGCACTCGACGGAATCACTCGCGCGACGCGCAGTGGCAGCTCACAAAGACGAATCCGCAAATGCCATTGCCGAGCTGCGATCGATGGGCCCCGAAGGATTGCGCGCCTTTGTTGAGGCCAATCGCGCCGAGATTGAAGCGTCGCTAAACAGAGCCGGCAGCTCGCGCGATCGCTTGCAGCCGACGCAAAGCATGCAAGTGCTGGCGGCGCTTGACTCGATTTGTCAACAGAAGGATTGCTATGCTTCGAAGCTCTACTGGTACACGGACATCGAGAAAGCGAAGGCGGCCGCTCGAGCGCTGGGCAAGCCCATTCTCTCTCTGAGGCTGCTCGGCCGATTGGACGAAGATTTGAGTTGCGCCAATAGCCGGCTCTTCCGAATCACGCTCTACGCAAACGAACAGGTGTCGAAACTCATGCGTGAACGCTTCGTTCTGCACTGGCAATCAGTGCGACCGGTTCCCAGAGTGACGATCGACTTTGGCGACGGTCGCAAGATGGAGCGGACGCTCACCGGCAACAGCATTCACTACGTGCTCGACTCCGAAGGCCGCGTGATCGATGCGCTGCCCGGAATGTACAGCCCTGGCTCGTTCTTGCGCGAGCTGGCTCGCTTATCATCAGCCGCGGCGACACCGGCTGCGTTTCGAACCGACCAAGAGCGCAACGCCGCGCTGCGTCGATATCACGAGACGCGACTTATTGAGTTAGAGAACGCTTGGCTCAACGACGTGAACCGAGCCGGGCTTCGAGCAGCTCCTTCGCGAGAAATCCCAAGATCGAGTGGTGCGGTTTCAAGTCCGCCAAGCGCTCAGAGGGCTGCGCCCGCTGCGATCGCAAAAGCCGTGATGGTTGAGCGGCCCATACTCCGCGGCATGTCGGACAATCCGAAGTTGCTGGACTCAATCGCAAGCGATGCCGGCTGGTCGATGATCGCCGGGTTGCACGCCGAGGCCGCGACTATGGATCAAGCGACCCGCGCGTTGATGTTGTTCAAAGACGCATCGCTGACGGGCGCCTCGCTTCAAGCGGCAGTTACCTCTCTCGAGCGCGCGGTTGCCGAAGACACCGTTCGCAACGAGTATGTGTTTCGCGCTCGGATACACGGGTGGCTCGCGAGCGGAGCGGCGCCTTCGGACGTTGCGAGCTTGAATGAGAAGATCTACGCCGAGTTGTTCCTGACTCCGAGTTGGGACTCGTGGCTCGGCTTGCGGCCGGCCGGTGCTTATTCAGGGATCGATAACGACGGAGTTCGAAAGTGATGCGCGCAGGATCACAGGTTCGTAGTCCGGCCTTCAAGACGATGTTGGTACTGTAGGCTCTCTGACAAAGGGTACTCACGTCCGCCCCTTGAAGAGACAAGGCCCGACTTACGGACGTTTCCGCCTTAAGCCTGAGCAGGGCGTCGGCCCGGACGCTCATGCATGTAACCGTTGCGCCACCACTCCAAGCCAGACGTTCCGCAACTACGGTCAATTTGACCGAAGTCTTTTCATCGCTTTGATGGTCCTCCTCAACAAGACGGAGTTCGAACGCTCAGTGAAGCGCCTCTATTCCCTTAAGCCAAAAGGAGTTCGCAATCGGCGCTGCGGTGGAACGCAGGTCGCTGTAGTAGTCCCGCTGGTAGGACTGCGACTAATGATGTGGAGAACCGCCAACGATACAGCCGGTTTCCATATGGAACGTGAGGAACTAGAGTGCGAATTGTTTGCCAGGATTGTGGGTCGAACCAAAACGCCTATGGTACTCTGCATCGGCTCAGGACGCCCCTTTGGCAAAACAGTACGCCCCTCATCAGTCAGAGTTCAGCAGCATTCATTCAGAGTAAATATCGCCCGGTGACGTGTTGCCTGTTTGCGCATGGGCTGTTTGGTGGACCTACTGAGCCACATCGTCCCTACACCCCCGCCCCGCTTGACACTAATAAGGAATACCGCCTGGTAGGCGGGGCCCTCAAGGAGAAGGTCTGATGATCCAGAGCATTCATGCCCGTTGGAAAGTGTGCGTGTGGCTGAAAAAGGCGATTCGACCAGCTTGCCTCATTGCAGTGATGATGATCGCTTCGCAGTTCACCCCAGCGCAAACCTGCGCGACGCCGGGTAAGGACGGTTCTCCGGGACTGATCACCGGCATCGTCAATACTTATTATCCCGGTACTGCGACCGTGGCAGCGGGGGCGACCACGATCCAGGTCGGCGCTTCGACGGGTGCAGCAACTGCCATTAGCTCAGGCGACCTGTTGCTGGTAATTCAAATGCAGGGCGCTTCAATCAACACGTCAAACAACAGTCGATACGGAGACGGGGTGAACGGCAATCCCGGAAGCGGTTACACCAACGCCAACGGAGTCGGCCGCTACGAGTTCGTGAAGGCAACCAGTGCGGTCGTATCCGGTGCAGTGACTATCACGGGTGGGGGCGGAGCCGGCTTGCTCAATGGTTACACGACCGGCGGACAGAGCCGATTTCAAGTCGTCCGCGTGCCGCAGTACGTCTCAGTAGCACTAAGCTCAGGTTTGACAGCGCGCGCTTGGAACGGAAGTACAGGAGGCATACTCGCCCTGGATGTGCAGGACAATATAGGTCTCAGTAACAGCACCGTCAGCGTCAGCGGATTAGGTTTCCGTGGGGGAGCGGGACTGCAGCTTCAAGGCGCAGGCGGCTCCAACGGCGACTATCGCAGCACGGCGCCGACATCGGCAGCGACGCTGACTGGTTTTCATGGCTCCAAGGGCGAGGGAATCGCCGGCACGCCGCGCTACGTTTGGGACGCGGGAGCGGCTGCGGTTGTCGATAGCGGTGCTGAGGGCTATTCCAATGGCAGTATGGCAAGGGGCGCGCCCGGTAGCGCAGGGGGCGGTGGCACCGACGCCGATCCGAACACCGCCAATCCGGGCGGCAATGATCAGAACTCTGGCGGAGGCGGCGGAGGCAACGGCGGAGCCGGTGGACTTGGAGGTAACAGTTGGAACTCGAATCTCGTAGTCGGCGGCTTCGGCGGCGTCACTTTCGCTGAAAGGGCCCCTGGCCGCGTTGTAATGGGAGGAGGCGGCGGGGCAGGCAGCCGCAACAATGATCCCGGAGATACCGCCGCGAGCAGCGGGGCTGCAGGTGGCGGCATCGTGATTATCAGAGCGAGACAGCTACAAGGCACGGGGACTATCAACGCCGATGGAGCCGCCGCCTACAACAACACGCTGAATGATGGCGGAGGTGGCGGAGGCGCGGGCGGCAGCGTTGTTATAGTCGCTGTGAACGGCAGTCCATCGGGGCTTACTGTAAGCGCGAAGGGCGGACGCGGCGGCGATGCCTGGCACAGCCAGGTTCTAGGCGCCGGCGGGATAAATCGGCATGGGCCGGGCGGAGGCGGCGGAGGCGGCGTCGTGTTTCTCTACGGAGCGGCTGCCAGCATCACCGTTACAGGCGGCGCGAACGGCATAACCACTACCGCCAACGACGTCTACGGCTCCGCTGTTGGTTCGAATGGGGTAAGCGCGACCAACGTAACAAGCTCTCAGATCCCCGGAGTTTCCAGCGGCGCGGAGTGCATCTCGGCGCCAACTGCTGTGGAAGCGATCTCCTTCAGCGCCACGCATCACACCGACGGTGTCCTTCTTCAGTGGGAGACCGGGCGCGAAGTCAACAACCTCGGCTTTAACATCTATCGTGAACAAGACGGCAAACGTGTACGCATCAACAAGTCTCTCATCGTTGGGTCCGGGTTGATGGCCTCACCCGGCACCGTCATGACCGCCGGACGTTCCTATGCCTGGCAGACCTCGGCCGATCAAGCCAAAGACTCTGCCTTCTGGGTCGAAGAGATTGACCTCAGCGGGTACACCGTCTGGCACGGCCCGATCATCAGCCAGGCCTCCGACTCTAAGATGTCACCCAGAGAGCAGGCCATCGCAGACCAGACAGTCACCCTTTCGGACATGGCCTCCGATAGCACCTACAACGGCGTCACCCGTCCGGTCGAGTCTCTCGCCAACACCGCCACGTCGGGCGCGGTCAAGCTCACCGGCGCAGTCGTCAGTCCCAAACCGCCCATCAATCCGTTGAACCCGACCCTCAAGATCAGCCTCAAACAAGAAGGCTGGTATCGAGTGACTCAACCTCAGCTTGTTGCTGCGGGGCTCAATCCTTCCGTTGACCCGAACGCGCTTCAACTGTTCGCCGATGGCATTGAGATACCGATCTCGGTCATCACCAACAAAGGCGCGTTCGACTCGACATCGGCGATCGAGTTCTACGGCCAGGGCATCGACACCCCTTCGACCGATACTCACGTCTACTCGCTGATGGTCGGGAGCGCCGGTCTGAGGATTCAGAACGCGCAAGGGCAAGGCGGACTTCCTCCCTCCAACAGCTTCCTGTACGCGGTTGAGAGAAAAGACCGATCGATTTATCTCACTGGTGTTCACAACGGTGACGCCGAGAACTTCTTTGGCACCCCCGTAGGCAGCGCCTCTGTAGATCAGGCGATCACCTTGAAAAACGTAGACGCCACGGCTGCCGGTCAGGCGGCCATCGAGGTCGGCATGCAGGGCTTCACCTCGGTGCCACACGTCGTCACCGTCAGCTTGAACGGCAATCCGTTAGGGACGATCCAGTACAACAACCAGGCGCAGGGAGTGTCAAAGTTTGAGGTGCCCAACAGCCTGCTCACCGAAGGCCAGAACCTGGTCACGCTCGCGAGTCAGACTGGTGGACAGGACGTATCGCTGGTCGATCACATCAAAGTGAGCTACTGGCACTCGTACGCGGCTGACGGCAACGCGTTGAAGTTCACCGCTACCGCGAATCAGGAAGTGACGTTGGGTGGATTCACCAGCGGCGACGTGAAGATATTCGATGTCACCAATCCACTCTCCCCCTCTCAGGTCGCCGCGGCGGTCACGTCGCAGAAGACCTCACCCGCATTCGTGCTGACGGTTTTGGTGCCCGGCACTGGAACTCGCACGTTGTTAGCCCTGGGAGGAGATCAGACAAGGAGCGCTTTGGCGGTGACGCAGGACAAGCCTTCGACATGGCGGAGCGCGGCGAATGGCGCTGATCTGGTGATCATCACCCACGGCAGCTTGAAGGACAGCTACGCGCAGCTCCAAGCGTTGAGACAGTCGCAAGGCTTAAGAGTCGCGCTCGTTGACGTCGAAGACCTCTACGACGAGTTCAACTCCGGTAACAAGAGTCCGCAAGCGATCAAGGATTTTCTCGCATACGCGAGGAGCAGTTGGAAGACAGCGCCCAAATACGTGCTGCTTGCAGGCAGCGCCAGCTACGATCCGAAGAACTACAACGGACTGGGCGGCTACGATCTGGTGCCGACGAAGTTGATCGACACATTGGTCACAGAGACGGCAAGCGACGACTGGTTTGCTGATTTCAATCTGGACGGGATTGCGGAGATGGCGGTGGGCCGGCTGCCTACGCCTACGCCGGTGGAAGCTGCGACAAGCGTTACGAAGCTCGCGATCTACGAGAACAGCGCTCCTATCAACTCGGCGTTGCTG
>CAZJQQ010000097.1:0-15532 GCA_964548075.1 uncultured Clostridia bacterium | reverse complement strand
TTCCTGGAAGGCTTGCCGTTATTATGGCCCAAGTCCCACTTTTAATCACACCCTGCGTTGAGACTCAGGCAGCATCGGCGTTGCTGACTGCCTCGCCGAGCGATATACTTCGCTCGTCAAGTAGGCCACGAGGCTGGTCCACACGCAAGATTCAATAATTGGGATGTTGTTTACAGCGCCTCGGCAGTTTTGCCTTGCTGTCGTCAGAACGAGTCAGTCACGATCCACTGGCGGCGAACTCAAAGCACTCTGGACTTTGCTGAGGAGTCAGCAGTGACGTTCATTCAAGGATACGAGATCGTGTCCTATACCTACTACTGACGGTTGAACAAAAGACAGGAGTTCGAACAACAAAGACAGCGGCGCGGAAGGCGGGCGGCTAGCGGCGAGTGACACCAATCACGGAGAGGTGTGACAGCAGTCATAGATGTTCTTCTTACAGACCCTTTAACATAGCGCGACGGCAGGGAGATGTGTCTGCCAATGCGGTGATCGAATGGTTAAGCTGAACCCTACCGGCTCCGCTCTCATCTATTCAACATTCCTCGGCGGAAGCGAGATAGATCAAGGATTAGGTATAGCGGTAGACAGATTCGGCAACGCCTACGTCACGGGCCTTACAGAGTCGGCGAATTTTCCGATCGTGGATTCGCTCCAGATAAGCCTCGCCGGATCGAGCGATGTCTTTGTGGCGAAAATCGGCGCCGGTGGTTTGCCGCTTGTGTATTCCACATACCTCGGCGGAAGCGGGATGGATATTGGCTTCGGAATTGCCGTCGACTCTGCGGGCAGTGCTTATCTTACCGGGTCCACAGAGTCGGTGGGTTTTCCGACCACTCCGGGCGCATTTCAGACAGTCAACGGCGGGGGCAGTAACGACGCGTTCGTGTCCAAGATTCGCTCCTTCGACTCGTGCATCCAAGATGACAGCAGCGGCAACTTGCTGCTCGTCAACACAAACACCGGAGACTACCAGTTCATCAATTGCGCTGGTGGAATCACTCTTTCAGGAAACGCCGCGATCATCAGAAGGGGCTGTCTCATTACACTTCAAGTCAACGGGCCGGATCGCAGACTGCTCGCGAGGATTGACACTTGTATGAAGAGCGGTATCGCAACGATGCAGGTCTTCTCTCCGGGCGCTACGTTTACCATTCTCGATAGAAACACTGCCAACAATACGTGTGTCTGCGCTGGAGGGTAGCGGAGGCTTCGGACTGAGGAGGTTAGAATGAGAACCTCATGGCGCCCTGCAAGGTGCCAATGATCACCGGAGCCTCGTCGCGTAGCTCAACGACCTTCTCACTCTAACGCGGGGCGCCGCGATCCCCAAACACTCGCGGGGCGCCCGCCAGTAGCCCGAGCAAGACAAAAGCAAGCAAGACCGCAGGCGTGGCTGTGCCGGCAGTTGTTCCTAACGTGATTGCGCGCCCAAGCGACAAGAATTGCGAGAGGCCCACCGAAACCAACACCGCCCACCAAGCCCACTTCTCGCCTCGCCGATAGGGTATCCAAATAACCGCGATCGCCAGAAGCGCGTAGCCCATCGCCCAGGTGGCGGCCGTGGCGCGACGCCCGCGGAACGCTTTGACTGCCTGGTCTCCGCCTTGTTCTCCAATTTGAGTGAGTGTGTACTCGCTGGTCAGCCCGTCTTGCCCGCCGGTGTAAGCGATCCGGAGCGATTGTGCCGAAAGGAGAATGATCGCTCCTGAAACCACCAGCAGAATTACCCAGCTTGCCATGAACAACAGGTTTGAACCTCTCATAGTTCCTCCAGTGGTAGCATAGACTTTAGTCTGTGGCCGGTGAATTCGTCTTTTGGAGAACTACGAGACACAGACTAAAGTCTATGCTACATCATCTACATCATTTTCGCGTCAGTGCTACCTCGAGCAATATCAGCTTCTTGATGCCGCGATAGAGCGGCTCGATCTGGCACCACTCGCCCAACGAGTGATCGCCTCCACACGGGGCGCAACCGGTCGAGATCGCCGGCAAGCCTGCCAGCAAGGCGATGTTGGCGTTGTTCGAAGCGCTGTTGCCAACGGGCACGTTTTCGAAACCGATTGCTCGATGCACTGCTTCGGCCATTCGCACGGTGAACGACTCGCGGCTGCCGGGTATCTGCGCCGCGAGGACCTTCTCTTCCGGCAGCTCAGTCTTGACGGTCATACCCACTCGCTCGGCCTCTTCGCGCAGTATCTGGGCGATCTTCTGCTCGAAATCGTCAATCTGTTTTTGGTCAGTGGACCTGAGGTCTACAGTGAACCAGGCGTCGGCCGCCTTGGCGTTCACAACGTCAGCGCCGCCAAGCATCCCGATGTTCAAGTGTACTGGCGGGTCCTTCGGCAAGTCGAGCGAGTAGATGCGCGTGATCGCGCGCGCGAGGGGGATCGTAGCCGAGAAGGGCGGCGTCTTGGAGGTTGTGTGTCCGCCCGCGCCGATGAAGTGATGCTTGTACCAGTTGATGCCGATGCCGCCGTAGTTGAACCCTTCGTACCCGCCGTCGAGCGCGACGTATTGGCCGATGCGGTCCTTGTTCTCGGCCATGAAGTGCTTCACTCCGCCGAACGACGTTTCCTCTTCAACGGTGAACACAAAGATCAGATCGGCTTTCGTTGTGATTCCGGCTTCATCGAGCGCGCGCATTGAGGCAAGCAGCGCTTCGACATTGCGCGTGTCGTCGCCGACTCCGGGCGCGAATACCTTGCCATCACGGACCTGGGCCTTGATCTTGAGGCCTTCTTGGAAGACCGTGTCGAGGTGCGCGTCAAACACAACTGGCTTGGCGCCGCCGGCGCCTTTGCGAATGGCGATGAGATTGCCTTTCGAGTCGTAATAGACTTTGTCGAGCGTGAGCGATTCGAGCAGCTTGCGAACCGCTTCGGCGCGGTCGCGTTCCTTGCCGGACGGCGCGTTAATCTCGGTCAGCGCGATCCACTCCGCGAGTATCTGATCTTTGTGCGCATCGACATAATCGAACGCGCGCTTCACGTCTGAGCGTTCCATTGTTTGGCGGGCCTCAGCGGTCAGGTCTTGAGCGATTACACTGGAACCCAGCAGCAGCGCCGCGCACGCCAGCGCCGCGATCTTCTTTTGCATTCACGTTCTCCGAATTGAAGTTGAAGTCAGCGGCGAAGGGTATTCTAGAGTGAGGCCGAGAGGGAAGGCAAAAGGATGTGATGTCCGACAAACTGAAAGTTTGTCGAATACCCACTTCGTGAGAAGTGAGTACCCGATGTTGCTGCCTACAACGAAGCGCGCCTGACGCTCGCATACCCACTTCGTGAGAAGTGAGTATTTGATGTTATGGCCTTTCATAGAAGCCCAGACCGTCCTATGTGCTCAAATGGAGGCTACAACATCACGAACCCACCTCTGACACGAGGTGGGTATGCGCGAACATCTGACGCACACCCGGCGCTACCGTTCGCTTGACACTTTCTGCATAATACTAGTCACTTTTCATGTCATGATTCCTAAGTAGAAAATTTCCAGATTAGGAGGAAGCTATGCCAAAAGGTGCTGGGCTGACAATAGGACTAAACGCGGTTGACCCAAAACACTACGGCGGCTGGTCCGGCGAGCTGAACGCCTGCGAAGCTGACGCCCACGACATGACTGATATTGCGAAGTCGGCAGGTTTCACGGTAAAGACCTTGCTGACCAAAGCAGGAACGCGGTCGCGGGTGATCAAAGAAATAACTAACGCCGCAAAGTCTCTGAAATCCGGCGACATTTTTATGCTCACGTACTCCGGTCATGGGGGCCAGCTCCCTGACCTTAACGGCGACGAAGACGATGGCGAGGATGAGACGTGGTGCTTGTACGACGGAGAGCTGGTGGACGACGAAATCTATGCGTTGCTCGGCAAATTTGTCGCGGGCGTGCGAATCCTCGTGTTCTCGGACAGTTGCCACAGTGGGACTGTGTTGAAGGTGGCATTCTATCCGCCCACCGCTCCTGCGCGCGCCGCGGATGGAACCTCGGGGGAGGTTCGCTATCGGAATATGCCGACAGAAGTGGCCTTGCGCACCTACCGCGATAACAAGGCCTTTTACGACCCGATTCTAAGGGACGCCAAGCTGAAAGAATCGCGCGATGCGATCAAGGCCTCGGCAATTCTCATCTCGGGCTGCCAGGATAACCAGCTCTCTCAAGATGGCACGTTCAATGGCTTGTTCACCGGCACGATGTTGCGGGTCTGGAATGGCGGCAAGTTCAAGGGCAACTACCGGGCGTTCCACAAAACAATCGTGGGCCGCATGCCTCCCGACCAAACATCGAATTACTTCCGCGTCGGCCAGTTGAACGCGGGGTTCGAAAAACAATCGCCGTTCAAGATCTAGCCAGCCCGTTTTCCCGCGCGCCAGTCAGGCAGGCTACCTGCCTGACCGGCGCGCGAAGAAGTGAATGGTACACTAGTACTCCGTCACGATGATCTTGATGAACACCTTGAGCGTGACTGACTACTAGCTTGCTCTATCTGTCAACCGGATAGCCGGCGTTTATCCAGCCGTTGGTTCCTCCCACCACGTTGAAGATCTGCGAGAAACCTCTCCGCTCGAGTATGCTCGTCGCAGCGCTCGAACGATAACCGCTCGCGCAGATGACTGCGGTCGGACGATTCGAATTCAACCCGGAGACTTTCTGCTCGAGATGCGAGAGCGTCACGTTGATCGCGCCGGGCACGTGACCGCCAACGTACTCGCCGGGGCGGCGCACATCCAGAACTTGAAGATCAGCGCCCTCTGAAATTCGATCGTGAAGCTCATCGACCGGCATCTGAGAAATCGCTTCGATCTTCAGCCCCGCTTGATCCCACTCGCGCATCCCGCCGCCCAGGTAGCCCGCAACGCTTTCAATGCCGACGCGCGCGAGCCGCATCACTGCTTCATCAACCGCCGCTATGTCGTCGGCGATCAGAACGATCGGTGTTCCTATGCCGATCAGCGTGCCGCACCAGGTGGCAAACTGTCCGCCGAGCGCGATGTTCAGCGCTCCGGGGACGTGGGCGTTGCCGAACGCCGCCGACGATCGAACATCGAGAAGCATATGACCCCGCTTTGAAAGAGCGTCCACTTCTTCCGGCGCCAGCTCTCCAGGCCGTGGCAACTCTTCAAGGGCCGGCGCTCCCGTTCGATTAATTTCGGCGTCGCGCGGGAAATAAGCCGGCGCCTCGGGCAGGTCGGCGGTCATCATCCGGACAAACTCATCTTTCGACATCGGCTTCAGCGCGTAGTTGAAGCGCCGCTGCTCGCCGATTGTCGAGGAAGTCTCCTTCGAGATGTTGCGCCCGCACATCGAGCCGGCTCCGTGCGCCGGATAAACTTCAACCGCGTCGTCGAGCTTCATCAGTTTGCTGTGCAAGCTGTCGTAAAGCGACGCGGCCATCTGCTGGGCGGTGTAGCCGCGCCCGCCCGCGAGGTCCGGCCTGCCTACGTCGCCAATGAACAACGCGTCACCGGTCAATACCTTTTGAGGCTGCGGCGAGACGTCGTTGTCGATCACCAGAATCGAGATGCTCTCGGGCGTGTGACCCGGAGTATCGAGAAAGCGCAGCGTGACCCGGCCAACTTTGATCTCTTCGCCGTCGTTGACCGCTCGATGAGGAAACTCGGCGCCGGATTTGGCGCCGAAAATGATGTCGGCGCCGGTGCGCGCCGCAAGCTCGCGGTGCCCGCTCACGAAATCGGCGTGAAGATGGGTCTCGATGACGTGTTTGATCTTGAAGCCCTGGGCTTCGGCTTCGGCGATGTATTGATCGACGTCGCGTTGAGGATCGACCACGGCTGCCTCGCCTTCGGAGCCGATCAGATAAGAGGCGTGCGCGAGACACCCGAGATAAAACTGTTTGAAGTACATAACCTGACCTTAGTTACTGGCGCTAATCACCTCCTTGAGCGATCAGCCGATGATTCCGCGATCGACCTACGACTAGCAGCTTGTATCACGATCAGTATAACGCGTACCAGCAACCGTTTGAAAAGACTCTGATCGGACAGCTTCTTTGCGAGTCCGTTCATGATTCGTGTAGAATCCGGCCACCCGCAATCCGAAGGGTCTCTTGAGGTGTCGTTCTTATGACGGCCGACAGCAGCGTTAGCGAACAGCTCCGCGCGCTGACAAGCTTGCAGAATCTCTCGCTGAAACTCAGCGCGACGCTCACGCTGGACGAGACGCTGGATGCCATCGTGGGAGCCGCGATGGTGATTTGCCGGGCCGAGCGAGCCGCCATCAGCTACATAAACGAATCGGGCGAGCTGCGCCTCCTAAGGCACAGGGGGTTGTCTGAGTGGTACGTCAAGGAGCGCCAACTTACTCGGCTCGACCCGGCGCTCTCGGGGATGATGACGACCCGGCTGCCGTCGATCATCGAAGATATCGATGAGTTGGCTAACGTTTCACCAAACTACCCTGTGTGGAAGAAGGAAGGGATCGCCTCGATAGTCACGTTGCCGCTTGTAAGCGAGGGCAAGGTGTTCGGAGTCATCGGCGCCGGGTCCCAATCAGTACGCCGGTACAGCAAGACTGAAACCGATGCGATGGCAATCCTGGCGACACAGGCGGGAGCTGCCGTGATCAACGCGCGATTGCTCGAGCAACTGCGCGAGGCAAACAAGGCGAAAGACGAATTCTTTTCGACGCTGTCGCACGAACTGCGCACTCCGCTCACCCCGATAGTCGGCTGGACTCATTTGCTGAAACCGTTTGCCGGCCTCGATCCGCTGCTTGGCCAGGGGATTGATACGATCGAGCGCAACGCCAGGCAGCTCTCCGAACTGATCAAGGACCTGCTGGATTTGACGCGCATCATCAGTAACAAAATCGAGCTTGAGCGCGCACCGACTGATCTTGCCGCGCTGGTCAAGACAACCGTCGCTCAGATGCTCCCGCAGGCTGAGGCGCGCGGAATAACCGTCGAGCTGAGCCTGCCTGATGAACCGATCGTTAGCGCCGTAGACCCGATGCGCGTGCAGCAGATCATCTCGAACCTGCTTGGAAACGCGGTGAAGTTCACACCCAAAGGAGGACGAGCATCGGTTGTTCTGAAACGCGACGGCGGCGACCCGGGCGTTCCGGCGAGCATCGTCATCGAGGTAATAGACACGGGCATCGGAATCGATTCCGAATTCCTCCCCTTCATTTTTGAAAGATTCACCCAGGCACACGAGGGCATAGACCGGCGCTTTGGAGGGTTGGGGCTTGGGCTTGCGATCACCCGAGCGATCGTCGAGCTGCACGGCGGGAGGGTGACGGCTCAAAGCGAGGGCCCCGGGCGCGGAAGCAGGTTCACCGTCAGGCTGCCGATCACCGGCAGCCGCCGGGCCGACGAAGAGGAGGATGCCTCAGAGTCTGTCGCAGACGAGCGCGAGGTTCAGGATTTGCAGTTGAGGGTGCTGGTAATCGAAGACTCGCTCGATACGCTCAATATGCTGAAGCTCTGGCTCGGCACATTCGGATGCGAAGTATTGATCGCCGCCGAAGCGATGGAAGGCGTGCGACTAGCCACCGAGCAGCCGCCGGACCTGATCATCTCAGATATCGGGATGCCTGACGTTGATGGGTACGAGCTCATGCGAGTGTTGCGCAAGACTCCGGGTCTGGAACAGGTACCGGCGATCGCGCTCACAGGCTACGCCCGAGAAGAGGACCGCGAACTTGCGCTGGCCGCCGGATACAACGCTCATATCTCCAAGCCTGCGAACATGGGCCGGCTGCTGTACTTGATTAGGAAACTGACGCGAGACAAATAGTTCTGACCAAGCCGACTTCTGTGCAAAGAGCCGTTGATACACAGTGCCGGAATGACTAGTATTGACCGGCATGTGTTCGGACCTAACATTTCTTACCAACGCTTGAACAGACGCTATGTCCTTACATCCTGATTTCCCAACGTCGCCTTACGCGCCCCTCCTACCGGAACAACGATGGTTTCCCGCTGACGAAGCGCTTCGGGCTACCGCATACGAAAAGCTCTTGCCACCTCTCGTTGCAAAGGTTCGCGAGGAAATCTGGGCGTGGCGCGTAAGCGGCTATGCGGGTGCGACCGGCACTTCGCGTGCGCTGCTGGCCCACTGGTTTGAAAAAGAGCACCTGCTCGAAAATGCCGACGGCTCGCTCTCGCCGTTTCGGTACTACTTCGCGCAACAAGAAGCTGTTGAAACTGTGATCTGGCTTTACGAGGTCCGCCGCGCGCGCGACAAGTTTGATCTGCTCCGCTTCGATGCGTCAGGATCGGTATCGAGCGGAATGTTTGACGAAGACTGGCCGCGCTACGTTTTGAAAATGGCGACGGGCGCCGGCAAGACCAAAGTCATCTCGCTGCTCATCGCCTGGAGTTTCTTTCACAAACTCTATGAGTCCGACTCAACACTTTCGCGCAACTTCCTGGTCATTGCCCCGAACATCATTGTGCTCGACCGGCTGCGTGCCGACTTCGATGGACTGCGCATCTTTTTTAACGATCCGGTTCTGCCGGACAACGGCTGCGAAGGACAAAACTGGCGCGACGACTTCCAGCTTACTCTGCACATCCAGGACGACGTGCGTGTGCTGCGCGACACGGGCAATATCTTTCTGACGAACATTCATCGGGTCTTTCTTGGTGACATTCAAGATCCGTCGCTCGAAGACGACGACCTGCGCGACTACTTTCTTGCGCCGTTTGGCCCGAAGCCCATCGGCAAAACCACCGACAGTAAGACCGACCTTGGTGAGATTGTCCGCGATGTTGAAGAACTCGCGGTGTTCAACGACGAAGCTCATCACATTCACAATCCGAAGATGGCCTGGTTCAAATCCATCCAGGACATTCATCATCGGATGCTGCAAAAGGACCGCCGGCTCGCGCTCCAACTGGATGTCACCGCGACGCCGCGTCATGACAACGGCGCGATATTTGTCCAGACGGTCTCCGACTATCCGCTTGTCGAAGCGATTCACCAAAACGTGGTTAAGCACCCGGTCCTGCCGGACGCTGCAAGCCGCGCGAAGCTCCACGAACAGAAGAGCGCCATCTTCACCGAGAAGTACGACGACTACCTTAAGCTCGGCGTCGAGGAATGGCGTAAGAGCTATGCCGAGCACGAGGCGCTTGGAAAGAAGGCCGTCCTCTTTGTCATGGTGGACGACACGCGAAACTGCGATGAGGTCGGCGAATATCTCGCAAAGATTTGCCCGGAACTCCAGGGCGCGGTGCTTGTCATTCACACCAAGAACAACGGCGAGATTTCAGAAGCTGCCAGCGGCAAGAACAACGAGGAACTGGAAAAACTTCGCAAGGAAGCGAACGAAATCGACACCTGGAACTCGCCGCACAAAGCGATTGTCTCCGTCCTTATGCTCAAGGAGGGCTGGGATGTGCGCAACGTGACCACCATCGTCGGCTTACGCGCCTACGTGGCAAAGTCGAACATTCTTCCGGAACAGACGCTTGGCCGCGGTCTCCGCCGAATGTACTTCGGCAACGACGATGCGAACGAAACGGTCTCCGTGATGGGCACGCCTGCGTTCATGGATTTTGTTGAATCGATCCAAAGCGAAGGTGTGACCTTCGAATACAAGCCGATGGGCGGCGGCGCCAAACGCGAGGACTCGCTCATCGTCGAAGTGGATACCGAGAGCGAGGACAAGGACCTCGACGCGCTCGATATTCCGATTCCAAAGCTGACGCGCCGGTACAACCGCGAGTTTAAGAATCTCGATGCGCTTGATCCCGCGACGTTCAAGAATCAGTTGGTCGCGCTGAAGCCGTTTACGCCCGAGCAGACCCGCGAAATCGTTTTCAAAATGATGCTCGACTCAGAGATTCATCACACGATTCAGCTCGACGGCTCCGGGCCGGCTGACTACCGGTCGGTCGTCGCGTTCTTCGCGAGGCAACTCTTGAAAGACCTTCGTCTCGTCGGCGGTTACGACGTGCTTTACGGAAGGGTGAAGACCTTCATGCGCGAGTATCTGTTCTCGCCTTCGCCGGTGAACCTGGAAGACCCGGTTGTGCTGCGAAATCTCTCCGAGCCGGCGGCGGGAAAGATTCTCTATGATTCGTTCAAGACCGCCATCAACTCGCTGACGATTGAGGACACAGGCACGACTCACATTGAGGACCGCATTCGTCTCCGCAACACTCGCCCGTTTCGCACTGAACACCGGCCGTACATCGCCGCGCGAAAGTCGATCTTCACCAAGATCGTCGGCGAGCCGCACTCGGGTGGGTTTGAACTCTCATTCGCCGCGTTCCTCGAATCTGCCAGCGATGTAGCTGCGTTTGCCAAGAACTATCTCGCGGTCGGTTTCAAGCTCGACTACGTGAAGCGGGACGGCGATCTTTCCAACTACACGCCCGACTTCATGGTGCGAACCACTGATGGAGTGATCTGGATTGTGGAGACCAAAGGACGCGAGGAGCTGGATCTGCCGCAGAAGATGGCGCGGCTCAAGCTATGGTGCGCGGATGCGACGGCCGCCGAAGAAGATGGGCAGCGTTACGATTTCGTTTTCGTGGATCAGAAGAGTTTTGAGAAGGACGCGCCGGCAAGCTTCCTGGGTGTGGCCGAGAGTTTCACCGAATACAAAGGATGACCATGAGCAAAGACATCACCAATCCCGAAACTCGCATTGCCCTGTTCCAGCGCACGGAAATCCACCGCGTGATTTATAACAACAACCGTGTGAAAACCCTGACGATGCCACGGGCTTGTCCCGTTGGAGGTTCACGGTCGTTGCTACACAAAGCCGAGTATGGGATCTGGGATGCCACGGGCTTGCCCCGTGGAGGTTCACGCTGGCTGCTAACCGCCAAATACGCGTGCCGCCAAACTAGCAGCCTGCGTGAATCTCCACGGGGCAAGCCCGTGGCATCTGGCGAGTCGCAATGCGATTGTTGTAGCAGCCATCGTGAACCTCCACCAGGCAAGCTGGTGGCATCGTCGGGGTCTTCACACGGGCTCAACAACGAATGGTGGTTTATCGCGAAAGGCGGCGTGCCGGCACTCATCGATTCACGCGATACAAAGCAATACATTCAACGGATGAAACAGCGTGACCCGGAGTTAAAGAAAGGGTGGGTACAAGTTGTACATACCCTTTCTGAGGCTTTCAAAGGGTGGGGGCAAATTGCCACCCCCCTTGGCCTGCAGTTTGAGCTGCCCGGCGGGCCGCAGACAATGCTCTGCGCCAACAAAGCCGACTTCACCGAATACAAATAACAGCTATGATGACTCTCCGCCTACTCGCCGCCGAACCGACCACGCTGCCCATGCGGACAACGTGGTATTTGACCGATCTCGCCGAAGCGCGCGGCAAACAGGAACTGTTCACCCGCCAGTCGCCGCAAAAACTCAAGGTGCTTCGTGAACACGCCCTCATTGAAAGCACAATCTCCTCAAACCGCATCGAAGGCGTGGAGGTCGACAGATCCCGCATTGGCACGCTCATTTTTGGAAAGGCAGCTCTGCGTGACCGAGATGAGGAAGAAGTGCGCGGATACCGCGATGCGCTGAAACTCATTCACGAGCGCGGCGCGGAGCTAGAGGTCTCCGAAGCCACGATCCAGACACTTCACAGACTCTCTCGCGGCGAAATCTGGGATGCCGGTGCATACAAGCAAGAAGATGTGGACATCATCGAGACCTTCGCTGATGGCGGCAGCCGCGTGCGTTTCAAAACTGTTAGCCCGAAAGAAACACCGAAGGCGATGGCTGAGATGATTGAGTTGTGGCAGCGAGGTGTTCGTGAAAAATGGGTTCATCCGTTTGTTCTTGCCGCCGCTTTGAATCTTGATTTCCTTTGTATCCATCCGTTCCGCGACGGCAACGGCCGCGCTTCACGTTTGCTGTTCCTGCTTGCTTGTTACCACTGTGGGCTGGAAGTGGGCCGCTACATCAGCCTCGAACGGGTTATCGAGCAGAACAAGGAACGCTACTACGAAGTGCTAGAACAAAGCTCTCAAGGGTGGCACGAAGGTAAACACGACCCATGGCCAACGATCAATTTCTTGCTCTACACCCTGACGCAGGCCTGCAAAGAATTTGAGGCGCGCATTGATCAGGTTAAGTCACCACGTGGCGCGAAAACCGAACTCGTTGAGCATGCGATTGAATCGATTGACGGCGAGTTTGGCATCACGGACTTGGAAAAGCTCTGTCCCGGCGTTAGTCGCGATATGATCCGGCGGTTGCTGCGCGATTTGAAAGCTGCCGGACGAGTCGAGTGCCTCGGCCTTGGGCCAGGCGCGAAATGGCGAAAGAGGGTAATAACCTCTTAAGAGGGTAATAAAGAGGGTAATAACTCTGACTGGGTAGTAATTTGACGGCTATTTGACTGGAAGCCCCCAAGGCGGGCGTTCAGCCCTCGGAAAGCCCCGATTTGCAGGGCTTTTTGCACTTACGCTTATTTGACGGTTAATTGACTGGGAACGAGTTTCTACTATGCGACGACAGCACGACGCCGAGAAATACGAACTCTCCGATGCCGAGAAGCGTGACCTCATCAAGCTCATCAGTGAGGACAAGCCGCTTCCGGAGAAATACCGCTTTATTCCTTTCGAGGACAAGCGCGAGGTCGAGCTTGTCTGGAACGGCAAGACTCGCGAAGTCTCCACGGCCATCCTCCCGTTTCAGACGCTCGAACATATCGACGAGCCGCGCAAGGAGGCGACTCAGCAAGAGCCCTGTCTTTCGTTCATTCATCGACTTTGGCAGTAGAGTCTGACCGTTGAAGCATCATCAAGCGAAGCAAGCATCTCACGACAGGATTTTTTCAGTACGGGGTGCACAGCCTCGCGAGCGATCTCGCAAAGCGGCTCGAGCACGAAGCGGCGCAAGTGCATCCGTGGGTGAGGCACAACGATATCGGCAAGGTTTATGGACAACCCCTCTTTGACTTCTTTCGAGTGGGCGATGTCTTCTTGCGACTGCCCGATGATCACGTCGCCAAACAGAAGCAAGTCGATGTCGATTACTCGCGGCCCGCTGGCGATTGTCCGCTCGCGGCCCATCTCGTGCTCGATCTTGAGCAGTTTGGATAGAAGAGCCTCAGCTTGAATTGTAGTGGCAGTCTCGGGATCACCGAGAACCAGCACGCGGGACGAATTCAGCTCAGCTACGGACTTAGTCTCAATCACCTGATTCAAAAACCACGGCTGATCCTCAAAGCCGACAGGTTCTGTTTCGTAGATCGAAGACTCACGCGCGATCTCGAGCCCCAGCGCCTCTATTCGCTTAATCGCTTCGCGAAGGTTCGCTTCGCGGTCGCCGAGGTTCGAGCCGAGCCCCAGATACACTGCAATCTCCGATTCTTGTGAACCCTCGCCGATTGTCATTGCTCACCGCTTATCATAGAGTCACACTGCGATGCCGACAACGGTCACCATAACAAAGCGGGGCGCCCAGCGAGTTCACGCGCGCCACTCGTGGATCTATCGCAGCGATCTGACAGACGACGGCGGCGCCCAGGCGGGGGACATCGTACGCGTGATCGACTCGCACAAGCGCGTGTTGGGTTGCGCGCTCTACAGCTCGCGTTCGCAGATAGCCCTTCGCATGGTCTCGTTAGACGACGTTGAAATAGACCGCGATTTCTGGCTCTCGCGTCTTGCTTCAGCCGAACGATTGCGCGAGCAAGTCGTCCGCGATGCAACCGCTTTCAGGCTCGTCTACGGCGAAAGCGATCTGCTGCCGTCCCTGATCATCGATCGCTACAACGACTGCTTCGTTATTCAAACGCTGTCGCAGGGCATGGACGCGCTCAAGCAGATGTGGGTCGAGCTGCTCGCCGAGCGATACAGCCCTCGCGCGATCGTCGAGCGCAACGAAGCGCGCGTTCGCGATCTCGAAGGCTTGCCTCGCGTGACGGGAGTCGTTTACAGGTCGGACCCCGGCGAGTTTGTGATAGAGGAAAGCGGTGTGCGGCTCGCCGTCAACCTCGTCGAAGGACAGAAGACCGGCTCGTTCCTGGATCAGCGTGAGAACCGGATCGCCGCACGCGGCTACGCTCGCGGGCGAGCGCTCGACTGCTTCACGTATCAGGGTGCGTTCGCGCTTAACCTCGCGCGCGGGGCTGAGCAGGTGATCGCCGTCGATGTTTCAGCTCCGGCGATCGCCCGGGCCAGGCGAAACGCCGAGTTGAACGGCGCGGCCAATATCGAGTTTGTCGAGGCGAACGTTTTCGATTTGCTGCGGGAGATGGAGCAGGCGGGCGAGCGCTTCGACGTGATCAACCTCGATCCGCCGGCCTTCGCGAAGAACCGCGCGTCGATTGAAGGGGCGATGCGCGGGTACAAGGAGATCAACCTGCGCGCGATGAAGATGCTCGTTCCCGGCGGCACCCTCATCACATCCACCTGCTCGTATCATATGAGCGAAGAGTCATTCCTGAATGTGCTCGCCGGCGCCGCGGCCGACGCCGGCCGCAGCGTTCAGCTCATCGAGAAGCGCACGCAGGCCCGCGATCATCCGGTGCTGATCTCGATGCCCGAGACCTACTACCTCAAGTGCATGATCCTGCGCGTCGAATGAAGCGACTAACGCGAGCTCGTTTCTATTGGCAATCTCCATGGATGTGAGTTAGCGGCCGCGCCAATCTGTTGTACGATTTAGCGCATGACATCAGAAGCCTCACCTCTTCCTGCAACACCAAGCGAACACCGCGAGGAACGCGTTTTTCTCAAAGGACCCCAACCGCGCAGTTGGGAGCTGTGGATGCTCGGCCGAATCGTACGCGAATTCTTGAGGGGGTTCCGCGTGCTTCACTTCGTCGGCCCGTGCGTCACGGTGTTCGGCTCGGCGCGATTCACCGAGGACCATCCTTACTATCGTCTTGCCCACCAGGTCGGTAGCCGTTTGAGCAAGATCGGATTCACCGTTATGACCGGTGGCGGGCCAGGCATCATGGAAGCCGCAAATCGCGGAGCTAAGGAAGCCGGTGGGCATTCGATCGGCTGTAACATCGAGCTGGAATTCGAGCAGAAGCCGAACCCTTACCTGGACGAGGTGCTGACCTTTCGATACTTCTTCGTGAGAAAGGTCATGCTGGTCAAGTATTCTTATGGGTTCGTGGTGATGCCCGGAGGAGTGGGCACGATGGACGAGTTGTTCGAAGCGGTGACGCTGATTCAGACGCGGAAGATCCAGAACTTCCCGGTGGTGCTGATGTGTAGAGAATACTGGCGTCCGCTCGAGGGGCTTCTGAAGCGCATGGTCAGGGCCGGTACTATCGACGCGGCGGACCTCAATCTGTTGTTGATGACGGATTCAATCGACGAAGCGATGGCTCACATACAGAAACACGCGGTGCAACAATTCGGGTTGAGAGCCGTCCCGAAGCCGTCGAGGCTGCTGAGGGAGTGATGCGTGAAACGTGATGCGTGAAACGTGACGCGTGATGCATGCAACTGTCTGTGACGGATCGCTTGGCAGGATCACAGGTTGGGAAGGGAGGCTTGCCCCCGCGCGTTTGGGCCAACCTCACATCGAAGAGCGGGGTCGAGTAGACGGGGTGCTCCCGGATTAGCAGTTGCCGCCCCGTCCCT
>CAZJQQ010000096.1:0-16430 GCA_964548075.1 uncultured Clostridia bacterium | reverse complement strand
TAGTCCGTAGTCAGTAGTCCGTAGCGGACCACTGACCACTGACCACTGACCACTGACTACGGACTACTGACTACGGACTACTGATAATGGCAGAATACAAAATTCCAAAACGAATGAAGTACCGCAAGCAGCAGCGCGGGCGGATGTGTGGAGTCGCTACACGCGGCGCGAAGATTTCTTTTGGCGAGTACGGGCTGAAAGCGCTTGAGCCGGCCTGGATAACGGGCAAACAGATCGAGGCTTCTCGCGTTGCGATGACTCGCTTTGTAAAGCGCGGCGGGAAAATCTGGATTCGAGTGTTCCCTGACAAGCCGATCACCAAAAAGCCGGCCGAAACGCGTATGGGAAAAGGCAAGGGCGCGCCTGAAGGTTGGGTGGCAGTGGTCAAGCCCGGCCGCGTTCTGTTTGAAATGGAAGGCGTGGACGAGAAAACTGCAGCCGAGGCGATGAGGCTGGCGGCGCAGAAACTCCCGATCAAAACCAAGTTCGTCACGCGCAAGGAGCAGGAAGGAGGCGGGCTGGTATGAAGGCTGAAGAGCTAAGAGATCTGTCCGATGACGACCTGCGCGGCAGAGTTAACGAACTCAAGGAGTCGCTTTTCAGGATGCGATTCAAACTGTCGCTGGGCAACACCGACGTTGTGAAGCAGCTTCGCGAGTCGCGCAAGGATCTGGCGCGAGTCAAGACGTTATTGCGCGAGCGCGAGGGTGCGGCGGCGCAGAAGTAGAAACGCAGAAGGATAGCTATGGAAGAGAACATCGAGAAGGCCGAAGGCGCGAGCGAATCAGGAAGCGATTCCAGCTCAGTCAACCCGCAGATCACGGATGCGATCACTGAGACGAACGTGAAGGTGCTTGGCGACGCGGTCGAGGTGGATAGTCCCGCTCCGGGCACACCGCCCAGGCATCGCCGGCAGGAGAAGGTCGGTCTGGTCACCAGCGACAAGATGCAAAAGACCGTGGTCGTTCGCGTGGAACGGCAGGTTCGGCACCGGAAGTACAAGCGTTATATTCGCCGGCGGACTAAGTTCATGGCGCACGACGAAATTGGCGCGCACATTGGCGACATCGTGCGAATAGCCGAGACGCGGCCGTTGTCTGCGCGGAAGCGCTGGCGGGTGGTTGAGATTGTGCAGAAGTCGAGGTGAAGTAGCAAAGACTCTAGTCTGTGTCCTGCGTGGTAGTCAGACCGACTGAGCCACAGACTAAAGTCTATGCTACCGGGGGAACAGCAATGGTTCAGATGAGATCAATCCTCGAGGTTGCGGACAACTCCGGGGCCAAGCGCATATCGATGATCCTGCCGGTTGGGGGACACACCGGCTCGCGCGCCGGTCTGGGCGATGTGATCACCGCCGCCGTAAAAGAAGCGTCGCCAGACGGAGCGGTGAAGAAGGGACAGGTTGTGCGCGCGGTGGTGGTTCGCACACGGAAAGAGACTCGACGCAAGGACGGGACGTATATTCGTTTCGACCAGAACGCAGCCGTCATCATCAAGGACGATAACGAGCCTGTCGGCACGCGCGTTTTCGGACCGATCGCCCGCGAGTTGCGCGAGAGACGATTCATGAAGATCGTAAGCCTCGCGCCCGAGGTAATTTGATTAGTCAGTGGTCATTAGTCATTGAACCTTCGAGCCACACGGCAATGACTGATGACTTAGTGACCAGTGACCAAGGACCAGTGAAATGAACGTTGAGATCAATGTGAGAAAGAACGACCGGGTGGTCGTGATCGCCGGTAAGGACAAAGGCAAGAAGGGCCGCGTCATCGAAGTCCAGCCGTCGAAGCGCAAAGTGATAGTCGAGGGCGTGAACATGGTGAAGCGCCATAACAAAGCCAACACCCGGCGCGGCATTCAGGGCGGCATACTCGAGCGCGAGTCGCCAATCGACTTGTCAAACGTGATGGTGCTCTGCCCGCACTGCGGCGAGCCGACTCGCTCGGGGCACCAGGTGCTTGAAGACGGGAAACGCCATCGCGCCTGCAAGAAATGCGGCGCGGCGATCGAGAAGCAGTAGAAACGTAAGTGGGAGATGCTAACACGCTTTGAATTGAGCGCGAACTTGTTTGCGTAGATACTGAAGGCGGGATCCCACATCGCATCAGTAACGAGGGAAACGAAGATGGCAGCCAGACTGAAGGAACGCTACAAGGACAAGATAGTGTCGGCGCTGATGAAGGAGTTCAACTACAAGAACACCATGGCCGTGCCGCGGCTCGAAAAGGTAGTTTTGAATATGGGCGTCGGGCGCGAGGCGCAGGCCAACCCAAAAGTGTTCGACCAGGCGGCGATGGAGATTTCAACGGTAAGCGGCCAGAAGCCGGTCATCACAAAAGCCAAGAAGTCGATTGCGGCTTTCAAGCTGCGAACGGGAATGCCAGTGGGCGTTTCGGTGACGCTTCGAGGCGACAGGATGTACGAGTTTCTGGACCGGTTCATTAACGCTGTGCTGCCGCGCGTGCGCGACTTTCGCGGCGTCAGTCCGCGAGCGTTCGACGGCCGCGGCAACTACACTGTCGGGATTAAGGACCAGTTGATCTTTCCCGAGATCGACTTCAACAAGGTTGATAGAACACGCGGGATGAATGTGTCGATCGTGACCACGGCTCGAACCGACGAGGAGGGTCGCGCCCTGCTCAGAGAGTTCGGAATGCCCTTTACGAAATAGTCCGTAGTTAGTAGTCCGTAGTCAGTCAGTCCGTCGCTCTTCGGAGACTGGACCGCTCACTACAGGCTGCCGACAACGGACTACGGACTAGGGACGAATTATGGCAAGAATTTCTTCGACTTATAAAGCGAACGAGCTAAAGCGCGCGCTGGCCAATGCAAAGCTTCGGGTTAAGGAGCAGCAGGGCAAGTCAAACAAGAAGGCAATGAAACGCGCAAAAGCGGCGGGACTCAATCTCAACCTCTTTACGGCGCGAGTTCACAACCGGTGCAGACGCTGCGGCCGCGGCCGCGCCTATCTGCGCAAGTTCGCGCTTTGCCGGATATGCTTTCGCGAACTCGCGCTCGAGGGGCACATCCCCGGGGTCACGAAGTCGAGTTGGTAGGTTACAGGTAGCATAGACTTCAGTCTGTGGGCGATTCTCAGGCTGAACTTCGAACACAGACTGAAGTCTATGCTACGTTTTCAGGAGACGTATGACAGATCCGATAGCCGACATGCTGACGCGCGTGCGAAACGCGTATGCAGCCAAACATCAAAAGGTCGACGTCCCGCTTTCGAAACTCAAAGTTGAGATCGCGCGGATATTGAAGGACGAAGGATTCATAAACAACTACAAGATAATCGGCGAGGGCGCGCGGCGCAACATTCGTGTCTATCTGCGATATGGCCCAAAGGGCGAGCAGGTGATGTCGAAGATCGAGCGCGTTTCGAAACCCGGCTGCCGCGTTTACGTGAACGGCACATCTGTGCCCAAAGTGCTCGGTGGGATGGGCATCAATATACTTTCGACTTCACAGGGTCTGATGACCGACCGCCGTGCGCGTCGTGAAAAGGTGGGAGGGGAATTACTCTGCCGAGTTTATTAAGGAAGTAGCATAGACTTTAGTCTGTGTCCCGGTGTGAGTCAGAGCTGCTGCACCACGGAACACAGACTAAAGTCTATGCTACCCGGGGTTGGTTTATGTCTAGAATAGGTAGAAAGCCGATATCAATACCGAAGGGCGTAAAGCTCAAGATCGAGAACGGAACGGTCGAGGTCACCGGACCCAAAGGCACGCTTGCGGTCCCACTGCCGGAAGGCATCAAGTGCCGCGTCGAGGGCGATGCATTGATCGCCGAACGCGAGTCGGACGACCGCGCTGCCGTGCACGGACTCGCTCGCGCGCTGGTCCAGAACGCGGTTACCGGTGTCACCGACGGGTTCGTCCGTCAGCTTGATATCGTCGGCGTGGGCTACAAGGCTGAGCGTCAGAAAGATCGCGTGATCTTCAACCTCGGTTACTCGCACCAGATCGAGTTCCCGCTGCCTTCGGGCATCGACGTCAAGATCGAACGCGTCAACAAGCCCATTCAGCAGTACCAGACGACGCTGACGATAACGGGCACGGACCGGCAGCAGGTGGGCCAGGTCGCCGCCGACATGCGGAGCCTTCGCCGGCCCGATCCGTACAAAGGAAAAGGCGTTCGCTACGCCAACGAAGCGTTGAAGCTCAAGCCCGGCAAAACCGGCAAATAGCATCGGCTTATGATTAGGCTGCTACATAGTCGCTGAAGTGACGGGCGATGATCGCACCGCAATCAGCGATTGAGGTGAAAGCAAGATGGGAAGAAAGACAAGCCAGGAAATAAGGGAAGCGGTTCACAAGCGGATTCGAAATAAGATCTCGGGTTCCGCCAAGCGCCCGCGGCTCGCGGTGTACCGAAGCGTGAACCATATCTATGCGCAGATCATAGACGACGGAAAGCGCGCGACTATTGTCTCCGCATCGACGCTCGAACCAGCGTGGCGTGGACGAACCGGCGGGAACATTGCGGCGGCGAAAGAGATCGGCAAGGTGATCGCGGACCGTGCACAAGAGAAGGGGATCAAGCACGTCGTGTTCGATCGAGGCGGGTACATTTATCACGGCCGCGTTCGTAGCCTCGCCGAAGCCGCCAGAGAAGCGGGACTTGAATTTTGAATTGCAGGAGTAGCATAGACTTTAGTCTGTGTACCGTTAGATAGAGGCAAGCACGCGGACACAGACTAAAGTCTATGCTACTTCGAACGGGGAGATATGGAAAGAATAGAAGCATCGGGCCTTGATCTTAAGGACCAGGTCATCTCAATCAATCGCGTGACCAAAGTGGTGAAGGGCGGTAAGAACCTGTCGTTTGCTGCGCTCGTCGTGGTCGGCAATGAGAACGGCATCGTCGGATTCGGTTCGGGGAAAGCTCGCGAAGTGCCGCTTGCGATCAAGAAGGGCATCGAAGCCGCCAAGAAAAACCTGGTTCGCGTGCCGCTTGCGGGTTCGACGATCCCACACCAGACGCTCGGCGTGTTTGGCGCGGGGCGCGTACTTCTGAAGCCGGCCCCTGAAGGCAAGGGCGTAATCGCGGGCGGACCGGTCCGTGCGGTCATGCAGTTAGTTGGCGTTCGCGATGTGGTGACCAAGTCGATCGGTTCGTCCAATCCGCACAACGTTGTACGTGCGACGTTCGAAGGGCTGAGGAGCCTGAAGGATCCAGCAGCGGTCGCGCGACTCAGGCGGCATATGTCGGATGAGACTCAGACCGCGTGAAGTGAGCGAAGGGTTAGGAGCAAAGCGCGGAACCAATAGGAGTTCAAGATGGCGAAGGCTAAGGGCAAAGAGAGCGACAGTCAAGCTACGATAAAGATCCAATGGTATCGATCCACCATCGCAACACCAAAGGCGCACAAGGGCCTTGTGCGCAGCCTCGGGCTTACGAAGCTCAACCAGGTTGTTGAGCGCCCCGATACGGCGTCGATGCGTGGAATGGTGAAGAAGGTGCCGCACCTCTTGCGGATAATCGAGTAGCGCTGACGCGTTCATCAGGAATCTCAGAGTTGAGGCTGCAGGCGGAGCAAACAATGGCACTAGGAATACACAATATCGGGGCGCCGGAAGGCGCGAACAAGAATAAGAAGCGAGTGGGACGTGGCCCGGGCTCGGGACACGGCAAGACTTCTACGCGAGGGCACAAGGGTCAGAAGTCACGCTCAGGTTACTCTGGGCGCGCAGGGTTTGAGGGCGGACAGATGCCGCTCCAGCGCAGACTGCCGAAGCGCGGGTTTACCAACATCTTCAAGAAGGAATGGATCGAAGTAAACCTCGCCGATCTGGATCAGCGTTTCGAACCGTCCGACAACATCACTCCAGAGCTAATGGCCGAGCGTGGTATGATCAAAAAAGGCAAGCTCAACCGCTACCACGGCGTTGTGGTACTTGGCAAAGGGAAGCTGACTAAGGCGCTCAACATTACGGCTAATCGCTTCAGCGGGGCGGCGCGAGAAAAGATCGAGGCATCTGGCGGCGTGGCGACTCTTGTCTCACCCACGGCCGAGGCAAGCGAAGCCAAGTCAGATGAGTAGCCGCAGGCGGCAAGTCAGCCGGAGGGGTTCAAGGTCATGATCGAGAATTTCATCAACAGCGTGCGCAACATCTTCGCGGTGCCTGACCTGCGCAAACGTGTTTTTTTCACGCTCGCGATGCTGGCGATCTACCGGATAGGTTCGCACGTGCGGACGCCTGGCATAGACCCCGACGCTCTCGCCGCACTCTGGAACACGGGCGATCTGCAGCGCAGCCTGGCGGGCGTGATGGATCTGTTCTCGGGCGGAAACTTCAAAGTTGTTTCGATATTTGCGCTCGGAATCACTCCCTACATAACGGCGTCGATCATACTTCAGTTGATGACGGTCGTGAGCGCACGGCTCAAAGCGCTTCAAGAGGAAGGCGATCTCGGCCGAAGAAAGATCACCCAGTATACCCGCTACCTCACGGTCCTGCTCTGTTCGGTACAGTCGTTTGGCATCGCATACTGGTTGCAGAACCAGGCGACTAACAGCGGATCGCTGGTGCGCAGCCCCGGCGTCGGCTTTATTGCGATGACGATGCTGACACTTGCGACCGGCACCACGTTTATCATGTGGCTCGGCGAACAGATAACCGAGCGTGGGGTTGGCAACGGAATAAGTTTGATAATCTTCGCGGGTATCGTGCTCAGGTTACCGTCGGCGGCCCAGACGATGTATGAGAAGCTGATCGGCGGTGGAACCGGCACTGCGCTTGGAGTGATCGCCTTGTTCCTGGTGATGGTACTCATCATTGCCGGCATCGTTTTTGTTGAGCGCGGGTTCCGAAAGGTGCCCATAAATCACGCGCGGCGCATGGTGGGCCGCCAGTCGATACCGCAGCAACAGACTCACATGCCGTTGAAAGTCAACATGGGCGGCGTCATTCCGGTGATCTTTGCATCGTCGATTCTCGCGTTCCCACAGACCATTCTCGGTTTTATCGGAACCGATCCGACCCAGACGACCGGGTGGCGCGCGGCGCTCGCGAGGTTCGCTGTTGAGATCGGCGGACAAGGACATCCGCTGCACTACCTCATCTATTCTGCGGCGATAATATTCTTTACGTTCTTCTACGTCTCGATCATCTTCAACACCGATGAAGTCGCAAACAATCTGCGCAAGAATGGCGCGTTCATCCCCGGTATTCGGCCGGGCAAGCGCACGGCAGATCACTTGAATGAGATACTGACGCGGTTGACGACGGTTGGGGCTACATACCTGGCGATGGTTGCGTTGCTGCCGCAGTTCCTGCTCCAGGGTTTTCAGTTCCAGTACATTCCGCTCATCGGGCCGTCTATTGACAACCTGCTTCGCTCCAACCCATTGACGTCGTGGTTGACGACGGGGATAGGAGTGAACTTCTTTTTCGGGGGGACTAGCTTGCTGATCGTAATCGGCGTAGCGATGGATACGATGAACCAGATCGAATCTCAACTGATCATGCGCCACTACGATGGATTCGCCGGTCCGCGAGGCCGCCGCATGCGCGGACGCCGCAGCTACTAAGAGTGATATGCCTGACATCACCGTCTTGATGGGGCCGCAGGGCGCGGGTAAGGGCACTCAGGCGCATCTGCTCGCCGAAAGACTCAAGCTTTCTTTGGTTGCTACCGGAGACATCCTGCGCGAGATGGCGCACAGCGATGCGCCGCTTGGCTTGCAGGTTCGAAAGGTGCAGGCGGCGGGCCAGCTTGTTTCAGATGACATTCTTGCCGAAGTTGTGAAAACTCGTTTGAGCCGATCGGATTGCGAGGGAGGTTGCGTGCTCGATGGTTTTCCCAGAACCCTTCCGCAAGTGCGGCTGCTGGAGACGATCGCGGTACAGCTTGGACATCGGATTACCGTCATCAGTATTGAGGTGCCGCGCGAGCTCCTGTTCAAGCGGTTGGCGGGCCGGCGCACATGCAGCGCTTGCGGCGCCATCTACAGCATCTACTTCAAGCCGAGCAAGAACGAAGGAGTTTGTGATTTGGACGGTCAGCCGCTATTCACCAGATCGGATGATAACGAAGAAGCAATAGCTCAACGGCTCGCGCTTTATGACGATAAGACGCGGCCGTTGCTCGATTACTACGCAGAGTCGGGCCGGTTGTACAAGATTGATGGCACAGGGGCGCCCGAGGATGTGTTCGGCCGGATCGTGAGCATTTTGGGAACGCACAAAGCGTTTGACGCCAACTGATTCAGGCTCTCGCGATTCATCGATAGCTCTTATGATCATCCGAAAGTCAAAGACCGAGATCGAAAGGATGCGAGCCTCAGGGCTCATAGTTGCTCAGGTGTTGGAGCGATTAGCGGAAATGGTCGCGCCTGGCATCACTACTCGCGACCTGGATCACGAGGCCGAGCGAATGATTGTGGGCGCCGGAGCGTATCCGACGTTCAAGGGGTATCACGGCTTTCCCAGTTCAATTTGCGCTTCGATAAACGACGAGGTCGTCCACGGAATTCCGAGCAAGCGGAAGCTGCGAAGCGGGGACATCGTTGGGATCGATTGCGGCGCAACCTACATGGGATATGTGGGTGACGCCGCTGTTACTATTCCAGTAGGGGACGTGAGTAACGCTGTGAAGCGCCTGCTGGACGCCACGCAGCGATCGCTCTACGAGGCTATTGAAAAATGCCGGATCGGCAATAGGCTCGGCGATGTATGCAATGCAGTGCAGTCGTACGTCGAGCCGCTCGGCTACTCGGTTGTCAAGAACTACTGCGGGCACGGTGTCGGACGTGCGATGCACGAAGAGCCGCAAGTGCCAAATTACGGGAAGCCGGGAACGGGCCCCGTCCTGCGAGAAGGATGGGTGATTGCAATTGAGCCTATGATCAACCTGGGGCACGAAGACGTGAAAGTGCTATCCGATGGCTGGACGGTCATAACACTTGATGGCCAGCCTTCGGCTCACTTCGAGCACACGGTTGCAATTACTCAAGACGGTCCTCAGATACTGACGCTGCTGGATGACGCGGCAGCGGTGGTTGAAGTAGCATAGACTTTAGTCTGTGTCCTGGTGTTGGTCGGACCGACTGCGGCACAGACACAGACTAAAGTCTATGCTACGCGCGAGCGGGTTGCCGGTTGCGACTGCCGATGTTAGAATAGCCGTTTGTCATCCATGACATTTTCCCGGCATAGCGGTCACGCCACGGCAAGGAAGAGCAAGAATGAAAGTCAGGGCATCGGTAAAAAAAATGTGCGACAACTGCAAGGTCATTCACCGCCGTGGGGTGGTGAGGGTGATTTGCACCAACCCGAAGCACAAACAGCGGCAAGGGTAGTCTCAGCGAGCGAGCTTCGTGTTCGAAGCAATCGGAGGAAGAATGGCACGCATAGCAGGTGTCGACCTGCCAGCTAATAAAAGAGCTGAAATCGGTCTGACGTACATCTACGGCATCGGGCGCTCTCGCGCGAACAAGATATTGGGTGAGGCGGGTATCAGCGTCGATAGACGCATCCGCGAGCTTACTGAAGAAGAGATCAACCGCATTCGCACCGTGATCGACCAGCAAGGCGGGGTCGAGGGTGACTTGCGCAAGCAAATCCAGATGGACATTAAGCGGTTGATGGACATCGGTTGCTACCGCGGCTTGCGTCACCGCAGAGGGCTTCCAGTTCGAGGTCAACGGACACACACGAATGCGCGCACCCGCAAGGGGCCGCGTCGCATGACCGTAGCCAAGAAGAAGGTTGCAGGGAAGAAGTAAGAAGTGATTCGTGAAACGTGATCCGTGACCGAGCGGACTTCGTTTCACGCGTCACTACATCACGAGGATTATGGCAAAAGCTCAAACTAAGGCCGGCAAGAAGAAAACGTTCAAGCGCAAAGAGCGGCGGTTAGTGCCGCAGGGAATCGTTCACATTCAGGCCAGCTTCAACAACACACTGGTGTCGATCACGGACCTGGAAGGTAACCTGATCAGCCAGTCGTCGTCCGGCGCACTTGGCTTCCACGGGTCGCGCAAGGGCACTCCATTCGCGGCGCAACAGGCCGGCATTCGCGCCGCTCAAGCAGCCCGCGAGCTTGGGATGAATTCGTGCGAGGTGAGGGTGAAAGGTCCGGGGTCCGGCCGGGAGTCGGCAGTGCGTGCTATTCAGTCGGCCGGGATCGAGGTTCGACTTATTCGGGACGTGACGCCGATTCCGCACAACGGCTGTCGTCCCCCAAAGAGGCGCAGGGTTTGATTCAGATCTCGAATTACCTGGGGCATGTTATTAGCCCCGGGACAATAGTGGTTCAGACGCAGAGCGGATTATTTCCGCCGCGGTGACCTTCGAAAAGGAGCGTCACCGGCGTCTTAAAGGAAGAAGGGCGAAAGGGTTGGTTTCTAGCTCCGAGTTGCTGGTTTTTGGTTCGGCTTTCAATCAACCAGAACAAGGAAACGATAGACGCGAAACCAGTTCACGCCTGTAAACTTTTGCCTGTCGACGAGCAGTGATTCAGAGGTTGCTTGGTCCGACAGTAGACGGAGGAGCAGAACTTGGCAAGATATCGTGGTCCGGTGTGCAGATTGTGCCGCCGGGAAGGAATGAAGCTGTTTCTGAAGGGTGAGCGCTGCTACAAGCCGACTTGCCCCATCGAGAAGCGCGGCACTCAGCCGCCTGGCCAACACGGTCGCAACGTACGCCGTGCCAAACAGCTCGTCGGCTACGGCGAACAGCTACGCGAGAAACAGAAGGTCAAACGCATATACGGCATGTTGGAGCGGCAGTTTCGGCTGTATTTCCAGAGAGCCATGCGAATGAAAGGCGTGACGGGCGAGAACTTGCTTGCGTTGCTTGAGCGCCGTTTGGACAATGTCGTCTACCGCCTGGGCTACGCGACCTCGCGAGCGCAGGCTCGTCAGTTCGTCACCCACGGACATGTCCAGGTCAATGGACGTAAGGTCGATATCCCAAGCTTTCAGGTGAAGGTCGGAGACGAGATCTCTGTGCGAGAAGGAAGCCGCTCGAACATTCACATCCAGAGCGCGTTTCAAACCGCATCGGGCCGCGGGCGGCCAACCTGGCTCGAGGTCGTCTCGCCGGACGAAATGCGCGGCCGCGTCAATGCTCTCCCACGCCGCGAAGACATAGGTCAGAACATTAACGAACAGCTTATCGTCGAACTTTATTCGAAGTAATGAAGCTGGAGGTGAGAGGCCAGGCGAACGAGGTGTTAGCCGAAATCGGACGGCCTTGAACCTCAGCCTTTCTTGAGAGGAAGCGAATGGACGGAACAGAAACTCAATTCATGATTGGCTTCCAGCGGCCAAAGCGTCTCGCATGCGAAACCGAAACAGCCACCGGGCGTTATGCAAAGTTCTTCGCTCAACCGTTTGAGCGGGGTTTCGGCACAACCATCGGAAACTGTTTGCGGCGTGCTCTGCTCTCGTCGATCGAGGGCGCAGCTATAACGGCTGTCAAAATCGAGGGTGTGCTACACGAATTCTCGTCGATACCGGGCGTCGTCGAAGATGCGACCGATATCATCCTCAACCTCAAACGAATCCCGTTCAAGTTGCACGGGGCTGGGCCAAAGACGCTTCGCGTCGAACGCAGCGTACCCGGTGAGATGCTGTCTGGCGAGATTGAGACGGACGCCGAGGTCGAGATTCTCGATCCCAACGTGCATATCGCGACGATCTCCGAGGGTGGATCGCTGGTAATCGAGATGCGGTTGAAGCGAGGCCGAGGTTATGTGTCAGCTGAGCGCAACTTTGACGAAGACCTGGCGGTCGGATACATACCGATTGACTCGGTCCACTCGCCGGTTAAGAAGGTTAATTACACGGTGGAGTCTGCACGGTTGGGGCAGGACACCGATTATGACAAGCTAACGATGGAAGTTTGGACCAACGGTTCGGTCAAGCCCGAAAACGCCGTGGGTCTCGCGGCGAAGTTGATCAAAGACCATATGCAGATCTTTATCAGCTTCGAGGAAGAGCCCGAGCTCGCCGAGGCTGACAGCGAAGAGGCTGCTCGAATGACGTTCAACGAGAACCTCGATCGGTCTGTTGACGAGCTTGAGTTGTCGGTTCGCTCTTACAACTGTTTGAAGAACGCCGACATTCGGACCATTCGGGAGCTTGTACAGAAGTCAGAGCCCGACATGCTGAAGACCAAGAACTTTGGCCGCAAATCCCTGAACGAGATCAAGGAGATCCTCTCTTCGATGGGATTGCACCTTGGAATGAAGTTCGACGAGCAAGGAAGGCTCGTCGATGAGGCAGGTGCCTGAGAAGCGGGGACCTCGGAATCACGGGTGACGAGTGTCATACGTCTCTCACTATTCGGTGTTTTTTCTCTTAGGGATTTCATATGCGACATAGGGTTGCTCATAGAAAACTGGGGCGCAAGACGGAGCACCGGCTGGCATTGCTGCGTAATCTTTGCACTTCGCTGATCACTCATGAACGGCTGATAACCACGCTGCCGAAGGCAAAAGAGCTGAGACCGTTCGCTGAACGGGCTATCACGCTTGGCAAGCGCGCGCTTGCCGCCGAAGCCCCCGCGAGCGCGCTACACAATCGGAGATTGGCCGCCGCGTACTTCTTCACCGGGAACACCAACCGCGTGCCTGATGGCGGTTACAAGCGGCCGCAAGCTCCGCGCACTGCCGGCGTGGCCGCGCTCGATAAGCTTTTCGACGAATTGGCTTCGAGGTTTGCGGAAAGACCGGGTGGTTATACGCGCATCCTGAAGCTCGGAACGCGAAGGGGCGACGGCGCTGAGATGGCACTCATTGAGTTGCTCGGGAGCGAGGCCAGGGAAGTACACGAAGACGAGAAGAAGGAAGAGAAGAAAAAAGGTCGCCGCTTCTTTGGGCGTCGCAAGAAGGCAGAATTGAAGGAAAGCGTGCCGCAAGAGCAGCCTATTAAGAAAAAAGGAGCTTCTGCCAAGTCTTCGAGAAAGAAAGAAGCAAAGCCGCAAGAGCAGCCTCTGAAGAAAAAAGGAGCTTCTACCAAAGCTTCAAAGAGGAAGGAAACGAGCGAGTAGCCTGACAGAACTGCCGGTATCTGATGAAAGCCTCAGCCGCCAGCGGTTGGGGCTTTCGCGCATATTGATCGCGCAAATTCTGGCTTCCGATTCCGCTTCTCTTGGTACAATGGGGTTGCGAAGAATGTGGCAGCAGCAGGTGATTGGCGCCAGATTGAGGAGGCAAGGATGAATCTGAAAGAAATCAAGGACCTTATCGAGCTCGTCGACGACAAGGGCTTCGCAGAGTTCGAGATTGAACGACAAGGCTTCCGGCTTCGCATCAGCCGCTTCAGAGAATCCAACCCACAGATCATACAGCCCGCTGCTGCTCCAATCATCATATCGTCGGCTGTTCCCGGAGCGCCGGAGATTCGCTCGTCAGGCGCGCATCGAGGGTTGATCGAGGCAGAGTCCTCCGCCGGTTCCCGCTCGGATTCTTCTCGGAACGTTGAGTCTGGCGAGGCCCAGCCAGAGATGCACATCATAAAATCACCGATCGTGGGAACGTTCTATAGTGCGTCCTCCCCAACGTCGGAGCCGTTTGTGAGAATCGGGGATCACATCGAGCAGGACACCGTTGTGTGCATCATCGAAGCGATGAAGCTAATGAACGAGATTCAAGCCGAAGTTAGCGGCGACATTCTCAGGATCTATGTCGAGACTGGACAGCCGGTCGAGTACGGGCAGGCGCTGTTCTGGGTGCGGACTGGCTAGTAGCGAGAGCGATAAGCAGGGAGATTGAGAATTGTAAATTGAAAAATGAAAATTGAAAATTGAAATGACGACGAGATTGAACGAAATTTTCAATTTTCAATTTTCAATTTGCAATTCCCGTCATGTTCAAAAAGATTCTCATAGCCAACCGGGGGGAGATCGCCACCCGCATCATATGGGCTTGCAGGGAGCTCGGCGTCCGCACGGTTGCGGTCCACTCGGAAGCGGACCGCGACTCTCTTCACGTTCGCTTTGCGGACGAAGCTATCTGTATTGGTCCCGCACAGTCGACGAAGAGTTACCTGAACATTCCGGCTGTCATATCCGCCGCTGAAATAACCAACGTCGATGCGATTCATCCGGGCTACGGGTTCCTTGCAGAGAACGCGTATTTCGCTGAAGTATGCGAAGCCTGCAACATCAAGTTCATTGGACCGAGCTCTGCCACTATCCAGTTGATGGGCGACAAGGCCGAGGCGCGCGCGGCAATGAAAGCTGCCGGTGTTCCGATAACTCCCGGCTTTGACGGCGTGATTGAAGATGAAGAGGAGGCCGCGCGGGTTGCGGCCGTCATCGGATATCCGGTGATCATCAAGGCAGCGGCTGGTGGCGGAGGCCGTGGCATGCGCATAGTTCACGATCGTGGCGAGCTGCTCGCCGCGCTCCCTGTCGCTCAACAAGAGGCTCAACTCGCATTCAGTAATCCGGCCGTCTACCTCGAAAAGTACATCGAGACAGCCCGCCACATCGAGATTCAAATCCTCGCGGATCAGCACGGCAACCTCGTCCATCTGGGAGAGCGCGAGTGCTCGATTCAGCGTAGACATCAAAAGCTGATCGAGGAATCGCCCTCGCCGGCTCTCACCCCCGAAATGCGCCGCAAGATGGGAGAACTGGCGGTGCGCGCGTGTCGAGAAATTGGCTACGTCAACGCGGGCACGATGGAGTTTCTGCTGGATCAGGACAACAACTTCTACTTCATGGAGATGAACACGCGCATCCAGGTCGAGCATCCCGTGACGGAGTTTGTTACGAACACCGACCTGGTTCGCGAACAGATCCTGATTGCAGCGGGAGAGCGGCTTGAGTTCGACCAGGACGACATCGTCTTCAACGGCCATGCAATCGAATGCCGAATCAACGCCGAGTCTCCCTTCACCCATGTGCCCTCGCCCGGATTGATCACCGCAATGAATCTGCCCGGCGGACCTGGAGTGCGTGTTGACACGGCGGCATATCCTGGTTGGGTTGTTCCCCCGCACTACGATTCGCTTATCGCCAAACTAATCGTTCATCACCGCACTCGGGAGATGGCAATCGCGCGAATGCAGCGCGCGCTTGAAGCGTACATCGTTGAAGGGATCGAAACCTCTGTGGCGCTGCATCAGCGCATACTCGCTGAACCGGACTTTGTGGCCGGAAATCTGTCAACACGGTTTATGGAGCGGTTCAGCAAGACCCCCGATCCGGCCAAGGCAGAACCTCAGCAAGCGGCCCAGGGTGCAGGCGAATAGGCTGCCAGAAGTAGCATAGAGGCCACAGTCCACATCAAGCATTCTTAAACTGAAGGCGAGCCGGAAGACTGCGCGAACCTCGCACGAGACTGATGCTTGGTTCTTTGTTCTTTGGCCTTGCTTGTGACGTTCCCCGGATGTATAGTCCCGCCGGTTAACGGAGCCCCGTCATGCAGCATGCCACTTCGCGTGTAACGGCCGACAGCAACCAGGGGCGGGCTGAATCTGCCGCCCAAAAGCCTAAGCTTCTCGATCAGGTGCGCCAGGCGATTCGCACGCTGCATTACAGCAAACGCACCGAGAAGACCTATGTAGATTGGATCAACCCATTTTTCATTTTCCATTTGCAATTTTTCATTTGTCATCGAAGAAAATAATTCGCTACGCAATAGACAAGGAAATCCGCCAACAGTATGAACTATGGACAATGAGCCAGCCGCGAAAAGCGCTCAGACCAGAGCCGACGAACTGGAGGAACGCCTGATTAACTTTGCCGTCCGCATCATCAAGCTCTCGGCCAATTTGCCGAAGACGCCGACAGGTAAGCACATCGGTGGACAGATTCTGAGATCTGGGACTTCTCCGGCGCCCAACTACGGCGAAGCGCGAGGGGCGGAAAGTCATGCTGATTTTGTGCACAAGCTCGGTATCGTTTTGAAGGAGCTGAATGAAACCTTTATTTGGCTTCGCATGATCGAACGCAGCGAGATTCTGAAATCTGAGCTTCTGGCGGGGATCATCGGGGAGAACAAGGAACTCTGCCGACTTTTCACGTCATCACTCAAGACAGCTCGCACCAATAAGCGGTGATTCCGAGAAAATGAAAAATGAAAAATGGAATATGGCAAATGGAAAATGAGCCGATCTACACGCACGTGTTGAATAAAGGCGGCCGCGGAGTCCGCAGTCCAGCCGATACGCTATAAAAGCGAAGAAGGGGCGAACTATGCCGCTAGGGTTATGCAGAAGGAATGGTGTTGCTAATGCCTCTGAGAGGTTACATCAGCTCTCGATGGACAACCAATTCAATGATCAGACAATAAGCGGTCTAGAGCGTCCGAGCCGGCATCGGCTTAGGCAGAAGGAATCTTCTGGATAAACGGTTGGACTAAACCGCTACGCGGTAGGCAGTGAGGCTTCTTCCTTCCTGTTATAGGCTCGCCTTAGTACTCTGGACCGCAATTACGGTGACGTATTAGTAAGATCGTCATATAG
>CAZJQQ010000095.1:0-16499 GCA_964548075.1 uncultured Clostridia bacterium | reverse complement strand
CTCGACCCCTCCGAAGCGGTCCGCTACGTGTGACCTCAGCGTCTTCGCGGGACTCTGCGGCTTTGCGCGAAACTCACCATGCCCTTCGTCAGAATCGAACAAGTCACCAAGGTCTACGAAGCGAACGGCGACTCGGCTGCTGTTCGCGTGCTCTCGGACGTCAACGCTGAAATCGCCGAAGGCGAGTTCGTCTGCCTGATGGGTCCGTCGGGCTCGGGCAAGAGCACGCTGCTCACAATTGTCGGCGCGATGAATCATCCAACCGAAGGCCGCGTGCTCGTCGATGACATAGACGTGTACGGTCTTGCGGACGAGCGCCGGGCGGATTTTCGCCGTGAGTATCTCGGCTTCGTCTTTCAGCAGCATCACCTGATGCCTTATCTGACCACGCTCGAAAACGCGATGCTGCCGCTCGCAACCACGAACCTGGGCGCAAAGGAGAAGCGCGGCCGCGCGATGAACGTGTTAGAGAGGGTCGGGCTGGCGGATAAGGGGTCGCGGCTCCCCAATCAACTTTCCGGCGGCGAGCAAGGCCGGCTGGCGATCGCTCGGGCGATCGTCAACGAGCCTCCGTTGATCCTTGCTGATGAACCGACCGGATCGCTCGATACAAGAACAGGCCGCGAAGTTATGGAAGTGTTCCTGAAGCTCAACGCGCAGGGGCAGACCGTATTCATCGTGACTCACAACCCTGAGAACTCGGCGCTGGCGCACCGGATTATTAATATCGTTGATGGGCGGATCGCATGAGGTTGAGGGTTCAGGGTTCCGGGTTCAGAGTTCAGGGTTCAGGGTTCAGGGTTCACGGTTCAAGAGAGGAGTTCAGAGTTGAAGGCGCCAGTTGCTGAGTTTGTCGGTCGATTGATTGAACCGGCACTCGCAACTACAGACTCCGGAACGCTGAGCCCCTGAACTCCGAACGCTGAGCCCCTGAACTCCGAACGCTGAACGCTGAACGCTGAACCCGGAACCCTTAACCCGGAACTCTGAACGAGCTCTTCTTAGAGCGGCGGGTCGAACCTTCCGTCCACCGCCGTCCATCCGCCGTCAACGAACAGCACCGAACCCGTAACGTAGCTCGACGCGTCCGACGCCAGATAAACAACCGGCCCGGCCATCTCATCCGCGCTAGCCCATCGGCCGAACACGCTCTTGGCGGCATACGCCGCGTACCATTCGGGGTGATCTTTGATTGGTCGGGTCAACGGCGTTTCGACAACTCCCGGGGCGATAGCGTTCACTCGGACTCCGCTTGACCCGAGTTCCGCCGCCACCGCGCGCACCATCTGCACGATGCCCGCTTTGGTAGCCGCGTAGACCCCCTGTCCCGGCTCAACCACTTGTGAGCGAATCGATGAGAAAGCGATGATGCTCCCACCGCCACGCTCGGACATGATCCGCCCCGCTTCGCGCAAGACCCGAAACGTCCCTTTCAAGTTCAGTTCGATCACACGATCGAACTCCGCGTCCTGATAGCTTGCGATTGGCTTGCGCACATTAGCGCCCGGCGTAGTGACGACTATATCAAGACGCTGATGCTCATCGGTGACGGCGCGAAACAACTCCGCGACGCTTTCGGTTTTCGTGATGTCAACCGGCATCGTAGTTGCTCCGCCAGAGATCTCACGCGCGGTCTTCGCGGCGGCTTGTTGTTCCACATCAGCGCAAACAACGAACGCGCCGTGAGCCGCCAAGCCCTTGGCTGCGGATTGTCCGATTCCCGACCCCGCGCCGATGACTACCGCTACGCGGCCGTCGAGGTTAAACAAGTTTTTGTAGTCCATTCCCCTTGCCTCATGCGCAACCCGGTAGGGCGTTCTTTGGACTGCGGCGAGTTCGTAGTTCGGCCTTCAGGCGGAAGTTCATAGACCTTCGCAGAGACTAACATACAAACTTCCGCCTGAAGGCCGAACTACGAACTCGCCGTAGTCCAAACAACGCTCCTACAGCTTGTGACTCTCGCGCTTCTCAACGGTAGTAGCGCTCAGCATCACCACCGCGCCTACGGCGATGCCCACAATCAACGACGGCACGCCTCGAACCCCTCGGCCTTCAGAGATCAGCTCAATCGCGAACGTCACAACTACAGAAACCAGCATCGATAGAATCGCCGAACGCGCTTTCACCTTTCGAGTGTACAACCCGGCCAGCAAGGGCAGTGTCAACGCCGCCGCCAGAAGCGTATAAAAGATCTTCAGCGCCGAAATCACCGTCGGCAGAAAACTCCCCAATATCGCGCCGGCAACCCCGCAAGCGATCGCTGAAGCTTTAGCGACTCGCATCAGCCGCTCATCAGTCGCCGCCGGATTGATGAACGCTTTGTAAAGGTCTTTGCTCAACGACGTGCTCAACATGAACAACGCCGCGTCGGCCGCGCTCAGCTCAGCCGAAAAGATTGCGCCCAACAGCAACGCTCCCAGCCACAGCGGCAGCGCTTGAGTCAGCAACATCGGAAGCGCCAGTTCGTGATTTGTCAGCCCCGGGAATCTGACTCGTGCGATGACGCCGATCAGCACCGGCACGATGGCGTACGCCAGCAATGCCGCGGCGTTTAATCCAACCCCGACGCGAACAGCTCTCTTGTCGCGCGCGCCGAAGAGCTTCTGCAGCAAGCCCGGCGAGATGACGAACGACGGCGCAAGAATCGCCAGGTACCCGATCGCAACGGACCATCCCTGACCTGCCAGTCCGAAGTAAGCCTCGACGTGTTCGGCCCCGACCGTCGAGGTTACACTCTCCTTCAAACCCGCGAGCCCGTTGCCCGCGCCCAATAGGTACATCAACACGACCACGAAGCCCGCGATCTTGACGGTCAACTGCAACACGTTGACGCGAGCCGTCGCGTGCAAGCCTCCAAGCGTGAAGTAAGTCGTGACCACGACCGCAGCGATCGTGCATCCGACGGGTTTGCTCAAGCCCGCGACGACGTTGAGTATCCATGCAACCGCGATCAACTGGCCGGCTAGAATCGAAAGCGACCCGAACCAGAGCAGCAGGGCCATAACGCCGCGCACACTTCTGGCGTAGCGAAACTCGAAGTAGTCGCCGACCGTGTATAGGTTATGCTCCTTGGCGATCTGCCATATCTTCGGGCCTACAGTCAGCGCGAGTATCACGGAGCCGATCCCCGCCGACCCTACCCACCACCACGCAGACAATCCATCGCGATAACCGAGCCCCGCCGCTCCGACCGTCGAGCCCGCGCCAATGTTCGCCGCGAGCAACGTTGAGAAGATCAACCCCGCGCCGAGCCCTCGCCCTGCCACAAAGAAATCGCTGGAGCCTCGCACACGCCGCGAGACGACTGCGCCGAGCCCGATCATTAGAGCGGCATAGGCGATGAGAATGAGGAGGAGGAGGGTCATTGAGGATGAAGCTCAAGCCTGGGTTCGTTCAGTTTTGGTCACGACGCGACTCGGCAGGATGCTGAGCTCTGCCGGCGATCCAGCCAGTATTCTAACGGCCACGCCGTATGGCAACACGCTGAACACAACGAAGACGGCAATCGGAGGGACGACTAGAAGGAGAGGAAAGCCCTCCGGTGAACCGATGCGAGCTATTACAACCCACGCGAAAGTAAAGATCGTGGGAACCGAGAAAAGAGACTCGACCCCAAGGTAGAGCTTCAGGCCCCGACCGGCGATCAGCATAAGCGAAGCGACGACGAGGAGACCAGTTGCGAATATCCAGCATAAGACTCCAGGCGCGCCGATCTCAGTGCCTAACAGCGTTGACTCGAACAATCGGGCGCCCAGTCTTGGATCTAACAGAAACAGCCAGTCGGGGCCAATGCCTGACAACCATACGAGATAAAAGACGATCTGATAACAGGCGATAACAAACAGGTAGATACCCAGCCTGCGCGTCATCTTGCGGTTCTCGTCCCTCGGCGATTCATCAGTCTAAAAACCCGTTCAACCGAGATCGGTCGCGCTGGGCAGTCCGGGTATCCCACGAGCTGCGCGCACCGCTCTCACGACTGCCTGGGCCATCGCTTCAGCCGCCAGCGCTCCGATCAAGGTCACGTTCGCCGGCTTCGATGACTTGCCGGTCGCAAGCGCGAAAATCGTGTCGCCATCATAAGCCGTGTGAACCGGATTAATCGTCCGAGCTAACCCGTCGTGAGCCATCTGCGCGACCTTCGAGGCCTGTGCTTTCGTTAGCGGCACATCAGTCGCAACAACTCCGATCGTCGTCGCCGCGCCCGCAAGCGCTGGCGGTAACGGCTCGCCTCGCAGGATTGCAGCCATCGAATTCACAAGCGCCTTGCCATCTTTTGTTCGCGCGCCGGCGATAGGCTTTCCGGTAGAAGGATCGAACACGTCGCCTATCGCATTTACGGCGACTATCGCCCCGACCGTCACGCCGTCGAGTTTGATCGCCGACGTTCCGATCCCGCTCTTCATCGCGCGCGACAACCCGAACAGCTTGCCGACTGTGGCTCCCGCGCCGGCGCCAACGTTGCCTTCGGCAGGCGCGGTCGCCGCCGCAGCTTTACACGCTTTGTATCCGGCTTCGGCGTCGGGCCGAATCTTCGCGTCGCCGACTCCAAGGTCAAAGAGAATCGCCGCCGGCACAATCGGTACGCGCGCCACTCGCATGTCGAAGCCAATACCGTGCTCTTCAAGATAACGCATGGCGCCGGTCGCCGCATCGAGCCCGAACGCGCTTCCGCCCGCAAGCATTATCGCGTGAACCGTTTGAACGGTATTGATTGGATTGAGCAGATCAGTGTCGCGAGTTCCGGGTGACGCGCCTCGAACATCGACACCGGCGACGGCGCCTTCTTCGGTGAGAATCACAGTGCAGCCTGTCGGCCTTCGCGAATCGGTGAAGTGCCCGACCTTGATCCCGCCGACGTCGGTGATGGCACGCTGTTCAGCACTAGCAAACGGAGCAGCATCGCCCGCTGAAAGTTCAGAAGCGGCTGCCGTGCGTGACGGCGCAAACACGCTAATGCCTGCTGCAGTGATTGCCCCGCGCAACACCTCGCGTCGAGTTGGTTTAGTCACGATCGCTCCTCCGACTTCGAGGCTGTTGAAGCAGATTGCAGGCGCGCCGGGCGGTTGGACCCAACGAGGTGGTTCGAAGATCACCCCTCGACTCGTGCGGCCAGCCACCTTTTGAAAGAACTCGGGCTTTCACCGGACCGTCTGCCGAGTAGCAGATTATCTACACTGATATCTTCATCGAGATCGGGCCAGTGGATTCCCTCTCGATCGCCGATGAAGCGCCAGTTGCTTCGCTCTTCGCTTGTTCCGCGAAGCAGCCTTGGGTACCAAGCGAGCGGTACCGAGATTGTTCGGCCATCGGTTAGATCGACCGACAGACAATCGTCGGTGATTCGAATGTCCTGTGCCCTGGCCTCAGCCGTTAAAGAACTCATTCCAACTCTCCCGCAACGCGTCGCGATGTTCCTCGACCAGCTTCTGAATACGATTGATTTCAGTTCTACTAAACCCGCCGCTGCTTTGCAATATTACCGGATCAAGCCAGAACTTCGCGATGTCTGAGTCGCGCTCGACGTGGATGTGTGGCGGCTCATCGCGGTCTCCGGCGTAGAAGAAAAACCTGTACGGTCCGGTTCTAAAGACAGTGGGCATAGGCTAGTAGTTCGCGTGTGAATTGCCAGCTTCGTGGGGCCAATCCTGTTACTTACCTCCAACCAACCTCATGGTCCCCATTGCCATCGCCTTGCACGCAGCCGTCAGATGCTCGATCTCGCAGTACTCGTCCGGCTGATGCGCGAGCTTCAAAATTCCCGGCCCGTACGCGATGCATTGCTCGATGCCAGCGATACGAGCGAAGTGCTTTTGATCATAAGTGCCCGGGCTCGCGATCAAAGGCGGCTCGCGGCCAATCGTTTCGTGCACAGCCTCGCGCATCGTTCTTACGAGTTGCGCGTCCGGCTCGGTCATCGTCGGATGGACGATCATCAAATCCTTCAACTCATATTGAAGCTCGGCGTCGTCGGCGCGCAACTGCTCGATCAGCTCGATGAACTCTTCGCGCGCGTCTTCGAGTTTCTCTTCGATCAGGAACCGCCGGTCGAACACCGCTCGACACAGATCGGCGACGCAGGGGGTCTGCGGCGAGTCGGGATTCTGTCCGCCGAAGATTGAATTCACGTTGATGGTAGCGCTGCGAGCGCCTTCTGGCTCGACCGGCATTCGAGTGCGGCGTTCGGAGAGTTTTGGTTTTAGCTCGCGCTCGACTCTATCGATCAGCCTGGCCATTCGATCGATCGCGCTCACTCCCAGGAAAGGCATGCTCCCGTGGGCGATTCGTCCGTGCATCAAGACTTCAAACCAGTACACGCCGCGATGACCCAAACAGATCCGATCGTAATCGAGCGGCTCGGTGATGATCACGTAATCGACCAGATCGGGTCTGACATAGCCGTGCTCAGCGAGGTACGCGACGCCTGCGAACCCGCCGCTCTCTTCATCGACGGTCGCGCTCTGTTCAACTGATCCCGCGAGCTTGAATCCCGCGCGGCGAATCGCTTCGACTGCGAACAACGACGCGGCGATCCCGGCCTTTTGATCAGTCACGCCGCGGCCGTAGATTCGTCCATCTCGCACTTCGGCCGCGAAGGGATCGAGCGTCCACCCGGCGCCGGGCGGCACCACGTCGATGTGACCGTTAAAGTGAAGCGCGGGATGAAAGCGCGAGCCGTTCAGATGGCCGATGACGTTGACGCGCGGATGCTCTGGCGTGCACTCGGGCCGGCCGGCCGCTTCGATAAGGCTCACCTCGTAGCCGAACTCTTTCAACTTGCCGGCTACGAAGTGCGCGCAGTCTTTGTAGTTCGCGCCCGGCGGGTTGACGGTAGGAATACGGACGAGCTGCCGAAGCCACTCGACCATCTCGTCCGCGAGTTCATCGACGCGGGCCAAGACTTGTTTCTCGGGTGTCGTCATGTTCTGAAGCGTTCGTAGTTCGGCCTTCAGGCGGAAGTTCGTAGTGCTCGCCGAAGAGACCAACATACCAACTTCCGCCTGAAGGTCGAATTTCGAACATCTTCTCAGGCAAACCGAGACTCACGCCACCAGCCCCGAGCGGATCGCCTTCTCGACCGCGTCGCAAAACGTGTCGATATCAGACAGAGTCGTGTAGACGTTCGGCGTGACTCTGATCCCCTTAAACTCGTCGTGACCGATCGGGGTGCAGATGATCCGATAACGCTCCCAGAGATGTGCGCCGAGCTTGCCGTGATCGACTCCTTCGACGCTGAAGTTCGCCAGGCCGCACGATTGTTGAGGATCGTAAGGAGTCAGGATTCGCACGCCCTTGATCGCTTCGAGCCGCCGCGCCCAGCGGTCCTTCAGAAAGCGAAGCCGCGCCGCCTTGCGCTCGCTGCCGATGCCTTCGTGAAAGGTGAGCGCTTCGGAGATCGCGTTGTGATTGGCCGCCGGGTGCGTTCCGATCTCTTCGAACTTGCGAATGTCGTTGTCCTGCTTCTTGTCGGCGGCCATCAGCGGCCAGAGCTTTGCGATCTTCGACTTTCGAACGTAGAGGAATCCGGTTCCATGCGGCGCGAGCAGCCACTTGTGCAAGCTCGTTCCGTAGTAGTCGCAATCAAGATCGGCGTGCTTGAAGGGGAAGTGCGCAAACGCGTGCGCGCCGTCGACGATCACCTCGATGCCGCGCTCGCGGCCCAGTTGGCAGATTCGTTTGATCGGGAAAATCTGTCCGGTGAGGTTGGTGATGTGACAGACGAGAATGACTTTGGTCTTGGGAGTGATTGCGCGCTCGAACCGGTCATACAGATCATCCATCGAGGGCGGCGGCACCGGGAACGAAATGAACTTTAGCTTGATTCCATCCCGGCGCTCACGCTGGCGCCACGAAGTCAGCATTCGCCCATAGTCTTGAGTGGTCGTGAGCACTTCGTCGCCGGGTTTGAGGTCCATGCCGAAGATACAGATTTCGAGCGCCTCGCTGGCGTTTCGCGTTATCGCCATCTCCTCGGGATCGCATCCGAACGCGGCGGCGAGTCTTCGGCGCACGCTTTCGACCTCAGGCTCGAGCACTTGCCACATATTGACGGTCGGCGCCGAATTTGAGAACTCGAGGTAACGGCGCATCGCGTCTTGCACAACCCGGGGCGAGGGACTCACGCCGCCGTTGTTGAGGTTGATCAGCGAGCGATCGACGGTGAAGGCTTGCTGGATCTCGCGCCAGAAGTCTTCGTCGTCGGCGACCTTGTCAGCAGGAGTTGCGCCTGCGGATCGCGAGGCTGCGAGTATGCGGTCGATGCCGCCTTCGCGTAGTGAAGCGAGGCCGGCCATCGCCGTCGCGCTGCCAACTGATCGCATGAAGCTTCGTCTTGTAAACATTGTGGGCATCCTTTCGCGCCGATCATCAGTGGCGCGCTAACGATCTGTCTCGTTCGCCGGTGGAACGGCGCGATTCTATCACAGCACCGCCGTCATCGAAACAAATCAAGCCCGGGAACACGGATTAGCTCGATGCCTGACCCATCGCGCGATTCATAGTCGAAGCCGCGAATGACCGCGACGGGTATCCCCGCGCTCTTTTTCATCACCAACTCCGCTGCAGATGCAAGCTCATCGGCGATCGCTATGACCGTAACTTTCAGCGGATTCCCGTGCGAATCCGTCTGACCGCGGTAGTCAATCAGCGGCGCGATGCCTGAGACCCCGAGCGCAACGTTGACCAGTCCCTCGCGCCAGGGCCGGCCGAAAGTGTCACACACGATCACGGCGAGTCGAACGCCGAATGATTGTTCAAGCGCCGACCGGATCTGTTGAGCTGATGCGTCCGGGTCTTTCGGCAGCAGCGTCACCGCGCCTTCAGCGACGTTCGACGTATCAACGCCTGCGTTCGCGCACACAAAACCGTGTTCGGTCTCGGAGATCAACACGCCGCGCTCCATGCGAACGATCCGCTTCGACTCGAGCAATACGACTTCTACCACGCGAGCGTCCTTGTCATAAGCGGCGGCCCACTCCTGCGCGCGAGGCGAGGGCTCGATCGAGTCAAGTTGGATGACCCGTCCTTCGGCTTTGGAGACAATCTTCTGCGCGACGACGAAGACATCGCCGTCTACGGCTTCAACCCCGGCATCGCGCAGAGCCCTGGCGATGAGCGCGGCGACGTCGTCGCCCTCGGCCACTTCCGGGATGCCCGGTACTCCGATCAGTTCGATCCTAGTGGTCACAATCTTGGAGTTCTTTGCGCCTTTGCGTCCTTTTGCGGCTTTGCGCGAGATAGGCTTCCAACGCAGGGCCTCCAGGATCGCAAATCAGCGTCTCACATCCTTCAGCCGTTCGAAAGCGTTCATCTCATTCAAAGCAGCAAACGCCTGGGTGCCCCCGCCTTCTTCGAGCAACAGTTTCACATCGGTGGGCTCGTCGATGTCCAGCGCAATACGGACGTTGTTAACAATCACGCATTCAACACCAATGCGCGACGCTTCTTGCTTGTGGAGCGCGAGCGAGTTCGGACCAAAACGCGACGGGAACAGAGTTGGCGGTGTGCGAATGATCGCGTTCGTGCCTGTGCCTTCTCGTGATGGAACAAGAATGGCGCCGGGTGAATCAAGCTCGATCGACAGAAGCTCGTCGATGTCTTCGGCTCGCACAAGCGGCAGGTCGGCAGGCAGCCTCATCACAGTTTTGAAGCCGCGATCGCTCAAGATACGCGAGGCCCAGTCGACCGACGCGCTTTCCGATATCTGCGACTCTTCGATGAGCACCTCCCAGCCAAGATCGCGCGCGCTCTCAACGGCCGGCGCAAAACTGCTGACCAGTACTACGCGGTCAGGTTTGCGCGCAGTCGCAATTGCCCGACTAACATCCTCGAACATCGCCCACGCAAGCCGCCGACGCTCATCAACTGAAAGCAGAACAGCAAGACGGGTTTTCGCTTGAGTTGGATCTTTGACTGGGATGAGAAGCGCTTTCATATCAATGTGTCGACTAAGGCGGTGACCCGTGAAAGTGTTTCAACATTTCGAGCACCCACCGCGCCAGTCGCTGTTTGTCATCGAGGGTGTTCATGACCGTGTCAGTGCAAAACACTCGCATACCGAGCGCCTGGATGTCGCACATTATTTTCTCGTCTGTTTCGTCGAGGATGAAAACATCGATGACATCTTGGTACAACTCGGCCACGGCGCTTGCCGAAGCGTCGTGCCCGAGATCACGCAGCATATCAGCCGCCGGACCTTTCAGGGCTTTTCCCCCTATGATCGGAGTGATCGCGACGACCGTCGCTCGGGTTTCACGAAGAGCGTCGCGCACGCCGGGCACTGCCAGGATGGGGCCGATGCTGATGAACGGATTGCTCGGGCAAATGATCACGGCGTCCGCATCGAGTAGCGCGCTCACCACGCCTGGCGCCGGCTCGGCGAATTCGATGTTCTCAAAGCGAACGCCAAGCACACGCGGCTCGCACCTTCGACGCACGAAGTACTCTTGGAAGTGCATCTCGCCTTCATAGGTTACAACTCGCGTAGGAGTGTAAGCATCAGTCATCGGCAGAATCGTCGAGCGGACTCCAAGCGAGCGACGGATGTCGTCTGTGACTTCGCTGAGCGAGCGGCCGCTGTGCAGTTGATTCGTTCGGAAGATGTGCGTGGCCAGATCGCGGTCGCCGAGGTTGAACCACGAAGCCTCGCCGTAACGCGCAAGCCATTCAAGGCATTCAAACGTGTCGCCCTTCAGTCCCCAACCTGTTTCTTCGTTGATGACTCCGGCGAGCGTGTAGGTGACGGTGTCGATGTCAGGGGAGATGCGAAGCCCGAACAGCTCGATATCATCGCCGGTGTTGGCGATGATGGTGATGTCTTCGGGTGGCATCACGCTCGCGAGCCCGAGCAGAAACTTCGAAGCGCCGATGCCGCCTGCAAGTGCTGTGACTTTCATACTCATCTGGGGGCATGGCTCACGGTTCAGAGTTCCGGGTTCAGGGTTCGGAGTTCAGGGTTCAGAGTTCTGGGTTCTCGCAGGAGCCCTTCCAACGCGGAACTCCAAACCTTGAACTCGGAACCCTGAACTCTGAACTCCGAACCCGGAACTCTGAACCCGAAACTCTGAACCCGGAACTGAACCCTGAACGTGCGGCACACCCTACAAACCTACGACTCGATAGCGTGCGGTCTTGATCTTGTGCCGCCGGTTGATGCCGATCGCGAGCACGGTCATTCGTTCGAGCGTGCGCGCGCTGTAGAGCGTTCCAGCATCGACAGCTCGCAAGCCCTCGATGAACCCTATAGCCTCCATCGCTCGCGTCTTCGCGTCTTTCGAGTCGCTCGCGACGAACGAATCGCAATCGAGAGGTTCATCGATCTCGGCGAGCAGGTGGGCTGGCTCAGTTTTGAAAGCGGCAACGAGTGGGATGTCCTCAGGAAGCCGGGCTTTGAGATGTTCGCTCGCCGAACCTTCAGGCAATTCAACGTAACGCACTCGGCCCTGCTCGAATGAGACCGGGACGGTTATGTCGATCAGGATCGAGCCGTCGCGAAAATCCTGCCGGTGAGCTTCGAGCGTTGAAGCCGCGTGCGCGAAAGGCACCGTCAGCAAAGCGAGTTCGGACTCGGCGATCACTTTCCGATTCTCGCCGTAGCCAATGAGCTGCGATGGCTTCCCCGCACGAGCACCGAGGAGTTGATTCAGGTCGTCGGCAACAGCCTTCGCGCGCTCGAGCGTGCGCGATCCGATTGACACTCGCGCGCCGGCGATCGCCCATCTGAGCGCGAGCCCGCGGCCTTCTTCACCGGTTCCGCCAATGAGTCCCACGCTGAGTTCGTTGATATTCATCGTGTATGAGATCACTCTCGATCCTGCTTCCGAAACGCCTGGTCAAGGTTGCCATCTGGCAGAGTGAGTGTCAACGCGAGCGTTCGTTCGCGGTCGGCGTCACGCTTTTGCACGATAGAAGAATCTTGACTCTGAGAATTGCACCCGGGTATGATCAAAATGCTTTCTCAGACGACCCGTGACGTTGCTTCAAGCAACGTTAGCACATTCGAAATTGAACTTTTGGCGACCCCGTAAAACAGGAACAACCTATGAAGCAGTTTTTCACCGCGTTCTGTATCCTAGCCGTCCTCACCGTTGTGGCGCTGGCCTCCGACTCAGCATCAAACTCGAAATTTATGCCGCTCGACCAGGTTCGCGCTGGAATGAGGGGCTACGGCATGTCGGTCTTTCAGGGCTCGACGGCCGAGCGGTTTGAGGTCGAAGTCCTCGGCACACTGGAAGGTGTGCCCAATCCAAAACAGAGCCTCGTAATCGCGCGGTTGAGCGGTCCGCTCGTCGATCGCACCGGCGTGTTCGCGGGGATGAGCGGCAGCCCGGTCTATATCGATGGCAAGCTCGTGGGTGCCGTGGCCTATGCCTTCCCGTTCGCGAAAGAAGCTATAGCGGGCATCACGCCGATCAAGTACATGATCGACATCTTCGAGCAGGGTCAAAAAGAAGAGCCCCGCTCGAGTCAGCATATCAGTTTCAAGACCCTGATCGGTCAGAGCGCGAGCACTTCGTTTGATTCGTTACCCGCTCTGCCTACCGCGCAAATCGGCGCTCGAGCCGCGACCGACGGCGCCCTTGCGCCTTACGTCGGCCAGACCATCGTGCCCATCGCCACGCCCGTGACTTTTTCAGGGATACCTCAAAGCGTCGTCGATACATTCGCGGGCGATTTGAGAAAAGCCGGCATTCAGCCGATCGCCGGAGTGGGCGGCGGATCGAGTCTCGGGCCGATGGTTCGCGCTAACGAAAACACGCTGGCGGCAGGGTCATCGGTCAGCGTGCAACTGGTCCGCGGAGACTTCACAATCGACGCCGCGGGCACGGTGACCTATAGAGACGACGGTCGGATATACGCCTTCGGTCATCCGTTCCTCAGTTCGGGAGCGACGAGCTGGCCGATGGCCGAGTCCTCGATCGTCACAGTCGTGCCGAACCTGAACAACTCGTTCAAGCTCTCGGCCGCCGGCAATCTGGTTGGCTCGATCAATCAGGATCGCGCAACGGGCGTCTACGGACAGTTGGGCGATAAGCCGCGAATGGTACCTGTGCGGCTGACCGTTCACACCAGCCGGAACAAAACCGAAACGTACACCTTCGAAATCGTTTCTGATCCCTTTCTGACCCCGCTGCTGACACGGATCACGATGTTCTCGGCTATCGCCGCCACCGAGCGTCAGATTGGAAGCCAGACGCTCAAGATGAGCGGCAGCATTGCGATCAAGGGGCAATCGGACATCAAGCTCGACAATAGCTTCACTTCACCCAACGGCGCCGCGCTGTTTGCAGTAAACGCCGTAGCCCAGCCGCTGGCGGTTCTGCTCAACAGCGGATTCAACGCGCTCGACCTGCAGGGGATCGACGTCGACGTAACGTCGACGGACAGCCGATCAAGCGGCAGCTTGAACCGCCTGTGGATAGACAAGACCGAAGTGCGCCGCGGCGAGAGCATCGAGATGCAAGCGTTCGCTCGCAACGACAACGGCAGCGAATTCGTGGAGCGCATACCCCTGGTGATTCCGGCCGACTCGCCGATCGGACCGCTGGTGATTATTGTCGGCGACGGCGCTTCGCTGAATCAGTCGGACCGCTCGCAGCCGTCGGCGGATTTCTCGCCCAGAGATCTGGGTCAACTGGTGCGCGCCATCAACAAGCTGAAGCGAAACAATCGGCTGTACGTCAGAGTGATGCGCGCGGGGACGGGCGCCATAGTCAACAACGAAGAGATGCCCGTGCTGCCGCCGTCGATGCTGGCCACGCTCGGATCGAGCCGCACGTCAGGCGGCTTCACGCCTCTGTCGGTGGCTACGCTTGCAGAACACGAGCTTCCGCCTTCGCAGTTCATGATCAGCGGTCAGCAGACGATAACGATCAATGTGGTCAAGTAGCACGGCGATTGGAACAAAGAGTTTGACTGATTCTCCCACTCGCCTGTTAAGTTGGAGTCTAGCGGTTTTGAAAAGGCCCGCGCTGCTTGCGGGCTTTTCGTTTTCAGCCCGCGATCTAGCCGTTAGTGAACTAGAAACTCACGAACGGCGATTTGATTGAAAGGATCCTGGCGATGTACAAATCACCTGCCCTAATCACGACAGCATTGATGTCAATGATACTTGCGCTCCTGTGCGGTTCCGCGATTGCCGTGGGCCCGGTCTTCTGGGAAATCTCGAAGCAGGACGACGTGATCAAAGGAGACGCGCGCGGCGTCTCGATAGCCGAGAACGGAAACATCACCCTCGCTCCCGCATTCACGCTCGTGTACGACACGAAAGAAGCCTACGTCTGGTCGAGCGCGACCGACGCCGCAGGGAATATTTATCTCGGCACAGGGCACGAAGGGCGGATCTTCAAGGTGACCCCCAATGGCGAAGGCCGCTTGCTGTATGACGCCGCCGAGCTTGACGTGATGGCGCTGGCGACCGATCCGCAGGGCAATATCTACGCCGGTACATCGCCCGAAGGCAAGGTCTACAAGATCACTCCCGACGGCAAAGAGTCGGTGTTCTACGATCCGCCTGACAAATACATCTGGTCGCTTGCATTTGACGCTGCGACCTCGACTCTGTACGCGGGCACGGGGGACAAAGGCGTGATCTACAAGATCGACCCGGCAGGCAAAGCCGGGGTGCTCGCGGATACGAACGAGACCAACATCGTATCGCTCGCTTTGGACAAGAACGGCAATCTGTTAGCGGGCACGGACCCGTCAGGTCTTCTGTTGCGCGTGTCTGGGAACGGAAAGCTCTTCGCGATGTTCGATTCTCCAATGCAAGAAATTCATAGTCTGGCCCTGACAGCCGACGGATCAATCTATGCTCTGGGCATCAGCGCGCAAGGCGGTGCGGCGCCACGAGCTCCCTCAATTGGGGTCTCCAGCGTGACCTCTTTGTCAACCGAAGGCGTGGTGACAATCTCAGCGGGCGACGAGCAAGAAGAGATTCCGCAGGTCGAAATCCCATCCCCGACGAGCCAGGGACGCAGCCGCACCAGAACTGACGGAGCCAGAAGCGTCTTGTTCCGAGTTCTTCCCGATGGAGGCAGCGAGGTTTGTTGGCGCTCGAGCGACGCAATGGGGTATGCGCTCAAGCCGCTTGCTGACGGACGAGTGCTCGTGGGCACTGGCAACAAGGGTCGTATTCATCAGATCGCGGCCGGCCGCTCGCAGACGCTGCTGATTCAGTCACCTGAAGATCAAACGTCAACTATCATCGCAGCCGGCGACAATCTCTACGCTACATCGAACAATCTCGGGAGGCTCTATCGCATCGGCCGCGATTCGGTGAGTGAAGGCACATACGTTTCGCCGGTGCGCGATACGAGGTTCGCGGGGCAGTGGGGCGTGATAACCTGGCGCGGCTCGGCGGGCGTCGAGCTTCAGACCCGTAGCGGCAACACCGAGACGCCCGATCCGACGTGGAGCGATTGGTCGCCGGCTTACCGGAACGCGTCCGGCGATCAGATTACCAGCCCGCGAGCTCGCTTCATTCAGTGGCGGGCGGTGCTTCGAAATCCGGCCGCCGCTTCCGCCTCGACCGCTCGCGCCGGAAACGTGACGAGGCCCGGAGACGGAGCGCAACTTCAGTCGGTGGTGGTCGCTTACCTTCCGCGCAATCAAGCTCCTGATATTTCGTCGGTGAGCGTTATGGCTCCCGGCGTGGCGTTTCAGGAGATGCCGCTGGCAGTCGATCCTTCGATCGCGTCGTCCGGACTCGATCCGCAGTTGTTTGGAATTGTGATGAATGTGCCTCCACGCCGCTTCTTCCAGAAGGGCGCGCGCACGCTGACATGGCAAGCAAACGATCCGAATGACGACACGCTTGCGTACAACGTGTTTTATCGCTCTCTGGGCGAGAACGAATGGCACTCGCTGGCGTCCGGTCTCTCGCAGAACTACTACACGATTGACGGCAACCGTCTTCCCGACGGCACCTACTTGTTTAGGATTGTCGCGACCGACGAGCCAGGCAACACCCGAGACCTGGCGCTCGCAGACGAACAAATAACCGATGCCATTGAAATCGACAACACGCCGCCGGCCATCAAGGTAACCGGGCCCTCGATCGCCGGTCAGGCTGCGGAAGTGCTCTTCGATGCGACCGACTTAACCAGTCGCATAGTGCGGGGCGAATACAGTGTAGACGGAGGCACGTGGCAGTTGATCTTTCCGGCGGATGGCATTGCCGACTCTGCACACGAGAGCTTCAAGGTCAGAGTGACGTTCGACAAACCAGGCGAGCATCTGATCGCGTTTCGCTGCGCCGACTCCAGTTCGAACGTGGGCACCGCGAAGGTCACGGCAACTGTGCGGTAGGAGTGCGTGATGCGTGATTCGTGATGCGTGAAGCGTAGTGCGTGATGCGGGCAACGTGATGCGTGAAGGGTGACGCTCAATTCGAGTTGTTTGCGGTTAAGCGAGATCAACCGAAGGATCACAGGTTGGGAAGGGAGGCTTGCCGGAGAAACCTGGAAATGAATCTACATCAAGGGGGTGCGAAACCCCTC
>CAZJQQ010000094.1:3038-16578 GCA_964548075.1 uncultured Clostridia bacterium | reverse complement strand
GCTAGCGCGAGCCGTGAGGAGCGCCGCCTCCGCCGACCCCGCGTCGGTGGAGCGATGATTGATAAGCTAGGGCGAGCCGTGAGGAGCGACGCCGCCGCCGACCCCGCGTCGGTGGAGCGATGACTGATAAGCTAGCGCGAGCCGTGAGGAGCGCCGCCTCCGCCGACCCTGCGTCGGTGGAGCGATGATTGATAAGCTAGCGCGAGCCGTGAGGAGCGCCGCCTCCGCCGACCCCGCGTCGGTGGAGCGACGATTGAGCAGCTACAGACCCCGCGTCAGTGGAGGGATGACCGAGCAGCTACCTCCGGATCGCCGCCATGTCATATTCCCCAAACGTTCCGACGTAGTATCCCGGGCAAAACAGCGGCTTCATCCCATGGCCGTAGGCTAGGTTGTTCAAATAACCGAGTGCCACCTCCTCCGGCGTTTCCTCAAAGCTACAGCCAAGCGTGGCGTGCAAGTGATCCGGAAGAAGCCCCAGCCGTGACACACGATGCCCTTTCTTTCGAGCCGCGCGGAGAAACGTGTCGCGAGTGATTGTCAGACGATCCTCGCGGATCTCGCGCCAGCGTGCTTCGTGTACGAGCACCAGGTGCAGACCGTACACATACCGACCATGGGAACTGAACTCCGCAGTCGAGAGATCGACACCTGGGAAGACAAGCTGAAATTCCTTCAACCGTGACTGAACGCGCGCGTCGGCCATTCGGTGATGGTCAAGCTGTGATGCAACGTACGACTCGACGACCTGACGCCGTACATCTCCGACCGAGGTGAGAGAAAAGTTCCGCCGGAAAGCCCTTGGCGCTGTTTCGCGCACAAGGTGCTGCAGACGGCCTTTTACTGATTTGACAATTTGTCTCGGCGCCGTTGCTGGTTGCGTACTCAGCATGAAGAACCATACGTTAGGCGAGTCAAGCCGGTGTTCCAGCAGGCGCACACCGTCGCGCTCTACTTGTTCGCGAAGTGGCTCGATCCAAACCTGTTCCGGAGGAAGTTCGGCCGTGGTGAACAAAGCCAGCGACCAGCGGAGCTGATACGCTGCTTTGCAGGTTTGACTGGTATAGATCGGCTCTACCAAAGGTCTTAGCATATCAGTCATCGCTCCACCGACGCGGGGTCTGTAGCTGCTCAGTCGTCGCTCCACCGACGCGGGGTCTGTAGCTGCTCAGTCATCGCTCCACCGACGCGGGGTCGGTGGAGGCGCTGCTTCTCACGTCTCGGGCTAGCTGCTCAGTCGTCGCTCCACCGACGCGGGGTCGGTGGAGGCGCTGCTTCTCACGTCTCGGGCTAGCTTATCAGTCATCGCTCCACCGACACAGGGTCTGTGGAGGCGCTGCTTCTCGCGTCTCGCGCTAGCTTATCAGTCACCGCTCCACCGACGCGGGGTCGGTGGAGGCGCTGCTTCTCGCGTCTCGCGCTAGCTTGTCAGTCATCGCTCCACCGACGCGGGGTCGGTGGAGGCGCTGCAGACTGACTGAAATCGTGGGTTAACGTCTTGTCCTCGCTCCCTCTCGTCGGTGGTCACTTCCCGCGTTCCCGCCTCTGTTATGTTTTTTCTATCCGACCTGTCAATTCTGACAGTATTAGTGCAACTCACACCCTAGTACAATTCCTAGAGACGCGTTGTGTTTTATCGCCAACCTGGAAAAGTGAGAAAGGACTTTTATGCATAAACACTCTCAAGCGGGACAGCAGCCGGTTCATCGTCGCGGGTTCCGTCCCCTGCTCTTCTCTTTTGTAGTCATCTTCACGATGCTTGGTGCGGCTTGCAGCCCCGCTACAGAAAAACCCATCGCCGCCACCACTGATCCCGATCAACTGCTGCGGCAAATGTCCGAGAAGCTTGCTCAGGCAAAGAAGCTCAGCTTCAAAGTCGACCGCAAGCTGGACGCGGCTTTGATTGAGGGACGAAACATTCCCGAGAACGCGCAGATAGAAATCTCCGTCTCTCGACCCGGCAAGTTTCTGGCGAAGTCGGACAGTCAGGACAACGTTCGACACCTCGTTTGTGACGGTCAGAATCTCTCGGTCTACGACGAGACGATGAAGCTGTACGCCACTGTGCCGGTGCCGGGCACGATTGATGAAGTGGTGGCGAAGATCGACGAAAAGTACGGATTCACACCGCCTTTGGCCGAGTTCATTCTCAGCGATCCATATGGGGCGCTGGGTCCGCAAATCAAAAGCAAGGCTTACAAGGGCAAAGAGACTGTCGGCGGAGTCGAGTGTCATCACCTGACGCTGGGCGGCGAGGTGGCTGACTCAGAACTCTGGATCGGCGTCGCTGATCTGCTCCCGCGCAAACTGGTGGCGACGTTCAAAGATCGCGAGGGCGGTCCGAAACTCCAGGCTGACTTTTCAAACTGGAATCTGGCCGCCACGCTCGACGACAAATTCTTCGTCTTCGTGGCGCCACAAGACGCCGAGAGCGTCGATATGGTGACCGAGGCCCAGATGGAGGAAACCGCCGCAAACGTGACTGCGCGGAAAAAATAGACCGCATCAGTCTCCAACTAAGCGTCAAACGAAGGGAAGATATCGATATGAAACCAACAGAGAACCGATACCGCGGGAAGATAGGCGCCCGTAAACCAAGCAACACCCTGATCAGCGCGGCTCTATTTTGCGCACTGTTTCTGTCCAGTGTCCCCGCCGCCCCGGGGCAGGTCTACGGGGTCGGCAGGAAGACTACAGTGGTGAGCGGTCCGAATAGAACCGTCGCTGCAAGCAAAACCACGGTCGTCGCCGGAGGAGGCGCAGCTAGCCGAACCACGGTCGTCGCCGGCGGCGGCGCAGCTAGCAGGACCACCGTCGTCGCTGGCGGAGGCGGCTTGCCACATGGATACATCGCCGTGCTGCCTGGTGGTTATCGCGCCGTTTATGTTTCCGGTGTGCGCTACTACACGGTGGGCGGCGTTTACTACCGGCCGCAAATATACGGCGGCAACACGGTGTATGTCGTAGTCAAGATCTAATCCGGAGATCCTGGTCTACGAGGATACCACCTTCGTGAGAAGTGGGTGCGTGATGTTGCTGCCTACAACTAAGCTCGTCTGGCGCTCCATACCCACTTCGTGAGAAGCGGGAACGTGATGTTACTCATGTAGGCTGGACGGAAGCATCCCCAACCTCCCGGTTGGGGTTTTCACACAATCTCTCACGAGGTGGGTATGCGCAACGCGCGAGCGGTTGACCGGCATCCACTCTGTTGTTGGCTCCGGCATCACCGACCCACCTCAGGCCTTCTGCTGTTAGTTTTCCCAACCAGACCTGTCAATTCTGACAGTATTAAATCCATACCTCACGGCAATACAATTTCAGATGAGTCATGGGCGTGTGGTATCTTTACTTCCACGCTAATCGTGAGGCTGAGTGATCAGAGTCCTGAAGAAGGAAATCGTGGCTATTGAATCCAGAAGACGGTTCAAAAAGATAAGAGACTCAAGATGCGCTGAGGAGCACGTATGTTCCTGCGGAAGCGGCCGGAAGCTCCGCTTCTGCCACGGCGACAAGCCTTCACGCTCACCCTTTAGCAAGCTCAGCCAAGCGCCCGTGGCAACGCAGCGCGGACGGGTGGGGGCGCCTGTACTTATCGAACCACTGTCGCCGGTGTCATCCGGTGGCGCGCAAGGAGCAACCGATTGATGCACTCGATGGGGCATTTCGGCTTGCGATGCGTTTTTCTCCGGGCCGCGACGCGCGACTCGGCAATTTTCAACCGCAACAATCAACTGAAAGGAACAAATAATGGCTACAAAAAAACCAAACATCCTGGTCCTCTGGGGGGATGACATCGGCTACTGGAACGTCAGCGCCTACAACCATGGCATGATGGGCTACCAGACGCCGAACATTGATCGCATCGCAAAAGAAGGCGCGCTGTTCACCGACTGGTACGGCCAGCAAAGCTGCACCGCCGGCCGCGCGTGCTTCATCACCGGCCAATCCGGCTTCCGCACCGGTATGCTTAAGGTCGGCCTGCCCGGCGCGCCCGAAGGTCTGAAGGCTCGCGATGTCACCATCGCCGAGCTTCTCAAGGCGCAGGGCTACCAGACCGCGCAGTTCGGCAAGAACCACCTTGGCGACGCCGACTCGACGCTGCCGACCGCACACGGCTTCGACGAGTTTTTCGGCTCGCTCTATCATCTCAATGCGGAGCAGGAGTTTGAGAACGAAGACTACTTCAAGAAAGCCGAGTATAGGGAGAAATATGGAACGCGCGGCGTGATCCACTGCTGGGCTAACGAAGACGGCACCCAGCGGATCGAGAACACCGGCCCGCTTGGCAAGAAACGCATGGAGACGATTGACGAAGAGGTCACCGCGTTTACGCTCGACTACCTGGAAAAGGCTGCAAAAGCCGACAAGCCGTTCTTCCTCTGGTGGAATTCCACCCGTATGCACATCTTCACTCACTTGAAAGAAGAGAGTAAGGGCGTGACGGGCCTCGGAACCTATCCGGACGGCATGGTCGAACACGACGGACACGTCGGGCAGATCCTGGACAAGCTCAAGGAACTCGGCCTCGACGAGAATACGATCGTAATGTATTCCACCGACAATGGGGCGGAAGAATTCTCCTGGCCCGATGGCGGCTGTACGCCGTTCCGCGGCGAGAAGAATGAGAACTGGGAGGGCGGTTATCGCGTTCCCTGCGTCATGCGCTGGCCCGGTGTTATCGAGCCGGGCACCTACAACAACGATATCTTCTCGCACGAGGATATGCTGCCGACGATCCTGGCTGCCGCCGGCGTGCCCGATGTGAAGGAGCAGTTGCTTAAGGGCATGAAGGTCGGCGACAAGACCTTCAAGGTCCACCTGGACGGCTACAATGTCACCAATGCTCTGGCCGGAAAAGAGAAGAGCCCGCGCGAGGAGTTCTTCTATTGGAACGACGACGGTTCGCTGGTGGGGATTCGCTATGCCCAGTGGAAGATCGTCTTCCAGGAACAGCGTTCACACGGATTCGATGTCTGGAGGGAACCGTTTGTGCCACTGCGCATGCCCAAGATATTCAACCTGCGGTCCGATCCATTCGAAGGGGCCGACGAAGTGGCGATGGATTACGGCCACTGGATGGTTGATCGCGCATTCCTGCTTGTACCGGCTCAGGAGTACATCGGGAAGTATCTCGCCACGTTCAAGGAATTCCCGCCCAGTCAAAAGGTCGGCAGTTTCTCGCTCGATAATGTGCTGGAGAGTCTCGCATCGGCGGCCACCAGCGGCAAGTAGAGTGCGCTGAATAAAACGCCCGCTCTCGCGGGCAGATACGACGAACCGGATCCCCCGGCGGACAATGGGTCCGCCGGGGGGACCGTGCTGTGTAGAGCGAAAGAGCGCTAGTGCACGGAGGTTAAGCCAGGGTGTGTAGACGCATCGAAGAAATTGACCGGCCCCGCTTAATATGTATAGACTAGCGTTTATACATTTACGCAAAGGAGTGGTTGTTATGGTCGAAGCCGTTTTGGATCTCAAACAGTGGGGTAACAATCTGGGTGTTCGCTTGCCGGCCGCGGTGGCGCGGGAAGCGCACCTGCATGTCGATCAGCGCGTGCGCGTATCGGTTGAAGGCGATCAGGTCGTCATCACGCCGATTGATGATTCGCGGTTTACCCTGGAACAACGCTTGGCTGCCTATGATCCAAAGCGCCACGGCGGCGAGCAGATGGCCACGACACAAACGCTGGGAGCCGAACGTTGGTAGCCGCCAGACCAGCGGCGGCGGGCAAACGTAAGCCTTGGGTGCCGGACCGGCAGGACATCATCTGGATCGATTGCAATCCGCAGGTCGGGCGCGAAATGCGCGATGTCCACCCGTTTCTGGTGCTCTCGCCGCGCATCTTCAACGAGAAGACATCGCTGGTCATCGGCTTGCCCATGACGACAGCGGAATACAACTCGGACAATCCCTTTGCAGTTGCCGTGGGCAAGGCGTCAGGACGAAAGACCGGACATACCAGCTATGTGCTGTGCCACCAACCCAAGTCTTTCGACTGGCGCTTGCGCAAAGCCAAGACACACCCTCTCGGCGCTTTATCCAACGCTTTGTTTGTGCAGGTCTGCGAACGGCTCAACCAGATCATTCAGATTGGCTGAAGAATTCGGCGGTGACGAACAGGCGCCGTTCCGCGTGGGTACCTGCGCAGTCTGCCGGTCAAGAACAAGGGCGAACTGCTCGTGATCGCGGTTGATGAGCGCGCCGCAGAGGGCCGGGCGATCAAAGTGCAATGATCGATTGGAGAGCCGGCCGCAGCAACTCAGGAGTAGACAATGAAAAGGAGTAGACAATGAAAAAGACCTTTACCATTTTGCACACTAACGACCTGCACTCGGCCTTCATCGGGTTGGGTCCGGCCTCGGACTACACGCCGTTCACGCTCAACGACGACGAGACCCGAGGCGGGTACGCGCGGCAGGCCACGTTGATCGCCCAGAGGATGCAGGCGCGCCATGCTCAGGGCCCGGTGTTGGTGCTTTGCGCGGGTGACTACAGCATGGGGACTCCCTTCGGGGCCGCCACCCGCGAGACCGGCTGCGAGCTGCAAATCATGTCCTTGATGGGCTACGACGCCACCACTTTCGGCAACCACGAGTTCGACCTCGGGCCCGAAGGCCTGGTCAGGTCCATCGACGCGGCTGCCAAAGCGGGTCGGGTTCCTGCGGTGATCGCCTCGAATACCCACTACACCGGAGAAGGCGAAACGCTGGCTGACCTCCAGCGCCTGGTCAAGGCCGGCGTGATTCGCCGCCACCTCGTGATCGAGCGCGGCGGCATGCGCTTCGGCATCTTCGGCGTGCTTGGCAAGGAGGCCATCTTCTACACCAGCGGCGGTGCGGTAACCTTCTCCGACGGCATCGAGGCTGCCATGGAGATGGTAAAGATACTGCGCGAGACCGAGAAGGTGGATGTGGTCATCGCGCTGAGCCACGGCGGCCTGGAAAAAGGCGAGGACGGGCGCTACACCGACGGCGACGACGTGCGCCTGCCCAGGGCGGTGCCGGGCATAGACGTGGTGATCGGCGGCCACAGCCACACTTTCCTTCGCGAGGCGATCATCGTCAACGACCGCACGCCCGTCGTACAGGCAGGCAAGAACGGAGAGAACCTCGGCGAACTGGTGATTTCGCTCGACGGCGACAAGCTGACGGTCGAATCCTACCAACTCCACCCGATAGACGACACCATCGCTGGCGACCGGGCAATCGCCGATGAGATCGAAAAGCTCAAGAAGATGGTCAGCGATGCCGTATTCGCGTCGCGCGGCTACAGCGTTGACCAGCCGCTGGCAATAGCGCCGTGCGACCTGCCCAACACTTTCACAGACATCGCTGCGAGTACGTTGCTTGCCAACCTCTGCACAGATGCCTACAGAAATGCTACTAAAGCGGACATCGGTTTCAGCGTCAACGGCATGATGCGCGCCAGCCTGACCCGGGGTAAGACGGGTGTGCAGACGGTTTACGACGTCTTCGCGGTAGCGCCGCTGGGCGCAGGGGTCGTCGACACCACGGCTGGCAGCGCCTTGGTGACAGGCTACTTCACCGGGCAGGAGTTGAAGCATCTGCTAGAGTTTTTTCTGGTGGACAACCCTGCACACCCCGGCGAGTATTTCCCACGCACCTCAGGCTTGCGGTTCCACTACGACAAGTCGCGCCCGACGTTTGACGTCGTGACAGCCATTGAGATCGGAAACCTCGACGATGGTTATCAAGCCATAGACATCAGCGGCAAGGACGAACGCTTGTACAGCCTGACGTGTCCCCTGATGCTCGGCTCGATCCTGGCTGCCATCCCTAAGTACACCAAGGGCAAACTACCGCTTGCTCCCAAGAAAAGGGATGGCGAGCCCCTCACCTCGAGGGTCGAGGCACTCGACGCCCCGCGCCGCGGCACAGCCCAACTGATGGCTCCGCAAGGCACGACGGACAAGGAAAGCCTCGCCACCGTGTCGGCGAATGGCGCTGTACACGAGATCAAGGAATGGCAGGCAATCATGGATCACCTGTGCAGCTTGCCGGTCACAAGTGCGGGCGAACTGCCGGTGATCCCTGTCGATGAGCGGGCCGCGGAGGTCCGGGCGATCAAGGTGGGCTGATTGAGTGGCGACTGAATCGGTGACGGGGCGCGACGCGCTCCGTCACCGGACCACTGAATCGTGCGATCTCACTGCGCTTGAAGAAGCGTAGCTGGCTAAATATTGAACCTCATTCAGGCCCGAACTTCTTCGACCGGCTTTACTGGCACGATCCGCGCGACGCGTTTCATGACTTTCTTGTTTTGCTCAGCCTTCTTCAGGTCGTAGGCTGCCTGCAACCGCATCCATACTTCCGGCGAGCTGCCAAACAGACGGGACACCTTCAGGCACATGACGGCGGACAGGGGCTTGCGCTCCGCCAGAATGTCGTGAAGCATCTGGCGGGACACGCCCAGAGCTTTCGCCGCGGCCGTCACGGACAGGCCGACAGACGGCAGGATGTCTTCCTTGATAATCTCGCCCGGATGGACGGGCGGCAGTCCGTTCTTGCTCTCCATAACCTCCTCCCTAATGGTAGTCTTCAAAATCAGTTGACAGATATCAACCAAATAGTTGTCTCTTTTTGAGAACGCGGCCTGGCCGTTGCACCATAGAACAGAGACAACAATCATGACCACACGCACACACCACCACCTCCGGTCAGGTTTCCCTGCTCTACTTGGTGGATCGTTCATACTCAACCTACAAAAACGACTAGCGCACTCCCCGTCCCGAATCCCACCAACGCGATGCAAGGAATCAAACCGCTGAGGGCGCAGAGGATCAGCCTTTCTGCGCCCGCCACACGCTGTGACCCCACGACCCCAGAACCCTCACCCACATCTGTCCGTTTTTCCAATCACACCTGTCAATTGTGACAGTATTTCGCCCACTGGTCCGCGAGTAAAATACTATGGGGCACTCTGTAAGACCGTTAAGTCCAGCAATAGCGTTTTCGATAAACCGCGAATGAAGGTAAGGCATCCGAGGGGGGGCGGCCGTGATGGTCCCTTAACGACATCGACGGATTAGTTCTGCATGCGGATTACGATATCAAGAAAATTATGGCCGACCGCGCCGCTCGCGTTACTCTTCGTGACGTTTCTCTCAACGACATCCGTTCGCACAGAGGCGCTCTATCCCGAAGAGCGAGCCCGTTCGCAGCAACTCATTCCACCGCCCGCGGTCAGGCGCGCCACGTTTGCAACGAGCGCTCTGGGAGCGGGTCATCAAACCGTCCGCACCGATCCGACCTATCTCATCGACACTTGGCAGACCGAGGACGGTCTGCCTGAGAACTCCGCCACCGCGATGGTGCAAACGCCGGACGGCTACCTTTGGTTCGGCACGTTCAACGGCTTGGTGCGTTTCGATGGCGTGACGTTCACGGTGTTTGATCCGGGGAACACGCCGCAACTGCCGAGCGCGAGTATCATCAATCTGCACTGCGACGGAAGCGGCAGGCTGTGGGTCAGCACATCGCGCGGTCTGGCGCTGCGCGAGGCCGGGAAGTGGCGCGCTCTTGTCGCGAACGATGGCTGGCCGAGCGACTACGTGCGGACGTTTTCGGAACGCGGCAACGGCGACTTGCTGATCACGACGTTTTACGGCCAGGTGTTTGAGGTTGTCGGTGGGCGACTCACCGAGTTGCCGGCACCTCCGGGGGCGCCGAGGGCTGGGTATCTCGGCTGTGTCGATGAAGCGGGGCACTGGTGGGTAGCGCAGCATCAGTTCATCGGGTTGTGGGACGGGCAACGCTGGAAACCAACGGTCGCTTCCACCACGACGAATTCAGACAGGGTCGGCTGCGGCGCGGCACGCGATGGCGGCGTATGGCTGCTGATGGAGAAGGAGCTGCGAAAGTATCGACAGGGCATAGAGGTGTCCCGAGTTCAATTGCCGGAGGTGCCCGGAAGCCTCTGGAGTATCTCGGAGGACAGTCGTGGCAACGTATGGATTTCCACTGCCTTCCAGGGCCTGTGCCGAATCTCGCCCGATGGGCGGATGCGCCGATGGACGAGGGCGAACGGGCTTGCCGCGCTAGGCACCAGCTTCGTCTTTGAGGATCGCGAGAGCAATCTTTGGGTCGGGACGAGCGGCGGTCTGACGCGTTTCAGGCCGCGGCGATTCCAAAGCTTTGGAGTCGAAAGCGGATTGGCGGAACTCGTCGTCGACTCACTTTGGCCCAGCCGCGACGGTGGACTGTGGATTGCGACCGGGGGCAAGGGCTTGTTTCGTTTGCACGATGGCGTTGTGACGAACGTCCCGCTGTCAGACCCGAACAAGGTCATCCTTGCGCAGAGCGTGTTGACTGACCGAAAGGGACTCGTGTGGCTCGGTACCAGCGTGGATCTGTGGGTTTCCGACAAAGAAAACTTCCGCAGGGTTCATTCGGATAAACTCAGCCGTGCTGATATCCGCGCGCTGTTCGAAGATTCGCGTGGGCGAATTTGGATTGGCGGCGCCAAGAGCGCCTCGGTTCTTGACGGGGAGAATCTGCGCGTCTTCACCGCCGCCGACGGGCTGCCCGCAGACGGCGCTTACTGCTTTGCCGAGGACAGCCACGGCGTAATCTGGCTGTCGACGCGCAATGGCGTGTTTCGGTTGGAGAACGATCGTTTCATCGAACTCCTGGACAATGGCCGGCCGCTCCGTAACGTTACCTCCTTTAAGACTGATGCTGACGGGATCCTGTGGATGGGCTCGCTTGACCATACTCTGCTCTGCCTGCGGAACGGGCGGGTGACAAGAATCGCCGGTCTGCCGATTCGCGCCGTTCTTGGAATCCTGGAGGACGGCGCCGGCTTTTTCTGGCTGACCTCAAACCGGGGCGTGGTGCGAGTCCCTGCGAAGGACCTTCGGTCGGCGGCCGAGGGCAACGTGTCCCGTCTGGACTGCCAGTTGTTCGACCTGAGCGATGGTCTTCCCAGTGTGGAATGCGCTGGCGGGCAGCAACCGACCTGCGCGATGGACGCAACGGGGAGATTGTGGTTCGCCACGCTGAAGGGAGTAGCGACGATCGACCCGGCCGCGTTCCGGCTGAATACCAACCCGCCGCCGGTGACTGTGGAACAAGTGGTCTATCACACGCAGGGGCGCGACGCAGTGACAGGTGGCGAGGGGCAAGTGGGAAGTAGCGGAGACCCATCGCTCGCTGTCCACTCGCCACCAGCCACTGGCTACTCTCCAGCAGATGAAGTCGAGGTTCGCCTCGCATCCCCGTTCACCGAGCCGCTTCGTCTGCCTGCCGGCAGCCGGCAAATCGAGATTCATTACACCGCCCTCAGCTTCAGCGCGCCGGAAAAAGTGCGCTTTCAAGTCAAGCTGGACAGCCATGATGCGGACTGGCGGGACGCGGGCAGCCTGCGCGTCGCCTCCTTCTACGATCTCCCCCCCGGCGATTACCTCTTCCGCGTACGCGCCGCCAACGACGACGGGGTGTGGAACGAAGCCGGCGTCAGCCTTCACTTCAAGGTCCTGCCGTTCTTCTGGGAGACGTGGTGGTTCCGCATCGTGGTCGGCTTGGCGCTGCTCTCGTCGGGCGCGGCAGTAGCGTGGCTGGCGGCTCGGGCAAGACTCCGCCGCGCCGCGGAGCGGGAACGCGCGGTAAAAACAAGGAACATTCTGGCTGCGATCGTTGACTCTTCGGATGACGCGATCTTGAGTAAGACTTTGGAGGGAACGATCACAAGCTGGAATGCAGGCGCTGAAAAGATGTATGGCTACTCCGCAAGCGAAATGGTAGGTCAGCATTTGTCGATCCTGGCTCCGGCTGATCTGAAAGAAGAAGTGCCGGGAATTCTTGAACTGATCAAGCGCGGAGAGAGTGTGGATCATCTCGAGACAGCGCGAGTAACTAAAGACGGCAGGCGAATCGACGTGTCTCTGACGATTTCCCCAATCAAGGATGACCACGGAATGATCATAGGCGCTTCGTCCATTGCGCGCGACACCACCGAGCGCCGGAGGGATGAAAGGGCGCTACAACACCTCACGGGGCGATTGCTCACGTTACAGGACGAGGAACGGCAGCGAGTCGCCGCCGAGCTCCACGACGGTCTCGGCCAGAGTCTTGCAATTATCAAGAATCGCGCGCTCATCGGCCTGGGGGATCAGACAAACCCCGACCGAGCCAGGGACCAGTTGGAAGAGATCTGCGCAACCGCCACTTCGGCCATCCTCGAGGTCCGGGAAATCGCTCACAACTTGCGACCCTACGAACTCGACCGCCTGGGGTTAGTGGCGGCAATCGATTCGATGATGGGGCGGGTCTCTGACGCGACTCATATCAATCTCTCGGCGGACCTGGAGCGGATCGAGGGGCTGCTCTCACCGGCAGCCGAGACAAGCGTCTACCGCATTGTGCAGGAAGGTCTCAACAACGTAGTGAAACACTCGCAGGCAACCGCCGCGCGGATCGAGATCAAGAAGGTTGGAAAGCAACTGGTCATCTCGGTTAAGGATAACGGTAAGGGGATGCCGCTGCCGTCGCCAATAGATAATGGCGGCAACGGCGGCGGCTTCGGCTTAGCGGGAATCGCGCAGCGCGTCCTGGCGCTCAGTGGTTCGTTTGCCATCGAGTCTCAGCCAGGCCAGGGCACAACACTCATTGTTCGTTTGGAGGCGTCAAATGCCGCAGCAGGATAACCTACGTATTGTTATCGCCGACGATCACCCGGTCTTCCGCCGTGGCTTGCGAAACATCATCGAGTCAGACCAGGGTCTCGAAGTCGTGGACGAGGCGGGTGACGGAGAGATCGCGCTCGAGATGATTCAGAAGCATTATCCGGCAATTGCGATCCTGGACATCTCCATGCCCAAGTTAGACGGCCTCGCCCTTGCTCGCAAGTTAGCCGCGCTAAGACCTCGAGTGGAAGTCATATTCGTTACGATGTACCGTGAGGAAAAGCTCTTCAAACAAGCGCTCGAAGCGGGCGCAAAAGGTTATGTGCTCAAAGACTGTGCGGTGACCGACATTGTCAGTTGCATCAGGGCTGTAGCCGCCGGTCAAAACTATGCCAGTCCGGAACTGACTACTTATCTGGTGAACAGTGCGCTACAACACGATGTGCCAAGGGTACCTCGCTCAGGTCTGGAGGGTCTCACGGCGACTGAGCTTCGAGTGCTCTCGCTGATCGCGGATTACAAAACCAGCAAAGAGATTGCGGAAGACCTCTTCATTAGCCGGCGCACAGTTGAAACCCACCGCAACAACATCTGCCAGAAGCTTGGCGTTCATGGAAGTCACGCTCTGATGAAATTCGGCCTCGAACACAAAGACCTTCTCGCTGGTATTCAGTAGAAGTGACTCTGAATACTTCAAGCTCTGTCCCGAATCCCACCAACGCCGTTGGTGGATCGTTCATACTCAGCCTACAAAGGACTCGCGCACTCCCGGTCCCGAATCCCACCAACGCAGTTGGTGGATCGTTCATACTCAGCCTACAAAGACGGCTCGCGCACTCCCGTCCCGAATCCCACCAACGCAGTTGGTGGATCGTTCATACTCAGCCTACAAAGAC
>CAZJQQ010000094.1:0-2938 GCA_964548075.1 uncultured Clostridia bacterium | reverse complement strand
CACCAACGCAGTTGGTGGATCGTTCATACTCAGCCTACAAAGACGGCTCGCGCACATCCCGAACCCCACTTAGCCTGCATCCGCTCCTCTCAGAAACGCCTTCAGCAGTGCCGTCGTCAACTCTCCGCACGTTCCGACGTACGCCGAGGGCTGCCACAGCTGATCTATCTTCCCCTCCACGAGCGTGAGTGGGAAGTGCTTCGCCACATAGTATTGGCTGTTGTTCATCAGAGAAAGCGCAACTTGTTCGACGCTTATCTTTGGGGTGATTCGAACAAGCAGATGAACGTGATCAGGGAGGACGGTAACCTGATCAATCGCGAAGCCACGCCTGGCCGCGACCTTTATCCAGTAGTTAACCAGAGCCTCGCCAGTCGTCGAACCAAAGACTCCGCGGCGGAACTTGGTAGCGAGCACGAAGTGATGAGTCAGATCGAAGCTTGAGTGCGCGGTTGCGAGAACCTCGGGCTCTGTTGCTTTGAACCTGAATACGGGAGGAAGTGCGCGTTCGCTGTAACCGTGATGTTCAGATTGACTGGTAAGGTAGCGCTTCACTGCTTGGACTCTGACGCGCCCGACACTACGCGCCAGATAACCACGCGCCCAAAGCGGCGGAGTGAAGGCGAATCCCTGGCATATCGCGGCTGAGCTTCGACCTTTGAGTCTCTTCAAAGCGTCCGAGATTAGCTGACTTGGGCGCAGGCTCAATACCAATTGTACGTGCTCAGGCTCGTAGTTCTTCTGAAGCAAGTGAAAGTCGTTTATATCGCACAATTCAGTCAACGCCTGGGAGAGGGCTGCGATTCTGGGTTGATCATCGAAGACAGTCTTCCGGCGGTGAGTACGGAAGCAGATGTGATAGTGAAGCTGGTAAGCCCACGAGATTTCTTTGAGGGGCTCGAGCTGCATGGCGCGAGCATACGAGAGCGGAAGTTGGAAAACAATAGGCTGAGTGTGAACGATCTACCAACTGCGTTGGTGGGATTTGGGGAAGCGCACGCCGACCTGCTTTTTGTAGGCTGAGTATGAACAATCCACCAACTGCGTTGGTGGGATTCCGAACGGGTGTGCGGCGGTCCTTTTGTAGGCTGAGTATGAACGATACACCAACTGCGTTGGTGGGATTTGGGGAAGCGCACGCGACCTGCTTTTGTAGGCCGAGTGTGAACGATCCACCAACTGCGTTGGTGGGATTTGCAGAGAATGCCCACTCGACTACGTAGTTGTACGGGGCTGGAATTACGTAGTTCTACGTACCCTAATTACGCAAGCCTCTGGATACCCTCAAACATCCCTCCGCTCTAAACTGACTACTCGGGTCGAAGATGTAGGTTGATCAATGGGAGAGTCATGAAGGTCTTAATCGTGGATGACAACGAGCCAATGAGACGGATGATCAAGGCCGTTGTCGCTGACCTCGCAGCGGAAATATTCGAATGCAGCGATGGTTCTGAGGCGCTGGCTGCTTACCGCGAGCATCAGCCCGATCTTGTACTGATGGATCTGAAGATGGCCGGTATGGACGGGCTCGCCGCAACCAGGCAGATCAGGCAGTTCTTCCCGGAGGCAAGGATCGTCTTGGTTTCGCAATGGGACGATGCTCCGCTCCGCGAGGCTGCGCGCTCAGCAGGCGCTGTAGCGTACGTTGGCAAGTCTGACCTGCAGCCGCTTCGCCGCATTCTGGCTGAGGTGTGACCTATGACAATGACCACCATTACCTGGAGATCTGGAGGTGAATATGAAATACGTCGGGATTAGCTTAAGAAAACAAATTCTCGTGCGAGTAGCAGCGATCGCCTTGATCGCGGTTTGTGTCAACTGGCCCGCTTCAGCACAGAAGAGCGCCGCGCCCCGCAAGAAACCCGTCCACTACGCGGTTCACGTCAATCACGTACTGCGAGTCCGGATCAATCAAGAGATTGGTTCAGAGCATTCACGGGTTGGAGACAAGTTCACAGCAACCCTGGTCGATCCAGTCTATTCCAGCGGCGGTCTGGTGCTCGCGCCACAAGCGAGCATCATTGGCGGAACGGTGACGCAGATCCAGCGCGCGCAGAAGAAAGGACAGCCAGGATCCCTGGATGTGCGGTTCGTGTCGATCAAACTGCCGAACGGACAACGCTACGCACTGAATGGTTCGCTGACCGACTTGTCGACGAAATCAGGCAAGAGTGACAACGAAGGCACGGCCTCCGCAAATAAGACCAGTCACCGCAAAGCCAAGTTCATCGGCGGTGGCGCCGCCGGCGGCGCCGTGATTGGAGCGATTGCAGGCGGCGGCAAAGGGGCCGCTATTGGAGCGGGTGTTGGTGCGCTTGCGGGCGGGATTACCGGACGTTTAAAAAAGGGTCACGAGGTAAAGGTGGAATCCGGAACAGAGTTCGGCGTCGTGCTCAATCAGAATCTTTACCTGCCCAAGTTCTCGGGAAACTAACGAGATATGGCTTTCGACCTTAGGTTATGACTTAGTCGAAGGCAGACAAGACCAGTTGAAGAGGCAAAATGAAAGTGTCAACAAATCAGAGGCTCCCGCGAAACGAAATGTCCTCAGTGACGATTCGCACGATTCGCGCTCCCTAACATTCCGCTCCACCGGAGCAGGAAGTCAATTGGCTGCCCGCGCCGAAGGGGCCATTCTTCCGGCACCTGGATGCCACCGCAGGTCGTGACGGTGAAGTGAACAATCCAATCAACAACTGAAAGGACACAATTATGAAAACCAATGAGGAACAGAATATCACCGCAACTAACATCCACGCGCAGACCGCGCCGAAGATGAAGATGACGACCGACATTCCGCCGGAAATCACCACGCCCGACAGCGTCGAGACGCGCTTGGGCACGCTCAAGTTTTTCGACGGCTTCCCGGACGACGCCACGGTCCAGAAGGTCTATGACAACCTCGACTTTCAGCGCGGCGTGCAGGCGTTCCTCACGG
>CAZJQQ010000093.1:0-17131 GCA_964548075.1 uncultured Clostridia bacterium | reverse complement strand
CTGAATCACATGTACTTACAACGAGTTGAGAATTCTTGAACCGGACAGTAGTGATTTTCTATTTTCTATTTTCGCCATTGGGCCTGATAAGATAAGCCTATGTCTACGATGATTCAGATCGATCAGATGACATTAGAAAAGAAGCTTCGTGCGATGGAAGCGCTGTGGGATGACCTTTGTCAGCGCGAGGAGGACGTACCGGTTCCACAATGGCACAAGGAGCTTCTTGACGAGCGCAAACGTTTGATCGAACAACGCTCGGCTCAATTCACTGACTGGGAAACCGCCAAGAAACGCATCAATGAGCAAACTTCATGAAGCTCGAGATTCTCGATCAAGCGAAGGCGAGTTGTTGGAATCAGGCAACAGGAGAAAGCACTTCGCGCTCAATTTCCTCGATCAAAAAGGGCAAGTTGGGTTGCTCGAAACTGATGTCAGGCGCGGGCACGCGATGGTGGTTAATATCTGGCGGAACGTGTTTGTGATGCGGAAAGCTGCTCGCGAGCGAAGGCTCCCGCGGATGCTCAAAAGGATCATACCAAAAACTCTTTTCGCCTTGCTTGTAAACTTCGTAGCTGTATTGCAGAATCCGCCGCGCCTGAAAATCAACCAGTTCCCACACGTCCAAAACAACCTCACCGTGCCAGATGATTTGGCCTTCGAGTTTTGCGAGCGTTGCGCCGATCGGAGCTAATACCAATGTGGAGTGTGATATTTGCGGATGCTGGTCGGCGATTGAGTAGACGATTGCGTTGTAGGCTTGAAAATCCGGAAATGCCACTACTATGCTCCGGCGGGTGAAGATTGAGGAAGGTGCAACACATCGACACCTTCGGTTTGGCGAAGTTGACGCAAGTAGTCATACATCATCTCGCGGTAACGAGTCATCCGAGCCAGTTTGGCTTCGTAGTAGCCGACCCATTTTATGAAATCGCGAGTTTCTTCGATTTCACCGACTTTGTATAGGTGATAGAAATCGTCAGAGAGGATGCCGTAGCGCTGTTCAAGTTCGACGAGTTCGGCGTCCAAACCGTGGATGTCTTTGATGATCTCTTGCAACGTCATGAGTGTCTTCCTCTCATCTCTCAATCGCGTGTCCAGATTCAAATCATACGAGCGCGGGAGAATAGGGTCAAACACAAATGACTGCCGCGGGAGAGGAGCTAAGGGCAAAGGGCAAGGAGCTAAGCCCTTCGCTCTTGGCCCTTTGCTCTTGGCCCTTCGCTCTTTGCCATGGAAAACAGAGCCGCTGCGTTTGCCGCGATCCTCACTCCTTCTGATCGGCTAGTCTCGCGCGCCAAGATCCTCAGCAAGTTCATGACCGTTCAGGTCGCCGTCCAGGCGATGGGAGTCGCCAGCGGCATCCTGCTCGTCCGCACCCTCTCCAAGCCCGAATACGCCTTCTTCACCCTCGCCTTCAGCATGCAATCCACGATGAGCATCCTCGCCGATTCGGGCATCAGCATCTCGCTCTCTTCCATCGGCGGGAGAGTCTGGCAGGACCGCGAGCGCTTCGGCCAGTTGATCAACACCGCGCTTCGATTGCGCCGCTATCTGGCCGCGTTCGCCGTCATCTGTGTCACCCCGTTTCTTGTCTGGTTGCTGATTCGAAGCGGCTCGCCCCGGCTCTACGCCGGCGTCATCACGCTGACGGTGCTGGTAGGTCTGAACTATCAGTTGCTGAGCGGCGTGCTGATGATCGTGCCGCGCCTGCACTCCCAGATCAAGCGCGTTCAGACGCTGGATGCGCTGGCGGCGGCGGTGAGGCTCGCGTTGCTCGTAGCGGCATATTTTATCTTCCTGAACGCGGCTGTTGCGATCTGGGCGACAATCGTCAGCGTGATCGTGCAATACGGTCTTTTGAATCGCTGGGCCTCCGACAGCATCGACAAGAAGGCGCCGGTCAACAAAGAGGACCAGTCGGCGATGCTCGGCATAGTGAAGCACCAGGCGCCCAACGCGGTGTTCTTCTGTATTCAAGGCCAGATCACGGTGTGGCTGATCAGCGTTTTCGGAAACACGCAGAGCATCGCGGAGATCGGCGCCCTCGGAAGGCTGGGAGTAATGTTCTCGGTGATCGGAGCGGTAATGACGAGCATCCTACTGCCCCGTTTTTCACGATGTCAGTTACCCAGCGAACTGCGGCGGCAGTATTGGCAGCTTGTTGCCGGAGCCCTGGCGTTTGGTATTTGTCTGGTGATTCCCGCGCTCATCGCACCAAAGGCCTTCTTGTGGATCCTTGGCGGCAAATACAGTCATCTCTCCAGGGAGCTCCCATTGATAGTTGCAGGGTCAGCATTGAACGCAGTCGCTGCGGTGATGCAAAGCCTTAATGCAGCGAAGGGCTGGGTGAAGTACTACTGGCTCAATATCCCGTGCATCATTGTGCTGCAAGCGCTACTGATTTGGCGGCTGGACTTGAGCAGCACCTATGATGTTTTGCTCTTCGGAGTGATCTCCGCGGTACCAGGGATGATATTCAGCGCGGTGATCACTTGGAGCCAACTCTTTCGCAATCGGTTGGCAGTATAGAGAGAGGGAAAATGTTCGGTGACGTTGATGAACTCTTAGCGCGCATCAAGGACGATGATGTGGTTCTGGACGTAGGAGGGTGGGCAAGCCCATTCAATCGCGCAAACTGGCTTCTCGATAGTCAGCCTTTTGAAACACGAGGATTCTACGAGACTATAGGGTTACCCAAGTCTCAGGGTGCAGAGACGGAACATTTCACCAAAGACACATGGGTCCAAAGAGATATCTGTGACAAAGAGCCGTGGCCGTTCTCAGACAAGTTTTTTGACTTTTCACTGTGCTCGCACACTCTGGAGGATATTAGAGATCCGCTATATGTATGTTCGGAGCTAATCAGAGTCTCGAAGGCCGGGTATATCGAAGTACCATCAAGGGAGGTGGAATCCTCCAGGGGTCAAGAGCATCGGCGAATAGCAGGGCTCTCGCACCACAGATGGCTAGTCGAGATCAACGACAATCATATCCAGTTCACAATGAAGTACCACGCTATCCACGCTAATCCTGAGTTCTCATTCCCTTCCTCATTCGGAAAGCGGCTTTCTCAATCCGAGATCATCTCTTCTTTGCTTTGGGATGGCAGCTTCACCTACGCCGAGACTCAAATAAACGGCGTAGGGAACATCTATGAAGATCTTCGTTCGTTCGTTGAACAACGATATCAGTACCCGGCCAGCCAGGTCTTCGTGAGAAGCTTGATGAACAACGTTAGTCGCGCCGCCAGCGGCATCAAGCGTAGACTGAAATGGTGAAGGCGCCTGCATCGATCATTCTCTCAGTAGGCTGTGGGAGAGGGGCTCAAGAACCAAGCTTAGTTAAGCTAGACAAGCCACCACACGCCAAGTGAAGGTCGTCCACATAACGCCAACCTACTTCGATGAGTCGTCACTCATTGGAGGGGGAGAACGCTACTCAACCGAGCTGGCGGAATGGATGTCAAGGATCGTAGACACGACGCTCGTGAGTTTCTCCAACGAGCGCAGGTCGTATCGACGAGACAATCTCAAGGTTGAGATATATTCGGCCAAACATCTCATTCACGGGAATCCGGTCAACCCGCTCAGCTTTCGTTATCTCGGTTCAATCCTGGATGCGGATGTCGTGCACGTTCATCACGTCCACACGTTGGTCTCCGATATGGCTTGTCTCGTTGCGTCAATGCTCGGCAAGCGCGCGTTCGTGACCGACTACGGCGGCGGAGGCAGCCTGGCTCTTAACAAAAGGCTTCCGGTGTTCGAAGGTTATCAAAACGCAATCGCATACTCGCGATTCGGCCTCGGTTTTCTACCACCCGAGTTGAAAAGAAAGGCCGTGCTAATAAAAGGCGGGATAGACACTCAACGGTTCTGTCCAAATGGAACGCAGAAGCGCGAGAAGAAGGTCCTGTATGTTGGCCGGATTCTGCCGCACAAGGGAATCGACTATTTGATCGATGGGTTCCGTCTGTTGGATCGTTCAGACCACACGCTGAGGATAATCGGGCGAGTGTACAACGAAGAGTATTACGAGTATCTGAAACGATTGAGTTCAGGGTTGAACATCGAGTTCGTCCACGACGCGGACGACGAGCGGTTGATTCACGAGTATCGGACTGCGCTAGTAACGGTGTTACCTTCGGTACACACAAGCTACAACGGCAGTTACACGCGAGTCCCCGAGCTGATGGGTTTCACTCTGCTGGAGTCTCAGGCCTGCGGGACGCCGGTGATCTGCACGGATGCCGGGGCGATGAGCGAATTCGTAGCGCAGGAGGAAACGGGGTTTGTCGTCGCCTCGAATTCCGGAAAACGAATAGCCGAAGCGCTCGAAAAGGTGATCGCCTCATCTTTGCATCATTCCGACGATCAGAGCCGATTCCGCCGATGGGTCGAGCCGCTTAGCTGGGTCAAAGTCGTAGATGCACATCTGGAAACTTACGCGGCGTCCACCGCGAAACCGAGGGCCGAGAGAGGTGTCATCTCTCCGTAGGTGGGTGCCACCCGACAAGCGCCCAGCGGCGGCGGGCCTCCACAACATAGGGGTGATTCATCTTGAGAGCTGCGACAGTGGCGCGCCCCGCAGGACTTAGGCCGATGATCTCGCTACCGTCTTCACTCCAGCGAAAATGGTCGCGCCACTGCTGACGGCGCGGATGAAACAACCTTACGCGCTTGCCTGTTCGCGGGTCTGCCGCTCTAACCTGAGCGCCTTTGAACTCATTACAGGAGTGACAAGCCACACACAGGTTTTCCCAAACCGTTTCCCCACCAAGGGCCTGAGGACGAATATGATCGATTACCAATTGCGCACCGGTAATGAAGGTCGGCACGTGACAGTAGGCACAACGGTTCTGGAATTCGGCGCTCAAGCGGCGGCGCAAGACGGCAGGAATGCGTATGCGGGGCATCAGGGTTTCTCAAGCCCAGCCGGTGAGGGAACAGGGTATGTTCGCCATTTCAACAGCAAGTATGCGTGAGCCTTCTTCACGGTCAAGAGCCGGGCTTGCTCACCTAGTTGGCGAAGCGTCTCCTGCTCACGGGCGCTGAGGTCCCCTGCGTTGTTCTTTCGGAGCAGCCGGTTATATGTGCGTTGTTGTGTGGGAAGCAAATGGCTCTGCGCGATCTTCAACAGGGCTTTGTTACCCATCTTCTCCATTGCTCTCAATTCTTCACGCAGTGGTGAGGGCAGATCATCTGCAACAGGTGGGACGGTCTCTGCGAGGCGCTCGGCGACAAAATCTTCCAACGCTTTGCGTGCAGCGATGGCGCCACTCCGGAAACGCTGCAGGGTCTCATCGGGCAATTGGAGTGTGATGGTTTCCATGACTATCCCTTTGGACAGAGCCAGATTCGCGCCCTCGGTGAGAAGTAACGCGCCAACTCGCTGGAGCAACCCCTAACCTTGTTCCTGTTGAACCAGCGGAAACATTATAGAGTCTCGGCAGGCAGCGTCAAACGAGATGCATACAAGACTCTTCACCCAACAGCTATGGTTGCCGGCCTAAAGCACGAACTGCGTCCGATCCAACTGATTCGGCTTCTTGAACGCTATCACGATGCAAGCAGCGAGTATTCACACAATAACAAGCGCTGAACCGGACACAGTGCCGGATCAAACACTGACCAGTGTCTCTCCGCGAACGCACTTCGCCGGTTTGGACAGCTTGAGGTTCTATGCTGCGTTTCTGGGGCTTATTGGTCATATCCCTTTGAACCAGGGAAGCGTTGGCTTGCCGGATCTCAGGCGTTCCGCCTCGCAGCGACGGACAGCGATCAGCAGACTGCACCCTTTGTGAGGAGATGAGAATACTCTTTTGCAGCCGGACCAATTTGAGCAAGGAACTCGGCGCGTCGAAGGTCATTATCGAACTCTCCGAAGAGATGGAGCAACTAGGCTGGCAATGTACACTCGTTAGCCCGCAAGATGTCGCACCCAGCCTGAATGGAAAGGCCGACTATCACACTCATCTGCGACGCTACCTAATCGAGCAGGCCGGCAAGTACGATGTGGTCGAATACGACCACGGTCACTTGCCATATCCGAGGAGCGAGTTTCCCGCCGGAACTCTTTTCGTAGCAAGATCCGTGTTGTTGGCGCACCACTTCAATAGCATCTCGATACCGCGAGATAGGAGTATCAAGGGAAGAGTTCGTTCGATGCTATTCGACAGAAACGAGGCAGAGCGACGTCGTTTGAGAATTGAACGATCCCATGTAACCGTGACCGAAGCAGATTTGGTCAATGTCGTGAATCTCGACGACCAGTCAGTATTAATCAGGTGCGGCGTGCCACAGGGAAAGATTGTCGTCATCCCCTACGGGCTTAGCCGAAAGAGGAGAAGTCAATTCGACTCTCTACTCGACGAGCTGCCCCGTGAGCCGGTTGTAGTCTTTGTCGGAACCTTCGACAACAGGAAGGGAGCTCTGGACTTCCCGCGTATTGCCCAGGAGATTTCCAGAACTGTGCCGAACGTCCGCTTCCGCCTGCTGGGTACCTTCAACGAGCAGGATGCCGTCATCAAGCGCTTTCCGCGCCACGTGAGACGCAGAATCGATGTGCTTCCAACGTTCCCCGCCGAATCACTACCAGAGCTTTTGTCTGATGGTTCGGTCGGCATCTTCCCGTCTTATTTGGAGAGCTTCGGTTTCGGTATTCTAGAAATGCTAGCGGCTTCTATTCCGGTGATTGCCTACAACTGTCCGGGGCCGCCCGCGATGTTACCGACGGACTACCTGGTTCCGCCTGGTGATTGGTCGGCAATGAGCGCAAAGGTCATCGATCTTTTGAGGGATAGGGAAGGGTTGGCGACGGCCCGTCGCTGGGCAAAGGAACGGTCCAGGCAGTTTTGTTGGCAGAGCATCGCTCAAACTACAAGTGACCTTTACATCGAACATTGGAAGGTCAAGGCAGCGGTTCAGAGGGAGGTGGCAAGTCGGCAATGACAGCTAGGGAGGAGCTAGGTTGCAATCGCCAGTTCTTTTGGACGTCGAGTGTCACCGGTAACGCGGAGGTTCTTTCGGCTCTACATGCACGGATGTCGGCCTTCTACGGTGAGCGAGATCGACGCGAATGCTATCAAGAAATGTTGGGTGAGCAGGAGGACGGGGCTCCGGCGCAAGAGTCTGTCAGACACCTAATGCCTAAGTACGTCTGCGATCTGAAGCCCGAACGCGTACTCGAGGCCGGCTGCGGAGATGGGAGGTTGTACAGGCAGCTCAGAAGTTACGGTTATGCAGGGCAATATGTTGGCATCGATCTCGCTGACTACCTGATCCAAGATAACATGGGCCGCCACCCCGACGCCGAATGGAGAGTCGCTAAGGCTTATCACATTCCCTTCGACGACGGTTCATTCGATGTCTGTTTCTCACTTTATGTTTTGGAGCATCTTGTCTACCCTGAGTCGGCATTGCGCGAAATGGTTCGGATACTGCGGCCTGGGGGTCGCGTGGTTTTGGTGTTCCCGGACATCGCCCAGTCTGGTCGTTTGGGGTCACAACAACTTGGATTCTCTCCGATGGGCACGGCGTCAGAGCGGCTACGCGAGGGGAAGGTGATTGATGCGCTTGTCAGTCTCTTCGATAGTCGCGTCAGGTTACCTAGAGCTCTGAGGCACGCTGCCTCAACCTTTGGTCCATTTCCGGTCAACACGCGTCCAATCTGCTTGTATCATTCCGCGCTCATGGCTCCGGATATAGACGCTGTCTACATCGCGTCGAAGAAAGAAGTTCAACGTTGGGCCGAGCGAAATGAACTGAAGGTTGAGTATCCATATGGAACAGAAGGCGAATTCGCCGAACAAGCCTTTGTCGTGCTCACAAAGTGATGAGTCGAAGCCCGAAGATTGTCGTAGTCACTCCTGTCAAGAATGAAGCTTGGATACTGCCACGCTTCCTTTCCGTGACCAGTCACTTCGCCGATCACATTATCATTGCGGATCAAGAATCCAATGACGAAAGCATCTCGATATGTCAGCGGTACCCGAAAGTAAAGCTAATTCATAACCGATCTGGCGAGTATGACGAAGCGGCGAGACAAACGATGCTCATTCAAGCCGCGAGGGAGCTAGTTCCCGAAGACAAGATTATTCTCGCGCTTGATGCCGATGAGATACTCGCCGCTGATGCGCTCAAGGCGCCTGGCTGGAAGTCGATGCTTTCGGCCGAGCCAGGGACGGTTCTTTACTTCGAGAAGCCAGACCTTTATCAAACAACCGGTCAGTGCATCAGGTATGAACGACCTTGGCCAATCGGCTATGTAGACGATGGCGCCGAGCATCAGCCAACGAGAATACACAGCATCAGGATTCCCACTCCCGAGTCCAGTCCAAAGCTGCATGTTCCCGACGTAAAGTTCCTTCACTACGCGCTGGTTCGAATGAACGCGCAGCGGTCCAAACGGAGGATGTACTGCGTAATCGAGCACATCCTCGGCAATCCCGTCTGGAGGCGCCGCCTGGCTTATCGCGCCGAGATGGACTGGACCACCTTGGGCCAACTCAAGTCGTCGCTTCAAGAGTGGTTTAGTGGCTGGGAACAGGTTGGAATCGAGATGCACACAATTCCATCAGAGGTCTATTACTGGCAGGACTACGAGGTGCTTCGATACTTCGCTCAGTACGGCGTGAGACGATTTTGGGTCGATGATATCTGGGATTTCGACTGGGAGAAATGCCGGGCCTATGCGCAGTCGATCAACGTAGGCGGTATTCCGAACAGCAGGATCACTCCGCCGCCAAAACCCATCAAGACACTGCTCAGTTTCTTCGACAAGTCCCTAGTTTCGCTAAGAGCTTTCCGCAGTTCCTTCAACTAAATGAAGCTTAGCTCCAGAATCAAGAACTCCGCGAAGCTGATACGGCGGTCACGGTTTCATTACTTCAGAAGCGCAATGGTTACACCGCCCTATTGGCTTTGGGCTAATGGACAGCTTTGCAGGGTAGCCGCAGGCGCTGAAGCCGGGTCGGGCAGTTGCTATTCGGAAGTCGCTGTCGAAGATTGTTACGGCCTGTTCAGTTATGCCCGGCGAGCCAAACCTCAGGTCATCGTCGATATCGGCGCCAACATAGGAGTGTTCAGCAAGCTCTGTTCGATGCTCTTTCCAGAAGCTGACATTTTTGCATACGAGCCTAATCCCTCAGCCTTGAACTGGCTTCGCCAGAACGCTGCCGGGACGCGGATCCGGGTTCTGCCGGTTGCTGTCGGCGAATCATCCGCTGTGGTGAGGTTGGATACGTCGTGTGATTCGACGATTGGCCAAGTCATCCTTGAGGGTGACCTGTCGGTTGAGTGCGTTGCCGCCTCCGACCTTGGAGACGCTCGTGAAATAGACCTACTCAAGATGGACTGTGAGGGTTCGGAGTGGACCATACTTCGAGATCGCTCGCTGCTGAGGCGTACGAAAGAGTTCTGTCTCGAGTACCACCTGTTTGACGGGCACTCTCTAGATGAGTTGAGAGGGCTAATAGAAGCGTCCGGCCATCGGATAGTCAAGTTGGGCGGAACAAAAGACGGCGGAAAGTTCGGGTTGCTTCAGTCCGCACTCAAAACCGAGAGCCCTGACTCCTGAGACGGCACACCGGAATCGGATCACATCCACGCCGAACGCGATCGATGACTATATTTGCGAGACTCAAGAACTCGGTCCGTCTCTTGCGGAGGTCACGTTTTCACTACTACAGAAACGCAGTGGTTACGCCACCCTATTGGCTTTGGGCGAATGGACAACTTTGCAGGGTCGCCGCCGGCAACGAAGCCGGAGCCGGTAGTTGCTATACGGAAGTCGCCGTCGAGGATTGCTACGGAATGTTCAGCTATGCTCGACGGGCCAAACCTCAGGTTATCGTCGATATCGGCGCCAATTTCGGAATGTTCAGCAAGCTCTGTTCGATGCTTTTTCCGGAAGCCGACATCTACGCTTACGAACCTAATCCGAGTCCTGTGACCTGGCTTCAACAAAACGCTGCCGGGACGCGGATACGCGTTTTTCCGGCCGCGGTTTGGGAAACTTCCGGCGTTATGATGCTTGACACGAAATGTGACTCGACCAATTCCGAGGTCAGGGATGATGGTGATTTGCCTGTGCAGTGCCTCGCGGGTTCTGAGCTTGCCGATGGCCGCCAGATAGACTTTCTCAAGCTGGACGCTGAGGGCGGAGAGTGGTCGATACTTCGAGATCCGTCTCTGCTAAGGCGATCGAGAGAGTTCTGTCTGGCGTACCACCTACACGGCCGCCCGGTCGAGGAGTTGAAGCGGCTAGTCGAAACGTCTGGCCATCGGGTAGTCGAGTGCGTCGGAACCAATAAGGGCGAGCAGTATGGCGTGATTCGGTCGGTGCTGCGTGATGCCCGCTAATCCCGGAGGGATGACCTGTCTATAGTTGGTGGGGATTTGAAGGGCACCGTGGGCTCCTTTAGGAGCTACCTTGCTCACGCAGATAGAGAGGCGTCGGCAAGGACAGGTCGCTCCTAAAGGAGCTACGACAGGCGCCCAACACTCGCTGCTATAGACAGGTCATCCCTACGGGATTGGCCCTAACACACTCGGGTTCGTCGCAAATCCAATCGGCATCACTTTCGGGATTGGCGGCGGCGCGGCCACCGAACTCCAAATGAAAATCCTCTCGCTTTCGACATGCCCGCTTGATCCGCTCCTTGGTTCAGGCAAGACTCGCCTGAGATGGTCCGAGGGCCTGCGCGAGCTGGGGCATTCAGTCGATATGGCTGAACCGCGAGACTACGAAACCTGGCATGGAATGAGAAGAGCCTTGAGATTCCGCCAGGCGTGGGGAGCTTGCAGCTTTGTAAAGCGGAAACTCGAAGCAGGAAGCTACGACTTGATTGAGTTCTTCGGCGGCGAGTTTGGGTTGATAACGTGGCAGCTCTCGAAGCGAAAAGAACGCCCATTGATAGTCGCTCACACCGACGGACTGGAATTGCTCGCCAGTGCTCGGGCGCGCGCCAGCGACCCGCCAAGGTCTTTGAAGGGACACGTCCGGTCGTTGCTGGCGACCTACGCGCACGAACCACTGTCACGCGCGGCGTTTGTTTATGCGGACGCATTCGTCACCGGGTGCGAGCTGGATCGCGGGTATGTTATCGAGCACGGAATCTTCGCGCCGGAACGAACCGCGGTCATTGAACCAGGTTTGGATGATGAGTATCTCGCGATGCCGTTCATCGAGAACAAGCAGCATCGCGTCGCTTACACAGGGTCTTGGATCGCGCGGAAAGCCATTGACAAGCTAGCGCCGGTGATGACCGAAGTGTTAACCCGCGATCAGGAGTTGCGCTTTGACGTTTACGGAACGGGCGGCAACCGCGAGGCCGTGTTGGCCTGTTTCCCCGCGTCTCTGCACGAACGTATCGAGGTGCATGGCCGCTTGTCTAACGAACAGCTCGCCGAGGGTATGGCGAGAGCCAAGGCATTCTTCTTCCCTTCTCAGTATGAAGGCTTCGGTATGGCGCTTGGCGAGGCGATGGCATGCAGTTGCGCGGTGGTGACTACCCCGACCGGCTTTGGCGCGGCGCTGCGTAATGGGGTCGAGGCATTTGTGTGCGGTTTCGATGACGTTGGAGCGATGAAGAGCAGCGTCCTGAGATTGCTGAGCGATGAAGACCTGAGATTGAGCATCGCGCGAGCAGGATGGGAACGGGTGCGATCGCTTAGGTGGGAATCGAATATCAGGAAGCTCGAAGCGACGTATGAGGGTTGGCATTCCGAGTGGCAAGCGCGTCGCGACCGCGTAGCGGTCACCTATCGATAGCTTGCGAATTGGACACGCGTGTCGCGACCGCGTAGCGGTCACCTGAGTTTGGACATTTGCATGAGCGATACGACGCAGGATCACAGGTCGGGAAGGGTGGCTTGCCCCCGCTCTTTCTCGATGCTACAGCCTTCCAGTCCAAGCGACAGAGCGGGGGCAAGCCACCCTTCCCGACCCGTGATCCTGCGTCGTGTCGCTGAGCCAAATGTCCAAGCACTGTTCCCCCGATCGATTGCACGAAATGAATTCGCGGGTCTATCGATAGGTGACCGTTACGCGGTCCGACGTGATCACTAACCCTCGGATCTATCGATGGGTAGCCGCTACGCGGCTTCCACTAACCTGATGAAACTAACAGCGATAATTCCTCGTCTGCCGCCGGTCGTTGATGGCATCGGCGATTACGCGTTGTGTCTCGCCCGCCTGCTGAGAGACGACGTGGGGATCACTACCCGGTTCATCGTCACCGATCCGGCCTGGACAGGGACCAACGACGTAGAGGGCTTTGAAGTCAGGCGTATGTCATCGCACTCAACCGATGAGCTGCTCAACCTGCTCGCGGGAGACTCGAGCACAGGCGAGCAAGTCTTGCTTCATTACGAAGGCTACGGGTACGCGCAACGGGGATGCCCTTTCTGGCTGGTCGAGGCCTTGGAGAGATGGCGTCACGTGAGCGACAAGCGACTGCTCGTTACGATGTTTCATGAGCTTTATGCCAAGGGCGGCCCGCCGTGGACCAGTTCATTCTGGTTGTCGCCGGTGCAGAAGAATCTGACTACGCGGCTGGCTCGACTAAGCGATCAATGGTCGACCAGCGTCGAATGCTACGCGCGCGTGGTTCAAAAGATGAGCGGGAAAGAACCGTCCAAGCCGAATCACCTTGCGGTCTTTTCGAGCATCGGCGAGCCGCAATCGGTGTTGCCTTTGAACCAGCGCCGGCGAAGACTCGTGGTGTTCGGCACGCGCGGGCGACGGATCGAAGTCTACAAAAGATCAGCGGCCGATCTGAATCGAATCTGCGGCGCTTTGGGGATCGAGGAGATCGTCGATATCGGCCGATCCGTTGACTTCGACATCTCGAGCGTTGTCGATGTTCCGGTAGTAGCCTGCGGCGAGTTGCCGGACTCCGAGGTCAGCGAGGTGTGTCTTGACTCGGTCGCCGGCGTCATCGACTATCCAGCGGCACTGCTGGCCAAGTCAACGATCTTCGCCGCGTATTGCTCACATCGAATGATACCGATCGTTGCTAACAATGGCGATGGACGACCTGCGGACGGCCTCGAAGCGAGCGCGCACTATTGGCTCAGTGATGTTGCCAGTGAACAGGTCAGCGTGACTGCGGGTCAATTGATAGCCGACCGCGCGCTGGCGTGGTATCGAACGCATGACCTTTCGGTGCACGCGAGAACGCTCGGCGCTCGCGTCGGATCCACGGGAGCCGCAAGAATTCAGGCGATTTGAATCCGCCACCGCTGAACTTCTGAACAAAAGGGGAAGCCGAGTGCTTGGAGGCTCAGGAGTTGATTGAAGACGCGCTCAACGTGGGAGCAGGTGGCTCATCAAGCCATGCACCTGTTCTTGCGGCCAAGACCAGCGCGGGCCTGCACGATTTTGCCCTATGCTTGTTCAAGCAATTCGCACGTGAACCGGTAAAAGTTTTAGACCTGGGAGCCGGAACTGGAGCATGGGCCCAGAGACTGATGGCTCTCGGCCACAGTGTCACCTGCGTAGACCAGAACATCAGTGGGTTTGGGCTCGAATCCACGCACTTTTGCGAAACGGATTTGAATAGCGACTTCTCAACGGCTATCAAAGGCACGTACGGCGCAATTACTGCCATCGAGGTCATAGAACACCTGGAGAATCCGCGTCACTTCCTTCGACAATGCAGCTCTAAGCTGGATAAAAGCGGAGTCGTATTGCTTACCACTCCGAACATCGAGAGCGTAGCAGGGCGGCTCCGGTTCCTATTTTCCGGACAGTTTCGAATGTTCGGCAGCGACATCAGGCAGAATGATCCAACCCACATCACACCGATTCAGACCTGTCTATTCGAGAAGATGATCAGCGAGACCGGATACCGAGTGCTGCTGCACGACAGCAATGATTCAAAGACCTCGCGGCTTGGGGTGCGGCTTGTGAGCGCCGTGATCGCACCATTTGTCTCCGGCTTCAAGCAAGGCGACCATCATGTATTTGTCCTGTCGAGGTCGTAACTAACTACCACGGATGCTTTTGTGTCCTTCGTGTTAACCTTGAGGGCTCGTCGACAGTTCGCTCATGTTGTTTTGAGAAGCCGCGCAACTTGCTGACCAATGTCGAGTCAAATCGAAAGCAACCCACTGACGGCATACCGCTCCTCGTCGAAGCGCTGGCGTGAGAACAAGAGCGCTCTAATCACACTAGCACTAAGCGGGGTTGGGATGGCGGCGGTGTTCCTTGCTACTCGAGCGCCTGGCGCTCTTGCCCCGTTGGACCCGGTACTATTAGTGTTGGCCCCTGTGCTGGTGGTTTTGGCTGTGCGCAACTGGGAACGCGGCATTAAGACCATTTTGGTTGTCATTATTATCGAAGGGGCTGTGCGGAAGTGGTTCCTGCCATCATTCTCCGAGCTGGTCTATTTTTACAAGGATATTTTGATGGTGGCGACGCTGATCGGATACGTCCGAAGGCGGCACAAGACGCCTTTGGTTATTAAACGCCGTCTCAAGGTGCTTTTCATAACGATGGGGCTGTTCCTACTCTGTGCACTGGCGTCACTGGGTATGCCTGGCGCGCCGCACCCGCTGATCGGCCTGCTGGGATTGAAAGCTTACTGTCTGTATATTCCGCTGGCGTTTATTACCCCTAAGGCTTTCCCGGACAAAGAACATCTGATCCGATTCCTGAAATGGTATGCCCTCATCGTGCTGCCGGTAGCGGTCATTGGTGTGATGCAGTTCTTTGATAGCGATCGACAATCGACGCTTAATCGCTACGCGGTCGGCGAGCAGGCTCCCGCCAGAGCGACTGATATAGCCGTGTTCGCCACTTCGTCCGGTAATTACTTCGTGCGCGTCACCAGCACTTTCTCCTATGTCACCGGTTTATCAGTGTATCTGCCGATCATGTTTGCCGTGCTTCTCGCGATGACCTCTCTTTATTCGAAGCGTGGCCTCAAGCGAGGGTCAAAGATTCTCTATTATTCAGCGCTGGGGGCGACGGTTGTCACAGCCTTCATGACGGGGAGTCGCTCGGCGGTACTCTCAATGGGCATAGTCGCCGTCATCTTTTATCTCTTCACTTCCGGCCGACAGGCCATTCGCCGAATGCAACAAATCGCGGTCGCAGGGGTAATCCTTTTCGTTGCGTTCACGAGTTTCTTCCCCCAGGCGTATGACGCCTTCTACAACCGGTCGTTCGGAGGGGAAGAGCGCGTCAACGAGGGTTGGTCGAGAATAGTGGGCTCGTTGAGTTTGCCGATCAACGAAGCGTCTTATGCCGGATTGCTCGGGTACGGAATCGGCTTAACTCAGAATGGCGTTCCGGCTTTGATGAAGCGGTTGGGTATGGCTGATCAGGACAACCCGGTCCCTATTGGTTCCGAAGCCGAACCCGGGCGGGTGACTCTGGAACTCGGCATCATCGGCTTCGTGTTGTATACGCTGTTGCGGCTGATTCTGCTGATCACGATCTTTCGCATCGCTTTTGCCATTCGCGATCGTGAATCCAAGATACTCGCGTTCGCCGCTACTGCCGCGCTGGTGATGCCGCTTGTCGTTGGAGGAGCAGTCGCCAACCATACGCAGAACGTCTATCAGTGGTTTCTGGTGGGTATAGTGTTCGCCCTTTACAACGCCGAGCGACTTCAACTCCGAAGTGGCGCGCAGGCCGCCCCGATTTCGCCGCCACCAGAGATTTCTCGCGTTCACGTTGTCGGCTCTACTTGAGGGAATTGCGGATTGCGAATGGCGAATTGACGAGAGGAATTTCGAATTGAAGAGAATCCGCAGTCCGCAATCCCAAATTCGCCATTCGCAATTCGCCATTCGCAATTCCCCATCCACCATTCGCAACTCGCAATCCGACGTTCCCAGTTCGCCATTCGCAATCCGCCATTCGCAATCCGCCATTCGAGTGCTCCTGGTTTCCTCTCAGCCCATCCAGAACGCCGAGCCCTTGCGGATGATGGCGCTGGACCCCCGCGTCGAGATGTTGACCGCTTACTGCAGTCTCCCCGATGCGAAACTCTGGCGCGGCGCGGAGAACCTGACCAAGGAAGCGTTCGATATCCCGATGCTCGACGGATATCCGTGGAAACAGATGCGTAACTACTCACCGTCCCCTCGCCTGGGAAAGTTTTACGGCTTGATCAACCCCGGCGTGATCAAGCTGGTGGCGACTTATGATTGCTGCGTCGTGTATGGCCACGCTTACATCAGTTTCTGGCTGGCCATCTGTACGGCGAAGCTCCTCGGGAGGCCGGTGCTGCTGGGCACCGACGCAACCTACATCGATCCGCATAACGGCGGCCGCGCGTGGAAGGCTTCGCTGAAAAAGAGAGTGCTGCCGTTTCTCTACAATCGAGTGGCCGATCTGGTGCTGGTCCCGTCAACCGCTTCAAAGCGATTCCTATGCTCGATTGGGGTGAAGGAAGACCGCGTGGCGCTGACACCCTACGTCGTTGATAACGACTACATCGCGGCGGCGGCCGCGACGGCGGATCGAAAGAAGACGCGAGAAGGCTGGCAAATTCCTGCTGACGCGGCGGTGGTGATATTTGTCGCGAAGTTTCTTCCACGCAAGCGCCCGCAAGACGCGATCGAGGCGTTTGCCCGGGCGAATGTCGAGGGCAGTTATCTGGTCATGGTTGGCGACGGGCCTCTGGCGGACTCTTTGCGAGAGCAGACCGCGCGATTGGGAATTACCGAGCGGGTGCGCTTCACGGGGCTTGTGAAATACTCGCATCTCGCGGAGTTTTATGCGGCAAGTGACGTCTTGCTGTTTCCCTCAGAGCACGAACCGTACGGGCTGCCGGTGAATGAAGCGATGATCTGCGGCATACCCGCGATAGTCAGCGACCGGGTTGGCGCCGGGTACGACCTGGTCGAGAATAGCAAGACTGGGTACGTGTATCCCTGCGGAGACGTGGCGGCGCTTGAAGCGATCCTGCGCCAGGTCTTGCCTGACCGGGCGCTGCTCAAGGAGATGGGCGAGAATGCTCGCGAGCGGATGAAATCGTGGTCGCCGCGCGTTAACGCGGAGGCTACGATTCTGGCGGTCGAGAAGGCGATGGGAGGATGAGATTGCCATTTGTCATTTGCCATTTGTCATCACTACTGTCCGGTTCAAGAATTCTCAACTCGTTGTAAGTACATGT
>CAZJQQ010000092.1:0-18161 GCA_964548075.1 uncultured Clostridia bacterium | reverse complement strand
TCTATCGACATGGCCCTACTGACGGAGGGCGGGGACATCTCGATGCGGGTTCTATCGACATGGCCCTACTGACGGAGGGCGGGGACATCTCGATGCGGGTTCTATAGACATGGCCCTACTGACGGCGTTCAGCCTGGCTTTACCTCCGACCTGTGGATTCTTCCCAATAAACACTTCGAGGTCGTGATTCTTACCAACTTGGAAGGGGGCGACAGGCTCGGTTTGGGAAAACTTGCAAACCAAATTGCAGACATCGTCCTTCACTAGTTTCTAAAATGCGTCAGCCCTATATACAAGATCGCCGGTCAAATCTCAGACTCTCCTGAGGGACGAACTCCGTAGGATTTGCCTGTCTACAGATGCCAGCACGTTCAGCAGTTCGAACTCCGTAGGAGTTACCTGTGCCCGGCTGGATGGATGGTGCGCATCTCACGACAAGGTCACTCCTACGGAGTAAGTGCCCGACCCTTCGGACGTCGAGGACATCCTTGCAGGAAGTCTCTACGAACTGGTAGAAGCCAATCCCGCAGCATTGCCAAAGCGAAGATCAGCGTGGTAAGTTCGGCGCTTGGCAACGACCTCAGAAAGTCTGGCATTTGATCGCGCCGTGCGGCCGATGATGGATATTGTCTTACCGGAAAAAGCTGACGCAGTGATCGGCTTTCGCGCCGACCCTGAACTGCAAACCTGTATCGAAGGACTCGCCCGAAAATCAACGGAAGGCCAACTGACGGAAGACGAGCGGGCTGAATACGCGGGTTATGTGCGGGCGAACAAGTTCGTCGCCATTCTCAAACGACAAGCGCAGCAGTTCGCGAACTGCCAGTCATAGATGATCGGCTCACGGATCAGGGCTCAGGTTCGCTCGCGCGCCCTGGCTAAAGCTAGTTAGGTTGGAGCATAACAATGAAAAGAAAAGTCGCCTGGTCGCTATTAACGCTCGTCGTTTTGGCTGGTGCATTTCTAAAGTACACCCAAAGCACATCTTCGAGTTCATCCAGTCCAAACATGGCGCCGCCCTTAATCCTTAATGTCAACAGCACCGCCGACATTCTCAGCCCGCCAGCCGGTGTGGTCACCCTGCGTTCGGCTATAGCAGCCGCCAACGCCGATGTCAGCGCTAACCCGGCCGTCATCAACCTGCAACCGGGGACGACCTACAACCTTACACTGACCAATGCCACGCAAGAGAACGCTGCGGCAACGGGTGACCTGGACATAACCACGACCCTTCACACGGTGACGATCGTGGGTGGCGGCACGTCAGGGCCGAGTGCGACCATTATCGATGCCGCCGGGCTGAATACGGGCAGCTCACGCGACCGCGCGTTTCATATCACCGGGAGCGGTGTCACCGTCATGTTCCAGGACCTGGTAATTCAGAATGGCCAGGCCGCCGACAACGGTACGAGTGGCGTGAGCACCGACCCGACGGCACAAAACACCAACCGCGCCGGCGGGGGCATCCTTAACAACGGCGGCAGCGTCACGCTGACCAACGTCATCATCCAGTCGTGCCAGGCACTGGGCAAGGGCGATAGCGTCATAAACGACCACACCACCCTCGAGGCCCTGGGCGGAGGCCTCGCCAGTCTCACGGCGACCGGCAACGTGATCATTACGGATAGCACATTCACGGCAAACACCGCCGCAGGCGGGAACGGCGGCAACTTCAACAACGGTGAAGGCTCCATTGCCAAGGGTGGCTCGATCTATTTCGAAGGCGGCACGCTTAACATCAGCGGGTCGCGAATCGATGCCAGCGCCGCGAATGGCGGCAACGGTGGCAGCGTCAATCAAAACGGTCAGACTAACGGTGGCTTCGGTGGATTGGCTCAGGGCGGTGGAGCATGGGTCGGCGGTGGCACAGTAACAATTAACAACACTACGTTTGAAGACAGTGAAGCCAACGGTGGTAACTCAGGCAACGGTGGCAACGGAGCCAACCCTGCCGGCGGCGCTGATGGTGGCGGTCTGTATAGCCTCGGCAACGTGACGGTCACGAACTCCACGTTCCATTTAGCTGAGGCGACCGGCGGGGACGGCGGCGATGCCTTTGGCTCGACTTGCCTGGGCGCTCATCAGGCCGGTGACGGCGGCGGCGCGCGGGGTGGCGCGATTTTCGCTGATGGCGGAACCATGATCATCAACACCGCGACGTTTGCCAACAACTTCGCCACGGGCGGTAACGGCGGCGACGGCGGATCGACGACCGGTGCCTGTGGCATGCACGGCGCCGGCGGCCTCGCGTATGGCGGCGCTATTACCAACAACAATGGCGCCACTGTAAATTTGAAGCACGGCACGATCAGCCTTAACAACGCACAGGCAGGGAACACCGGTGTCAATCAGGGCGGAGCTAACAAGCCGCCGCGCCTCGTGGCTGAAGGTACTGGCGGCGGCATCCGCGTCGGCCCCGGCAGCGTGACTTTGGAAAACACAATCATTGCCGGTAACACCGCGGCCAACGGCCTCGGTGACACCACCGGCGCTCCCACTCCCGGACCCAATGTGGACGGCGCTGTCACCAGCAATGGCCATAACCTTCTTGGCATCGCCACCGATGCAACGGGCTTTACCGGGACCGGTGACCAGACCGGCGCCAACCCGATGCTGGCGGCTCTGGCGGACAATGGCGGCCCTACCCAGACGATGGCGCTTTTGACCGGCAGCCCCGCGATCGACGCGGGCGTCGCGGCTGGCGCCTCATTTGATCAGCGCGGCCTGCCTCGCACGGCCGACGATCCGGGCGTAGCGAATGCTGCGACCAGCGACGGCACCGACATCGGCGCCTTTGAAGCCGAGATTCCTTGCATCCTCTCCTGTCCAGCCGACATTAGCGTGTCGAACGACCCCGGTCAGTGCGGCGCGGTTGTCAATTACACTAAGCCTTCCGGAGCAGGCTGCGGCACAGTCACGTGTGACCATCCTTCAGGATCTTTCTTCCCACTGGGAGACACGACGGTCACCTGCACTAGCTCGGCTGGTCCGGCTTGCAGCTTCAAAGTCACCGTCAACGACACGCAGGTTCCGACGATTACAACCAATGGTCAGACGATCACGTTGTGGCCGCCCAACCATAAGTACAAAACCGTCAAGGTAAGTGACCTGGTTACCAGCGCCAGTGATCTTTGTGATCCCAGTGTCAGTCTGAGCAGCGTGAGGATCGCAATGGTCACGAGTGACGAGGCGAACAACAGCGGAGGAGACGGAAATACAACCAATGACATCGTGATCGCGGCGGACTGCAAGTCAGTGCAACTGCGATCTGAGCGGTCCGGCAACGGGAGTGGACGTGTTTATACGATCACCTTCAAGGTAACCGATGCTTCGGGCAATGTCAGTACCGCTACGGCAAAAGTCACCGTGCCTCATTCACAAAACGGATCGGCGGCAGTGGACGATGGGCCGCATTACACAGTCTTGAGCGGCTGCCCTTAGCGGGCAGGGTGGCTTGAGGCCGACGAAATACGTGCGTTTCGATCAGAATACCGCCAACACCACCTGGCGATGAATAAAGGCACGCGTGCCGACCGAACAGATAGCCCGGCTCACCGGGCTTTGGCCTAGGCCTTCAGGCACTGTGTTCGACAGACACGAGCTAATGTTGGTCCGTTGAAGGCCCGTGAACGGGCCTAACTAACCATCCCCGCAAGCCCCCAGGCGTGAACGCCTGGGCTATGAAAAACGCGACCGAAGGCATTGACGGATAGGGTGCACGCGAAAACGTGACGCGCACCCACTTCCCTCGTTTCTCTTGACCTGAGTGCGGTAGACTTCAGAAGGCTCCTACCCACGTTTCGCCGATCTAATCTCTACAATATTTCCCGTCGCCGTTCGTCTACAGTAATGGATGGATGAGCCGGTGAGCATCACCTCGATGAACGAGCAAGACCGTAAAATCTCCGAGATCATCGCGGGAGAACGATCCCGGCTGAGCAATTTCATCCGCCGGCGGGTGCCCGACCCTTCCGACGTCGAGGACATCCTGCAGGAGGTCTTCTACAGACTGGTAGAAGCCAATAGGCTGCTGATGCCGATTGATCACGTGACCGGCTGGCTTTTTCGCGTCGCGCGCAATCGCATCACGGACCTTTTCCGCAAGAAGAAGCCGGAGAACTTCAGCGACGCAGCGCCCAGGGATTTTGGCGACGAAGACGGCGACGTGCCGCGGATCGAAGATCTGTTGCCGTCGCCCGATGCCGGGCCGGAAGCGCTCTACGTCCGCAACGTGTTTCTTGATGAGCTGGAACTTGCGCTCGACGAACTGCCTGACGAGCAGCGTGAAGTATTCGTCGCTCACGAACTCGAGGGGCGCAGCTTCAAAGAGTTGTCGGCAGAAAGCGGCGTAAACGTCAACACCCTGCTCTCGCGCAAGCGCTACGCCGTGCTTCATCTGCGAGAACGACTGCAAAGCATTTACGACGAGTTTACTAAGAAGTGAGGAACACAACATGAACAAGAGACGAAAGAAACTGATTTGGATAGCTCCACTGGCGATCCTGGGGATGGTGATCTTCAGTTGGATCGGCGGCGAGGTGGTGATGCTTTTGTGGAACTGGCTGGCGCCGGCGTTGTTCGGATTGCGGCAAATTACCTTCTGGCAGGCTCTCGGACTGCTGGCTCTCTGCCGAATCCTCTTCGGTGGATCTGGATGGCATGGTCCCGTTCGCTCCAATATCCGCCGTCGCATGGCCGAGCGCTGGGAGCAGATGACGCCCGAGGAACGGGAAAGATTCCGCCAAGGGCTTCATGACCGCTCGGGGCGCACGACACCGCTGGATTCGAACCCGAGTGCCTGATCCCAGGTAATGCTGGGCCCGGTCGCAGGCCCCGGCAATGTGCACTCGTTTGTGTTCCCGGAGGGTAAAGATGGGAGAATCGTCGCCGATGTAGTTCGCCTCGAGAAGGGTCCCACCGCAGGACTCGAGCCCAGTGTGCTTGAACATCTCGTGAAACTGAGCGTAGGAGTGAAGGAGCGGATATACCCAGAGTTACAATAGTCAGAAGGAGAAAACAGTGAAGTCACGACTACTAGCTACCACTGCAGCGCTTTGTTTGTGCTTCTCAGCCGTGTCTGTTACGAGGTCTGCCAACATCTCTGTCAACATGGCTGCTTCGCCTTCCGACTGGCCTCAGTGGCGAGGTCCGCAACGTAACGGGATATCGCACGAGAGCGGCCTGCTAAAACAATGGCCGAAAGAGGGACCGAAACTGCTCTGGCAAGTGAACGACATAGGAGACGGCTATTCGACGCCGGCGGTTGTTGGAACGCGGATCTACCTGATGAGCAACCGCGGGTTCGAGAATGAGTTTGTTCAGTCTCTCTCAACTCAGGACGGAAAACCCATCTGGACAACCCGGGTCGGCAACGTAGGCAGCCCGAATGATTTCCTTTACGCGAAGGCCCGGTCCACTCCGACCGTTGACGGAGACTTCATCTACGCGCTCGGCTCGGACGGTGACCTCGCCTGCCTCGAAACCCGTAGCGGCAAGATTCGATGGCAGAAGAGCATCAAGAACGAGTTCGGCGGCAAGCCGGGCATATGGGCCTATGCAGAGTCTCCGTTGGTTGATGGTGACGCCGTTGTCGTCACCCCCGGCGGCGCGCAGGCCACGATAGTGGCTCTTAACAAGAAAACGGGCGAGGTCATTTGGAAATCGGCGGTCCCGGGTGGCGATCCCGCGAGTTATGCATCGGCGATCGTCGTGCACGCGGGCGGCCGAAAACAATACGTGCAGTTTTTGAGCAAGGGAATAGTCGGAGTTGATGCGAAGACCGGGCAGTTCCTGTGGCGCTACGCGGAGGTTGCCAAGGGTATGGCACAAATGGTGACTCCAGTTGCGCGTGACGGATATGTGTACGGCGGGGCGCAGGGCGTCGGAGGTGGACTCGTCCGTCTAAAGGCAGACCCCGGAGGAGTCGCCGCGGAGAAGGTCTATTTCGCGCGGGGCCTGCCGAACGACATCGGTGGATCGGTGCTGGTTGGTGACTATCTTTACGGCACGACGGACGCAGGGCTGGTGGCTGCGGAGTTCACTACGGGGACGATGAAATGGGAGACTGAAGGGATCGGCAGTGGTTCGGTAGCCTACGCCGATGGTCAGTTATACCTTCACGGCGAAAATGGAAACGTTGCGCTGATAGAAGCGACCCCAGAAGCTTATCGGGAGAAGGGCCGATTCACTCCGCCGGTTCAGCCGAAGCGTAAACGCCTGGGGCCGTTTCCGGAGAAGGCGTGGACGTATCCGGTGATTGCTAATGGGAGGCTTTACATTCGGGATAACGGGACACTGTGGGCCTACGAGATCAAGGCAAGCCGCTAGGCACTTATACCGGTTGGAATCGTCGTCGTGCCTTTACTCGTGCCGCAGCGCAATCATCGGATCAACTTTCGTCGCACTCCGCGCCGGGAGATAGCAAGCCACGAGGACCGCCATGATCAGCAATAGTGAGACCACCACAAAGGTCATTGCATCGGTTGCGCTCACGCCGTAAAGCACACTCGACATCAGACGAGTCAGGGCGAGAGCAGCGGCAAAGCCGATGGCCAGTCCGATCGCCGCCAACCTCACGCCTTGTCGCACTATCATTGTAAGCACATCACCCGCACGCGCGCCGAGCGCGATGCGAATGCCGATCTCACGGGTGCGCAGGCTGACCGCGTACGCCATCACACCATAAATGCCTATAGCTGCCAGCGTCAGCGCGAGCAGCCCGAAGCTGCCCGCGCTTAGAGCGCCGACGCGCAGCGGAAACAGAGACAGCCGCATGTGTTCGGTCAAGGTCTTGACATCGAAGACGGGAAGGCTCGCATCCAGTTGGTGAACTTCGCGGCGCACAGCGCCGATGATCGCGCTGGCGTCGGCAGCAGTGCGAACGATGAGTGTTCCATCATTGTTGGCGCCCCCAACGTAGTTTTGTAGCAGCGGGCGGTACACGAATGCTCTCGGCTCTTCACTCAGGCTGAAATACTTCCCGTCTTTAGCGACACCGATGACTTCGATGAGCGGCCCCTCGCTCCCGCCGGTGCTCAATCGCTTCCCGACGGCGTTTTGACCCGGCCAGAAGCGCCGCGCGAAGGTTTCGTTGATGATCGCAACAGGCGGCGCAACTTTCTTGTCTTGCGCCGTGAAATCGCGCCCTGCGATGAGTGGAATACCCATCGTCGAGAAGTAATTCAGAGCGATGCTGCCTTGCATCGCTTCGGAAGCGCCGGCGCCGCGCGCTGACGCCGGAGCTTCGATATAAATGGGGACGCCCAAGTAGTGAAGGCTGAGCGGCAGAAAGGTGGTGACCGACGCCGACAATACTCCGGGCAGTGACTCGGCGCGCGCGATGAGCTGCCGGTAGAACTCTTGTCCTCTTGCTTCGTCGTAGCCTTGAAGCGACAGGTTAACCGACATCACCACGCGGTTCTGGGTCTCAAATCCCGGCCCGACCGCTTGTACGCGGTGCAAGCTGCGAACCATCAGACCGGCGGCAATAAGCAGCACGAATGATAAGGCGACCTGCGCCACAATCAGGCCGTTGCGTAACCCGGAGCGGCGATAGCCTGAAATTGAGGCATCGTCTTTGAGCGCCGGTACCAGATCGGTTTTGGTCGATTGCAACGCGGGGATCAACCCGCACAGCACTCCGCTCAACAGCGAGAGCAGCAGTGTGAAGCTCAGCACGCGCACATCAATCTGCACACCAATCGTGACCACGAAGTCCAAAGATGGTTTCCAGGCCACTACCAATTCCAATATCCAAAAGGCGAGCAGCAACCCCAGGCCGCCGCCGGCTGCCGCCAGCAGCACGCTCTCGGTCAGCAACTGACGCACAACACGCCAACGGCTGGCCCCGAGCGCCAGACGAATTGCAATCTCCCTGCGTCGCTCAGTCGCGCGCGCCAGTAGCAAGCCCGCGAGATTGGCGCAAGCAATCAGCAGAACCAGCCCGACCGTCACCATCAACATCCCGGCAAAACCGAGCGCCAGAGTGCGAGCGGCCGGAATTACCAGACCCGGAGGAGTGAGCTGGATGGTCATCCCTTCATTTGTCTGCGGATGCTTTTGTGCGAGCTCGGCCGCAAGTGCGTTGAGCGCTGTCTGAGCCTGAGCAACGCTCCGGCCGGGCTTCAATCGGCCGACGGTGAACCATTGAACACTGTCGCGCTGTTCCAAGCCGCCTGCTCCTGGGTCGATCCACGACTGCATCATACTCGGCGCCCAGAGTTCCGGGGTGAAGATGAGTTCCGTGCCGGTGAAACCTTCAGGCGCAATGCCGATGACGGTGAATTGGCGCCCATTCAAGGTGATCGTTTGGCCCACGATGTAGGGATCCGCGGCGAAGCGCCGCTCAAAGCAGCGGTGGCTCAGCACGACCACCGGATGCGCGCCGGGCGTGCGATCCTCTTCCGTCGAAAAAGTGCGGCCCAGGACGGCTTTGACACCGAGTACATCGAAGTAATTGCCCGAGACGAGGTAGCCCCAGATTCGTTCGTTGCTGCGCTCATCGTTGCCCTCTTTGTCTGCGATGCCGCTGAAGCTCATGGGAGCAAACCGGTGCGCGGCCAGCCCCAGCAGAGATTCGTTATTGTCGCGGAAGTCTGTGTAATTGGGATAAGAGAAGAGCCCAAGGCCGGCGCCCTGTCTGTTCACCGCCGAGACGCAGACTACCTGCGCCGGATCGGCGACCGGCAGCGGACGTAACAGAATCGCGTTGACGAGGCTGAAAATCGCTGTGTTGGCCCCGATGCCTAGTGCCAGCGTCGCTACGGCCACGAAAGTAAAGCCGGGATGCTTCACCAACATTCGAACGCCATAACGCAGGTCTTGAAACATCTCATCCTCTCATCTCAGAGTCCAAGCTTCAGCTTGCCGGCCTCTCGCAGCAACCTGAAGGTTGTACTCTGAACTGCCGTTGTTTTCCAGTTGAGCTTCGCCCAATCTTCAAGCAACGCCTCACGATGCCGGAGTTTTGCTTCCCACTCTTGCGTCCACCTGTTGTCGCCTACAAATTGGCCTGACGCTATCGCCCCAATAGCACAGTCACGGCGTTCCCTTCAAAGCTGGAAGCCACAACGTCCAGCTTGCCGTCCAGGTTCACGTCTCCGATTGCGAGGTAGTAAGCGCCGGGGCCGGCGCGATACGGTGAACCCGGCGCGGGCGCGAATCCACTTTTGCCGTTGAGCAGCACGGTGACGCTGTCCACCGTAGCCACAACCAAATCGCTGCTTTTATCTCGATTGACATCGGCGACGATGACGGCCCACGCCGCTGTGCCGAGATCGTATCTCGAACCGGGCGCGAACTTGCCGCCGCCCTGATTCAAGAGAACGCTCAGTTGATTGCTGCCATGACTGAGCACGATGTCAGGACGCCCGTCGCCATTCACGTCACCGAGCGTCACATAGCGCGGCCCCGTTGGCACAGGTGTTTCGGACACGCTTTTGAATGCGCCTTTTCCGTCGCCACGCAACATGATCACGCGGCCCGGTTCAGCGAACTCGTTATTACCGCTTGCGATGACGACATCGAGATGCCCGTCGCCGTCAAGATCACCAAAAGCGAAGGCATAGCGTCCCTGACCCGCCGGAAAGGTCGCAGCCGGTCCTGGCGAGAAGCCGCCGCGCCCGTTTCCGAACATGGTGGCGAAGCTGTTCTGCTGATTACTCGTGGTGAGGATGTCCAATTTCCCATCCTCGTTGAGGTCTACAAGCTGAAGGCCGTGCGTGTTGAATGCGGCCGACGGGCTGACAACGGAAGGCGAGCCGGGTGCCAGACTGAACTTGCCGCTGCCATCGCCAAGAAAAAGTTCTACGGTATCGCGTTCGCTGCCGGTGACGCAGAGGTCGAGCATGCCGTCGTTGTTGACATCTCCGAGCTTAGTGTTCCCTGGAGAATAGGCCAGCGTAATCGGGCTGCCGGGCGCCATCGCAAACCGCCCCGTGCCATCGCCGAGTTGCACCGTAACAACCCGACGCAGCAAATGTTGGGTCACCAAATCGAGCCGGCCATCGCGGTTGACATCGGCGAGAATTACATACCCGGAACCTTCGCCGACAACGACAGGGGAGCCGGGCGCGGGACTAAACATCGGGCCTTGAGACTGAGCTTGAATAGCCGAACCGGTCGCGACAAACACAACCAACACAAGAATTCGGATCATACAGTCTTACCTCCTTCTGTTTTTGTTCAGGAAGCTATTGGATTTCGGACCAACAGTCAGCGTGCTAGCCACCAGGTCGCGAGCAAGCCAGTTGGTCCGCTCGGAACTTAGACGGAGAAGGGGACTGTTTTTCTTCCATCATTGTTTCACTGCTTGGCCAGCAACGTCCTGAATGGCCGCTGTATGACTGCGGTGGATAAGGCTGCTGGTCAGTCTTCCGGTGCGGCATCTTCACTGGCGAAGTATCCGTTAGACGACCCTTAGAGTCGAATCAGCCATCACCTTCACTCGTGCCGCAGCGCGATCATCGGATCCACCTTCGTCGCTCGGCGTGCCGGGATGTAGCAGGCGATGAATGCTACGCAGCCGACCAATAGCGGCACTCCCAGATGGAAGCGGGCGCAGCAGCACCGCGTTCACGATGCTGAAGATTGCCGTAGTCGCGCCGATGCCGAGCGCCAGCGTCAACACGGCGATCAACGTGAAGCCGGGTTTCTTTAGCAGCATCCGCATGCCGTAACGCAAGTCTTGAAACATCTCGTCCTCCAATCGCCGAGGTTGTAACAGCAGCGCGTCCCAAAACGCGCCGAGACTGCGGCGCAGCAAATCAAGCCTGGTTTTCCAATTGAGCTTGTCCCAGTCAGCCAGCAGCAACTCGCGGTATCTCAGCTCGGCGTACCACTCCTGCTTCCAATCTGCGCGAAGCCTTCGCGGGACGATCACGCCGATGAGCATAATCAGCCAGAGGTAAGGCCTGAGAAGTGTTTTCTTCACTTCAATCAATTCGGTAAGAAATCCGTGCAGATCCGTTGAATCCGTTTCATCCGTGATGGTCTACTGCGTTCGGATGAATCGCTTTGCTGGTGACGCATAGACCACAGATGAAACGGATTCGACGAATTTGCACGGATACCGGTTATCCTCGATCTTCCATCGTCGAGCTCTCACTCGTAGCGCAGCGCAATCATCGGATCCACCTTCGTAGCCCGGCGCGCCGGAAAGTAACAGGCCAGCAGCGCCACGCTCAGCAGCAATAACGCGAGCGCTGCAAAGGTCAGCGGATCAGTCGTGCTCACGCCAAACAGCAAGCTCTTCATGAGTCGCGTCAGCCCAACTGCCGCAGTCAATCCGATCACCACGCCCATCACCGCCGGCTTCATTCCTTCTCTCATCATCATGCGCAACACATCTTGTGCTCCCGCGCCCACGGCCATCCGTATCCCGATCTCGTGTGTTCGTTGAGTGACCGTGTAAGAGGTCACCCCGTAGATTCCCGCCGCCGATAACATCAGGGCGATCCCCCCGAAGATGCCCAGCAGCGTCAGATTGAATCTCGGTTGGGTCACAGACTCGCTGACTAGGTTTTCCATCGTGCGGATTGCTGCGACCGGCTGCGCGCGATCTACATCCTGCACCGCCTCACGAGCGACTGCCGCCAAACCCGCTGGCTCGATCTGGGTGCGAATGACGAAACACACTTCCGAAAAGGCGTCTTGCAGGGAAGACAAGTAAACCTCGGGCGTCGGTTCCTCTTGCAGTTCCATGCTTCGGACATTCGCCACAACGCCTATGATCTCGAACCAGACCGGTTGATTGTTGCGCGTAGCGCCGAAGTTAATGCGTTTTCCGACTGGATTCTCGCCCGCGAAATTGTTGTCGGCCGCTGCCAGGTTAATCAGAACAACCAGCGAGTGTGAGGCGTCGTCTCTCTCCTCGAACGCGCGGCCCTGAAGTAAAGGAATGCTCAAGGCGCGGAAGTAGTCCGCGGTGACGCTGCGGTAATTCGCGTGCGACCACTGGTCAATCGGGAGTTGTGGGCGGCCTTCGATCCGGAAGGCCAGCGTTGGTCCCTTCTCCAGAGGCAGAGTATTGATGGCGCCGACCGTTTCCACTCCTGGAATCGAACGCAGCCGCTCTTCCACCTGTTTGTAATAAGCGATGAACTGCGGATCTTCCTTGAAGTTCGTCCCGGACGGACTCAGCCTCATGGTGAGCACCCGTTGCGGTTTGAAGCCCGCATCGACCGCTTGCAGTTGCAAGAAGGTTCGAAACAGAAGCCCCGCGCCGACCAGCAACACCAACGAGAGCGCGACTTCGGCGACGACGAAGAGACTTCGCAAGCGGTTGCGCATCCCGCCAATCGAGCCGCGCGAATTTTCCTTCAGCGATTCGTGAACATCGGCTCTCGAGACTTGCCACGCCGGCGCGAATCCGAAAACAACGCCGGTAATCAATGAAACGAGAATCGTAAAGCCGAGAACCTTGATGTCGAGGTTGATATCCTGCAACCGCGGGAAATCCTGTGGCAGCAGCCGGGTCAGCAAATCAACTCCCTGCCAGGCGAGCAACAAACCAAAAGCGCCGCCGGTGACTGCAAGCATCACGCTTTCGGTGAGCAGTTGCCGCACAATTCTTAGCCTCGAGGCGCCGAGCGCCGTGCGGATGGCAATCTCTTTTTGTCTGGCCGTGCCTCGCACCAGCATCAGATTCGCGACGTTAGCGCAGGCGATCAATAACACAAAACAGACTGCGCCCAGCAGCAGCCATAAAACAGTGCTGGTGTCGCCGACGAGATGCTCGTGCAATCCGACGACTCGGTTGAAGCGGTTGTTGTTGGTTTCAGGATACTGTTCGCGCAAGCGGGCGGTGATGGCTTCCATTTCATCTTTCGCCTGCTGAAGAGGGACTCCGGGTTTGAGCGACGCCACGGCGCTCAGATAACCCCAGCCACGCACCTGGGTCACATCCATTGTCTGAGTGACTGCCGGTGCAAGTCTAACCGGCGGCAGCCACGCTTCGGTTTTGTCGGGGTATTGAAAGCCCGCCGGCGCGATGCCCGCGACTGTGTAGCTGTTGCCATCCAGCGTAATGGATTTGCCGACGATGCTCGGATCGCCGCCGTATCGCCGCTGCCACAAGGCGTGTCCGATGACGGCGATCGGGGTATGACCCGCCTGTTCGTCATCGGGAAGGAATAAGCGTCCCTGCTGCGGCTGAGCGCCGAAAACGTCGAAGAAGTTCGCCGAAGTCACAGCGAGATCGATGCGCTCCGATCCGCCGTCGCCGGCGAGGTTCGAGCCGCGCGTGAAGATGGCCGACAGATGCTCAAAGACCGTGTTCTGCGCTCGCCAGTCGAGAAAGTTCGCGGGCGTGACTTGAATGCGCGAGCCCTCTTTGCTGATTTCCTGGATGGCTACGATTCGTTCGGCGTTCGGGTACGGCAAGGGGCGCAACAGAACTGCGTTGACCACGCTGAAGATGGCGCTGTTCGCGCCGATGCCCAACGCGATCGTGAAAACGGCAATCAATGTGAAGCCTGGCTTCTTTAATAACATTCTCAAACCAAACCGCAGGTCTTGAAACATCTCGTCCTCCCAAAACTCACTCCTGCCGGAGCGCGATCATCGGATCGACCTGCGTCGCCTGGCGTGCCGGCAGGTAGCAGGCAAGCAGCGCAACTGAGGCAAGCAGCGCCGCGATCTCCGCGTAAGTCACCCAGTCGGTCGCGCTGATTCCGAACAACAGCGTCTCCAGCAGTCGGGTCAGCGCAAATGCGGCGGCCAATCCAATCGCCACGCCAATCGAGGTGAGCGTCATACCCTGACCGATCACCAGCTTTAGCACATCGCCAGGTTGCGCGCCTAGCGCCACCCGTATGCCGATCTCATGGGTGCGCTGCGCGACCGAATAAGACATCACACCGTAAATGCCCACCGCCGCAAGCGCGAGCGCGACCGCCGCAAACATCCCCATCAACAGCATCGAGAATCGGCGCTGCGACATGGAATCGCCGACAATTTGCCTTAGAGTGAAGACGTCGTAGACCGGTTGATTGTTATCCAACGATTGAATCGCCGCGCGCACCGTGCCGCTGAGCGAGAGCGGGTCCGCCGCGCTGGTGCGAACAACCAGCGACATGTTGTAAGCCGTGGGGTCCTGGTAAAAAGGGAAGTAAACTTGAACGCCCGACGCCGCATCGAGCCGGCGGCTCTGCACGTGACGTACGACGCCTACGATCGTCATCCAGGGTCGTGTTGAATCGAGCTTGCCGCGCTTGATTCGTTTACCAACTGGGTCTTCGTTTGGGTAGAAGCGCTGCGCGAACGATTCATCGACGATGACGGTTAGTGGCGCGCCCACCGAGTCAGTCCCGTTAAAGGAGCGTCCGGTCATCAGCGTCGTGCCTATTGCGTTGAAATAGTCCGGCGTGACCCAGCGCCATTCGGCTTCGACCGGCAGATCGCCTGGCCCGACCGCGGAATTCTCGCCGCTGATCGTTCCCGAGTTGCCGCCCTGCGTAAGCGGCACGAGCGAGGTTGCGCTCACAGCTTCCACGCCGGGTGCTGACTGTATGCGCTCCAACACTTGTGTATAGAAGGCGGCCCGCTGCGCAGGCTTTTGATAGATTTCAAACGGCAGCATCATTCGCATCGTCAGCACACCGTCAGGATTGAAGCCCGGATCAACGCGCTGCAAACGCCAGAAGCTTTTCAGCATCAGCCCCGCGCCGATCAGCAGCACGAGCGCCAACGTGATTTCGGCGATCACGAAAGCGCTGCGCATGCGCTTGCTCTTTGCGCCGCCGGTTCCAACGCGCCCGCCTTCTTTGAGCGTTTCGTTGAGGTCGGGGTTTGAGGCCGCCAGGGCGGGAACAAGGCCGAAGAGAATCCCGGTCACCAGCGAAACGGCGAAAGTGAAGGCGAGCACGCGCCCGTCCATGCGGACTTCGTGGATGCGAGGCAGATCGTCCGGCGCGAGGCGCAGCAACAGACCGGCGCCCCACGCGGCGAGCAGCAGTCCAGCCGCGCCGCCCGCAAGCGCGAGGAGCACGCTCTCAGTCAACAACTGCCGGGTCACGCGTAAGCGGCCTGCGCCGAGCGCCATCCTTACGGCGATCTCCCGCCGCCGCCTCGTCGCTCGTGTCAGCGACAAGTTAGCAACATTGGCGCAAGCTATCAGCATCACGAACACCACTGCGCCGAGCAGCACCAGCAACCCCTTGCGCGCGTCGCCGACGTAATCATCAAGCAGCGGCACGACGCCGATCTTCCAGCCTCGCGACTCGTAGTTGCGGGGATATTTCCGGGTAAGCTGCGCCGCGAGATGATCCATTTCGGCCTGCGCCGCTGACAGGCTCACGGCTTGTTGCAATCTGCCGATCACCTCGACTCCGCGACTGCCTCGACGTTGTTGATCGTATTGCTCCGCCGGAAACCAGAGCGGCTTCCACAACTCCGTCCGCTGCGGGAACGCGAAGCTTTGCGGCATGATTCCAATGACGGTCTGATTGCGTCCGTTGACAATGACCTTTTCTCCCACGAGATTCGGATTCGCGCCGAAACGGCGGCGCCACAGCTCATCGCTTATCAGCACAACGTCGTCGTGGCCGTCCTGCGCCTCTTCGGATAGAAAAACACGCCCGGCTTGTGGCGTTACTTTCAAAACAGAGAACAGCTCCGGAGTCGCCAATAGCGCCTCGACCCGCTCCGGCTCACCGTCGGTTGGCGTCAGGTTGGCGCTGAAATCATCGTAACCGGCGATCTGCTCGAAGCTGCGCGTCTGTTCGCGATAGTCGGTAAACTCCGGAACCGATGCGCTCATGTTGTCCTGGCTCGTGGCAAAGAAGTGACCGTAGATCCTGATCAAACGTTCCGGTTCGGCGTACGGCAGCGGGTTGAGCAGCACCGCATTGACGACGCTGAAGATCGCGGTGTTTGCGCCGATGCCCAGCGCCATCGTGAGCACGGCAATCACCGTGAAGCCAGGCTTCTTCAGTAACATTCGCACACCGTAACGCAGGTCTTGAAACATCTCGTCCTCCAGTCTTCTTGGTTGCAACAGCAGCGCATCCCAAAACGCGCCGAGACTACGGCGCAGCAAATCACGTTTGGTTTTCCAATTGAGCTTGTCCCAATCAGCCAGCAACAACTCGCGGTATCTCAACTCAGCTTCCCACTCTTGCTTCCAATCGGCGCGCAGCCTTCGCGGCACGATCACGCCGAGCATTGCAATCAACCAGAGGTGTGGCTGCGAGTAACGCCTTTTGGATCGATCGGAGGGCGCCATTGTAAACCTCGATGGTCAACCTCGTTGACGGGACGGCTTGATCTTCGCCCCTTGCGGCACGATGCTCTCGAGATGTCGATAGCGTTTAACGGCTTCGGCGAGGGCATCTCTGCCGTCTGGGGTTAAGTCGTAATACTTGCGCGGCGGGCGCTGTTCACGTTGCGCGATCCCGGGCCTTTCCCATTTGGAATCAATAAAGCCCGTTTCCTCGAGTCTGCGCAACGCCGGGTACACGGTTCCACTAGGCAGACCAGTGATGTCCATAATGTCGAAGCCATACTGGTAGCCGTTGGCCAAAGCCTGCAGGATCGCCGCCGCCGAGTGTGAGAGATATGATTTTGTACTCATCGTCTTTCCTCCGCCTCCTGAGTAGAATGCTAGTTATATAGAATGCTACATAGGGGTGTCAAGAAAATTAGAGAGTGGTGGGCGTGGGCAGCAACCCGGGTGAAAAGGCGGCGGTGTCTTAATCTTGAGTTGGCCGGAGCCCTTCTTTTGTTAGGCGTTCTTTGGCTTCCTTGGGTGTCAGTGAGTGGCGATCCTCGTCCTTCATGGCAACCAGAAATAGATCAAGTGGTTTTGGCGTCAGAACATGTTCGTCTGAACTAGCCGTTTCGCTCGTCCATTTTCGGTGGAATTGGCTAGCGTGGACTGGAACCTGAGTTGAGAGTCTCTGGCGTATTCTTCGTCCCTCTCGATACTGATCCATTTCCTGCCGAGTTGTTCGGCAACAGCACCCGTCGTGTTGGACCCAGCGAAGGGGTCGAGCACAACGTCTTCGGGATCTGTCAGGAACAGAATAAAGAATCGCGGGAGATCGGCTGGAAACCTTGCGGGGTGTATCTTTCTGCCGGTCTCTTTTGAACCCCTAATGTACTCGCTGTTGCTTTCGTTATTACCACATTGGAACAAATTGCCTGGGATCGAGCCGCCTTTATCCTCGGAGAATGTCTGCTTGATGATGTGGCCGGAGGGTCGCTTCGTTCCTGCGATGCCCCGCTTGATAAGCCGTTCCATGTCCCTGCTGTAAGCTTGAAGCACTTTGTTGTTATCCGCTTTGGGAAACTCTGATGCCGAAAGCCAATAGATGTACTCGACCGAATCCTTGACGCGGATACGCCGCACGTTAACCCATTCAGCCGGTGCGGGCATCTTCGCAGGGTTGTACCAGAAGAACTCTTGTGCCAAGTTGAAGCCTACTTCATCACATAGAGCAATCAGCAAGCGAAAGTGATATAGCGACCGGACTGGAGCTCCAGGCGTCCAACTTCCGCCGATATTCAAAACAAAGCTACCTTCTGGTTTCAAGATGCGTTTGAATTGGCGAGCGAACGGAAGAAACCATTTAACATAGTCCTTCTGATCAGCATTACCGTACTCCTTCTTGAAGTGAAGCGCGTAAGGTGGCGACGTCATCACGAGGTCAACGGTGCCATCGGGCATCGCTTTCATGCCTTCCAAACTGTCGGCGTGGTAAAGCTTGCCAAGGTTCGTTTTGTAGAGTGGCTTCAGCGTCAATCCGCCTCCTCCTGGAATGTGGCCAACAAATCGCTAAGAGTATTCGTCCAAGGCGTTATGTTAGGTGAATCGGGCAAAGGTACCCGTTGCATCGCTGCCAGTTTCTTAGCGTGCGTCTTATGGACCGCGAGATGTTCGACCCTAACGTACATGAACTGCGCCCAGTTCTTCGTCTTCTTGCCCAGGCAGACACCAATAAAATGGAATTGATCGACACCGTAAAAGCGACTACTCTTATCATCGTTCGACGTGCGGGTCTTCTGAGTCTCGACTTTGTATGCGGTTATGACTTTTTTGGAACGGTAGGCTTCTGTTGTATTCCGCACGTTCTTACACTCCGCTAGAATAGGTTGCGCTCGGTTGGGAAGCCAGATAGTGAAGTCGGGGTATCCATCCCGATCGTGTTCTTCGTAATGGGCGA
>CAZJQQ010000091.1:0-18179 GCA_964548075.1 uncultured Clostridia bacterium | reverse complement strand
GAAAGCCGCTCAACCCCCGGTAGACCTTCAAGAAGGTTTCCTGCGCCGCATCCCGCGCCTCCTCGGCATCGCCCAGTAAGCGGAAGCACAGGGCGTAGACCGGCCGCTCGAAGTGAGCCACCAGTTCCTCGAATGCAGCTAGATCGCCGGCGCGCAATCTGGAGATCAACCTCGCCTCAGGGAGGCGGTCTATCGCCCTGGCATCGAGCTCTAGCCCGGCGAGAGTGGTTTGCTCCAAGGCGGCCATGTCTCCCGCTGACATCGAGTGGCACTCCTTCGGTTAACGGCTGACCGGAGTGGGCCACCGCCCGGCCCTATGAAACCGAGCGCCGTATAGCTCCAAGCGGAACGGGCGTTGGCCCTTCACCTCACTTGTCGCTAGTCTTAGACACCTTGTCCGGCCAGAAAGTTCCGGCTTCCAAGAACTCTAGCATAAAGCAATCCGGCGATCAGCGGTTATGTTAGAATAATCCAGACTTTGGCGCGTCTCGGCAGGTCTAAACGTTCGGATAAGGGTGGCGGCATTGAGTGGTGCAGAAATGAGGAGGCTTCAAAAACTCTCTATCTTGTTTGCGATTGCGCTGGTGATCGCTTCGGTTGGCGTCTCAACGCAGGCTCAAATTCGTCGCAACAACCGCATGCCCGTTGGTCAGCGAGGGGTTAACCGGCCGCCGTTTGGTCTTCCGCAGCCGGGCCGCAATCGGCCACTCAATCCCAATGCACTCAAGAAGCAGCAGTTGCAACAGCGGGTTATGCAGGCGATCGGGCTTACGCCAGCGCAGCGGATGCGAATGCAGGAGATCCGTCGCAGCCACGACGACGATGTCATCGCCGCGGGACGCCGCATAAGGCAAGCGCGGCAAGCGCTCGATCGCGCGATCATGAACGAGACGTATAGCGAATCAGAGGTTCGGCGTGCCACCGAAGCGCTCGCGGCGGCGCAGGCGGATAAGGTCAGACTCGACTCGAATGTTCGGTCCCAGGTCCGGGGGGTTCTCACATCTGATCAGGTTCAGCGCTTTCATCAATTCCAACGCGAGATGCGCCGCGACACGAAAGAACAGGTACAAAGGGACCAGGAGAAGGAGATGGGCCCACAAGGCATGGCCAATGCTCCCAAGACAGATGACATTGATCTCGCCGATTTTCTTCTTTCTATTTCCTGAAGCAAGGGTCCGACTCGCATCGTGCCTTTCACGATCATCGCGAGCTCGCGAGGGTTGCTGAATCTCTCAAGCCAATATCGCCACCCGACTCAAGACTCTTCTTTGTCAGTTCCCATCGATGTAAGGCCGCGACTGGACGATGTAGAGCCGTCCCCGACTATAGACCCACTCGATGTCTTGATCGCGGCCGCCGAAGACGCGTCTGATTTGAAGCGCTGCGCGAGCAAGCGCTCTAACAAGAGCATCAGTCAGCACGCGCCGTTGCCGTTCGACTGTGACTTCTTTGACGCCGCCGTTTTCATCGAACACCAGCATAGAGTCTTCGTCTGAGCGCGTAAGTACGTGAACATCTCGTGAGCCTGGGTGATAGATGACTTGCTCAGCGACTCGGCGGCCTTCTACTACCTTGATCCCCAGGCCGCGTTTTGCGTTCACGAACACGGCTCCGCGATCGGCGGGGTCGAACGGGTCCTGGGTAATTGCAACGCCCGCGCTATCGGCGTCGATGCCTTCCTGGATCAACACCGCCGGGTAGACGCCGAATTGATTCATGCCAAAGCTCTCGCGCGCCTCATATGCTTCATAATTCCAAACGGACGCCCAAACGGTTTTGATCGCGTCCATCAACTGGTCATCGGTGCGCACGTTGGGCACGGTCGTGTAGAGACCGGCGCCGCTGAAGTTCGGCAGGTCTTCGGCGTTGGTCGAGCTTCGCGCGAACAGCCCAAGGCCAGCATACTCGCGGTGAGTTTTTTCCAGCACGGCTCGGCGAAAACTCTCGTCGTGATGGCCTTCCGTAATCCACCGGCGAATCTCCGCGAGCCCGATCTTGCGATAGCGTGGATCGTGAACGAAGCGATCCTCCTCGACTGCCGCCGCGATGCGCTCTTCAAGGTGGTTGCGCCGAACGAAGTCTTGATAATAGTGAAACGGGATCGCGAAACCGGCGGGGACGGCGAGCCCGGGCAGTTTCGCGTGAATGATCTCGCCGAGATTCGCGGACTTTGCGCCAAAGCGGATGGCATCTCGCGAGCGCTGAAGCTTGAGATCCGTAAGCCGGCCGTAATTGAGATCGGCGCGCGGCGTGACCAGGTCCCCGCGCTTGATCCATTGCCGATTGCGTTCATCGACCTCGCGCGGATCGGCGGGCAAAAGCGAATAGTCACTCTCGCGTACTTCGAGGCGAACGTATTTGCCTTCCAGCGCTTTGAACAGCGTGTCTGCGTTCTTGATCGTCGCGTTGGGAATCGCCCACGCCTTGGCGAGTAGGTTGACGTGTGACAGCGGAGAGGCCGGTTCGGTTGTGATGACCCCTGACAGCGGCGTCAGATGAATTGGGACTTCCTTGAAAATGACGATCTGGTTACGATCGATGACCGTGTCCGCGGTGACGCGATCGACAATTCGAAGCTGTCCGATGCCCGCGCCGAGGTTGAGCGGTTGATACAGTTGGTTCGAAGCAAGCTCGCCCCCTGTGAGCATCAGCACCTGCGTGCCCGTCCCGGCCAGATCGTTGGCAGTCTGCTCTTGAGCGAGTGAATTCGGTTTGAAGTACAGCGGCGTGAAGAAACTGCGCTGAAGAGCGCCTATTGTCCCGATCAGCAGACTTGTGGAGATCTGGTCCCCTTCCCAAAACTCAAACGTGAACTTGTCGGCCGTTTCCTGGAAGGCGATTGTGCCAAGGATGAACCGGCGATCGCTCTTCAAGTGGTTATTGTCGTAGAATGCGCGGCCACGTTCTAATGATAGATACGTAGCATTCACAAAGTCTTTGTGGAACTGATACAAGCGAGAGTTGACATAATAAACGCGGTCGCGCGAGCTGCGGTCGATTACGAACATCACGTGCGGCAGCGCGTGAAAGCGGCCTCGATAATAAACCCGCGCGAGCAGGTCAAAGTCAGCCCTCGATTTGATTTGATCGAGAGAGGATGGGTTGCGAGCATCGTTCCTACCCGCAAGGCTCGCAGCCTTCTTCTTCGAGATTGAGCGTTGCGATGACGAATGAGAGTTTCGGGTTGATTGTGCCGGCCGCGCAGAAGTCGCGCCGGATACGATCGCCGCACAAAGCATCACCGCAGAGCACACCCTGAGGCTTTTCGATAGCTCACCAATTGACCGCATCTACTGACGAATCTTAACACAGGCTAGTTCCGAGTCGGCGCGGCGGCGTGGAGCCAAGCCCCGTTGAAAACTTGCGATGCCGATAGTATTATCTCGCTGACGCACAACCCTCCCGAATGGGAGTTAAGCACCATCCCGCCCTGGGATGGTCTTTGAAGGCTCTAACGGCAGGGACACCGTTCGAGCCTTGCACTTTAGGGCGCGGTCTCTTGATGGTGGGGAGCCGAGGCGCGTGACAGGTATAGGAACCAAAGTTGAGCCGGACCGGACCGGAGTGCAGTCGTTGACTTTCAAGATGGGTCGCTCTACAATTCCCCCGTCTGCCACGTGCCCAGAAAGCAACCTGCTTGACCGTAAGAGAGCTTAAGCGAGTCTATGTCGCTAAGCGCCGAGAAATCAGAGACAGACTGGCTGAGTTCGCGAGAGTGGGGCGGACGGGTTCCCCTGAGACGCTCTTTGAAGAACTGACTTTCTGCATCTTCACAGCGGGCGCCAGCGCGCGAATGGGTCTGCGCTCGGTCGAAAGCGTTCGGCCGATTCTAATGAGCGGTACGGCGCTGGACCTTCAGAACGCGCTGGTGGGACGGCACAGATTCCCGAATAATCGCGGAGCTTACGTGTACGAGACCCGCGAGTATCTCCAGGAACACTGCGGTCTGCAGTTGCAGGAAGCACTCAGGAGTCTCACGCTTGCCGATGAGCGTCGTGACTTCCTGGCCGCCAATCGAAGCGTCCGCGGGATTGGTTATAAGGAGGCAAGTCATTTCTTGCGCAACATCGGCTATCGCGGATATGCGATACTGGACAAGCACGTGATGACGCGGCTCGCGGAGTTCGAGGTCATCGAAAGCCCGAACCCGCCCTCAACGAAGAAGGGCTACCTTGCGACCGAAGAAAGGCTGAAGGATTTCGCGGGCTCGATAGGGATAGACTTCGACGAGTTGGACTTGCTCTTGTGGTACACGAAGACCGGAGAGATTTTGAAATGAAGGTCTACAGTGGAAAGAGCGCTTTGAAGCAAGGCCGAACAGTTCGGCCCGCCGGTTACCTCCTGCTGATTGTCGTCCTCACATTGACTGCCGCGATTGTTCCACCCGTGCGCGCGACGCCTCCTCAACAAAACACCAGAGAAGCGAAGGAAGCAAACGACAAGCTCGATCGCGACGCAAGAAAGGCCATGCGACAGGGCAAGTACGAGGCCGGGTTAAAGATCTATCTCGGGATGATCGAAGCGAACGCGCGCGATAACCGGGCACGACTCGGCGCAAGCTTCGCATATCTGAAGATGCAGAATTACCCACCGTGCTTCCAACAAGCCAAGGAAGTTCTAAGCATCGACGCAAACAATGCTCGGGGCCACGCGCTCGCCGGTGTGTCGCTGTTGCGTTCCGGCTTCATTCGAGCTGCGGTCGGGGAGTTGCAGCAGGCGTTGGATCTCGATCCAAAAGAGGCGCTGGCTTACGGCGGTGCGGCAGAAATAGACTATTACGAAGGCCGGCCAAAGGAATCGCGGTCTAAGGCCTATTACGCTCACAACCTCGATCCTGAAGAACCTGATTACCTGGTCACGTACGCTCGATCTTCGTCGAGACTCGAGGACTTCAAGGAAGCCGCCGATGCCTATGAGCTGTTTTTGGAGATATCACCTCCGAGTGACAGCGAGCGCCGGGACCGGATTCGCGGGCTGATTCAATTCTACCGGCAGCTCTCCGGACTGAGGGTCCACCAGGTAGGCGGCCCCGCGGTCACTGAGGTCCCATTTCAACTCGGAAGTGACCGGCGGCCCTATGTGAGAGTGAAGCTCAACGGACGCGACTCAATTTTCGTGATAGACACCGGGTCCGGGTTCACTGTGATCTCGAAAGATGCTGCGAAGCGCTTTGGGGTTACTGAGATCGCGCGCGGCGGCAAGTCTCAAGGTGTCGGTGGCAGTGGCAAGTTCCAGATTGTGTACGGGCTCATCAAGTCTCTTCAGATCGGCGAGGCAAAGGTGAGGATGATCCCGTGCTTCGTGCGCCCGTTTCACGGAGAAAGGGATCGCCCCGCTGAGGAGAAAGCCGACGGTTTCATCGGTTTGTCAGTCCTGTCACACTTCCTGACTGAGTTGGACTACAAGGGAGCACGCATGCGCCTGGACCGAAGCGATAATCGCTCCGCGCCCTTGGTGGGTGTGCCCGGCGTGACCATGGTCCCGTTTCGCACGACACAAAACGGGCTGATCAGCGTCGAAACTGAATTCGACGGCAACCCGTTCGTCAACGCCATACTTGATTCGGGGGCAAGCTCGACGGTTATCTCGGAAGCCGCGGTCGAGCGGCTCAACATGGGCGATCAGATTATCAAGGGGCAAACGACCAGCGTCATCGGCGCTGCGGGCGTTACCGAGAATGTAAGGATGCTCTTTATTCGCAACTGCCGCGTAGCCGACCAACTGCAGAGCAATCTTCGAGCGCTAGTACTGGATTTCGGCGCAATCAACGAAACATCAGGCTTCGAGCAGAGTGGCATTCTTGGTGGCGACTTCCTGCGCCACTTTAGACTCACCATTGACTTCAATCGCGCGCTGCTTGCGCTTCAACCACACACACCTCCGGTGACCAAGCAGTGAGGAGGTAGCATAGACTCTAGTCTGTGTCCGGCCAGTTGCCATGTAAGACATTTCGCCAGACACAGACTAAAGTCTATGCTACGTCTGTGTTTCTGCGGCCGGGTATTTCGATCAATCGCACAGACTAAAGTTTATGCTACGCCCCTGTGGTAGAATTATCGTGCGGTCATGAAGAAGAGCTTATACCTTGAGACCTCGGTCGTCGGTGCCTATCTGGACAACGGCGAACCGTTCCGCCGCGACTTGACGATCCGGTGGTGGGAGCACGAGCTTGCTGATTACGCGCCGTATATCTCGCCGCTGGTTGTCCGAGAGCTCGAAAGGACCGAAGAGCCGCGCCGAGCGGCTTATTTGAATTTGATACGTGACCTGCCGATGTTAGAGATCAGCGAGGAAGCGGCGATACTGGCTGAGGGCTACGTATCACGCGGGATATTTCATCGCAAGTACATGGCAGATGCGCTGCACGTGGCAATCGCGTCAGTGAACAAAGCTGACTTGCTGGTGACCTGGGATTTCGGCTATATCGCGAATGTGCACCGGCAATCGCGAGTGCAATTGTTCAACACGATCGCCGGGTTCTTTGTGCCGATGATCGTGACACCCGAGTTTTTGATTAATGCTGAATTCTGAGACGTGATGCGTGATGCGTGACCGGAAGAGAGCCCGTCACGCATCACGCATCACCCATCGAACTTATGTATCGAAAGCCGAGATTCTTGGAAGAGCTTCACGCCATCCGCGAAGAGATGTCGCGCGAGTGCGATTACGACGTCGACTTATTCGCTGAGATGGTGCGTTCAGGCCAGCGGCCCCGATACGGACCCTCCCGCAACGTTCGCGGCGTGCGATCGCGCGCGCCCGCTGCCAATAAACGCGACGAAACGACTCGCTCAGGTCAAGGTAATGATTAAACAATTGAAAGCAACGTCGCTCGCGCTGCTAGCGCTAATGGCGGCAGGCTCCTCACTATCCGTGCGCGCTCATTCAGACAGAGGTCACGCTCCGCGAGCCGCGGACGGCGCACAAGGCCAGCTGCCGGCGCCTCAGGGCAAGACTGTGGTGCTCGACGTTCCGACGATTGCCGAGCGGGTCAACGAAGTGGTTGTCAACGTGCGTTCCAGTTCCGAAGGCGGCGAGAACCTCGGCAGCGGTTTTATCATCGACCAACGTGGGTTGATTGCTACTAACTTTCACCTTATCTCGAATGCTGAGCCGCGCCGCGGTTCGGGCCAGCGCGGCCCTGAACCGAAAGGCACGCCGAAACTAGTCAATAGCGTCACGGTTACGCTACACGATGGGCGCCAGTTCCCAGCGTCGATCAAAGGCTACGATGAAGCGACCGACATCGCTCTGCTCGAAATCGTGCCAAACGGGCCGCAGCTTCCAGTGGCCGATCTTGGCGATAGCGATTCACTGCGTGTAGGTGAATGGGTCATTGCGATCGGCAATCCGCTGGGACTCGATCACACGGTCACGCTCGGAATCGTGAGCGCGAAAGGACGCACGGGGTTTGGTGGACAGTTCGACGATTTTCTGCAGACAGACGCCGCGATAAATCCAGGCAACTCAGGCGGTCCGCTCCTCAACGCTCAAGGAAAGATCGTTGGCATCAACACGCTGGTTCTGGAGCGCACGCAGGGCTTGAGCTTCGCGATTCCGATCAACACTTTGAAATCGATTCTGTCTCAACTGATCAGCCGCGGGCGGGTGACCCGTGGATTCCTTGGTGTCGAGACCCAGGACCTCGATGCTGATATCCGAGGCCTTTTGAAACTCGCGCCGGACTCGCGGGGCGTCCGTGTAGTCCGCGCCGAGCGAGCCACCCCCGCCGCCCGCGCGGGTTTGCGGAAGGACGATCTGATCACCACCATGGACGGCCAATCAATCACGTCGGCAGTCCAGTTCAATCGAATCATCGCGAGCAAACCTCCGGGGACGAAGGTCGTCATTCGGATCATGCGCGACGGGCGCGAGTACACGTTGAATGCCGAGATTGGTGAAGAGACCAAGAAATGAATCCGTGATGAGTGATGCGTGATGCGTGATGACTGATTCGTGACCACGGAACCGATCGGTGACGCCTTACGCATCACCCATCACGTTCCTCCCCTGCCATGAGTAAGCCAATCGCCGAAGGACCTTCCGAACCAGAACACGCAGACGGCGCTGTGATGGCCGAATTGTTTGAAGCCATCGGTTTTGAAGTCGCCGACGAGCATTCGTACAACTTGCTGGTTGAATACGTCGAGACCAACGGCCAGCGGACTCGCACACAGCGCGGAGAGGCTGCGCTGCACGGCAGGTGTTGGAAGCTCGGCGACGGACTGGAGGTCTGGTCCATACTCTACGAACGCGGGGCGGACCTTTACTATGCCGATTGCCGTCCTGCCTTTCGGAGCCGCTACGTACGCACCATTCTTCCATGGGAGCTTGTCGAATACGACGAGGACGGTGAAGCGATAGTGCGCGGCGGCGTGCCGGGAGCGCCTGAGGTCGTCTTCGAGCTTCAAAACCTTACCGAGCTTGATGACGCCGTCTTCCGCGAGTCGCATTTGCACGTTGCGCTTGCAGGGATCGCTTATGCCGCTCGCGTGCAACCGAGCCCGGAGTCCAAACAGATAACCGACCTGCCTGCTTATCGGTTTGAACTCGCCGAGCGGCTCGAGGGATTCGCTGACAAGGCTTGTGAAAACGATTATGTGATTAGCGGGCGAGTGCTGTCGTGGCGCGACGTACGAAACCCGGTAACCGCAGCCGACCTTGTTTGGATATATGTTGATGCGGCGGTGATTCGCATCGAGGTTCTAGCTAACCGCCGAGCCTTGCGCGGTGAACTCAAGATAGGTGCAGAGATCACCGCGAACATATGGCTTCAGGGACACGTGCTCGAAGAGAGCGACATATCGGCTCGCTATGAGGGCGTGGATCGAGAGTACGAACAGGCTGACTTCTGGGCGGGCCTGCGGCGGGGAAACTGAACGGCCGCCAATTTCGCATTCCAGGCAATCTCAAATCTCAGGTAGATAGGTCAACGATACTAAGGCGACCGCTCTCGACAAGGCGAATGCAGCACTATTTTCGCTGACTCGGTTTGTCGCTTTTTCCGCGCATCAATCTATCCCGGTCAATGTGAATGAACAGGCGAAGACTTGATCGCCAGTTTGACTGTGGCTTCTTACCATATGAGACACGGTCCCTTAACGCCTCAGTTTCTAACTCCGACATACAAAGTCCCTACTTAGTGTTTGGCGTGAATCGGCGTGCGCGGCACAAGCATTGAATAGTGTTGATTGCGCGTGGACGAGGCGCGCTGCTTCGTTGGGCAATAGTCCCCGCGACGCCAACTTGAAGAGTAAGGTTCCCGATCAGCCCGATCCAAGCGACTCAGCGGTAAACGCCGGTTCTCTGTTTGAGGTGAACGTGAGGCAAGCGGCTAGTGTGAAGGCAAAGTTGTTCGTGACGACTGTCTCCGTGACCGGGAGCTTCGCGCTTGTCTATTCAATCTACCGCCTGCACCTCGAGCCCGTGCGGCTCGACTGGATGCTGGTTCTCGCTTTCACAATGTTGTTGTGCTGGCGGGCCGAGGTTTGGATCCCCGGCGTTCGCAGCAAGCTCACTTTGACGGACGTGTTCGTTTGCATCGCGATATTGATGCTTGGCCCGTGGGCTGCCGCGGTGCTGGCGTCGATAGACGGGCTGGCTAGGTCTGCGCGTGGAAGCAGCAAGACCCTCGGAGCCACCGCGCTGATCAACATGGGCGCAATGAACATCGCAGTGCTCAGCGCTTCGCTACTCTCAGTGACACTGTTTGGACCGCTCGATCGATTGCTGTACGAGAGCGACCGGCTTCACGAGTTCGCTCTGGCGATAGGAGTGATCACCCTGACGAATTATCTGATCAATAGCAGCATAGCAGCGACGGCAGTGGCGCTGTTTCGCGGCCGCAATGTGATCAAGACCTGGACTGAAGACTATCTGTGGACCTCGCCGGCCTTCTTCATCGGTGCGCTGGCGGCCGGCGTGATCTGCAAGGCAATAACTATCTTCGGGTTTTACTCGTTCGTGATCTCGCTGCCGATCCTGCTGTTGACCTACGTCGCTTACAGAAGCTACCTGGGGAGAGTCGAAACATCCAACAGGCATATCGAGGGGCTGACCAAGCTGCACCTGGCGACCGTCGAGTCGCTGACCATGGCGATAGACGCGAAGGATGATCTGTCGCGCGGGCACATACAGCGCGTGCGGATACTGGCCGAGGGGCTTGCTCGCGCGGTGGCTTACCCCGAAGACCAGATGGAGGGGTTGAAAGCTGCCGCCTTGCTGCACGACATAGGCAAGCTGGCTGTTCCCGAGTACATCTTGAGCAAGCCCGGCAAACTGACTGCCGCCGAATACTCGAAAGTCATGATTCACCCGGTAGTCGGCGCGGACATTCTGAGCAACGTCGAGTTCCCCTACGAAGTCGTTCCGATAGTAAAACACCATCACGAAAGGTATGACGGCACGGGATACCCAAGCGGTTTGAAGGGCGAGGAGATTCCGTTCGGCGCGCGGATACTCACGGTTGTCGATTGCTACGAGGCGCTTACGACAAACCGCCCGCATCGTCCGCGCTACACGCGCGACCAGGCACTCGATCTGATGCGCGGCGAGCAGGGGCGCACTTTCGACCCGGTGCTGCTGGAAGTATTCCTTGACATCATCGATTCACTCGAAGTTGCCTTGCCCGCGCTCAGCGCGCGGCCAGTCTCGCTGTTAGGCGTCGAAACCAATTCAACAGATCGCCTCTTTGAGCCTGGTTTTGGGCCCACGCCGCGCACGCCGACTGAAAAGGCGCTGCGCGACATAGCAGCCGCGCAACGAGAAGTGCTCTCGCTGTATGAGATCTCGCTGACGCTCGGCTCGACTCTGAAGCTATCCGAGGTCTTGCCCATCGTCGCCGCCAAACTCGAAAACATCGCCAACTTCACCACCCTGGTCATCTACCTCGCCGAGGGAAACAAACTTCGTGCGGCTTACGTGATAGGCAAGAACGCCGAGGCGCTAAAAGGCCTGGAGATGGCCGTGGCTGAGGGTGGCGCGGGGTGGGTAGCCGAACATCGGCAGGTGTTGATCGGAGGGAGCCCACTTGCCGATCTTGAGCGGCCCCTCGGACTGGCGGCCGCCGCCTATCATTCTACTGCGATATTCCCGCTCGAGCACGACCATGCGCTGGTCGGGACGCTCGCGCTGTATTGTGAGGAGGTTCGAGGATACTCGGCTGATGAAGTCAGGCTGCTCGAGACCATATCGCGTCACACCGCTGCCGCCGTCCACAATGCGCTTGCGTTTGAGCGGACTCAGGAATCGGCCCTCACCGATAATCTCACCGGGCTGCCAAACTCGCGGTACATGTACAGCTTCTTCGATCAAGAACGAAGCAGGTCCGAGCGACACGGTTATGCGTTGGTGTTGATGATGATGGACCTGGACGGGTTCAAGAAAATCAACGATACCTTTGGCCACCACGTCGGCGACGAGATACTGCGGCAGGTCGCGCAAGTCTCACGCGCGCAGGTTCGCTCGGGGGACACACTTATCCGGTATGCGGGCGACGAGTTCGTGGCGGTGCTGCATCGGGTGACGCCCGATATGGTGCTTGAGATGAAGACGCGCCTTCAGTCAGCAGTTGACAACTTCGCTTACGAAGTACGGCCGGGCCGCGTGGCGCGCATCGGCATTTCGATCGGTTACGCGACCTATGGGCAGGACGGCACTGCGATAGACGAGCTAATGGAAGTCGCCGATCAACGCATGTATCAGGACAAGATCGCTCGCCGCCGGGATGCTTGTGCGATGCGAGTTGCCGCGTTCCCTGTGCGATCGGCGGCAATATGAAGGGGAGGAATCTATGACGGTTCATACTGACATCGAAGAACCCGCCTGCGGCGTGAGTTCGCCGCCGGGTGTGAAGATGAGAATACTCGAGCAAATGGCCGAAGCGCTCGAAGACCAGGTCGCCGGGCTCTACCGGCGCGCTGCGGCTTTCGAGGAGGAGGAGTTCCTGCTCAATCGCGAGGTTGAAGAGCGGCAGACCGAGATCAACCGGCTGATGCTCAAGCTTGAGGTGATGCGAGCCGAGCGCGACCGGGTCATAGAAAGAATCGAATCCATCGCGAGTGAAGCCTCTGCGATGAGGGAAGAAGTCTTCAACAGCGAGGAAGAGGTCGCGCTCGCTGCGATCGAAAGCTCAACTGTGGAGGCGTCAACGCGTCCTGAGGGTGGCGAGGGCCAGCCGGCCTTTACCGGTGGTGATCCATCGCGCGGTGCGATGTTTTTTCGCCGGATGACGCCTGCTGAACAGGCACGCCAGGCATAGGCGGTGCCACGAGTCGGGCTCGATTATTATGACGGATAACTGAAAAGGCTGTGCTAATAGGTCTTTCAGTATTACAGGGCAGCCTCCCAGCCCGCATGACCCTAGCGCCGGGACGCACATAGTCCCGCAACGAGGCGATTGATGTCTTACGCGAGAGTCGTCGAGAGACGCAACAAACAGGAGCGCCGCAAACAAGAACGACGGCGTTCGATTCGCTACACGGCGGAGACCTTGATAGTGATCGGAGGAGTGACCTGGATCGACAACGAGGGAACCGACCGCCGGCGAAAGGTCCGGCGCAAAGACGATCGAGAACGAATCGCAAGAAAGATTCTCGACGACGCATTGTTGGCCGATGGTTGAACAAAGGCCAAATACAACCTCTATACGCAGTGAAGAGTTTCGACGCTTGCTTCTTTTTCTTTTTCAGATTCTCGTCAGCCACAGCCAAAGCGGCGGCGTAGACCTCGCACCCAATGAACCCTAATGAAGTGCCGCCGCGGTCCAAATGTCAGCCAACGTTGACAACCCTCAATCAAAGCCGGAAACTTCGGAATAACATACCGCGCTTCTCCGGAGGATCAATATGAAGGTAATGCGAAGCTTGATTTGCCTTGCCGCCGCCGCCGCAGTCATCGGTTTGTCTGTGGTTCGGCCTGTAGCCGACACCTTTCGCCCAGTAGTCCGCGGCAAGCGAGGCGCCGTCGCCGCAGGTCATCCGCTATCTGCGGAAGCGGGTTTGCGGCTGCTTCAGCAAGGAGGCAACGCGACCGACGCGGGCTGCGCCGCAATACTGGCCGCATCGGTTATCGAGTTCTCTCACTTCTCATTTGGCGGCGAAGTCCCGATCATCATCAAGGTTTCCAACGGCGCGGTGACTGTGATCAACGGCCAGGGCATCGCGCCTCAGCTCGCTACACGCCAGTTCTTCCTCGATCAAGCGAAGAAAGGCGAGCCTCAGAAAGGCCCGCCCTTCATTCCATCATCGGGCATTCTTCCGGCGACGGTTCCCGGAGTGCTCGATGCAGTGGTGACGGCGCTTGATCGTTTTGGAACGAAATCGCTCTCCCAGGTTATGCAGCCTGCCATTGAGCTGGCCGACGGAGTTCCCATCGATGAACTCCGCGCGAGCTACATCGAAAGAACTCGAAAGGTATACGAGCCCTGGCCCTCGAGCGCGAAGGTATTCCTGCCGGGCGGCCGGGCGCCGAAACCGGGCGAGATGTTTGCGCAACCGGACCTGGCGCGCACCCTCCGTGAAATAGTGAAAGCCGAGCGGACGGCGGCCTCGCGTGGGCGTCACGCTGCACTGAGGGCGGCCCGAGACTATTTCTACAAGGGCGTTATTGCCAGGCGCATATCAGCTTTCTGCGAAGCGAATGGCGGACTGCTTCGAGCGAGCGACTTCGCTGCGTTTCACGCGAAGGTCGAAGAGCCGGCCCATTCTTCGTATCGCGGATATGAGGTTTACAAAACCGGTTTCTTTGCGCAGGGGCCGGTTATGCTCGAGGCGTTGAACGTGCTCGAGGGCTACGACCTGCGAGCGATGAAGCACAACTCGGCCGACTACATCCACACGCTGACCGAAGCGATGAAGCTGGGATTTGCCGACCGCGACCGCTACTACGGCGATCCCGATTTCGTGCGCGTGCCGGCCAGCGAGTTACTATCGAAGGACTACGCCGCGATGCGCCGGGGTCTGATTGACGAGAAGCGCGCTTCGCTCGAGCAGCGCCCGGGCGATCCGGTGAACAAGAAACCGCTGATCAACGGCGGTCCAAACCCTGCGCTGACCGGACCGTCCTCGGTCCCTGAAGTCGAGCGCGCTAACGACACGACCTGCGTCAACGTCATCGACAAGGACGGCAACCTGTTCAGCGCTACCCCTTCGGGCGCGTGGCTGCCTGCGGTGGTCGCGGGCGACACCGGCGTACTGCTCGGACAGCGAATGCAATCATTCCTGCTCGAGGAAGGGCACCCAAACGTACTGCAGCCGGGCAAGCGGCCTCGCATCACGCTGACACCCACGCTGGTCTTGAAAGACGGCAAGCCGTTCATGGTGCTTTCAACGCCGGGCGGCGACAATCAAGATCAGTCGCTTATTCAAGTGCTGCTGAACATCGTCGAGTTCGGGATGAACGTACAGGAGGCGGTCGAGGCTCCGCGATTCCAGACCTTGCACCTCGTGAGTTCGTTTGACGATCACCGATTCAATCCGGGCATGCTGAACCTCGAAGACCGAATCGCGAAGGAAGTGAGGGATGATCTCGCATCGCGCGGTCACAAAGTGGAAGTGCAAGCGGCGTTCGGGAATCCCTCAGCGCCGACGGTGATACGTTTCTACAGCGACTCTGGGGTGATTGAAGCAGGTGCCGATCCGCGGCGCGGCAGGTACGCTATTGCGTGGTAGTATTGCATTGCTTCGGAATTCCTGAGACTGGCACAATACGATCGAAATGCCGAAGCTCTTTGAGTACTTTGGAATCATCGTTTTCTTCTACTCGAATGAGCACGACCCGGTGCACGTTCACGGAAGATGCCAGGGCCGAGAAAGCAAGGCTGAACTTGTTATTGAAGCGGGAGAAGTCACAGAGATCAGATACTCTTCGGTCAAAGGGAAGCGTCCGCTTACTGGAACTGAGCTTAGAGATTTTCAAATCGTCACTGACCGGAACGCGAACGAGATTGTTCGGAAATGGATAGATTACTTCATACTCCACAAACCGATCGACGCGCGGAGAATCACACAGCGGATCAGATAGCGTTGCCGGAGGGCGCGATCGTTGAGATAGTCCGCGCGGAGCGGCTGTCTGACTACAAGCTGAAGCTTTGTTTTAGCGACGGCGCTGAGCGCGTTGTGGACTTCGAGGCTTTTCTTAGCAGTTCACAAAATCCGATGATCCGCGCATATCTAGATCCGCGGAAGTTTGGGGACTTCCGTTTGGAACACGGCGATTTGATCTGGGACGACTACGGGCTGTGCTTTCCGATCACGGACTTGTACGAGGGCCGACTGTAGGTCCGCGGCTCGTGATAGCTTAGATCGAGGAATCAGTTATGGCAGCAGCTAAGCTTGAGCCCATTCTAACGATAGCGGACCTAGACGCAATGCCCGAAGACGGAAACCGCTACGAAGTCATTGAGGGGGAACTATTCGTGTCCCGAGCACCAAGCCTGATACATCAGAGCATCGTGGGAAATGTCTCTTTTGTTTTCAACTCGTATCTCAACGAAAACCCGATAGGAAAGGTCTGGCCCGGGCCAGGAGTGATCTTCAGCGACTTCAGCGGAGTAATACCCGATGTCGTCTACATCAGCAATGAGCGGCGAAGGGAGATAGCCACTGGCACGAGAGTTTCAGCGGCGCCAGATTTGATTATTGAAGTACTTTCTCCTGGAACTGAGAACGAGCGCCGCGACCGGCACGCAAAGCGGCAGCTCTACAGGAAGTACGGCGTGAAAGAGTATTGGATCGTTGACCCAGAGCGCTCAGCAATCTCTAACTACCGCACAAGCAAGCTGAAGCTGGTTGCCAAGCTGGGAATTCGAGACCAGGTAACTACTCCATTGCTTCCAGGCCTTCGCTGCTCAGTAAGAGACATCCTGAAGTAAACGGCGCGCTAGGCTTGCACCGCCCAAGGTCGTTCGTCGATTCTGAGTTCCGCTCTTGTGTATCTTGCGCGTCTGACCACTAACGGATCTCACACCTGTCGTCTATGTCTCCGATTCAAATCCTCAAGCTTGTCGGGTTCGCCACAGGCGCAACGCTTCATCTTTACATCGCGTGGCTGATTTGGAACCGCAGGCTCGGCTCGCGTGAGAAGCTCACTCAGCCGGTTCAGTTGATTACCATCCTCAACATCTGTCTCGGCGTCTGGTTCCTCGGCAATCTGTTCATCACTTTTCACGAGCTGTTGCTGGGGGCTGAGCGGCTCACAGCGTTGTTGCGAGCTTGGGACACGCTGGCGATGTCTGGCGTCGCGCTGCTTCCCGCGGCGCTGCTTCACGCGCACGTAGGGTTTTGGGCCTCGCTCGACAACTATCGAACGCTCAAGCCGCGTGCGGTGAGGCTCATCGGCGCGGCGCTCTATCTGCCGATGATCTTCCTGCCGTTCGCGATCTACAAGATCAACACGGGCGGCTATCGGCCCTACTTTTTGAAGCTGCACGTGCTGATGATTCCGTATTCGATCTGGTACCTCCTGGTGATGATCTCGTCGGCAGTGATTGATTGGTCGATCAAGGACCGCCTCAACCCGCGCGCTCTGCGCGAGCGGGCGTTCTTCAAGCGGCTGGCAGTGCTGCTCGTGTTGAACGGCATTTTCGAGTTCGTGGTCGTCGCGCTCTTGCGCACAGGACCCAACGACGTGCCGTGGATACTGTTCCTTTTATCGTCGCTGTTTCCGATCTTCTTCGTCGCGTATCACGTCTACCGGTACAAGCTGGTCGACGTAGCGGTCAAAGACAGCCTGGTGTACGCGATGTTCGCACTCGTGTTCATAGCCGTCTACACGTACGGTGTGAGGCGTCTGGATCAACTTCTGGTCGATCGATTCGAGATCACTCCCGGCGTGGTCGAGGTGATTCTCATCCTCGGGATGGTGGCGCTCGCAAGCCCGCTGGTGCGAGTGATCGACCGAATGGTTCACCGGCTGTTCACAAGCGAGATCGGCTTGTATCGTGACGTGGTGCGCCAGGTGTCTTCGGGCGCTGAAGGGTTCGGCGAGCTGGCTTCGCTCGTGCGCTATACCGAAGAGACCATCAGGCGCGGGCTGGATCTGACAACCGTTCGGGTGTTGCCGTTTGGCGCGACAGCCACTGGAAGTCCCGAGCGGCGGCTTGCTGAAAAGATGATCGACTGGAGCGCGGATGCAATCGAAACGGATGATGACGTCCAGGCGATCGGCGCAACTATCGCTTACGCGTTGAGGCGCGAGACCGACCTTGTTGGATTGATGCTGATCACTGCGGAGCCTCACGCGCTGACTTCAGAGAAGCGCGCGATCCTTGACGTGCTCGCTTCGCAAGTCGCGGTTGAAGTCGAGAGCTGCCGTCTCGTAGAAGAGAAGGTGCGGCTTGAACGCGAGCTTGTTAATAGGGAACACCTGGCGAGGCTCGGGCAAATGGCTGCGCAGGTCGCCCACGAAGTAAAGAACCCGCTGTCCGCGATCAAGTCCATCGCGCAGGTGATGCGCGAAGAGCAAGCGCTATCGGGCTACGAACAGGACCTGAGCTTGATCGTCAGCGAGATCGATCGCTTGAATCGCACCGTCTCACAGTTGTTGGCGTTCTCACGGCCGAGCCACGCCGACACGCGCCCGGTCCAGCTTTCAGACCTGGTGAACGCGACCGTCACGCTGGCAGGCACCGAAGCCAAAGAGCGCGGAGTCGATCTGAAAGTCGAATCGATCACCGACGTGACACTGACAGGCGTGCAAGGCGGAGCGTTGCGTGAAGCCTTGAGCAATCTTGTGTTGAACGCGGTGCAAGCGACCGAGGCCGGCGGTGGAGTGAAGATTCAAGCGGCTGTCCAAAACGCAGCGGCAGACCCGCGTGTCCGTCCGACTGATCATGCGACAGCGACGCTGACTCTGACGGTGACGGACAGCGGCCCGGGCATCGCGGCAGACGCGCAGCAGCGTGTCTTTGAGCCGTTCTACTCAACGAAGTCACGCGGCACAGGTCTCGGGTTAGCGATCGTGCAACGCCGCGCTGTCGAGCTTGGCGGGTCCATAGAAATGACGAGCCCGGTCGATGACGATCATGGCACGCGGTTCCGCTTAGTCATTCCGATAGCATCGACTTCTGAGACGGTATGAGGAAAAAAGATCCGACGCCACAAAGTAAAACGCTTTGCGGGTTCGAGCCTTAGTACTCTGGACCGCAATTACGGTGACGTATTAGTAAGATCGTCATATAG
>CAZJQQ010000090.1:0-18636 GCA_964548075.1 uncultured Clostridia bacterium | reverse complement strand
GCAGAAGGCAGAAGGCAGAAGGCAGAAGGCAGAAGGCAGAAGGCAGAAAGCAGAAAGCAGAAAGCAGAAAGCAGAAAGCAGAAGGCACGGAAGTCAATAGAGGAGTTGAAAATTGCCGAATGAAGATTTCAAATTTGCAAGATTCACTCTTCAATTCCCGCCTGTGACGCTCCTGCCTTCTGCTTTCTGCCTTCCGCCTTCTGCCTTCTGCTTTCTGCCTTCTGCCTTCTGAGAGGTACTGATTGGGCTACATCTATCTTATTCGTCACGCGCAGGCGGGATCGCGCGATAACTACGATGTGCTTTCCGAGCTTGGCCGTGAGCAGGCTCGTCTTCTCGGCGAGCACCTCACGGAACAAGGCATTGAACTTGCCGCGGTGTATGCCGGCGGCATGCAGCGCCAGCGTCACACCGCCGAGATCGCTTGTGAGGTGATGGCAGCCCGCGGCGTCGCCGTCCCCGACGTGACGACAGACGAGCGCTGGAATGAGTTCAGCTTGATCTCGGTTTATCGCGCCATCGCGCAACGCATGATCGAAGAGAGCCCCGAGTTCGAGCGCGACTATCGTGAGATGCAAGAGGCGATTCGGCGCGATCCGCACACTACTGGAGGCGCGACCGGGCGATGCGACGCCGCGATTGTTCGTGCGTGGATGGCTGCCCGGTACGATGACTACAAGGGCGAGTCGTGGAGCGCGTTCCGTGAGAGGATTCAGGCGTGCGGAGCGAGGCTCATCGATAACGGTTCGAATTCGGCGATCGCTGTGTTTACGTCCGCGACTCCGGTAGCGATTTTGTCAGCGGCGGCGCTTGGGCTCAGTGACGAAAAGTTGCTGAGCATATTGGGCGTAATCTACAATTCAGGGATCACGGTCCTGCGGTCTCGCGAAGACGACCTGAGGCTGTTCACCTTCAACGCGACGCCGCATCTCGGCGCGTCGCAGCGCACGCTCAGATGAATTCCACAGATTGAAACGATGAGCGACGAGCCCAACCGAGCAAGGTCTTTCGTCGAGGTGTGGGTCCGTCGTGCGCTGACGATCTCCGGCTGTGTCTTGATATGGCTCGTGCTGTTGGCGGCGTTTCCGTTGCTGCTCATCGCCGGCCTAATCATCGATCTCGCGCGCGGCAGCGTAGCGCAAGCTGCCAGCGCGCGGACGGGACACGGCCAAGTGTGGATCATCACCCGCTGCGTGCTCTTCTTTCCGTTCTACTTTTCCTGCGAAGTGTTCGGCGTCATCGCGAGCTTGGTCATCTGGCTGGCCAGCGGCGTGTGGGCAGGCGCGAGCCGCGAGCGCTTTCTCGATTGGAACTTCGCGTTGCAGCGCTGGTGGGCGAACGCGCTGTGCCGAGGGGCGCAACGCATCTTTCGCATTCGCATCGAAATCGATGGCGCGGATGAGCTTCGCGACGGCCCTGTCATCGTCTTTCTTCGTCACGCCAGCGTAGCCGACACGCTCTTGCCGGCGGTGTTCATTGCCAACCCGAACGGCTTAAAGCTGCGGTATGTGCTGAAGCACCAGTTGCTTCTCGATCCTTGCCTCGACATAGTGGGGAACAGGCTGCCGAATTCCTTCGTGCGTAGAAACTGGGGCGACAGCGATCGAGTGCTCGAGCTATTGAAAGATCTGGGGCCGCGAGACGGAGTAATCATCTATCCGGAAGGGACGCGCTTCACCGGCGCGAAACGAGAAGCGATCATCGAGCAGCTTGAGCGCAAGGGCGAGACCTATCTGTGCGAGAAAGCTCGAATGTTGAAGAACGTGTTGCCGCCTCGCCTGGGAGGTCCGCTGAATCTGCTCGATCGCAACGAAACCGCCGACGTTGTCTTTTGCGCGCATTTCGGGTTCGACGGAGTGGTTGATTTGCGCGACTTCTTGAGAGGGTCGCTGGTGGGCAGAGTTGTGAAGGTGCGCTTCTGGCGAGTTCCATTCGCGTCGATTCCAACGACCCGCGATGCGCGAAAGGATTGGTTGTTTGAGAATTGGATGCGCGTTGATGAATGGGTGGGCAGACAAAAAGCAAAGAGCAAAACAAATGGAAAACACGACGACGATTCTGATAACAACGTTTGGCGCAACGCTGGCGATGATGCTCGTGTTGTGGCTCTTGAGCCTCGCGATCAAGAACGCCAGCATCGTTGACGTCTTTTGGGGCGCGGGCTTCGCCGTGATTGCAGTAGTCACTTTCGCCCTGACGGAGGGGTACGCAACGCGCAAGTTGTTGATCACCGTGCTTGCGGTGATCTGGGGGTTGCGGCTCGCGACTCACATCGGATGGCGCAACCACGGCAAGGGCGAAGACTTCCGCTATAAAGCCATGCGCAAGCGCATCGGTGATCGCTTCGCGCTGGTCAGTTTGTTCACGGTGTTCGGCCTTCAAGGCGTGCTGATGTGGGTGATCTCGCTGCCGCTTCAATTCGCTCAGCTCTCGCGTGAGCCGGCACGTCTAACCTGGTTGGATTTTCTCGGTGCCGCATTGTGGGCTATTGGATTGTCGTTTGAAGCGATCGGCGACTTTCAGCTCACGATGTTCAGAGTGAACCCGGCCAACAAGGGCAAGGTGATGGATCGAGGGTTGTGGGCTTACACTCGGCACCCAAATTATTTCGGAGATGCGCTTCTGTGGTGGGGATTCTTCTTGATCGCGTTGGCAACGCCGCGCGGCTGGTGGACCGTGATAAGCCCGGTGCTAATGACTACGCTGCTGATGAAAGTTTCAGGTGTAGCGCTGCTCGAGAAGACTTTGGTGAAGACCAGACCCGAGTATCGAGATTACGTTCGACGAACAAGCGCGTTCTTTCCTCTGCCGCCGAAGCGCTGAGGATGGACATTGCAACTCGAAAACGGCGTGCATATACTGACGCAGGCTTCCGTTCACTTCGAGTGGCGCCGAATGCCAATAACTTTTGCGAAGGGAGAACCGGCGATGGACGTGGTCTACAAGAATTGTCAGAGTTGCGGAATGCCTCGCAAGAAGGATGAAAGAGGCGGTGGGACAAACGCCGACGGGTCGAAGAGCGCGATGTATTGCAGCCATTGTTATGTAACCGGCTCCTTCACGTTGCCAGACATTACGGCAGACGAAATGAAAGAGCTCGTGAAGGGCAAGCTGAAGGAATTCGGCATCCCGGGGTTCATGTCCGGCATTTTCACAAAGAACATTCCGAAGTTAGAGAGATGGAAGTCAGTGTGACCGGGTTCGTAGTTCGGCCTTCAGGCGGAAGTTCGTAGCCCCTTCGCGTGAGAATCCCTAGCCTACGAACTTCCGCCTGAAGGCCGAACTACGAACTTACTCGGACATTGCAAAAAGGAGATTCTAAGAATGAACGATAACAACCTTTCGCGCCGCTTGTTCTTGAGCAGCGCTGTTGGTGTTGTTGGCGGCGCCTCTCTGTTTACGCCGGGTGTCTTTGCCGACCAATTGACACAAACACCGGCGCAGACTGAAGGCCCGTTCTATCCGGACAAGCTGCCGCTCGACACCGACAACGACTTGCTGATCATCAACGATGCGATCACCCCTGCGGTGGGGGCGGTGACTCACTTGAGCGGGCGCATCCTCGATCGGCGCGGCGACCCGATCAGAAACGCGATCGTGGAAATCTGGCAGGTGGACAACAACGCCGCCTATCTTCACACAGGCACGGTGAACAAGGACAAACGCGACCGGAACTTTCAAGGCTTCGGCCGGTTCGTCACCAGCTCGACGGGCGAGTACTACTTCCGGACGATCAAGCCGGTGCTGTACCCGGGCCGCTTAGCGCCGCACATTCACTTTGCGGTCAAGATGAAAGGCCGCGACAAGTTCACGACGCAATGCTATATCAAAGGACATCCGGGAAACGCGAACGACTTTGTGCTGAAGGCGATTCGCGATGCGAAGGCCCGCGAGTCGGTCATCGTTGATTTCGCCCCGATAGCGGCATCGCGGATCGGTGAGCTTGCGGCCAAATTCGACATCGTGCTCGGCTTCACGGCGGAAGCCTGAGACGTAAACTAGCGGCCGCCGCATAATGGGCTCGACCCTGAGTATGGAATTGCGCGTGGTGGACCAATCGATACTCTGGCGTAGATTGGACCGGCCCGGGCATGAGTTTGCCCGAGTATCCCTCCTGGATTCCTCGTGGAGGTTGAGCGGGACAGCGGTATTCGCTCACGAAGAGCAAGCGTGCCGGCTTGACTACGTGATCGTCTGTGACGCCGCGTGGCGAACCCTTTCTTGCGGCGTAACAGGCTGGCTCGGCAATCGATCAATTGATATCGACATATCGGTTGACGCTGGCGGGCACTGGCGGCTCAATGGGATTGAGTACCCCACGATATCGGGGTGCATCGACGTTGATCTCAACTTCAGCCCTTCGACAAATCTGCTTCCGATTCGCCGGCTTGGTTTAGAGATCGGAGCTGAGGCTGAGGTTCAAGCCGCCTGGCTTCGGTTTCCGAGCTTCACGCTTGAGCGCCTCGATCAGCGGTATCGCCGCGTCAGCCCTGAAACGTATCGCTACGAGAGCGCGGGAGGGGCGTTCGTCACCGAGCTTCAGGTGAACTCTGCCGGCTTCGTTACACGCTATCCAAACTTTTGCGAAGCCGAAACATTTGGTTGAGCTGCCAATCATAGTTTCGATACTCAGCCAGTGAAATCAATCCGGGAGCAAGAAAGTGATATGGCCAGAGTTTGACGACAAGGGCGATCTGCCTGTAGGTATTCATCGAGGCACGTTGGCTGAAGTGCTCCAGCATTTCGGCGGGGGCTCATTGCGGCGGCGCCTTGTTGGGCAACGCCTGGAACGCATTTACAGGCTGGCCTCCGACACCGGGCAGGTGGCAAGATTTGTGGTGTACGGCTCATTCATAACGGCGAAGCCTTCTCCCGGTGACGTCGACGTTTTTATGGTGATGGAAGATTCGTTTGAGTTAGATCAGGTGACCGGTGAGGCGGCAATAGTCTTCGATCACCAGGCGGCGCAGAACGTCGAAGGTGCAAGCGTCTTTTGGATACGTCGATTGGGCGCGATTGGCGGAGAGCAGACTGCCGTGGAACATTGGCAGATCAAACGAGACAAAACGCTGCGTGGAATAGTTGAGGTGATCAGCGATGATTCAGAACAATAATGAACTCGAAGCAACGAAGGAACGCATTCGGTACTTTCAGGACCAAGTGGAGAGACTACGCCTGGTTGAGACCAATCCACACAATTATCGGTCGTCAGCGGGCGGTTATCTGGCTGAAATAGACCGAATGAACCTTGAGGTCAGAGAGTATCTCTCGGTTCACCCGAGTGAGATGAAGGACCAAGCCGCCTGATATTGATGGCTACGAAGAGAAAGGCGGGGTCGCGCTAACAGTCCAGAATGTGAGCAGGAAGAAATCCCTCGGCAGGTTTGAAACCGCCGATCAAGGTCATTCTTATGTGATTGTAGACGTCTTGCTTGAGGCCACCGACCGTAATGAAGCGCCCTACAACCCAATGTATTTCAAGGTCAAAGATAGCGACGGCGTAGAGTACAATTCAGGGTTCACCACTGCAAAAGATTCCCTGTCATCCGGTAATCTCTACAAGGGCGACAAGGTTCGTGGCAACGTCGTCTTCGAAGTGAGAGAAAAGGCTAGCGGACTGGTTCTGACCTACGAGCCTTTAGTGATCTTCGGTGGATTTGGTCCAATTAGGGTTCTGCTGGAATCACTGAACTAACGAACCACGCTTGAAGCCCCGCGCTCTAGCGTTTCCGACGTGAATCCGACTCACGACCTTTGGCGTTTCGCATTAGAGGCGCAATCAACCGATCTTGCGGAATCCTTCCAAATCACGGTTGATACAGCGGACGCCGGCGCTACTGCCCCGGATGATACACCCTCTTACTGTTCGCCTTAATCTCCGGCAGCGTGAACCACGCAGGTTTGAACTCCTTTTTCGAATAAAGCTGAGCCTGATCGAAATGATAAGGCGACTTCGGGTCGGCGTTTTGTCCAAACACCAACAATGACCGGGCCTGAACCTTTGGGCCGAACTCGACCACGCTCACGAATGAAGTGCCCGCCACGCCGTAGCGCCGCTTCTGACCTTTGATGGGCCGCGTGTAGAAGTTGTTCACGATGCCCACCGGGCCCGGCGCGCCGGAGATCGGGAGACTCATCTTTTCGTCGCTGAAGGTTTGCAGCTCGCCGCCCGATTGAATGCGCTGCAGGCGATTGATTTCGCCCCACGCGACCTGCCACGTGCCGAAGTCGCGATTCAGATCGGCAATCACCTCTTCAAGCGCGCGAGCCTTCAGCCACTCGTCCTCTACCTTCTTAGACCGGAAGCTCGCCATCCTCTCAAACCAGAGCGCGAACAGTGTCATCGCTTTTGACTCGATTGTGCTGACGTGGTTCCACGACTTCAGCTCAGCGATCGCGTCGGCGAGCTTTGCAGCGCGCGCGGCGTCTTTCGCTTTCAGCTTCTCAATTTCTGTTGCAAGTTCCGGGATCAAAGTCTCTGATTCGAGCACGGTCGTATCGAGTCCGGCGTGAGCCCACTCGTCAAACGTGAACTTCTGGTGCCTTGACAATATCCGTCGCGAGATTCGCGCCCTGGCATTGTCGGATTCGCTAGTCATGTAGTTCGGGAAGCTCTCTTTCGCGGGGTTGCCATCCGTGGTTGTGGAGAACGGAGTCGAATTGCAGTTCTGCATAAACCCCGTCTTCGGGTTAGTTAACTGCGGCAGCTCGGCGAGACTGTGATAGCCCTGCCACTCCACTTCGGGGTTGCTGCCGTCTACGGGCTTCGACCAATCAAACTTAGTAGAGCGCTTCGGCACCGCTCCGTTGTACGCGTAGAAGATGTTTCCGTCGCGATCCGCGTACATCACGTTGAACATCGGGACCGCGCCCCCCGCGACCGCCGCTTTGAACTCAGCCAGCGATTTCGCTTTTCCCATCAAGTACCGCTGATAACCCGAGCCGCCGGCTTCCAATTTCGCGAGCTTGATCGAGAGCGGCTTGCCCTCTCGCACTGCTACTATCGGGCCGTGATGAGTCTTGCGGAACTTGAAGCTCTTGGGCTCGACGCCCTTCGCGGTCTTCACCCCAATCGTGTCGTTCCATTCAGTGGCCGTCCGGTACGCGTCGCCGTAACGATATCCGAGAGGGTTCTTGGCATCATCGAACTTCTCGATAAACACATCGACGATGTCGGGATCGTTGACCGTGTGGCTCCAGCCGAGATATTCGTTGTGCCCAATTGTCGGATGAGGCGATCCAAAGAACGACGCGCCGCTCAGGTTCCACCCTTCATCACTGTGAACGTGGCCTTCGTACCACTGGCCGGGACCGAAGAACGGCTGATGCGGATTGATGAACAACATCGCGTGCCCGCTCGCGCTCTTCGAAGGAGTCACCGCCCACATGTTCGAGCCGACGATGGGCTCGCTCTCGGGCTCATCAAACCCGCTAAGGGGCCCATTGAGCGGAATATTGAGCGACACGGTGCTTGATCCAGCCGCGCCCGAGGCATCGAGCGCCTGCACGGCGGTCTTGATCTCATCGACCTTCACGCCGGACTTTCCGTAGATGAACTGCTGATAAACCAGGAACCGAGTGGTTGCAAATGTTTGCCAGGGCTCAAACTTTGTGATGAGCCGCGGCTTTACTTGTGGGTTGTGCGCGAGAAAATAGTTGAGCCCGTCGGCAAGAGCCTCGCTCAGCTCGCGCTCGCGTCCGGTTACGCGATCGTATTCGGCCTTTGCGAGTCGCGGAATCTCGAGCGCGCGGTTGAGCATGTCATCAGCCAGAGTTCTGTCGCCGTAGACTTCCGACGCCCGCCCAAGTGCGCGGATGAAGGTGTCTTCAATTTGCCAGAAGTTGTCTTCGGCTTGCGCGTAGATGTACCCAAACACGCAGCTCGCATCGGTCGGCCCGTAGACGTGCGGCACGCCATAGCTGTCCCGGTAGATCGTCACCGAGCGCGCAATCTTCTCGGCTCTCGCTTCGACCGAGGAAGCCTTTCTTGCCGCGAAGCCGGGCTGGGGAAATGCTGCCGCCAGGGCAACAAGCATCAAGGCGACGAGCATTGCGCTCAGGGGCCGTGCCGTCAGATTGTTCATCCGGTTCGACAGATATTGTTGCGCGTTCGTATGCATAATGATTCTCCTTCACTCCGATGGTTCGAGATGTAATGAGCAGGACGGCGCTGACCTCGCGCTTCGAGGCTCTTCAGAGCCGCTGATGCTTATCATCGGGATGGGCGCATTCTACAAGTCGCCGTCTGCGTGTGCAAGCACCGAGCAGTTCAGGCGAAAGGCGGCCCCTCGGGCTCTATGAAACATGTACCTCCTAGCGGAGGGCGGGTGAGTCTCAGTTTTCAGGCCCCTGGCGAGTGTGGGGATGAGCGAAAGGCTGACGCACACCTCAGATCGTCTTTCTCGTTGCGTTGGTGCGGGCATTCCGACTAGACTTCTGGCGCTGCTTTCAGCGACAACTGAGCCGCCAGCCTTACCGAGCGGAACAGGGATGCGGTCATTCCACATTTTGCGTTGTGTTTCGTTCGAGGTTAGACATGTCATCCGCACTCATTCAAACCGGCTTTAACAGCTCGGCGACGTTCCTGATCGCCATCGTGGTCCTGGTTGTGGCGGTAGGACTGATGGTTTTCCTATTTGCGCGGTCGAGCGTACAAAGGCGGGAACGCGAAGCACGCGTGCGCGAACGGATGTTGGAGATGGAACGTGAAGCGCAGTTCGCTGCGGCCGCCGACCGTGTTCCGATTTCCCGAAATCCCGCCGACGTCGCGGCGCAAATCGCGAAGTTGCTGCGTGAGTACATGTCGATCCACGTGCTTGCTGTCTATGCAGGACGCGCGCCGGATCCGGGCCTTTCGGATGTACTTTCTCCCTCGGATCATGAAGCGGTTACCGCATCGGATTCAGGTTTGCCGGCGTCGGTGCCCACATCGTTGCTGTCTGAACACGCACGGCCGGCTTTCGTCAGTCTCGCGGTCATCGTTGGGCAGTCGCCTTCAATCGCTTCCGTGGCCCAGGAACCCGCGGTTGAGCAAGCTGAGGTGCCCTCGGAAGAGAGCGTCGACAACGAAGCAGTCGGGGAGAATCAGACCTCGTTCAAAAGCGGTGTTCCGGTGGCGCAAACCCGAAGCGCTGATATCGTGGTGCTTCTGCCGTGGCACGGACCATTCGAGTGGAACGGACTGGTCGTAGCAGCGGCGCCCTCAGGAATCGCACTAGAAGTGCTCGATCCCTACCGTGAGCCGCTCGGGCGGCTGACTGACAGGCTTGCCGTCGCTCTCGATTTTCAACACAGCGACACGGTGAGTGCAGCGGCTGAGCAACGGGCCTCTCGCACAGTGGACTTTTCGCGTTCCCTCATTTCGTCTCTGGAAGAGGCGTCGCCGCTGGACGCGATCGTGCGTGAAGTGAAGCGGCTCGTGGGCAGCGACAGCGCGGCGTTGTGGCGTGTTGACGAATCAAGCGGGATGGTCAGGATGGTTGCGGCTCACGGGTTGAGATCGCAGGAGTTCTTGCCTTTGCCTGTCGGGCAGGGTCTTGCAGGCAATGTAGCTCAGAACTGCGAATTGCTGGCGATCGAAGACGCGCCCGCCGATCCGCGATGTATTTTTCCGCGTGAGGCTCGCGAGAGTGGAATCGTCTCCTATCTTGGCGCGTCGCTGGCCGCAGATGCTAAGACGCTTGGCGTGATTGAAGTCCATTGCGCCAGTCGCCGCTCGTGGACCGAGAGTGACCGGCGGGCGCTGGAGTCGGCAGCGGCGATCATCGCTGAACTGATCAAGAGCACGGACTCGCGTGGCAACCGCCTTCGCGTCGAGAGTGCGTACCTCGGCTTGTCGGAATCGCTTCAACGGCTGCGCTCGGCTGAAGAGGTCAAAGAGGCGGTGGTCGAAGTGCTCGGTCACGCGCTTGCGGCGTCCCGGGTGATAGTTGTCGAGTTCAACGATCAGGATCAGCCGGTACCGGTCAGCCAGGAATACCGGCAGCCCTCAGTGAAATCGGCTCTGGGAGCCACTTTTGGGGAGGCGCTCGCTTCCGGAGTGGCCGCATCGGTGGGCGGCCAACCGATTGCAATTGCGGATTCGCGAAAGCAGTCGCTGGCGGGCCGTGCGACTGCCGCTGAGTTGGGCGTGCTCTCGGAACTCGCGGCGCCGATTAGAGTCGAGGGCAAAACACGCGCGATCGTCTATGTCCACCAGTGCGACCGGGTCAGAGAATGGGAGCCCCAGGAAATCGAGTTCGCCGAGCGAGTCGTGCGCCAATTGTCGCTGTCGCTCTCGAATCTGCGCTCGCTAGAGGCGGCGTTCAGCGATGCGCAACGGGCTCGCTCCGAGGCGCGACGAGCACTTGAAATCAGCAGCGAGGCTCCCGCGCGTATACAGGAGTTCGAGCAGAAGCTCGCAAGCATCGAGCGCGCGCTTACGCAATCACGTAGCGCGGAGGGGGACGTTCGCGGGATGCTTGCAAAGGCGGCGGCGCTCGAGGCGAAGGCTCGCGCCGAAGCCGATGTCTCGCGCCGAGTTGAGACCGAGGTCAGGCAACAGCTCGAACGCGTTCAGGAAGAGCGCAAGCAGGCGCAGGGCTCAGCCCAGCAGTTGCTCGAGATCAACAGGCTCAAGAGCGAGTTCATAGTCAATGCCGGGCGCGAGATGGAAGCGTCGTTGCAATCGGTATTGGGATTGGCTGAGTTGCTCGAACGCGGCTCGTACGGCAGCCTCACGCCCGAGCAGCGCGAAGCGGTGCATGGAATCTACGGTTGGGCTCGGCGGATCAAAAGCGATGTCGACTGGCTTGTTGACTACGGCTCGGCTCGCTCGCGCCGGCTCGAACCGACCGGCGGCAGCTAGCGCGCTGTCGCGAGTCTCGCCCTGGATAGGGTTGCCGGTGAAATCTTCAAGCCGCTGACATGGAACTTGGCTTAGTCCTTGCGGTTCATTAACCACGAATACAAAACAATTCTGGAGAGAGGTGAAACCATGAAGAAAACAGTCTGTCTTTTGCTAACGGTTTTCGCAGTGTTGATAATCGCCGCTGGTGCCTCTGCGCAGACGCAGCCGGAGTTGCCCAGGGTGCTGTGGATCTATCGCGAGGATGCGAAACCCGCTCGCGGTTCGGCTCACGAGAGAGTAGAGCGCGGGTTTGCGCAGTATTGGGCGAAGAACAAAGTGCAGCCTTTTCTGGGCTTGGAAGCGGTGTCCGGCAATGCGACCGAGGTGATGTTCTTGTCGGGCTACGATTCGCTTGCCTCGATGGAGAAGGACTACCTGACCTTCGGCAAGGCGGCTAACGGACTCGAATACGAAGCGCTGGAACGTCAGGAAGCTGATGTGGTGACCGGTGTACGCTCGATGGTGGCGGTCCTTCGTCCGGACATGAGCTACCATCCAGAGCGGCTCATGAGCGTTATGCCGCAATCGCGGTACTTCAGCATCGAAACGTTTCGGGTGCGGCTTGGGCGTGACGCCGATTTCGCTGCGGGGGGGAAGCTGTTCCGTGATGCCTTCGAGAAGTTGAAACGCGAGCAGCCCTACGTCATGTATCAAGTGACGATGGGCGCGCCCGAGGGGACCTACTTGCTTTTCTCCCCAATGAAATCGCTGAAGGAGATTGACGACGACTTCGCCAGTCAGGGTGCGCTAATGCAGGCGATGGGCGATGAGAACATGCAGAACTTGATGAAGAGCACGGGCGAAGTTTTTTTGAGTATGGAAACCAACGTCTATGCGTTCAATCCGAGCATCAGCAATGTGTCAAAGGAGTTTGCTGCCGGTGACGCGAAGTTCTGGACGCCAAAGCCGATGGCCAAGAAGGCCCCAGCGGTTAAGAAGGAGAGCGCGAAGCCAGCCGAGGGTAAGCCTCAGTAGGGAGTCGACAAACGAGGAACAGTAAACCTCGAGTCGCGGCTTAAGAGGCGACCTGAGGCATTGAACTGTTAGGTCGCAGCTCTTTGGGTGGCTGTGAGGATTGTGAAGGCTGCGCACTATCATCCGGAGAAACAGAGTGCAAACGAGTCCGCAAGATCGGCGGTTGGTGTTCATCAGTCATAGCGGCAAGGATACCTGGGTGGCAAAGCAAATCGCCCGTGAAGTCTCTCTGCGTGGGGCTACGCCGTTCTTGGATGAGGCTAACATTGAGGTGGGCGAGGACTTTGAAGAGAGCATCCTCAGCTTTCTGGAACAGGCCCATGAGCTGCTCATACTCTTGACACCCTGGGCGCTGGATCGCCCCTACGTGTGGGCTGAGATCGGAGCAGCTTGGGGGAGACGTATCCCCATTGTTGGCATTCTTCACGGTATGACATCAACCGAACTTCAATCGAGACCGGGAGTACCGATATTCCTGAAGAAGCGAGACTTGTTGGACATTAACGACATTGAGGTATACTTTGAACAGCTAAGAGCTAGAGTAAGCGCAACCGCTAGTGAGGGAACTGAGTGATGAGCACACACAAAGTCTTCATATCCTATTCTCACTCTGATAACGAATGGGCACGCAAGTTTGCGGAGACTCTCGCGAGTAGCGGGGTCGAAGTTTGGTTCGATGAGTTCAATATCAAACCGGGCCAACCGCTAGTCGAGGCACTAGAAAAAGGGCTTCGAGAAAGTGACGCCGTGGTGTTATTGATCAATGCGGAGAACGTAAATCGCCCGAACCTCTTCTTCGAGATAGGCGCAGCCTTGGGGATGAACAAGGCAATAATCCCGGTCGTGCCGAAAGACTTCGAGTATAGTAAGTTGCCTCTCCCTCTCCAACGCATAAAGTTTCTTGTTCGGAACTCACCTGAAGAAACCGCAAGGGAATTGGCCACTGCGGTTGAGGCGCTGTACGGCGAGGCCGCATAGGTTGCGCTTCGTCGAGCGGTTGAATCAAGCCTGTCCACGTGAAGATAACTGTCTTTTATGTAGGAACCAGCTTGCTCGCGCCGCTCAGGCGGGCTGAAGACGAAATCAATGCTCGTCACAAGCTCGGGCTCCAAGTCGCGACGTACAACTGCGGTGCTCCGTTCACCGAAGCGGAATGGCGCGCGGCTGATGCCGACGTTGGCGTCAGCGATATCGTATTTGTCATCCACGTGACCGAAGGTGAGAATGCTGCTCGAATCGGAACAGCACTCGAACGAAATCACAAGCGTCACAACGCAGTGATCGCCTTCAACTGCATGCCTGACCTTATGCGCCGAACGCGCATGGGCAAGCTCGACTTCGACAAGCTGATGAAGCCGCGCGCGTCGCGCGATCAAGCAGGCGAGGAGACATCCGCGCCGGGCATCGCGAGAAAGCTCGGCACGTGGATGAGCGACTTCGTGAGAGGCCGGACATCAACTGGTGGAAGCGATGCGCCCAAACTTGGAGGGCCCCCGGCAAGAGCCGACCATTACGTCAAGCTGATCGGCCGGTTGCCCGCGATTCTGAAGTTCGTGCCGGGGGCGGGCAAGCTCGGAGATATCAAGAATTACCTTCTGCTGTTTGGTTACTTCCTTCAGCCGACTCCTGACAATATCAGCGCGATGCTGCTCTACGCGATCAAGCACTACGTACCGGGCGACCATCACTCCATCAGAGTAGAACCGGCGGAAACGATGCCGGTCGTGGGGATTTATCATCCCGATGCGCCGAACCTGTTTGAAACGTTCGAGACATATCAGAAGTGGTATCAGCGCGAGCGGCGACGTGTGCTTGATCCGGAACAGACTATCGGGCTTCTGTTGATGCGGCCGCAGATTATCAGTGATGCGCGCCGGCATTACGACGGACTGATCCGAGCGATCGAGGAAGAAGGCTTGAGCGTGATACCGGCGATCTCGACTCTCATGGACAATCGCGATGCCTGCCGGAAGTTCTTTGTTGAAGAAGCGAAGGAGAGGGTGGCAGCCCGTAAGGGCGTACCGAGGCGGGCAGACCTCGCTGATGAGCAAAGTGCTGGCGGGACTGAGAGGGGTGCTCACGGAGGGACGCCCTTACACAAGCTCCGAGGGAATTCGCGTGTGAGCCAGGTTGTGTCGTTGACGGGGTTCAGCTTCGTGGGAGGGCCTGCGATGAACGACAGCCAGGCAGCGGCAGAGTTTCTGAGCGCGATGAATGTGCCGTTTCGCTCGATGGTTTCTCTCGACGTTCAGACGATAGAGCACTGGAAACAAAGCAAGCTCGGACTGAACGCGATTCAAGCGGCGATGCAAATCTCGATTCCTGAGATTGACGGAGCGACCGAGCCGTTCGTCTACGGCGGCTTGCCCGAGAACGGGAATCAACCCGAACCGCTCGAGGAGCGTTGTCGGCGAATCGCGCGGCGGCTCTGGCGGTGGAACCGATTGCGGGCGGCGCCGCGAGATGAGCTGCGGCTCGCGCTCCTGGTGTTTTGCTTTCCGCCTAACAAAGGAAACATCGGAACTGCGGCGGACCTAGATGTGTTTCCGAGCGTGTTGGAAATACTCTCAAAGCTGCGGTCAGACGGCTACGCGGCCGATGTGCCTGACAGTGCGGATCAATTGCGCGAGATGCTCCTTGAAGGCAACTCAGGTGAGTCGGGTATGCTCGCCAACGTCGCCTATCGAATGAGCGTTGACGAGTATCGAAGTCTCTGTCCCTATGTCGATGACATCGAGCGTGAATGGGGACGAGCGCCTGGCGCAATCAACTCGAACGGCCGAGAGATTCTCGTGTTGGGAATACAGCTTGGCAATGTGTTCGTCGGCGTGCAGCCTACGTTCGGGTACGAAGGAGACCCGATGCGATTGCTCGCGGCTGAAAGCGGCGCGCCTCATCACGGGTTTATGGCGCTGTACACCTACCTTGAAAAGATCTTTCGCGCGGACGCAGTTGTGCACGTGGGCACGCACGGGGCGATGGAGTTCATGCCGGGCAAGCAAGTTGGGCTGTCGGAGAACTGCTGGCCCGACCGATTAATCGGAGAGTTGCCGAACGTCTACATCTACAGCGTCAACAATCCGTCCGAGGGAACTATCGCGAAACGGCGCTCCTACGCCGAGCTGGTGTCCTACTTGACGCCGCCGATCGAGAACGCCGGATTATACAAAGAGTTTTTGTCGATGAAAGAGCTGTTAACTGCGTATCGCCGGGCGGAAGGTGAGTTGGAGCGGCATCGACTGTTCGAGGCGATTGAAGAGAAAGCGCAGCAGTTGAACCTTTAGCTCATTGAACCAACGGCCTGCCACAGATTCTACAATGCGTCCTTCGCTTAGCGTTGAGGTTCCTGCATTCGGCGCACCGATAATACATCTTTCGAGTAAACAGGCTCGTGAAGACCGCGCTCAGGACGAGGATCCCCCCGAGCACGGCGATGGTCAGCAGAGTATCGGTCAGGCTTTTCATCTATTGCCGATTATTGCCGATGGCCGATCGTCCTTTGGTTGTAAGCTTGTAGAAATCGCTGCCGCGCTCCTCGAGCAGCCCGTCTCGAACCAGTCGCGCTACCACGTCGAGCACTTGCCCGCGCGCATCAGGATCGTTGCCGCCCGCTTCAAAGAGAGTGTGCAGGTCGAGAGTGTCACTGTTCATCTGCGCGAATAGATTCAAGACTCGGCGCGTTGTTTCGTCCATCGTGGTCACCCCAGGATCAGAATAACAGAACGTCCAGCGAATCAGACTCAATGATAACAGCCCGGAGCGGGATTAGAAGACACGTGCCCGATCGCCGGCCATGGTTCAGTTTGAGTTCAGAGTACAAGCTTCAGCTTGCCGCATGAACACCAGAGGCAAGCTGAAGCTTGTACTCTGAACTCAAACTGAACCGCCACCCGATCGCCTTCTCGCATTTGCGCACAGTGTAGCAAGTGAGGTATTAAAGACTTGTTTTTGCGTCTATGAGTCATAGGCGGGGATAAATTTCGACTTCCTGGGTTCCCAGCCCACGTGCATTCAAAAACGGATCCTTCAGGAGGAAGTCGGAATGCTCTTCAAAACAATCAGCGCGGCCGTATTTGGCATCGACGCGTATGTCGTGGATGTCGAAGTAGACCTGACCCCGCGATCCGGCGACAGCATGACACCGGTGTTCACGATGGTCGGCTTGCCGGACGCGGCCGTTCGCGAGAGCCGCGAGCGAATACGCGCAGCCATCAACAACTGCAACTTCTTTTTTCCCATCCATCGCGTGACTGTCAATCTTGCTCCGGCTGATGTGAAGAAAGAAGGCTCGAGTTTCGATTTGCCGATTGCTATCGGCATACTTGGCGCGAACGGCGATCTCAAACGGGAAGAACTGAGCGACACGCTTATCGTCGGCGAGTTGTCGCTCGACGGGCGTGTTCGTCCGATCAAGGGCGCATTGCCGGTTGGCGTCGCGGCGCGAGCCCACGGCGTGAAGCGATTGATCGTGCCCGAAGAGAATGCCCACGAAGCAGCGGTTGTAACGGGCCTCGACGTCTACCCGGTTGCCACGCTCACAGGGGTTGTTGAGCTGATCAACAGTGACCAACCGCCTTTGCCGCTGAGGATTGACACTCAGGCCTTGTTGTCGAACCTCGATCACTATCCGGATGACTTTCGTGAAGTGCGCGGCCAGCCTCATGCGAAGCGCGCCATCGAAGTAGCTACTGCCGGCGGCCATAACATCCTGCTGATCGGCCCGCCGGGCTCGGGCAAAACGATGCTCGCGAAACGTATGCCCACCATTCTTCCGCCGCTCGAATTTGAAGAAGCCCTCGAGTGTACAAAGATCCATAGCGTAGTCGGGCTGACCGAAAAGCACGGCTTGATCACTACGCGGCCGTTCCGGGCGCCTCATCACACGATCTCAGATGCCGGTCTGATTGGCGGCGGCGCGGTGCCGCGTCCGGGTGAAGTCTCACTTGCTCACAACGGCATGTTGTTCCTCGATGAGCTGCCCGAGTTCGAACGCAATGTGCTCGAGGTGCTTCGACAGCCGCTCGAAGATGGCAAAGTGACGATCAGCCGGGCGTCAATGTCGCTGACGTTTCCGTCGCGGTTTATGCTCGCAGCGGCGATGAACCCGTGTCCTTGCGGGTTCTTTAACGATCCCACTCGCGAGTGCAAGTGCTCGCCGATGCAGATACAGCGATACGTGTCGAAGATTTCGGGCCCGCTGCTCGACCGCATAGACATTCACATCGACGTGCCCGCGGTGAAGTTCAAGGAGTTGGTTAGCGAGACCCCCGCCGAGAGTTCGGCCGACATACGCGAGCGCGTAGTGAGAGCGCGCCGCGTCCAGTTAGAGCGGTTCACTACTGAGCGAATCTACTGCAACGCTCAGATGTCGCCGCGGTTGATTCGCAAGTACTGCGCGATCGACTCGGCTTCGAAAGGACTGCTAGAAAACGCAATCACTCGGCTCGGTTTGTCGGCAAGAGCGTATGATCGGATTCTAAAGGTAAGCCGCACACTTGCGGATCTTGAAGGCAAGGAGAGTATCGAACCGGCTCACGTCAGCGAAGCGATTCAGTATCGCACCCTTGATCGCAACTTCTGGGCTTAGCTGTCGTGTGGAGCAATAGTATGGAAGCTATCAGCAAAAGGATGACAGCTACAACGAATATCGAACGAGGCCGCTAACATTTGTGCGGAATACAAATGTCAACAAAGTCAAGCCTGTCCCCTCTTGGCGGGTTTCGAATTGATGGCTGCCGTACTCGCTTATACCTTAGGCGACTTGTGTGCGGAAGCAAACCGTTATGAAGAAGCGATCGAAGCATACAGATAGGTCACCGTAATCAAGCCCAATTCCGACGAATCCCTCATGGCATTCCTCAAAATGGCGTCGGCCTATCGCAAGATCGAGAAGAACAAAGAAGCGGACGAATTATTTCGTCAATTGTTGGAACAGGCTAATAAAAGGATAAAGGTTCTGAGACCAAATTCGCAGGCGGCGGCGAATTCGCATTACTTTAAGGGGTTGGTATATGAAGAAATGGAGCAATACCAAGCTGCAATAGAAGCTATCAAGTGGGCAGTCGAGATTTAGCCTGACTGGGCTGAACCGCATCGCGAATTGGCAGCGCTGTACGCAAAACTTGGTGATGAAAGATCTTTATCAAAAGAAGAGTACATTCTTAAGAGACTCACCGGGAGATGAGCGGATACTCGGGCCGCCGCAGCGAGCAGCACAGTACAATGCTAGATCAGGGTATCAACCCTTGAGTCCTCTTGAGCTCTTTGACAACAGGGACACTGAAATCTGGAAACTCTATTATAGAGATGGGGGCATCTTGGTTTCCCCGTACGCGAGCCGGTCAAAGGCGATTTGGAAGCGCGGCCAATGTAATAGAATTATCACGGTGACTATAAACCAGGCTCGGAGCTCGATGATCAAATGTCAACGAACTCAGGCCTGCCCCCATCTCAGATGACCACACGCTCGATTCAATTACTTTTGAAGTTGCAGCTCTGAGGCCAACGGAAAAGTTAAGAGGTGTGGCACAAAGTTGTATCTTGTGCCGAATGCGCCGACCTCTCTTCAGCCAGCGCAAGATACCATCTTACGCCACAACTTGCTTTGACGGTTTCTGCAATTCCAGAGTCTATTTTCGCTTCGACTCGAACTGAGGCTTGATCGCCTCTAGTCGCTTTTCTACCAAGGCTTCAGGCTGCGGTCCAGCTTCAGACACTCCTCAAAATCATTCTTTGCCTCGGCCAGCTTACCCTGAAGCATAAGCGCCAGACCC
>CAZJQQ010000089.1:0-18760 GCA_964548075.1 uncultured Clostridia bacterium | reverse complement strand
GCAGGCCCGAGAAGTAAATAGTCCTGTCTCTCCGCTCTACCGAGTAGCTGAAGCTCCGAGCAGTGGAGGGATGCGCGTCTGCTTTGATCAGCTCTATCCGCAAGCCCTTCTCTTTGCCTTCAACTATCAAGTACGCGCGAGCGTCGGTGTAGGCAGCGTCCAGACCCGTGCCGTAAAACTCGATGGCCGATAGCTGGTTCTTATCGCCGGTTATCACATTGATCGGGATTTGCTCGCCATCAACGTACATCTGCAGATGGTCGGGGTCGGCGTTCGGGTTGAGTCCTGCTGCAACTAACTCTGTTAACGAAAGCCTGTACCAGCCTTCGCGTCGCACGGACACCTTCACTGCGGATCCGCCGGCTGGAACGGGCTGGATTGCGGCTGAACTCGCCCGAGCGGGCGTTCTGCGCTCAACGGGCGTGCTTGCTTGAGGAGTCTGGGGTTTGCCGATGCGACTGAGAGCCGCTGCGTCGCTGTGCGCTGGAGGCGTTCCTCCAACGAGCTGCGGCGAGAGGGGCCCGTGCCAGTTGCTTTGACCATTGAGGTCGATGTCTTCAAGCCAGTACAGGGCGTTCTTACAATCAGCACTCGGCGATCCGCAATCCGCAATTCCATTGTCCCACCACGAGTAAGTGCGTCCTGTCTGCAAGCTGGTTTGGCCAGTGAGCAACGCTGACCCTGCCACGACTTCTGGCGTTACCAGTTCCTTCTGGCCAGCTCTTTCTCTGTAGACGTTAAAGCCGAGGTTGTCTGCCTCGAGGCCGGTCTTCCATTCGAGGTAGACTCCGCCGTCATAGCCTGTGGCCGTGAACTTCTCCAGCTTGACCGCCGTTGGCCCGGACGCCGTGAACTTCCCGTTGGTCGAGGTGGCAGAGGGACTGCCTTCGTTGAACACAAAGTTGGTCCAGGTCAGCGGGGTCATAGCTCCTTGCGCGCCTACTACGTTGAACTTGAGGAAGATCAATGTGCCTTGTCCTGAAAGAGGCACGGTGTTAAAGGCGACGATGCGAATCTGACCGGCAGTCGAGGTATTGGGAGTGATGTTCCATCCCGCGCTCAAAGTGCCGCTGGTCTCGAAGGCAGGGCTTGCGAGTTGAATGACACCGGCGGTAGGGAAGGTAAAGGTGAAGTCGTAAGCGATGATGCCCTGTCCAGTCGTGTTGTCCACGAAGACAGGAACCATGACGTTGGCCGCACCAGGAGCAGCCGCCTGATCGGGCAGAGAGACCGCAACGTTGCCGCCGCCTGCAGGGCCACCGAGCGCACCCTTCGGAGGACCTTCAGGCCCGGCAGGAGTCCAGTTGCCGGAGACATCGCCAACGAGCACAGCGTCATAGTTCTCATTGATGAGGTTGCCGCTGAGAGTAGGATAAGGGCGGCTGGAAGGAATGAACTTCCACGTGCCGGCGATGCCCGGGTTAGAGATACCAGCGGCGGTTTGAGCGATGAGGGCGGCATCGAAAGCAGAAAGAGCGCCGTTGTTTGAAACATCACCTCCCAGTTGTTGACAACTGGTAGGCGTAGTGATGCCTGCGGCGTACTGAGCTACGAGGGCGGCGTCGAAGGCGGAGATGCCGCTGACGGCGCCTGTTTTGGAGGGCGCGACCGTATAAGGACCAACGCCAAGATTGTCGAGTTGATAGAAGCCCGAAGCATTGGTAGTGGTAGAGGCAGAAGGAGTGCCGCTGGATGTAGCAACGGTGACGTTCGGGACTTTCTTGGTTTGGTCAATGCAGTAACTGATCGTGCCTGAAATAGAGTTGGCTACTGTGGGCGCGGCGGGTCCCGAGATCACCCAGGGCGAGAATTGCGCGATGCCCGCAAGCTCAACCCAGTTGTCAGTGGCGTTCCTTGTGGTCGCGCCGAGGTTGGTCCACGACGCGCCTTTGCGCCAGAGCCCGAGCGTCGGTTCGGTGTTGCCGTTGAGTTCAGAGTCTTGATAATGCAGGCGGAGTGTTGCAGCAAAGCCGCTGCCGCCGTTTGGGGTGATGGTGTAGGTGCGGCGCGTGGCATTGGCGAAATCAGAGGGCGCTTGTTTGACCAGGTTCACCGTGACATCAGTAGAAGGCGTGCCGGAAGTGAACTGAATCGTGTTGAATGGATTGCCGAAGGTCAATGTGTTAGCGGTTGTAAAGCCTGTGCGCTTGATGTTGCCGACGACATCGGTCGCGCCTGTTGATGTAGCAGTCGCGGGCATTGTCAGCGTGAACGCGCCGGTGTTCAAATCGCCGCTCGTCAAATTCAAAACGCCGCTGACTGTCGCATCCGCGCCAAGCGTTACGCCCGCCGGGTTGTTGATCGTTAAGCCCGGGAACGCAACGTTGCCCGATGTTGATTGTGCCGACGTTCCGTCGAAAGAGACTGCGCCTGCGCCTGTGACGCTGCCGTTGTTCGTTAAAGCAATGCCAGAGCCTAAGAGCGACAGAATGTTTGTAGAAGTGATATTGAGCGTTCCGCCGTTGTTCACGACAAGGCGATTCATCGTGTGGTTAGAGTTAAGCTCCAAGGTTGAACTGGAAAGAACAGTGACTGTGTTGCCGAAGAACGAACCCGTGCCAGAAAGCGGTTTCACGCCCACGCCGAATCGCACGTTAGCGACGTTGGCCGAATTGTTGTTGATGAAGTTTGTGCCGTTGAAAACGAGTGTGCCGCCACCCACGATTGTGCCATTCAAAGTCAGATCACCGTTGACGGTCAAAGTTCGTGCAGCGTTGATGGTGAGCGAGCGCCCCGCTTCGATTGTCAGGCCGTGAATATTCGAGTTGATGTTCAAAACTGCTTCGTTCGTGACGCCCGATGCAGGAAGCAAAACGTCGTCAAACACATTTGGAGCGACGGACGAATCCCAATTACTACCGGCTGACCAATTGGCAGAGTTTGCTCCCGTCCAAACCGATGGACCGCTTGGCACGTAGGCAAACGCAGAGCCCTGGTCAACGGTTGAGCCGAAATCATCGTTGCTTGCGCCGATTAAGAGCGTGCGGTCATCGAAGGCAACCGCATTGCCGTAACCGTCGTTGGTTGCGCCGTCCACCGCGAAGAGTTTTTGCGTTTGCGTCCATGTCGAGCCAAAGGGAATGAAAACGTAAGCAGAGCCTTGGGCGTTGGTTGAGGCGAAATCGTCGGCACTTGCGCCAACCAGAAGAGCGTTGCTTTGCAAAGCGACTGAAATCCCAAACGTATCGTCCGTGGCGCCGTCGTTTGCCATCAGAATCTGTGATTCGGTCCACGTCGAACCCGAACGGTTGAAAAGATAAACCGCGCCCTGATTTGAGTTCGCGCCGACGTTGTGAAAGGGCGAACCGACTGCCAGACGGTCGCCGCTCACGGAAATCGATTCACCAAAATGGTCGTCCGTCGCTCCATCGCTCGACAAGAGTCTGGCTTGCTGTGTCCAAGTCGTTCCCGCGCGAGTGAAAACATAAGCCGCGCCTTGAGCCGTGTTTGCTCCGTTAGCGACAAGCCTCGCGCCGACGGCAATCGTCTCGCCATTGATATCAACGTCATGGCCAAACTGGTCACCGTCCGCCTCTTCGATGGCGCGAAGTTTTGCTTGCTCTGTCCAGGTTGCGCCTGAACCAGTGAAGACGTAAGCCGAGCCGGTATTAAATCCCCCAGAGGATTCTTCTAACACTGCGCCGACGACAAGAGTGTTGCCGCTGAGAGCAACGGAATTGCCAAAGAGGTCAACCGCTTGCCCGTCGGTCGCGTTGATCTTTGTACGCTGTGTCCATGTCGAGCCTGAGCGGGTGAAGACATAAACCGCGCCCAGTCCAACAAGAGGTTGAGTTGCGCCGACGGCGACCGTATCGCCTTCGATGGCGACCGTTTCGCCAAACCGGTGACCTGCCGCCCCATCGCTGGCTGTGAGTTGGGCTTCCTGCTGCCAGGTTGAGCCGCTACGCTTGAAAACAAAGACCGAGCCTCGATCCGAAGCTGCGCCTACGTTCTTGAATGGAACACCGACGACCGCCGTATCCTCGTCAATCGCTACCGAATATCCGAACTGGTCGGCTGTCCCGCCTTCCTGCGCCGTCAGTTCGGCCTGTTCTGCCCACGTCGTGCCGGTGCGAAAGTCAACTTTCGCGTATCCCGTAGAGCCGGTCAGCAGAGTGTTGCCGCTCAAGGAAACTTTGTCGCCGACGCTTGTGAGCGTGGCTTGCGTCGTCCAGGTCGCGCCTGTGCGGGATAAGACTTTGCTGCCGCCCGGCGCGGTATAAACCACCGTGTCGCCGTCAATCGTCACGGCTTTGCCGATGTTTTCGTTTGGCAGTCCGTTGATTACCGATTGCTGCGTCCAATTCGTGCCTGACCGAAACCAAATCTCGACGCGATTAGTCGTAGAAGATGCGGTTTTCAATTTCGCGCCGATGACAGCGGTGTTGCCGCTGATTGCTACTGAACCTCCTATTCCTGACGTCTCACTCGCGCCAACAATGAATTTCTGATTGTTCCAAACAGTTCCGCTACGAACAAAAATGACAGCCGCCCCAAATGTATTGCAGTCGTTGACAGGAGGAGGAATACAAACCGTAAAGTCCGGTGCGCCGACAATGAGTGTATCGCCGCTCAGGGAGACAGACGCTCCGAAGCCTCCACTGCTGCCCGCAACTGTGCTTTCGTTTGTCCAACTGGTTCCCGTGCGATGAAAAATCTGAACTCTGCCGGACCCGCCAATCGCGGCATAATCGCCGTCAATCGCGACATCCCTGCCGAGAAGCTCATCCAGGCCGTCGCCCGTGAGTTTTGCCTGCTGTGACCAAATTGTGCCGCTCCGCACGAAGACGTAGGCAGAGCCTTGATTCTGATCCACGCCGATGTCATCGGCTAGCGCACCGACGACGACTGTGTTTGCGCTGATAGCAACGGAGCTTCCGAAATTGTCGTCTGCCGCGCCGTCACTTGCGAATAATCTGGCTTGTTGCGACCAGGTTGTTCCCGAACGCACGAAGACGAAAATCGAACCTTGATTCTGATTCGCTCCGGCGTCATCAAGCGGCACGCCGACCACCGCAGTGTCGCCGTTAATGGCCACGTCCGTGCCGAAACTGTCCGACGCGGAAAATCCCGGCACGAGCTTTTGCTGCTGCGTGAAAGTCGGGTCAATCGTGATGGGATAGTCGGCGTCAGTATCGTCTACTTCAAAACTCAAGACCGTGTCGTTGACAGACATTTGTGCCACACACTCTCTGCCATGCGCGTCAAATACCTTCAAGCCTGCGTAGCTCAACTGCGCGCCGCCGTCTTTGCTCTTGAAGACGACTCGCTTGCCTTCTTCAACCGCTTGCGCAAGAAAATCGCCATCGAGTCCGAGCTCCACTTTCAGCATTTCGCCTTCGCGTCTTTCGCCTACCGGCTCGCCGAGCGTGAAGCCATGCTCGATGCCTTCGGGTTTGTTGATGTACCACTCTTCGACGATTGCGGATTGCGGATTGCGGACTGCGGCTCTGGAGAATAGAGAGAGCCAGCCACTGGTCGAATCATGATTGCTGGTGAGCTGGTGGGTGTAGGTCAGCCGGTTGTCGGCGGTTGTGATTGCGGGTCGTCCTTGGGCAAGGTGAATGGTGTCGCCGTAGCCCGCGCCAATGAACTTCAAGCTGAGGTGTGATTGCTCGCTTTGCGCGGGCGCTTGTGTCGTCGCTGGTTCTGTGACTTCCGATGTCAGTTCATCTGAGTTCGCACCGTGCTTGATGGTGAGTCGCACAGCGTCCCGCGTAAAATAGGCGCTGAGTTGCTGCGCTGAGTTGTTCGCATAAAAAGCATTCGACGTTCTCTCATCGAAATAAATCCGATAGCGTGCGGCTGAGACGGCAGCTTGCAAAGAGTCGTACACTCCGTCCTGTTTGAGGCTTCCAATCGCCTGCTCGCCGTGCAAGGCAGCGGGCTGGTTCGCGTTACTCTTGCGATCGGCAGAATGAAGCGCATAGGCTAACCCTCCAGCCAGGATCGAACCTGCGATAATGAAAGCCTGTGACCTTTTCGCGCATTTCATAATCACTCCCCCGATTGACGCAACAGAGTGAACACGCAGACCGCCGACGGCCGTCCGTCCACCGTCGTCTGGCGTTCTCATCTATTAAAGCGGGATTTGCCGTTGAGAGTGCTAACGGCAACAAGAGTATTCGAGTTGGCTAGAGCACGGGCGACTTGGGTATTCATCCGTACCGCCCCCACGCTTTCCACTGTTGCTGACAGCGTCAAGGTATCAGGCGGCCGATTTGCTTTGGCTGCTTTTGCGTCTGCTTCGCTTCGAGTCGCTGCTGCTTGATCTGCTGCATCGTCTCGGGGTAGCGCGCCCACTCGACCCCACGCTCTTCGGGCTTGCCAAACAGTTCCGGGCTGAGATAGGTGCCGCGCACGCGTTCTGGCTTGTTCTCCTCCGCTTTGAACGGATGCCTCCGCATTACTGCATCAGATCGCACTCCGGTCACCTGCCACGAGACTTCTAAATTTGGCGCGCTGGTTCTGATTGTGAAACGATTGTGTTTGACCTTCTCGGCCACGATCACGCGACTGGCGTTTCCGCCAGCCGCGTCCTTATGCTGAGTCTATTCGACGTCGAGCGGATTATTGAAAAGCACGGTTAACTTAATGCTGCCGTGCCCGAATTGAGGGAATCCCGTCGCGTTCCTATTCCCCGGATCGAGGTTAGAGGCCGTATCGTCGGGCGGAAAGATTATGAGCGAGTTCAGGAAGTCCAGCAGCGCCGCTCGCTCTTCTCTTTCAAGCCGGGCGAAGCGGCTTCTCGCATTCAGAGCTTCGCCGCCGTGACGTAGAATCACTTCCGTCAGGTTTATGCTTCGCCCATCGTGCCCGTAAGGCGCGGTCGTTCCCACGCCCCAGAGTGGCGTCGTCATGAACTGAGTCCGTGTCGTCCCATCGTAGTTTCGCTCGTAGAAGTTCGGGCCCAGATCGTGCCTCTTCAAGTCGGCAAAGATGTTTTCCACGAGAAACGGCTGCAGTCGAGGCCGCTTCAGAGTCGCGAAGCCGCTTCCATCGTCACTGGCGGCGAACAGAGGATTGGCCGTCGCGAACAGCTTGTTGAATATCCCCCTGGGCGGATCGTAGACCGTTTCAACATCCGCTACTCTTCGATCGCGATTTATCTGCAAGTCAGGGATGTGACACTGCGCACAACCGACCTCCTCGAACAGCTCGCGTCCCTCTCTGGTTGATTCAGTCTGCTGATAGATTCCAGGTTTGAAGTAATTCAGCAGATAGAACTCGAGATGGTCGACCAGGCTGGTCGGGATTTCGTTGACCTTCCCGTCGTCATCGGGATCATCGGTCTCGCTTGTGGCGCGCGGAGCTTCGACCGCGTCGAGCGAGCCGTCGAGCACCATTCCTGAAGGTGTCGCTATTCGCGCGCCGGCGCTCGCGGTAGTGAGGTCAGGGTCGACAGTCTGCAGGCCCATCTCGGCATTGAACGCGCCGACCACAAATTCGCGAATCGAGATCGTCCCTCCGTGATGGAAGAATGGCCTCACGCGAAGGTCGGGGTCGACTCCTTGAACATTCAATGAGCTGACGGAACCATCCGGGTTGGCAGTGATCGTCCCGTAGTTGATTCCCTTGCTGGTCAGCCGCCTTGTGACCGAACGATGACGCGCGGCGGCTTCCGCGATTGTCTGTCCCCGAATCCCACGTAAGTCGGCGGTGATCTCATCGGCCAGCATTTCTTTGAGTCCCAGCCCAAACAGGTGGGGCGCGTCGCGGCTGTCGGGGCGCGTCGCTACATCGCCGCCCACGCCCGCCGAGCCGCGAGGCCGGCCGTGGCAGGACGCGCAGCTATCGGAAAGACCCGCGCCGATGGCTAGATTCGAATTGATGTCACCGAAGCCGTCGTTCATCACCGGACCTTGCCCTTCAGCTCTCGTGAACTTGCGCTGAAAGAGCTGACGCCCTCGCCGAATCGAGCGGAACGGATCGCGAGCGATGATAAACGCCGAAGAGTCGGGCGTCATCACGTTCCGGCGGCCTGCTCCGATCTGCTGCGTGAGAGTCTTCTTAATCCCTTCGTTGGCAATGTTGGGCGCTTTGTTTTTGTCGATAAGCTGAGCGACAGCCGGCACCGAGAGCAGCGCCAAAGCTCCCACACAGAGAAAGATCTTCAGTTTCTTGTAACGTTTGTTAGTCATGACTTGCTCCTCCTCCTTCATTGGCTATTGTTGGTTTGAGGCCGCACGCGCATGCTCGAAGCCCGACCGCGCGCGAGGTCACGCGACTATGTCGTACACGAACGTCGTGTCTTCGAGGATCTGGTCCTCGAAGAGAGTTGGGGGCGCCTGGCTCACAATGACGATCGCGCTCCCGCCGTGCGGCGGGTACACGAAGCGGTGAATGGTCGGCGCTACCGAGGCGATCACCACGCGATCAGACGACGTCGAACACTAATCGGCTATCGAAAGTCATCTCTCCGCTTCTCCTTTTCCTTCACACTCATGAAAGCGGGATTCACAACGCAAAGTGCTAACGCCATCTGAAACTCTTCTGCGCTCTCTGAATCAGCAGTCAGTCAAGCTGATACTGAGGTTCAGAGTTCAAGCTTTAGCTTGCGAGGTTCGATGCATTGCAACCTGAAGGTTGAACTCTGAACGTTCATCGACTTCACTCACTGTGATTGCTAGAGGGTCCAAAGTAGATGTGATATCCTTGCGCCGCTAGTCACGGGGGGATGTATGTATGGGTGCGCCCTCGCAGAAGCAGATCACTCAGATGCTTGTGGACTGGGGCAACGGCGATCAGGCCGCTCTCGAAAAGCTTACCCCGCTCGTCTACAACGAACTCCACCGGCTGGCCCGCCGCTACATGGGGCGAGAGCGTCCCGGCCATACGCTACAGACCTCCGCTCTTGTCAATGAGGCTTACATACGCCTCATCGATTGGAAGGACATCCAGTGGCAGAACCGCGCACACTTCTTCGCCGTATCGGCCCAGTTGATGCGACGCATACTCGTTGACTTCGCCCGCTCGCGCAATTACGCAAAACGCGGCGGTGCGGCGCGCAACGTCTCGCTTGATGAAGCGATGGTTGTATCTCGGGAGAAAGGCGCCGATCTTGTCGCCCTTGATGACGCCCTGGATTCACTTGCACGGCTTAACGAGAGGCAAAGCCGGGTAGTGGAGTTGCGCTTTTTCGGCGGGCTGGAACTTGAGGAGATCGCCGAGGTGCTCAAAGTATCAGTCGGCACGGTCAGGCGCGATTGGAGCCTGGCCCGCGCCTGGCTCCACAGGGAATTGAGCAATGCTCAAGACTCTTCAGTGAAAAAGGGGAAATGAAAAATGAACGCCGCCTTCCATTTTCCATTTTCCATTTGTCATTTTCCATTTGGGAGGAGGAATGAACGCGATAAAGTTTGCTCTTCAATGACAAATGGAAAATGGAAAATGGAAAATGAAAAATAAGTCCTCGTCATTAGCACTTTCGCCTCTGGTTCGCGCTTTATTCAATGAAGGGTGGACCAAGCGCTAGCCGTGCCCGGCCTATGCGCGCCAGGCACGGCTGATCAGCCATCGGCCCGGGATTCTTCGTATGACGCCAGAACGCCATCGGCAAATAGGTGATCTTTATCTCGCCGCCCTGGAACTCGACCTTCAACGCCGTGGCGTCTTTCTCGACGACGCTTGCGGTGGAGACGATGCGCTCCGTGAAGAGGTAGAGTCGCTCCTCGCCGCGGATCAGGAGGCAGGGGATTTCATCTCAGCGTCTGCCCTCGAGATTGTGGCGGGGGAGTTGGCAAAGGACCAGGGGATTACGCTCGCGGAGAAAAGATTCAACCATTACCTCATCCTCTCGCTTCTGGGCACAGGCGGGATGGCAGAGGTTTACCTGGCCGAAGACTTAAGACTCCAACGCAAATTCGCGCTCAAATTGCTGCCTTCTGCCTTCACCCAGGATATAGACAGCGTGCGTCGCTTTGAGCAGGAAGCTCGCACCGTTTCAGCGCTCAACCATCCAAATATAGTCACCATCTACGAAATCGGGCGATTCAACGACCGGCAGTATATCGCTACCGAGCTGATCGAAGGCTGCACGTTGCGCGATCGGATGGCTGAAGGACTTACGCTGCAGGAAGTGCTGGACTTGGCTATTCAGGTGGCAAGCGCGTTGACCGCGGCGCACAGGGCCGGCGTTGTGCATCGCGACATCAAGCCGGAAAACATCATGCTCCGGCCTGACGGTTACCTTAAGGTCCTCGACTTTGGCCTCGCAAAACTAACTGACAACGAGCGAACCGTGGCCAGCACCGAGAAGACCGGCGCGAAGAAGTTCAGCACCGCCGCAGGCATAGTGCTGGGCACGGCGGGGTATATGTCGCCCGAACAGTGCCGCGGGCAGCAAGTGGACGCACGGACGGACATATTCAGCCTCGGCGTGGTGCTCTATGAAATGATCGCCGGCCGCGGTCCGTTCGCCGCTGCCACCATGGCCGATACGGTTGCCGCTATCCTCGGGAAGGAGCCAGCCCCGCTTTGGCAAGTAGCCCCGGGTATCCCCACCGCTCTTGAGCGAATTGTCACAAAGGCGCTCACCAAAGCTCGCGAAGGCCGGTACCAGTCAGTACAGGAGATGCTTGCTGATCTCAAGAGCCTTAGCCTCGAGATGGAGGTGGTGTCGAAGATGAAGCACGGCGGTCGACTCGAGATTCAAGCCGATCTTAGTCAGGCTGAAGACAAACAGACTGCGGCAGACACTAATACTGATCTCGCCACAATGTTGGCCGCGCCGTCTTCGGCTTCGACAGCATTCAAGCAGATGCTGGAGCCGGTTGGCGGAGCGGTGCCGCTCGATTCCGGCTTTTACGTTGTGCGGCCAACCGACGAAAAGTTTCGCGCGGCCATCACGCGACAGGACAGTATCGTGCTGGTCAAGGGCGCGCGGCAGGTGGGCAAGACATCGCTGCTGGCGCGCGGGCTCGATCAGGCGCGTCAGTCCGGGGCCATGGTCGTGCTAACGGATTTGCAGAACATCAGCGCCGACTCGCTCGAATCGGTCGAGAAGCTGGTGATGTCCTTCGCGGATTGCTTTGCCGACCAACTCGACCTGGATGTAGAACCCTCCGAAGTGTGGAAACCGAATCGCAGCCCGGTGACAAATCTCGAGCAATATCTGCGGCGCGAAGTGTTGCTCAAAGTGTCGGGCCCGATTGTCTGGGGACTGGATGAAGTTGACCGCCTCTTCACCTGCGTCTTCGGGAGCGAGATCTTCGGGTTGTTCCGGTCCTGGCATAACAAAAGGGCGCTCGACCCCGCGGGGCCATGGCGCAGGCTCACGCTGGCAATTGCCTACGCGACTGAAGCGCATCTCTTCATTACCGACCTCAACCAATCACCGTTCAATGTCGGCACGAGGCTGTTGCTTGAGGACTTCATCTTCGAGCAGGTGCATGAGATCAATAAGCTCTATGGCTCGCCTTTAAGAGAGAACGCGCAGGTGGCGCGTTACTTTCGTTTGGTGAGCGGCCATCCTTATCTCGTGCGGCGAGGGCTCTATGAGATGGTGACGAACAATCTTGATCTGCCGGCGCTGGAAGCTCAATCCGATCACGATGAAGGCCCGTTCGGCGACCACCTGCGCCGGATGTTGTTTTCACTCTCGCAAGACCGCGAGCTATGTGATGTGGTTCGCGGCATGTTGCAAGGCAAGCCCTGCCCGACGCCGGAGAGTTTCTACCGCTTGCGGAGCGCGGGTCTGGTGCTCGGAGACTCAGCGCGCGACGCGAGACTTCGCTGCCAGCTTTACGCCACCTACCTCGAAAGGCACCTGCTATGAACGCAATCGAAACGCAATTAGATAGCCCCTTCTACGTCACCGGTGGAACGCTATCGCGCGACGCCCTTTGCTACGTTACCCGCCAGGCCGACCGCGAACTTTATGACTGCCTGCGCAAGGGGAGCTTTTCCTACGTGCTGACTGCACGCCAAATGGGCAAGTCCTCGCTTATGGTCCGCACAGCCTCCCGCCTGCGCGATGAAGGGGTAGGCGTCGTAGTCCTCGACCTGACTGCGATCGGTCAGAACCTCTCTGCCGAGCAGTGGTACGGCGGGCTGTTGACGCAAGTGGCCCAGCAGCTTGGACTCGAAGATGAGCTGGAAGAGTTCTGGGACAGCCACCCCGGACTCGGTCCGCTTCAACGGTGGATGCAAGCCATTCGGCGGGTGGTCCTGCCGCGTTATCCTGGGCGTGTGGTGATCTTTATAGATGAGATAGACGCCGTGCGCAGCCTGCCTTTTTCGACCGACGAGTTCTTCGCCGGCATTCGAGAGTTGTACAACCACCGGACCGAAGACTCGGAGCTCGAGCGCTTGAGCTTCTGTTTGCTTGGCGTAGCGGCGCCGTCTGACCTGATCAGAGACACACGGATGACTCCGTTCAACATAGGGCAACGGATTGAGCTGCACGACTTCACTGAAGCTGAAGCGCGAGCGCTGGCCTTCGGGCTCGGAGGGGGTGAGCAGGAGGGGGCGTTGTTGCTCGGGCGGATACTCTACTGGACTGGTGGGCACCCATACCTGACGCAGAGGCTGTGTCAGGCGGTGGCCGAACACAATCCGCAATCCGCAATCCCCAATCCGCAATTAGTTGATCGCTCGTGCGAGGGGTTGTTCTTCGAGAGGCGGGCAAGGGAGCAGGATGACAACCTGCTGTTCGTGCGTGAGCGAATGCTGCGAAGCGAGGTGGATGTGGCCGGGCTGCTCGGTCTCTACGAGCGGGGGCATCGCGGTAGGCGAGTGGAGGATGATGAGACCAATCCGTTTGTCACTATTCTGAAGTTATCGGGTATTACACGAATCGAAGATGGCCGGCTTCGGGTGAGGAATCGAATCTATGAGCGGGTGTTCGATCAAGCGTGGGTCGCGACGAACATGCCGGATGCCGAGGTGAGGCGTCAGCGAGCCGCTTACCGCAAAGGTTTGTTGCGAGCTGCGGCGATTGCTGCCGTAATTCTGATGGCGATGGCAAGTCTAGTGTTCGTTGCCATCCGGCAGCGCAACCTTGCCAGGGCGGCAGAAGAGACTAATCGCCAACAGCTCTACGCCGCACAGATGAATCTGGCCGCGCAAGCCTGGGAAGATGCAGGCGTCACACGCATGCTGGACCTAATCAACAACCACGTGCCCAAACCCGGCCAGGAGGACCTGCGCGGCTTTGAATGGTATCACCTCTGGAGTCTCGGCCACGGCGACCTGCGGTCATTCCAACACGGAGACTTTGGTGTCTCAGTAAACTTTTTTCCCGACAACCGAAGGATTGTGACGGGAGGCAATGACCATGTGGTCAGGGTCTGGGACGTGGTCACCGGAGAGCAATTGATGACTCTCTCCGGGCACTCGGACATAATATGGTCTGTCGCCGTTTCACCCGACGGTCAGATTCTGGCTTCAACAAGCGCAGACAAGACTGCGAAAATATGGGACGCAGCTACGGGTCAGGAGATCGCCACACTAAGGGGGCACACGGACGATATGGGCATGGTGGAATTTGCCCCTGATGGCAAGACACTGGCGACGGCCAGCAGCGATAAGACGGTGAAGCTATGGGACGTGGCTACCTGGCGGGAGCTTGTTACGCTCGCGCACCCGGCTGACCTGCCGATTTTCGCCTTCGCTCCCGACAGCAAGACGGTAGCAACAGGATGTATGGACGGGGTCGCAAGGCTCTGGGATGCGAATACCGGCAGGGAGTTGCGTACTTACAAAGGAGGAATTGGGGGTCCTATCTTCACTCTGGCATTTTCCCCCGGCGGCGCGACTCTGGTCACCGGCGGTGGTAATTCCCTGGTGCAGTTTTGGAATGTAGCGACGGGGAAACCGATTCCAGCGCAGGTATCAACTGCGGGGCAGCAATCCTCTAACAAAATGATCAGAACTAACAACGCGGTGATGTCAGTCTGTTTTTCCCCTGATGGTGAAACGTTGGCTCTGGCAAGCTACGGCCAAACGGTGAAGCTTTATTCATCAGCCACTCTGCAACTGCTGAACACTTTCAAAGGGCATTCGATCGCGGTTGATTTTGTGGCGTTCTCTCGCAATGGCAGGCTCCTGGCCACCGGGGGGAGGGATGGCGTCGCCAAGTTATGGGATGTAGGTGTTGCTCAAGAACCGAGTCTCTCCGGGAAGGGGCTCGGGATGTTTCTTGGTATGGCGTTTTCTCGCGATGGCTGTTTGTTGGCCACAGGCGGACTGAATCAACAGGCGCCAAAGCTCTGGGAGGTGAAGACACAACGGGAACTGAGGTCCTTCGTTGGACATACCAGCAATACTTTGGCTGTGGCATTCTCACCCGACGGTCAACGCTTAGCCACAGGGAGCGGTGACAAGACCGCGAAGCTTTGGGATGTGACTACCGGGCGGGAGATCCTGACGTTGAATGGGCACACAAGCGGGGTCCAGAGTGTGGCGTTTTCCCCGGATGGTCGTCATCTGGCTACGGGGAGCGATGATAAGACCGTAAAGTTTTGGGATGTGGCCACCGGACAAGAAAGCGGAACTCTTATCATACCCTTTACCGGCCAATCAGATATCCCTCTTTCAGTAGTGTTCTCACCCGACGGTCAGCTTCTGGCTACAGGAAGTGATGATAAGACGGTGAGATTATGGGACGTCATCACCCAACAGGAAGTGATTACCCTTGAGCATCCGAAGTGGGTCTCTGCTATAGCCTTTTCCCCTGATGGTAAGACTCTGGCTGCTGGGTTGGCTGATGGGCAGGTGAGGCTTTGGGATTTATCCGCCAGAAAAGAAGTATTAACTTTGAAAGGCCATGTCAGCCATGTCAGTAATCTGGCGTTTTTCCCCGACGGGAAGCGCCTGGTCAGTGGCGGCGGTGGAGACAACACCGTGAAGATATGGAATGTCGCTACTGGGCAAGAGTTGATTTCTTTCAGGCATAGCAGTCACCTGGCCGGCCTGGCAGTCTCCCCCGATGGCCGGATCATAGCTTCAGGGTCGAACAACATAAGTTTGCGGTTCGCAGGCGATCCCGCGACATCGGAGCAGAGCAAAACTGAACGGCTGCGGAGCCTGGTTGCAGACAGCAGGTAAAGCGCTACCGCTTGCGAAGCGCGGGTCTGGTGCGGGAGACTCAGCGGCGGGATGCGAGACTTCGCTGCCAGCTTTTACGAAACCTACTTCGAAAGGCACCTGCTATGAACGCGAATCGAGGCCGAATCGGGAGTGAATCTGCTATGAGCGCAATCGAGATGCAATACGACAGCCCTTTCTATGTCACGGGCGGGACCCTCGCACGCGACGCCCTCTGCTACGTCACACGCCAGGCCGACCACCAGCTTCATGACGCACTGCGCAAGGGGTGCTTCTGCTACGTGCTGACCTCCCGTCAGATGGGCAAGTCCTCCCTGATGGTCCGCACTGCCTCCCGCCTTCGCGATGAAGGTGTTGGCGTTGTAGTCCTCGACTTGACGGCAATCGGCCAGAACCTCTCAGCCGAGCAATGGTACGGTGGGCTGCTTACGCAGATGGCCCAGCAGCTCAGCCTCGAAGATGAGCTCGAAGAATTCTGGGACAACCACCCTGGCCTCGGTCCGCTCCAACGGTGGATGCAAGCCATGCGACAGGTCGTCCTGTCGCGTTATCCGGGCGGCGTCGTGGTCTTCATAGATGAGATAGACGCCGTGCGGAGTCTGCCCTTCTCGACCGACGAGTTCTTCGCGGGCATACGAGAGTTCTACAACCACCGGACCGAAGACCCGGAGCTTGAGCGCTTGACCTTTTGCCTGCTAGGCGTGGCCGCGCCGTCGGACCTGATGAGAGACACTCGGATGACCCCGTTCAACATCGGGCGGCGGATCGAACTCCACGACTTCAGCGAAGCAGAGGCGCAGGTGCTGGCCTTAGGGCTCGGAGGGGGTGAGCAGGAGGGGGCGGCGTTGCTGGGGCGGATACTCTACTGGACAGGCGGCCATCCTTACCTGACACAGCGCCTCTGTCAGACGGTGGCCGAACAAGCCGCCGGCAGCGCGGGTGAGGTGGATCGCTTGTGCGGCGAGCTTTTCTTTGCGAGGCGGGCAAGGGAGCAGGACGACAACCTGCTGTTCGTGCGGGAGCGTATGCTGCGGAGCGAAGTGGAGCTGGCAGGCTTGATGAGCCTATACGAGCAAGTGCACAGAGGCCAGAGAGTCGAGGACGATGAAACAAACCCGCTGATAAATGTCTTGCGGCTGTCGGGCATCGTTCGAGCGGAAGGCGGCTACCTTCAGGCGAGGAACATTATCTACAGCCGAGTGTTTGACCGGGCGTGGGTAGCGCAGAACCTGCCCGATGCGGAAGCGCGCAGCCTTGAGCCGGCAACGCGACTCGATTCGTTTGGCCGAACAGAGGCTGCTACGATCGAGAGTGAACCCCTCCGGCTCGAGCGGACAACAAACAGGCGAAAGAACTGGCTCTGGGCAACGGCGCTCGTCGTGATTCTAGCTTGCGGCGGTCTGCTCGGTTTCAATCTTGTAAACACGCGATCAAAGCCCGCAGTTCTGAACTCGTATCGCGACTGGGAAATTGTCAGACTAACCCGGACCGGAGGCTCGATTGCGCCAGACATCTCGCCCGATGGAAAGTACGTGGCTTATATAAACAGTGACTCAGGGCAACAGAGCCTCTGGATTCTTCAGCTTGCGACTTCTGCCCGCCATCAGATCGTTCCGCCGGAGAAGATTGTCTACGATGGTTTGCTCTTCACCCCGGACGGCAGCGAGCTGTGCTACACGAGAAGAGAAGCGGGGCCCTCGCCTCAACGCATTTTGTATCGAATCCCTGTGCTTGGCGGCGTCGCGAAGAAGTTGAGGGACGACATCGACTCTCAAGTCATACTCTCTCCCGACGGCGCTCACCTGGCTTTCGCGCGCCGCAACAGCGAAGGCAAAGCCGAGTTCATTATCGCAAACGCCGATGGCGTTGAAGAGCGTGTGCTGGTCGGTCGTCGTCTCGAATCTCCCGCCTGGTCGCCCGACGGCAAAGTGATTGCTTTCTCCATAGGTAACGCCAGCAGCGGCGGGGACAATATGAGCATTCATGAGATTCGTTTGGATGACGACTCGGAGAGAGAGATCTCTCCACGGAAATGGAATTACGTCGGCCATAAATCGTGGATGCCGGATGGCAGCGGCCTGATTGTCTGTGCCAGGGAGCAGAAGGCGAATGTCAACCAGCTCTGGTTCGTCGAGTATCCTTCAGGCGTGGCACGTCCGCTCTCCAACGACCTCGACACCTTCAATTTCGTAAGGTTGACAGGGGACGCCAGGATGCTGGTCACAGAGCAAGTCACCTCTGTTTCAGACATCTGGAGCGGCCCGTTGGCGGACGTGGCCAGCGCGAAGAAAATAGGTGTGTGGGGTAAGTCAGGTCTCGGCCTTATGGCAGACGGGCGGATTGTCTATTCGTCGTTACAGTCGGGAGAGGCCAGTAATATCTGGGTGATGAACGCCGACGGGGCTGAGCCAAGACAACTAACCACTGAAAGCAGCAATGATATTTCCGCTGTAGCTTCACCCGACGGACGTTATATTCTCTTCGCCTCCGATCGTTCAGGTAAATTCGAGATCTGGCGAATGAACCCTGATGGAAGCAACCTCCTTCAGTTAACGCTCAGCAATGGGGCGAATCCGCCGAGCATAACACCGGACGGCAAATGGGTGATTTACCTATCTTCAGGTGATGGCTATCTCTACAAAGTCCCAATGGAAGGGGGCGAGCCTGTGCGAGTTTGCGGTGAGGCGGTGGGCGTTTCGGCGGTGTCGCCCGACGGCGAACTCATCGCGTATTTTGCGCAGGGCAAAGAGACTTGGGGAATTGCTGTGAGTTCTTTTGAGGACGGCTCAGTCGTCAAGAGATTCGAGGTCGGCTCCCATTCCCTGAACAACACCACTTTGAAGTGGACGCCAGACGGCAAAGCTTTCCTGTATGCACTGTCATCCGATGGCGTCAGCAACATCTGGATGCAGCCGCTCGACGGCGGCCCGCCCAGGCAGGTGACCGATTTCAGAGCCGATGGCATATTCCGCTTCGACGTGTCGCCCGATGGCAAGAACCTGATCTGTTCTCGCGGCGGCTGGAAGCGCGACATCGTCTTGATTAAGAACCTGCGTTAGGGTCTCTCGGCTTCTTCCGCACTTCCACACTTTTAGCGGAGAGACTGAACGCGTGCGGAGGTTGATTGCAGACAACAAGTGAACTGGATCCTCGCCAATTGACCCAGCCTTTATTGTCTCGCTGAGTTGGTGAGTGAGAGTTCGGGTCTGCTTTCTCCCCCAAGAAAGCAACGCGGTTGTCTCGTTCCGTTATTGATTGACCACGAACTCTCACCTTTGGAATCGCAGGCGCACCGCTGCCTACCTCACCTTCATTGTCGGGTCTCCAATCAAAACCCATGTGCGGCGAACATCCCCGTCACCGACGGCGGCTTTCGCTCTGTTGATAGCGTCGCCCAGCGTTATTCCCCGATTCGCAAACAACTGCCGGTAGAACTCCCGGTTCATCAATGCTTGCTCGTCGGGCATCGTCATTCCCGAAGAAGCCCATACCGCCACCGCACCTCCCGAGCCCGTCTTCATCAGCGCTTCCGCCAAACTGCTTAACGCCGGATCGTCGAAATACCCGTTCAGACAGGTCATCATCACAAATACCGCCAGATGATTCTGATTTGTGAGCAGCGCTGCGTCCGCATTAGTCAGCAGATCCGCTCTCCACTGGTTCACGTTGCCATGACCCGTGTAGTTGACGATCTTCTGCCCCCGGTTGATCG
>CAZJQQ010000088.1:0-19518 GCA_964548075.1 uncultured Clostridia bacterium | reverse complement strand
AACGCTTGTTCCCCCCGTATTACCGCGGCTGCTGGCACGGAGTTAGCCGGAGCTTACAAATGGTACCGTCATCACGAGCGGTATTCGCGCTCGCTAATTCTTCCCATTCTTGCGAAGTTTACATCCCGAGGGATTTCATCCTTCACGCGGCGTTGCTGGGTCAGGCTTTCGCCCATTGCCCAAAATTCCCGACTGCTGCCTCCCGTAGGAGTCTGACCCGTATGTCAGTGTCAGTGTGGCCGACCGCCCTCTCAGGCCGGCTACAGATCGTTGCCTTGGTAAGCCGTTACCTTACCAACTAGCTAATCCGCCGCAGGCTCCTCTTCAGGCGCGAGGTCCGAAAATCCCCCGCTTTAACAACTGTCACCATGCGGTGCCGCTGCATCATGCGGTGTTAGCCCAAGTTTCCCTGGGTTATTCCCCACCCGAAGGCAGATTACCCACGTGTTACTCACCCGGACGCCACTCTACTAACCCCCGAAGGGGCTTTCGCGTTCGACTTGCATGTGTTAGGCACGCCGCCAGCGTTGATTCTGAGCCAGGATCAAACTCTCAGTTAAAATCCTGGCCATCCTTAAGCCTTAGCCGAAAGATGACCGTTCTACTAGTGGTCACTTCTGCCAAACTCTCGGAACGTCTGGTTCGTTTTACGCACTATCTAGTTTTCAAAGATCGCTTGTCTGCTTTCGCGTGTTGCGAGCAAACGTTGATTATACCTAATTACAACACTCTGTCAACTACCCTCGCCCCTTTTTATCGTCTAACTCAGAAAAACTTTTTGAACGAGCAGTATCAAGCAGTTTGACGCGCTCCTAACTGTCTGCTGAGCAAGCGACAAAGAGCTCAAACAAAGCCAGTCGCTAAAAAGCCGCGAACAGAAGAGGTCCCATAATACAGAATCGCCGTTGATCGATCCAGTAACCGATCAACGGCGATTGTTATTCAGCGTTGCTACCGCTCGAACGAATGTCAGCGGCGTGAGATTCGAAAAGTCGCTCTCATGTCTATCCGATCAATGTCCACCTGCGAGCTTTCCGATTAGCGTGAAGAGCGGCATGTACATCGCTATCACTATCGTGCCTATGGTGACCCCAAGAAACAGGATCATCGCCGGCTCCATCAGGCTCAGCAAGTTTGCAATCGCGGCGTCCACTTCTTGCTCGTAGAAATCTGCTATTTTGGACAGCATCGCATCGAGCGCGCCTGTCTGCTCGCCGACACCTATCATTTGCGAGACCATTATTGGAAACACGCCGCTATTCTTAAGCGGCTCAACAAAAGTTTGACCTTGCTCAATCCCAGAACGGACCTTGTGGATGGCTTCCGACACAATCACGTTTCCCGCTGTACGCGCCGTTATTTCCAGCGATTCGAGAATTGGCACGCCTGAACTTAGCAGCGTTGACAGGGTCCGGCTGAATCGGGCAACGGCAATCTTGCGCATGATAGGTCCTAAGACCGGGAGTTTCAGAATCAGGCTGTCTATGAAGTGATGTCCCTTGTCAGTCTTATACCAGGTCTTCGCACCGAAGACAGCTATGCCGACGACCAGCGCGATCAGCCACCAGTAACTGGCCATGAACTGCGACATCGTCACCACCAACTCGGTTAGCCAGGGCAGGCGCTCGCCGGGCCCCAACAACCCCTCGAAGATATTCTTAAACGCTGGGATGACGACGATCATGATTACCGAGATCACGATGATCGAGATGACAATCACCGCTATTGGGTAAATCAGCGCGCTCTTAACGTCACTTTTCAACTTGACCATTTTTTCGAGGTAGGTTGAAAGGCGTTGCAGAATCACGTCAAGAATACCGCCGGTTTCGCCGGCAGCAACCATGTTCGTGTAGAGCGGCTCGAAAACGCGTGGATGTTTTGCCATTGCATCCGCCAACGTCATGCCGGCCTCGACATCCCCGCGGGTCTGGAAGATCACCTTCTGAAAGAACTTGCTGTCCTGTTGCTGACCGAGGATCTCAAGACACTGGACGAGTGGCAGCCCGGCATCAAGCATCACCGAGAATTGTCGCGTGAAGAGAGCCAAGTCCTTGTGCTTGACCCTTTCTCGGCCTAGCTTTGGCAGACTAATCTCGCGTCCTTTTTCTCTCGCGTTGGTCAGAATAACCTGCTCACGCCGAAGCATCGCTTCAAGCGCAGCACGGTCCGCAGCCACTCGCTCACCGACAACAATCTCGTTCACTCGATTGCGGCCCTTAAAAACATAAGTCGGCATCTCTGTCTCCAATCTTCCGGTCTTCAACTTTCAAGGCTAGGGGCATGCATACGCATCAACAATTCCCTGTCGGGATCGATCCGGCGCAACGTTATCTCCCGACCCTGCCGAGTGGCGCCTGAGGCTTGGTTCCTTGCGCAGGGTAACCCGGCGCCCGAGGCTGCGGCGTTTGAAGGACCGCAGCTCCGCGATTGATCAGATCCTGAAGCTCGTCTGCATTCGATGAACGAGCCGTAGCCATTTCCAGAGTGATCTGCTTCTTGAAGTAGAGGCTCGCCAACGACTGATTGAACGTTTGCATCCCGAATTTGTCCTGACCGGTTTGCATCATCGAATAGATTTGATGAATCTTGTCTTCCCGAACCAAGTTCCGTATAGCCGAATTCGGCACCAACACTTCCATCGCCAGCGCTCGGCCCTGACCATTTGCCTTTGGAAGCAGTGCTTGCGTCACAATCCCTTCAAGCACCATCGAAAGCTGCGTGCGAATCTGCGCTTGCTGGCCAGACGGAAAGATATCGATGATGCGGTTGATCGAAGACGCTGCCGAGTTGGTGTGCAGAGTAGCAAACGTCAGGTGACCGGTCTCGGCAATCCTCAGCGCCGTTTCAGTTGTCTCGAGGTCTCGCATCTCGCCAATCAGCACGACGTCCGGATCCTGGCGGAGTGCAGCTCGTAACGCGTTCGCGAAATTGTGGGTGTCTGCATGCACTTCTCGTTGGTTGACGATGCAGCCCTTATGACCATGCAGATACTCGATTGGGTCCTCGACGGTTATGATGTGCTCGTGGCGATCCCGGTTGACCTTGTCTACCATGGCTGCAAGAGTCGTTGACTTACCAGAACCCGTAGGTCCGGTAACCAGGATCAACCCACGCGGCTTTTCGCAAAGCTTTTCGATTACTGGCGGAAGACCAAGCTCCTCGAATGCTCTGATTTCGTAGGGAATAGATCTAAAGACCGCTCCGACTGCGCCGCGCTGGTTGAATATGTTGGCGCGAAACCTTGAGAGTCCCTTTATTCCGAAGGAGAAGTCCAGTTCGAGCGTCTCCTCAAATCGGTGCTTTTGCGCATCGGTTAGTACCGAATACGCTAGCTGCTTAGTCTCGGCCGGTGTAAGCTCCGAATACTCGAGCGGCCTTAGGATTCCGTGCACACGCACCATCGGAGCAGAGTTCGTCGTTATGTGCAGATCCGATCCCCCATGCTCGATCATTTTTCGTAGCAACTCGCTCAACGCAATCTCCGGCATAACTCCTCCAGGTCCTATTTTACAGTCTCTCTCACAACCTCTTCGAGGCTAGTCATTCCCTGCTTTATCTTCTCCAGGCCACTCTGCCTCAGCGTGAGCATTCCGTCTTCTATTGCCTTTCGGCGCAGCTCAAGACCGGACGCGCCGACCAGAATCAACTCGCGAAGCTCTTCCGTTATCTCCATAACCTCGTATAAGCCGACACGGCCCTTATACCCTGTCCCGTTACAGTTGCTGCAGCCCGCCCCTTTGAAGGTCTTTATCTCCTTCACCTCGCTCGCCGGAAACCCGACGTCGATGAGTGCCTCGTCCAAGCTCTTCACCTCCGTCTTGCACTCTTTGCATATACGCCGCACCAGCCGCTGGGCTTGGATGAGATTCACGGAAGTGGCAACAAGAAACGGCTCGATACCCATATTCATCAGGCGGCTAATCGTCGACGGCGCGTCGTTCGTGTGCAGCGTCGACAGCACAAGGTGGCCGGTCAGCGCGGCTTTAACCGCGATCTCTGCGGTCTCAAAGTCACGGATCTCACCCACCAGGATAATGTTCGGGTCTTGCCGAAGGAAAGATCTGAGCGCGGCAGCAAAGTTAAGCCCGATCGACTCTTTCATCTGCACCTGATTGATGCCCGGCAGATTGAACTCAACCGGGTCTTCCGCAGTTATTATGTTCGTTTCAGGCACGTTCAAGCTCTGAAGCGCTGAGTAGAGCGTTGAAGTTTTTCCAGATCCCGTCGGCCCGGTCACCAGCACCATTCCGTATGGCCTGGAAATGTTCCTTTTGAATTTCTCGAGACTCTCAGGCTCAAAGCCGAGCTGCGTCATGTCGAGCCGCAAGTTCTCCTTGTCGAGCAAACGCAGCACCATTTTCTCACCGAAGATTGTCGGCAATGTCGACACACGAAAATCAAGCTCGCGCGAACGGTTTTCAAGCCGCACCCGTATCTTGATCCGCCCGTCCTGCGGCAGTCGCTTCTCAGCGATGTCAAGCCTGGCCATGATCTTCAGTCTTGACGTAAGCGCATCGCGCATCTTCATCGGCGGCGTCATTATGTTGTAGAGCACGCCGTCCATGCGAAACCGCACCCGAAACTCTTTTTCGTACGGCTCGATGTGAATATCCGAAGCTCCGCGCCGGAGAGCGTCGACAAGAATGACGTTGACCAGCTTTACGACTGGCGCGTCTTCAGACATCTTCTCGAGGTTCTCTAGGTCTATCTCCTCTTCGACAGTCTCAACCTCGAGCTGATCCACGTCTTCGCCGAAGTCGGGCAGGCTCGTGGTCTCTGCAACAAGGTCCTCCATGACCTTTGCGAGTTCCATCTCGCGCGAGCTCCCATAGTATTTCCTCACCGCTGCGTTTAGGGCGGTCTCGCTCACGACCACCGGTTCGACCGATAGGCCCGTCATGAACTTAATGTCGTCAACAGCAAACACGTTGGTGGGATCGACCATCGCGAGTGTTAGCGTCGCTCCCACTCGCGAGAGCGGTAACACGGAATAGCGTTCGGATGTCTCTTGAGGAACTAACGCAACGGCTGCGGGATCCACTTCAAAGAGATCGAGATTGACCGAGGGAACACCGTACTGCCGGCTGAGCACGGCTGTCACTTCCTCATCAGATAGCATGCAGAGCTTCACGAGCGTGGACGCTAACCGCCCCCCGTTGACTCTCTGATAGTCGAGCGCTTCCTTGAGCTGCTGGGGAGTTATGAGATTGTCTTTGAGAAGCGATTCGCCCAGTTTCGCCGACATAGTTACAAGCACTTCTGCTCCCACTCTTCGCAGAGCCATCTCTACCGCGGGGGCCACGCTCAAGCCAATCGCGCTTGAAAGCAACCAGACCGTTGGTCAAAGCCGCAGGAGCACGAATCTCTAGGCTGCCTTCGGGGGTGAAGAAAAGAACTAGTCTGAGAGAAGATCACTTGGGGAGCAACAATACACCGGGCTCTTCTGGAAGGGGCAGCGCAGCGTCGTCCGACGATCCGGAAACTGCTGCGGGACCGATAACCTCACGAACGCTAACCTTTTAACATCGGCGGAAAATGAAGTCAATAATTAATCACAGGTTGCTCGTGTCTTCGATCAATCACTATGACCGTCGTCGTCACAAGTTCTCGACAACCTCAGCGAGAACCGCCAAAACGCTCTCTCGATAGTCGCTTCAAACCCGCTCGAACTGGGTGTTTTCCAGCTACAGTCTGTGCGCGATCCGGACCAGCAGATAAGCAAGTGCCGCAATCAGAGCGGACATCGGAATCGTCAGAATCCAGGCCCACACTACCTTACGGGCAATACCCCAACGTACCGCTGACAGTCTTCGTGTAGCGCCGACTCCAACGATGCCCCCGGTAATCGTATGCGTGGTACTGACCGGAATGCCCCCGTAGGTTGACAGGAAAAGCGCCGTGGCCCCAGCGGTTTCCGCAGCAAAGCCACCCACAGGCTTTAGCTTTGTTATGCGCGAACCCATTGTATGCACTATTCGCCAGCCGCCTGTTAGAGTGCCAAGCCCTATCGCTGCATGACATGAGAGAACGACCCACAACGGAATCTCGTGCGAAGCGTTCGGGACGATACCGGAGGCGACCAGAGCTGCTGCGATTATTCCCATTGTCTTCTGCGCATCATTCCCGCCATGCCCGAGGCTGAACAGCGCCGCGGACACAATCTGTAACTTCCGAAACAGTCTGTCAACCCGGTCGGGCGTGCGGCGCCGAAAGATCCAGAATATCGCAAGCATCAGCGAGAATCCCAGCAACACTCCAACCAGTGGCGAGATGATAATGAAAGAGACGGTCTTGATCCACCCTGATGCTACGAACAACCCAGAGATTCCGCCGTGCGCCGCCAGCGCAGCGCCGGCGTACCCTCCTACAAGGGCGTGCGATGAGCTTGACGGAAGGCCGTAATACCAGGTGATTAGGTTCCAGACAATAGCCCCCGTGACTCCGCATAACAAAACCCACAGCCGCCACTCTTCATCGATGGCTCTGATGTTGATCATGTCGCCCGCGACGGTCTTTGCGACTCGAGTGCCAAAAACCGCGAAGGCGATGAAATTGAAGAACGCCGCCCACACAACGGCCACGCCGGGTGAAAGTACTCGCGTCGACACGACGGTCGCGATCGAATTCGCCGCATCATGAAAGCCGTTGATGTAATCGAAAACAAGGGCAACAGCGATGAAGAACACGACAAACGCCATTAGCGTTGTCATTCGGGTTGACCTCCGCTGCAAAAACCGCGGACTGCGAGATGCGGGTTCTTGATTCTGAAACTCGTCTTCTGCGGGCCTGACTCGATCCGCCACCAGCTTATTTGTTCTTGACCACAACGGCCTCAAGCGCTTCCGCGACATCCTTGCAGCGGTCAATGGAGTTCTCCAATTCCTCGTAGATCGACATCCACTTGATCACTTCAATCGGATCCTTTTCTTCTTTGAACAGCCGCCGAATCGCGTCGCTGTACAGGGCATCCGCGCGTTTCTCCAACTGGTTTATCGCGGCCAGGTGTTCGCCCACTCCCTGGTGGCGCTCGAGCAGGGCAAATGCGCCTTCGATCTCGACCGTCGCCCTGCCAAGAAGGCTGGCGATCTCCGCGCCGTCAGGCCGCGGCGTCGTCACGCTGTAGATGTCGAGCCGGCGCGCCAGGTCGTTTATCATGTCGATGACATCGTCCAGCTCAGTCACCAACAGGTAGATATCTTCGCGGTCAATCGGGGTGATGAAACTCGAATTGAGCTTTTGAGTGATCTTTGCCGCCAGTTCATCGCAGGATACCTCGACCCCTTTTATCTGTTCGGCGTATTGCGCGTGATTCTGATAGTCCTCGAAGATACGTACGAAAAGCTCGCCGCCATGCTTAACTTGAGCGGCAAGCTGATTGAGCATGCCAAAATACTTTTCTTCCCTGGGAAGTAGACGCACGCATCACCTCTCTCACCAATTGTGACTTCACGCCGCGCTGCCGAGTTTTTGATTCTAGGTGCGACCGCTCCGCGCGTCAACTTGACTGCCTTGAGCCAAGGGCCAAAACGAATCTTCGCTGCGATTTTTCTTGACACTCTATGACAAATGTAGTAGATTCAGCCTCACTTGTAGTAGATAAGTCGATTGAGAGGAATACCGTGGATCGAAAGAAGCCGATAAGGCTAACGAGGTTCGAGCTTGAAATCATGCATGCGCTGTGGGAAATCGGCAGCGGGTCCGTGCGTGAAATCCAAGAGCGGCTCCCGGAGAAACGACGGCCGGCCTATACCACTGTTCAAACAATCGTGCGAAGGCTCGAGGAAAAAGACGCCGTTCGCCGCCTGAAGAAAATCGGAAATGCTTTCATATTCGAACCAGTCGTCACCCGAAAGTCAGCTCATCACAGGTTGATAAACGAGCTGTTGGAGTCGTTTGGCGGGTCGGCTCGTCCTTTGATGGCTCACCTTGCCGAAACCGGAAAGTTGAGTCTAGAGGATCTGAAAGAGTTGGAAGGTATGTTGGCTCGTCAAGCGGGCGATGCCCCGCGCAAGCCCGCGCCTAGACCAAGAGACCGTTCCGAGAATCGATCGCGGACGTAGAGAGCGCCGTAGAAAGGCACAACAACCTATGACGGTTCACCAGTGGCTGGCTGAGTGGTCAAGCTGGGGCTGGCCCTTGCTCGCAAACCACCTTTGGCAAGCTACGCTGATCTCACTTATCTCATTTGCGGCGGCAGCATCGCTGAGGAAAGGACCGGGCCGTGCGCGCTATGGGGTCTGGATGATTGCTTCAGTCAGATTCGTTCTGCCCTCGGCGCTTCTTGTCTCGATCGCTCAATTTCTCGGTATCGACTTCTCTTCCCTGTTAGCTTCAAACAACGGATCGAGCGAAGGGGCGACAGTCATCTTTCAACTCACTGCACCGATCATTCAGCTCGATGAAACCGCCAGCGCCCACGCTGCTCGAGGCCACGGTGAATTATTCTGCGTGCTCACTGTCGTGTGGCTCGCCGGGTCTGTTGTGTTGCTCGCGTTGTGGTTCAAGAGGCGCCAGCGATTCCTCCTCGCACTGCGCGCGGCACCCGTGGCGGACGCTTCTCGAGAACGTCAGGCACTCGATCGCGTCAGGTCATGGCTGCGAATCAAGCGCAACGTCCGCCTGTCGATGCTGCCCGGAACGGTAGAGCCTGGAGTCTGGGGCGTATGGAGGCCAATCGTATTTCTGCCGGAGTGCATGGCCGAGGATCTCACCGAGGCTGAGCTCGAGGCCGTGATGATGCACGAGATGATTCACGTCGCGCGATGGGATAACTTGATTGCAAACCTCCATCGGCTTCTCTGTTCTTTGCTTTGGTTCCATCCCATCGTTTGGATGCTCGATCGGTTGCTGCTTGCCGAGCGCGAGCGAGCTTGCGACGAAGAAGTAATACGGCTCGGCGCAGCGCCTGCCGTCTACGCTTCGAGTCTATTAAAGGTCTTACGTTTTTGCCTTGGGTGGAGCGTAGCCGGTGCGTCAAACGCTACGGGCTCGAATCTCGGAAGGAGGGTTGAGCGAATCATGTCCAGAAATGTTCAAGTAAAACTGTCGGTTTGGCACCGCGCAGCTATTGGTTCAATCGCCGCGGTGGTAATAATCCTATCAATGGCAGCCGGACTTCTTACCCGGGAACGAGCTGGGGCCCAGACCAGGAAATCAACTGAGCGCGTTCCGGGAGGAGTTCCTGGCGGAGTCCCCGGAGGCGTTCCGGGCGGAATTCCTGGCGGAGTTCCAGGTGGACTTGCCGAATTCGTCCTCGTCGATGGACAGGACAAGTTGATCGAGAGACTCGATCAGGCCCCGGAGATGCCTGTGGAGTTCAAGAACTCCGCCAAAGCTCCGCTCGCGATAACCGAAGCGAAAGTGAAAGCCGTCCCGCGTGAAAGAGACCTCCCGGGCGACGAGTTCGCCGTAGTTCCCGTCATCACTTTGGTCAACAACACTGACCGGCGTATCAGGGGCTATACCCTGGAGTTCAGGAATGGTCTGGAGCGCAGGGCCTATTACGAAGCCGCCCCTGCGTTACTCGCGCCGCACGCCACGCATACGTCGGGCAGCCAGAGGCGTTTTATCATCCTGGTCGGTGGACCTAATGGATGGACGGTCAGAGTCGCCGGCGTGATCTTCGAAGATGGCGACGTATGGGGAGTTGTCCCTCCTCCTCCACCGCCTCCACCACCACCGCCCGCGGAATTCAGTAAGCTTGAGTGGGCGCCAGAGACAGCCATTCGGTTCCGTAAGCTCGAGTGGGCGCCAGAGACAGCCATTCGGTTCAACAACCGCGAAGGAGCGCCCGTATCGATCACCGGCGCCACCGTGAAAGCAGCGAGAATAGAACGGCTTCGCCAAAATGGCACTGACCAAGATTCCGAGGAGAGGTATCTGATCAAGCTAGTCACTCAATTGGTAAACAACACCGCTCGACGAATCAGCGGCGTGGCGATCGAATATCCGAGCGCAGAATCGAAAGACGTGATAGGAATCTATGCGTCAGTCAAGATCGAGCCGCACGAATCTTACAAGCTGGAATCGCCTCACCCGGAGGCTCCAGATTACAAAGCCTTTGTCGTGCGAGGAAACCCGGACAAAACGGAAGCCAGACTGATGGGGGTTAAGTTCGAGGATGGCGAGGTATGGGGATCACCGTCCCCTCCGCAGCCTCCGCCACCCCCGCCTCAAGGGATCCCAGCGCCGGACCTGTCAAACATGATTCGCAAGTCCGGCGGAGTGCTAATGTCGTCTGCTCTGTATCGCGCGGAGGCTGAGTACCCGCCACTGGCGCGAGCAGCAAGAATAAGCGGCTCAGTTGTTGTTGAAGTGATTGTCGACGAAGCCGGTGCTGTAGCCTCCGCTAGAGCGATATCAGGTCACCCACTGCTAAAGGACTCAGCAGTTGCTGCTGCGCGCCAGTGGCAGTTCCCACCTACAACGGTCTCGGGCGGACTCGTCAGAGTGATTGGTACGTTGACGTTTAACTTTCAGCCGTAAAGCCGTGCGACGGCAATGTTTGGCGTATGATCCTCAGTCAAGGAGACGCCAATCGTAGTGTTATGAAACGCGCTACCATTGGCGACGCTCTCACAATCGCCAGTGGCTGGTCCGGGAATTCATCTCAGAGGATTATTCGCCTTGGCATTATCAGCACGTTGATCGGGGCTATCTTGATCTTTGGCATATCAAGCTTCATCGGAGCAAGCCTGATCTGTGGTATCGCCGTTGGAGTAATCTGCAACTTCGGCATCTGAACCGTCATTGGCACTCTCAGGGCAGGCATCTTGATCGCCATCGGAGCTATCGCGATCTTCGGGACTTGAATCGCCGTCGGAGAGATTGCGATCCTCGGGACTTGAACAGCCATCGGCGCGATTGCCACGCGGACTTCAGTGTCGGCGCACTCATCAGGAGCCAGGAGCCAGGAGCTCGTGCCCTTCTCCAATTGAACCCGCAAGGTCTGCTCTTGCTTATCGCGCATTATCTTGAACTCAACCACGCCTTCCGATTTGTCTGTCAGCACTCGCCGAACATCCATAGGATTCTCGACCGTCTCGCCACCCGCCGAGAGAATCACATCGCCCGCCCTAAGACCTGCCTTGGCCGCAGGCGAATCGGCAAACACAAAGATCACCAGGGCGCCGCTTCGTTTCGACAGGCCGAAGTACTCGGCAAGCTGAGGCGTCATCCCTTGAAGCTCTACTCCTAGATGACGGCGGTCTTGCACGCGCCTCACTTGCACTTCCGGTCTCACTCTCAAGCTGGCGATCGCCGGTCGCGCAATACGAACTCGGTTCGCAAGAGGCGTTCGCTCTCCAAGAGTGACGTTAACCTCGACCTCGCGCCCGTCGCGCATCACGGTCAAACGAACTGCGCGTCCGGCCGGGGTCTCGCGAATGAGGCGCGACATCTCGCGCGCGCTTTCAATTGACTCGCCGTCCCACTTGACGATCACGTCGTTCTTTTGAAGCCCAGCCTGAGCGGCGCTGCTGCCAGCGGTCACTCCCTCGATCAGCGCGCCCCGTTCTTCGCGCAGCTTCAATCGCGCAACCGTCTCTCTGCTGACCTCGCTCAGCTCAACACCCAGAAAGCTCGGAAGCTCCACGCGGCGCGGCCGCTCCGGAGTTTGCTGATCGTAGTAATAACGAGGGCTTGCCATCGCTACCGAGCTGCAAGCCAGCAACGCGCTCAAACACATTACCAGGCTACGTTTCATGTTCTGTGTTCCTCCTTGTCCGAGATGTTCAACTTGCCCGATTGTTGCGCCGCACAATGCGGCTTGTTGAGGCTATCGGCCGCATCCGCTTCCTGCGACTCTCAAGTTGATGCTTAGCCTAGCCAGACCTCTACGCCTGGTTAGTGGCACACGAACGCAAAAGGTTTCACAACTCAAGAAGCAGCGTAGACTTTAGTCTGTGTCAGGTGAGTCTAGGGACAGACTAAACCCCGGACACAGACTAAAGTCTATGCTACTTCAGATGCTACCTCAGATGCTCCGCCTGAAAAGATACGAGGTCTTTATAAAGAACGTCCGGCCATTCCTGTGAATGCCTCGCTCGCTATGACTCGTGAACGGACTAAACCCGTTGTAGTACAAATCGTCATTGTAGCCTACGTAAAAAGACGTGCCGGGATTGGGCGTCCACCCCAACAGATACTGTCCGCTTATGCTGGACGCCAGCGAGTCATAATCGAGTCGCGCGCGTGCAAACACGAAGCGCGTGAACTGATACGACGACTTGAACGAGTAGATGTTGTCTATGAAAACCAGGCGACCCGTTTCGATGCGCGTGAATCGGTTCCGGTTGTAATCGAGCGACGCTCGTAACGCCGCAGTGGGCTTGTATTCAACGCTGACTCCAAGGTCAAATGTATTGGCCGGACCGGGATCGAGCGGCGCGTCGGGATCGGCCAGCGCTGCCGGGCTAACGCGCGGGAACCGCGGTCCAGCTCCGAAGTCGAAGTCGAACACATTCCACCGGTGGCCTGCGAATAAGAACGCCGAGAACTTCTTTGAGAAGTTAGTGCCAAAGAAACTGTGGACTGCCTTGCCGCGCATCGAGCGCTCCGAGTCGCCTGCGAAGGCCCCTTCCTGCGTTGACGTTCGCTTCCCGCCGAATTCCTCTTCGAATAGCCGCTCGTAGAATTGGTTGTAACCGATATTGAAGAAAGTCTGTTTCGTTAGATCGAAGCCGATATTTGTGAACCCGCCGAAATTCTGCATCCGCCCTTGCCAGTCGAAGTTCATGTCCGTGCCGCCGATGATCCTCCACGAAATCAACTTCGCCTTGGGTTTGGGATCCGTGTTGTAGCGAAAGAAATTGCCCTGGTAATTCGTATTGGTGCGCCTGACGAACCCAACATCAGAGCGATAGTCGCGCGTTCGGCCCTGTCCCTGAAGCTGGTATCCAAAGTTCCGGCCGGACTTATCATAATTCCATGAGTAGCCGAAGGCGTTCCCTGTGCGATAAACGCTGGCATTGAGTTCGGGCTCAAAGAAGAACCGGCGCGAGGTCGTTCCGAGTACCTGGAAGCTGAATGTGGTCTGTTGATCGAGCCGAAATCGCCCATCGACACCCGCGAGCTGATTGTGCTTCTCGATAAAGTTATAGCTAGTCGCGATAAGTCCGAGAGTATTCTCTTGTCCAACGTCCCGCTTGTAACGCAGTACGCCGACATACGCATTCTTGTCGATGAACCTTGAAATGTCCGCGAAGGTTTCCGGATCGTTCCTCTCTTCTTCAGTGAAGTCCCCGGGCGCGTTGTCAGAAGCCAGCAACACGCCGAACGAGTTGCGGCCTTGCTTACCGCTCAGCTTCATCGCGTAGTCCGGATCGATGATCGCACGAGTATGGACGACTTGAAGCGGAGTCTGAAAGATGTCCGCACCTTCCAGAAAGAACGGGCGTTTCTCAGCGAAAAAAATCGGGAACCGCTGGTTGGCCACGACGACTGGCTGATCGGCTTCCACCTGCGCGAAGTCAGGATTCACAGTGAAGTCCAGCGTGACTGTGGGCGTGATGCCGAACTTAACATTCAATCCTGGATCAGCCTTGATCGGTTTGTTGACAAAGCGGCCCGGATCCTGAAGCGAAGGGTCAGCATCGACCGCTGCGACAGAGAGCGTTCGCACTCGCCTCCCGCTCTCCGATAGGGTCAACGTCGGAATGATCTCGAGCGTACGCTCGGTCGAGATGCCTTCGAGCCCGGTGATATAACCCTGTTGATTGAGAACTCCCGACTTGTCCCGAGAAATTGGCATCCACGAATCGGATTCGTTGTCGAGCCGTCTTATTCGGCGAACCGTATTAAAGCCCCACAGCTTCCCCTTGCCTGCTTCGTACCGGAGCGACTTGAACGGAATCGCCACCTCGACGACGTAGCCCTTCTTCTGTCAGCGAGCCCTTCGATTCCATAACGATGTCCAGGCTGAAGTCGTCGCCTTCGCCTTCGGTAAAGATCCCGTCGGCCTGAATCCCCAGCGGATTAAAACCGAGTATGTAGCCCTTGCGCTTGTCATTGAAAGTGTCAAGGATCACGTGCACCGTGTCGCCATCCCATATCTCGTCGCGCTTGGCGACCGTCGCGCGCACCTTGTCTGGCTCGTCTTTTACTCGAAACGCGATGTAGAGGGTCTTGCTGTCGTAGCCGAGCAAAACGTGCGTCGGATATGAAGGGGCTATGTTGTCGCCGGGCTGGGTTTGATAGAAGTCACCGAGGACCGCGGCAGTTTTCCACACATCTTCGTCGAGCTTGCCATCGATGACTGGCGGCTTCTCGAATCGCGGCACGCTGACCGGCCTGGCTTTCTCAGGCGGAAGAGTAACCGTTGAAGAGGCACTAGCCGGTTTCGATGAACTTTTGGCCCCGTCAGATGCTCTTGTCGCAGGCTGAGCACTTTGCCCGCTTGCCGGAAAAGAACTCAAGAAGAGAGCGAAAACCAGCGCTCCGAGGTTCATTCGCAGTTGTTACTCCCGAATCGATTTGACCGGATTGGTTATTTGCTACGCCGACAGCCGCCTTAAACTGTCGTCTTGTTAGACGTAGCAGAGGTTGGGTTTGTTCCACTTCCTGCGAACATCTTCGTGGTTTTGCTGCGACAACAGCCGGGAGGCTGCGCGTTCGAATCAACGCGCAGCCTGACAGTGGGCGACGACGCATTAACCGGGAGAACCCGCGCGCGCAAGCTTAACGTGACCGTTGATTCCGGTCACCTTAATCGGAGACCCGCCCGAGCCGATCTTCGCGTGGAAATTCTGCCGGTCGAGCTTGCCGAACACCGTAACATTTGCGACATCGGTGTTCACGCTGCCGTTGATTCCCGTCACGTCAAGGTCGGCGTTCAGTTCTTCGGCAAAGAAAAGCTCAACGCCGCCGTTCACGCCGCTCACGTGAATGCCGCGCGCGCCGAGCTGCGAGATGGTGACCTTAACGCGGCCATTGATTCCGGAGATGTCCGAGTAACCCATCGCCTGCGCTACGTCGACCCTTCCGTTGATGCCGCTCAAATGCACCGGGCCGTCGATCTCGCCGACTCCGACTCGTCCATTGACGCCGCTGACGTCCAGATCAACCGCACGCGGCAGCTTGAGCATCACGCGTTGCCGAACGTCGCGATTGCGGCCGAAGCCCGACCGCTCGCGCTCATTATCGCCACGAACGATAAGGCTCGTCGCAGTCTGCTCGACGATGATCTTGCGATATTCAAGATCGTCTCGGTTTCGCGCGGATCGGATGATGGTGACCTCAGCGGTGCCGCCCGGACTGGTCTCAATGTCGACCGATCCATTAATGCCTCGCACCTCGACTTTGGCCCCTCCGGAGAGTTGATAGCTCTGATGAAACTCGTCTCTCTCCGGCAGATCGTCCCGGTCGGAACTGTTCGTTGTCGTAGTAGTGTTAGTGGTGGTTGTAGTAGTTGTGCGGCGACGCTCACGCTCCTGCGCCGAGCCGAATGACTGAGGCGCCAGCGCGAAAACAACCGCCGCAACAAGGAACAAAGCAAAAAAGGTCTTTCTCATTTTCCCTCCTCCATTTTTACTTACACTCTTTCAACGCGGCAGCAGTACCCTTGGCGATCTTCACCAATCCGCTGAATGAATCGAGCGCGAGCTTCGCCTGCCCGTTGCCATACGTTCCGGTTATTCTGCGATTGATTGGGCCGCCTTGCACGGGTGATTCGACCTTGAGTGCAAACTCAGTTTCGATCCCTCCGCTGTAGGTTGATAGCGTTGCAGTAAACCCCGCCACATCCGGCTGTATCGTCATCGAGACGCCGCCCGACAGCGACTTGAGCCGATAGCTCCCGCCAACTCGAATCGGTCCCCTGAAGATCACATCGCCGCTTGCTGTAGACGCGTCCACGTCGCCTCCCACTCCGGTCAGCGTTATCGAGCCGCTTGCGCTGCTCACTTCAGCGCGCCCCTTCGCGCAGCGAACTTCAACGTCTCCGGTAGCTGAGTTGGCTCGCACATCGCCACCGGCGTTGTGAACCGTCAGGTCGCCACTCGCGGCGGCAACGTCGACCAACCCCGAAACGTTTTCTACAACCACATCGCCGTTGTAGCTGCGGGCCGTGAGGTCGCCTTTTACCTCCCTCACAATCACGTCGCCACTGCGCCGGCTCACTTTCAGAGAACCCACGCGCATAATCTTTACGTCGCCGTTGCCGGCGTTAATCAGCGTGGCTCCGTCAACATCCGCGACTTCTATATCACCGCGGTAGCCTTCGAGTGTTTCCACTTCTGCGTAGCGCGGGACCTTCACATCGAGCCTTGCGTCTCTTCCGTAGCGCCGAGCTGAAACCGTCAACAACAATCGCGGACGGGCCGGATCGCCGGTAGTCTGAGTCTCGATTGGCACCGGGCCGCTGTCGCCGGTCGCCCTGGCTTCAACCACGTCGCGGTCCCAGCCGCTGACAATGATTTGGCCCGACCGGCTGCTGATCGCCACCTTGCCCCCACGAGCAAGCTTGACGCTGATCGGCTCAATTTGAACCTGCTCTTCCTCGGCAACGTGTGGCGCAGGAGTGGCTACAGGAGCCTTGTCTGGCCTAGGCGTCTTAGGTGCCTTGGGCGTCTGCTCTGCACGCGGCGCCGCTGCCGGTGTTGCTTGTCCCAGCGCCGCCGGCACGCCGGCGCTGAGCATCAACAATATGAAAACCGTTAGCGTTCTCTTGTACATAAACCCTTAGTCGTTGGTCATCTCTCTCAGCACGTCGACCTTCTTTGAATAAGCCGCCAACAAATACTGCAAGGCGATCGGGTCTTCCGGATTCCCCCGCACCACGTTCCGAGTCTCTTTGATCGTGCGATCGATCTGGGAGAGCGAGGCGTCGAATCGCGCAAGCATCATTGGATCAAGCTGCGAGCGCCGGCGATTCACATCGCGAGAGAGCATCGCGATCGCCGTAAGATATTTCTGCTCGGCGTCGCGCACAAGTTGAGCAGGAGTCAGTGTCGCCGATTGTCTATTCCTTGGATTCACTGCGGGCGCCGTCTCCTTCCCTGGACCCGGCGCCGCGATTCCCGGACCCCCAGCGACCGTGTCTTTCCCCGCCTCAGGTAGATTCGGCGCCGGAACCGCGTCGTTCTTCTTATTTGAATCAGGCGCAACAATCGAAGTGTTACCCGCGACCTGTTCCGGACCTCGCGAATTCAAACGGCTCATCACGAACACAGTCGTTCCAATCGCTACTATCACAAGCGCGGCCACAAACGCCGGGCTCAACCGCGGCGCAGAGAACACTCGCGCCAACTGTTCGCGCAATCGCGATATCATTCCTCCTAGCGGGCCTTCCGGTTGCGCGGCTCGCTCGCGGTTTATCCGTGACTCGATCGACGCCCACAGCACAGGAGTCACTTCGACGTCACGCTGGTAGCGGGCATAGACTTCCTGCTCGCGGCTCATCTCCTGGTAAAAGCTCGCACACTCAGCGCAAACCGCCGTGTGCGCAGTCACGCGCGCCGCTGCCTTATAATCCAGCGAGCCGTCGACGCAGTCTTCAATCATTATTCGATACTCTTCACACTTCATATCCAACTCCCAGGTAAGGCCGGATGCGCCGGCGCATCTCGGCTCTCGCCCTGTGCAGATCGGTCTTGAGCTTTGGGATCGACGAGCCGGTTATCTCCGCTATTTCTTCGTAACTGCGCTGCTGAAATATCTTCAATGTAAACACCAGCCGCTTATCTTCGTCCAACGATCCGAGCGCTTCTCGAATGACACCGTTCAATTCCTTGTCCAACAACTCACGATCGGGCGTAAGCTTCCCATCACTGAGCTCGATAACTCGATCATCGTCAATACCAACTTTATCCGTCTCCCGGTGCCGGTAGCGCAAGGACTCGCGGGCAACGTTCTTGGCGATTCCAAACAGCCAGGTCGAGAGCTTGGTGTCGTCCCTCAGCGCTTTGAGATTCTTGTAGGCGCGCACGAAAGTTTCCTGTGTCAGCTCTTCGGCCAGGTCGCGGCGTCCGACCATATCATAAATGAAGCTGATGATGGGTCTGCCGTATCGATCGAAGATCAGACGAAAAGCTTCGTCGTCGCCGCGTCGGGCGCGCGCTATGAGTTCTTCCGAACTATTCATCAAGATCCCGGCGCGTCCGCTCGACTGGCCCACCAGGCTGATCGCCTTAATCATATCCGGCTTCATCCTAAGTTCAACCAGTTAGTGGCGCGCATGACGAAAAGGTTTCAGTTTGAGCCGCTCGCTCCAATTGTTTCTCAGTATCTTATCAGCAGCCCAGCCGTTTGATTAACGCGCAACCGATCGCCAGCGTTTCAATGATCTCAACCCGCGTTGATACGATTACCGCAGCAATCAGTACCCCACTTTGCAAACCCGCATCTTTGCGCTCTTTGCCGCTTAGCGGCTCTGCATGAACAATCGGGACTTACTCGAATTCACTGGCGATTCAGTTCCCACATATTTCCACCTGCAACCTTTTTCTCTTATTCGCCACTCACCGTCGTGCCCTGAGTCTGCCCATCGTCTGGAACGCACGACTCAACTGGAACGCACGACTCAGCCATTTTGCACCCGGCCAAGATTCCGGGAACGTTATTAGGTCGAAGGCTGTATAGCTTGGCAATGCGGCAGAGCAACGTACAGGATCAACCCACCTTGGCGTCTTTGCGGGGCTTCGCGTCTTTGCGCGAAACCCATCGTCCAAATGGAACTCTTCGCGCAAAGACGCAAAGTTCTCGCGAAGACGCAAAGAAGATCAGGAGGGTGCTTTGCCCCTAAACGAAACGCGGAGGAAAGAGGAAGATGAGTTCATCTGATCAACCGCTGCTTCGGCTCGAAGGAGTCACCAAGGTCTTTCTAACCGACGAGGTCGAGACTCACGCGCTTTCGGGCATTCACCTCGAAATCAACCGAGGCGAGTTTATCTCGATCAACGGACCATCGGGTTGCGGCAAATCGACGCTGCTCTCGATCCTGGGCTTGCTCGACTCTCCATCCGACGGCAACTACTGGCTCGGAGGCAAGCCGGTCGCCGACCTGCCGCTTTCTGAGCGAGCGCGGATTCGCAACCGCGAGGTCGGGTTCATCTTCCAGAGCTTCAATTTGATCGGCGACCTGACGGTGTTCGAGAACGTCGAGCTGCCTCTTACCTATCGTGGCTTGAAAGCGATCGAGCGCAAGAAGCGCGTCGTGGAAGCTCTCGAACGCGTGGGCATGGTTCACCGAGGCAAGCACCTTCCCAGCCAACTATCAGGCGGCCAGCAACAGCGCGTCGCCGTCGCTCGATCCGTAGCCGGCGATCCGCTCATACTGCTAGCCGACGAGCCGACGGGCAACCTCGATTCGACAAACGGCGAAGCAGTGATGGAACTCCTGCGCGAGTTGCACGGTCAGGGCGCGACGATATGCATGGTCACTCACGACCAGCGATACGCCGCTCACGCGGATCGAAGCGTGCACCTGTTCGACGGCCGAGTCATTCAGGAAGGCGAATCGAAAGAAAAAGCGCTCGCGATGCACTGACCCTGTTCGTAGTTCGGCCTTCAGGCGGAAGTTCG
>CAZJQQ010000087.1:0-20533 GCA_964548075.1 uncultured Clostridia bacterium | reverse complement strand
GCACAGAGTAAGTCAAGCTGCAGCGTGATTCCACGTCCCACTTTTAATTACACCCTTCGCAACCCGCGACCCTCGAATTCAGAGTCATTGCTCCGGTTTGGCAGCGATGGTGGTTCATAATGCTGGCTGCCGCGGCTTTGGGTCTTGCGGTTTACGGGGGCCACCGTTACCGGGTTGCTCGACTGGTTGAGCTTGCACGCGTTCGCACTCGCATCGCTACTGATCTGCACGATGAAATCGGATCGAACCTGTCGCTGATGGCAATCGTTAGCGACGTCGCCAACAAGCAGGCGGGGCCGAGGGATTCACAGATGTCCGAGTGGCTGTCCTTGATCGCCGACACGTCGCGCGAGACTATGGACGCCATGGCCGACATAGTCTGGGTAATCAATCCCGACAAAGACCGGCTCTTGGATCTAACTCTCCGGATGCGACGGGTTGCCGAGGACATCTTCACCGCCCGGAACATCCCATTTCACTTTAGCGCGCCAGGCGAAGAGGCAGACATAAAACTTGATGCGGATACACGGCACGAAGTATTCATGATCTTCAAAGAGAGCGTCAATAACATTGTTCGTCACTCTGAGTGCACGCAGGCGGACATCGAGTTCAAAGTCGAGCAGGGCAGGCTGGTCTTGAAGCTAAGCGATAACGGGAGGGGCTTCGATCCCGCCAGCGCCGGCGACGGAAACGGTCTTTCGGGTATGCGGCGCCGGGCGAAAAACCTCGGGGGAGAACTTGTCCTTATCTCGTCTCCCGGAATCGGCACAACCGTCATACTGCAAGCGCCGCTTGACGGACATGCTAAGAGCAGACGATGACTATGGACCATTGACGATTGGACAGCCGCAATCACGGTTTGTCGCCTATCGTCCGAATGCCCACTAGGCATTTGCCCAGTGACTTGTTGAGTATGTATCTGTAGAGTGGAGGATGTAATCAACTTCATTGATGTGAGATATGAGCATGACCGTCGAAACCGAAACTGCAGCACCCGCGACGCCAGTAGCCGCTATCAAGGTTGCGATCGTCGAAGACCACCACAAACTCCGCGAGTGTTTGGAGTTTCTGCTCAACAACACCGAAGGCTACCGCTGCGCCGGCAGTTTTCGCTCGATGGAAGAGGCTCTTGAAAGGATCAGCTTTGATCTACCTGACCTAGCGCTCCTGGACATAGGCTTGCCGGGAATGACCGGAGTCGAGGGCGCTGCGCTGTTGAAACAGCGCCATCCGAATCTCCTGGTTTTGATGAATACTGTTTACGACGATGACGAACGCATTTTCGATGCGCTCTGCGCCGGGGCTTCCGGATACCTCTTGAAGAAGACGTCGCCGGCGCAATTGCTCGAAAGCATCAAGACAGCTATGGCCGGAGGCGCGCCAATGTCGCCTGAGGTGGCGCGCCGGGTGATCCGGTTATTCAGGGAAATTCGTCCGCCCAAAAGGGCCGACTACCATTTGACTCCTCACGAGCTACGCCTCCTGAAACTACTCGCTGAAGGCCACAGCTATAAGACGGCGGCGGCCGAACTTGGCGTTACCGGCAAGACTGTTTCATTTCACCTGCAGAAAATCTACGAAAAGCTTCAGGTTCACTCCAAATCCGAAGCCGTCTCAAAAGCTCTCCGCAATAGGCTCATCAAATAGTCGCCGGTTGTCAGTTGCCAGTGGTCACTCGGCAGCCCCAACCGTGGTGTGCTGTCCGGTAGCCCAACCATAAGGGCGGCGCAATCTGCGGCACTCAAGCGCTGCGCCTCCATCCGAGCGAAACAGATCCAACACCTGGCACTGCGAAGCTAGGTAAACACCCGGTGACCCTGAATAGGCCTTCCTAGTACCTTATGTGTGCACGATATTGTAAGACCCCGATATCCGAAGGAGGATCAAGAAAATGAATCCGCATCCATATTCCTTAGTCACCTTACCGACACACGCGTGGTCCGGATTCGTGTCGCTCGTCAGCACTGCGCTCCTGGTATTCCTGCTGGCTAGCGCCACGACCGTCAAGGCACAACAACAAGGCTGGAGCGCGACCGGCTCGCTCGGCACCGCGCGTGGTGGGCACACGGCCACTTTACTGGAGAACGGCAAAGTGCTGGTCGTGGGTGGCGACAACAAAGGTGGTGTCCTGGATGGCGCTGAGATCTACGATCCGGCGACGGGCCAATGGAGCGCCACCGGCAGCCCGAGCACGCCGCGCAGCAGCCACATCGCCGTGCGGTTGGCTAACGGCAAAGTCTTGGTGGCGGGCGGCACATACCTGACCACGACGGAAATCTATGATCCCGACACGGGCGTCTGGAGCGCCGCCGGCAATCTTAGTGTCGGGCGCCAGGCACCCGGGGCGACCCTGCTCGCCGATGGCAAGGTGCTGGTCATTGGCGGGGCGTCGGTCAACAGCGCCGACTTGTACGACCCGGCCACCGGCGCGTGGAGCCCCGCCGGAACGATGAACTCATCAGCCATTTATCCTACGGCCACGTTGCTGTCTGACGGCAACGTGCTGGTCGTCTCAGGCTACAGCAGTCACGGTGTACCGCAACGCACCGCCGAACTCTATGATCCGGCCACCGGACGCTGGACGGCAACCAGCGATCTCATCACCGCGCGCGGCACCCTCACGGCAACCCTGCTGCCCAACGCCAAGGTGCTGGTAGCAGGCGGGGAGACCAGCAATCACTGTGACCAGGAGGATAAAGCAGAACTCTACGACCCGGCCACGAGGCGATGGAGTGCGACCGGCAGCCTGACCGCACCCCGCGGCAATCACACGGCGACTTTGCTGCCTAATGGCAAGGTGCTGGTCGCCGCCGGGATGAATATCTGCAACTTGCTCAACAGCGCGGAGATCTACGACCCGGCCACCGGAAGCTGGAGCGTCACCCGCAGCTTGATTACGACCCGTATTGGTCATACAGCGACGCTGCTCGCAAACGGTGAGGTGCTCGTTGCCGGAGGCTACGGCACTTCCTTCACTTCCGTCGCGTCCAACAGCGCTGAGTTCTTCGAAATCAAGACTCCTCAAATCACGAGCGCATCCATAAGCGGCAAGAGACTATTCGTCGAGGGGAAGAACTTCGACGTAGGCGCCAAGATCATACTGAACGACGAGAAGCAAAAGACCGCAAACGACGAACTGACCGCTACCACTTTGTTGATAGGCAAGAAAGCAGGCAAGCGGATCGGTCTCGGCGAGACCGTGAGACTCAAGGTACGCAACTATGATGGCACTGAGTCGGCTGAATTCAGCTACACTCGGCCCGCGCAATAGCGGCGTGAATGGGGTGATGGGATCGTTACGAAAATACAGGCAGAAGTTGGAACGGTGCTGTCAAGCACGAATCTCGAAAGGCTCTGCGACTAAGCTGATTCTAATGCCGCCAGTTAGACCGGAGCAACACACTTGAAAGGATAAGAACATGAGAAAACTCAACACGACATCGAGGTTGCTAGCCCTCGCCGGCTTGATTAGTGCGGCCACTCTGATGCTGGGTCCAGCAAGACTCGCGTCTGCACAAACGGTTGGTCCGCGTTGGAGCTACAGCGGCAATCTCAACACAGCCCGCAATCGTCACACAGCGACGCTGCTGCAGAACGGCAAAGTCCTGGTCGCGGGGAGCTACGACGAATACAGCGACTACAGCGCTCTCAACAGCGCGGAGCTGTACGACCCGGCTACGGGGACGTGGAGCAGCACCGGCAATCTCAACACAGTCGGCGGTGATACAGCGACGCTGCTGCTCAACGGCAAGGTCCTGGTTGCCGGTTACGGCAGCGGCGCGGAGCTGTACGACCCGGCTACGGGGACGTGGAGCATCACCGGCAATCTCAACACAGCGCGCTACGCTCCCACAGCCACGCTGCTGCCCGACGGTAAGGTCTTGGTCGCGGGGGGCTACGGCGCTAATGGCTTTCTCAGCAGTGCCGAGCTGTACGACCCGGCCACGGGCACATGGAGCTTCACCGGCAATCTCATCACAGACACAGCCCGCTATTCTCCTACAGCAACGCTGTTGTCCGACGGTAAGGTCTTGCTCGCGGGAGGAGGCTACAACCAGAGTGCTCTCAACAGCGCGGAGTTGTATGACCCGGCCACGGGGACGTGGAGCAGCACCGGAAATCTCAACACAGGCCGCCACGGTCACACAGCGACGCTGCTGCCCAACGGCAAGGTCCTGGTGGCGGGAGGCGATAACAACAAAGGTAGCAGCGCGGAGCTGTACGACCCGGCTACGGGGACGTGGAGCATTACCGGCAATCTCAACACAACGCGCTTGTTTTGGCATACAGCGACGCTGCTGCCCAGCGGCAAGGTTCTTGTCGCAGGCGGCTGGGGTTACTACTTTGGCGCTCTAAATAGTGCGGAGCTGTACGACCCAGCCACTGGGATGTGGAGCGACACCGGCAGCCTCAACACGGGCCGCACTGCACACACCGTGACGCTACTGCCCAACGGCAAGGTTCTTGTCGCAGGCGGCTTGGACAACGACTATGACACTCTCAGCAGCACGGAGCTCTTCGACACTCCTCAAATCAAGGCTCCTCAAATCACCAGCGCATCCATAAGCGGCAAGAAACTATTCGTCGAGGGGAAGAACTTCGACGCAGGCGCCAAGATCATACTGAACGACGAGAAGCAAAAGACCGCAAATGACGAACTGATCCCGACCTCTTTGTTGATAGCCAAGAAAGCAGGCATCTGGATCGGGCTTGGTGAGACGGTGAGACTCAAGGTGCGCAATTCTGATGGGACTGAATCGGCTGAATTCAGCTACACGCGGCCCGCGCAATAGCGTCGTGCAGGGCTTAAAGGAGCCGTGGCTGACTATGTTCCACGTTGCAGGAACGAAGTCGGCTACGTTATCCCGTACTGGCGGTCACTCAAACCCGCCTTCTCCAATTCGTCGTTGAGCCACTCGATCTGAACCCGATACTTGTTTGCGTCTTCAGGAGTGTACGCCAGCGCCAGCAGGCTGCGGCAGATGTAAGCTATGTCTTCGACCGAGACACGGTCGGGGTTCATTTCAATGAGCCCAACCACGTCGGCTTCGTCCTGCAGGCGCTTGGCTCGTTCGGGTCGATCTGGAATCGCCCACATCTTCAGCAGGATGAGATCGCGCAGGTTGGCGACTCTAACAGGCAAATCCTCGATCACATCTTCGATCGCCTCAAGCACAGCAGTGCGCTTTGCTCTCAGATTGGCTGGGATAATGTCGATCCGGGTGTCGCCAATCTGAAAGATCATCACCACCGCCGTTCCACGCTGTTCGTGACCCTTGAGCAGACATTGCACTAACGCCAGGTCTTCGGGTAAGACCATGATATCCACGTCTTGCGTTTGGCGAGGAATGCTGTGATGAGCCAGTGCCAACCCGCCCACTAAACAATAGCGCACGCCGCCTTGGTTGAAGCGGCGCAGCACGTCTTTGACAGTGTCACGCTCCATGAATTTCCTTTTACCCAGGAGCCCGTCCTCTGAGAGGATCACACACGTCTCGAGGCCATTGTGGCCGCGTATTAAGTATTCTTCTTGTGAAGGATTCGTGCCCATCCTGAAGGGATGATACGCCGCTCGGTGACACCGGACAACCATCTGAGGTGAGCGCAGCGTGACTCGCGATGTTGACCTTAAGGTCCTTTTGCGTGTCATCCGCGAAGCAGTCCAGAGGTACTTAGCAACCGTGTTGTGGTATGCTGAACCGGTCAAAGCCGCTTATGGAGTGCAGGAACCTCTTATGAACGTTTCGCGCTAGCAGGCTCTGACTGAGCTTCTCGAGGAAGCTAGGCGAAGTGGAATCAACATTCACACTGATTCAGAGGCCGAAGAGCTGTTGGATTGGGCGGCGAGGCGAGATGGCGCACCGCCGGAGAGTTATCAGGCGGTTGCCTTCGGGAACGACATCTTCGTGCGTCCACAGTACGCGAATGAAGTACGGGTGCTGCGAGAAGAGATGATCCATGTGGAGCAGCAGCGGGCGGGGATCGCCACCGATCAGATATTGAAAGCAGAGATTCAAACTCGGCAGTTGATGATCGAGAATCGCCATCGATGGGCGCTGAGCAACGATGAAGTAAGAGAGATGATTGACGAGATCCGGTTATTACGACTCAGAGGGAGGTACTAGACTCTCATGGTAGTGCAGACTATTCCCGACCAGGTCCTAGCGAAACACCCAGAGATGGAGCAGGTCTTTGACGCCCTAATGACCTATAGCGAGGGAGGTGAAGTTAAGGCTCGCTGCTCGAAGTGCAATCATCCGCTCGTCGTCACTGACTCGCGCGAGATGGGCTCGCGTTGGGTAACTTGCGACTCTGGCTGCACCAGCTACCACGAAAAGTACAAACCCAGTGCGTCAAGCTGCAGCGTGATTGCAAATCCCACTCATAATTACACCCTGCCAGATGACATCGAAACGAAAATCAATGAATTGCTCGCTGACCCCGGGTTTTTGGAGTTGGTGAACCTGCAGAATCGGCCCATTTTGTTCAGCACGTTGGCCGCCTCACATACAGAAATGTGGCACAGTGCTTTCGTAAAATGGCTTATCGACCCAGCCTCGCATCTCGGCCTAGGTAACTTCCCTTTAAAACGCTTTTTGTTCGCCGTGATGCACGTTGGCAGAACCTCACCGAGCACACGGAAGCCGGAATTGGACTTGGGCGAATTGGAAGACATGGTTTTGGATAACATCGAGTTCGAGACGGAATTCTCCTTTCACCAATTAGGCAACAAAAGGAGGATTGACATAATTGGAGTGCTCGAGGAAGTTCCCCTGGTTACGCGTCAGCGCGAAACCACTTCAGTACGAATAATAATAGAGAACAAGATCACGGCAATGGAAGGTAAGGACCAGACAGGCACCTACTACGAGTTTGCGAAGCGTTCGAGCGAGGACTTCCAATATGATTTTTTCATCTTTCTCACGCCAGACGAAAGCCAAATGCCAAGCTGCGACCAGTTCATCCAGCTAACTTATCAGGACTTATGTGACTTGATAATCAGGCCCTGCCTAACGCATCCGGCCTTACCAGAAGAAAGCAAGTATATCTTGCAACAGTATCTGCTGAATCTCAGGAATCCGATAAGAGGAGGTCGTGTTATGGCTCTCGCAAATAAGGAACTCTGTGAGAGGATCTACTTGGCATACAAGGAAGTTCTCGACGAAATCTTTGTTTCCGTCAGAGGTATGGCACCTTAAAAACCCCTCCGCGGCCGCAGGATTCGCAGAGCCACTGTGACGATTGAACAGTTGGTGGAGAAGGGTATCCTGAGCATGCAAGACACGCTGTACGCTACTTCCGGGGCAATGGAGTATTCCGCGACGCTTACGAGGGATGACGCCGGTGTAGTAAGAATTCTTTACAATGGAGTGCCGTACGAGACTCCAAGCAGAGTTGCAAAGGATATCACGAACACAAACTGGAACGGGTGGACCTTCTGGAGCGTCAGGGATGAACACGGCGAACCCAAGGGTTCTCTATCGGATCTCCGCCTGAAGCTGGACCCAGATTGAAGATAGCGTCAAGCGTAGCCTGGGAGAATGACGATGGAAGAGCTAAAGAAGGCCTATATCGTTGACGAAGAGAATCGCAAGATAGCCGTACAGCTTGATATCGAGACTTTCAATAACATCGAAGAAATCTTGGAGGATTACGCGCTGGCCCGGCTGATCGAAGAGCATTGCGACGAAGAGGCTTTCGAGCGCGAGCCAGCGCTGGCCTGCTATCAGGGTCTGGAGAAAGCTGAGTGAAGGTACGTCACGTATCTCAAGAAGTGTTTGACCGACCTTTCCGCTGTAGTTGAACTCCTTCTTACTTGCTCGCGGCGCGAGCTTGATACTCCTGAAGACTACGAACCTCGAGTTGTTCCTCACGCAACGCTCGAATCGCTGCCACTGTCGCAACAGCCCCGGTCATCGTTGTCACGCAAGGAACCGAGTACTGAATCGCGGCGCGGCGGATTGAACGCTCGTCATAGAAAGATGTCCGGCCCAGCGGCGTGTTGATGATCAACGCGACCTCGCGGCTCTTTACCAGGTCGGCGATGTTTGGGCGGCCTTCGGTCACTTTGTAGACAAACCCGCACGGAAGGCCCTCGGCTTCGAGTCTCTTCTGCGTCCCGCGGGTGGCTACGAGCTTGAAACCCATCTCGTGAAGCTCGCGCGCAAGCTCCAGCACTACCCGCTTGTCTTGATCGTTCACGCTTATGAACACGGTTCCTTCGCGCGGAAGCTTTGTTCCCGCGCCCTGCTGGGCTTTCAAGTAAGCGCTGCCGAAGCCTTCGGCTACTCCCATCACCTCCCCGGTTGAGCGCATCTCGGGGCCGAGGACCGGATCGACGCCTGGGAACTTTGCGAACGGAAAGACCGGGGACTTGACGTAGAAGCGATCCACTTGAAGCTCATCCGGCAGATTGAACTCAGAAAGTTTCTTGCCGATCATCAATCGCGCGGCGATCTTTGCAAGCGGAACTCCGGTGGCTTTTGATACGAACGGAACCGTTCGCGAGGCTCGCGGGTTGACTTCAAGCACGTAGACCGTGTCGCGCCAGATCGCGAATTGAATGTTCATCAGCCCGATGACGTTCAGCGCCTTTGCAAGCTCACGCGTGTACCGGCGCATCGTGTCGAGATGTTCTTTGTTGATTCCCCAGGGTGGAAGCACGCACGATGAGTCTCCCGAGTGAATGCCCGCTTCTTCGATGTGTTGCTGAATGCCCGCGATGACCACGCGCTCGCCGTCGGCCAGAGCATCGACGTCGATCTCGACCGCGTCTTCGAGGAATGAATCGATGAGCACCGGGTGTTCGGGCGAAGCCTCGACCGCGAAGGTCATGTAGTTGTCGAGCGTCGCTTCGTCGTAGACGATCTGCATCGCCCGCCCGCCCAGCACGTAACTCGGCCGCACAAGCACCGGATAACCAATCTCGACCGCAGCGTCGCGAGCTTCTTCATTCGACGTCGCGGTTCCGTTCGGCGGCTGTGGGATGCGAAGCTCGACTAGCAGGCTGCCGAATCGCTTACGGTCTTCAGCGAGGTCTATTGACTCGGGCGAAGTGCCAATGATTGGGACGCCGGCCGCGAGTAACCTCATCGCCAGATTCAAAGGCGTCTGCCCGCCAAACTGAACGATGACTCCAACGGGCCGCTCGCGCTCGACTATTTCCATCACGTCTTCGAAGGTGACCGGTTCGAAGTACAACCGATCGGAAGTATCGTAATCGGTCGAGACGGTTTCCGGATTGCAGTTCACCATTATCGATTCGTACCCGGCTTCCTTCAGCGCGAACGAAGCGTGGCAGCAGCAATAGTCAAACTCGATGCCTTGCCCGATGCGATTAGGCCCGGAACCCAGTATCATCACCTTTTTGCGCGAGGTGGTGTCCGATTCGTCTTCGTCTTCGTAGGTCGAGTAGAGATAAGGCGTGAAGGACTCGAACTCCGCGCCGCAGGTGTCGACTCGCTTAAAGACAGGCCGGATTCCCATTTCGATCCGCGTACCGCGAACGCGGTCCTCGGTCGCGCCGAGCACGGTCGCGAGCCGCTGATCCGAGAAGCCCATTCGCTTTGCCTCCCGCAACTCAGCGGGCGAGATCGTTTCGATGCTCTCGCGCCGAAGCTCCCGTTCGCGTTCGATGATCTCCGACAGGTTATCGAGAAACCAAGGATCGATCTTCGTCAGATTGTGAAGCTCATTGAGTGGATAGCCGATTGTGAGCGCGTGCATCACGAAGTAGACCCGCTCGGCCGAAGGCACGACGAGCCTGCGTCTCAGTTCCGTATCGTCCAGATCGGAAGGCACGCGAAACGCGCTGCGAACTTCGAGCGAACGAAGCCCCTTTTGAAACGCTTCCTTGAAGGTGCGGCCGATAGCCATCGCTTCGCCGACCGACTTCATTTGAGTGCCAAGCGTCGGATCACTCGAGGGGAACTTTTCGAAGGCCCACTTCGGAATCTTCACGACGCAATAATCGATGGTCGGCTCGAAGCTCGCGGGAGTCTTGCGAGTGATGTCGTTGGGTATCTCGTCGAGCGTGTAGCCTACAGCGAGCTTTGCTGCGATCTTGGCGATCGGGAACCCGGTTGCTTTCGATGCAAGCGCCGATGAGCGCGACACACGCGGGTTCATCTCGATGATCATCAACCGGCCGTCGTGCGGATTGAGCGCAAACTGAATGTTTGATCCGCCGGTCTCGACCCCGACCTTTCTTATTATACGAATCGCCGCGTCGCGCATCACTTGATACTCCCGATCGGTCAGCGTTTGAGCGGGCGCCACAGTGATCGAATCGCCGGTGTGGATTCCCATCGCGTCGAAGTTCTCAATCGAGCAGATGATGACGACGTTGTCCGCCAGATCGCGCATCACTTCGAGCTCGTACTCTTTCCAGCCGATGATCGACTGCTCGATCAAGGTCTCGTGTACCGGCGAAGCCGCCAGCGCGCGAGTAACGATTTCTTCATACTCTTCGGCGTTGAAAGCGATGCCACCGCCGGTTCCGCCAAGCGTGAACGAAGGTCGAATGATCGCGGGATAGCCGATGGTCTTTGCAAGCACGCGAGCTTCGTCCATAGACTTGACGGAGCCCGAGAGCGGCATTTCGAGCCCGATCTCTTCCATCGCGCCTTTGAACAACAGGCGATCCTCGGCGACTTTGATCGCTTCGAGTTTGGCGCCTATCAACTCAACGCCGAAGCGTTCGAGCGTGCCGTCTTCAGCTAGCGCAACCGCGATGTTCAACGCCGTTTGTCCGCCGACGGTCGGCAGCAGCGCATCCGGCCGCTCACGTTCGATCACCGCGCGGACGGCTTCGGGAGTGAGCGGCTCGACGTAAGTGCGATCGGCAATCTCGGGATCGGTCATGATCGTCGCGGGATTCGAGTTGATCAATACGATCTCGAAGCCTTCGCTGCGAAGCGCCTTGCAGGCCTGGGTGCCGGAGTAATCGAATTCGCAGGCCTGTCCGATGACGATGGGTCCCGAGCCTACGATGAGGATTTTGTGGATGTCGGTGCGTTTTGGCATCTGATGTTTGTCAGGATTGTCTCTTGATCTCGTAGTAATGCGGAAGCGCGAGCAAAGCGACCGCGCGATTGGGATAATCGTAAATGACGCCGAAATTGTTGGTCACGTCGCGGCCCAGCACTGACAACTCAGCGCTTTCACCTTCTGTAAAAACACCGAACTGCCCGCGCACGGTTGCGACTCTCCCGTCGTCGCGGATGAAACCGATGACGGTTCCCACCGTGATCGAGCCGACCATTCCGCCGACACCTGACAAATGAATCTGCTCCGTCGTGGAACTCTCTAGAGGTTGGAGCAGGGCAAGGAAGTCCGCGCTGAATACTGTGCGATCTGCACCTGCATCAAGCAGAAACGTCACTTCCACCATTTGCTGGTCTGCCGACCGCACCAGTCCAAACACGGCCGGTCTTACAACCCCATCCTCACACATCAACCACTGACCGTTGACACGCATAAATGCGATCCCGTTTTTCGCGTTGAATATAACGCACGTGGGCAAGATCATCAGGATGCTTTTCGAGAGCCAGCCTTCTGACCTCTCTGGCGGTATCAGCGACAAACAGCTCTCCGCCGGCAGAGGCTACGTACTTACCACGATAACGCTTGTAAACCTCTAGTTCTACGACGTGCGCGTCGAACCAGAGGAGATTGCGCCTCGCGTTCTCAAACGCTCGCGCAAGTTCAGGTGTCATCGGCTCGTCCTCAATGATTAGTGGCTTACTCATAGCACGATGATACGTAGTCGTCTATTACTGGGTCAATCTGTATTCGCCGCAGGCCCGCTAGAGACGCTTATCGATCGATCCCGATCATTGACTCTCGTCTAGGCGAGCCTGGATCGGCGGCGGTTTATCGTCCTCGTCGAGCAGGTGCGTCGTGTGTTCAGTGATGCTGCTCTGCAAAGCGATCGGATCCGTCGCGTAAGCAGGCGCGCCTGTGGTCGACTGGTCGGCCGGGAGCCGCAGGTGCTCCGGCACCGCCGTCAGTGGGCTTCCTTTCGACGGAGAAAACCCGAGCGCTTTGATCTCGCTGCTTGAATTGTTCCACTTGACCAGTCCCCAGACGAATGCGATCAGGCTCAGGAACAAAAACGCGAGCGACAGAATGACTATTGGGATCAGTTTGTCGGGGAAGCCAAGTAAGAAGGGACCGGCCAGTTTGAACAACGCGAGCGCGGACGCCGCGCCTCCAATAATCATCATACGCCGGCCGCGGTAGTAGTCCTTGAGCAGCGTCACCGTCCTCTCGTCCGTTTCGAGCGCTCCGGTCGTTCTCCCTCTCAGCGCATCCGAAACCACGCCAAGGTTAGTGCCGCAACGAGTGCAGAACTTCACTTCGTCTTGATTGTTCGAGCCGCAGCTTGGACAGTACACGTTGCCTCCTATGAAAGCGTTTGTAGTACGGCCTTCAGGCGGAAGTTGGTATGTTAGTCTCAGGCGACGCGCTACGAACTTCCGCCTGAAGGCCGTACTACGAACTGTTCATCGCTTCAGAGTGTCGTCTCGGACGACACGGCAACTCCTTCTACGATCTCGGCTCTTGCTCCCGTTCGGACGGCTGCTGATACCCGCGTTCATCCAATTGCCGCGTTGTCTGTTCGGTGACGCTGCCTGGATAACCAACCGGTCCGGTCGAGTAACCCGAAGGCGGCAACTGAGCTTGATTGACCGATCCGGGCTGCGGGAAGGGCGCGCCTTGAATCTGGCTCTGGGAGCCATATCCAAGTGATTTCAACTCGCCCTTCGATGCTATCCATTTGCCGAGCCCGCCTGCCAGCGCCGCCGCTCCCCAGAAGAACATCCAGCAGATGATGAAGAACGCGCCTATCGGCTTCATCCCCGCAGCCGCCATTATCGCCAATATCAAAAGCCCTGCCGGAATCAGCACTGCGCCGGTGATCGTGTCGCGGCGTCCTCGATAGTAGTCTCTCATCAACTTTGCCATACGATCATCGACGCCGGTCTTCCCCGCGATCTTGCCGGTCAGCGCCTCGCTTACGACGCCGAGGTTCGTACCGCATCGAGTGCAGAACTTGATTTCAGGCTGATTGTTCGAGCCGCAACTAGGGCAGTACATCGACCTCGTTCCTTTCGATCCTTTGCCTTAATCTCTTATTGACCAGTGATACTACCGAAGAAGATGGCCCGCAGGCCAGTCATTGACGCTGAAGAAGATTGAGTTCTATGTTGGGAGGACCTTCTTGTACGAGGTTTCTTTTCTTCGCGCGTTCACAGCTCAAACATCTAGCGCGAGAGTCTCCTCATGAATCGAGACGGACGTCAGCAATCGATCCGCAACTCAGCACGCAACAATATTGTAACAAAGATTCTGATTGACTTTGGTCATTCTGGTTGTAAAATGTTTGGCAGCAACAAGAAACAAGAAGGCATTGGTCCAGATCTTCAGCAATCGTCCCCAGTCCTCAATGAGTTCTTAGGTTTCGTCGAAGCAGAATGAACCAAGAGCCTGGTATGAGATCTTGAGGTTTCGTCGCCAAATCCGACGAGCCTGACTCGATCAGGAGAGTTGAAGTGTGCATTTCTAGAATGGCTATCGCACAACAGACAGCGCATCTTAGTGGAGAGTTGATCGATTCATAGCAAGATGCTGCAAGACACCTCGTTCTAAGGTCAGGAATGGAAAACCGTACAAAGCTTATGATCGATAAACGCGTTGTTTTTGCCATAGCCGCGTCCCTTTTCATGAGCGCAAGTATTCTTGCTCGCAGTGAGGGAAATGAAAAAGAGACAATAACCGGCACCGTCGTAGCTTATGATATTGGATTAGAACTTGCGGACGGCTCCTGTCGGCAGACGATGATTGTCCGCACCAAGAAAGGCACCAACCAAGAGAAGAGAAACGACTTCCTCATAGTTCGCTACGAGGACGCGTGCATGAAGTTGATTCCGGAGCGGGTGCTAAAATCGGGGCCAGAGTGGCATTTCTCTCTAATACGCAACGCGGGTTGTGATCGATTCCTGGATGACCTGTTCTACATAAATGATATGAATGAAACGGGAGGATCGGTGCGCAGACCCTTTATGAAGGTTAGTACCGGAGGAGATGCCAACGAGATCCCTAAAAATATGAAACTGGCGTGCTATGCGCTTGTGGCAGGCGAGCTCAGGCCAGCCTTGAGGCAACGCCAAATTACCGGAGTTGTTGTAGGTTCTAATGGTCGCCCCGTTACAAAAGCGTATGTGTCTCTCAGGTACGCTGATTCGGAATCAGATCTCATAATGGCAAAGACTGACGATCAAGGGCGTTTCACACTTTGGATCTATCGAGGTTTCACGTACATGGTGCGGGCATTTGTGGATGGGGTATACGGAGAACCTGTGCCGATAGCGGCAACCGGTGAAATTGACCCTCTGAGATTGGTCATCAAATCAGTCAGATGAGCGAACGATTTGAGGACTTGAGTTGGAACGTTAGAGCCGCGTGCGGCAAATTGCGGTTCGAGCCCATGAGTTCTATGGTTTAGCAAGTCGAGTCCTTACGAGTCTCAGGTTTTGACCCACCACCGAATGTTGTTCTGCGCAGCAAGATCACGTCTGCGTAAAGGAGGCCCTCATGTCTGTGAAACAGGTCGTAACCCTGTCGTTGCTCGTGCTTGCTGTCGTGTCTGTGCTCTTCGCGACGCGGATAAGCCGTGCCCAGGCTCCAACGATCATTTCGGGCAAGTTCTACAAATTCGATGTCATCGCGGCAAGCAACGAGGCGCCTTTGGCCAGTCTAACTGGCTGGGCCTTCGATCAACGATAACGGTGTTGTGTCATTCATTGGAGCCTCATCGGGCGGAGGTAATAACGTCTTTATCAGTCAAGCTCTTGGGACTTACACAACCCTCAGCTCGGGTGGCATTAATAATGCCCTCGCCGGAAACTGTCAGATCAATAACTCAAAGCAAGTAGCGGTTCTTGAAAACGTCGGGGCACAACAGCAACTGAGAATATGGGATGGCAATGTAGTTGATACGTCGATAGTGGCAGCGGGGAGCACTCCGGCATTTAATGACTTCGCAAGGATCCATCCGAACCCCAGTATAAATAACAGCCCCAATAACAGCCGACAGGTAGCGTTTTCCGGCCAAGCGAAGGTTACCTTCACCAACTTGCTGATAACGGGTTTGAGAACCGATCCCAGCTTCAATCAAACATCGCTGTTGCCTTCTCTGTATCCAATGCTTGCTGACAACGGAACGCTGGTTGTCCGCGCGGGAAACTCCGCAACCAGTCCAATCCGATTGTACAACTACAATCTTGCGACTTTTACAGATATTGCAACCACAGCAATGGGATTCACTGCGCTGGGTGAGCGACCAGGAATTAGTGATGATGGTCAAGTGATAGTGTTCTACGGAAACCTCGGTGCAAACGCGCTAAATCTGACACAAGGGGTTGGAATTTTCGCTAGCGTCGATATCGGGGGCGGCACGCGCAGGATTTTGAGGCTAGCCAACAGGCAAGTTGAGAATATCCCTGCGCTGGGTGGAAACAACGACGGTGTGTGTGATTCCTTCCCACCGTCGGAACCCTCCTGCCAAAATGGCGAGTTGGAGCTTAATGCTGGAGTGAGTCAGGTGTTTCTCAGTTCATTTGACCCAAATAGCCGAATAGCGGTCGCCCATCAGTCGCTGGGAGTGCCGGGAATCCAGGACGACACGTTTGTCGTTTCTTTCATCGCAACACCGAACGGTGCCGGCTCCGTTCCTTCATGGTTTTCTAATCAAAGAGGCCTCTGGACCATTCGTGTGGACGTAAGGTTGGAGGCGGGCGGCCTGCGTGAGAAACCACTCAGACCGATACCAGTTATACAGGTTGGAGATCGCATAGGTGCTAGAACGGTTACTGACATCGCAGTGTATGATCAGATCGCCAATGCGACGACGGATGACGCGTTCGCGCCTAGGACCCAGCATCGTGAAGATCATAAGGTCGCTTTCTTCGCCTCAACGGACATGGGAGACATAATTGTGCGCGGCAGCCATCTGGATACCGATGAGGATGGCTTGCTCGACCACTGGGAAACGATGGGCATTGATTTTAACGGCGACGGAATGATTGATCTTCCTCTCAACCAACCACCGTTCAGCGCCAATTCCAATCGGAAAGACATCTTCGTCGAGATCGATTACATGCAAGCCGCTGGTCATAACTCACAGGCCGGACCGCAGGCCAAACGGCAGTCCCCTAGTGGGAGCTAGCGTTCTTCAGGCCGTTACCGACTCGTTCGCGATGGCTCCGGTACCCAACCCAGTCGGACCTAACGGCATCAACCTTCACGCAATGGTCGATGAGGGCCTGACTGAGGTTAACAGTCAAATCCTCTTCGATAGTCGTGGCGGCGGGGCGGCCGATGACTTCTACGACTTCAAGCTCGGCAGCAACGGGGCCCCTCTTGGGAGTGTGTGTGGTACAGGGGCAAACGATGGGCATTTTGGAAGCGCTACTGACCGCATGTCGGTAAATTGTATTAACATTCTTGGAGGTCGTCGCCTTGTCTTCCGCTACTGCATCTTCGCGCATGACATTACTGGAATTCCCGGATCATCTGGCAGATCCGAGGTTACGGGGAATGACTTTATGGTGAGCCTCCGAGTTGGGGTCCCTGGTCCTAACAACGACTACGAAGATCGTATCAACACCTTGGCAAACAGATGGGCGGCAACGGGAGCAACCTTTGATACGGAGTGGGCCAACGTACAGGCAGGAAGTTTTATGCATGAGTTAGGCCACACGCTTGGCCTTCGGCACGGGGGAGGTGACGATATCAACTGCAAGCCCAACTACCTGAGTGTGATGCGCTACGGACACCAATTCAATGAATCTGCAATTGTTTCAAACATTCCCGGGATCGCTGCAGGTACTGAAGTTCGCACCAATCGTCCATTGGACTACTCCCGAAGTCAAACGGGGATGCCTCTGGCCAGTTTGAATGAAAACGGCCTCGTTGAGACCAACGGTATAGGTGGCGCTGCTGGACAACGGACATTATTCGGAGTTGGTAGCGCCGGCGCAAGAAGGGTTGGGCCAAGCAGTGGACCCATTGATTGGAACGGTATCAACAGTATTGAGCCTGCGCCTGTTAGCGCCGACGTAAACTATATTGCTGATAAACCGAATTGTCAGGGCAGCGCGGGTCAAACCTTAGCAGGATTCGATGACTGGACTAACCTTGTCTACAACTTCCGCAACTCGCAAGACTTCAGCGACGGAGGTAATCGACAAAATCTTTCGGGCGACGCTGAAGAAAATGACGGGGATTACCTGAACGGCGGGTTGGGCAGCACCGATGTTGATGGCGACGGGATTCTCAATGTTAATGATGACTGCGTGCTGATTTCCAACCCTGATCAGGCCGACACCAATAGCGACGGCATCGGCGATGCCTGTGATGGCGTCTCCGCCGATTTGTCCCTCAGCATCGCAGACTCGCCGGATCCAATCTCATGCAGCGACTCGCTTACCTATTCAATCACAGTCAACAACTCTGGGCCAAACTCCGCAGAAGGCGTCATTGTGTCGGACGAATTACCCTCTGAGGTCACCTTTGTCTCGGCGACTTCCACTCAGGGCACGTGCAGTGGCAGCAGCACCGTGACTTGTGCCGTGGGAACACTAGCGAGCAGCGCTTCAGTCACAATCACGATCGTCGTTACTCCAGCAGCTGGTGGAACAATAGTGAATACGGCGGGCGTGGGCCTGAACACGACCGACCCAAGTCTGGATAATAACAGTTCGACAGCTTCGACCTCTATCACGGGTTATTCTATCTCTCCGACAAGTGCGTTTTTCACCGCCAGCGGCGCAGATGGCTACGTAAACATAACAGCGCTCGCCGGATGTGGCTGGACGGCATTGAGCAATGACAGTTGGCTGGAATTCACTTCAGCCACAGGCGGCACTGGCAGCGATATCGTCACCTACATCGTCAGAGACAACTTCACAGGCACAGCGCGATCGGGCACCCTGATCATTGCGGGACTGAGCTTCACCGTCGTCCAGAACGTCGCAGGAGATAGCTGCTCTTACGAAATCTCCCCGACGAACGTAACCTTCTCAGCCGGCGGAGGGACTGGCAGCATCAACGTCACAAGCGTACCGGAATGTGCCTGGCAGGCCGTTAGTAATAAGAGCTGGCTAGTGGTCACGTCAGGTAGTCCGTCGATCGGCAGTGGAGCCGCGAATTACTCGGTGTCACCTAACCCTGGCCCCAAAGGGCGTGCTGCCATAATAACCATTGGCGGAAACATCTTTAATGTGAAGCAGACGTTTCCCTGATCGCTTGTAAGGACTTTCAATTGGATCTAAACGAATGGGCGCGAACCATGCGTCTCCGCGCCCACTCTTGGCGCCTCGGCGTTGATTGCATCACCAATTACGCCGGGCCCCGTTGCTACTCATACGCAAGCGCAGTCACCGGGTCCTGATTCGCCGCTCGCAGCGCCGGATAGAGCGCGCCCAACGCGCCCGCCAGCAATCCGAGCCCCAGCGCGTAGAACAACCACAACGGTTCAAGCTCGACGCTGATCGGCGTTAGCCGCGTGATCGCGAATTTGCCCGCGACCGCCAGCAACGAGCCTACCAACACGCCTAACGCGCTTATCAACAGCGCTTCCTTTTCAATCTGACCCGCGATCCAGAACTTTGACGCCCCGAGGCTTTTTAGAACGCCGATCTGCCTCGTGCGCTCGGCTACGGTCGTGTACATCGTCAGCAGGATTACCAGCGAGCTGACCATGATTGACAGCGCGATCACTACGCTCAAGAATGTCTGGAGCGCGGGTGTGCCTCGCCCGATCAGGATCGGCAAATCGCGCGTGAGTGTCACGCTGTGGTCCGGAAGGACTTCCTTGATACGCGCGGCCACCTCTTCCTGCCTTGAGGGATCGGTGAGTCTGACCAGCAACATCGAACAGAGCGGCCGGTTCAAAAACTGTTGCATCGTCGTCAGGGGAACTTTTATTCGTGCGAGTGATTCGGGCTCGAATATGCCGACTATGCGGAAGGGCCGATCAAAGATTTCCATCTCGTCGCCGACTTTGATGTTGTGGCGCTGCTGCTGAATGCGATCGATGATTACTTCGTCGCCGGACCTTAACGGCCGGCCCTCGACTACGCGCAGATCGGACACGCGGGTGAACGAGTCGTAGTTTATTCCGTCGATGACGTGCCCGGAAAGAAACTGACCCACGGGCACGACTTCACTAACACCATCGATCGACCGGATCTTGGCTGCCAACTCCAGGGGAAGCGAAAGCGTAGGGTTCAGACTCAGGCCAAAAGTTGAGCCCGGCGGGCCGAGTATGATTTCGGCGGTGACGGCCGCGTTGCGCCGCCCTTGATCGTGCAGAAAGCCGTGAGCGATCCCGACCGTCAGGACGACGAGGACCACGCCCAGCGCGACGCCCACCATTGTGGTGACCGTTCGCGTTTTGCGGTAGAAAATGTTTGATAAGACTAGGTTGTCCATATTCGATAGTGGGAAGCGGGAATTGAAAATTGAAAACTGAGAGAATTGCAAATTGCAAATCTGAGAATGCCGAGGTCCGCCAAATTTTCAATTTTCATTGACTCTTGCAAAACCCACAACACACGTAGGCTGAACTTAACGATCCCCCAACTGAAGTTGGGGGTTTTGCAAGAGGCTCTTCAATTTTCAATTTTCAATCCTCAATCCTCAATTCTCAATCCTCAATTCTCAATCCTCAGTTCCTCCTTCTTCCTAAGCGTCATCACTCCAATCACAACCAGGCCGTATCCAACCCAGAGGAACGCTCGCAGCTTTCGAATTATAGCAAGCGCAACCCCCGCAGCGGCACCCATTCCGAGCGCCTGAAGCAACAGAGCGTTTCCGCTCTCGTAGACGCCGGCGCGTGTGGGCACGAAGAAGAAGACCAGATTGATCACCTTAGTGACGGCTTCAACCAGAAATCCAGTCAAGAAGGTGCCGGGCAACTCCAACAACACGAGGATGACGTACACCTCGATTACGTTGATCAGGTGCGCGCCCATGTTGAGCCAGAATATCAGGTAGAACGCACGGCGTCGCCGCGCGTAGAAAGTGTACAGATTCATTACGAACCGCGGACAGCGCGACGATCAGCCCAAAGCCCCAACCCATCATCCTAAGATAATGAGCGAGCGTCGCCAGCCCCGTCTGTCGCAACAGGTAGACGAACAAGGCAACGCCCGCGAGGAAAGAAGCGACTTGGAACGCGTGGAACGCGGACTTCTTCATGGAGATTGACTGTGACCATGTCAGAATTAGCGAACGACACGAGGTTGTTTTTTCTATAGCCCAGGCGTTCACGCCTGGGTCACGCGTGCCAACTGATCAGATAGCCCGGTTCACCGGGCTTTGGTTTAGGCCTTCAGGCAAGCGGGATCTCAATGCTCAAGCTGCGTGGAAAGCCCCGTGAACGGGGCTAAGCGGTTCATCCCCACCGCGACCCAGGCGTGAACGCCTGGGCTAGTGAAAAATGCGTGGAAAGCCCCGTGAACGG
>CAZJQQ010000086.1:0-20827 GCA_964548075.1 uncultured Clostridia bacterium | reverse complement strand
TTCTGCCTTCTGCCTTCTGCCTTCTGCCTTCTGCCTTCTGCCTTCTGCCTTCTGGCTTCTGCCTAGATTCCCGATCTCTCTGCAAGCTCCCACGCTGCGCGCGCGAGTCCCGCAACCCGCTTGTCAAAACTCTTGAATCTCTCGTCGTGCGTCTGGCCGCGCGCGTAGCGGAAATAAATCTGCTGTAGCACGACTGCTGTCTTGAATAGCGCGAACACCTCGTAGAACGCGATGCCCGAAAGATCGCGTCCGGTCTTCTCGGCGTACCGATCGATCACTTCTGGACGGCTGATCCAACCCGGCTCAGTTGTGACCGGGCTTATGGACTCGCGGCGCGCCTCGGGATCTTCTTTCATTGCCCAGTAACACAGGAAGATCCCAACGTCGATCAGCGGATCCCCGACGGTGCACATCTCCCAATCAAGCACCGCGACTACGCGAGCCGGGTCCTTCGGATCGAGCATCGTGTTGTCGAGCTTGAAGTCGTTGTGCACGAGCGTGGCCGGCCGTCCCGCGTCGGGATCGGGCTCAGGCGGAAGCCGGTCGGCGATCCATTGAATGACCTGATCGATCTCGAGCAGCTCGCTTGTTTTCGAGCGGTGCCACCGCTCGGTCCAACCTTTTACTTGCCGGGTGACGAATCCGGCTGGCTTGCCGATGTTCACGAGTCCCGAGGAGTAGATGTCAACCGAGTGAAGCGTCGCGAGCGTATCGACCATGCCTTCGCTCACCCGCCGCCGCAGATCGAGATCATCGCCAATCTCTTTCGGCGTCTCGCGGCGAATGACGAGTCCCCGTCTTCGCTCCATCAAGTAAAACGGTACGCCGATGATGGAGATGTCTTCGCAGAGTAAGTAAGGCCGAGGCGCGAGCGGAAACAGCGGATGCACAGCGACGAGCAGCCGATACTCGCGCGGCATGTCGTGAGCGGTCGGCGCGACCGGACCGAACGGAGGCCGCCGCAGAACAAACTCGTGGCCGCCGAGTTTCACAAGGTAAGTGAGATTCGAATGCCCGCCCGGAAACTGCTCGACTTCGATGCGCCCGTGATCGAGCGGCTCGCCGAGAAGCAACTCAGGCAAGTGCTGACGCAGATAGTTTTCGAGCGCTTGCAGGTTGAGTTCTTCACCGGGTCTGATTGGCGCGGTGTCGCCCGTCTCTGAAATCGTGTTGGATTGCATTGGCGTTAGTCAGCGAATATTAAGCGGTGAACCCTCTGAATTCAAGGTGAGGTAGGATAGCCTGCCGTAGCAGGGACTTTAGTCTGTGTAAGCTCGACCGGATCGAACATTGAAAATTGAGAATTGAAAAATGAAAATTGCAAATTGGAAACCTGGCTGCCGCGCGGCGTTCGTAGGGGACGAATTTCAATTTTCATTTTTCATTTTTCAATTTTCATTTTTCAATGTCTTCTGTATCGCTAGCCGGGGGCTACAGACATCGCTCGGGTAACAAAGGGCCGGTGCCGCTGTTGAAACTTCCATCACCTTCATGTTATCGTCGCGGCCCTATGAGATGTCCCGGCGACAGCCCGAGGCCCTTATGAGAAAGATCGCTGTCCTTCTGTTTCTCCTGGTCGCACTTCATACACAAGCTTTTGCTACGTGGTCGGTCATCGCCGTCGACCGAAAGACCGGTCAGGTCGTCATCGCGTCTGCCACCTGCGTTCCTCAACAAGCGTTCGCCGGCTTTCCGGCAAAAGGACTGAAGGACGTTCAAGCTATCATCATCCCCGGCTTCGGAGTCGCCGCCGCGCAAGCCAACGTCGATCGGACCCGCCTGCTACAGAAGCTGATCGGTGATGAGCTGAACCGCGGCACTGATCCGGCTCGTATTATAGATATGCTCAAAGCCCAGGACCCGAGTCATCCCTCGCGTCAATATGGCATCGTCGATCTTAAGGGTCGCGCAGCCGGTTATTCGGGTGCCAGCAACGGGAAGCAGTCACTCGACCGGCAGGGAAAAGTCGAAGGCACCGAGGTCTACTTTTCAATCCAGGGAAACATCCTTACGGGCGACGGTGTTGTCGAAGAGGCGGTCAAGGCTTTCAAGCAGACCAGGGGAACTCCTGCTGATCGCGTGATGGCCGCAATGGAAGCAGCCGACTCGCGCGGCGGAGACCGGCGCTGCAACTGCAACACGAAACCGGACCCGCCCGCGCCCTGCGACAACAAGACGGCTCACGTAGCCTACCTTGTCGTGGCCAACAAGAGTGATAAGATAGGCGAGGGATTGAACGACGGAAGCTACTATCTAGAGATTCAGGTGACCGACCAGGACATCCAACCCGGCGAGAACGACAACCCGGTTAAGACTCTCCGGACGCGCTACAACCGTTGGGTCAAAGATCACGCGCGGCGTTCGAAATCGCATTGAGGACCTTAATGTCAGCCACCGTTTTGCTAGCCGAAGACGATGCGCCCAGCCGCCAGATCTATTACACGATTCTGGACGCCGAAGGCTATCACGTTATCGAAGTGCCAGACGGCAAGTCTGCGCTCGATGTGCTGAACAGCGAACCCGTGGACCTTTTGGTGACTGACGTTATGATGCCGGGCATGACCGGAATCGAACTACTTGAGCGCGCCAGAGAGATTCGCCCCGACTTGCGAGCGATCGTCATGACCGGGCATAAGACCAGCGAGGCTGTGATCGGCGCCCTACGCAATCGAGCCTGCGAGTTTCTGGAAAAACCGTTCCACAACGAGGAGCTTGTGGAGGCCGTGCGCCTGGTAATGAGCAAGGACCTCGGGCTTCAGATCGAAGTCATCTCAGACAGGCCCGATTGGATCGAGCTGCGTGTGCCTTGCGATCTGAACGCGGTTGAGCCGATCCAGAAGTTTCTCGGTCATCTTCACGAGCATATCTCGAAGGAGACTCGCGAAGCTGTTGGCGCGGTGTTCCGCGAATTGCTCAACAACGCGATCGAGCACGGCGGCAAGTGCGATCCCTCAAAGCGAGTCGAGATAAAATACATTCACCTGAAGCGGGCAATCCTGTACTCGATCAAAGACCCCGGCGAAGGCTTCAACATCAAAGAGATCGAACACGCCGCATTCGCTAATCCTCCGGGCGAGCCGACCCGCCATATGGAAAGACGTCAGGAGTTGGGCCTGAGGCCGGGCGGATTTGGGATCATGCTGGCCTCGCAGGTCATCGACGAACTGGTCTACAACGAAAAACATAATGAGCTGATCTTCGTCAAGTACACCGACGGAGAACCGCAGAGTTAAGTTCCTCGCGCCGACATACCCAGATTCAATGTTGATACTCAACGAGTCAGAACTCCGCGCCGTGCTCACGATGCGTGACGTGATAGACGCGGTTGAGCTAGGCTTCCGCGCATTAGCCCGCGGTGACGCCGAAACGCCAGAACGTTTGCGGCTCGAGGTTCCGGCGCATAGCGGAGTGGTGCTCGAGATGCCCGCCTATGCCGATCTCGATGGCGCGGGCGCGCTCGGAACTAAGATAGTTTCGGTGTTTGAACAAAACGCTCAGCGTGGTCTGGGCATCGTTCAAGCCGTTTACTTGCTCCTCGATCACGAGACCGGCGTTCCGCTGTCGTTGATGGACGGAAGGTTCATCACCGGGATCCGAACCGCTGCGACTTCGGCCGTCGCGACCAGGCTCATGGCTGTGCCCGGCTCAAAGCGATTAGCGGTGTTTGGCGCGGGCGTGCAGGCGGTGTTTCACATTGAAGCCATGATCGAGGTCGCGGAAATCGAGCAGGTGATGATCGCATCCCGCTCGGCTGATAAGGCTCGCGCGCTGGCTGATCGTGTCCGAGCGGTCCACGGCCTCCCTTGTGAAGTCGTATCCGCCAACCGGGCCGCGGCGACAGGCAATCTGATCTGCACATGCACCTCCTCGCCAACACCGCTCTTTGATGGGAGCCTTCTTAGCGCGGGCGCGCACATCAACGCTGTGGGAGCCTTCACTCCTTCGACTCGCGAGCTCGACACTGAAGCAGTACGGAGGGCGCGGGTGATCATCGACACCGAGTCCGCCGCCGGCCGCGAAGCAGGCGAGATACTGATTCCGATATCCGAAGGCGCGATCGACGCTGGACACGTGAAAGGAACGCTTGCAGACGTTGTTTCAGGCAAGGTAGCCGGGCGCGAGTCGCCCTCGGAGATAACGATCTTCAAATCGTGCGGGGTTGCGATCGAGGATTTGGTTACAGCGCGGCTTGCGTATGCGAGAGCATCCGAGAACGGTGTGGGCGCAAGGGTCGATTTTGGCGGTCGTTGATTCGCTGGCGCGCGCGCCTAGCTAGACAAGCTTGAACTCCATTTCCACGGAAAGCCAGTATTCGACGGGCCTCCCGTCCTTTCGCGCCGGTTTGAAGATCAACTGATAGGCCGCGTCCATCGCCTGATAGCTCAGCCCATACGGCAGCCCGGTAAGAATCTTGACCCTCTTGACCGTTCCATCGGAACCCACCAATATCCGAGCGCGCACTACTCCCTCGATATGTTCATTACGAGCCTTCGTCGTATAAACCGGCTGCGGGGCGTTTAGCAAGATTGGCTTGGAATCAACCGCATCCTCAGCCGCAGCCGACTCCGGGATCGCTTGCGGCAGCGCCTCCATGGCCCCGGCGCTCCTGAGAACTTCCACCATTCGGTCCTGATGGCTGCGAAGAGCGGCGCCGAGCGCAGTAGCCCCCTTCCCGTTTGCCTGGTTGACGTTGGCGCCATGCTCGATCAGCATCTTGACCACCGCGACATTGCGGTATGTCACCGCAGCCATTAGCGGGGTCGTCTCCACCTCTTTCGGGTCAACCTCCGCCCCCTTCGACACCAACGCCTTCGCGATTACCAAGTCGCCTTTCGCAGCGGCATACGTTAGGGCAGACCATCCACCCGAGTCGCGTGCGTTCACATCCACCCCTTGCTCAAGCAAGACCTTGACGTTTTTGCGCTCGCCGTCCCGTGCCGCCCGCATCAAAGCTGTCACCCCATCCTCGGCGTCTCTCTGCGCAAGGCTCGGATATGCAACAACAATAAAGGGAAGTGACTGAACGGAAGCAAATGACAACATCGTAACGAGCAGGAACCAGAATATTCGTAAGGAGTTCACGCCGAGTTCTCCTTTCCCTGACGAGTGAGACATCGCTTTCTAATCCGCGATAGTACGCCAGCTTGAAACGGTCGTCCAACCGACCCCAAGCAATCGGTCTTCTTGGCCAGATCAAGCGCGCTCTGAACAAGCATCGATTCGCTTAGCCAGCCAATCCGTCACCCGCTCGAACACATCCTGCTTCTCAGGCTCGTTGAACAGCTCGTGATAGAAGCCGGGATAGATCACCAGTTCCTTATCCGGAGACTCAATCCGTTCAAACATTCGCCGAGTCGCATCCACGCTTGCCAGCCGGTCGTCGGTGCCGTGCATCACAAGCATCGGCGTCGTAATCCGAGGAGCCCATTCAGCAACTTCTTGCATCGCTCGTGTAGCTTCGGCGAACCACTTCGCGCTCACCTTGCGATTCACCAGCGGGTCCGCGGCATAGGCCCGCCCCACTTCAGGATCGCGGCTCAGATTCGCCGGATTTATTTCGTTACTCAAGCGCCAACGCGGATTCATCCGGGCGCCGACTTTCGCGATCATCAGCTTGTGAGCAGGAACCGGGACCGCAACTTCGATCAACGGCGCCGAGATGATCGCCCCGCTTAGCGCGCCGCTCCTTCGTGCCGCGTATCTCAGCGCGATCAGCCCGCCCATGCTGTGGCCGATCAGGAATAGCGAATTCGCGCGACTGCGAGAGCGCACCGAGCTGATGAGCTTGGCGAGGTCCTCGTCGTACTCAGAGAAACTCTCAACGTGTCCCGGCAAACCATCCGATAGTCCGTGCCCGCGATGATCGTAGGCCGTCACGGAATAGTTGTGATTAACCAGGTGGTCCGTCAGCGCGCCGTATCTGCCGCTATGCTCGCCGAACCCGTGAGCGATGAGTATCTCACCGCGCGGGTTCTCAATTTCATGCCTTCGCAGATAGAGACGCAACCCGTCAGTCGCAGTAACTGTTTCCTCAATGTAGGTCATTGAGCTACCTCTGTTCTGAGTTCGCGATTGAACCGGTCCGCCTCAGCCGTTGACAGTGATTGTGCGCCTGGGCCGGGCGTTTGTCTATGTTGTAACCCTGGGAGCGCAGGCATCCCTGCCTGCTCGACCTTTGCGCGAGAAGCGGCAGGCAGGATGCCTGCGCTTCCAGATTGGAATCCGATTAGCGACCGGCTCGCGTAATGCAGTTTGGAGCACAGCTAATAGTCGGGGCTTCTTCACGCTCCGACACTATCATCAGGAGAAACATATGAACGGTTTCCTCGGCACGGGCGCGACTCTTCGCGCCGACTTGAATCTGGTTGTTCAGCTCACCATGGGGCTCGCTTTGCTGGCTGGAATGTTCCTCGCAAGACGCAAACAGTTTCGCGCGCACAAGTACTGCCAGTCATCGGTGATGCTGCTGAACCTGGTGATGATCTTCCTGATAATGGCCCCGTCGTTTCATAAGCAGGTCGAGCCTCAACTGCCGGGCGGACTGAAGGAGTCTTACTACCTTGTTCCTTACGTACACGCGATCCTTGGCACGATCGCGGAAGTGCTCGGCATTTACATCGTGCTGGTCGCGGCTACGAAGCTTGTTCCCAAGAAGCTTCGGTTCAAGCGGTACAAGCCGTGGATGCGAACCGAGCTTGCGCTGTGGTGGGTCGTGGTGCTGATCGGCGTCTGCACTTATTACGTCTGGTACATGGGGCCCGGACCAAAATCCACGCCCGTAACAACTAGCGCGCCGGCTCCGTCCGCTGTCGAAAAAGTAAGCGTCAAGATTTCCAACTTTCAGTTCGAGCCGAAAGAGCTGACGGTCAAGGCGGGAACGGTCGTCGAGTGGACCGACGATAGAGGCCGCCACACGGTCGAGGCCGACGATGGTTCGTTCAAGTCCGACACGCTCACTGCGGGAGGCCAGTTCGAGCACAAGTTCGACGCTCCCGGCGTGTACCCTTACTACTGCACTTTCCACGGCGAAAAACATGGTAAGGACATGGCCGGGGTAATAAAAGTTCGATAAAACGGGGACTCACGGGCAGTGGGCGGATCGTGTAGAGCGTCTTTGCGGGTCTTTTGCGTCTTTGCCCGAGACCGGTCTTGCAATCGGCGTTTCGCGCAAAGACGCAAAGTTTCGCGAAGGCGCAAAGGGGTTTTCACGCAATCTCTGCCGTGGGTGGGATTCTGCACCATTCCACGCGCTCGCTTCCGGCGCGCTCATCGTTCGTGTAAGCTGTCGCCACGTGAAGACCACCGCGGAAGTAGTGATCATTGGCGGCGGGTGTATGGGGGCGAGCACCGCTTACCACCTCACGCGCAACGGAGTGCGCGATGTTGTGCTCTTAGAGCGCGAGCCGATGCTTGGGATGGGCTCGACCGGGCGCAACGCGGGCGGCGCACGGCATCAGTTCTCGAGCGAAGGAAACGTCAAACTTTCAATCGAATCAATCCGCTTGTTTGAACGCTTCGCGGAAGAAGTCGGTTACGAGATCGACTTTCATCAAAACGGCTATCTCTTTCTTCTTTCCACCGAGAAAGACCTGACCGACTTTCGTCGCAACGTCGAGATGCAGCGGCGACTCGGCGTCGAAGTCGATCTTCTCACGCCCGATGAAGCAAAGCGGCTGGCGCCGGGGCTCGAAGTCGATGGCGTGATCGGAGCAACGTTCTGCGCACGCGACGGGATTGCCGATCCGAATGGCGTGACAATGGGGTTTGCCAAAGCGGCGCAAGCCGCCGGAGCGGAGATCTGTCGAGAAACCGAAGTGATGCGCATCAGAACCGAGGGCGCTCACATTACCGCGGTTGAAACAACACGAGGCTCGATCTCGACGCGTACTGTTGTCAACGCAGCCGGCCCGTATGCGCGCGACATCGGCACGATGGCTGGGCTCGATGTTCCCGTCCTTCCCTATCGCCGGCACATCTTCATCACAGAACCGATTCCGCCCGACTCGAGTGTGCCGGCATCGCGAATTATGGTCATAGATTTCGAGACGACGTTCTACTTTCATCGCGAAGGCGCCGGGATTCTCTTCGGAATGTCGGACCCGGATGAGCCCTCGAGTTACAACTTGACCGTTAGCTGGGAGTTACTCGAAAAGTTGACACGTACGGCGGTCAAGCGGCTGCCCGCTCTCGGCGATGCTGGAATTGCTCACGCGTGGGCCGGACTCTACGAGATGACGCCCGACGCTTTGCCGATCATTGGACCCGCGCAGGCGATCGAAGGCTTGTTCATCGTCGCCGGATTCAGCGGGCACGGCTTTCAACATTCACCGGCAGCGGGACGGGTTCTCGCAGAGATGATCGTTAACGGCGAGGCTCGCGATTTCGATGAGACGCCCTTTTCCTTTGATCGATTCTCGCAAGGCTCGGTCGAGTGCGAAGCTAACGTAGTTTGAAGAGTTGAGAAGTGACAGACGTGATGAATCAAAGAGGCGGCCCGCGCTTCGATCTGGACTTTGACTGCCTGGCGTGAGATCAAACCCAGTCAAGTCGGTAAGGAATCCGTGCAAATCGGTCCGATCAGTGTCATCAGTGGTCTATGCGTTCGGAAGAATCACGATGATCGCGTCGCATAGACCACTCATGACACTGATCGGACGGATCTGCGCGAATAACACACCTTCACCGGCGAGTTGTCTGTTGAACACCTTTAGTCGTGTTGGCGTTTGGTCAAAAGACCTTCAACTCGCCAGGCGGCGATCGCCAAGAACGCGCCGGCTACGAGGTCAATCACGTAGTGCTGGTTCAAGACTACTGTGGAGGTCCACATGGCGCATGCGTAAAGAGCGAGAGCGGCGCTAGCTGAGCGACCCTTGTTGCGCGGAAAGAGCAGCAACAACAAAACCGGATAGGCGCCGTGCAACGAAGGAAGGGCCGCGAACAACTGTGAAGCGTTCCTGATCATTCCCTGGATCAAGGCACCGTGCATCGCAGCCGCCACGTCCGCGTGCGCGACTAGTTCCACCGTCGGCGGCGTCATTCCATTCAAAGTCACCCACCACGGCGGCGCCACGGGCAGCAGCAAGTAAACAACGATCGCGCTGAAGTTCAGGACCGTGAATGCGCGGACGTGGCGAAGGAACGCCGTCCGATACCGCTTGCGCGTCGAGCCCAACAGCCACAACGCAAAGATGGCAAGCGGCACAACAAACAAATGTGAGAAGTAAACGATCTGCGCTGCCCATTCGATACAGGTTGCCAATGTTCCCTGGTTGGAAGCTAACCACGCGAAGGCCGCGTGCGCGGGCACCGTGCCCCTTGCCAGCCAGCCGAAAGCCGCGCGCTCGATCAGGAACGGATGGTCCACGGCTACGCGAAAGTAAAGCAGCGGTTGAACCAGTCGAAGCCGGTCGTACACAAGCCAGAAGGCGAACAACGGCGCCCAGTCCAGAAAGAATCTCCGCCCGCGGTCACCAGACAGCAGCGCGCCCGGAATCGCCAGCAGCATGAACCAGTGGTAGGCCCGAACGCTACTGGTCGCCACACCGAGAGCGAGGTATGCGCAGATGAATAGGCAGACAGCGACTTGCCACGGCTGAGTGCGATGCTTAGGAAGAACGTCTGATGACAAGTGCGATTCCACCTACCTTTGTTTGTCTGGGATCAACCGATGACGCTGCGAGCGGCGTGCCAAGCCATTGATCACGATTTGCTGCGGTTTTGTGGCGGCATCACAGAGACGAGCCGCAAATGGCCGCGCCTTCATGCGACATCTGGCGAATCGGTGCTGCACCGTCGCCTGTTCGACTCTTTTAAGGCGCCAGGTTTGAGTTTGTGGAGGTGATGCGTTAAAACGTGAGCGTATGTCGAACATCTACGGAGTCCTGCCGGTGCTGGAAGCCTTGCGGGCGGGCGCGCGCCGCATCGATCGTATCGTGATCGCCGAAGGAGTGCGAGATTCGAGGCTGCGCGAGGTGCTCGAAGCAGCGCGGCGCGCCCGGGTCCCGGTTCGACGCGAACCTCGCGTTGCGCTTGACCGGCTGACTCATAACGCGAATCACCAGGGCGTCCTGGCAGTCACTTCTGCGGCAAGCTATTCGGACGCCGATGACCTCCTGAGGCTAATCTCGCCGGACACGGTCTTCATTCTGCTCGATGGCGTCGAGGACCCTCACAACCTTGGCGCGATCATCCGAACAGCCGAGTGCGGCGGCGCAAGCGCGATCATCGTCCCCGAACGCCGGGCAGCTCACCTCACAGACGCAGTTGCCAAAACGTCAGCAGGCGCAGTCGAGCACTTACCAGTCGCGCGAGTGACAAACCTGGCTTCATTCGTCGAGGAGTTGAAGAAACACAACGTCTGGGTTGTCGGCGTTGAAAGCTCGGCTCAGATGGCCTACACCGAATACAACTACTCCGGAGCGACGGCGCTTGTGTTTGGCGGCGAGGGCGGAGGGCTTCATCGGCTGGTGCGCGAGCGTTGCGACGCGGTCGTGTCAATCCCAATGCGCGGCAAGGTGACGTCGTTGAATGTCTCGGTGGCAGTTGGCGTCGTTCTGTTCGAGGCCGTAAGGCAGCGCAGCCTATCCAGTTGATCCTCGAGCCTCGATTCAGTCCAAGTTTCCGAATGATTTCCGCAGGACATTCCGTCTACCTCTCATAGGGAGGTATCAGGAACGACGCGGGCAGAGGCCATTGCTCACCGTTAACGCCTCCAAGCCTGCTTCTCCCCGCCAGTTCCAAACCCGAATTAACAACGCGAGCGAATCAAGCTCTCAATCCGACGAGGAGGTAACTATGAGAATCAAATATGTGACCTGCATTTTGGCAGCGCTGGTCTTTGTAGTTTTGCTCAGCGCAAGATCCGTTCAACAAAGCGTCGATCCAACGCACCCGCCAGCGTCCATTGGTTCAACCGACGCGATCCCGTCGCCTCAATCACCCTTTCCCGACGTTTGCATCCCGGGCGTACCGGACAACGGCAACTGCTGCCTCTGGGAGATCGTAAGGAAAGTTGATGGCAAACGGGAAGCGAAGTATGGCAACCCTTACGGGTGCGATACGGGGCAGACCCGCCGAGGCGATATGTCGATTACGATGAAGCTCACGATCCCACAATCGACCTGCAACCAACAAGACATTCCCGCCAATAACAGCACGCTGCAAGCAAAAGGAGTGGTGATCCGGCGTAACGACGGGTACGCTTACTTTTCGGGCGAGTTCGCAATCACCAACACCGCAGGCAAGGTCCTATTCAAGGGCCGGATCGAGACCACGGACCGGCTTGGCACACACCACACCGCTCCGGCTTGTGAGCAATGCAATCCGGTGTCGCACTTCGAAGGCTGGCTGGTCGGTCGCGGAACCGATGCGTTTCCAAATCACACTCTGAGGGCGTTCATCGTCGCGAGAGGAACAGTGCCTTCGCCCCAACAAAGCTCGATGGTGTTGTCGGGAAACATTACCGGAACCTTAGTCAAGTGTCCGTAGGCTGATGGTTCTTGCTGAAGGCGATCTACGTGACGCAAAACGGGCGGCGCAGCTTGGAGCAACGCCGCCCGAATCCTGCCATTGATTGTGGTCGTGGTAAGCACACCTACTAAGGTGTACTGCTTACCTTTGAAACCGTATTGGTGAGTGAGTTCGTCACCCACGCACTATTGCCATCAAACGCGGCGGCTGATGGGCTTCCCCCGACGGGGAACGTGTTGATTATGGTCCCGGTAGCCGGAGCTATCTGAGTCACGCTGTTGTCCCCACTGTTTGCTACCCAGATATAGCCCGCGATGTAGACCAGGCCCGTCGGTGCATCTCCCACGGTGTACGTGCCAAGCACGGCTCCATCCGTGGTTCGCAGCTTCGTCACATTCTTGCCATAGAAGTTCGCCACCCAGACATTGGCGCCATCGAAGGCGATACCAACAGGGCTCAGGCCGACGCCAAAAGTGCCGAGGCTGGCTCCGTCGCTCTTCCGCAGCTTTGTCACCGTGTTGCTGTCATTGTTAACCACCCAAATGTTGGAGCCATCATAGGCGAGGGCAATGGGTCGCCCGCCCACGGCGTACGTGCCAAGAGTGGCCCCATCGCTCGGGCGCAGCTTTGTCACGTTGTTACTGTTACGGTTAGCCGTCCAGATGCTCGTCCCATCATAGACAAGGCTTCCTGGGCCGTCGCCGGCAGCAAAAGAGCCCAGTCTGACCCCATCGCTCGCCCGCAGCTTGGTGACGTTGTTGGCGAAAAGGTTTGCCACCCAGACGTTGGCGCCTTCACAAGCAATGGCAACCGGGCGCTCGCCAACAGAAAACGTGCCGAGAACCGCTCCGTCGCTCACCCGCAATTTTGTCACGTCGTTGCTGAATTGGTTCGCCACCCAGACGTTGGAACCATCAACGGCCACAGCTTCCGGGCCCTTGCCGACGGCGAAGTCTGTCTTCTGCACGGGATATTGAAGCGCGCCGCTGGTGGCTACCTTCGCCCCTGAGAGCAAGACGATCATCGCCGGCACCGCCGCGACCACAAAAAGCAGAGCGATGAATGACCTTTTCGTTCTTAGAAGATTCTTTTTCATTATCGTCCTCCTCGTTCGTCACGTACGTCGGTCCCGTGACGACTTCCGTTTTGGGGCCGTTTCCGCTTGGGACCGTCCATCCATAGAATAGACTCGACGATCCAGTTGGGATCGGCCTGCCCCGGGCACATCGCCCACCACTGGCGCGGCTCGTTCCCGTACCGAACCATGCCGATATGGTTGTTCCTGTCCTTATCCAGCTTCGGGTTCCCATCTGAGAAGCCCAGCTTGCGCCGCAGCATGTCTATCTCATCAGGCTTGCCGGTAAGAAACAGCCAGCCCGGCTTCACCCCATGCATCATGGCATAGTGATGCAGGGCCTTGGCGTCATCGTGCTTCGGATTGAGCGTGATCGAATACATAAAGATGTCGCGGCCAATCCGTTCTCCAAGTTTCTTCTGAACCATCTGAAGATTTGCGGTGATCCCGGGACAAATGCCCTTACAGTCCGCGTACATGAAATTGATGACAACGATCTTGTCCTTGATCAGATCATCATAGAAGCGGACTTTCCTCCCTTCGTGCGTTGTCAACTCGACGTTGGGGAAATAGCGATCCCTTGTCCTTTCCCGTGATGTGTCATCAAGACTGGACACGCGCGTCACAGGCGCTCCGGCAGAGGCAGCCATCCCGAACATCGCAAGCAAGTTTCTTCTACTCTTTCTTGGCATGATTGTGCATCTCCTTTCTCATATGTCACATTGCCGTCATGACTTGCAAAGCCATGTGGATGAGGCGTCAAGCCATCAATGATGTCCGCAGAAGTCGCCGCTGTCTCCTGTATCGTCAATGTCCCACCTCAGCATCATCGCGTGGTCTTCGTGGATCGTGTTGTGGCAGTGCATGGGGTATCGCCCCACGAAGTCTCGGAAGCGGAAGAAAAGCTCGACGCGGTCGTTCTGTCCCAGCCGCACGACGTCCTTCCTGCCCCTTTCGACCGCCGCCGGTGTTTGCCCGTTTCGCGTCATCAACTGATACTCTTCGAAGTGGATGTGGATCGGGTGTGACCAGTTGAAGCCGCCACTCAGATTCCATTGCTCTGCGGTATTCCTCTTCACGCGGAAGCGGACGTTGTCGCAGCTAAAGAATTGTCCGTTAATCGCCCATTGGCCGTTCTGCCTATGGAACCTGAAATCGCGGCAGACGCGCGGGTCCTCCCTCGCCGGCACCGCGTAGAAGGAAGGGTTGGTGGCGGGGTTTACGCTGTTGTCTGTCGGAGTGTCATTAATCACGCGGAACTCAAGCACTTGGTTCCCCTGGCCCGCGCTGAAAAGCCCGCCCGACGGGCCGGCGCCGTTAGTTTGCTTCAGGCGATTTTCAAGCCTGAGCGTGGTCCCCGCCGGGAAGGCAGAGAAATCTATGATCACGTCCATGCGTTCGGCCACGGCAATGAGGGTGCTCGACACCTGGACAGGGTTGGGCAGCAGGTTGCCGTCGTTGGCGATCTGCCAGAACTGATTGTTCTGGCTCAGGTTGTTCGGGTTGGTCAAGAAGAACTGGTAGAAACGCGAAGGCCCGCCGTTGAGCCAGCGGAAGCGATACCTGCGCCGCTTGACGTTAAAGAACGGCTGAATCTTCCCGTTGACGAGGAACTTGTCCCCCAGGATGCCGTCGCGGTTCGCCAGATCGAAGAGCAATATTTCGTTGCTGTCGAAATTCTTGTCGTTGAACATCATGGGGACATCGAAGTCCGGGAACGTGGGAAGACGAAAGCCGGTGTTCTCGTTGCCGGTGTCGAAGTTGTTGAAGAGCAGGTAGAAGCCTGCCAGCCCCTTATAGACATTCTGCGCAGTGAAGTCGACACGGTGGTCGTGGTACCACAGAGTGCTCATGGATTCGTTAATGTCGCCGGTAGGCGCAAAGGGTGGCGTGGAAAAGCCCGCCAGGACATTCGGATAGTGCTGGTCATACCAGAAATCTTGCCCAAAAAAGTCGCAGGGGAAGCCGTCACTTTCCGATGGGGTATGGCCGTTGTGCAAGTGGGTAGAGACCGATTGCAGTCCAAAGCCGCCGTTATCGTCGGGCAGGTCGTTGAAGTTGCGCACCAGGATTGGCTCTCCGTAGTTCGCGACATAGGTCTGGCCCGGGACGGTGCCGTTAAAGGTCCAGAGTCTTTGAAGCGGAAAATCCGGGTGCACGCTGATCAGCTCATCCCTTTGGTGAACTTCATATAGCTTCTGTGGCGGAAACTGGGTGAAAGCCTGATGGTCGCGAGTGCGTCTTTCGCCGGCAGCGGTATTTGGGACTACCTGAGGCGCCGGGGACAGCGAGGCCACCGTTTGCGCGATGGGCGGGATTTGCAGCGGCTCGACGAAGGGCGTTGTAGGAGGGCTCGGCATCCAACCCATCGGCTCGCCCGCACTGTTAAGGGCGCGAGCGCTCAGGCCTCTCTTGGGGATGAGAAATCCGGCACTCGTCAGAAGCCCCATCTGTATCATCTCGCGGCGGCTCAAGCGCGCTGCTATTATCTCCTGCCTGTTCTTGGCCGAGTTTTCCAGTTCCCTCTCTTTCGTTCTATTCCTTTTCGAGATCTTCGCCATCTCAGTTCCTCCTTTTAGTGGCAAAACGACAACATGCCCCGGACGGCAGTTGTCTGGGTAAACAGTGAGATTGGTCTTATTCGCTCGGTCTTTGTGCCGAGCTCGCGTAGATGCCGAGTCCGCTCGTGGGCGGCTGGTGATGGATCACCCAGGTACGCCTTGTAAAGTTGAGCCGGCGCAGACACTGGGGCTAGCCGCTATGAACGGCCTGATTGAATCCCGAAGGCCGACAGACAGATACTCTCAGCCCAAAAGCCGTTCTTGAGGATTATTGCCACTGAAAAATGTCTGAATCGAAGGAAGAGTGCGCCACGTATATAATCCTACTGGCGGGTAGCTGTCAAGAAAAAACGTGTCGATTCATACGGAAAAAGAGTTTGGCGACCGATGTTCCATTGCAGATGGACTACTTTTTGCGTTCTCTTGTTTTCACCCTCGAACCAATCGTACCGATACGTACAACACAAGGATCGCCACGAGCGTCGCGAGCGCAGCGGCACGCGATCCAGCGCGACTCCCAGGCGCGCTGCCGGGTGAGCCTTCGTAGCGCTTCGCGGCTTGGATACTAGTGATGTCGTGAAATGCCATCAAACCGATCATCACAATCACAAGCATCAACTTCCAGGGGAGCCAGATCGCTATCAACTGCTCAACCTTCTCGGGGTTGAACACGTCGCCGTTGAGGATCTGCGAAAACTTGATCGGCGACAACCGCAGCGTAAGGTTTCCCAACCCCGTGATGAACAGCACAACAATCGAGCCCCATCCAATCCATCGAAAGCGCCGGGCCAATCCTCGGAGTAGGCGCTGCCGCTCCAGGGCTTCGTGCGTCAGCGCGAAGGGCACAGCCACTGCAGCGGTGTAGATCAATCCACCTACCCATACCGTCGCCGCTAGGATGTGAAGCCAGACACTCAGGAAGTACATTCGGTTCTCCTCCGTGACAAATGCGGGACTCGTGATGGGTGATTCATTTGGACTGTGGCGGCCTATTTGGACTGCGGCGGCAAGGTACTCCGCGACGCCGCTTTTGTTTTGGAATCGTGGGAAAAGCGGCGTCGCGGAGTACCTTGCCGCCGCAGTCCAAATAGGCCGCCGCAGTCCAAATGTCAATCGTTCCGCGTCACGCGCGTTCTTGTTCACCCTCAACTGCAACCCCTTCGGTGCTGACATCCCGCGTCTTTGAATGGATGGTTATCGCGACGCCCAGCGCAACTAGCATGATCACGCCGCTTGTCCAATAGGGGCTTCGTCCATAGTGCGAGCTCTCGTTCGGGTCGCGGCTCAGCAGCCATCCTCCGAGCACTGGTCCGATGATTCGAGCCAGGCTGGCGACGGAAGCCATCACCCCCAACATTCGCCCTTGCCAGGCCGCGCCCACGCTTTTTGACGCCAGCCCGTTCAGACTGGGTGTCATCAAGCTGTTGCCAATCGCGATCCCGGTGCTTGCAACTATCAGCGTCGTCAGAGTGGCCGTCGACGGCAAAGCGAACATGCTCGCCGCAAAGATCGCGGTGCCCGAGACTGCCAGCGTCTTCTCACCGAACGCCTTTACTAACCTGCCGAGCAGTCCCCCCTGAATGATCGCGCCCAACACTCCGACATAAGTGAACATGTATCCGGTGTGTATCGCATCGAAATTGAACCGATGATTCGCGAACAGCGCGTAGGTAGCCGTAAGCATCGCAAACGCGATCGTCGCGAAAAAGTAAGTCGCCATGATCGCCTTTAGATGCCAGCCTCCCCCTTGTTCGAATATCTCCGAGACGCTGGCGCGCCGCCGCGCCTGGCTGCGGTGCTCGTGCGAAAGACTTTCGGGCAGGAGAAAGTACAGCGCCGTTGCGTTCGCGGCGGCCATAGCAGAAGCAAAAAAGAACGGCGCTCCGGCTGATACGTGGCTCATCAACCCGCCGATCGCCGGACCAAAAATGAACCCAAGTCCGAACGCCGCGCCGATCAAGCCCATCCCTTTAGATCGCTCTTCGGGCGATGTGACGTCCGCGATATAAGCCTGCGCCGTCGAGATGTTGCCGCCGCTGATGCCGTCAATGATCCGCGCAATGAACAGCCACACAAGCGTAGGCGCAAGCCCCAGCAATGCGAAGCCCACCGGCATCTTCGGCGCGAAACCCATTAGCAAGAAGCCAACCGACGTGCCCAGCAGACTCACCAGCAAGACCGGTCTGCGCCCGACTCTATCTGAAAGCTTCCCGAGAATCGGCGCAAACACGAACTGCATTGCCGAGTAGATCGCCAGTAGTATTCCAACAGTCGCTTCGGATGCTCCGTAGCGTTCGGCGTAAAGCGGCAAGACGGGTATTACGATTCCGAACCCGACCAGGTCGATGAAGATGGTGATGAAGATGATGACGAGAGGTGATCGGCTCTTAGACATTCGGAGGTTCGATGATGAATTGGGCCATTGAAAATTGCAAATTGAAAATTGAAAATCGCAAAATTCCCGAAGACCCACTGCGTCTCTCGCAAATTTGCGATTTTCAATTTTCAATTTGCAATTTTCAATCTCCCGCTACTTACCGAACGATCTGTATCCTTTCTTATAGCTCAGCGACAACCGGCCAAGCCCTCGGGGCGCACTGAGCATGAGCCGCACCTTGTGCCAGTCGACAGGGCTCGCTGCGTCGGTGGGGTAGAACCCGATTGCGTATTGATGACGCAGCATCAGCGCGATTCTTGTGTAGATGTCACGCGTTTGAGGCTCGTCCATCGGCGCAAAGGTCATGCCCCCGCTCCAGCCCGAGAGGCTTTGCAGCGTTCCCATCCCCTGATATAACTGGCTTATGCCGATTCCGTACACCGGGACGTCCGATTCCTTGAGCATCTCACGAAGCTCTCGTCCGCTGTAGCGGCTGCTGTTCTCCTCACCGTCTGAAATGATCAACAGCGCTTTCTTCCGATGAAGCCCTTGCCGGGCCTTCTCCATTCCGAGATAGACCCCATCGTAGAGCGCAGTGCTGCCCTTCGCCTTTACGAATATTACGCGGCTCATGATTTCGCTTGGCGAGGTAGTGAAGTCCTGAACGAGTTGCGGGCGATTGTTGAACGCAATGATGAAATACTCGTCATCCTCGTGAGACGTGTCAAAAAACCTCTTTAGCGCCTGAAACGAGCGTGAGGTCAGGTCGCCCATGGAACCCGACACGTCATATATTATTCCGAGCGTCAGCGGCGCATCCTCATCGCTGAAGTGCGCGATCTCCTGCTGGACCCCGTCATCGAAGACCTGGAAATTCCTCTTCTCCAGACCGGTGACGAATCTGCCAAGCCTATCCGAAACGGTGACTGTCATGCTGACCAGCCGGGCCTTGAGTTGAATCTTATCGTTCGGCTCCTGGCTCGCATCGACGGGGGTTGTCTTTCTTGAATCCGGGTTCTGTTTCTTCTCTCGGACGCTCGGCCTTCGAGGATCTGTCGGTTGAGGTTGCTTTCTGACCGAGGTGCTAATAGCGGGCGAAGTAGTCGCGAGGAGCGCAGAGATGGCAAGACCTACAGACATGCGATGCATAGCTTGACCTCATAGGCTCTGCTTTATCCCCGAGAATGAATCTTAGACCAAAACAGGCGGCATTAGAAACGATCGGGAACCGATTGCCTGGTTTGCCAGATCGCAAGGGATGCTACTCGCCGATGATCTTGACCAGCACGCGTTTCTTGCGTCGGCCGTCGAACTCGCCGTAGAAGACTTGCTCCCAGGTACCGAAGTCGAGCTTTCCGGCGGTCACCGCAACCACCACTTCGCGGCCCATCACCTGGCGCTTGATATGCGCGTCAGCGTTGTCCTCTCCAGTTCGGTTGTGATGGTACTGGTCGACGGGTTCGTGCGGCGCCAGGCCCTCGAGCCAGACTTCGTAGTCGTGATGCAATCCGCTCTCATCATCGTTGATGAAGACCGATGCCGTTATGTGCATCGCGTTAACAAGCGCGAGACCTTCGCGTATGCCACTCTCGCGCAAGCAGTCTTCAACCTGCGGCGTGATGTTGATAAACCCGCGGCGCGACGGCACGTTGAACCAAAGTTCTTTGCGATAGCTTTTCATAGTGATCAATCGTTCGTAGTCCGGCCTTCAGGCGGAAGTTCGTATTCTTCATTGGGTGCGCGTCAACTCTACGAACTTCCGCCTAAAGGCCGAACTACGAACTCACTAAAACACTTGCCAAGCCCGGCGCAGCAAATCTCGCTTGAGCGTGACGTAGCTCTGCTCGCCAACAAGCGCTCGCCCAAGAATGGTTCGCACTCCGCGATGATGGCGCGCGAGCATGATCATTGCATCGGTGAAGATCCGGCCGAAGAACTGCCCGTGATAAAAATGAGGAAGCCTGTACGAGGCATGCTCCAGGTCGCGGCCAAACGCATCGCGCCACTTTGTTTCATAGGACGCGGCCGCCTGCTGGTAAGGACTTGGCGATCCACTTGAACCCCGAGCGTCACGCAACGCGTCAGCATAAAGATCGGCAGACTTGAACGCGTAGTAAATCCCCTCGCCAGTAATCGGGTCCGCGAACCCGGCAGCGTCTCCAATCAGCGCCCATCCGTCTCCGCTCGCTTGCAGGTCTTTCCAGCTCACCAGATCGAGCGTAGGAATCTTCGCCCCAAAGAAGCTGACGCGCGCGCGGTCGGGCATTCGTCCCCCGTAGTAGCCGCTCACGAAATCGGTGAGCAACGTCCGCAGTTCATCGGAGGTACGTTCGCCGAGCTTGGATGCGACGCCGAAATTCATAACGCCCGGCCGCGGGAAAGCCCACAGATACCCGGTGAAATCTCGCGGGAAGCGCACGACGACTTCATCCATCGAGGGCCCAATTCGATGCGCGCCGTTGTTCCCATTTGAGCCTGTAGCAGCATCGATCTCCTCGGTCGCGATGTTGTATCCGAACGCCAGGGCGAGGTCTCGCTTTGGGAAGATGCCGATCAGGCGGCGCCGCGTGAAGCTAGCCGCGCCATCAGCCCCGACTAGGAATCTAACGCGCCAATGATTTCCCCCTTCGGTGGAAATCGTCCAGCCATCGGGCTCCCGAGAGAAGTCCGAAACCGCCTCGCGCACAAACGCCGCGCCCGCCTCGATGGCTCGATCCAGCACGAGACTGTTCAGGACTTGCCTGGAGTAAACGGCGAAAGGCCGATCGAGCGTCAGGGTCACGCGCCGCTCCAATGGCGAAATCATCGTGATTTGTCGCACGAGCTTTCGTGGATAGTTCGAGCTCTCCAGGATAAAGGCGAATTCGCGAATAGCTCGAGTCGGAACGCCGCCGCCGCACGGTTTTTCCCACGCGCCTTTTGGATCGAAGAGGACCACGTCGCGCCCTTCAGCGGCCAGGCGCGAGGCAAGATGCGCGCCCGCTGGTCCTGCCCCAATGATCGCGATCTCGGCTGATCGAGCTTGCATAGAGGAGAAAGTCTAACGATGCATTGAAACGCTATCAAGGAAGGTTGAGAGCAAGGGGTTCAGAGTTCAGCGTTCAAGCTTCAGAGTTCAGAGTTCAGGGTTCGGGGTTCGGAGTTCGGAGTTCAGCCTTTAGGCTGCTTGTTCGGGATAACAAAGCGAGGGCCTACCGCTTGAACTGGCAAGCCAAACCTCGAACTCGACTCAAGCTAAGGCCCTAACCCTGAACCCTGAACTCTGAACCCTGAACTCTGAACCCTGAACCCTGAACCCTGAACTCTGAACCCTGAACCCTGAACTCTGAACCCTGAACTCTGAAC
>CAZJQQ010000085.1:0-21448 GCA_964548075.1 uncultured Clostridia bacterium | reverse complement strand
TGGGTAGAGGACTTTCACCTCCAAGCTCACGAACATGCTCGGCACACTAAACATGGCCCTCCTGACGGGAGGGCCGATGGCCCTCCTGACGGAGGGCCGTGTTCCCGTCTGCCGGGCGCACGTTTTGGCCGAATACGCAGCATCCTGTGGCAGCTTCTCTCTGCGACGTTGCAACCAGCGCTCAAATGAAGATGGGCTCTCCGACGAATGCTTGCCGAGCAACAGTCCTTCGACGCCGATATCTTCGTCGAGGTCGGGCCAATGTACTCCATAGCCAGCCCCGCTTATCTGAAGATTAGCGCGTTCCTTGGGTGTGCCATTCGCGAGACGGGGATACCACCCGATGGGAAACGGAAACAGAGCGCCCGGCCTCGAGATCAATCGACAGCGTGGCGTCCGTGACCTCTACTTTCAAGACTCTAGCTAATGGAACTGCAGCAGAATTCGTCCCATTCATCCCTCAATGACTCGGGGTCTCACACACGATGATGCGCAATTCTCTCTCCGCGCGGTGCTGGGGCGTCGGCTGCAAGGGCATCGACAAGCCATTCATCTTGTCGTTTCAGCAGTAGGTGATGAGTGCTTCACTCCAATCAGACCGTCGATGGACAAATCCTCATCGACGTCCGGCCAATGAAGCCCATATCCTGCCGGAGACACCTCGAATCGCTCCCTCTGGTCCTGCGTTGCCATCGCGAGTCGTTCCGACCATTCTGAAATCTCGATTTCGTATTTCTTGCCGTCGACCTGGAGGAGCAGGGTCGTACCAATGAACTCAACCTTCTGAATATCGTGTGCCTTGTCCATGTTTCTTCTCCTCGGTTTCTTCTCCTCGAACTTATTCCACTCCGACACGATGTAGTCGAAATGCTTAAAGATGATCCTACGCACGATTCGCTTATCCGCCGAACTCATGTTGTAGGCGTGGGCTTCGATAACCTGGAACCCCGCGACTTCGAGCCAGTGCTTGGCTTCGGCGTCTCCCTTTCGGCAATGGATGTGTATCGGTTCGTTCCGTTCATTGGCGTAAAAGAAGAACCGCCAGCCGAGAATCATTAGAATCGTTGGTAATCGTTCGCCCCCCTCTTTCCGTTGACATTGTGCCATCCGCCCGATACCAAGTCACGCTCCATGTTCCCAGGCATGCGTTTGATGCTGCGCAAATCTCTCCGGCCATAACCGTGATTTGTGACCAACGATGCGTCCGGGTCGAGCCAGAACTTCGCGCTGCAATTCTCTCGGTTGGAGCGCGTGGGTTGTCGTACGTGTTTTGCTGTGGTAGCATCCGGTTGCTGCGATAGGCCAAGTGTAGAACTCTCGGAAATGTTCTCACAGAATTCGTCATATGAATCGGAGAGTAAACTATGAGACGCACACTCTGCTGTTTACTAACTATCTCCATCCTTCAGATACTTTTCGCTTCGCGGAATGGTGCTGAGGCAATATCTACAATATCCGATCGAGAACAAGCATCATTGCCGCCAGAAGTGATGCCGGTGGTAAATCCACCAAATCCGTCGACTAACATAATTATATCGCTGGCGGACTATCTTACTCCCGGCGTTTCGACCTATCAGGCGATGAAGCGGGCACTTGACGCTTGCAAACAGCAGAAAGCAGCTAAATTGATCATAAGTCCGGGCCGATATGTGTTTGATGATCCCAATGTTTTGCAACCGCCTAATACGCATGTTGGAATATTCGGACAGTCGGACTTAATAATTGATGGGCAGGGGGCTGAATTCGTATTTCGGTATCCTGCCCGCATAGGATTTGGCTTTTCATCTAGCGAGAGAATTCTAATTCGCAATTTGATTGTTGATTACGACACACTGCTCGCGTCGCCTGGCGTAGTAAAGAAGGAGTCGAATGGTAAAACGAGTATCCGGATTCTCGATGGTTACCCGGCAAGCTCTAGCACTGTGTTCGCAGCGGTCAACAGATACGATTTAAAGAATTTGCAGTGGAAGCGAGGGGATAGGGAGATCTACGCTCCCCGTGATGTAACGATGACCGCTCCGCAGACTTTTGTCTCTACGGATTTCGACCGATTTGCGGACGGAGATGAAGTCATCATCAGGCACTATGTCTATGGATCCAATGCCTTCAGCGTTGGATCTAATAATCTCGACCTGACGTTTGAAGGTATAACAGTCTACAGTTGCCCGGGCATGGGGTTTGGGTTCTTCTCAACGGAACGTGGGTTTCGGCTTTCCAATTGTAAAATCATGCAGAGGCCCGGTGAGCAACGGTTTGTCTCGGCCACTGCTGATGGCTCCCATTTTTCCCGTACTCTGGGAGATATTATCGTTGAGGATTGCGACTTTAGCGGAATGGGTGACGACAGCATAAACATCACCGGCGCCTGGGTAACCATCACCAGGGTCAACTCAACCAGGATGTTGGTTCTAGGTGGAGAGGGAGCTCAATATGAAATTATTCGCGCTGGGGATGAGCTTAGATTTTGTAAGCGGAAAGATCTGGCTGAGTATGCAACGCGCAAAGTGGCGCAGGTAGCATTTAACCAGGCACTTGGCGAACACACCATCACTTTAGATGCCGATCTCTCCGGCGGCGAAGTAAGTGACTATGTCGGGAACCTCAGCAGATCCAGCTCCCGCTTCGTGGTTCGAAGAAACTTCTTCCATAATCATCGCGCGCGGGGAATGATGATCCAATCTCGCGATGGATTGATAGAAGATAACAGAGTCAAAGACGTGACTATGTCTGGAATAAACCTATATGCAGACGTCCATTACTTCCTTGAAGGCCCTGGCGCGGAGAATCTGATCGTACGAGGTAACACAGTCGAGGGTTGTAACTACAATGAAATTGGCACCATCGCCGCTTTTAGTGCTCAAATCGCCGGAATCAATGTCGTCACTGATGTGTTGACCGGGATGGGCGCCTATCCTCTTCTCAAAAACATTTTGATCGAACGGAATACGGTGATAGATGTGCCCGGTTTGGCCATCCTGATAGCTTCCTGCCAAGGCGTCACAGTACGGGACAATACCGTTGTACGCTCAAATCAAGAACCTTTTGAGAAGTATCGAACTGGAGAAGGAATCGATGCGAAAGCAAAAGGCTCCATCATGGTCACCAGAGCATCCAACGTTACAATTACGGGCAATCGACAAATCATCACGCCTGATATGTTCGATAAGGGCATCTATGTTGACTCGCGAAATACGTCGAATATCGTCGTAACGAACAACTCAGAGGAGACCCCTTCGCCGAGCATCAGCCAGGCAGATTTCAATGGCCTAAAGAGAATGACGATAACGGGCTCTTACTTCTCGAGTCCTGCAAGCGTGATAATAAATGGCGAGGATCGTTCGGACTTCATAGTCAGCACTACGTCTACGGAAATAGTACTCAAGGGTAAAGCAAAGAAACTTAGACTCAATTCCGGCGACAATACGGTTCAAGTTATGAATTCCGGTGGATCAGCATCGAACGTATTTGTCCTCAAATTGTGAAGGGATCCTCAATTGGGAAGGGTCAACTTGAACGAGATGTTTCTGTCTTTATCACGAACAGTGCAGTCGAGGATCGGCGTGTTGGCGCCTGCAAACGGCGCGGCCAGCAAAAACGTGTGCGACCAGGGGCTGGGTTTGCCAGGATGATGACAGCTCAGCGCGGAGGGATTTCTGAATCAACCGGTCAAGCGGTCGGTTGATCGTGACAAGGATAATGGCACCCTGCTGAGCGCACATTGCCGACATTCGATCAAATAGGGTCAGGCGTGCAAATTGCAATTTGGCAATCTCAGTTTGACTCGCGAAGCAAACAAGTAAATTGCATTTTGCGCGCCCGACCCTAACTTACGCTGCTCGAGGTGATGGTCAGTGGAAGAATCCCGCGGACAAACTCGTTGCGGTTTCTGATTTCAAACTTGAAGCGAGGGAAAGGCGTTACTAGGGTACTTCACGCTGCTGCTTTCAAAAACGACGGAAACTTTGGACGCTCGAGGCTCCTGAGCGCATTTGCCACGCCCATCACAACTCAAGGCTTCGGTAGGCACAGGAGTCTTAGGCACGATGAGAACTAGGCACGATGAGACTATTGATCTAAGCAGCTTCTTCATCGAGTTTCTGCTGCAACCAGAGATTGACTAAATCATCCACTTTTACGCCGCGCTTTGCAGCCTGCTTTTCAATCTCGCTCAGCAATTCTTGTCTGACCGGAACGGTGCAGGTCACTTCGAATTCAGCGTCCGGCGCCTCCGAATCAAACTCGGTGAAGTCGTGCGTGTCCCAAAACTCTCCCATCTTTTCGTCGGAATCGACGTTCGAAATGCTACTAAGTTTATTTTCTTCCATAGGCTTTGCGTTCCTTTTCGCTCATGTCGCGAGCGCTAATGATGACGGCGGTCCTGGATTTAGGCTTGTAGATAAAGAAGACTGAAAGGTATCTTCCGCCAAGCGTCTGTCCAAACGCGGCGTAAACATCTTCACCGGCAGTATGTCCCTTTTCCGCGAAACGGATTCGCGGTTGGCTGAAGAGAATGTGCCTTGCCTCGCTGAAGGTGACATGATGCTTTGATTCTATTTTGCCTTCGATCAGCTCGGGGCAAACGATTCTTTCAATTCGCAATTCATTCGATCCTTCACACGTCGACGCAATATACCCAGTGCGCCCGTGCTTTGCGTCCAAGTATAGACCCGCACCAGTCTGGCTACAATTCACCCTAGCGGTTGTCGACAGTTCACCGAATCCCCACCAACCCTTGCACCGACTGGATCAGTTTTTCTGAGTCGTAGCCTACTCCATCCTTGAAGACGATTTCGACCTTTTCTATCTCGCTGATGTTTAGCGCCGGGTTTCCTCTCACTACCATCAAGTCGGCTTGCTTGCCTACCGCAATCGAGCCGATGTGGGCGTCTTCGCCGAGAAATTTGGCGCCGTTCAAGCTGGCTATCTTGATCGCTTCCAGAGGCGTGAAACCGGCTTCGACCAGAAGCTCAACTTGACGCAAATCACCAAACCCCGCCACGATGCCGCCATTGCCGGTAGGGTCCAACCCGGCTATCAGCAAGCCGCCGGCCTTCACAAATGCGCGCTCGAAATCCATCGCCTTGCGGAGCAGCGCCACGTTTCCCGGATCGGACGAGACTCGGGCGCGCGCAGTCAGATAACGCACCCGGGCATCGGTAGACATCACATTGAGCACCCGGGGATTGAGTAACGCCGAGGCCGCGCCTATGCCGCTCTGAGCCAACGGCGCGCTTCCGGCTTCGAAGACCGGAAGCGTGGAAGTCACGGCCACATTCTTCGCGACAAGAGTACGGATTGTCTCGCGGACTGCCGGACTATTCAGATCCAGTTGCCTGAGGCTGGCGCTGACCGCGCCGCCCGGGCACTGATCCGGCTGTTTGTTCGGCACAAACTCCGAATCCGCCATCAACCCGTGCTCGAGATTATCGATGCCGATCTCCGCTGCTTCGCGGTAGCCGATCGAGCAAAGATGTCCGGTCACCTTGAGTCCGCGTTTATGCGCTTCTTCGACGGCCGCGCGCAATTCAGCACGCGTGATGTTCATGTAAGCTTTGAAAGAAGTAGCACCTTCGTCAGCCCAAAAGTTGACCATCTTCCGCGCATCTTCCGCGCCACTGAGCTCGTGCATCACCGGCGTGAACGATCCGCGCCCCTCCAGATATGGAGCGGTGATGTGCATCTTGGGTCCGATCATCCGGCCTGCGTCAATCAGCCGCTTAATTTCAAGATCGGTGAAGGGTGCAACGCTGCCCGTAGTGCGAATCGTTGTGACGCCGAGGGCCAGATACAGACGAGGAAAGCTAATGCCCATGTTGGAATACATCGGCGGAGATCCGCCCATAGGGAAAAACATGTGATTGTGCATTCCCACAAGGCCGGGCAGGACCGTGCACCCTCGGAGATCAACAGTCTGTGCGTTCGCCGGCAGATTCGGTGGCGCACTCGCACCGATCGATTGGATCTTGCCGTTTGCGATCACGATTGTCTGATCATCACGAGCTTCGGCGCCTGTGCCGTCGATTATTCGCACGTGGGTCAGGACAACCACCGGAGCTTCCACGCGAATAAATTGTTGCCGTTCAGCAGTGGGGCCCTGGACAAAAGGGCCGGGTGAGCCGGCCGAGCCGACGCAAATACCAACCAACAGAAGAAAGGCCGTTGCGATTTTCATAGGTGTCTCCGTGATAAGGGTTGTATCCGTGTGAATCTGTCGAATCCGCGTCATCCGTGGTCCTCCCTCGCTATTACGCATCGACCACGGATGACGCGGATTCGACGGATTCACACGGATAATTGTCAGAGCAGCCCGATCGTTGTCTCCTCTGCTCCTCTGCTCCTCTTCTCCTCTGCTCCTCTTCTCCTCTGCTCCTCTTCTCCTCTGCTCCTCTCGCCTCGCCCCGTCGCCCACTCGCCCCGTCTCCCCGTCGCTCCTCTGCGCCTCTGCCTCTCAGTGGGTCATCGCATAGATAATGACGTTGATCCCGACTCTATATGCGGCAAGCCCATACTTGAGCGGATAGCGGGGATCGTCTATCCACTCCCACGCATCACCAAGGTCGCAGTTACGCGCGATGAAAGCAAAGAGCCGACCCTTTTCGTCCTGTATACCCATATAGTGCGGAACAATGCCACCCTTCTCATGAGTTACACCGCGACCCAGCCACGAACCGATGCCCGGCACTTGTATAACCTCCTTGATATCAAAGTAACAATGAAAGAGTGAGTGATCGGGCGGCAGGTCCTTTATTTCATACTCAGGGAAAACCCGTCGCATCTGCTCGCGCACATTTTCCCACTCATAGCTGCCCCAGAAGTCGTCCAGAAAGAGGAAACCGCCGCGTAATGAATATTCACGCAACCGCTGGGCTTCTTCGTCAGAGAGCTCCATGTATCCCGGCTCCACAAAGTATATAAGCGGATAATTGAAAAGCTGCTCATCCAGGATCTCGATCTGCTTTGGCTCGGCAGAAATGTTTAGATTTGTCCCCGCCCAGTCGCGAACACCTATGATGAAATGATAATCAGCCTCCGGAAAATCCACCGCCCAAGACCCATATCCCCGGCGGCCCAGAGGAGAGTGGTACATCATCCGCACAAAAGTAAACTCACCCGGCTGCTTTGGAGACTGTTTCTCAGGGGTATCAGAAAGAGCTCTACTAAGAGAGGGTTGTACTAACGACGACGACATGACGAGTAGAGAGACGATGACGCCTAAGCAGACTGTTCTTTGCATATGACCTAATCTCGACTCAAAGATTTCTGGCCAGGCAATGCATCACAAATCTGCCATCAAGAATTGATGCGTGCAAGCTGATCGTGGATTCAAAACAGCGCAGATCTCGAAGGCAAAGAGTGTCTGCACTTGACGAGCGTAAAGCTCGCCGATCGTACGAAGCCAAAAAAAGGCCGGAATCGGGCTCGAGTCCTTCTACAAGTTCAGAGTTCAACCTTCAGCTTGCTGCGAGAGGGCCGGCAAGCTCAAACTTGTGAATCTGAACTTGTAGATGCGATCGACGTAAGCTCTAGAGTATTCGATTTGTCTGCGTTTTGGGATGCGCACTGACTCCAACACTTGAGATGGGAGGACGAAGATGTTTCAAGATCTGCGTTACGGCGTGCGAATGCTGCTCAAGAAGAAAAGCTTCACTCTCATCGCGGTGCTGTCGCTGGCGCTCGGCACCGGGGCGAATACAGCAATCTTCAGTCTGATCAACACCGTGCTGCTGCGTCCGCTGCCGATCCAGAATCCGCAGCAACTCGTCGCGCTCAATAATATCGCCGAGAATCATGCTTTCCCCAGCTTCTCTTATCCTAACTACAAAGATTTCCGTGACCGCAACGCAGTGTTTTCCGGCCTGATTGGTTACCGCTTCACGCCGCTGAGCCTGAGCCACGATGGCATCAACGAACGGGTCTGGGGCTACGAGGTAACCGGCAATTACTTCGAGGTGCTGGGCGTCGAAGCTGCGCTGGGGCGGGCGATTTCACCAGACGATGACCGGACGGCGGGCGGACACCCCGTTGCCGTGATGAGTTACAAATGCTGGCAGCAGCGTTTTGGGCGCGACCAGGGCATCATCGGCAAAGATGTGATCGTGAACGGCCGCAGCTACACGGTGATTGGCGTCGCGCCGCAGGGATTCTACGGTACCGAAGTCGTCTCGGCGCCTGAATTGTTCTTCCCGATTGCGATGCAAGAACAACTCGAACTCGGCAACAACTGGCTGGAGAATCGGAGCGCGGACAATGTCTTTCTGCAGGGCCGACTGAAGCCAGGCGTCAACGCGGCACAGGCGCAAACGGCGCTCAACGCGATTGCGTCGCAGCTCGAGCGCGAGTTTCCCGACATCAACGAAGGCAAGCGAGTTGCGCTTTCACCTCCCGGACTGGTTGGCCTGGCTTTGCGAGGACCCGTGCTGGGCTTCGCCGGATTGTTGATGGCGGTGGTTGGGTTGGTGCTGTTGCTGGCTTGCACCAATCTTGCGAATCTACTTTTGGCGCGCGCTACTGAAAGGCGGCGCGAGATTGCGGTGCGCCTGGCGCTCGGCGCCAGCCGGTTCCGGCTCGTGCGGCAACTGATGACTGAAAGCCTGCTGCTGGCGTTCGCGGGCGGCGCGTTAGGCTTGCTGCCGGCCTTCTGGCTTGTGGGTCTGGTGGCAACGTTCAAGCTGCCGCTCAACGTTCCGCTGGCGCTTGAAATATCCATCGACTATCGCGTGTTCATCTTTACCTTTCTGTTATCGCTTGCGACCGGCGTGCTGTTCGGGTTGTTGCCGGCGCTACAAGCGACGAAGACTGACCTCGTACCGTCGTTGAAAGATGAGGTTTCATTCGGAGGTCACCGGCGTTCGTGGTTGAAGAGCAGTCTGATCGTCGCGCAGGTCTCGTTGTCGCTGGTGCTGCTGGTGGGCGGCGGCTTGATGATCCGCGCGCTCGAGCGGGCGCAAACGATCAATGTGGGATTTGATCCACAACACGCCGTCGAGGTAGCGTTCGATCTGCGGCTGCAGGGGTATGAAATCGCCCAGGGCAAAGAGTTTCAGAAACGCGTGCTTGAGCGCGTGCGAGCATTGCCCGGCGTTCAGTCCGCAGGGATCGCCGATCTCGTTCCCGTGGACCTGCATTTCTCGCGAGCTTCAATTTTTGTGGAAGGACAGCCGGTGGAGCGTCCGGCGAACGTGCCGACTGCGATGTACAGCCGTGTCAGCCCGGGATACTTCCAGGCGATGGGCACGCGGCTCCTCCAAGGCCGCGATTTCACCGAGCAGGACGATGACAAAGCGCCGAGAGTGGCGATCGTGAATGAGACCTTTGCGCGGCGATTCTTCCCCGGCGAAGACTCCATCGGCAAGAGTTTCAGCGTGGGCAGACCCGGCGCGGCGAAGACGCAGGTCATCGGCGTTGTGCAAGACGGAAAGTACGCAGGCTTGAACGAAGACCCGAAGCCGTTCGTCAGCCGCCCGCTGTGGCAATCCGACGTCGGAGCTACGAGCGTCATTGCTCGCGCAGAAGGCGACGAGCAAAAGCTGAAGGCCGCCGTCAGCCGCGAAGTGCAACAACTCGATCCGCACCTGCCGATGTCCGCCAACACGCTGGTTGAGAAAATGAGCCTTCCGCTGCTGCCGGCTCGCATCACGGCGTCGCTGCTGGGCGGCTTCGGATTGCTGGCGCTAGCGCTTGCCGCGATTGGAATCTACGGCGTGATCTCTTATGCCGTGTCAACGCGCACACACGAGATCGGGATTCGGATGGCGTTGGGCGCACAGAAAACAGCAGTCTTGAAGTTGGTGCTTGAACAAGGAATGAGGCTGACGTTGATCGGAGTAGCGATCGGTCTGGCGGCGGCGTTGGCGTTGACTCGATTGATGAAAGCGGTTCTGTTCGGCGTGAGCGCAACTGATCCCACTACGTTTGTGATCGCTTCCCTGCTGCTGGCAGGTGTGGCTTTGCTCGCTTGCTACCTTCCGGCCCGGCGCGCGACAAAGGTCGATCCGATGGTCGCGCTACGCCACGAGTAGCGGGCTTCATTCTGGTAAGGTCACGACCGAACAGTCACTAAATGCATATTCAATTATTTCAATCACGCCCGGAATCGGGTAGAATAAATTCAGGCGCACGCTGCTCCCTCTCCCAATTGGCCGAGCAACACGCGTTAAGGACACTCTCCCCCGTGACGCTTTAGTCTTGAGTGACCAAAGAATGAGCAAGGGGAGGTGTCTCCATGACCAGGTCTGCAAGGTTCGTCTTCTCAATGCTGATGCTCGCGCTAGTCAGCATCCAACCGGTAACGCGGGCGGGCGATCAAGAAGAGCTCGAGTACCACGTAATTGAAACAGATCCCCAGGGTGACCTTGTTCCCTGGTACTCCTACAACCTTGGCGAAGCATACGATCACAATATCAGGCTGGTCTGGGGGTTCTGGAAGAACATGAAGAGCTGCCCGAACGGTGTGAAGTACTATCTGCAGCACCGCATCTGGCAAGAGGGCGACGACGATCACGGCTTAGGCGCGGATCAAATTGGGATGACGCTGTCCTCCTGGAATCTGCTGCACCAGTACCTGGGCGACCCGGCGGTGAAAGATGACATGACCTACATCGCCGACTACTATCTCGAGCACTCCTTGAGCCCGCCCACTGACAAGTGGCCAAACGTCCCCTATCCCTACAACCTCGACCTGCACTCGGGCGTTTACGACGGAGATCTGCAAGGCGGCAAGAACTTCTTTCAGCCGGACAAGGCGGCCTCGTTCGCGGCGGAACTAGTCGATGTCTACAAAATCACCGGCACGCGCAAATATCTGGACGCCGCGACGCTGATTGCCAACACGCTCGCCTCTAAGATCGAACCAGGAGATGCAGAGAATTCGCCGTGGCCCTACCGTGTGAACACGCGCAAAGACAAGGTGCATAAGGTCATCAAGGATGGAGTCGAATACCGCGCGTCCTACACTGCGAGTTGGGCTTTAGCGCTGAGGCTCTTCGACGGTCTGATCGCGCTCGAAGAAGGTAACGTTGCGGACTACCAAAGAGCTCGCAACATGCTTGTCGAGTGGATCAAGGCTTATCCCTTAAAGACGAACCTGTGGGGTCCATTCTTCGAGGACATTCCAACTCCCGTTTATTCCGACACCGAGAGCAACTCCGACACGATGGCTGCTTATATCTTAGAGCATCCCGATTGGGACCCTGATTGGCGACAGCAGGTAGAAGGCATCCTGAATTGGACATTCAACACGTTCGCCAATCACGAGTGGATCGAGTACGGCGTCGTGCCCATCAATGAGCAGACCGCTTTTATGGTCCCTGGCAACAGTCACAGCTCCCGGTATGCCTCGGTCGAGCTCCGGTATTGTGAAATCACCGGGGATCAGTCGCGGAAGGCCGACGCTATCGGACGCTTGAACTGGGCGACGTATATGGTCAATGAGGAAGGAATGAATCGCTACCCGGAAGGCCACATCTGGTTAACCGATGGCTATGGCGACTACGTGCGTCACTATTTGCGGGCGATGGCCGCGGCGCCCGAGCTCGCGCCCGAAGATCAGAATCACCTCCTTCGAACATCGTCAGTGATCAAGAAGATCAAGTACAAGCAGGACTCAATCACCTATACGAAGTTCGATGCGAACTCTCAAGAACGTCTAAAGTTGGGAGCCTGGGAACCCGGTTCCATCGAAGGTGGTGAAATGCACTGGGATGCCGGCGCCAAAGTCTTGAGTGTAACAGCTACCAGCAAGACTGTTACGATCTCGCGGCGTGTCCAGGGGACAAGCAGCGTGGCCCGATGATCAGCCTTCACTTCGTTCGCGACAGATTGAACACGCCGGTGTAATACCCGCTAGTGAAGAACCCGACGAACTCCTTGTCGGTTGCCCGGCCGATCCAGTCGAAGACGCCTCCGTCTTTAGCCCCGAGATCGGTCGTACCCTTGAACATCACGACCTTGCCGATCTGGCGGCCTTCCATCTTGATCGTGTACTTGTAGGGACGGCCGCAATCGCCTTCGAACGCCGCTTCCCAGACACCGTCCTTATACGCAACCTTGCAACTGAGACTCTTGCAGATCTCCTTTGCAGGGACTGCTCCCTGCGCCGGATTGTAAGTCGACCAGGTGCCAGTCCATTCACCGGCGATGTCGGGAGGTTGTTCCTTGGTCTGGGCGCTTTGCGCCTGGGCAATGCCAAAGGCTATGAGCAAAACGAAGAAGGGCAAGGCTAGCCATCTGCGATTCTTCATAATCATCCTTTCCTTTCATTACACGGAAGAGTACACCGCAATCCATCTACGGTCTCGAGGATTGCACCTCGAGCCACGACTTCATGATCGCCGAAACAAACTCGGCAGCGTCGTTCTGCACGAAGTGCCCGACGCCTGGGACCGTCACCAGCGTCAGATCCCTCTCCAGCCATTCCCAGGTGTGATTAAGCGCGCCATGCATCAATGCCTTGTCGTCCAGCCCGTGGATCAGAAGCACCGGTGGCTTCACCTTGACGACTGGCGACGTGTCTTCCAGATAAGGCGGCGCGGGATAGTTCTGCTTATAGTAGTTCAGCATCGCTTCGAAATCAGAGCGGCGAAAGGCCTCGACGTAATGCTCGCGCTCCTTCGGGTCTTTGATCCTGGCAGCCAGCCCTTCAGCGGTCAGACTCTTCGCGGCGTCCTCTTGACGAAAGCGTTGGGCATAAGCCGTGTTGACCTTCTGTTCGTTGTTGTGCGCCCGCTCGTATGCGACTCCGCGAGGATGAGGCAGATTGCAGACGATGAGCCGGTGAGTTATCTCGGGGTACTTCAACGCAAATCCCCACGCCACGCGGCCGCCCCAGTCGTGCCCGACGATCACCGCTTTGTCGCGTCCCAGGTGTTTGATGACAGCCCGGACGTCTTCAACCAGCAGGCTCATATCGTAGTTCTCTTTGCCCTTGGGTTTATCGCTCAGGTTGTAGCCTCGCTGATCGATCGCCACGACTTGATAATCCTTCGAGAGCGCCGCCATCTGGTGCCGCCACGAGTACCAGAAATCGGGAAATCCATGGATCATCACCACGAGAGGCGCATTCGCCGAGCCGGACGTTGGACCAAGCATCGCGTAATGAATCTTCACGCCAGCCGAATCGGCGTAGCCGTGTTTGACGCGATCATAGACGTCATCGACCTCGCTTGCAGACGCGGAGAGAGACAGCCCGATAGCGGCGAAGATTGTAGTGATCAGGAAGGCAATCAGCGCGGCGGAAGCAGCACTTCGTTTCATTAGGAGCTCCTGTATTCTGGGTGGTCAATGGAATCAGCTTCAAGCGAAAACGATGTCAGGATAGTGGCTCAGAGGATGAATGTCCATCGCCACGAGAACGGCAACATCCGCCGGAAGTAGCAGAGACTCTGGGAGTCCGTGGTCCGTTGTCCGTAGCCCGTAGTCCGCAGTCCGTAGTCCGTGGTGAGTCGTCGGTCCAAAACCAAGAACTACGGACTACGGACTACGGACTACGGACTCCCAAAGTCTACGCTACTCGCCAGGTTTTTTCCCCTTCCTCCAGGGGTCAGGGATGTAGCTATCCGTCGGGGGTGCGCTGGACGCGGGATGAGTCATACGCGTGACTGCCGGCAAGTCGGTAGATTCGAAATCAGCGGGTGTGCCGAAGAAAGCCGCGCGGCCGGCGTCGAGCACGAGTACTTTCATCTGATTTGCCGTCTCGCCGCTGCCGTCAACTTTTCGGATTGAGATCTCTCCCGGCTCGCGCTGGACCGCTGAGTGGCTCGCCAGATACGGAATCTCATGCAGCTCCTTTGTGACGAACAGGGACGATATTTGATGAATGTCTCTCGCGCGAATCACCAGATCGAGCATAATCCGGGCGTTGATCGGATCGAGCCCCGATGTCGCCTCATCGAACAGCATGATCTTGGGCCAGCCGACGAGCGCTCGCGCGAACTCCAGCCGCCGTCCCATGCCCACTGAAAGTTCTTCGGGAAGCTTGTCGATGTCCTCTTCGAGTCCAACGAATCTCAGAATCTCGCGGACCGCGCTCTCAGTATCCGCTTCAGGCCATCCGTGCTCATCCAGGCGGAAGGCGGTGTTATCGTAGACAGACATCCCGGTGAACAGCGATTGTTCCTGAAAGACAACACCCATGGTTGCGCTTCGAAGCGCCAACAGCTCTTGTTCGTCGAGCCCTCCGATCGCGCGCCCTTCTACAAACACTTCACCCTCGTCAGGCGCGAGCAGCCCGGACGCGAGTCGTAGGAGTACCGATTTGCCCGAGCCTGAAACGCCGGTTATGCAGATAGTCTCTCCGCGTGCCAGCTGGAAGCTTATGTCGTCGAGCGCGCGCTTGTCGTCGAAGCTAAGCGAGACGTTGCGAAATTCTATGGCAAGGGTTTCGGAAGACATTTCAGTAGTCAGTGGTCGGCCTGGTGACTTGTAATGGCATTTCGCTAGCGATCAAATCGGTAAGAAATCCGTGCAGATCCGTCGAATCCGTTTGATCCGTGGTCTATTGCGTTCGAGGGAATCGCTTTGCAAGTGCGGCGTAGACCACGGATGACGCTGATCCGGCGGATTTGCGCCGATACCAATCTTCACTGAAATGTCTGTTACACGCCACGTTTGATGATACACCTGCTAAGAGATCGCTTTCGCGATCAGGAATGCCGCGCCAGCCGCCAGGCTTCCGACGAGCGCCGTTTCCAATGCGCTTCTGAACGGCCTCGCCGTCGTAAATCGACCTTTGATATAACCAAAGACCGACAAGGCCACCAGCGTCACCGCCACCGAGAATAAGAGCGCCTCGTGCGCACTTGAAACGATGATGTAAGGCGCAAGCGGAATCATCCCGCCTGCCATGTACGCGCCCCCGATCGTCAGAGCACTGGTCCGCGCGCGTTCGGGCCTGGGCTCCTCAAGCCCGAGCTCGAATCGCATCATGAAATCAACCCAAGCCTGCGGGCGTTCACTCAACGCGTGCACCACCGGAGCCACTTGCTCTTTTGTCAGCCCGTAGCCCCGAAAGACCTGAGCCACTTCCTCCATTTCCTCCTCGGGAATCTCAGCCACTTCTTTCTGCTCGCGGCGCTGCTCGCTGGCGTAGTGTTCGGCGTCGCTTTTGGCGGCCAGGTAACCCCCGAGGCCCATCGCTATCGAACCCGCGGCTATCTCGGCAAGCCCCGCGGTGACGATGATCGCGGTTGAGTCGATTGCTCCCGAGAGACCTGCCGCCAACGCGAACGGTACGGTCAGCCCGTCGGACATTCCTATCACGATGTCTCGCACCGTCAAGCTCGCGGTGAAGTGACGTTCAGTGTGCGGTGTTTGCGGCATTCGTACTTTCTCCGGTGAGGGTTTTCAGTTTTGCGTTAGGCATGCCGATGTTTGCCCTTCGATTCGGTAGCGGGATATCAGTGTGCTATTCTTCACTCAACAATTCGCTAAGCGTCGTAAGCAGCTTCTGCGCAGTGTACGGCTTCGGTAGGAATCTCTTGACGCCCCCATTCAGTTCAGCCGTCCTCCCGTTCTCAGCGAGTCCGCTACTGGCGATGATCTTCACGTGAGGGTTGAGCTTCTGCAGAGCGCGGATAGTCACCGGGCCGTCCATGTAGGGCATCATCAAGTCGGTCAGCACGAGCCTGATCTCGTCCTTGTGCTGCGCGTACAACGCCACGGCTTCAGTTCCATCCGCTGCCGTGAGCGCGCGATATCCGTAGGCTTCGAGGGTGCCCTTGGTGATTTCGCGGATCGCGATTTCGTCGTCCACCACCAGGATCAACTCACCGCGTCCAAGCGGCAAGAAAGCCGATGACTCCGCCTGCACAGTAAAGGGAGTCTCGGCCGCGGGCAGATAAATCTTGAACTGCGTCCCTCTTCCGGTCTCGCTGTAGACGTTGATGAACCCGCCGTGACCTTTAACGATGCCGAGCGCCGTCGATAGCCCGAGACCGGTTCCCTTGCCGTGCTCTTTGGTTGTGAAGAAGGGCTCGAATATTTTGTTGATGATGTGAGGCGGTATTCCGATTCCATTATCGGCGATGCTTATCATAACGAAGCGTCCCGGCTTAGCTTCAAGGTTCATGCGGGCGTAGTTGTCGTCGATATGCACGTTGCTGGCTTTGATGGTCAGCTTGCCTCCGCCAGGCATGGCGTCGCGCGCGTTCACGCAGAAGTTCATCAGCACCTGATGAAGCTGCGTTGCATCACCTGCGACCACTGAGAGGTCGTCGCTTGCTTCATACTCGACCTCGATCGACTTGGGCAGGGTGTCGTTCAATATCTTGACGATTTCTTTTATCAGATGACGCGTTTGAAGCGTTATTCGTTCACCCTGGACGCCTCTCGCGAACGAGAGCACCTGTTTGACAAGGCTGGCCCCGCGTTCAGCGCTCGCTTGAAGCATCGCCAGCAGCCGCTGGCCGTCTTCGTCTGATATCCTGGCCTGCAATAGCTGAATCGACATCAGGATGGGCGACAGCAGGTTGTTGAAGTCATGAGCTATGCCGCTGGCCAGAGTGCCGATGCTCTCCATTCGCTGGGCGCGCAGGAACTGCGCTTCGATTTTTCTCTTGTCGGTGACGTCGGTGTTGATCACCAGCACGGATTTCGGCTCACCTCGGTCGTCCCGCACAAGGGTCCACCGGCTTTCGGCGATAATGTCTGTACCGTCTTTTGTAAGCTGGCGCAGCTCTCCCTCCCATTCTCCCTTCCTGAGCACCACTCGTTTCGCTTCGTCGTACTGAGCGATATTGTTCGTGTAAATAATGTCCCTGATATTCCTTCCGATGACTTCTGACGCAGGCCAGCCGTAAATCCGTTCAGCGCTCCTATTCCAGAACAGAATCTTGTCCTCCAGATCCCTCACAAGAATCGCGTCTTGAGCGTTGTCCAGCAGAGTCGCTTGTTCGCGGAGTTGTTCCTCGGCACGCTTTCGTTCGGTGATGTCGTTGCGAATGGCGACGTACTGATATGGCTTGCCGCTCTCACTCAGGAACGGGACGATAGTCGTATCAACCCAGTAGATGCTTCCGTCTTTCGCAAGGTTTCTGATCTCCCCCTTCCACACCTTGCCGCCGGCAATCGTCGTCCACAGATTCCTAATGAACTCCTTCGGGTGAAAACTCGAATTGATGATGCGGTGGTCCTGTCCCAACAACTCTTCCCGTGAGTACTTCGAGATCTCGCAGAACTTGTCGTTCACATACTTTATGATTCCGGTCTGATCGGTTATCGCCACGATAGATGATTCGTCGAGCGCGAACTTGATATCGGCGAGCTCCTTGAGCGATACACGCAACTCTTCCTCGGCTTGGTTTTGTTGAGTGCTATCGATGCCAACGCCGATCACGAACTGCACACGACCCTTCGAGTCCACCAAGACTGTGTTACGCCAGTCGATCAACCGGCGCTCGCCGTCCCTGGTCACCCAGTAGTTTCTGAACTGACTTGGAAGCTCGCCTTGCTTCAGCCCGCTGAACACCGTTTTGACAGATCCAACTTCTTCGGGTGCCAGGAGGAAGTCCCACAGAAAGCGCCCGCGCACTTCATCAAAGGCGTAGCCCGTTGTCTCTTCACAGGCACGGTTGAAACTGACTATGCCTCCCTCGCGGTCCAACACGACTATCAATGCGTCAGCCGTGTCAAGCACCGCCGCAACCAGATCGTCCCCCCGATCCTTATCAACGTTGATACGCCCCGAGGCTCTTGAATCAACCATTCCGCACCGTGCCGTACATTCCAATGTGCTCCAGGTGTTCTGCGTGTGTTGACATGCTACAAGTATCGGGTTTGCGCATACAAGCAAGAAATGCCGGCTGCGGTCACGCACCTTCTAGCGCGGAGCGTGATTTCTCCCAACAAACTGCGGGACATTGCGCTGGCTGAGATGCCGAATCTCACGCCTGCTCAGGATTCGTCGATCAGAGCGCGTGGCACATTCATTGCCGCAATCACTGGACTACGACCGGTGCGCGCAAATGCAAGCCAAGCCTCTTGCTGGCGTCTGTCGTTGCTTTGTCGGCAATTATTCAAAAGGGGGTGAATAGTGGAAAAAATGAAAGCGTGCGTTTTCCACGCAGAAAACGACATTCGAGTTGAAGAAGTGCCGCGGCCAACCTGTGGTGCCGGCGAAGCGATCATCCGGGTGACGCTGACAACGATTTGCGGCACCGATCTTCATATCGTCCGCGGCGAATATCGCGTGAAATCGGGCCTGATCATCGGCCACGAGCCGGTGGGTGTTATCGCCGAGCTCGGGGCTGGAGTCACCGGATTCGAGATTGGCGATCGCGTGCTCGTAGGCGCGATCACGCCCTGCGGTCAATGCCTGGCTTGTCTCTCCGGGCACCAGTCGCAATGTGGCCACGGGGAAGGCTATGAAGCAATGGGCGGCTGGCGCTTCGGCAACACGATCAACGGCGCACAGGCCGAGTTCCTGCTTGTGCCTCACGCGCAAGCGAATCTGGCCAAGATTCCGGACGAATTGACCGACGAGCAAGTTGTACTGCTGGCCGACATCGCTTCGACTGGCTTCAGCGGCGCAGAGTCAGGTCGTGTGCGCATTGGCGATTCGGTTGTGGTCTTCGCGCAAGGGCCAATCGGTCTGTGCGCGACTGCCGGGGCGAAGCTGATGGGCGCATCGCTCATCATCGGGATTGACAGCGACGAGAACCGGCTTGCGATGTCGCGGCGAATGGGAGCGGACGTGACGCTCAACTTCCGCAACCTGGACGTACTCGCTGAAATCAAGCGGCTGACCGGCGGCGGAGCAGACGTGGCGATCGAAGCCCTCGGTGAGCAGACGACCTTTGAGAGTGCGCTTCGGTGCTTGCGGCCGGGTGGAACGCTCTCGAGCCTCGGCGTGTATTCGGGCAAGCTACAGATGCCTTACGACGCGTTCGCGGCCGGACTCGGAGACCACCGCATCGTTACAACCCTTTGCCCGGGCGGCAAGGAGAGAATGCGCCGGTTAATGGAAGTGGTCCGGCACGGGCGCGTCGACTTGACACCGTTGATCACACACCGCTTCTCGCTTAGTGAAATCAAAGAGGGATACCGCGTGTTCGGTGAACGATTGGACGGCGCTCTCAAGGTGGCCATAAGGCCCTGAGAACTTAGATCTCCCAGTGGCGGATCATCGGCATCGAAGTCTCGGGGTCGCGTGTTTCGCAAATGACGGATTGAGCTGCCAACAGAAAGGGCAAGCGGCCCAGGTGCACCGCTCGCTTCTCGAAGCTTCGCTCTGAGGGCCTCCGACGATGGCCCGCCTGCGGATCCCCGAGTCGGTACTATTTCTCTCCGACGCCGGTCACCTCCTCGACGTGAATCTTGAAGATTATGACCGACGACTGACCATCGTGGACGGGAACAGACTCAACCGGAGTCAACTGCGGGAAGCGGGCCAGGAGAAACCGCACTGCCCGGTCGCGTTCGCCCACATCGGTGACGTCTTCGTAGATGCCGTAAGCGATCGCGCTTCGCCACCGATACACGTCAATGATCTCGTCGACCTGAAGACAGGCCCGCGGGTTTGCTCGAAGCGCCTCAAGCTTGCGCCCCGGCAACGAATGCACATAGATGTTCTCGCGATCGAAAACATAATTGACCGGAACCACGTAGGGCCCGCCCGCATACAGGCACCCCAGCCGCCCGATCTTAGTCTCGGCAAGAAGCGTTCTAGCCTCTTCCTGGCTCAGGGGTGTGATCATTTCAGAACCTCGATGCGTGACGCGTGACGTAGCATAGACTTTAGTCTGTGTCCTTGAATCTGTCTCTGATCAATCGACACAGAGTAAAGTCTATGCTACGTCACGGATCACACTTTCACTCCGCATGTTCGCGCTCGCGAACGATGCCGACTGAGCACTTCGCGTGTGACGCAACAGCTTGCGAAACCGAGCCGAGCCAAAGCCTTGTCAGCCCCCGGTAGCCATGCGAGCCCATCAAGATCAGATCGGCGCCCCACGAGTCCGCTTCGTCGATGATGGCGTGCTTCGGATGGCCCCTCACAATCTCGGTAGAAACACGAAGCTGGTCACCCTGCGCTTCCCGTACGCGATCCGCTGCTTTGGTGACGATCGATCGCGCTTGATCCTCGCCCGCAGCCTCGATCGCTTCAATGTAGTTGTCCGGCGGTACCCACGTTTCAACCGTGGGCAGCAGCGGCGGCTCGACCACCGAAATGATTTTCACCTCGGAGTTCACGGGCCACGGCTTCACTGCTACCTCCTTGACCGCCGCATCGCTGAATGTTGATCCGTCAATCGCTAGTAGTATTTTCATAGTCAGTCCTCTTCGTCTTGCTGCAAAGGCAGCCTCCACCGCCAAATGACATCCTCATTGCTGAACGCCGGCGGGCGCGGCAAACGCCGGTCTCAGCGGCCGGGCGATCAGCACCGGGCACGGCGCCTGACGAAGCACGCGGTCCGCGTTGGAACCGAACAGTGCACGCATACCGAACCCGGTGCCGCTGGCCCCCATGCATATCAGATCGATGTTTTGCTCGTCGGCATACGCAAGCACCTCGCGGTAAGGGTGACCCTCGCGCACCGCCTGTTTCACATCGCACCACACGCGCGTCTCGGGAGGAACGGCACTGCGAAGCCGGCTCGCTGCGTCACGGAATCCATCCTCGGCGCCGGGGGGCATGAAAGCGATCTCGGGCGCCCCTGGTCTGGCCGATCGAGCTGGCAACACGTGCAAGAGGTGAAGCTCGGCCTGACTCTCTTGCGCGAGCGAGAGCCCATAGGAAAGCGCGAGTTCCGAGTCGCTGGAAAAGTCGTAGGCCGCGAGCACCCTCTGGAGTCCAATCTCGTTTGTCGTCATGCCGGCCCAGTCCTGTTGGAGAGGGTGCGTCACCATCACCGGACAGGGCGCGGTGCGGCAGACAGTCTCCGCGGTCGAGCCAAGCAACGCCGCCGCGTAGGGTCGCCGCCGCGAGCGCATAACGATCAAGTCGATCCTCCGCTCAGCCGCCTGCTCGGTGATCGCTTCCTTGGGGTCTCCGTCAACCAGCACAATCTCCCAACTGAAATCCGCCGACTGGGGGAGACGCAAGTACTTTCGAACCGATGTATCGAGGAGTTTCTTGACGTTCGCGCGGTCGCTCAACCCACTGACCGCGTAGCTGTCTATGCAGTTGATTACGAATAGCTTCGCGTCGTAGGCCTTTGCCAGAGCTATTCCATAACGCAGTGATTCATCCGACTCCGGCGTGAGATCGATCGGGCACAGAATGCGCTCAAAGGTTATTCGCTCGTTGATCACCATCACCCAACCCTGGCCTTCTCGAGCAGCGTTCACGATTCGCGCCCTTTCGAGAGCAATGAACGTGCCGCCCTAATTCGCTAATTGCTTGAGGACTTGGAATGGCCGTTGCGAAATATGACCAGAGAGAGCGAAGAATTACCCAGAAAGGCAGAAGGCAGAAGGCAGAAGGCAGAAGGCAGAAGGCAGAAGGCAGAAGGCA
>CAZJQQ010000084.1:0-21846 GCA_964548075.1 uncultured Clostridia bacterium | reverse complement strand
CGATCGTTCCCACGTTCACGTGCGGTTTTGAACGGTCAAATTTTTCCTTTGCCATAGTTATCTAGCTCCTTTTTTCCGCGAACGCTCTCATTGCGCTCGCCTGAGATGGAAAAAGAATTACCTCGCGGTGCCTTGCACCTTCGCTATGATCTCTTCACGCACGCTGCGGGGCGCTTCCTCGTACCGATGGAAGTGCATCGTGTAAGTCGCGCGGCCCTGGGTCATCGAGCGCATATCAGTCGAATACCCGAACATCTCCGAAAGCGGCACGAGCGCGGTGATGACCTGCGTGCCCGGTCTCGCAGCCATGCTCTCGATTCGGCCGCGGCGCGAGTTGATGTCACCCGTAATCGACCCCGCGTACTCTTCAGGCGCGACAACCTCAACTCTCATGAGCGGCTCCATCAACACCGGATCAGCTTTCTTAGCCGCGTCCTTGAAGGCCATCGAGCCGGCGATCTTGAAAGCCATCTCCGAAGAGTCAACCTCGTGGTAGCTGCCGTAATGCAGCGTCGCCTTGACGTCAACCATCTCGTAGCCAGCGAGAACGCCACCTTCCATCGCTTCCTTGATACCTTCGCCGACAGGCTTAATGTATTCGCGCGGGATGACGCCGCCAACGATCGCGTTGACAAACTCGTATCCAGTGCCGGGTTCGGCCGGTTCGATCTTGACCTCAGCGTGCCCGTACTGGCCGCGTCCACCCGTCTGCCGAACGAACTTCCCAACTCCCTCGGCGGCCTTGCGTATAGTCTCTCGATAAGCGACCTGCGGACGCCCAACATTCGCATCGACCCCGAACTCTCGCTTCAGTCGATCGACGATGATCTCGAGGTGAAGCTCGCCCATTCCGCTGATGATCGTCTGTCCGGTCTCCTGATCGCTCGACACCTTGAAGCTCGGGTCTTCGGCTGCGAGGCGCTGGAGACCGATACCCAGCTTCTCTTGATCTTGTCTCGTCTTGGGTTCGATTGCCTGGGATATGACGGGCGCCGGGAATTCAAGAGCTTCGAGGATGATTGGGCGGGACTCTTCGCAGATTGTGTCGCCGGTGGTGACCTGTTTGAGGCCAGCCACCGCGACGATCTCGCCTGCGGTCGCCTGCTCAACATCTTCGCGCTTGTTCGCGTGCATGCACATGATGCGGCCCACTCGCTCCTTTGAACCCCTGGTCGAATTCAACGTGTACGAACCTGCCTTAAGAGTGCCTGAATAGATTCGAACGAATGAAAGCTGACCGACGTGCTTGTCACCCATGATCTTAAACACAAGTCCGGAGAACGGCGCCTTCGGATCGGGAGGCCGCTCTTCCTCGGTTCCCTTCTTGGGGTTCACGCCAATGACAGCCGGCACATCGAGTGGGCTGGGGAGGAAATCGACCACGGCGTCAAGAAGCGGCTGCACACCCTTATTCTTAAAGGCGGAGCCGGCCACGACCGGCACGAGCTTCAGCGCGATCGTCTCGCGCCGAAGAGCCGCGCGAATCTCGGCGTCGGAAACCTTTTCACCCGCGAGGTACTTTTCAGCGATCTGGTCGTCCGCGTCGGCAAGCGCTTCGATCATTTTGTCGCGCGCGGCCGCGGCATCCGCCCGAAGGTCATCCGGTATGTCGACCACATCCGGTTCAGCACCCTTGTCCTCGACGTTGTACAGAATCGCACGCATAGTGATCAGATCGATCACTCCTCGGAACTGATCCTCAGCCCCAATCGGATACTGGATCGCGACGGGATTCGCGCTCAGGCGGTCGCGCATGGTCTGGATCGCGTGATTGAAATCAGCGCCCGGCCGATCCATCTTATTCATGAAAGCGATGCGCGGAACGTTGTATTTATCGGCTTGACGCCAGACGGTCTCAGACTGCGGCTGCACGCCGGCTACCGCGTCGAACACCGCCACCGCGCCGTCGAGCACGCGCAACGAGCGCTCAACTTCGATTGTGAAATCGACGTGACCCGGTGTGTCTATGATGTTGATGCGATAGTCCTCACCGCCCCGCGGCCAAAAGCACGTCGTCGCCGCCGACGTGATCGTTATGCCGCGCTCTTGTTCCTGCTCCATCCAGTCCATGACCGCCGTGCCTTCGTGGACCTCGCCGATCTTATACGAGACGCCCGTGTAGTAGAGGACGCGCTCGGTCGTCGTGGTCTTTCCGGCATCGATGTGAGCCATGATCCCGATGTTGCGGAACCGTTGTAATGGTGCTGGCGCTTGCTTCGACATTTTTCTATATAAGTCCTATAGGTCCTATAGGTCCTATCACCACCGATAGTGCGCGAACGCTTTGTTCGCGTCAGCCATGCGATGCGTATCGTCTTTCTTCTTCACCGCGTTGCCGCGATTGTTCGCGGCATCGAGAATCTCGCCGGCGAGGCGATCAGTCATAGTCTTCTCGCCGCGTCCGCGCGCGTAACTGATAACCCACCTGATGGCCAGGCTGTTACCGCGCGACTTCTGATCGACCTCGATGGGAACTTGATAGGTAGAGCCGCCCACCCTGCGAGACTTGACCTCGACTCGCGGTTTGACGTTATCAATCGCTTTCTTGAAAGTCTTCAGCGGATCCTCTTGAGTCTTGTCGTGAATCTGCCTCATCGCGCCGTAGAAGATACCTTCGGCCACTGACTTCCTGCCCTCCCACATCAGCGAATTGATGAACCTGGTCACCATCGTCGAGTTGTATAGAGGGTCCGGCAGAACCTCGCGCTTCGCTGCAACTCTTCTTCTTGGCATAACTTTCTCGGTTTCTGGTTTCTAGTTGCTGGTTTCTGGTCTCTGGTTTCCAGTTCTGGATCGTCAGAACCACAAACCAGAAACGAGAAACCAGGAACTTATTTCTTTGCCGGAGACGCTTCCTTCGGCCGTTTCGCTCCATACTTGGACCGGCTCTGTTTGCGTCCCTGAACCCCTACCGCGTCCAGTGTCCCACGAACCACGTGGTAACGAACGCCCGGCAAGTCCTTTACGCGGCCCCCCCGAATCAACACAATCGAGTGCTCCTGCAGGTTGTGACCGATGCCCGGAATATAGGTCGTGACCTCAATCCCGTTCGTCAGACGAACGCGCGCCACTTTGCGCAGGGCTGAATTCGGCTTCTTTGGCGTCTGCGTGTAGACCCGTGTGCACACGCCGCGCTTCTGTGGGCTTGAATTCAAAGCCGGGCTCGATGTCTTGTACTTGACATTCACTCGCCCCTTGCGAACTAACTGACTAAGTGTCGGCACCTATAGCTCCTCTCAATCGTGTCCGGGCTGAGACGCCTCGGGCGTCGCTCACTTCGTGAGCGCCGTCGCTCGATTCCCGCCAGGGTCAGGAGCACAGGATACCCACGTCGCCCCCACTATTGTGCGTCCCTTCCAGGCCGGGCTTATCTTCGTCTTTTATGGGGATGTTCTGAAAAGTAGCTGCGGATTCGGCCTCCCCAGGCCAAACTTCTCTGTGGCGTGATCTCAGGTCAACTTTCGTTTTGAATTCGAGAATCCGGGAGTTAATCCGGTTTCCTTTTACGCCACAATAACGTTTATTCCGCGTCCGGTTTCAACTAACAAGGCGCCTCCGCATGCCAGAACCAAAAGAGCGCCATGTTCCAAACGAGGAACTATACCGGCGCACTTGTTTGTTGTCAACCCCGGCAAAAGTAATCCCTTGCGACGTGCTGTCGGCACCTGCGTCGCGCCGGTACTGGGATCGAGAAACCTACGAACACACACCTTCGGGCGGGCTTTGAAAGCAGCTCCCCGAATCCCCGCGTCGGGCGCGAACAAGATGACAATTTTTATCACCCCTCACAAAAAATGTGAGGACTCTTGACTCCTTCTTCTCCGATCATCGATCAAAACTGACACCTGGGCCAGCTTTTATGCCGATTACCGGGATTGGCCCCCCGTGTGCTTAAAGATCGACTCAACTCATAGGAGAATGCCATGGCCTTGTCGTGTCCACGTTGCGGAACTGATGTGCCGAGCGAAGCACTGTACTGCCCTTACTGCAGCCTGCCAAAGCCGAGGCGCGGATTCACCGCCGCCGAAGACGAGCCCGAAGAAACCAACCTCGCCGAGAATCCTAACCCTCCAGTGGGGGTCGCATTCAGAAGGGCTAAACAAAGGAGTAACAAACCGGCGAAGCGCTCAAGCGCGCGCCCAGGCAAGCCGCCGCGAAAGCTTCGCGCATCGGTTCTTAGCCTCGCAGCTCTCGTGGCCCTCTTCAGCGTTGGGATTTATATCTTTGTGGTTCCGATGGTCTACTCCGAACAGGCCGAGCCCAAGACGGTTTTGGCCGCCCTGGACAAGCTGCGCAAAACTCCATCCAACGAGCCAGGGCTTACGATCGACGCTCGCCTGGTGCGCGAGCTCGATACTTCGAAACGAGTCGGGAACCTGCGTGCGTACCAGGGTTGGGTCGTGCGCCCCATCAAGGGTTCCAAGACCAAGGTTGTTCTGGCCTTCTCGTACGTCGAGGTTGGTGACGTTCAGCAGAGCGCTGAGTGGCTCGCGGACCTTGTGAACAACACCTTCACCCCACAGACTGAACTCGCAACAACTGTCCACGGTAAGTAGTAAGCAGCACGGCGTGCGACATGACGTTCGCGATGAAGCACGCCAGGCCAGTCGTCGGAGCCGCTCGCGGCAGGAGGAGAGATGCGGGAGATGTCTGAAACGGATTGTCATTCCTCCAGCCGCATGCGCCGCAGCAAGTCCTGGAATCTCGGATCGGAGCGCACGCTATCTAGGAATGGATCAACTTTGAGCCAGACCAAATTGGAATGTTGATCCTCGTAAGCCTTTTCCAACCCCCTAGCGGAGTAACCCCCAACGATCCGTGTGATGGCGACTCAGGCGCGAACAGTTTTCAGAACTTTCCCGTGCTGACCTCGGCCGGTACTTCAGGCGGCAACACAACAATTCAAGGCACGCTCAACAGTGTTCCTAATAAAGCTTTCACTATTCAGTTCTTCTCCAACTCTGACTGCGACCCATCAGGGTTTGGCGAAGGGAAAACATTCATCGGCTCAGCGACAGTGACGACTGGCGAAACTTGCAACGCAAGCTTCGATGTCACCTTGGCAACGCCAACTTCGGTGGGTCAGGTCGTCACCGCTACCGCAACCGATCCGGCGGGCAATACGTCGGAGTTTTCCCAGTGCCAACAGGTCGTCTCGGGCAATCAACCATGTACCCTCACCTGTCCAGAAAACATCTCGCGACTGAACGACCCCAACGAGTGCGGGGCAGTGGTCACCTATCCGGATCCGGCCACAAGCGGAACCTGCGGCACACTGACGTGCTCACCGGCATCGGGTGTGTTCTTCCCCACAGGCACAACTACCGTCAGCTGCGACAGCGGCCAAGATTCGGAGAGCTGCTCGTTCACGATAACAGTTAATGATACACAGCAGCCGGCCATGAACTGTCCGAGCAACATTTCACAACCTGCTGACCTTGGGCAATCCTCAGCCGTGGTCAATTACACCGCGACCGCCAGCGACAACTGCCCAGGTGTAGACTCTGTTTGCAATCCGCCTTCGGGCTCGGTTTTCCCCTTCGGCCCGACGCCCGTTATCTGCACCGCAACCGACGCGTCAAGCAACACAGCCGACTGCTCATTCACGGTCACTGTGTCGCCTCCGCAGCTCACTGCGCTGGGCTCTGCCAAAGCGTGGCTCGGACTAAAAAACAGCGACGACGTGGGAACCAAGTTCGACTTGCTGGCCGAGCTCTTCAAAAACGGCGCACCCGTTGGTTCGGGACAAATGGACAATGTGCCCGGCGGAAGCAGCGGGTTCAACAACGCCGTTGCCAGAACGATCAACCTCGCCTTGCCCGCGCCCGTTAGCGTCTCGCCAGGCGACATGCTGAACATCAGGCTGTCCGTGCGCATCGCTGTCAACGCGGCCGGACACAGAAGCGGAACGGCGAGACTATGGTTCAACGACGCCGCTGCTGACAGCAACTTTGGCGCTACTATCGGTGGCGGGACACAACGCTACTACCTCACCAGCGGGTCGTTATTGAGCCTCATGCCAGGACTCGGACCAAAGAACATGTCAGACGTGTTCGTTGACCGGGCTGTCGGAGGAAATCCATTCAAACCTTTCGGGACTTGGATCGTGACGTTCTGAAGCGTGGCATACACGAAAAACTGAGGGGATGGAAGACAAACAATCTTCCATCCCTTATTCTATTTCGTTGCGACTCCGATCCATCGCAAGCTGGCAGCTTGCCAGATTTGGATCAAACGCCGGCCTCCTTAGCCTCAGCTTTGATATCTCACCCCAGGGATTTCTCCGGCTTCGTACTCTTCGACTTCCTCCACCGTTCTGTGCCGCTCGAGCCTGATGTTGCGGTAGCAGGCGCTTATCTCTTCCTCGGTCCGCTCAATCAACCCTGCTAGCCACCGCTTGATTAGAATTTTTGCTGAGCATATTATGATGCGGCTCAAGAACCTTGGGCGTTGAGGTCATTGCTTTCGGGCCTTTCACATACAGGCCTGCTGATTACCGACAGAACTAGACGTCAGACCGCCATCGCCAGAACGAAGTCTTAGGGAAGAATGCAGGGAAGGAGAGATTGATATGAACACGCGCACGGCTCGCCGTACCGCAAGAATGAAGAGACCGACAACAGAAACGTCGATTGCATTAGTCCTCATCGGCGGCTTTCTGGCTTTTGTAGCACTAGGTGCGGCGCCTTTCCGCATATCTACTTCGGCATCCAATGCAATCACGCCGGGCGCGAGGTTTACCGATGGCAACGTAACAGTGAGCTCTCGGTATCAGGGATCACCTGCAATGCCAATCTCTCCCGGAGGATCGCAGACATTTACGCTCACCAAGGAGACGTTCTCCGGTTCGACCGATTGCAGTACAGGTGGCGCAAGCTCGGCGACAGTAACAGGCGTCGGCAATCCATCTCCTCACACTTTTGCGTTAGCTTCCGACGGTTCAGCCAGGCTCACGGCTCCTCAAGTGTCCGATCAGAACGGCTTGTTTGTTGGTTGGACTAGTACAGATGGTGGCATGTTGACTCAGATCCCGTTCACCGACGGTAGAGCGATATGTGTGCCAGGCGGCGCGGCGGACCACACCTATGTTGCGACGTATTCTCCCGGTGTGATCGTGCTGGACAGCACGTGTACAACTCCAGTGACTTCAATCAACATCGGTTGCACGGTCTGCGCCAAAGTATTTGTGGATGATACCGGTCCTGGAACGCTCGCTCCGTTGAGAGTTCAAATCGGTGATTTTAATGGCATTCAACGCAACCTGGTTAATGACTTTGTGATCGCGGCGAATCTACAAACCTTCACTTTCACGCTTCCTTCAACTCCAACATCAGACCTTGGAGGCGGGACTTTTAGTAATATCGGAACGTGGTTCGCAAGGGTCATAGATGTGAGTGCGGGAGGCCGGAGCAACTACGCAAACTTTGATGTCGCCGCGGGTTCTGGCTGTGGCGGATGTACCCTCACCTGTCCGGCTAACATCACGCAACCCAATAGTCCGAACCAGTGCGGGACCATCGTCAGCTATTCGGCTCCAACAACTAGCGGATCGTGCGGCACAATAGTCTGCTCGCCCGCGTCGGGTTCGTTCTACCCCGTCGGGACGACGACCGTTACATGCACCCCTGCGGCTGGACCGAGCTGCTCTTTCACCATCACCGTAAATGACACCCAGCCGCCTTCGATCACCTGTCCCGTGAATGTCGCGGTCGCCAACAGTCCCAACCAGTGCGGCAGTGTGGTCAACTATCCGGCTCCGACTGTAAGTGATAACTGCCCGGGTGGAACAACCATCTGTTCACCTGGCTCAGGCTCATTCTTCCCTGTAGGGACGACTACCATCACCTGTACTGCTACGGATGCGTCGGGAAACCCAGCAAATTGCAGTTTCACAGTGACGGTGAATGACACGCAGCCACCCAGCATCACCTGTCCGAGCAACATCACGCAGCCTGCTGCCAGCGGACAATGCTCAGCCGTAGTGAATTACACCGCGACCGCCAGTGACAACTGCCCAGGAGTAACCGCCGCCTGCAATCCACAGTCGGGTTCGACATTCCCGGTAGGCGCAACCGGGGTCACTTGCACAGCGACCGATGCATCGAACAACACGTCAACGTGCAGCTTCACCGTCACTGTTCAGGATACACAACTCCCGATCGTGAGTTGCTCGGTGGCTGTATCTTCTCTCTGGCCGCCAAACCACAACCTGATTAATGTCGGACTCGCAGCCAGCGCAACCGATAACTGTCCCGGCCCGCCCGCGATTCAAGTGCTAGTGTTCGGCGACGAGGACGACGAATCAGCGACAGGCGATGGCAACCATTCACCTGATGCGAAGGACATTGCGCCCGGCTCGCTGCGTTTGCGCTCGGAACGCAAAGGAGATTCTGACGGACGGGTCTATTTGATCGTGGTGAGAGCGACTGACTCAGCAGGCAACGTGGGAGTCAGTTGCTGCGCGGTGGTTGTGCCAAAGAGCAATTCGTCTGCAGATAAGAGTTCAGTCAATTCACAATCGGCAGCGGCCTGCGCGTACTTCCTTGCCAACGGCGTTCCGCCCCCCAGTTACTTCGTTGTTGGAGACGGCCCAGTAATAGGTCCGAAGCAGTGAGTTAATGTGCGAAGAGACACGAAGGAGAACAAAGGCCTTCGTGTCTCTTCGTGATCGTATTAGTCTCCAACTTCCTAAGCTCCCGCCTTGATGTCGTCGACCGCAGGAATCTCTCCCGCTTCCAACTCTTCCTCAACCGTCTGGTCCGGATCGAGCTTGATGTTGCGGTAGTACTCCATGCCCGTCCCGGCGGGAATCAGCCGGCCCATGATCACGTTCTCCTTGAGCCCGCGCAGGTAGTCCACCTTGCCGCTTATCGCGGCTTCGGTCAGCACTCGCGTCGTCTCCTGGAACGACGCAGCCGAGATGAACGACTCGGTTGATAGCGAAGCCTTCGTGATTCCTAGCAGCAACGGCTCCATCGAGGCCGGCGTGCCGTCCTCCGCGATAATGCGCTCGTTCTCGTCCTGGAAGCGGAAGCGGTCGACCATGTCTTCGAGCAGGAACTCGGTGTCGCCGACGTCTTTGACGCGCACCCATCGCAGCATCTGGCGAACGATGACTTCGATGTGCTTGTCATTGATGTTGACACCTTGCAGACGGTAGACCTCTTGAATTTCGTTCACAAGGTAGCGCTGAAGTTCTTCGATACCGCGCACCGACAGGATGTCGTGCGGGTTGAGCGGGCCGTCCATGAGCGGCTCACCTGCCCTCACCCAATCGTCCTCCTGCACGTTTATGTGCACGCCGCGAGGAATCGCGTACTCACGCTTCTCACCGTCGGGCGCTTCGACAATCACTCGGCGCAGCCCCTTCACGATGGGTCCGAACTTCACCACGCCGTCGATCTCGGTCATCACAGCGGTCTCGCGCGGCTTGCGAGCTTCGAACAACTCGACCACTCGCGGTAAACCTCCGGTGATGTCCTTGGTCTTCGTAGTCTCGCGAGGGATCTTGGCGATGATGTCGCCCGGCGCCACACGCAGATGCTCCTTCTCCTCCTGCAACTTGGAAGCGCCAGCGCCTCGCTTCTTCTTCCATTCTTCGTAGTCAACGACCAGCAGGTTGGCTCGCACCGGCATCTGATAGGTCTTCAACACCTTGTTCTTTTCGTCGCGGATCTCGATCCTCGGCTGACGCTTCTCATCGGGTGAATCTATGACGACCAGGTGCGACAGGCCGGTTACTTCGTCGACCTCTTCGCGAACCGTCACGCCTTCGATCAGGTCCTTGAAGGTTACAGTGCCCTCCGCCTCAGTGAGGATCGCAAATGTGAACGGATCCCACTCCGCGAGCTCCTGCCCCTCTTCAACTCGCTGCCCATCGGTGACCTTGAGCGTCGCGCCGTAGTTGATCTGGTATCGCTTGAGCTCGCGGCCGCGTTCGTCGATCAAGGCGACGATACCGTTGCGGTTCATCGCCACCAGGTCACCCTCGCGGTTCCGAACCGTCTTCAGCTCCTCGAACTTCACGGTGCCCGAAGCAATCGCCTCGTGCTTGGTGATTTCGCTGACTCCGCCGGCAACGCCGCCGATGTGGAACGTCCTCATCGTAAGCTGCGTACCGGGCTCGCCGATCGATTGCGCGGCGATGACGCCCACAGCCTCGCCGAGCTCGACCATACGCCCCGTAGCAAGGTTGCGGCCGTAGCACTTTATGCACACGCCGCGGCGCGACTCGCAAGTCAGCACCGAGCGGATGCGCACGCGCTCGATTCCGCCTGCGGTCTGGATCATACCAGCAAGGTCTTCGGTGATTTCTTCGTTGGACTCGACGATTGCCTCGCCGGTGATCGGGTCGCGGACGTCTTCGAGCACGACGCGGCCGATAATTCTGTCACGCAGCGATTCGATTTCCTCGCCGCCTTCGATGATAGCCGTCGCCCAGATTCCCTTGATCGTTCCGCAGTCGGGCTCGCTGACGATTACGTCCTGAGCTACGTCGACCAAACGGCGAGTGAGGTAACCGGAGTCCGCGGTCTTGAGCGCCGTGTCCGCCAGTCCTTTCCGCGCGCCGTGAGTCGAGATGAAGTATTGAAGCACGTTCAACCCTTCGCGGAAGTTCGCGCGAATGGGCGTCTCGATGATTTCGCCCGAAGGCTTGGCCATCAACCCGCGCATGCCGGCGAGCTGACGAATCTGCTGCTTCGAGCCTCGCGCTCCGGAGTTTGCCATGATCAGGATCGGATTCATCTCGCCCGATTCCTGCTCGCTGCGGTCCATCTCCTTGAACATCGCTTCGGCGACCTTCTCGGTTACTTCCGACCATATGGCGATGACCTTGTTGTAGCGCTCGCCGTTGGTGATGATTCCTTCCTTGTACTGATTCTCGACCGAAACGACATCGCGGTTCGCCTGCTGAACGAGTTCTGCTTTTGCTGGCGGCGTTACCAGATCGTCAATGCCGATCGAAATGCCCGCCTTTGTCGCGAACAGAAAGCCAAGGTCTTTCACCTTGTCGAGCATCTTCACCGTTTCAGCGTGACCGAGCCGCAAGTGGCAATAATTGACCAACGACGTCAATCCCTTCTTCTTGAGCGTGCCGTTGACATAGGGCATCATTGCAGGCATTTGCTCGTTGAAGATCACGCGGCCGACCGTTGTGTCGATCACTCGATTTTTCAATGTTCGAACGGTTCCGCGTATCACATCTTGATCGTCGCGCTCGTGCTCCAGGTCGATGACCTCGCCCGAGAACAGAAGCTTGATCGGAGTCTGGGTGTGAACTTCGGCAGCGTCGAGAGCCAGCAGCACTTCGTCGCTCGACGCGAATTTGCGGCCCGCGAACTTGTCGTCTTTTTTGTCCTTCGTCAGGTAGTAGCAACCCAGCACGATGTCCTGAGTTGGTACCGCGATCGGCTGCCCGTTCGCGGGCGAAAGAATATTGTTGGACGCCAGCATCAACACGCTCGCTTCGACCTGGGCTTCAGGCGAGAGCGGAATGTGGACGGCCATCTGATCGCCGTCGAAGTCAGCATTGAACGCGGTGCAAACGAGCGGGTGAATCTTGATCGCCTTGCCTTCGACCAGCACCGGCTCGAAAGCCTGAATACCGAGGCGGTGCAGCGTAGGTGCGCGGTTCAACAGCACCGGGTGTTCGCGAATAACTTCTTCGAGGATGTCCCAAACAACCGGCTCCTGCCGCTCCACCATTTCCTTCGCCTGCTTGATCGTCGCTGCGTACTGTTTCTTCTCGAGCAGGTTGTAGATGAACGGCTTGAACAGCTCGAGCGCCATTTTCTTGGGCAGACCGCATTGATGCAACTTCAGCTCGGGCCCGACCACGATGACCGAACGTCCTGAGTAGTCGACGCGCTTGCCCAGAAGGTTCTGCCGGAAGCGGCCCTGCTTGCCTTTGAGCGTGTCCGAGAGCGACTTGAGCGGACGATTATTTGCGCCTCGCAGCACGCGGCCGCGGCGTCCGTTGTCAAACAGCGCATCGACCGCTTCCTGGAGCATTCGTTTCTCGTTGCGCACGATCACTTCGGGCGCCTTCAACTCGATCAGCTTCGACAAGCGATTGTTGCGATTGATGACTCGTCGATACAGATCGTTCAAGTCGCTTGTCGCGAAGCGCCCTCCGTCCAGGGGAACCAGGGGGCGAAGCTCAGGCGGAATCACAGGGATAATGTCCAGGATCATCCAGTCGGGATGATTGCCCGAGCGGCGAAATGCTTCGACGACTTTGAGCCGCTTCGAGTACTTCAGCTTCTTCTGCTGGGAAGTCTCTTCCTTCATCTTCTGGCGCATCTCGATCGCCAGAGCTTCCACATCAACTTTATGGAGCAGTTGTTTGATAGCCTCAGCGCCCATCTTCGCGAGGAAGCGGCCCGGGAACTGCTGCATGAGCTCGCGGTAGCGCTCGTCGGGCAGCAACTCTCTTTCTTTCAACCCTGTTTCCTTATCCGGATCGCCGGGTTTATCACCCGGATGGTCTCCCGGATCGATTACGATATAGGACTCGAAGTAGAGCACCTTCTCGAGTTCGCGAAGAGGTATGTCGAGCAGGTGGCCTATGCGCGAGGGAAGCCCCTTGAAAAACCAAACGTGCGAGCACGGACTGGCGAGCTTGATGTGGCCGAGGCGCTCGCGTCGAACCTTCGATTGGGTAACCTCGACGCCGCACTTGTCGCACACAACGCCGCGATGTTTCATCCTCTTATATTTTCCGCACAGGCACTCCCAGTCGGTGACCGGGCCGAATATCTTCGCGCAGAAAAGCCCATCGCGTTCGGGCTTAAAGGTCCGATAGTTGATAGTCTCTGGCTTGGTGACCTCGCCGTGCGACCATCCCAGGATTTTCTCGGGTGAGGCAAGACTTATCCTTATGGCTTCAAAGTCAGGTGCCAGGCTCGTTCGTTCTTGATGTGTCCTAAACATTTCTCTGTTACCTTCCTCTGTTGAAAGGTTCAGGGTTCCGCGTTCCGGCTGTGCCCCAAAAGCAAGGGGCGCAACCCGGAACCACGAACCCGGAACCCGGAACGGGTTCCCTATTCCGTTACCACTTCTTCAACTTCCTCCGGGCGGCGCATCAACTCAACGTCGAGACACAGCGACTGCAGCTCGCGGATCAAAACGTTGAACGACTCGGGCACGCCGGGATCGAAGTCGGCCTCGCCCTTCACTATCGCCTCGTAGATCTTTGACCGGCCGGCGACGTCGTCCGACTTCGCCGTAAGCAGCTCTTGAAGGATGTGCGCGGCTCCGTAAGCCTCCAGCGCCCACACTTCCATCTCTCCGAAGCGCTGGCCGCCGAACTGAGCCTTGCCTCCCAGCGGCTGCTGGGTGATCAGCGAATACGGCCCGATCGAGCGCGCGTGGATCTTGTCGTCGACCAGGTGCGAGAGCTTCATCATGTAGATGTAGCCCACAGTTACCTTCTGCTCGAACGCGTCACCCGTCATGCCGTCGTAGAGGACCGTCTTGCCCGAGGTCGGCAGCCCGGCATACTCGAGCAGCTTCTTGATCTCAGATTCCCGCGCGCCGTCAAACACCGGCGACGCGTACGGAATTCCATCAACGATCGTGCGCGCATGATCGACCAACTGCGCGTCGGTCATCGCTCCGATTCTGTCCTGCCAATCGGAACTGCTGAACACATCGCGATAGATCTTGCGGATCGTATCGACCTTCGTGCCGTCTTTGAGTAACTCGCCGATCGTCTGGCCGATCTTGTGCGACGCCCAACCCAGGTGAGTCTCCAGAATCTGCCCGACGTTCATGCGCGAAGGAACGCCAAGCGGATTCAACACGATCTCCACCGGCGTGCCATCAGGCAGGTACGGCATTTCCTCTTCCGGCAGAATCCTCGCGATGACACCCTTGTTGCCGTGACGACCCGCCATCTTGTCGCCAACCGACAGTTTGCGTTTCATCGCGATGAAAGCCTTGACCATCTTGATGACGCCCGGCGGCAGCTCATCGCCCTTCTTTAGCTTTTCGATGTTCTCGTGGTGTAGCTGCTGCTGAACTTTGACCTGCCGTTCGGTTCGGCGTTCGATATCGGCGATCTCAGCTTGAACATCGATGCGCGAACTGGTGACCTCGATCTTTCGCAATGCTCCGATCTCGAGCTGCCGGAGATCCTCGTGCGTCAGTTTTGTACCCTTGGCCAACAGCTTCTTGTTCTTGTAGCTCAGGTCGTCGGCAAGCCGCTGACCTTCAAGCAACTCGAAGATCCTCTTGTTGCGCTCGTCTTCGAGAATTCGAACCTCATCCCTGACGTTCTTTTCGAGCTTCTCTTCTTCGGCGCGCTCGATTGAAAGCGAGCGCTCGTCCTTTTCAGCGCCCTTCCGAGTAAACACCTTCACATCGACCACTGTGCCGTCTATGCCCGGCGGGCAGGTGAGGCTCGCGTCGCGAACATCGCCGGCTTTTTCGCCGAAGATCGCGCGAAGCAGTTTCTCTTCGGCGGTCAACTGGGTCTCACCCTTCGGCGTGACCTTGCCGACCAGTATCGAGCCGGGCTTGACCTGCGCGCCGATCCGGATGATTCCCGAATCGTCCAAATCCCGCAGGGCCGATTCGGAAACGTTCGGGATGTCCCGAGTGATTTCCTCGGGTCCGAGTTTGGTGTCGCGAGCTTCAACTTCAAGCTCCTCGATGTGAATCGACGTGAACGAGTCTTCCTTCACCAGCTTCTCGGAAACAAGAATCGCATCCTCAAAGTTGTACCCGCGCCACGGCATGAACGCCACGAGCACGTTGCGGCCCAGAGCCAGTTCGCCCTGATTGGTGCAAGGTCCGTCGGCGATCACATCGCCTTTCTTAACGGCCTTCCCTTCGCGGACGATGGGCTTCTGATTGATGCAGGTGTTCTGGTTCGAACGCTTGAACTTGGTAAGCTGATAGATGTCGGCGTTGATCTCGCGCGACGTTGTGCCCCCAGCAATCCCGTGTTCGGCCCGGATAATTATTCGCTCGGAGTCAACCGAATCGACCACGCCATCGCGGCGGGCAATTACAACGGCGCCGGAATCCTGCGCCGTGACCTTTTCCATGCCCGTGCCAACCAGCGGCGCTTCGGCGCGCAGCAGCGGGACCGATTGGCGTTGCATGTTCGAACCCATCAGCGCGCGGTTGGCGTCGTCGTTTTCGAGAAACGGAATCAACGAAGCCGCAACCGAAACGAGCTGTTTCGGGCTAACGTCGATGAAGTCCAGCTCGGTCGGCTCGGAGAACTTGAACTCGCCGGCCTTTCGCGACCAGGTGCGTTCTTGAACGATGTGTCCCTGCTTATCCACTTCGACCGACGCCTGGCCGATCGTGTACCGGTCTTCTTCCCAGGCCGAAAGGTAGAAGGGATACGGCTCATACTCGGCGGGCTGCTGACCGGCGGCGTTGAGCTTTTTGTTTGCTCGATCAACTTGTTCCCTCGCCAGATGGTCGCCGACGTTGTCTTCGGTGTCGCCGACAGATGATATGCGCACGTAATCAATGACACGGCCGTTCTCGACCTTTCGATACGGCGATTCGATAAAGCCAAACTCGTTGATCCGCGCGAAGCACGACAGCGACGAAATCAATCCGATGTTCGGCCCCTCAGGCGTCTCGATCGGGCAGATGCGGCCGTAGTGCGTCGGGTGAACGTCGCGCACCTCGAACCCCGCGCGCTCGCGCGAGAGACCGCCAGGCCCAAGCGCCGACAGCCTTCGCTTGTGAGTGATCTCAGAGAGCGGATTCGTCTGGTCCATGAACTGAGACAGTTGCGACGAGCCGAAAAACTCCCGAACCGCTGCGGTCACCGGTTTCGCATTGATCAGGTCGCGAGGCATCGCCGTCTGCATCTCCTGATGGATCGACATCTTCTCTTTGATCGCGCGCTCCATGCGAACGAGCCCGATTCGGAACTGATTCTCGAGAAGCTCGCCGACGGCTCGCACTCGACGATTACCCAGGTGATCGATGTCGTCGGCTTCGCCGATGCCTTTTCGCATCTTGAGCACATAGCCGATCACGTCGACGAAATCGCGCGTCGAAAGCGTCTGTTGGTCCAAACGATCACGCTCGGGTTTGCCAAGTTTTATGTTGGCCTTCAACCGGCCAACGCGCGAGAAGTCGAACTTGCGCTCGTCGAAAAACATCCCGCGGAACAGGTTCCACGCGGTGAGGATCGTAGGCGGATCGCCCGGCCTCATCTTGCGATAGATCTCGAGGATCGCATCTCGCGGCGTCTTGACTGAATCCTTCTTGAGGGTCTGGCTGACAACAACGCCGACATCGTCGCGTTCCGGGAAGATTATCTCTACACGGCCGACGCCTGATTCGATGATCTGTTGCCACTCGCGCGACGTGAGTTCGGTGTTCGCTTCGGCGATGACTTCGCCGGTTTCGGTGTTAACAACATCGTCGTTGAGGAATGCTCCCTCGATCTCCTGAGGATCGACCGTCACCGCTTTGATCTTCGCCTTGCGCAGCGCCTCGATGTCGCGCTTGGTTAGCTTCTTGGCGTGCGCGCCCCCTCGCACGACGGTCTCGCCCGAGCGATCCTCGGCCGTCTCGGCAAGATGCAGACCGACTAGTCCTTCCGCCGGTTCAAAGTGCAGTTGGCCATCCTTAATTGCCGCCTTCTGCGCGGTGTAGAACATCCGCAGCACTTCCGCATCCGTGAAGCTCGCGCGCTTAATCTCGTCTTCCAGGTGTGAATCCGTCCCGACGCGGTCGATGTCGACCTTTTCCATCAGACCGAGCGCGCGAAGGAAAACCGTTCCCAGAAATTTGCGCTTGCGATCGATGCGCACGTAGAGCAGGTTCTTGGCGTCGTATTCGAACTCAACCCACGAGCCCCGATACGGGATAACCTTCGCAAGAAAATAGGTGTTGTTGTTTTCCTTCTCGAAGAACACGCCGGGTGAGCGGTGGAGCTGACTCACTATCACTCGCTCCGTGCCGTTGATGATGAACGTCCCGTTGTCGGTCATCAGCGGGATCTCGCCAAAGAAGACTTCTTCTTCCTTGATGTCGCGGATCGACTTCTGACCGGTGTCCTCGTCGGTGTCCCAGACGGTCAGGCGGATCTTGACCTTCAGCGGGACCGCGAAGGTCATCGACTTTTCCTGACACTCTTTCTCGGAGTGCTTGTGCTGAAGCGTCACCGGCTCGCCGCAGTTGTCGCACAGCACTGGGGAAACAGTGTTCAACGTGCCGCACTGGGGACAGGTCTGCTCTTCGGCCGCGTACGGATTGACTCGCAAAATGGTGCCGCATGAACGGCAGTTGGTGCGCAGGTGATACAGCCCTTCGAGCTGTCCGCACTTGCACTGCCAGTTGCCGATCGCGTACTCGACAAACTCGAGCTGCGAGGTTTCGCGAAAATCCGTTATCGGAAACACGGACCTGAATACGGCCTGAAGCCCGGTGTTCTCGCGTTCCGCCGGAAGCAGATCCATTTGAAGGAAGCGGTTGTAAGACTGGCGTTGAACCTCGATGAGGTTTGGAATTCTGATCGCCGTTTTGATTCGAGAAAAATCGTACCGCTCTCGGCCTATGCCGTTTCCAGTATTCGCTAGTGCTGACATATCTCTCCTCGGTTAGCAGGCAGGAAGAAGCTTGCAGCCGGCCGCACGAATCCCAGCTTTAGCCGGAGATGCTGGTCCACGCAAAACGGGGTAGGTCACGCGAGGAAATCTCTCAAAGCCGGACAGCTCGACACCCGCTGCAATCTTAGAACAATTCGCAAACACAAATGCGAAGCACGGCCGAAGACACCTTCTCCGACCGCGATCTTCGCGTGTTTTTGAGCGCCAAATAAACTTTATTATCGTCGCCGCCCCTATACGCCGCTATGACCGGATACTACACAACGAAGCGCCCTCGGTCAAGGTCAGTTTGAATAGGACCTATGCGACCAATAGGCCCTATCCGATGACTATTTAAGTTCGACAGTGGCTCCGGCGTCGGTCAGTTTCTTCTTGAGCGCCTCAGCCTCCGCCTTCGGAACGGCTTCTTTCACCGCCTTGGGCGCCGCCTCAACGAGGTCCTTGGCTTCCTTCAATCCAAGCGCGGTGATCTCGCGGACGACCTTTATGATCCCGATCTTCTTGGCAGGATCGGCCATACCTGTGAGCACGACGTCGAACTCCTCCTTCTCCTCAACCGCTGGGGCGGCAGCCGCGCCTGCGCCCGCAGCCGGAGCCGCAGCTACGGCAGCCGCCGCAGCCGACACGCCGAAGGTCTCTTCCATCATTTTGACCAATTGCGACGCCTCCAACAACGTGAGGTCCTTCACCTGATCGACTATTCCCTGAAGCTTCTCTGACATGACTTTCCTGTCCTCCTGATTCTCACCACGCGTGCGCGGCATTGTTGACTATGCCTGACACTGTCGGCTGCAACGCCGGCGCATCTCCGGCTGCCACGAGCCATCCAAGCCGCTGCACTGACACAATTACAAAGCGGCGTTAAGAGTGCGACAACCGAGCAAGAGCCTCCACAAGCCCGCACCCGATTGCGAATCTAGGATTTCGAATCTCGAATTTGAACCTTCAAGTCCGATATCCGCAATTCGAGATTCGAAATACCTCATCCCTCCGATTCCTTTTGAGCACGAACCTGATCCATCACAATCGCCAGATTCCGCGCGACCCCCGCGGTCACAACCGCCAGTCTCTGCGCGCTGCTGTTGATCAAGAACATCACCCTCGAGATCAACTCTTCCTTCGACGGCAGGTTCGACAGTGACTCGATGTCATTGACGTCGATGGCACGGCCTTCGACTACCGCAGCCTTGAACGAAAACACCGGACTCGCTTTCGCCCACTTTGAAAGCAACTTCGCCAGCGCTACCGGATCACTCTTTGAAAGTGCTACCGCTGTTGCGCCTTCGAATTGCCCTTTCACCTGCTCCATCGGCGTGCCTTTGGCAGCGCGAATCGCCAGCGTGTTCTTTACCACGCGATAAGAAATATTCGCCTGGCGCAGCTCGCGGCGCAGCCGCTCGTCAGCGGATACCTTGATCCCCTGAAACCCCACCAGAAGCGCGTTGGGCGATTCTTCAAACTCGCGATGAAGCACTTCGATTTCTTTTTCTTTCTGAAGTCTTGTCTTCACTATTCAATCCCCTGTGCTATTGGGCATATAGGTTATATACGTCATATAAATCCTATACCCAATCAAAACTCTGCGGTGTTCAGCTTGATGCCCGGGCCCATCGTAGACGAAATCGTCGCATTCTTGACGTACTTGCCTTTGGCCGCCGAAGGCTTCGCGCGCATCACCGCGTCTATCAATGTCTTGGCGTTCTCGGCGAGCCGTTCCTTGTCGAAGCTCACCTTACCTACCGGCGCATGTATCACGCCGGTTTTGTCGACGCGGAACTCGATCTTACCGGCCTTGGTCTCGCGCACCGCGCGCTCGACGTCGGCTGTAACGGTTCCGGTCTTTGGATTCGGCATAAGCCCTCGAGGTCCGAGTATCTTCCCGAGCTGCCCGACCGATCTCATCATGTCGGGAGTCGCGATCAACGCGTCGAAGTCAATCCAGCCGCCTTTGATTCGAGTGACGATGTCGTCGCCGCCGACCTCGTCAGCTCCGGCGTCGCGGGCTTCCTGGACCTTCTCCGCCGAACAAATCACTACGACCTTCTTCGATTTGCCGAGACCGTGCGGAAGCACCACTGTGCCGCGCACCAATTGGTCTGCCTTGCGCGGGTCGACTCCCAGAGTCATCCCGAGCTCGACTGTCTCGTCGAACTTCGCGAAAGCCACCTTCTTCGTAAGCTCAACCGCTTCGTCGATCGAATAACCGCGACTGTAATCGACTTGCGCGGCAGCCTCTCGATATTTCTTTCCCGCCATGCTTTTTCTCCCAGGTAATTAACGTGGCTGGCTTGAAGCCCGGCCACTCCCTTGTTTACGCAGCCCCGAAACCTTACTCACCCTGAAACGGGCTGCTGAAGCTCACTACGTCTCGTCCACAACCTCAAGTCCCATGTTGCGGGCGGTCCCCTCGATCGTCCGCATCGCCGATTCGACCGAAGTCGTGTTCAGATCCGGCAGCTTCGTGCGAGCGATTTCTTCGATCTGCTTGCGAGTGACCCGCCCTATCTTGTCGCGATTGGGCCGGGCCGAGCCCTTGTCGATACCGGCAGCCTTCTTGAGAAGATCGGCCGCCGGCGGGGTCTTGGTAATGAACGTAAAGGAGCGATCCGCGTAAACCGTTATCACCACCGGGATCGTCATATCCACGATGTTCGCGGTCTTGGCGTTGAACGCCTTGCAAAACTCCATGATGTTTACGCCGTGTTGACCGAGCGCGGGACCAATTGGAGGTGCAGGATTCGCTTTCCCGGATGGGACTTGAAGCTTGATGTAAGCAGTTATCTTTTTTGCCATACTTGGGTCCTTTGCGAGCCAGCGCCAAACGCGACGCTGAAGCTCTCCCCCTAATTCTGGTTCTTAGTTTCTGGTTTCTGGTTTCTGGTTTCTTGTTGCGGCGGTGGGATTCGACCAGAAACCAGAAACTAGGAACCAGAAACCGCTATTCTTCTTCCGAGAACGTCAACTTCTCAACGTCCAGAAAATTCAATTCGACAGGCGTCGAGCGGCCGAAGATCGTGACCATAACCTTAAGCACGCCCTTGTCCGGGTTGATCTCTTCAACCTGCCCGGTAAATCCGCTAAACGGTCCCGAGAGTATTCTCACATGTTCGCTGTGCTGGAACGTGTGTTTCGGCTTCGGCTTCTCGGCCGCCTCGGTCACGTGGTGCACGATCTGATCGACTTCTTCAGCCGTCAGCGGCGTCGGCTTCTGACCACCAACGAAGCCGGTCACCTTCGGCGTCGATTTGATTATGTGCCAGACCTTCTCGCCTACTTCGCCTTTTTCATCGGGCTCAATCTCCACCAGCACGTAGCCCGGGAAAAACATCCGCGAAGTCTCAACGCGTTTCGATCCGCGCATCTCGACAACTGTTTCGGTAGGCACAAGCACCTGCGAAATCTGATCAGCCATATCGTAGGCTTGAATGCGAGATTGCAGGGACTCCTTCACTTTCTTCTCGTAGCCCGAGTACGTGTGAATTATGTACCAGTTTCTTGGCATAAGCCTTTCGCCTACCTTATCGCCTTTTCCAGCGCTTCGAACCCGAGCGTCACAACCCGGTCAATGCCCCACAAGTAAAAACCAAAGAAGACAACAGCGATCAGCACAACAACCGTGGTGCTCCAGACTTCGGTGCGAGTGGGCCACGTGGTCTTGGCCATCTCGAGCTTGACCGCGTGATAGAACTCCCGGATGCGCGTGCCGAGCGGGAGCTTCGGCAGCTTGAAGGCTGTCTTGCCGCCTTCATCGCCACGGCTCGGTTCTTCTCGCAGCGGCTCCTCGTCGTCTGGAAACTCTGTTACTCGACTCATTGCTCTACCTCGCGCTTCTCCCGTTGCCGCGTCGGAACGATGTGGCAGGGGTACCAGGATTCGAACCCGGCCTTACGGTTTTGGAGACCGCCGTGCTAGCCGCTAACACTATACCCCTACCTATTTGTCATTCTTCATTGACCATTTGTTATTTGTCATTTGCAAACCTGCCGAAATGACAAATGACAAATAGAAAATGGCCAATGGCAAATGACTACTTCGTCTCTTTGTGAGGAGTATGACTCCTGCACTTTCTGCAAAACTTTTTGAACTCGAGGCGATCCGGCGTCTTCTTCTTGTTTTTCGTCGAGACGTAATTCCGGTTCTTGCACTCGGTGCACTGCAGCGTGATGTTGTCTCTTGGCATAACCCCTCAATTCCTACTCTATAACTTCTGACACCGTGCCCGCGCCTACCGTTCGTCCGCCTTCCCGGATCGCGA
>CAZJQQ010000083.1:0-21948 GCA_964548075.1 uncultured Clostridia bacterium | reverse complement strand
CTGTCAACGATGTCTTGGCACCAAATTGTGTCAACGATGTCTTGGCACTTATCACTTAAGTAGTGAGGATTTGAATGTGAGAGGAAGCAGCCCGCGAGTTCGGAGTGCGGGCGCGTCTTATGCGATCACGGCTGTTTTGAAAGGAGAGAAAAATGACCAACTATCTGTTCATCGACTCGAGGGATCCGTTTGAAATCACGCGCAGTCCGGTTAACGGTATCCGACTGCCCAAAATGAAGGAGAACACAAAAATGAATCGCATCCAGCTCTTCTTGAAATCGCTTCTCATTCCCGCCACGTTGCTCGCGGTCGCGGTGTTTTTGGTGAGTGCCGTGGCTGCTGCAGGCCTGCGGGCCAGTGGATCGACCTCCCACTTGACTCGCACGAAAACCCACGACGACGACGATCGCGAAAAGTTTCTATTTGTGTGAGCCGGAGATCAGGCCCGACAGAATCCTGACTTTCTTGCTGTCATCGACTTCAACGAAAACTCACCTCACTATGGCAAGGTCATAACCACTCTTGGGCTTTCCGGACCCGGGGCTACTGGCAATGAACCTCATCACGTCGGCCTTTCGAAGGATGGGAGGGTGCTGGCTTGCGGCGGCCTGCTCAGCGTGCTCAAGGGTCAGAAGGAAGTCTTCTTTTTCAACGTCTCCAACCCGGCTGCGCCTAGCTTCATTTCGTCGGCCGATCCCCCACTCTCAGCTATCACGGATGAATTCTACGCACTCCCCGACGGCGGCTTTTTAGTGACGATGATGGGAGGCGCGAACGGTGCTCATCCGGGCAGGGTCGCTGAGTTCAACAGACACCTTCAGCTTGTTGCCGAGTTCCCCGAAGATCCGCCGCACGACGGTTTCAATCCTCACGGCATCTCGGTGCGGCCAGAGATCGACCTGATGGTCACCAGCGACTTCGTCTGCCCATCAACCACGCTTCATGCGGTCCCTGGCGGTCTTGACCTGCGCGGAAGCATTCGGGTGTGGCGGTTCAAGCAGAGAAAGCTCCTGCAAACGATCCAGATCCCCGGCGCCGTGGGCACGATCGACGTGAAGCTGATACCCGGCGATCACAAAGAGCGAGCTTACACCGCAGGGATGGCCGACGATCATCTTTACCTGATCGACACACGAAACGGACAGATTAAGTCCGTCTTTGACTTCTCGACCATAGCAGCCGGCGGCTTCCCCCAATTGATGCGAATGACCGACGACGGCACGCGCCTGTTCATCTCGATGAACGCAGCGGGCAAGGTCGTGATGTTCGACACCTCGAAACCTGCAAGCCCCCGCGTGCTCAAGGTGCTGGACTTGGGCGCAGGTTCGGGTCCCCACTACATAGCTTTGACGAAGGACGAGAAACGGCTGGTGATAAGCGACTACTTCCTGAACGAGGACGACTTCGGCAAGGTGCATGCCGAAGGCGATCACAAGATCCATGTTGCACACGTAACTGCTCGCGATCTGGTGTTGGACCCGCGATTCGATCTCGACTTCAACACAGCATTCAGTGCGCCAGCTCGCCCTCACGGTATGGCGATGAAGTGACGTGCGCTCCCCGGCAGGCAAGAGAAGGCATTGTGAGAAAATCAAAACCGAAATCACAATCCAAACTGAGGAAGTTTTGATAGTGCGCGCGAGCCGGAGGGCATCGCGGACTCAGTGCCACCAATGTAGCGGCGAAACGTTGATGGTTACTCCCGAAGAGGCAATGGCTCTGGCGGGCGAAAGCGCGAGGGAGATTTACCGATGGGTCGAAGCCGGGTGGGTTCACTACACGGAAATGCCCGGAGGGTCATTGCTTGTTTGTCCCGATTCGATTCTGAGACTGGCGACCATCGTAGAGTGATCGTTTACGGTTCGAGAGGGCTCACCCGTCGGCCGGTCGGAGGCACGGCTGACGGGTGGAACTTGCGCGCGTAGTCCCAAACGTAGTTCCTCAGCGTGTAGTAATACGGGTTGAAGCCAAGCCCGTCGGCTTCATCGAGGGCCTTCTCTACGCTCCAGTTGCTGCGCGCGACTCGATAGATCGCGGTCATCTCGCCGATGCGGTTGAGCCCATCTGCGCAGAAAACGAAGAACGGTCCTTTCGTGGTATCCGTCACTAGAGAAACGAATCGATTCGCTTCCTCGTCCTTTGGCGGATTCCAGACGCTCATCGGCACCCACTCATATCCAAGACCGGCTGCTTCCGCCGCGAGCTTCACATCATCCGTGTGGTCGTAGATTGAGCGGAGGTCGACCAGGGTCTTGACGCCGAGACGTGTGAGCGCCCCGATGCCCCCGCGCAGCGGCTGCGAGCCACGGACGTAGTTCTCGTCAACGCGGTGAAACAAAGGCAGGGTTGCTGCTACTTCTCCGGCTGTGTCCGCCAGGCGGGGTTCACCCGGACTAGCATTTCCGGAGATTGATTCAGCGGAAGAGCTTTTGCTGGAGACGATCGTTGAGATCGTAATAGCTAAAGCTGCGGCGGTGCCGATTGCTGTGAGCAGGAACTTCTTGTGATGCACTCTTCTTGAACACCTTCTTGTTGATTGTGGCTAACACGCTTGGTTGATTCATACCACACGCGTTGGTTAATACGCAAAGGCCGGCCCTTTGGTGCTCTTTGTGTAGCCGAGGCACACCCCTCCACTCAACATGCTGCAATCTGACCGAAACAATTCAATCAATGTGGCGCTATTCTCCTCATAACTTCATGGGCGACAGACAGCCAAACGGAGATTCAGTTGCCTTTAGCTAACTTAGCCAGGCGTGGCGTAAGTGGAACGCCCTTCGCGTTAATCAGTCGGATTTGTATTTTTCGTCAGCCGAGAGGGTCGGGCATGAAGCCGAACGAGCGCAGCAAGGACATCGCCAATCTCCTCCTGGTCATCGTGTCCGTAGTCGGGCTGATGGTCTTTGTTTGCGCCGGCTGTGCGTTAGCGTTTCGCCCAATCAACTTCGAATGGATCCTGTTAAGCGTGGTGACGATTCTGATGGTTTCGCGCATCGACATCGGGATCCCCAAAGCCAGAAGCGCCGTCACTCTCTCCGATACGTTCATCTTCATGTCGGTGCTGCTATACGGCACTTACGCCTCGGTGGTTCTGGCGGGTCTTGATGCCGCCGCTTGCGCGCTTCAATTCAGGGAGCGCCGCCGAATGATCCTGTTCAACACAGCGGCAATGAGCCTGTCGATCTTCGCGGCGAGTTCCACTGTAACGCTCACGTTTGGTGAGCTGCGGCCGCTGGCTTCTGAGCCGGGCAGGCTAGTCCTGGCTGCGGGAATGCTGGCGCTCATTCATCTGGTATTGACGTCTGGAATGATGAGCGTGGCGAGCGCGCAAAAGAACGCGCGGTCTGTCGTCGACAATTGGAAAGAATCGTTCCTCTGGGCATCGATATCGGCGCTGGCCGGCGCAGCGAGCGCGTGCTTGATGGTCAAGTTGATCACGGTTATTTCGTTCTACGCCTTCATCATTTCGGTTCCCATCCTGACCGTCACTTACTTCACTTACAAGGTCTATCTAGACCGGGTCGAGACTTCGAACCGTCACGCCGAGCAGATGGCCGAGCTGCACTTGAAGACGATCGAGGCGCTCGCCATAGCAATCGACGCCAAGGACGAAGTGACGCCCGATCACGTTCATCGCGTTCAGATCTACGCGACCGGTCTCGCCCGGCTGTTCGGATTGTCCGAGCCGGAACTCGAAGCGCTCAAAGCTGGGGCGCTGCTGCACGACATTGGCAAGCTCGCCGTGCCTGACTACATCTTGAACAAGCCCGGCCCGCTCACGCCCGCCGAGTTCGACAAGATGAAGGTCCACACGATCGTGGGCGCCGAGATACTCGAGCGGGTCGGCTTTCCTTATCCCGTCGTGCCTGTGGTGCGGCATCATCACGAGCGATGGGACGGGCGCGGCTATCCCGATGGGCTGCGCGGCGACGAGATACCGATGACCGCGCGGATATTGACGCTGTCGGATTGCTTCGACGCCGTACGCGAGGATCGGAATTATCGCGAGGCGATGACTCGCGACCAGGCCATCGAGATGTTGAAGGAGGGCAGCGGGACGGTGTTCGATCCAAACGTCGTTAGGACGTTTCTCGATCACCTGGAGGAGTTCGAAGCCGAGATTCGGGAGAGGTGCGTCGAGCATCAACGAGTCGAGCTGCCTCAGCATCTGGGCAGCACGCGCGCCGCGAACACCGACGAGGGGCCGATGGTATTCGAGCGCATACGCAGCGCGCATCGAGAAGTGATCACGCTCTACGACATCGCTCAGACGATCGGCACGAGCCTCGATCTGCGCGACACATTCGCGGTCTTCGCGTCGAGATTGGAGGACATAGTCAGCTACACGACCTGCGTGCTCTATCTTGTTCGGCCAGACTCGACTGATGTTGAGGCCGCGCACGTCGCGGGGCGCTACGCGGAGATCTTCAAGAGCAAGGCGCTTCCCTCGGGCGCGGGGATAGCGGGGTGGGTCGTTGCCAATCGGCACCCAATGCACAACTGCGATCCGCGTCTTGATTTTGATGTGCTCAAGGTCGACCTACCCGAATCGTATCGCACGGCTACCGTTGTTCCACTTATGAGGGACGAAGCGATTCTGGGCGCGCTTGCGATGTACTCCGCTGAACTGAGCTCATACACGTCTGATCATTTGAGATTGATGGAGGCAGTGGCGAAGCTCGCGTCGGATGCGATCGCCAACGCCGTGCATCACGAGCGAACTGAGACAAGCGCGCTGACGGATTTGCTGACGGGCCTGCCAAACGCGCGAGCGCTGAGATATCGCTTCGAAGAAGAGGCTGACCGCGCGCGCCGTCACCGCGACAGCTTCTCTGTGATGATGATGGACCTGGATAGCTTCAAGGCGGTGAATGACAAGTTTGGTCATCAAGCGGGCGACCAACTGTTGAGGGAGCTTTCGGTTTTGCTGCTCTCACATATCCGCTCATCGGACTTCGTGAGCCGCTACGCGGGCGATGAGTTCGTCGCGATTCTGCAAGTCGGCCAGGAAGAAGTGCAAGAGCTGTCGCAGCGAATTCAGAGAGCGATCGACCGCCACGACTTCGGCTTTCAGGGCTCAAAGCTGTTCATAGGCCTGAGCGTAGGCGCCGCGAGTTTCGGCGTGGATGGAGAGACTCTCGATGAGTTGTTGCTTGCGGCCGACCGCGCGATGTATGCGGACAAAGCGAGAAGGAAAGCGCTCTTCGCAGAGTCCAACAGCCTGACCACTAACGATCTCGGGCAGTTCAGGGTGATGTAGTTGGTGGCTCTGCCATACCCGCCAGTTTCCTTATCTTCCATCGTATCGTGTTATGGCTGATCAAGGAAAAGTCTGCTTCACATTAAGAGTCTGGCCACCAAGTGTTATTTTGCCGCTGCGGGTCTTGGGACCGGGATTGGCAGCTACCGCATAGTCGACTGTGCCATTGCCTATTCCCATATCGGCCGACAAGACCGTGAGTTAAGCAGCATTGCTCACAGCTTGCCATGCGCATTGCTCGGGTGTGGTTACAGTGATGCTGCCGGTCCCTGCGCTTGCCGTGAAGTTCGCGAATATCGGAGAGATTGTATATGTGCAGGCAGCGGTGCCGTTTTGAAAGACCGTGAAGGTCTGCGCCGCGATCGTGATTGTTCCTATGCGTGCGCCGCCGGTAAAGTTCTCTCTTACGACATAGCTGACGATTCCGCCACCAGTGCCGCTGCCGCCTGAAAGGATGTTTATCCAGGCATCATTGCTCACAGCCCCCCAGCTACATCCATTAGGCGCGGTAACGTTGATAGTGAAACCATCTCCGCCGCTGTAGTCACAGTACGCGGTCAAAGGCGAGATTGAGTAACTGCACGTGCCAGCGGGGTTGACCACGATTATATAATCAAACTGCACGTAGTTGATGTTCCCGTTGTTGTCTGTCAGGCTCAGGTTTGCCGCGTACTCCCCCGGGTTGACGTAGGTATGAGTGACTATCGCGCCATTATCAGAGTTGCCGTCACCGAAGTCCCAGGAATAGCTAGCGATCGTGCCACACGGAGCAGTGGAAGCGCTGGCGTCAAAGGTCACGATCAGCGGAGCGCTACCGCCGGTCTCAGGGGTGACATTGACGCTCTCCTCAGTACTGCAATCCATTCGCTGCCGAACCTCCGGTGGTATGAAACTCTCAAGCTCATCTCTGGATACTTCGATGGGATTTGTCCCGGGGACACCGGCCTGGCCGCGTGCGGCACTGGAGCCGATTCGGCCGCCTCCATCAAAGACGACTGCTGGCCAATCATTAAAGCCCCGAAGAGCGTTGGCCCCGGTTTCGGGCGCGCCCGCGTTTCCATTGATATCTACTGCGACTGTGCCGGGGTCTATGAGGTTGTTGCGAAACCAGTCAACCGCCGGAAGGGGTACTCCAGTGCCCGACTCGCGTCGCACGCCGGCTTGGTCAAACCAGACCGTTCTGTGATTATCGGGGTCGCTTATGCCAACGGGTTCGCTAAGAAAGCTTTCATCCAGTGACGGCAGTAACCGGGTTGAATAGTTGTAGTCGGCCCTGCCATTAGATCTGATTGCGCCTGACATCTGAAAGCTGTAGTTCATTACGGTCAGATAATTTGGCTTGTTGTTGGGGAGGTGGTCATCCCCGCCATGCTTAAGGCCGAGGTTGTGTCCTAGCTCGTGTATGAAGGTACCGGCTTGTTGAAATCTATTCCCGCCTGCGGGCACAAATGCGCCAAGCGTGACAACGAAGTCTGACGCAGGAATATCACGAGAGATCCCGCTACTGTCTCCCCCGCCATACTGGTTGGCGAACAGAGCGTAATGGAAAATAGGCGCACGTCTGGTGGCGTAGAAGCGTTGTGCCTTGATGTTGTCCAGACTAGTAAAGTCAAAGTTCCCTCCCACGATTGGAATAATGTCTGGCTGAAAGGGCACTTGACCTGCTTTGGACCGGTTGCCCCACCTCGCATTGGTTGTGGGATTCATGATGCTGTTCGGCCCGGCATCAATGTGGATGTTAATGCCGGGTCGACCATCCGGGTTGGTGACAGGCGCGCGCCTGAACGTGTCGATGACGGTTTTGAGCGCCAGTGGGCGAGGTTGAAATACAACGATACCGTTCGGCGCCATCCAATCTGCATGCACGAATAGATCTTTGTGCATGGGATTGGCTCCCATGGCCGGCAGATCGACAACCTGCCCATGAAAATTAACGCCCTGCGTTTCCCAATGGTCCGGCAAACCGTCTTCATCAGAGTCAAACCAGGTGGCGCGCACCAGTATTTCCACCGAATCAGTTGACGCGAAGAACGCTATTCTGTTTTCTCCGCGGTGCAGCGCCCGTGGAGTACCATTGATTGTGTTGGTGGTGGCATTCGCGATTGGATCGTAAACCACAATGTCGGTTACTGTACGGCCGCCTATCACGTCTCCGACCTGCGCGACCGGCACCGGACCGAGAGTTCGATAGTTGAAGGCCCCGAGCTGCAACGACAAGTCGGTTCGTACAGTCCAGAGTCCGTTGTTGGCGGTAAACATGAAATCGGGACTCGCGACGGTTGACGCGGCCTGGAAGCATACGACAAAGCTGTCGCCGTCCAGTCCGGCCGGGCCAAGCTCCTGATGAGTAACGGCCACTCTGTTAAGCGACGAATATGAATTAGGATTGAAGCGAATTGGATTCCCCGCAGCGTCGCGACCCAACTCGGCTGCCCGTCCGCTAATCCTAAGGAGTCGGCGATTGGCTCCTCCCTCATCTATGCTTGCGAATATCCCGGGTTCGTCGCTACCGTCTATCACTATCGCCGGATCACCAAAGAACACTACTATTCGGCCATCATCGCTTACGCCGGGGCTATCGCCAAGGAGCGTGAAGTCGGGCGGGGAAGCAATGGCGGAAAGCGCCGCCAGGTTGGCGTTGTACAAAACGATTGGTGAAACTCCGGTGTTTCCATTCCGAACCGCGACACGGCCATCATCCGCAACCATAGGTTTCAGCGTATGGGCAATCTGAACCTGATTGAACGCGGTAGTTCTGGTTCCGGTAACCAGCAACTGGCGAAGCGTAACCCTTTCTACAGCACTGAAGACCGGTAGACCGTTATTGTTTATGCCGGCGTTGGTTCGAATTGCATTAAAGTCGTTGAACGCGGGACTAGCTCCGGCTACCACTACCGACGTATTGACCGCATTACCGTCAAACACGCGAAGAAGGAATTGGTTCTGCCCCAATATCGTCTCCTGCATAACTATCTGGTTTGTATTCGTGATCTGGCAACTAAAAGAGTAGGGATTGTTGGTGCCTCCGGGACTCAAATCGGTGTATGCACCGGGTGCCGTGCTTATGAACACGCTGGAACCGCCTGTTCGACCAACGAACGAGACGTTGCCCCTGTCGTTAATCGAAGGGCCGGCAAACAAGGAAGTCAATCCATTCTGGCCATTAACCGCAATTACATCGAGGTCATAGAATGTTGTCGCATATCCACCCGCTGCCTGGCTGGCAGACAGCAAAAAGATAAAGGAACCAAGGATGATCGCAGCAAGAATTGCTTGGGTAAGCTTTCGCGTCAACGTCATGATGTCACTCCTTTTTTTGGAAAGCATCCTACGCAGTCTTCTCAAACGCAGGAGAAACTGGAGCCACAGTACTTCAGCATCGATTCAACGGACGCGTTCCTCTTTATCGGAGAGATCGCTCCGTCTTTCGTGTCGATTTGCCGACTGTTTGCTGCACGGTCTCTAGCGCAGCATCGAACACTATCGGGTGAGGACGTTGCGGCGAATCTTTGAGTTGTCGTCGCTATTCTTAGTATGAGGAAGCAGGGCCCGCCTTAGAGCGTAGTGTTGTACTAATTCTTTCTCGCAGACTTTGATGTCTTATGCCGAGACACGTGCCTAGTAGATTTCACAGTTAGCTGCGTTGGCTCTCCTGCTGACACCCGAACCACATAATCGAGCTGGGCGAAGTTAACGTTGCCCTTTTTGTCAACGAGGCTCACATTGACAATATATTCACCTGGCTTTCCATAGGTATGCTTCACCTTGGCCCCTTTGGCGCTGGCGCCATCACCGAAGTCCCAAGTCCATTTGACAATCTTGCCGCACGGAGCGAATGAAGGACTCGCATCAAAACTCACTGTGAGAGGGGGCGCGCCATCTTCAGGCTTGGCTGTTACGTTTTCCTCAATGCTGCATCGCATTCTCTGACGCACACTTAATGGGATCAGCCTCTCGAGTTCGTCTCTACTTGGCTCAAGAACCGGCGGGGTCTTTGATTCACTAGGGGTTCTCTGGTTATTCGAGTTTGCCGACTGTGATTTCATAGAACCGGTGTGGGTTGTCGATGAAGCCCCATTTTTGGCAGCCGAAGATTCCTGGGCCAAGGTCGCACAGGATGACAAGCCAAGATTGATCAGTAGAAACATCAGTATGAGGCTTGTCATGTGTTTTCCACCTCCGCCACAGGCTGAAGACAATTCGCCCTCGAGTTCAGGCAAGCCATTACTCCCGACTTGAGAAGGTCAGACACCACTGAGGCCGTTCGCGTTCACCATCGAAAGTCTGGGGGAGTTAGTCTGCATCTACCGACTCTCAATATGCCAAAAACAACGGCTTGATCTTCTCTATCGCACGGGCTGTGGGACTGTGAGAAAGGGGCAACTATACGAACTAGATTAGCGGCTTCGCTTTCTTTGTCAGCGCAACGCTTACGAATAAAAATTCTACACCCGGAGTAACAGATGTCAATCACAATCTTTCTTACAAGATTGTTGCGATGAGTGAACCTAAACTAGTCAAGCAGCGGCGCGCCATAGTTGCTGACAGTTGGCCGGTGCGTGCTATTAAGACTGCATAGAGTCGAGGAACTCGGAATTCGACTTCGTCTTGCTGAGCTTGTCCAGTAAAAGCTCCATTGCCTCGGTTGGCGAAAGCTGCGACAGCACGCGGCGCAACACGATGATGCGGTTGAAGTCCTGAGGCGCGAGCAGCAGCTCTTCCTTTCGCGTACCCGATTTGTTGATGTCGATGGATGGGAATATTCGCTTCTCGGTGAGCTTGCGGTCGAGGTTGATTTCAAGGTTGCCCGTTCCCTTGAATTCTTCGAAGATCACGTCATCCATACGTGAGCCGGTGTCGATCAGCGCCGTCGCAATAATCGTAAGCGAGCCGCCCTCTTCGATGTTGCGCGCGGAGCCGAAGAAGCGCTTCGGCTTTTGAAGTGCGTTCGAATCAATACCGCCCGACAGTATTTTGCCCGATGGAGGAACGACGGAGTTGTGCGCGCGTGCGAGCCGCGTAACCGAGTCGAGCAGGATCACGACGTCGCGCCGGTACTCAACCAATCGCTTCGCCTTTTCGATCACCATATCGGCTACCTGAACGTGTCGCGTAGGCGGTTCGTCGAACGTCGAGCTAATCACTTCGCCGTGCACCGAGCGCTGCATGTCGGTGACTTCTTCAGGCCGTTCGTCGATCAGCAACACGATCAGCGTCACTTCGGGATGATTGCGCGTTATCGAGTTGGCCACGTTCTGAAGCAGCATAGTCTTGCCGGTTCGCGGGGGGGCAACTATCAGCGCGCGCTGGCCCTTGCCAATCGGTGTCATCAAATCGAGGACACGAGCAGCCAGGTTCTCCGGGTCGGTCTCGAGCCTAAGCTTCTCATTTGGATAAAGCGGCGTGAGGTTGTCGAAGAAGACCCGATCACGCGCCATCTCAGGAGGCTCGAAGTTGATGGCCTCGACTTTGATCAGCGCGAAGTAGCGCTCGCCTTCCTTCGGCGGCCGGATCTGTCCGGATATTGTATCGCCGGTCCGCAGGTCGAACTTGCGGATTTGCGAGGGGCTGACATAGATGTCATCGGGGCCGGGAAGGTAGTTGTAGTCGGGCGCGCGCAGGAAACCAAATCCATCGGGCAGCGTTTCAAGCACGCCTTCCGAGAAGATCAGTCCTGACTTTTCGGTCTGCGCTTGCAGGATCTTGAAGATAAGCTCCTGCTTTCGCATGCCGGTGGCGCCTGGAATGTCGAGCTCTTTTGCTATCTGGGTGAGCTTCGAGATGGACATCTCTTTAAGCTCCCCAATGTCCATCAGTTGAACTATGTCTTCTGCCATAACTGTTCTGATTGCCTCACTGGTTAGGGTGCCGAGCCCGAATCGAGGCCCATCTCGTGGGCGCGGCGCGTAGTTGTCACGGGGATTATTGCAATTGCGGATTACGGATTCGGGTTGAGATTTCGGACTATTACCGGCGTTTTGATGTTATTCAATCCGCAATCCGCGGTCCGAAATCCGCAGTTCTTGAGGTGATTTCTTTCCAGATACGGGCCGCTCCACCGCGGGTGACCGCCGAATACGCGACAAGCTCGGTACCGCCTAAGACCGCCGACGCGCGACTGAGATTGGCCCTTAACTGATTGCTGCTGAGCTTGTCAGCCTTGGTTGCAACGATGATGAACGGCTTCCCCCTCGCCTCAAGCCACTCTTTCATCAGCAGATCTAACTCGGTGGGCTCGTGCCGCGAATCGGTGATGACAATAGATAGCACAAGCCCGGACCGGGTTGCAAGATATTTCTCGACCATCGGTCCCCAATGCTTCTTCACATCGCGAGGCACTCGCGCATAGCCGTATCCGGGCAAATCTACAAAATAAAACGCATCGTTTATCAAGAAGAAGTTGATAAGCTGCGTACGTCCCGGCGTCGAACTCGTCCGCGCCAACCCTCGCACGCCTAACAGACTGTTTATCAAACTGGACTTGCCGACGTTGGACCTTCCCATGAAGGCAATTTCTGGCCGGCCGTCGCGGGGATAATGCTCGGGGCTGGTCGCGCTCTTTACGAAAGTGGCGCTGGAGACTCTCATAGGACCTATGCCGACCTTATAGGACCTATTCTATCGCTTGATTTGACGCCGGCGAGTCGCCCGCCGGCTGTTGATCCCAAATCGGAACCTCGGTTGTTGGCACGTCCACTTTCGAAAGCGGTTCTTCGAGGGCGAGGCGCCAAACCTCGTCTACGTATTCGACCGTTTGAATTGTCAGCGCTTCCTTGACGTCGTCGGGCAACTCCACCAGATCCTTGGCGTTCTCCTTGGGCACAATCACAGTGGTTATGCCCGCGCGGTGAGCGGCCAGAAGCTTCTCCTTTATTCCACCAACGGGCAGGACCTTGCCTCGCAGCGTGATCTCGCCGGTCATCGCCACGTCGCGCCGGACGGCGGCTTCGGTCAGCACCGAGACAATCGCGGTCGCAATGGCGATTCCCGCCGAGGGTCCGTCCTTTGGAATTGCGCCCTCCGGGACGTGCAAGTGCAAGTCGTACTTCTTGTGAAAATCGGGTGAGATGCCAAGCCGCTTCGCTCGAGCGCGAACGCACGATAGCGCTGCTCGCGCGGACTCTTGCATCACCTCTCCAAGCTTTCCGGTGAGAGTGATGTTGCCGCGGCCTTGCATCAGCGTTGCTTCAATGTGAAGCACTTCGCCGCCAACTTCGGTCCACGCCAGCCCGGTTGAAAGTCCAATCTCGCTATGCTCCTCAAGCGACTGAGGACGGAAGCGAATTGGACCGAGCAGTTCTTTGACAAGCTCGCCTTCGACCAGCCCGTGATACGCCGCAGGGTCGTCGGACGTAAGCATTCGCCGCGCAAGCTTCCTGAGCACCGAAGCTATCTCGCGCTCGAGGCTGCGGACTCCCGCTTCGCGCGTATAGTACTGAGTGATCGTGCGGATACCGTCTTCCCTGAAATCGATCTGTTCCGCCGTGAGGCCGTTCGCCTCAAGCTGCTTGAGCAGCAAATGCCGCATGGCGATCTCGAGCTTCTCCCGCTCGGTGTAACCCGGCAACCGTATTATCTCCAGCCTGTCTTGCAGCGCCGGCGGGATCGTGTGAAGCACGTTCGCCGTAGCTATGAACATCACGTTCGACAGGTCATATTCGACGTCGAGATAGTGGTCGTGGAACGCAAAGTTCTGCTCGGGATCCAGCACTTCAAGCAGCGCGGCAGACGGGTCGCCGCGAAAGTCCATACCCAGCTTGTCGACTTCATCGAGCATGATCAGCGGGTTGACGGTTCCCGCCTTCTTCATCATCTGGATTATCTGGCCCGGCAACGCGCCGATGTAGGTGCGGCGATGTCCGCGTACCTCAGCTTCATCGCGCACGCCACCCAGGCTAAGCCGGACAAACTTGCGTCCGGTCGCTTTGGCGATCGAACGGCCGAGGCTGGTCTTGCCAACACCGGGAGGACCGACGAAGCAAAGTATGGAACCCTTCGGCCGCTCGACCAGTTGGCGAACGGCGAGAAACTCGAGTATGCGTTCTTTGACTTTGTCGAGCCCGTAGTGGTCGGCATCCAACACTTCGTGCGCAGCTCTGATGTCGCGCACCTCTTCGGATTTGTCCTTCCAGGGGACCGCAAGCAGCCAGTCGAGATAGTTGCGCGAGACAGTGCTTTCGGCGGACATCGGCGGCATTTGTTCGAGACGGCGCAGCTCGGTGATCGCCTTCTCGTAGGCGTCCTTCGACATTCCGGCGGCTTCGATCTTCTGCTTGAGTTCCTCAAGCTCAGCCTTCTCGTCCTTGCGGCCAAGTTCCTTGTGAATCGCTTTGATCTTTTCGTTGAGGTAGTACTCTTTCTGCGCACGCTCCATCTGACGCTTTACGCGGCCGTGTATCGCGCGATCGACCTGTATTTTTTCAAGTTCGACTTCGAGCACCTCGACCAGCCGCGCAAGCCGGTCCGATAGCGAGAAAATCTCGAGCAAACCCTGCTTGTCTTCGACTGAAATCTTGAGGTTCGACGCGATCGTATCGCAGAGTCTGGCGGCGTCGTCGTTTCTCAGCGCGGACGTGAGAGTCTCGGGGTTACTCAGCTCGGTTGACTGGCGCACGTACTGGTCAACGAGCGAGCCAACCCGCCCGATAAGTGAATTCAATCGCGATCGCGGCTCCGCTATCTGCTGTGCTTTTCTCAACGTCGCTAGCCAGTAGTCGCCGTCGTCTTCGACGCGCACCGAGCGAGCGCGCTCGATCCCCTCGACCATGACCTTGATGTTGCCATCAGGGAGTCGCAGGTTGTGTGTTATCCGCGCGATCGTGCCGACCGTGTAGACCTGGTCAACACTTGGCTCGTCGACTGTCGCATCGTGCTGAGTGGCGAGAAAGATGGTCTTGTCGCTGCGCAGCGCGGCTTCAAGCGCTCGCACGCTTGCGGGCCGCCCGATCACAAACGCAACCATTGTGTAAGGGAACACCACGACGTCCCGGATTGGGACCATCGGGCATTTCACTACGTCCGTGGGTGTGCTGTCACTGAATTCGTTCATTGCTTTGTTGGTTAGTTGGTTTCTGGTTTCTGGTTTCTGGTTTCTGGTTTCTGATTCCTGCGACATCACTTCGCGAAGCGTGAACCAGAAACCAGAGACTAGAAACCAACTAACCTGCCTTCTCCAAAACCGGGAACGTTGCGCGGCGGCTCTCGACCATTTCGCCTGTTACTAGAAACTCCTTGACCTTTTTGTGGGACGGCAGCATGTACATCACATCGAGCATCAACTCTTCGAGTATCATTCTGAGTCCGCGCGCTCCTACCTTTCGCTCGCATGCAAGACGGGCAACAGCCGCCAGGGCATCTTCGGTAAAGCGGAGCTTCACGCCCTCGTACTCGAACAGCTTCTGATACTGCTTCACCAGCGCGTTCTTTGGCGCGGTCAGTATCTCTACCATCGCCGATTCATCAAGCTCGTGAAGCGTCCCGCAGACCGGGAGCCGCCCGACGAACTCCGGAATCAATCCGAACTTGATCAGGTCCTCTGGCTCGACTTGCGCAAGAGTCTCGCTGAGCCTTTGCTTGCGGGCGCTCTGGACGTTCGCATTGAAGCCGAGCGCTTTCTTGCCGGTGCGTTTCTCGATGACTTTTTCGAGTCCGACAAACGCGCCTCCACAAATGAACAGGATGTTAGTTGTGTCGACCGGGAAGAACTCCTGGTGGGGATGCTTGCGCCCGCCTTGGGGCGGCACATTCGCGACTGTGCCCTCAAGTATTTTCAGCAGCGCTTGCTGCACCCCCTCGCCGGAGACATCACGGGTGATCGAGGGGTTCTCGTCTTTGCGGCAGATCTTGTCGATCTCATCGATGTAGATGATTCCGGTCTGCGCCCGCTCGATGTCGCCGTTTGACGCCTGAAGCAGTTTCAAGATGATGTTCTCGACGTCTTCACCAACGTAGCCGGCTTCAGTGAGTGTCGTCGCGTCCACAATCGTGAACGGCACGTTGAGCATGCGAGCCAGCGTCTGTGCAAGAAGAGTCTTGCCCGTCCCGGTCGGCCCTATCAACAGTATGTTGGATTTCTGAATCTCGACTTCGGTCGCGCGCCGCTTGAGCATGTCGACGCGCTTATAGTGCTGATAGACGGCGACCGCGAGTCTCTTCTTGGTTTCTTCCTGCCCTATGACGTAGTCGTCCAGAAACTCCTTGATTTCAATCGGCTTGGGGAGAGGCGGGCGTCGGGCGGCCGTTTCCTGTTGCTGATCATCGGTGATGATCTCGTTGCAAATGTCGATGCACTCGTTACAGATGTAAACCGTGGGCCCGGCAATCAGCTTTTTGACCTCGTTTTGCGACTTCCCGCAAAACGAGCAGCGCAGTGTATCGTCGCCACGTCTCATCCGGTCTCCAATCTTACTGGATTCTATCGCATGTTTTCTGGAGGCTCGTCGTTACTACTCACGGTGCGTTATCACCTGATCTATCAAACCGTATTCTTTCGCCTGCTCGGAGCTCATGATCCGGTCACGCTCGACATCGTGATCGATAACTTCAAGAGTCTGCCCGCTATGCTTAGCCAATATCTCGCTCGTCAACTGGCGCATGCGCATGATCTCTTCAGCGTGTATTCGGATGTCTGTCGCCTGGCCGGAAATCCCGCCTATTGAAGGTTGGTGGATGAGAATGCGGGAATTCGGAAGCGCGAACCGTTTGCCATGAGCGCCTGCCGTCAGCAGCAGCGCTCCCATCGAAGCACACTGGCCGACGCAGATCGTGGTCACGTCAGGGCGGATAAACTGCATCGTATCGTAGATTGCCATGCCCGCGGTTATCGACCCGCCCGGGCTGTTGATATATAGCGATATGTCGCGGTCGGGGTCTTCGGCTTCAAGAAACAGGAGCTGAGCTACAACAAGATTGGCGATCGTGTCGTCGATCGGCGTCCCGATAAAAATGATGTTGTCTTTTAGCAGCCGTGAGTAGATGTCGAAAGCGCGCTCGCCGCGCGCCGTCTGCTCGACGACCATCGGCACTAGAGCCATGCGTGGATCATTCACCCTGCGACTCATGTCAGTCACGTCGTTATTATACGTTGCTCTGCCCATTGCCGGAAGTTTCTTTTTTGCAATGCCTGGGGAAGCTGCTCGAAGTTGATTCCATTTGTGTCGAGGGACCCGTTTGAAGGTTGTTCCTCAGGATGTGCCGCTGTCTGCTCGCCCACCCTCGCCGGTCGCCGGTTCATCAGCCCCTAGACCTTCAATATCCTCAGTTCGAATTTCGGCGGAAGCTATTACAAGATCAAGGGCTTTGCGGTGTTTGACCTGCTCCCTGATACTATCCAGCGAGTTTTCCTTTGTCAAGCGTGCCCTCAACGCTTCTTCGGTTTGGCCGATACTGTCAGCCCACTCCTTGATCTCGCGAGACATTTCCTCTTCGTCGACCTCGAGTTTCTCAGCTTGGGCTATGTTGTCGAGTATGAATGATCCGCGTACTTCGCGCTCGGCCCGCTCTCGCTGGCCGTCGCGAACGCTCGTCCAGTCGATCTTCAACTGGCGAGGGTCCATTCCTTGCCCTGCCATCTGCCTGAACATAGCCTTCATTCTCGAGTCTATCTGCTTCTCGACGACATATTCGGGAACGTCAAAGCGATTTCGGTCGACAAGCTTCTCCATCGTAGCGGATCGAAACTCAGCGTCGGACCTTTGTTCCGCTTCTTTCTCGAGTTTCGAGCGAATGTCGGCACGCAGTTCGTCGATCGTCTTGAACTCCTCGCTGACACTGCGTGCAAACTCATCATCCGCCGCGGGAAGTTCTTTGACGCGAACCGCAGTCACTTCCGCCGTATAGTTGACCCGCCGGCCGGCGTACTTCTCGGGCTTGTAGTCAGCCGGATACTCGACTGCAAACGTTCGAGAGTCACCTGACTGAACACCGGTGAGTTGTTCCGTGAACTCCTTCAGAACGCCCGCCGCGCCAAGCTCTATCTCAAGGTCTTGTTGCTTGATGTCTTCGACTGGCGATTCCGCCTCTTCGTTTCCATCGGTTTCAACTTGCCCTGTCAGGTTGACCGTCAATATGTCGCCCGCCTGGGCTGGCCGGTCCTCCACGGGCACAAGCTCCGCGTGGCCCAGACGCAGGCGCTCGATGGTGCTCTCAACATCTTCATCGCGAACTTTGTACACGCGCTTTGTCAACGGGAGTTCTTTGTAGTTGGACAGCGTGAATTCAGGAGCTACCTCGACATTGAAAATCACGTCGATTGATTCGTCATCCTTGAACTTGAGATCCTCAACCGATGGCTCTCCGATGACCTTCAGTTCTTTTTCGCGAATCGCATCGCCGAGCGAATGCGGCAGGAGCTGCGACAGCATCTCGTCGCGAAGCTCTTTGCGGAATCGCGTTTTCACGACGGACTTGGGCACGTGACCGGGGCGAAACCCGGGCACGCTGACCTTCCGCGCCAGGTCCGCGGCAATCTTGTCGGTTTCCGCGCGAACGGTCTCGCCCGGTATCTCGAGCCGCAACTGTTTTTTGCATTGTTCCTGATCGGTGACTGTTATGTTCAAGATTAGTTCTTGCCTTTCGGAGAGGGCCCGTTACAGATCGCCACTCATAGCTCGTAGTCTCATTTTATGATGCGAAAGGGGGGACTCGAACCCCCACACCTTACGGTACCAGATCCTAAGTCTGGCGCGTCTGCCAATTCCGCCACTTTCGCATTTCAGAATATGAAAGATAGTGGATAGCTGCGAGCATTGGCAACCACGCCGCCAGTTTCTGTTCTGAGGTTGGCGCGATTCCTCTCACAGGCGCGAGCTCATATGGACTGCGCCGCCTATTATGCATTCGAAGACTGTCTTATGCGTGGCGGCGCTTTCGCTTAGGTGTAGAGTCAGGAACCCAGAGCCAGCCTCTTGGAAAGCCTTCCACGCGTAAGCCAAAGCGCCGCCACGGCCTGACCTCGTGCCCCGTGTAGTTGAATAGCCTCTGCCCGCGAGTGATCGCATCCAGGAGTACAGCCTTCTTGGAGAGTGTCAAACGAGCTACCGTGAGATCATTGCGGGCGAGGGACATAGCCTTCCGGCAGGCGGTCATAGTCGGACGGTTCGGAGTCCGGGACATGCCTGAGCGCGTCGATGAACTTTTCCTTAGTGGCGCGCGCTGCCCGGATCGCGACGTAGCTCTCGTTGCTCCATATCCCTACGGCTTGGGTTACTGCGAGGCTAATGATCTGCTCCAGCGGGATATTCTCTCGTTCGGCCAACTCGCGCGCTTGCTTGAGCACAGGTTCAGGGATTCTCGCTTCCGATAGTGGTCATATCGCTTCACATTGCGCCGCGTGCCTGACTACTGCTCGCCGTGCTCAGCTATATCGCTTGCCAACGCTTCGGAGAAATTAGCGGCTTCGTGTTCAGCGACGAAGTCCTTGTCAACTGGGATCTTGTTCAAGATATTCTTAGCCTTTACGAATGCTGACATTAGTCTTTCATCGCGAGGCTCGCCGAGAAGCAGGTACAACTTAAATTTTTCGGGAGATTCCTTAAGATTGATTGCCCTGCCAAGCCATCGATTCGCCTTATCGCGGATGGCTTCGGCGTGTAACCAGGTCGAAGGACATCGGCTCGTAGAGATGCCAGAGATTATTGTTGCGGGCATGCTCGAATTCGTAGTCGTAGTCCTGGCCGACGATTCGCTTGGGCCTTAGGTGGGCGAGTACATGCCTAACTTCTAACTCTCGTTTGTAATGTCTCCAAATCTCTTCATCGTCGCGACTTGGCAACTTTGCCCTCTCTTCGTATCGCTGGACCATTCTGTCGTAAAGCCCTTCAAGAGTCGTCGAGGGATCGTCAGTGATTCCCCCACCGGCCTCTGACCATTGCAGAGAGCTGTCGTCGGGCGGCAGGATGCTTCGTGCGATCTCCATGACGCTCTGAGGTACGTCAATGAATGAAAGAACGTTTGGCCGAAGGTTATCTGACTGCTCTTCAAAGCGCGCCTGGATAAAGCGCATCAGAGAACGGAAATGGTCACCATCGATATCTAGAAATACTTTGGATAGCCGTCCGTAGCGCGGTTGCAGATCGCGCCGAGGTACTTCACGTCGGGCGCGTACAGCGCTACCCCAACGTTGACGAACTCGCCCGTCGCAATATCGTGGACATAACGAAGAACCGTGAATGTGTAGGCCGTTTCATCGCAACAACCTCCCGATGGCGGAAGTGACTCCGTCCAAGTTCTCCCGAGCCTGTTTGAGGTAAGTGACTATCTGCACTGCAGCATCGCTCCTAACCTTTCAGAGTCAGTCTCTTGGCTTACTATGGCGTCGGGCCCAGAATGAAACGCGCGCGCTCGGTTCGAAGCATCTCGTAAGGAGTCACGCACTTGATCCCGAGCCCAATGCAAGCATCAGGAATCTTGATCTTCTTCGTCGAGGTAGAAGCTATCTCGTGTGTTACGACAATCTGTCCGTATGCGAGCGCGTGAGCCACCAGGTAATAATCCGCTACGAGAAGAAAGGTGTTGACCGCGGCCGGCTCGTACCTTTGACGCACTGCCCAGGCGCTGACCGTACTCAATGCCGGGAGCAGCGTGGGCATCCGGCTTCAAAAAGAAGTCATCTCCGCGATCTGTGGCCCAATCTGCGAGCTTATCGGCGACAGCCTGAATCTCGTCGCCTACTTTTTCGATGCTGAATACTCGTCTTGCCGCATTGCGTTGAATCAGCCAGTCCCAGAATGCCGGGCAAAAATCCAGTCCGTAGTGGAGGTTCTTTGCTTAAATGAACACGTTGGCGTCGAGCAGGTAAGCCATTTACGACATCACTCCCAGACTGCGTCCCAACTTCTGAAAGGGTTCGAGCTTTGCGAAGCCGAGCATTCGAAAGGCATCGCGATGCAACGTCTGACCCTCAAGAGTGCTTACGACAAGCGCCCGCGCGAATCGCTTGCTAACACGGGCTGCTTGAGTCAGGTAAAAGTTGCCGCCGCTCTTTTTTGAAATCGCCAGCAGGCGTTTAAGCTCCCTTTCATACTCGCGCCAGAACTCCTCACGTGTGAGCCCGCCTGCATCATGAATCCGCCGCAAGATCACCAGCGTGCTCACTTTGAACCGCCTGGCGAGGCGATCAAGTGATGCGCTCAGATTTAAGCTGCGGTCATACTCCTGCTTCAGAACCGCGAGCGGAACCAGAAGCTCTGCCGCAACGTCGTTGCACCATCGTTCAACCTGATGTTCTGGAACTAACGAAGCTTGCGCATCCGAAAGCGCTGTTTGACCAAGCCAAATATGCGCAAGCTCATGCGCGAGCGTGAACATCTGAGCGGCTTTTGTATCGGCTCCGTTTATGAACACCAACGGCGCGTGACTGTCGGAAAGCGCAAAGCCGCGAAACTCTTCGGGATCGAGACGACGAGTATTGTTGTTGAGCACCACGCCGCTGCACATAACCATGATTCCCGCTTCATCTGCCTGTCCAATGAAGAGTCGCAGAGCGTCACTCCAGGTCGGAATTCGTCGGCGCTGTTCGAGGTCGAATCCGAGAGCCTGCCGCATGATTCCCGCTGTGGACTCGACGCTGCTACTCAAGCTGGCGGACCCAACGAACGAGAGCGGCGAGCTTCGTTCGGAGCGGGCAAAGTCGCGGTACCATTCCTGGCGTTGCTGGCATACGTAAATCATGTCGAGCAGGTCGGGGCTGGGGCGCGAGACGGGTCTATTTCGGATGGTGCGGAAATCAGGTACCGGAATCTCTTCAACCGGCGGCTGCTGAAGAAACAGAAAGCCAACGGGCGTATGTGTGGCCTTGGCGAAATCTTCTATCTGTTTGAGCGTCGGCTTGACGGTGCCCTGCTGCCACGCCGCGAGCCTGGGAAACCGATGCGCGAGGGCGTCAGTCTCCAAACCCGCGCGCTCACGAGCCCAGCTCAAGAGTTCTGGCTTGATGTCAACGCGAATCACTCTATCGAATTTCCTCCAAATCTTCGAACCTCACGGCTAGCTCATTGTCTCGGCTGGAGATTCTCCTCGACAATCTTAGAACTTCATCGTCAGGTGCCTTCCACAAGATAGTCCATTTCCGGCTTGTCGGTGAATGAATGTCGTTGGACGTTCATCGTAATGAGTCAGCTCGGAGAGTGTCAAACGAGCCTGAACTCGTCTTGGAAAGGGCAAGAATCGAGGTGTAGACTAACCTACTGGCGGCTTAACCCGAAACATAGATTTCCCTGCCATGACTAGTCTCTGAGAGGTGATTCTTGCCGAAGGTGAAGGTTAACAGTTCGCGGGCCGCCAACAACACAGCTGCTAACCTCGGCTTCGAAGCCAAGCTCTGGCAAGCCGCCGATGCGCTGCGCAACAACATGGACGCGGCCGAGTACAAGCACGTCGTCCTCGGGTTGATCTTTCTCAAGTACATCTCCGATGCCTTCGAGGCTAAGCACGCTGAACTCGAATCACAAAAGGCTCAGGGCGCGGACGCTGAAGATCCTGACGAGTACCGCGCTGTCAGCATCTTCTGGGTGCCGAAAGAGGCGCGTTGGTCGCACCTCAAGGCCAGTGCTCCGCAGCCGACCATCGGCACGATTGTTGACGAAGCGATGAGCGCCATCGAGCGCGACAACCCCTCGCTAAAGAGCGTGCTACCCAAGGATTTCGCGCGGCCCGGTCTCGACAAGCAGCGGCTCGGCCAGCTCATCAAC
>CAZJQQ010000082.1:0-22021 GCA_964548075.1 uncultured Clostridia bacterium | reverse complement strand
CTATGACAAAAAAAGAGAACCTGCAAATCCTACCTATAAATTTGTCGCGCACCCGAGGGAGTGGGAGAAGGGAGAGGGGGAGAGCGGGCGAGGGGGAGAGCGGGCGACGGGGAGAAGGGGAGAGGGGGCGAGGGGGCGAGGGGGCGAGGGGGAGAAGGGGCGAGAGAGGCAGAGGAGCAGAGGAGCAGAGGAGCAGAGGAGAGAGAGGGAGGCCTCTTCTCCTCTACTCCCCTGCTCCTCTGCTCCTCTACTCCCCTGCTCCTCTGCTCCTCTGCTCCTCTGCTCCTCTGCTCCTTTGCTCCTCTGCTCCTCTGCTCCTCTGCTCCTCTGCCCCTCTGCTACCTCTGCCCCACTCCCCTCCTTCTTCTTCCGTCACGCGAATCGTCACTCGCCGGTTGACAAGATTTGGCAGCGCGAAAGTGGCCGCCCGCGCGGTTTCATTCAATCACCGAGTTTACGGCTACCTGCGCGGGCCAGAACCGCTGGCACGAGCATTGCCAAAGTGACTGCCGTAGCTTTAAAAGTTACGCGGTGATTGGGGGAACGGGGGCTCCGCTGGTCATCGCAAGACTGAGAGAAGCGACAGACAAAGCAACAACAATACTGGAGGGGATGAGGCCACGGGGGCGGCGTCATCCCCTTTGGTTTTTTTGTGCGATCGCTCTTGCTGTTCTCCGCCCTCAGCCTGGGCCCATTCCCTAAGACTGCGACGCCCTGGATGAGTTAACACCTTAAAATCGTAGAATCCCAAAACGCCGGCGACGGCCCGCCTCGGCAACTCCTTAGTCGAGTGTGTGCACTCTACGTCAGGAATTGGCCCGTGCAAATTGGCCTATAATTGGTTCTTTACAGTTCCAGATTACTTAGTAAAATGGCTCGGTGAAGTAATCCAATTGTTCGAGGCCATCGCCAATGCTCTTAGCGCTGCAACGCGATAGTCACACTCCGCTTTACACTCAGATCGTGGTCGAGGTGCGTCGGATGATAGTCGGAGGGGCCTTGAAGGTTGGAGACCGGCTGCCTGCCAATCGCGAGCTTGCGAAGACGCTCGGCGTCAATCGCAATACGGTCACCACGGCCTACGCGGAACTCGCCGCCGACGGATTGATCACGTCGCGAGTCGGCAGTGGCACGTACATCAGCCGCGTGCCGGCGCCAGCATCTCGAATCAGAGAGCAAGCTCCACCATCACCGATGTCCTGGGAGTCGCTGCTTTCAGTTCAGAGCAGAGACAACTGGCTTCAAGAGATGAGCAGCTTCGACGGGCGGCGCGACGTTATCCCGTTGGCGCTCGCGCTGCCATCGGCCGATCTTTTCCCGCTGGATGATTTCCGCCGCTGCGTCGATCGAGTGCTAAGAAGACAGGGACGTGTTTTGCTCCAGCTCGGGACGACCAGCGGGTACGCGCCGCTTCAGGAGTACATCGCATCGCAACTCGCGCTTTCAGGCGTGAAGGTCTCGCCCGACGAAGTGCTCATAACAAACGGCTGCCAGCAGTCTCTCGATTTGATTCGACAGATACTCGTTGAGCCGGGAGAAGAAGTTGCGCTCGAGAATCCAACGTATCCCGGCGCGCTCAGTGTGTTTTGCGGAGCGAGTTCGAAATACTTCAGCGTCCCGGTCGGCGACAACGGAATTGACCTGAACGTTCTCGAGGACGTTCTTTCTCAGCGCCGCGCGAAGCTGATCTACGTCGTGCCGAGCTTTCAGAATCCAACGGGCGTCACCATGAATCCGGAGTCGCGCCGCCGATTGATCGGAATCGCCGAGCGGTATCGCGTTCCAATAGTCGAGGACGACATCTATCGAGAGCTGCGATACGATGGACCGGATGTGCCGCCGCTCAAGGCGCTTGATGAACACGGCCTGGTGATCTATATCAGCAGCTTTTCGAAGGTAGGGTTTCCCGGGTTGAGAGTTGGCTGGATAGCCGCGCCGCGAATCGTCATCGATCATCTCAATCGCGCTAAACAACGAAGCGATCTGCACGCAAGCCTTCTCGCTCAGGCTGCGATCCACGAATTCGCAAAACGCGGACTGCTCGCGAAGCACATAAAACGGGTGAAGAGGGCTTACGCTCAGCGGCGCGACGCGATGCTGGAATCGCTCGAGAAGCACTTCCCGGATGAAGCAAGGTGGAATCGCCCCGAAGGCGGAATGTCTGTTTGGGTTCGTCTGCCCGATTCACTAAACAGCAACCAGCTATTGCTTCAGGCCGTCGAGGACGGAGTGACTTTCATCAGCGGCGACCACTTCTACGCGAGCTCGCCGCAGCAGAACATGATGCGGCTGAGCTTTACGATGGCCGGCCCGCAGTCGATCGAGGAGGCGGTCAAGCGACTTGGCAGCTTGATGAAGTCGCGACTGATTGAAGTGAAAAAGCAGCGGGCAAAAGGCAGGACTGACGGATTGAGAGCGCTGGTGTGAAGTAGCATAGACTTTAGTCTGTGTCCGGTAACTCTGCACATTAGCAAATCACCAGACACAGACTAAAGTCTATGTTACTCCGGTGGTGAACTATGAGAGACACCCTTGTAGCTTTTGTTTTCGTACAGAGTCAGGCTCGCGAAGGCAAAACCGCGACGCTGCTCGCCCGAATTCCCGAAGTCGAAGAACTACACCGCATTGCGGGCGAAGATTGCTACGTTGTCCGAGTGCGGGTGGCGAGCACCGAACAGCTCGGGCGTCTGGTCAGAGACAAGATTGAGCGAATCAAGTCCGTGCATTCGACGCGAACCACACTCGTCCTGAAGACGTTGAAGGATAAGCCTGTGCCCGCGCTGAGGGCGGCCGGGACAGCGACCTTGCGATAGCAATGGAGTAGAAAAACTTGACGACCTTTATGCCAACCGAGCGAACGATCCTCAAACGACTGCCGAAACGCGGCGAGTACGACCACGAGGCGGTCTACCGGATACTTGACGAAGCCTTCATATGCCACGTCGGCTTCGTCTCCGACAACAAGCCGGTCGTGATTCCGACCTCGTATGGGCGGATCGGCGAAGATCTATACATCCACGCCTCGGCCGCGAGCCGCATGCTGCGCTCTCTCGAAGAAGGCATAGACGTCTGCGTGACAGTGACGTTGATCGACGGCCTCGTCCTGGCGCGCTCGGCGTTCCATCATTCAATCAACTACAGATCGGTTGTCATCTTTGGCAACGCGAAGGTCGTGGACGATCCAGATGAGAAGATCAAAGCGCTTCATGCGTTCACCGATCACGTCGTGCCCGGACGATGGGAAGAGGTCCGGCCGCCTACTGAGAGCGAGCTCCGAGCTACGCTGGTGCTGAAGCTGCCGCTCGTCGAAGTCTCGGCGAAGGTGCGCACCGGTCCACCGATTGACGATGAAGCGGATTACAGCCTTGCAGTTTGGGCAGGCGTGGTTCCGTTGGAGGTGAGGGCTGCGGCGCCGGTCAGTGATGATCGACTGCCGTCCGACATTCAAGCGCCGGAATATGCGCGAAACTATGCACGGCCTGCTCTGTAGCTTAGTTCCACTGCACCTGGCCGGTTTGCCGGGTCAGATGCGCAGCTAACTTTTCGGAGAACTTCATGAAAGATGCAACGCGTGTCGTCAGAGCAGGGCTGCCCGAGGTAGAGCAAGGTCAGCCTTTTCTACCCGGGCCGACCTTCGCTGGCCCTTATCACTTCAGCGGTGACCCGGGAACGTCCCCGTACACGTATGGCCGATACGGCAATCCGACCTGGTCAGCGTATGAAAAGGCGATCGGTGAAATTGAAGGAGCTGCTTCAACCGTCGTCTTCGCATCGGGCCTGGCGGCTATTGCTGCTACGCTCGGAGTAACTCTCAAGTCAGGCGATATTCTGGCCATGCCGTCAGACGCGTACTATGCCGCCCGCAGGCTCGCGAGCGGCTTTTTTGCAACGCTCGGAGTGGAAGTCCGACTGGCCCCAACTGCGGATAACGCTCAGCGAAACGATCTACAGGGCGCCAAACTGTTATGGCTTGAATCGCCCAGCAACCCGCAACTGAACGTCTGTGATATCGCACTCCTCGCCAAAGCCGCCCACGAGGCGGGAGCCTTGGTTGTGGTGGACAACTCAACGCCGACTTGTCTTGGCCAACAACCGCTGGCGCTGGGGGCTGATTTTTCTGTGTCCTCCGATACGAAGGCCACGACGGGCCACAGCGATCTCGTCCTCGGCCACGTGTCGGTGGTGGACTCTTCGTGGGCTGTTAAGCTGCGAGCCTGGCGCACGGAGATGGGTTCAGGACCAGGGCCGATGGAAGTGTGGCTTGCCCACCGCTCACTGGCGACACTCGATGTGCGTCTGCGGCGGCAATGCAAAAATGCTCTGGCGGTCGTTGAGTTTCTTGCCTCGCGTAATGAGATTCGCGGACTTCGCTATCCGGGGCTGCCGAGTGATCCCGCATATCCGATTGCCTCTCGCCAAATGAAGCTGTATGGCCCGATTATCAGCTTTGAGCTTGCGAGCCGTGAGCTAGCCGAAGAGTTCTTGAAACGCTGTGAATTGGTCTTTGAGGCATCCAGTTTCGGCGGGGTCCACACAACGGCAGAGAGGCGCGCGCGTTGGGGCGGCGACCAGATAGCGGAAGGCTTCATTCGAATCAGCATTGGTTGCGAGGATCCGCAGGACCTCATCGCTGATTTGAGTCAAGCGTTGAGTGGTGCGCACAGCTAGTCGCCGGGCGTCATCGATTGGCGTTTGTCGCGACGAGACGAAGCTGGCCGCCAAAGCTTCGTGCGATTCGATCTTGAGCTCCGGCAGTAAACCGCAGGGGTAAGCAGAAGGAAACATGGAAGAGGATTCCAAGATTCGGCTCTTCGAGATAATGGCAGAGATGGGACACGAGCAGGTCGTGTTTTGTTGTGACGAATCTTCCGGCTATCGTGGGATCATTGCGATCCACAGCACCAGGCTTGGTCCGGCCGTTGGAGGCACGAGATTTTGGAACTATGCTACCGAGGAAGAGGCTATTATTGACGCGTTGAGATTGTCTCGAGGGATGACTTACAAGTGCGCTGCCGCCGGAATGCCTCTTGGCGGCGGGAAGTCGATCGTCATCGGCGATTACAAGACTCGAGATCGCGAGAAGCTGTTCCGCGCTCACGGCCGCTTCGTCGAGCGCCTGGGCGGGCGATACATCACCGCCGAAGACGTCGGCACCGGCCCGTCCGACATGGAGTTGATCGCGTTGGAGACGCGGTACGTTGGAGGGCTTCCGGGAAAGGGAGGAGATCCTTCGCCGTGGACCGGGCTCGGAGCGTTTCGCGCAATGCAGGCTGCGGCGAAGCAGCGATGGGGCAGCGATGATCTCCGAGATAAGCGAGTCGCGATTCAAGGCTGCGGCAACGTCGGTTCCAACCTCGCGAAGGAATTGCACGCGGCGGGCGCTCGGCTGATCGTCTCGGACGTGGACGCCGGTAAGGTGAAGCTCGCGGTCGACGCGTTCGACGCAACAGCGGCGTCACCGGACGAAATCTACTCCGTCGAAACAGATGTATTCGCTCCCTGTGCGCTGGGCGGAATCATTAACGATCAGACGATTCCGCAGCTCAAATCAGAGATCGTATGCGGCGGCGCAAACAATCAGCTTCTCGAGGAGCGACACGGCGACGCTCTTGAAGCGCGAGGCATTCTCTACGCGCCCGACTATGTGGCCAACGCCGGCGGCGTGCTTAGCGGCGGAGCGGACCTCTTTGGATGGTCGCAAGAAAGGGTGCGAGCCGAAGTCCTTGCGATCTACGACACGCTGCTTTCGATCTTCGAGATCGCTAAGGCGGAGGGAATTCCAACCTACAAAGCCGCGGATCGCCTGGCCGAGCGCCGGTTGCTAGACGGAGTTGAGAAAATTTCATTGCGTTGCTGAAACGTACGGAGGGCGAGCATGGACGGTCAATGGCAGCGAGGCGAGTGCACGATCAGCACCGATAAAACACGCCTCGACATCGGTGTCATTCACAGTTTCCTGGACGCTTCCTATTGGGCTGCAGGGAGATCGGTGGAGACAATCCGCCGGTCGATCGAACACTCGATTCCGTTTGGCCTCTACAAAGGCGATCAGCAAGTCGGATTCGCGCGAGTCATAACCGACTACGCGACGTTTGCGTGGATAGCCGATGTATTTGTGCTCGACTCGCATCGTGGGCAGGGCCTTTCGAAATGGCTGATGGAAGTGATCATCTCGCATCCCGAGCTTCAGGGCTTCAGGCGATGGGTGCTTGCTACGAAAGACGCGCACGAGCTATATCTCAAGTTCGGATTCACCGAGCTGACGCGTCCAGAGCGATGGATGGAAAGGCACGATCCGAATACGCAAGAGCGGCCGGATTGTTGGATTGGAAAGAGCGATGCGGCGACGTGATCAGAACAAGGGGTCGAACACCGTCCACGATTTTGACTTAGACCTAGTCTTCCCTCGGTCAACTCAGTATAATGACGCCGATGAATCCATTGATCGTCACCATCATCATTGCGCTCGCGACCTTCATCATCAGCATCTTTGGCGCAAGCTGGCTTAATCAGCAGGCGATGAACAAGCGGATTGATGATCTGCGTGGCTATCTCGACGCCCGGTTTGCGGCTCAGGATATTCGGTTTTTGGCCATTGAGCAGCGCTTAGATCGCATTGAGCGCCAACTCGAAGCTATCTTCAAGCCATCCTTACCCACCCGCTAACGGCACGCACTGCGTAGTGCCTATTGGTTCAACAATTGAGGTCGTATTAACCTGCAAATCAAAACAGCACCTCGAGCGCATCACCGACATTACGCACTCCGATCACTTCAATCCCGTCGTCGTAATCGAGCCCAGTCAAGTTCCCGTGAGGAATTACGCAACGTCGAAAGCCCATAGCGTAAGCTTCCCGCACTCGCACCGAAGCCTGACTCGTCGCGCGCACTTCGCCAGCCAACCCGACTTCGCCAAACACTGCAGCCCGTTCGTCGACCGGCACATTCCGGAAGCTCGATGCGATGGCTGCGACTATGCCCAGGTCGGCCGCCGGTTCGTCGATCGTCATGCCGCCGGCTACGTTGACGAAAACGTCATCGCCGAGCACGTGCATGCCTACTCGCTTCTCGAGCATCGCCATCAATAGCGACACGCGATTGGCGTCAACGCCTTGAGTCATTCTTCGAGCCGTAGCGTACTTCGTCGAAGTGACCAGCGCTTGAAGCTCGACCAGCATTGGCCGCGTGCCCTCGATGCAGGCGGTCACCACCGATCCCGAGACCCCAACCGGCCGCTCGTTCAAGAACAAGCCCGACGGATTGAGCACCGGAACCAGGCCTCGGCCGGTCATCTCGAACACGCCGACTTCGTTCGCCGCGCCGAAGCGATTCTTCACCGCGCGAATGATGCGATGGTTGTGATGTCGTTCCCCTTCAAAGTAGAGCACCGTGTCGACGATGTGTTCGAGCGCCTTCGGCCCGGCGATCGCGCCGTCTTTGGTGACGTGTCCGATCAAGAACACAGGCACGGTCCGATTCTTCGCGAGCATCAGGAACTGGCCGGCTACTTCGCGGACTTGTGACACCGAGCCCGGCGCTGACTCGAGTTTCATCGAGAAGACAGTCTGCACGGAGTCGACTACGATTGCCTGCGGATCGAGCCGGTCTATCTCTTGAAAGATCCGTTCGAGACAAGTTTCAGCCAACAGGTAGAGGCTCGTCGGATTGATGCCAAGCCGTTCGCCGCGCAGCTTGATCTGGCGCTCGCTCTCCTCGCCCGAAATGTAGAGGACTCTGCCGCAGATGTTCGAGAGCTTATCCGCCACTTCGAGCAGCAAGGTTGATTTGCCGATGCCGGGGTCGCCGCCGATCAACACAAGCGAGCCTGGAACTATCCCGCCGCCAAGCACGCGATCGAACTCTTCTATTCCCGAAGACTGTCGCGAGTCATCCTGGCTCTCGATGTCCTGATAAGCAAGCGGGGTGACTTCTCGCATCCGGAACAAACCGCCGCGCGGGGAAGACTCAGGCTGGGCGCTCGCGGCTTTTTCTTCTACGAGTGAATTCCACTCGCCGCAGTCGGGACACTTGCCCATCCAGCGCGGCTGTTGAGCGCCGCATTGCTGACAGACGAAAACCAGCTTTGAAGCTTTGGACTTTGCCATTTTATCTCTTAATTCTATCGATGACGTGCTATCGGTCACGTTTCTCAGGCGTTGAGCCCCAGCCGCCCGATCAAGTCGCTGAACCTCGCGTCCTTACGGAGCGAATCGAGTCGCGGGTCCACATTGGTATAGATCATCCACTCGACGCGCTCATCGTATGCCTTTTCGAGCCACCGAAATGCTTCGTCGGTCTCGCTCAATGCCGCGTATATCAAAGCTACGTCGTAAGGCGAGACGTAACGCTGTGTCGACAACTCGGTCAACTGAGCCAGCACCTCCAATGCAGCGCCGGTCCTGGCTGACATTGCGTAGGTGTGACCGAGTGCCGCCAGGGCGTCGATGCTCTCGCCGGTGATTTGTCTGGCCTTGATAAATTGGGTCTCGGCTTCGCTGAACATCGCAGCCTGTTCATAAGCCCGGCCGAGGTTGATACGGCTTGGAAGAAAGTTAGGGTCCATATCGAGCGTCTTGCGGAAATGTTCAATGGCTTCGTCGTTGCGACGCGCGAAGTAGAGGAACTCTCCGACGCTGTCGGCTATGGGCAGCGACAAAGGGTCAAGCGTGCGAGCTACTTCGATCTTTTCCAGCGCCTCGTCGAACCGGCGGTGGAAAGCCATGAAGTAGGCATACCATTGATGTGCGGTCGCGTAGTTGGGGTTGAGCTCGATTGCGCGTTTGAACTCTCTCTCGGCGTCGGCCCACTGGATGAGATGCATATTGAGGTGCCCCAGCGAAGCGTGGACTTCTACGAGTGAGCTATCGATTTCAAGCGCTCTCAAGGCGGCTGCGCGGGCTCGAGCGAAAGCCTCCTTGGGCTTGATCGCCGTTACCCCGACATCTCCAAGCTTGGTGTAGCAATCGGAAAGTCCTGCGTATGCCAGTGCGTAGTTTGGATCGATCTCCACCGCTTGATCAAAGCACTCCACTGCTTTGTGCAGCGCTTCTTCTGACCTTTTGTTCCAATAGTAGCGACCCTTCAAATAGAGATGATACGCGGCGGTGTTTTCAGTGTAACGTTTTGTAAGCCGCTCCCTCTCGCCGCCCGTCAGCTTCAGCGTCAGCGCCGCTGCGACTTTTTCAGATATTAAGTCTTCAACCGCAAAGATGTCTGTGAAGCTTTCATCGAACTTGCCAGTCCAGAGCGAGCAGCCATCTTCTACTCTCACCAGCCGCGCGGTGACTCGAATCCTATCGCCCAGCTTCTGTATGCTCCCCTCCAGCACGGACTCAACCGCCAGCTCTCTCCCGGCGGCGACACAGTCCTGTTCGAGGGCGGTGTATTTGCGAACCGAGCTGGTGGACCTGACCACAATCTGATTGATGTCGCTCAGCTTGGTTATGAGCGCATCAGCGATGCCCAGCTCAAGGTATTCGTCGCGCCCTTCTGCGCTGATGGGCTTGAACGGAAGCACCGCGATGGCTGCCGGTGTTGTTTGAACAATCGGATTGGTTGCTTTGGCTCTGGGCCCAAGGGCTACTCGCCCGGCTGAAGTCAGCAATCCCACGCGCTGCAGCAAGTCTGTGAACCTTGCGTCCGAGCGAAGGCAATCAAACATCGGTTCGACTTTCAGTGTGAAGAGGTCAACCGCGTGTTTTTCAAAGGCGCGTTCGAGCCATTCGAAGGCTCGATCTTTGTCTCTGAGTCCGGCGTGCACTATGGCACAGTGATATGGGGGGACGTGACTGTGCTTAGCTTGCTCGTTCAATTCGCCGAGGTTCTTAAGGGCCGCTTCTCTCTTGCCCGCTGCGGCATAGGCGAATGCAAGAAATGACAGAACCTCTGTGTTGCCCGCCGAAAGCTCGTGTGCCTTTTCCAGTTCGGCTATGGCTTGCGCATGCATTCCTTTTTGCGTGTACGACCTTCCTAGATTGATATACGAAAGCCAAAAGGTTGAATCCATCTCAAGCGTCTTGGCCTCCTGCTTTGCCACTTCATCGTAGTCGCGCGCGTAATAATAGGCGCGTCCCAAGTCCGCGTTGATGACGAGCGAGAGCGGATCAAGTTCGGCGGCCAGTTTCAATTCCCTGATGCTTTCATCACATCGTCCCGTCGCCGTCAAGTGTTCAGAGTACCAGTGGTGCGCTGAAGGATAGCTTGGGTTCAACTCGATCGCTCTTTTGAGTGCTCTTTCGCCGTCTTCCCACTCCCAGTTGTGCAGCATGGCGTGGCCCAGTGAAGCATGAGCTTCAGCCAAATTTTTATCTATAGCCAAAGCCCTCATCGCGGCTGCCTTCGCCTTTGAAAACCCTTCATCGGGCGGCAGCGCTTCACGGACGACAAGCAAGGTATATGAATCTGAAAGTCCGGCGTAAGCCGACGCGAAGCTCGGGTCTTGATCAATCGCCTGTCTAAAGTATTCAATACCTCTCCTGAGCGACTCAACGGTCCGCCTATTCCAGAAGTAGCGACCTTTGAGGTAAGCCTGGTACGCTTCGACATTCTGGGTGTAACGTTTTGCAAGTCGCCCTTTTTCCTTTTGGCTCAACTTCAGTCTCAGCTTCTCGGCTATTTCCCTGGCGATGTCATCTTGTACATGCAAGACGTCTGATGGATTGCGGTCATAGTGCTCGCCCCAGAGTTGCGAATCGCTGCCGACGTCAATCAACTCTATCGCGATCATCAATCTGTCTGCCGTTTGCCGGACTCTGCCTGTCAGTACTGCTTGCACGCCTAACTCGCGGCCGACTTGCCGCGGATCAGTCTCTTGACCTTTGTATCGGAACACTGTGCTGCGCGCGACGACTCGCAGCTTCGGAAGTTGCGAAAGCGTGTTGATGATGCTTTCTGTTATGCCGTCGCTCAGATACTCCATGTCGGGGTCACCGGATATATTGGCAAGCGGAAGAATCGCAAGCGAGGTGATCGTCTTGCGTGGAAGACGCTTGCGCGATGGCGCCTTTTTAGACGCAGGCAGTACGGCAGTGCGGGGTGATGTTTCGGACGCTCGCGAGGAGCCCTCGAGTCCAATTCTACGCAGTAGATCTGAGAATCGCCTGTCCGAGCGAATAGAGTCCAGGACAGGATTGAGCTTGAGCCATATCAGCCAGGGGTCCCGCTGTTCGTATGCCCGTTCGAGCCAATCGAATGCCTGGTCTTTCCGATTGAGGGCGGCATATATCGCCGCTATTCGGTACGCCGATACATGCCTGTGCTTTGAGAGCTCGCTTAGCTCATCAAGCACTGCGCGCGCCTCATCGATCTTTCCTGCAACAGCACAGACGTATCCGAGCAACTCCTTGGCCAGCGTGCTTCGTCCTGACAAACCAACGGCCTTATGCAACTCCGAGATCGCTTGCTCATACATTCCCTTTTGCTCATAAGCCAGCCCCAGCTTCCAATGGGAATAAGCGAAGCTCTGATCCATCTCGAGCGTCTGGTTATAGTGGTCGATCGCCTGGTCGTAATTGCGCGCGAGGTAGAAAAGCAGTCCAAGGTCGCTGCTGATGGTGAGAGACAGAGGAGCGAGTTCGTGGGCCCGTTTTTCCGCCACAATGGCTTCGTCCAACCGGCCAATGGCTGCAAGGTAAATGAATCCGTACCAGTGATGCGCGGTCGCATAGTCCGGTTTCAACTCGATGCTCCGCTTGAACTCTCTTTCGGCTGCCGGCCAGTCCCAGTCGTAGCTTGCCAGGCTCATAGCCAGCGATGCGTGAGCTTCTGCAAGCGAGTCGTCAATCTCAATCGCCTTGATCGCCGCGGCTTTTGCTTTCGGGAAAGCCTCTCCAGGAGGAAGCGTGGCAATGCCGAATGAGCCGAGGATAACGTACGCGTCGGCCAAACCCGCGTAGGCTAGAGCATAACTCGGGTCGCTATCAATCGCCTGCTTGAAGTACTCTATGCCTTGTCTCACGCTCTCATCCGTCCGCTTATTCCAGAAGTGACGACCTTTGAGATAAGCGTGATACGCCTCGGTGTTCTCGGTGTAGCGCTTCGCCAATCGCCTTCTCTCTTCGGTTGTCAATCTGACCAGGAGCTTCTCAGATATTTCCCTCGAAATCTCCGCTTCAACGTCGAGGACATCCGATGGCCGGCAACTATAATTCTCACCCCAGAGGTGAGACCCGTCCGCGGCATCCACCAGTTCGGTCTTAATGACTAGACGGTCGTCCAATTGAATTACTCTGCCTGTTAGAACAGCGCGGACTCTGAGATCTCTGCCGATCTCGCGAGGATCTATGTGCTGTTTCCTGTAGTTAGACACCGTGCTCCATGCCATGACTCGCAGTTCCGGCAGCCGCGAGAGAGTGTTGATAATGCTCTCGGTAATGCCGTCGCTGAAGTATTCCATCGCTGGATCTGCGGTGATGTTAGTGAGAGGCAAAATGGCGAGGGAATCAATTACATTCCGCGGCTGCCGTTCCACTCGACCGGCCCCGGAGGAGGCATACTCCGACTCGCTCGCAACCGCTACAGTCGTCTGGTCACCGTCCTTCGAACGCTCTAACTCTTCTTGGAATTCGAACCGGCGCCTCAAGCTCTTCAGATCGGAAAGCAACTCCCTTGCGGTTTGATGGCGCTCGTCGCGCTCTTTGCGCAACGTCTTGCTGATAATCCACTCCAACGCTTCGGGGGCTCCGCGGCGCGGCAACGCGGGTGGCTGCTTCTCCAGTATTGAAGCGATCACGTCCGCGCTGGTCGGCCCGGTGAAGGGCGAGCGCCCGGAGATCATTTCGTAAAGCACGACTCCGAAGCTGAAGATATCCGTGCGAGCGTCCAGCGCCTGACCTCGCGTTTGCTCCGGCGACATATAATTGACGGTGCCCAGCACAACGCCAACCTCAGTGCTCACGCCGGCCGGTGTTGCGCCTGAATGAATGAGACCGCGCGGCCTTACCAGCTTCGCCAATCCGAAGTCCAGCACCTTCACGTAACCGTCCCGCCGCAGCATGATGTTTTCAGGTTTGATGTCCCGATGCACAATGCCAGCTTCGTGCGCCGCCGACAGCGCGCTCGCTACCTGACATGCAACATCAAGCGCATTCCGTAACTCCAACCTACCGGCTGCCATCTCCTGACGGAGCGTTTGTCCCTCGATAAACTCCGTAGCAATGTATCGAATGTCATCTACTTGCCCGATGTCGTAGATGGTCAATATGTTTGGATGATTCAATGCCGAGACTGCGCGCGCCTCCTGCTCGAAGCGTCGAACGCGCTCCAGGTCCTGGGTGAGTTCCTTCGGCAACAGCTTCAACGCGACCTTGCGGCCCAGCCTCGTGTCCTTTGCAAGATAAACCTCACCCATCCCACCCGCTCCAAGCAGAGAGAGAATCTCGTAAGGCCCTGCTTTCTGTCCAACTACTGAGCCAGCTTGTTCCTTCGCAAGCATTGTGGCGGCCAGCTCGATCGCAGGCGACTCGATAAAACCTTGCGCGCGAGTCACGTAGTCCAGCAGGGATTCTACTTCACGGCGCAGCGCGTCATCGCCGGCGCAGGCCTGATCGAGGAACGCAGACCTCTGGCTCGCTTCCGTCTCAAGCGCAGTGTGATACAGCTTTTCGATTTGCTCCCAGCGCTCAGGCTTCAACTTGCTTCCCTCCGCTGATCTCGCGCAACAGCCAGACCTTTGCATCTTCCAATCACGCATCACTGTGTCAGGCGACACCTTGAGCACATGCGCCGTCTCCTCCACGCTCAGACCCCCGAAGAATCTTAACTCGACCACCTTGCTTTTGCGCGGATCGAGCTCGGCCAGCGAATTCAGCGCGTCATCGAGGGCAATCAGATCTGCAGGCTGTTCTCCGGATACTTCCAGGGCTTCATCGATCGGGATCTGGCGAGCGCCTCCGCCGCGCTTCTTATAGCCGCGAGAGCGGGCGAAATCAACCAGAATGTGCCGCATCAACTGAGCTGATACCGCGAAGAAATGGGCGCGATTTTGCCAGTGCACCTCTTTAAGATCAACCATCCGCAGATACGCTTCGTTTACCAGCGCGGTCGTCTGCAATGTGTGTCCGGCTCGTTCTCGAACCATGTAGCGCCTGGCCAGACGGCGCAATTCGTCATAGACCAGAGGAATGAGCTTCTCGAGCGCTGACCGGTCTCCGTCGCTCCAGGCTAGCAGCAGTTGGGTGACTTCTTTAGGTGGAGGCATTTGTACTCCCTCGCACGTCCCCGAAAAGAGTGGGAGGATTATAACCTGATCGTAACCTCAAAGAAATTCTCTCGTGGCCTGCCAGTTTCCCGATTGAGTTCACGCTTAACTAGATGAGCGCCGTGTGCTGCCGGCGAATCTTTCACGCAAGGAGGAATGACCTATGTTCAGATTCGAATCTCTATCAACAACGCGGTCGCTGTTTTCGATGAGGGCGAAGAGTGCGTCGAAGGCTTTGGGGGGAACCTGAACAACTGCTCCGCCACGCAGCAGCAGTCGCTTGACAATGTCTAACCGAAACGGGCCGAACTCATAAAAGTTGGGTGCGGGCTTGCTCATAACCGCCATTAGAAGAACTTAGAAATCCTGAGGGCAATCTTTAGGACATTTAGACGCCTCCTGGTCTACTCTGCGTGGCGAGGTAAGCCGGCTGCAGCCCTCGGCTGGTGTTTGAGTCTACCACGAGTTTTGCGTGAGGCAAAATTCCAGCAGGCGATGCCGGGAATCGCAAGCATGCGCGTTGAGGTTCGCACAGCTAGCGCAGCCAGGAGGGAAAGAGAGTCGATATGACGAGATACATATTTATTGAATCCAGAGATCCATTTGAATCCCGCGACACGCGGTTTGTGGTTGAGACCGCCTCTGCCTTGAAACAGCGCGGTCGCGACGTAACGGTTTTCTTCGTGCAGAACGGTGTACTAGCCGTTCGCAAAGACGCTCGCGGCTCACACATCGCCTATCTGGCGGAGGCGGGAGTGCGGCTGCTGGCCGATGATTTCTCGCTTATGGAGCGGGGCATTCAGCCGGCAGAATTGAGCTCCTTTGTTCATCAATCGAACGTCGATGCGCTGGTGGATGATGTGGTTCAGGAGAACACCAAGGCCATCTGGCACTAAGGAGAACACTATGGCTGAGAAACGATTGACGCTGGCTTTGATGGACCCCCCATACGAATCGGCCAACTCAACAACCGCGCTGCGGATAGTCTCTGCGGCTTTGAAAAAGGGAATCCACATCAACGTGTTCGCATACGAGGGCGCAGTGTGTCTCCCCTTGAAGGACCAGGCTCCGCACGCCAATCCGGTTAAGGGAACAAGCCTCGAAGAGGAAGAACATCCGACAACGAAGAACTTTGTCAGCTCGCTTTTGGAGATGGGCGGAGAGAACCCCCTTCTAACTTGGGTGAATTGCGGTCTTTGCGTTGACGCGCGGCGCCGGCAATTCGGTCGAAGGCGTCCGTCGTGGAGGGCCCGCCGACTTCCTCAAGATGGCCCTTGAATCTACGAATACGCTCGTTATTCCCACGAGGTAGAAAGCGGATTGAAACGCCAGGTGAAACTATGAAGATTCTCAACGTGATAGAAACTGCTTACCGCGCAACGCTGGAAGAGCAGGACGACACGATACTGTGGCTCAGCCGGGCTTTGAAGAACGCGGGCGCTGATCTGTCTGTGCTACTGCGGGGCAATGCGGTGAATTACATCGTGACTCAAGAGTGCCCCACGCTCAGCATCGGCAATGCAAGCATCAGTCATCCCGCGAGGCCGACAGAAGACATCGCCAAACTTCGAGAGAAGGGCGTTAGCGTCTATGTGGTTCAGGACGACGTCGAGGAGCGCGGCATTTTTCCGAAAGCCTGCATACCTGATGTACAGATGATTCGCAGATCCGATATGGCGCGCATCTTTGATGATCACGATCAGGTCTGGCACTGGTAGCACTTCGTGATTCAGTCAACATTGGGCAGGTGCATCGAGGCACGCACACGTCTTGGCTCGGGTGGCGGACGTGTGCCAGATCAAGGATTTATCGTGATTTTGCGAAGGGAGTTATGAAAGCCAAAACTTGCTTCAAACCACATCGGCGGGACCCCGCGGCGCAAAAGTGGCGTTTTCTGTTCTTCCTCATTCTGCTATGCGGTTCGGGTTTGCTTATTCTGTCGCCGCATCGCGCACGGGCGGCCGCGGGCGACCTTGATCTGACCTTCAACCCCGGCCTTGTCAGCACCAACGCAAGCCCAGTCCGAGCCTTCGCAGTGCAATCCGATGGCAGAATCCTTATGGGCGGTGATTTTACGGTCGTGGATGGCGCGAGCCGCAACCACATTACGCGGCTCAACACGGACGGCTCACTCGATACGACCTTTAATCCAGGGACGGGCGCGGACGCCACTGTTAACGACATTGCCATTCAACCCGACGGCAGAATCCTCATCGGTGGCGGCTTCTTCACTATTAATGGTACCGGCCGCGTCCGTATTGCACGTCTCAACATGGACGGCTCGCTCGATACGAGTTTTAATCCGGGTACGGGCGCAAGCAATGCTGTCTCCGCCCTCGCCATTCAACCAGATGGCAGAATCCTTATCGGCGGCTCCTTTTCCGTCTACAACGGCACGACGCGCAACTCTATCGCCCGGCTCAACGCGGACGGCTCGCTCGACACGACTTTCAACGTCGGCACCGGAGCGAACAACGCCGTGTTCGCCATTGCTATTCAGGTGGACGGTCGTATAGTCATCGGGGGGCAGTTCACCTCTTTCAATGGCACGGCGCGCAACCGTATCACCGGGCTCAATGCCGACGGCAGTCTTGATGCCACTTTCAACGTCGGCACCGGCGCCGGCAACGCTGTAAATGCGTTTGCGGTTCAACCCGATGGCAGAATCCTCATGGGCGGCGTGTTCACCACCTACAACGGCACGACGCGCAACTTCATAGCTCGGCTCAACACGGACGGCTCGCTCGATACCACTTTTGATCCCGGCACGGGCACGAACAGTACCGTAGTCGCCCTTGTCATTCAGACAGATGGCCGCATTGTTATTGGTGGCGTCTTCACCACCTACAACGGCACGGCTCGCAACCGCATTGCCCGCGTAAACGCGGACGGGTCGCTCGACTCTGCTTTCAATCCCGGCACGGGTGTGCCTAACCAGGTGCAAGCAGTCGCGGCGCAAACGGACGGGAGAATCCTGCTTGGCGGTTTCTTCGCCCTTTACAACGGCACGCAGCGTATCAGCGTTGCGCGGGCGAATGCCGACGGCTCGCTTGATACGTCTTTTGACGCGCCGACGGGATCGGGGGGCGATGCGAACAGCGTAGCGCTTCAATCAGATGGCAGATTTGTCATCGGCGGCGATTTCGGCGGTGTCAATGGTGCGACACGCAGGGGCGTCGGGAGAATAAACGCTGACGGCAGCATTGATTCTTCCTTCAATCCCGGCACAGGCGCAGACAGCTCTGTTTTTGCTATAGCTTTACAATCAGACAGTCGCATTCTTATCGGCGGCTTCTTCAATACTTTCAACGGCACAACTCGCAACCGTATCGCGCGGCTCAACTCGGATGGCTCGCTTGACACGACCTTCAATATCGGCACAGGCGCAAACAGCGCAGTGCGGGCAATTGCAGTTCAGCCGGATGGCAGAATTGTCATCGGCGGTCAATTTACAAGCTACAACGGCACGGCCCGCAACAACATTGCGCGGCTCAACGCGGACGGCAGCCTCGACACAACTTTCAATGTCGGCACGGGGGCGAACAACACGCTACATGCCATTGCCCTTCAATCAGACGGTGGGATCGTTATCGGCGGGGCGTTCACCAACTACAATGGCACGGCCCGCAACCGCATCGCACGGCTCAACTCGGATGGCTCACTCGATACTATTTTCAATCCCGGCACCGGAGCGGACTCGCTTGTTCAAGCGTTCGCCTTTCAGAGTGACGGTAGACTCCTGATCGGCGGCTCGTTCACCAACTACAACGGCACGGCTCGCAACCGCATCGCACGGCTCAACTCGGACAGTTCGCTCGATGCTTCGTTCACTAGCGGCACGGGCGCAAGTGCTCCCGTGTTTTCCCTCGCCTTGCAAACAGACGGCAGGGTCGTGATCGCCGGACAGTTCGCTACTTTCAACTCGCTGTCTCGCAGCGCAATAGCGCGACTCAACGCAGACGGCAGTCTCGACACTTCCTTCGATCCGGGCACGGGAGCCGTCACCAATATCGTGAACGCTGTTTTAGTTCAGCCGGACGGACAAATCGTCATCGGCGGCGAATTCTCGACTTACGACGGCGTTCCGCGTTTTGGCCTCGCTCGTATTCAACCGGGCGACGTAATCATCTGGAACGGCAGCGTCAGCTCAGATTGGAACGATCCGAACAATTGGTCGCCTGCGGTTGTTCCGACCAGCTCGGACACGGTTTTCATTCCCTCCGGCTCTTTGCCCAATCTGCCCGTCGTCAGCAGCGCGAATGCATTCGCAAACAGTTTAACCACCAACGCCGGGCAGACCTTGACCATTAACGCCGGACGTTCCCTGACGCTGACCGGCTTGAGCAACGCGGGCACAATCGCCGGTGCAGGGACTCTGAACTTAAACGGTCGGTCGTTTAGCAACAACGGCATCATCTCCGTCGCCAACGTCGTAGTCGACGGCGGCGGGTTTAAGAATTTGAGCGGCACAGGCAGTTTTGTGAACAACCTTATAGCGGTCAACACAGGCTCGACGCTCGATGTAGTTTCAGACCATCAGGTGAACGCGGTGGCGGCAACCGGCTCTTTCCGCGTCTTCACCAGCGGGCTGACGCTGACAGTCACAGGCGCAGGCACGCCGCTTACGGGCAATCTCACGCTCAACAGCACAACTAACTACAACGGCGCAGCGCCGCAGACGATAGCAACCGCCATGCACGGCAATCTCATCGTGAACAACCCCGCCGGAGTTTCGCTCAACTCGAACGTTTCCGTCTCAGGCAATTTGACTTTGAACGGCGGCAACGTCACAACCGGCGCTAACACTTTGACCCTGTCAACCTCCCCTTCGTCGGTCAATCGAACGTCCGGTCACGTCATCGGCAACCTCGCTAAGTTTTACAACGCGCCGACCAACTTCACTTTTCCGGTCGGAACGAATAACGGCTATTCGCCCGTCGGCATCAACATCACCTCGGCCGGCTTAGGCGGTACCGTTATGACCGTGCGAGCCGTCGAGACGAATCAACCGACGCTGCCGCCGTCAACCAGCCTCAGCCGCTATTGGGCATTGTCTTCATCGAACGGCACCGGCGTGACTGCGAACTTGACTTTCAACTATCTGCAACCGGACGTGATGGGCAGTGAAGCCAACTACCGCATCATCCGCGTCAACGGCTCAACTGCCATCAACTTCCCGCACAACCCGCCGAACGTCGTCATCGACACGGCCAACAACACAGCCTCAATCAACGGTGTTACGGAATTCTCCGACTGGACGCTCGGCGAGCCTTCTTCGGCGACCGCGATCCGTTTTGTTGAGTTCACCGCGACCGCCTGCGAGGACGGGACTCTTCTCGAGTGGCGGACCGGATTTGAATCAGACAACCTCGGCTTCAACGTCTACCGCGATGAAGGCGGCGCACGCAAGATTGTCAATCAACAACTGATAGCGGGCTCCGCGCTCAGGATTGGCTCAGGCGTCACCCTGGAATCGGGCGCAAGCTACACCTGGTGGGACAAGAAGATTGCGGATTGTCGAAACGTGACTTACTGGTTGGAAGATGTTGACTTGAACGGCGAGTCAACGTGGCAGGGACCTTTTGTAGCTCAGGAGGCAGGAGGCAGTAAACAGGAAGCAGTCCGTAAGCAACACCTCGCCCAAACGCTGGGCAATCTGGGCAAGAGTCAAACCGATTCGAGCGAGCATGTTGAAGCAGCCGCTGCGATGCCTGGTATCGACTCGGCGAGCCTTGAGCTTCAATCGCCAATCGCGCTGCGCGAGGCCGTAAAGATCGCGGTCCGCCACGAAGGTTGGTATCGGGCCACTCAGCCCGAGCTTGTGCAAGCGGGCCTGGACGAGAAGGTCAATCCGAAAACGCTCCGGCTGTTTGTTGACGGAATCGAGCAGACAATGCTTGTGACCGGAGAGAGCGACGGCGCTTTCGATGCAACTGACTCAATTGAATTCTACGGCACGGGACTCGACACGCCTTCAACGGACACCCGTGTCTATTGGCTTCTAGCAGGCGACGAGCCCGGCAGTCGCATCAAGATTGCCAAGAGTGATGGCAAGCCCGGCGGCGCGCGAAGTTTCTCGTACACGGTCGAACGCAAAGAGCGGATCATTTACTACTCGGCGCTCCTCAATGGTGATGCAGAGAATTTCTTTGGTCCGGTCATCGCCGCTCAAGCAGTCGATCAGACGCTCGTCCTCCACTCGATTGACGCTGACGCGCAGCCAGAGCTTGAAGTAGCCATTCAAGGCGTCACCGATCTTCCGCAGTTCCCTGATCATCACGTAAGGGTGATGCTCAACGGCGCGATGGTCGGTCGTCTCGTCTTCGACGGCCGGCAGCACAGCGCCGAGCGGTTCACCATCTCTCAGGCATCCTTAATCGAAGGAACAAACACGGTCACCTTCATCCCAGAGGGCGGACCGAGTGACATCACGCTTGTTGACTATGTTCGCCTGACCTACTCCCACACCTACGCTGCAGAGGAGGAGTTTCTCAAGCTGGTTGTTCCGGCCGGGACAAAGTCTCAGACCATCGCGGGATACAACTCGCCGCTCATTCGTGTTTTTGACGTGACCGAGCCTGGTTCAATCACTGAGATCAGTGGTTCGATTGAAAAGGCATCGTCAGGTTATTCGATAACAGTTGACATGGCGGGACCCGGAGCAAGAACGCTACTCGCTTTAACTCCGGACCGCGTCCAAAAGGCGAGTTCGATCACGGCGAACTCGCCATCGAGCTTACGCAGCCCAAACAACGGAGCGGACCTTCTGATCATTACTCGCCACGAGCTGATGGAAAGCCTCGCAAGGCTTGCGACCCACAGGCAGAGTCAGGGCTTGAGCGTAAGCCTCGTTGACATCGAAGACATCTACGACGAGTTCAGCTTCGGCCACAAATCTCCGCAAGCAATCAAAGACTTCCGCAGCTATGCAAGCGCAAGCTGGAAGAAGAAGCCTCGATACGTGCTGCTTGGCGGGGATGCGTGCTTCGACTCGCGCAACTATCTCGGTTTCGGTGAGACCGACCTTGTGCCGACGAGATTGATTGACACGCAGTATATGGAAGCGGCGTCCGACGACTGGTTCGCAGACCTCAACTCGGATGGCTTTGCGGAACTCGCCGTGGGCCGATTGCCCGCGCGAACCGCAGAGGAAGCCACGCTGATGGTTGATAAGCTGATCGGCTACGACCGCTCGCAGCCGTCAGAAGAAGCGTTGCTTGTGGCAGACCGCAACGACGGCTTCAACTTTGAAGCGGCAAGCCTGGCGGTCGAACCGCTGCTTCCCGCCTACCTGCGCGTGAATGAAATCTTTCGCGGCCGCACGGATGACGCTACGGCAAAGCGATTGTTGATAGAAGCGATCAATCGCGGCCAGAAGATGGTCAACTATGCGGGACACGGCTCGGTTGATCTGTGGAGAGGAAGGCTTTTGACTTCAAGCGACGCCCGTGAGCTTACGAATGAAAAACATCTGCCAATGTTTGTGATGATGACCTGCCTTAACGGCTACTTCAACGATCCTGCGCTGGATAGTCTGGCCGAAACTTTATTGAAAGCAGAACGAGGCGGAGCGGTGGCGGTGTGGGCTTCGTCGGCGCTGACACTTCCTATCGATCAGGAAGTGATGAATCGCGAGTTGTACCGCTTGCTGTTTACAGCCGGGCAGCCTCTAAGACTGGGCGATGCAACCGTCAGGGCAAAAGCCGTTGTCAGCGATGGCGACGTTCGCCGGACCTGGATCTTGTTTGGTGATCCAACCACAGTGCTTAAGTCTTGAGTGCCAAGACATTGTTGACACCGAAGAGTGCCAAGACATCGTTGACAC
>CAZJQQ010000081.1:0-23215 GCA_964548075.1 uncultured Clostridia bacterium | reverse complement strand
GGTAATCAGCATCGGTTTCCTTGTGCCGAAGGCGGCGGCACAGTCGGATAAATATCCGAAAATGGCTGCCACTAGGATGAATTAGATGTGTCTCAGGTGCGTCACACTTCTAATGGCGCTACCGATCTCTGCTATTGGCGCCGATCCATGTGCCCTCACCCGCGGGTCCGAGAAGCCATTGCTGCAATACCATGCTTTTTGCCCGTCGTAACTCACAACTGTTTTTTTTGAGACCGTTTTGAATTCCTGACTCTCGCTCTGCGACCCCCGTTTACACCAGACTTTGCGGGACGCAGAGGTTCCAGATACCAGCGTTCTCCTGATCTGTACTCCGCTTCGGTGCGGCCAAGCATATCCAGTGAGCGCTTAGGCTGGATGTGAGCGCTGGCGGCAATTATTGAATTCATGAGCGCCATCGGAGCCACGTACGAGCCGGTGAAAGAAGGACTGCTGGTGGATGCGACCAGATAGGCATCACAGTGCATCGCTATCGGGGTGACGTTGCCGTCGGTAATTCCGAAAGTGGGTACGCCCCGCTCATGAGCCCTAAGGACTGATTCTACCGTCTCTCTAAGGCACCGCCCGAAGCTGATCGCGATCAGTAAATCCTTGCGGGTTAAGACATCAATCTTGTGTTGCAGGTTTCCAGCACTCCCGACGGGCGCATCCGCGTCGAATCCGAGCGGCGTCAAACCGTAAGCAAGAAACCATGCGAGCGAAGCTGCCAGATCCACTCCGACAACCAGAATGCGCCGAGAGCGATGGATCAGTTTAGCCAATTCCACTACACGATCCGCGTCGAGGCTTGATCTGAGCACGCTCAAATTCTCCGTGTCCCTTTCCACGCAGTGGCGAACCTGATCAGGCACGCTTCGTTTCTCTCGCGTAGCAGCCTTCAGCACAGTGTACGGCGTGATTTGCGTAACGAAATGTTTGCGCAGGTCTGCCGCGAAGTCTGCAAAGCGTTCGTAACCCAACGCTTGGACGGTGCGAACGATAGTTGCGGCATCCACGTTGTAGCGCCTGGCCATTTCGCGAGACGATAGAAAAAAGGCTTCTTCGTGATTGTCCAAGATCGCTCTAATCAGGTGACGCCGGCTGCGGCTCAGTTGCGATTGTGCGAAGCGAACCTCAAGAGACGTAGGTGCAGCTTTACCGTGATTTCCGCCTTGACCATCTAACTTGTTTCTGGCCGACATGTTCTCCTCCCGGTCTGCCTTTGTTGGTTTTGCTGCGGCTAATGCTTTCGTTTGATCAAGTCAATCGTCTCGGTTCGACTCTCAATATTATCCGGGTTTCAAAGACAGGTTATTTATCTTTGCCGGAGATTGCAAAGGGATATCGCATGGCTCGCGAAGATTCCATATCATATTTCCAAAAATGCCGCAACAATCGTTGTAGGTCTGTTGACACGTTGCAACGATAGGTGTTATACACCCGCTTCTGGAACGCCGCATGCTGAAAACGTTTCCTGCAAAACGGGTGACAGCTACAAAGCTGAGTTCGGCCAGGCGTCAGGGGCGACAGTCAACGTTGTCACCAAAAGCGGCGGGACGGGTTATCACGGCGTCGGGTCGCTATTTCACCGCAACAATGGGCGCCAACGGCGGATTTGTGGCGCGGGCTGGGACGTTTCTCAACGGCCCCGATCTTGATAAGGGGCCGTCCGATTTGTCGGTGAACCATATCTTCCAGATCAACGGGCTGGTGGAGCTCCCTTGGCAGATTCAGGTCAGCAGCATCCTCCGGTCGCAGAGTGGCTTTCACTTCAGCCGCACCGCCGCGGTCACGGAGGATCCAGACGTTAACGGAACTTTCAACACCATTGATCACGGGCCGGGTGCAGGGCGGAATGCCTTCACCGCGCCGCCCTTCGTCAATCTTGACATGCACTTAGCTAAGCGGTTCGCCGTAGGCGAGCGGGTCAAGGTGCAAGTCCTGTTCAAGGACATCGAAGGAATACTCGGCGGGAACTTCTCGCGTGTCCTCTCCGGGATTTGAACAGTTTGAAGTGTGCATGAGTACAAACAGAAATAATAGTCACTCATCGCTTTGCGGTTGTGTTGGATTGGTTGAATTGGAGAAAACCTCGTGAAACTACAACGAAGTATCAGCGTGATAATCTTCGCGCTACTCTTAATGACAAACGCGCAGTTTATTCGCGCGCAGGAAGCACCACTCAAAGAGTTTGATGAATATGTAGACAAGGCGCTCAAAAACTGGGAAGTGCCGGGGGTGGCGATCGCAATCGTCAAGAACGATCAGATTGTCTTCGCAAAAGGCTATGGCCTTCGAAAGCTCGGCGATCCGACTCCAGTGGATGAAAAGACGCTGTTTGCGATTGGCTCGTCGTCGAAAGCCTTCACTGCCGCCGCGATTGCGATGCTAGTTGACGAAGGAAAGATGAAGTTGGATGACCCGGCGACCAAGTACCTGCCGGGTTTCCAGCTTTTTGATCCTTATGTAACCCGCGAGATCACGGTGCGCGATCTACTCTGTCATCGCAGCGGTCTGGACCGCGGGGACTTCATCTGGTACGGAACGACTTACGATCGGGACGAGATATGGAGCCGGATCAGATACGTCAAGCCTTCGTCGAGTTTTCGCTCCAAGTTTGGCTACCAGAACATCATGTACCTTGCGGCGGGACAGATCGTCGCTCGCGTATCAGGCAAGAGCTGGGATGACTTCATTCGCGAGCGGATCTTCACTCCGCTTGGCATGTCGTCGAGCAACACCACCATCCGCGCGTTTGCTGGACAAAACAATGTAGCGACGCCGCACGCAAAGGTCGATGAAAAAGTCCAGACCATTCCCTGGCGCAACATCGACAACATCGCGCCCGCGGGCTCGATCAACTCAAACGTCAGCGATATGGCGCAATGGGTGAGGCTTCAGCTTGCAGAAGGCGCGTACAATGGCAAGCGACTCATCAGCTCTAGTGGCGCGACAGAGATGCACGAGCCGCAGACCATCATTCCCAAAGACCCTCAATTGTCATTGTTTATGCCGGACACACATTTTCGAAGCTACGGGTTGGGCTGGATGCTCCAAGACTACAAAGGCCGAAAGGTCGTTCAACACGGGGGGGCTATCGATGGAATGATTGCGATGGTCGGAATGATTCCGGAAGAGAAACTTGGCGTCGTGATCCTCTCAAACCTGCAGGGTCAATTGCTCCCTACGGCTTTGATGTTTCGGGTGTTTGACGCCTATCTTGGGGCTCCCCCAAAAGATTGGGCGGGGGATATGCTTAAAACGATCAAGGGACTCGAAGACCAGGGCAAAGCCGCTCAGAAGAAGTTGGAAGAGTCTCGCGTCAAAGGAACGCAGCCCTCTCTGGCGTTAGAAAAATACGCGGCCACTTACAAAGATGAGGCATTCGGCGATGCGAAGGTGGCGCTCGAAAACGGCAAACTGGTTTTGCGTACTCCGGCGTTTGTGGCCGATCTCGAACACTGGCACTACGACACGTTTCGCGCGACTTTCAGGGACAACGCAGTCGGAGGGAAAGGACTGGTCACCTTCACGATCAACTCACAGGCCAAAGTTAATGCATTGAATATTCCCGATATGGGCCTCGAATTTAAACGTTCAGAGGAAGCAAAACCGGCAACCGCGATTTGGATGAGCGAAGCGGATCTCAAGAAGTTCGCGGGCAAGTATGAAATGAAAACGCCACCCATCGAAGTAACGATAGAGATTGTCGGCGGCAAGCTAAAAGCGGCTGTGCCCGGCCAGCCTGTCTATACACTGGTGCCTGTCGCGCCAACCAGGTTTCAAATCGAAGGCGCGCCCGAAGGGTTCTTTGTTCAATTCGAGGGTGCCGGAGACAAAGCAAAAAGCTTAACAATCGAGCAGGGCGCCGGATCAAAGCTCACGCTGTTTCTGAAACAGTGACGTTTTGGGAAGTAAACCTGTAGGGGCGTCCCTCCTTGGGCGCCCCTCATCTAAATCGAGGTCTAGTCGAGCCCAGGAGGGCGCCCGCGGAGGGACGCCCCTACAAGTTGAATGCGATGTATTACGGGGCGGCACCGGAATAGAACGAGATTCGTTAAGAATGTGACTACACCACTGGAGGTGAAGAGCTGTGAAAACCACAAGATCCATCCTTAGCTGGAGCGTCATTTGTCTGCTACTGACAACGCCGTTATCGGTCCTCGCACAGACGGCCAGCACGGGCGCGTTAACCGGCACCATCACTGACACCAACCGAGCAGTCGTGCGGCAGGTTCAAGTGAAAGTCACCAATGAAGCGACGGGAGAAGAGCGCACCGTCGAGACGCAGGATAATGGCAGCTACATCATTCCGCTGTTGCTGCCCGGCTCTTACCGTGTTGAGGTATCGAAGACCGGGTTCAAATCCGCAGCAAAGAAAGGATTGCGCGTCAACGTCTCGGAGAGCGCCAGGCTGGATGTGGAACTCGAAGTCGGAGAGATAAACACGACGGTTGATATAGCTGCCGATGCCGAATTGTTGCAGACAGAGTCGAGCGAGTTAGGGCGGGTTGTTAACCGAGAAGCGATCTCTAACCTGCCGCTGGTCAACCGCAACTACACTCAGATCGTTACGCTGTCGCCCGGAATCTCCGCAAGCGTGACCAATGCCACCGAACTCGGCCGAGGATCAGGTGGCGAGTCCGGCGGAGCCTTCCGAGCGCACGGCGCGTTTGCACGAGACAACAACTTCCAGATGAACGGTGTCCAGATCAACGATCTTCAGGCCAGCGGATTCTTTAGCGGCGGCGTGGCGGTCCCAAACCCCGACGCCATTGAGGAATTCAAGGTCCAGACCGGACAGTTCGACGCCTCGTTTGGGCGCAACGCCGGCGCCAACGTCAACATTGTGACCAAGGGTGGAGGTAATGAATTCCACGGCACAGTCTTCGAATTCTTGCGCAACGACGCTCTCAATGCGAACGAGTTTTTCCGAAACAAGGCGGGTCAGGGCAAGGGAGTGCTCAAACAGAACCAGTTTGGCTTCACGCTTGGCGGTCCAGTTGTGAAGGACAAGCTGCTGTTTTTCGGATCGTACCAGGGGACGCGCCAGGTAAACGGCGTCGGTGGCGGCTCGACCAGCAATTTTTTCTCTCCACCTTTCACCGATGATCGCTCGCGGGCAGCGCTGGGCCGACTCTTTGCCGGGCAGCGCGGCTTCTTCCAGAATCTGTTTGGAGGGGTGGGTCCGGCGATTGCTGCGGACGGCTCCAACATCAGCTCGCAAGCGCTCGCGCTTTTCAACCTCAAACTTCCGAACGGGCAGTTCGTAGTTCCCACGCCGCAAAGCGTTGATCTGACTCGAGCCTTCGCGCTTCAAGGGTTTTCCGCCTTCAGCGTTCCTGCCACGTTCGACGAGGACCAGTTCATCGCCAACCTGGACTTCTTGCACACCGACAAGAGCAAGATATGGGGTCGTTTTTTCTTCGCAGATAGTGACCTTGTTCAGACTTTTCCACCCACTAACATAGGCGGGCCGGCTGCCCCTGGCTTCCCGTTGCTTACGGGGAACGGTTTTCGGAATTTCTCGGTGGCTCACAACTATGCTTTCAGCCCGACGCTGGTTAATCAGGCTGAGTTCGGGTTCCATCGAATAAACACGCCCATCGTTCAGCAAGAAGCCTTTAAATGGTCGGACATAGGAGTCACCGCGCCATCAGTCGCCAATATGTTCCCCGCGCTGGGGGTCCAGGGTTCGCTGACTCTCGGTGGAAACGGGCAGAGCGTACGAATCAACCAGGACCATTACACGGTGCAGGACTCGCTCACGTGGGTCCACGGGCTGCACACGCTCCGGTTCGGCGGCGGCATGACACGCACACATCTCAACATTTCAGACTTCACGTTTTTAGGCGGGCTCATCTTCTTGAGCTGGCCGGACGTTTTGTTAGGCCTGGCCGGAGGAGCTGCGGCTACGGGCGGCAATGGCACCCCGTTCAGCAATGTAGCGGTTTCTGTGGACATCCCCGGCGATCTTGACCGAGACTGGCGGATCATCGACGGGAACGCTTATGTCCAGGACGACTTCAAGGTGACGCCTTCTCTTACCTTGAATCTGGGACTACGGTACGAGCGAATTGGAAATCTGGGCGACATTGGAGGAAGAAACAGTGGGTTCGACATCGCTTTAGCCAATCCCAATCCCCCGGCTGGAGGCACACTGGCAGGCTTTGTCGTATCCGAGAACTTTCCCGGGACTGTGCCAGCCGGCGTTACACAGTTGGATAACAGGCTCGGCATTCGTGGCGTGCACCAGAACAACTTCGGACCCCGGTTCGGTTTCGCCTGGCGCTTGCCTGATTCAAAGTTGCTGCCTTTTTTGGACCACATGGTTCTGCGAGGCGGGTATGGGATTTACCATACGCGAGCAACAGGGCAACCGTTTATTCAGTTAGCAGCCGGGCCGCCGTTCGCTTTGGCTCGTCAAGTGCAGTTCGGTCAGCCGGCAAATACCCCGCTCACTTTCGCCAAACCCTTTGGTCCGGAATTCATTCCCCCCCAGTTTCAGCCCTATTCGCCAACGACCGGGGCCGGTCTTTCGTTCATCGATCAGGACTATCGCCCACCCGTAACGCAGCAGTGGAGCATGAATCTCCAATCAGACCTTGGACGCAATACCCTCCTTGAGGTGGGCTACGTTGGCTCAAGGGCCAATCATCTGATTTTCGCTCATGGGCTCAACCAGGCGAACCTCGCCAGCCCATCAAATCCGATTCGTGGAGTCACTACCAACACGGCTGCGGCAGCGAATGTCGCTCAACGCGTACCCATCCTCGGTTTCGCCGCCGCCCCCGGGCTCAATGATATCGATTCATCGGCGAACTCCTGGTATCACGGGATGGAAGCCAGCGTCACCAAACGGTTGAGCAAGGGGCTGCAGTTCCTGGCCGCGTACACGTTCGCTCATGCGTACACCGACGCTGGACAAAACACCTCTGCGGCGGGCGGTGGGGTACCCGGGAATCAGAACGATCGTCGGGCCAATTATGGCCGCGCTGACTTCAATCGCGAGCACCGTCTGGTGGTTAGCTACGTCTATAACCTCCCAGAACCCGATCGGTTCAACGCTTTTGTCGATAACTTGCTCGGTGGCTGGGCAGTTGCCGGCGTAACAACGATCCAGTCAGGTCTGCCGTTGACCTTCACCGGCACTAACGCGTTGAACGTTTTCGGAACTACAAGTGACCGGGCGCAACTTGCCCCCGGCTGCGGGCACAGCAATCTCGAAACTTTCGGCACGATGCAAAGCCGGCTGAATAACTACTTCAACAGAAGCTGCATCGCCCGCAATGCGGCCGGCGCGGCCGTGTGGCCGGTGATCGGAAGCGACGGCGTGGGCACCGGCTTTGGAAACAGTGGGGTCGGCATAGCGTTTGGCCCGCGTCAGAATAACTCTGACATCGCTGTCATCAAGCGAACGCCGATCAAGTGGCTGGGGGAGAGCGGTAACTTCGAGTTCCGCACGGAGTTTTTCAATGCTTTCAACACACCGCAATTCGGCAATCCCAGCACGAATGTCTCCTCGGCTGCATTCGGAATTATCTCGTCGACGTCGGTGAACCCGCGGATTATCCAGTTCGGATTGAAGCTGAACTTTTAAGGCACAAGAAAAGAGGACAAGGAACCGCACGCAATGGGGACGCAGGTTCCCAGATGGATCCGTCTGCCGCTGAAAGGCATTATGGTCGCACGGCTCTACTTCCACTCAGACGGCATGCTCTCAGTGATAAAGCTTCTTCGTATCGCCATCTTCATTCTCTTTCAGTCCATGCTATGCTCGGTGGCTCTCGGGGAGGCTCGGTTCGAAATATCATTTGATAAGGGTGCCAACTCAGACCCAATCACAGGCCGGATACTGCTTGTCATTGCCCATTCAGATCGCCCTGAGCCACGCCTTCAAATAGCGCCAAATACGATGCCGATTTTCGGTGTGGACGTCGACAGCCTTCAACCGGGTCAAGCCGCGATCATAGACCAGACCACATTCGGACATCCTGTCGAGAGTCTCTCGCAAATGCCCGCAGGCGCCTACGACGTCCAGGCGATCATGAACGTGTTGAAGGACAAGTCAATCTCACCGTCAGGCAGGTGAGTCAGTTCGAGGCGGTTCTGGGAAGCAAGGGCCGCTCCGGTTATCAGTTCAATGCGTGGGAGGCGGTCTATGGTCCGGTTGGAAGTGACGGCTATCCTCGTTCGGTCTGGGACAAACGCACCGGGAGAATCGACCGCGAAGTCGCTTTGTATATGCGTGACAATGGCTACGACTTGCGTCACTACGCTGAGAAGAACTGGGCGACGCTGGGCCCAAAGCTTGACGGCAAGCTGCACTTCATTGCCGGCGAAATGGACAGTTTCTACTTAAATCTTGCCGTTTATCTGTTCGAAGAATTTGCGAAGAAGGCGACTAATCCGCACAGCGACGCGACGTTTGAATACGGGCGTCCAATGAAAGGCCACTCGTGGCATTCGACGAACTTCGCCGGCATGCTGCGCGCGATGGCCGAACAGGTTAAGAGAAACACGCCGCCAGGTGATAGTCGAGCCTGGTCGGCGTATTGAAGGACATACACCTTTCTCGGGAGATTATTATGAAGCTGCGATACCTGCTCTTGGCTCTAGTGCTTTTGCTGGTGATTTCGACCTTCGCATCCGCCAACGGAACGCGGCTGCTTCGTCAACCGTCGGTTAGCCGCGATCTGGTCGCCTTTGAATACGCCAGCGATATATGGGTCGTTGCTCGCAGCGGTGGGCCGGCGCGCCGTCTTACGGCAACGCCGGGCGTCGAAACCGAACCGCAGTTTTCGCCGGACGGTTCCCGGATCGCCTTCACCGCGACCGTCGCGGGAAACACCGACGTATATGTAGTGCCCACTACCGGCGGAGACCCCAAACGATTGACGTATCATCCCGGGCTCGATGCCGTACGCGGGTGGACGCCTGACGGCCGCCGCGTAGTCTTCGCGTCAGACCGCGACACTGCTCCGCATGCTCACTTCCGCCTATGGATGATCGACCTTAACAGCGGGATGCCGGAGGCGCTGCCAACGCCGCGCGCATACACCGGTGTATTCTCACCTGATGCGCAGCGCCTCGCTTACGAGGAGTTCTCGGTGGCGATGTTCCCGCCCTGGGCGCAGAATCAGGCCAGTCAGTGGCGACACTACCGCGGTGGTCGCACGCACCCGATACGCATAATGAAGGTAGCCGATTATTCGGTTGAACAACTCCCGTGGAGCAACAGCAACGACACTGCTCCAATGTGGGTTGGCAACACCATCTACTTTCTTTCGGACCGCAACCATACCGTCAATCTGTTCAGTTATCGGCTCGACACTAAGGCACTAGCTCAGCTAACCCGCCACGAGGACTTCGATATCATGAGTGCCTCGGCGGGTCCCGATGCGATTGTCTACGAACAGGCCGGTTACATTCACCTCGTCGATGCCAAGACCGGTCAGTCCCGCCGGCTCACGATTGAAGTAACCGGCGACTTCCCATGGGCTCGGCCGCAATTCAAGAAAGTCGCCGGCATGATTCGAAGCGCGGGACTCTCGCCGACTGGTGTGCGCGCGGTCTTCGAGGCGCGGGGCGAAATCATCACGGTTCCCGCCGAAAAGGGTGATTATCGGAACCTCACACTGAGCTCCGGTGCGCACGATCGAAACCCGGTATGGTCCCCTGACGGCGCGCAACTCGCCTGGTTTTCGGACGCCAGCGGAGAGTATCAGTTGATGCTAGGTGATCCGACCGGTATCACCAAGCCGCGCGCTGTAGCGCTGCCGTCAGCGGCATTCTTCTCGGACCTGGCCTGGTCACCGGATGGAAAACACCTGCTATTCCATGACAATCATTTGAATCTATGGACGCTCGAAGTGGCGAGCGGACGGTCAACGCGGATCGATACCGATGCCTATTACGACCCGCCGCATCAGCCGGACGCAGTCTGGTCACCTGACTCGAAGTGGATCGCCTATTCAAAAGTTCTCGACAGCCATCTGCGCGCTGTCTTCGTGTACTCGATGGCGGATGGAAAAGCATTCCAGCTAACGGATGGGATGTCTGATGCGATCTCGCCTGCCTTCGACACTGGCGGCAAGTACCTCTATTTCCTGGCAAGCACTGACTACGGACCACGGACAGGCTGGCTTGAAATGAGCTCGTTGGACAGGCCTGTACGCCGTGCCATCTATCTTACCGTCCTTAGCGCTAGCGAGCCGTCCCCCTTGCTACCCGAAACCGGCGACGAGCCGCGCGTTGAACCCAAAGAAGATGCGCGGCCGAAACCCGCGGGCGGACCCGTCGTCGTGCGAATAGATACCGCGGGGATCGGCCAGAGGATATTAGCTCTCAAGGTGCCCGCTGGAGATTACACCGACCTGAGAGCCGGCGCAGCGGGGGCTATCTTCTATACGGAACCGATGGTGTCCGGTGGCGCGGGAGCTGGCGCCGCCGGGTTGCGACTGCAGCGGTACCAGCTCAAGGAACGCGCAGCCGCGCCGTTTCTTGAGGGCATCCGGTCGTTCGCGCTTTCGGAAGACAAGAAGAAGCTCCTGTATCAAGCGGGCGGCGGTCCTTCCGGTGGCCGTTGGGGTATCGTGTCGACAGACCGTCCCGCTAAGGTGGGTGATGGCGCAATCAACGTCGCGCAGCTTGAGACCTTGGTCGATCCACGGGCCGAGTGGGCGCAGATCTTTCGGGAGACGTGGCGCATTCAGCGCGAGTTCTTCTACGACGCAAAGATGCACGGGGCCGACTGGCAAGCGGTCTATGATAGGTATCGCCCGCTGCTCGAGTATGTTGGCCATCGTTCTGACCTGGCGTATCTGACCGCGACCGTCGGCGGCGAGCTTACGGTCGGGCACTCGTATCTGACCGGCAGCGGTGACGTGCCCGGGGAGGAGCCGGTTTCGGTTGGCTTGTTGGGCGCGGACTTCGCGGTCGAGAACGGTCATTACCGAATCCGGCGGATCTACACCGGCGAGAACTGGAATCCCGAGCTTCAGGCACCTTTGAGCGCGCCCGGAATTCAGATCGCCGAGGGCGACTATCTCCTCGAAGTGAACGGTCGACCACTCGCCCCTCCGACCAACCTTTATAGTGCATTCGAAGGGACAGCGGGACATCAGACATTGATCCGTGTCAACAAGACTCCATCCCCGGAAGGCTCGCGCGTGTTGACAGTCGTGCCGGTTGCCAGTGATCAGGGACTCCGGACTCGCGCGTGGATTGAGGCGAATCGCCGAAGAGTGGATGAGCTATCGGGTGGACGCCTCGCGTATGTCTGGTTACCAAATACTGGAGGCGGCGGATATAGCTACTTCACTCGGTACTATTACTCGCAACAACAGAAAGACGGGGCTATCATCGACGAGCGCTACAACCAGGGGGGTATGGTGGCTGACTATATCGTAAACGAGCTTGATCGAAAACTCCTGGGCTACTTCGCGTTGCGCGACGGGAAGACATCGACATCACCGACTGCCGGAATCTATGGTCCCAAGGTCATGATCATAAACGAATCGGCCGGCTCGGGCGGTGACGCGCTGCCCTACTATTTCCGTCTTCGCAAGATTGGCCCGCTGGTTGGGACTCGCACCTGGGGAGGCCTCGTAGGGACACTCGGCATTCCGGCAACGATCGATGGCGGCGGTATTACGGCGCCCAGCCTGGCATTCTTTGACCTTGCGGGCAAATGGTCGGTTGAAAACGAGGGCGTGGCGCCGGACATCGAGGTTGAATACACACCGGCCGAGGTGATCAAAGGTCGCGACCCACAGCTTGAACGTGCTGTTCAGGAAGGGATGAAACTTCTCGAGAAGAATCCGGTCCGGCGAGTCCCGCGACCCGCGCCAATCGACCGCACGTCGAAAGGTCAAAGCGCGACTCGTCAGCAATAATTCACAACTGGCTACCTCGAAGATGACTCCGAAGCTCGCGTCGGCGCGTCTTTCATTAACACCCAACTTTTCAGTTGGGTGTTTAAGAAGCCAGCGGAGACCGTTTGAACCGTTTCAACGGTTTTGCTCACGATGCGGCACAAACTGTTGAGACAATTCGTGTGTGTGGCACGAGCCGGGGACACCTCACTGAAGTGAGGTGTTAATAAGGAGGAATATTGATGATGAGCAAATTGGAAAAAGAAGTTCGCTTTCTCAAGGTCTATGCCGTTGTAACGACCTTGTTATTCGGGGTGTTGGTGTTCTCCGCTTTTCAGCAGGCTAATCCAAAAAACAGGTTTACAGAGCTAGATGTCGAGCGCATCAACATCATAGAAAAAGACGGCAAGCTGAATATGGTCATTTCCAACAGCGAACGCCAGCACTCTGGCATCATCGACGGCAAGACGCTGTCAAGGAAGAGGCCGGCAGGAATGCTGTTCTTCAATGATAGGGGCGATGAATGCGGGGGTTTGAGTTTTAATGGCAATCAAAAAGATGGCAAGGGAAGCGCGGGCGCATTGCTGGCTTTCGATCGGTTCCAGCAAGATCAGACCGTCGGCATCCAGTATGGCGAAGGCAACGGGCAGTATTACGCTGGTCTGAGAGTTTGGGACAGACCCGATACTTCGCTGGGGCCGGTTATTGATAAGCTTGTCGCAATAGAAAGAATGGCCGAGGGGCCGGAAAAGGCGGCGGCAATGAAAGAGCTGAGAGAAATGCCGGGCGGAGCGGAGCGAGTCATGGTTGGGCGGGATCGTGAGCAGTCGGCAGTCGTCCGGCTCTCCGACGCGAAAGGCAAACCGCGGATCAAGCTTTCGGTGGATGTGGCTGGCTTGCCCAAACTCGAGTTCTTAGACGAGACCGGCAGAGTGACGTACAGCTTGCCGCAGCATGGCACGACCGACAAGAAATGAAACAAGGCTAACGAAGACGAGAAAAGATGAGGTGCGAAGCTCCGCGATCTCATGGCAATGTTTCGGAGATATTTCACATGATTAAAACCACACTATCCCGCCACGCGCTCGTTGTGTTGGTTTGCCTCGCCGCCGTTCCTCCCCTCAATGCGCAGCAACCCGCGAATTCACCTCTTACCGGCACTGAGGTCATGATCCCCACGCGCGACGGCGTGCGTCTGTACACACAGGTGTACAAACCGGCGCAGGCTGCTGAACGGCTTCCGATTTTGCTGATCAGGACTCCTTACGGGACCGGCCAGCTCAACCCGGCGCGGCTGGCGGCTTCGCTCCCGGAGTTGACGGCTGATGGGTACGTCATCGTCCAGCAAGATATCCGCGGACGGTTCAAGTCGGAAGGTGATTTTGTCATGCTCAGACAGCCTCGCGATCCCAAAGACAACAAGGCGATCGACGAAAGCACCGACACCTATGACACGATCGAGTGGCTGCTCAAGAACGTGCCAAACAACAACGGGCGGGTGGGGATCGCGGGCACCAGTTACGGCGCATGGCTAAGCGTGATGGGCATGCTCGAACCGCATCCTGCTCTGAAAGCCGTAGTCACTCAGGCCTCTCCGGCAGATATGTGGCTCGGTGACGACTTCCATCACAACGGCGCCTTCCGGCTAAGCTATGGCTTCGAGTACGTGTACATGATGGAGTCGTCGAAAGAGATCTCTAACGTTGCGGCAGTCATCGATAGCTACGACGCTTACGAGTGGTATCTCCGTCTAGGGCCGCTGTCGAACGTAGATGCTAAGTACTTCCACAAACGGCTCCCAACCTGGAACGACTTCGTCAACCACCCCGACTACGATGCGTTCTGGAAGCGGCAAGGCTTCGCACCGTGGCTGAACCGCGTGACCGTGCCGACACTGAATGTGGCGGGCTGGTGGGACCAGGAAGATTTCTACGGCCCACTGAAGATTTATGAACTCCTCGAGCGGCACGATTCGGCGAACATGAACTTCCTCGTCGTAGGCCCGTGGAACCATGGCGGCTGGTCCAGAGGCGACGGGCAGAAACTCGGTCCCGTCGATTTCGGCAGTAAGACCGCGGAGTACTATCGAAAGAACGTGATGGCGCGCTTCCTGGCATATCATCTAAAGGGACAAGGCGCGCTCGATCTGCCTGAGGCGCTGACGTTTCGGACCGGCGCAAACGAGTGGGTGCGGCACGACACGTGGCCGCCGAAACGCAATGCCGTTGCGCGGCAGCTCTTCTTACAGGCAAATGGAAAGCTGTCGTTCGACCCGCCACCCAGGACTGCTACCGAGGCATTCGATAGTTACGTCTCGGACCCCGCGAACCCAGTTCCATATCGGAAGCGACCGGTTGAGTTGCGTTCGGGATGGGCGACTTGGCTGGTCGAGGACCAGCGGTTTGTGGATCATCGGCCAGACGTGCTCACGTGGACCACCGAAACGCTCAAGGATGACGTCGTCATATCGGGGAAAGTTGCGGCGCATCTCTTTGCGGCGACCTCGGGAACCGACAGCGACTGGATCGTGAAAGTTATCGACGTTTTTCCTGAGCAGTATCAGCCGGATCCGAAGATGGGCGGCTACCAACTGATGATCGCGGGCGACGTATTCCGTGGGCGCTACCGCAACAGCTTCGAAAAACCCGAACCGATCGTGCCGGGAGCAGTCACGCATTACACGATCGATTACCCAGCCAACGATCACGTCTTCCGGAAGGGTCACCGGATCATGGTGCAGGTGCAAAGCACTTGGTTTCCGGTGATCGACCGCAATCCCCAGAGGTTCGTGGCGAACATCTTCCTCGCGAAAGAGTCGGATTTTCAGCGAGCGACCCAGCGAGTGTTCCGCTCGGGCAAGCATGCTTCATACATCGCGATGCCGGTTGTAGAGTCGGCGCAGTAGTGGACGGAGGAACCAAGCGTGAAGAAATTCAGACTTCAAAATCGGCGACATATTCGGCTGCGGCGAGAATTCCTGGTCGCCATCAGCATAGCAGCGATCCTCTTGACTGCTTTCCGGCCCGCTGTCGCCCAGACCATCAATATTGATCGTGTCGTCGCCGACCTCGAACCTGAAATTCAGCGCGCCTTGCTTGCAGGAAACATTCCGTCGGCGTCAATCGCGCTGATCGCCGGCGATCGAGTGATCTGGACCGGCGCTTACGGCTATTCGAATCTGTGGGCCCGCACACCCGCGACGCCGAGCACGGTCTACCTGGTCGGCTCCACTTTCAAGGCGATGTCCACCATCGCTCTTCTCCAGCAGATGGAGCAGGGTAAGTTCAAGCTTGATGATCGCGTCAACGATTACCTGACCGAATTCAAGATTCAGAACGAAGATCCCCAACACCCGGTGACTTTTCGGCACCTGCTGACTCACACTTCGGGCCTGCCTGGTGGTGAAGCCGGCCTGGTTCCCGTGTGGGCCGACAGCGCGCCGGCGCTGCTCGAGGAGTATCTGCGCAAATCGCTCAAAGTCGCCAAACCTCCGTTGACTTCTGTCGTCTATTCGAATCTGGCCTTTACTCTGGTCGCTTATCTCGTACAGAAGTTTGCGGGCGTTCCCTACAAGCAATACATTCAGGAGCACGTCTTCACGCCGCTCGAAATGACAAGCACCGCATTCGAGCCAACCCCGGAAATGGGGGAGAGATTGGCCGTTCCTTACACGGTCGAAGCAAAGACTGGAAGCCAGGTAGCGGCAGTGCGCCTCAAAGGGGCGATCTGGCCGGCGGGACTTGTTTATGGAACAGTGCTGAATCAAGCCAACTGGTTAATCACCAACCTCAACGGCGGAGTCTTCAAGGGCAAACGGATTGTCAGCGAACAGATATTGGAGCAGATGTTCACGCGCCAATATGATCAATTCAAGGGAGGCATCGAAGGCATTTGGGGGAATGACACCGCCGGGTTCGGGCTGACGTGGTGGGTTCAGGTGCGCGACGGCGAGCGCTACATTGCGCACAGCGGTAGTATGCCAGGCTATACAGCCTTCTTGCTCGGCAATCGTGACCGCAAGCTCGGCTTCGCCATCATGACCAATGGCAATAGCGCTCACCCTCATCTTTTCAAGCTTGCCGACCGCGCGATCGATCTGCTCAAGAAGTACACCGCCACGGAGAAAACAACCAAAGAATAATGCTCGGACAAATACAGGACAGCATAATGAGAAAAATGACGGCCTTGATAGTGCTCACCTTGGTTCTCGCCTCGTTGGTGGCGGGACAAGTTCCGAACTTGCCAAAGGCTCCGAGTAAGCCGGGAACTGAACAAATAACGGCTGAGAAGATTCCTGCCGGCACCCACGAGTTGACGGCTCAGGACCTTGCGGCTTTTCTTGACGGTATTGTGCCCCTGCAACTCGAAAGCAATGACATTGCGGGCGCGACAGTCGCGGTTGTCAAAGATGGGAAGCTGTTATTCGCAAAAGGGTACGGTTACTCCGATTACGAACAGAAAAAGCCCGTGTCGGCTGAGGAGACGTTGTTTCGCCCCGGTTCGGTCTCCAAGCTGTTCACCTGGACGGCGGTGATGCAGATGGTCGAACAGGGTAAGGTCGATCTCGACCGCGATGTGAACGATTACATTGATTACAAGATTCCGGAGGCATTCGGAAAGCCGATCACGCTGAAGAACATACTGACGCACACTCCGGGATTTGAGGAGCAAATCAAAGACCTGATTAGGACTGGTTCTGAAAGCCCCAATCTTGGGGAATACCTGAAGACCCACATCCCGTCGCGAATCTATCCTCCGGGGACTGTGCCGGCCTACTCAAACTACGGGGCAGCACTGGCCGGATATGTCGTCGAGCGGGTGTCGGGTAGTCCGTTCAATCAATATGTCGAAGAGAACATATTCAAGCCGCTGGGCATGACTCATTCCACTTTTGCTCAACCCTTACCAGTAGAGCTGGCTCCATTTATGTCTAACGGTTATCAGCTTGCCTCTGAGAAGCCGAAGCCGTTTGAAGTGGTCGTTCCCGCCCCAGCCGGCAGCCTGAGCAGCACAGCCGCCGATATGGCTCGATTCATGATGGCGCATCTTCAGGACGGGCAACTGGCGAACGCACGAATACTTCGCCCGGAGACGGCTCGTCTGATGCACAGTAGGCTATTCGCTTTAGACGACGCGGCCAACGGGATGTGTTATGGCTTCTACGAAGAATCACGCAACGGACATCGGATCATCGGACATGGTGGAGACACCGTCTATTTCCATAGCGATCTGCACCTGATTACAGACGCGGGCGTTGGATTCTTTGTGTCGCACAACAGCCTGGGGCGCGGAAACCCTCTGCCCCGAACGACACTGTGGGAAGCGCTGCTGACTCGTTACTTCCCTGACAAGCCGTCTTCCCAGCCTCCGATGGCGAGCGCAAAAGAAGATGCCAACGCGGTCAGCGGCACATATATGCTAAGCCGCCGGAGTGACGCTTCGTTCTTGAAGGCGACTTCGCTGATCGGAGAACTCACTGTGTCGCCGGCTGAAGGCGGAACGATAGAGATCGCTCAGTTAACGGGCACGAACGGAAAGCCCAAACGATGGCGGGAAGTGGCTCCAATGACATTTCTCGAGGAAAGCGGGCAGGACAAGCTTGTCTTCAAACCGGACTCGGGTGGTCGCATGCAGATGATCTTGCCCTACCCGTTTTTTGTCGGTCAAAGGGTTGGTCTATTCGAGAACAACAAGATTCTCTTACCAGTGATTGGGATTTCGCTTTTGATCATGCTTCTGACGCTCTTGTTGTGGCCGGTCGCGTGGTTTGTGAGAAGACACTACGGACACAAGCTAGAGCAGACGCGCGGGCAGCGCCGTCTGCGCCTGGGCGTGCGGCTCGTCTTCGCCGTGGACCTGGTCTTTATAGTGGCGATGATAGGTCTGGTGGCTTACGGGATGACGCATCTCGAAGTGTTCAGTGATCGCGGGAATTTTTGGTTCCACCTCATTCAGATAGTTGGCGTTGTCGGGGCTATTGGAACGCTGGTGGTGCTCTTTAACGCGGTCCAGTCCTGGCGGAATCGGGAGAAGAGAATCTGGGGCAAGCTCCAAGCCACCCTCTTTCTACTGGCGTGCCTCGGCTTCCTTTGGTTCACCTTTGCGGGTAATTTACTGCATTTCAACTCGACTTATTGAGGCCGCGTAGAGCAGTTCGAAGCAGAATTATGGTGCGTGATCTTGATTCTTCCAAACTGATGGCGGTTCGCGCCTTCATTGCGCCGCGACAAGACGAGATCGTAAGTTCGATCTGCCGTCTCGTAGAAATAGAGTCTCCGTCCGGCGATGTTCCAGGTAGTCGGGCAGTCGTCGCGCTGCTCGAGAACCTGGCGCGTACAATCCCTTCCGTAAGCTCGATCGAGAGAGTCAACAGCCCGGATTGTGGCGAGCACCTTCGGATTCGCGCCTTCTGCGACGACACCAAAAGCGATGGCGATGGCGCGACGTTGATACTCGGTCACACGGATACAGTCCACCCGCGCGGGACGTCGAACCCGCAGCACAAACTTCGCGCGGAAGGGGGCCGCCTCTATGGTCCGGGCATCTTCGACATGAAGGCTTCTTGCGTGATCGCCCTGGAAGTTTTGCGCTGCGTAACTGCCCTTGCTCTTACTCCTCAACGGCCTGTGACGCTGCTCCTCACTTGCGATGAGGAGATTGGAAGCGCGACGGGTCGCCCGTTGGTCGAACACGAGGCGCGTCGTGCGGCGCAGGTCCTGGTGCTTGAGCCGCCTGCGCCCGGCGGGTGCGTGAAAACTGCGCGTAAGGGAGTCGGCGTATGGACTGTGGCGGCTCAAGGGGTTGCATCGCATGCGGGTCTGAATCCAGAGGCGGGAGCCAGCGCCATTCTTGAGCTGGCACGACAGACGGAACGGTTACATTCGCTGAACGATCCGACTTGCGGCACGAGCTTTAATGTCGGCCTGGTTCGCGGGGGAACGCGCGGCAATGTCGTTGCGGCACAGGCGGAGATGGAAGTAGACGTGCGCTTCGGCGCAATGAAGGAAGCGCGTCGCGTCGAGGATTTGATGAGTACCCTCCAACCCTTTGACGGGCGTGTTCGCCTCGCAGTCAAAGGCGGAATCAACCGTGCGCCCCTCGAACGCACGGCGGGCGTGGTGAAACTGTTTCATTACGCGCGGGAGATTGCCGCACGACTCGGCTTTGAACTCGAAGAAAGGGCAGTGGGCGGAGCGTCCGACGGCAACTTTGCCGCGTCGCTCAATGTGCCGGTGCTCGACGGACTTGGTGTAGATGGCGACGGTGCGCATGCGGCACATGAACATATCCTGGTTGAAGACATCGCACCCCGGACCGCTCTGCTCGCGGGTTTAGTAGCTACGCTTTAGCTCGTATTCAAGCTAGACCTCAACGCAACGAGCAGGACTTTTCTGTGATGAATTTACAACTAGAGCGCATAGAACTCAGAGAGATCGAGTTGCCCCTCAAATGGCCGTTCGAGACGAGTTTCGGGCGCACCACCCGGCGGCGCATTTTGATCGTCAGAGCGTTCGATAAGAACGGGGCTTCAGGCTATGGCGAGTGCGTCGCGGGCGAGAACCCTTTTTTTAATCACGAAACCATCGACACCGCGTGGTTAATTACGGCCAGGCATGTCGCCCCCCTCTTAGCGGCTGCCCGGGTCGAGAGCGCGGCGCAGGTGAGCCATGCTCTTGGCGCAATTCGGGAAAACCGCATGGCTAAGGCCGGCGTGGAAGCGGCCATCTGGGACCTGGAAGCAAAGATCGCTCAGGTACCCCTCTGGCGACACATCAACGGAACAAGGACTGAAATTACCTGCGGAGTTTCAATCGGCTTACAGAGTTCGACCGGCGCACTGCTCGACAAGGTCAGCCAGGAGGTTGAGTGCGGTTATCAAAGGATCAAAATCAAAATCAAACCGGGGAACGACATTCAACTAGTGGAAGCCATCCGCAAACAGTTTCCTGCCATCACGCTATCGGTTGACGCAAACTCTGCCTATCAGATCGAGACGGATGCCCCGTTGCTCAAGCTGCTTGATGATTACAATCTCTTGATGATCGAGCAGCCGCTTGCGCCGGGCGATCTTGTCGATCACAGCAAGTTGCAGCGGGAACTGCGAACGCCTATCTGTCTGGATGAGTCAATCGTCTGTCTCACGAACGCGCGCCACGCGCACGAGTTGGGGGCGTGCCGGATTATCAACATCAAGCTGGGGCGAGTGGGTGGGTACAGCGAAGCGAAAGCCATCCAATCTTTCGCGCAAGACCATGACATGCCAGTGTGGTGCGGCGGGATGCTCGAAGCAGGCATTGGGCGCGCGCACAATATCGCCGTGTCAACGCTGCCCGGCTTCACCCTGCCGGGCGATGTCTCCGCCTCGGAAAGATATTGGGACGAGGACATCATCGAGCCACCGGTCACAGTGAGCCGAGATGGTACGATCAATGCGCCGACTGGTCACGGCATCGGCTATGAAGTCAATGAAGCTCGCATCGAGGCCCTGACGGTTCGGAGGGAGACCGTTCATCTGAGTCAATAGACAACTGCTTCAAGCGTACACAAATGGCACGAGTGCTTAACGGACTTGAAAGGCGGTTCGAGAGGGACCGACGAAAATCCGACCGGATATTAGAACAATCACTCGACTGATTCCTGCCAGCGGAAATCTCGTGTAAGGCCCACCAGAGTGGCCATCAACCTAGCCCTCGCCCGTGCGGTGCGAAACTAAGCACCGCCATTCCCGGCCGGATGTGGCCGGATGTGGCCGGAAGCTCCGGCTATGTAATTCTTCGCTTTGTACTTCCTGTACTCAAAGGTTTTATCGGGTCCCGTGGCAGCCTCGCGGACCCCGAAGATGAAGATGGAACCCTCTCGCATTATGTTAAGGCCGGATGTGGCCGGATTTGTCCGAATACGCTTCCATCACTTGGATCGCGTAGTCCGGCGGTAGGACGTGGCTGGCCCTTTTCCGCGGCGTTCCACTAACCCAAGCGTTTCGAGTCTCAGCCAAATCCCGACGCGCTTGTCGCTCACTGACATTCGCGGCGTGCGCGTAGTCGCCCACCTTGAACCCGCTTCCGGGTTTTGCGGTATTTAGGAACCGCATCTGTCGGTCAGCAAGTTGAGACGTTGCTTTTGGTTCTGGAGCTCGAAAGAGTGTCAGCGACACAGTTTCATGTTCCGCACGCCAAATAGGGAAGGGATCGTGGTCAGATCTTCCGATGCGTTCCGCCGATGTCAGAAACCAGCTCTTCGCTGTTTTGGTGCGCCGTCACTTTCCAATTGCGGCGGATTCTCCGCCAGCGCCAATATGATGTCCCTCTCCGAAATCGTCCGGCGATCAGTGAGCGCTATTCTTGCTGCTTCGTTAACGATGTGTTCTAGCTCAGCAGCCGTGTAGTTAGTACATTTCTCAGCAAGCTTCACCCAGGCGACCTTCTCTTGAGGGCGGTCGCCCATGTAGAGCTTCAGCAACTCGACTCTCGCCTCCAGATCGGGCGGACCAATGAGAACCTTCTTGTCCATTCTGCCTGGGCGCCGGATAGCGGCGTCTATGTTATCCAGAAGGTTTGTGGCCCCTATAACCAGAACCTTGTTCTTCCAACATTCGTTCAACTGAACCAGGAATTCATTGACCTCGGCCGAGTAGTGGTGACCGAGCCCTGCCCCGCCTCGGCTGGGAACGAGCGCGTCCAGTTCGTCGAAGAAGAGAAGGGTTGGCGCATTTTCGCGTGCTTCTTGGAATAGTTCGCCAATTTTCTCCTGGCCTCCGTGCACATAGATGCTGGCAAGGTCTGAAGGCTTCACCTCTATGAAATTGAACTTGAGCACATCGGCGAGCTTTCGCGCGATGAATGTCTTTCCGCATCCGGGAGGACCGTAAAACAGAATTCCGTTCGGAAGATCAACTCGATAGCGCTGATACAACTCCGGCTCTTGCAGAGGAAGAATGACATCACGCTCAAGTATGGCCTTTACCTCACGCATTCCCGCGACGCCGGGCCAGAGCTGATCTTGGCTTGTCTGACGAGGGTGACGCACGCCCGCTTCTCTGTCGTGCGCATCGAGGTTCAGTGCAGCCTTCAGTCTCTCCTTCAGAGCTTGCGCCGCAACGTTGTCGGGATTCATCTCGCACTCGAAGCAAGTCCACGCGAGCGCCTCTGAAAGCCTGCCCCATTCGCGCAGCAGATCGATGCGGAAGAGCCAGGCGAGTCGACGATCCTCTTGCACTTCGGGGTCGAAACCAAACAACGGCAAGTCACGCTCAATGACACGATCCAACATCCGCAGCGCCCGATCTTTCTGTCGCGACGCCAGGCAGCGTTGCAGCTTACGAGCCCAGTCGCTCGAATCATCGAGATACTGTTTCGTGTTCTCTGTCACGCCAATCGCTTATGCGGACCTAATTGGTCTGCGAGGGAGGCAGGTCGCCGTCCAGGCTGTCAGAGTACTTCTTCTTTTCTCGTTCCGGCGCCGTCATTATTGGAACCTCTGTTTAGTAAAGCCCCTGTTGCAGAAAATCATACAACACATGTGACCAGAACAGAAACAAACGTTGTAGACAAGCTATGCTAAGGTCCAATAAGGTAGCGGTCACTGACGCCGGTCCGCAGACAATCCGCAGAGTTAAGAAGGCACCAGGAGCCGACCTCAACGCGAGCGGGGCTACTAGGCTCGCTGGTTCATACAACTTCAAGTCAAAGTACGCGCCCAACTATCCACGCGTGCGGCTTCACTCCATTGCGCCGCTGCACGCTGTCACAGTCGGCGAGCTTGATCGCGCTGGCTTGATCGCACCCGAGGAGCACACGCCCTGCGCGCCGCGGCAGACTTCAACTTCTGCCTCATCTCTATAGATCGAGGCTGGTCCGTTGAGGCTACCGCAAACCAACTTATGGCCGAAAGCGAGAAGGCGAAGGTAAACGGATACAACTACGCACTGTTTACGGCAAAGAGAGCTGCTTCCGTCGTTAGTAGCAACCGTTGTTGAACACATCTCGCATTGTCGAAGGTTGAAACTTGAAGATTGGAGAAGGACTTCATGAAAACCTACAGAGTAACCGCCACATTCCCGGAGTTGCCGGCGGCACACGCAGTACAGGAAGCGCGCGGCGAGGGTTCGAGTCTATCCGTAGGCATCAAGCGCGCGCTCGACGCAATCCTCCGTGAGCCTCACGTTAAAGGTCGCCGAATCTCCATCGTAAAACTGTTGTGAGGATCGAACAGCCCGAGAAGGAACTGCCTTAATGTACCGGCGCCCTTAACCTACCGTGTCTCCTCACGTAATAATCTAGACGCAATGGGGTGCGCGACAAATTTATAGGTAGGATTTGCAGGTTTTCTTTTTTTGTCATAGA
>CAZJQQ010000080.1:11137-23255 GCA_964548075.1 uncultured Clostridia bacterium | reverse complement strand
AGCAGCCAACACAAACCAACAGATGATCGTTTACACAAAATGCTTGACGCTACCGCGAACATTGCACCGAGCTGCCGTGTGTCGCTCCGACGTGAAACACGGTCGCCAGATCCCACCTGAAGAGTCTTAATGCAGTCGAGTAGATCGGCCAGGCAGCGTCCGATGGAGCTTCGTTGCCGTCGTGCTGACCGGCCACTAGCGAAACACCTCGTACATCAGAAGGCTTCCCGCGACCGCCACATTCAACGAGTCCATTCCTTCTACCATCGGGATGCGAACTATGCGATTGCACATGCCGCGTTGCTCGTCAGTCAGGCCCTTTCGCTCGCCTCCAAGCATCAACAATACGGGACGTGTGTAGCTAACCTGGCGATAGTCTTCCGCACCCTCGGGCGAGGCCCCGATGACCTCGATGTTATTCGTTCGTACCCAACGCCGGAGTTGCTCGGAAGTCGTTCGAACTAGCGTCTGCTTGAAGAGCGCTCCCATCGTCGCGCGGACTACAGCCGGATCGAAAGGGTCTATGCTGTCGCCAAGAAGAATGAATCCGGCGGCGGCGGTGGCGGCGGACGTTCGCAGAAGCGTACCGAAGTTCCCTAGCGAACGAACGTGACTGAGCGCGGTCCAGCATTGCTGATCTTGGAGGTTGATGTGCTCGAGTCTCTGGACTCGCTGACGGAGAATCGCTGCGACACCGGATGCGCGTTCGGTCTTGGAGACTCTTCGAAACTGTTCTGGCGTTACCCGGGCGAATGGAACTCCGGCGCGTTTCAACCTTCGAACGAGTTTTCTGACGAGTGGATGGATGAGAAGCTTCTCGCTGTAGAGCAACGTGTCTACTGAGAAACGATGATCGACGGCTTCTATGAAGTTGCGTACCCCTTCGATGAAGAAGAGCCCGCGTGAGTCTCGATAGCCGCGATCGTGTTGAAGCCGTTCAATCGTCGCCAGCGTCGGCGCGATTTCTAGTTGGCGAAAGTCCGTCCTGGTTTCATTATGCATTCTCCTTTTGTAAGTCCGACAAACTTCAGTCTGTCGGTTGGTTCGGAAGTTAGTTGTTTAACGAGTAATCGCCAGACTGGAGCTTGTCGTTTGGTTCGGAGGTTGGTTGATGTGCGAGGAATCGACAAACTTCAGTTTGTCGGACATCGCTGTGAGTGTTCATTGCGTCTGGTTGAATGAGTCGGTCACACGGGGACGGAGACGTCACTCGATGATCTTTGTGACAACGCCGGTTCCGACCGTTCTGCCGCCCTCGCGGATAGCAAACCGCAAGCCGACCTCCATGGCGATTGGCGTCCGTAGTTCGACCGGCAACTCGATGTCCTTTTCTCCAGGCATGATCTGCTTCCCGGCAGGCAGCGTCACGAGTCCCGTCACATCCGTCGTGCGAAAGTAGAACTGCGGCCGGTAACCAATGGAAAACGGCGTTTGCCTCCCACCCTTTTCAGTGTCCAACATTGTGACCTTCGCTGTGAACTTGGTATGAGGCTTGATGCTCCCGGGCGCAGCGACCACCTGGCCACGCTCGACATCTCGCCGCTCGACTCCACTCAGCAGCAAGCCGACGGTGTCACCCACCTGGGCGTCGGTCAACATTTTCCTAAACATCTCGATGCTCTTTACTACAGTCGCTCGAGTCGACCTGATACCCACGATCTCCACCGGCTCATCCAGCTTCACCCGGCCGCGCTCGACCCGTCCCAATACTATCGTCCCCCGCCCCTGGATAGTGAAAACGTCTTCAATAGGCATTAGGAATGGCAGGGAGACAGGCCGCTTCGGGGGATCAGTTTTTGGTGGAGGGTCAACCCGCTTGGGCGGATCCGCCGGTTTCGGAGGATTTGAAATATTGTGGAGAGCTGTCTTCGCTTGCTTTTGTGGACTCTCACCCTCCGTGCCCGCTGCTATGCTCTTCAGAGCCGATTCCGCTTCGGTCAGCGCCGCATTGGCGCTAACCAATTTTGCCGTGCGCTCTTCCAGCGCCTCATCGGCCTCCGCAATTCTCTCTTGTACGTCATTGAGTTTCTCGGTTTGGGCCTGGATATCCTGGCTCAATGTTGAAGATCGACGCTCAAGCTGAACTACCTTGTAGGCTGAAAAGCCCAACCACGACAGACCCACGAGCACTGTGATAAGCATCAGCAGGGTGGAACGCTTATAGGCTCGACGTTCCTTCTCCGCCTCACCGGACAACAAATCGCGCAGTGTGTTCTCTTCAAGCTTCATCGTACCATTAGCTCGCCGCTAGATTTGTCTCTTGATGGTCTCATCGGCGAGATCCCTGAGACGCTTACGATCTTCATCAGACAAACTCGGAAACTTCTCAAAGCCCTGTTTGAGAAGCGCGAAGGTGACGATTCTCGAGCGTCTCGGCGCAATCTCTCTAAAGGGGAACGCGGCCAAAGCGCCTATGAATACGCCGCCGATTCCGGTGATCTGAGAAGCCACACCCTGAAAAAGGCTAATCGGAACCAGCGCCACCCCGATTATCGACACCCCGATCAGAACGAATCCGACGGCCCATCTCTTGAAAGAGATGATGGCTCTCTCCTGAATGAATATCAGCCCTTCGAAGTAGGGCACGTAATCGATGGCTGGAGGATTTGTTCCCGGCGACGACATTGGATGAAATCCATCACTAGTGAATTTTCATACTCAAGCGGCAGCCCAACAAAAATACCGACTAGAGCGGCGTGAATATTACCCTCGTCAGAACCGCTAATCAAGGAAGGGGCTCAAGTCAAGGTGAGGCGAGGACCCATAGCACCAGATTGAAAGAAAACGTCAGCGCGTCCGCGACGCGGATTTACGCCGCCATTTCGCCCACGACCTCATTAAGCCATGGGGTTTCAGCTCCAGGCCGGCACTATCGTAGCGGTGTAGCAGCGTCGTGTCGCCGGGCGGCCACATCGTGCTGACAGTACCCTCTCGATAGAACGTCGCCGTCAAGCTGCGCCGAGATCGCAGACAGCCGTTAACCACGCGCGCTACAGCGTGCCAGGATTTCTCAGAGCGCACCACCACCGCGGAATTGCCGATGATGGGCTCAACCTCGGCGGCGACCTCAGCGGGATCGGCGGAACGCAAAATGTTCAAGCAACCGCCGTCTTCCCGGTTCCACGACTGGTTGAAGTACAGAATGTGCGTGACAATCTTATCCTCTAGATCGGGATGTGGTCCCAGATTCGCCCCCGGACCATAGTGAAAGACATTCACCTCCATCGGCGCGGTGGTCAGATCGCATCCCGTCAGTAGCGACATGGCAACGCGGTAAGCCGGCGAGAGCAGATCGCGAGCCAGGCCTAACCAGGCCTCGCTCAGTTCTTCTGGATGAGAGACGCTATCCGCTCCCATGTTTATTAGAGCGCGGGCATCATATTCGTAGTCTCTATCGCCGTAAAACGAAACCGTTTTGAAATGATCACAAGGAAAGGAAGCTGCCAGGGCCGCCGCGTCTTTGGGCGAGAAGAGGTTGCCGATCGCGGTCCAGGCGTAAGGCTGCGTCTGTAACGTGTGTCGTGAGATTTGTGTCAGGTCTATCATCGCTTCTATTTTCCCGCCAGCCGTTTCATATTGCGCATCACAAACCGAAACGGGATGGTGAATTTCCACGAAGGCGAATCGAGAAGTCTCGTAATTCGATCGTCACGCGCTACGATCTCCGAGCGGGCCAGGTCCACAAGTTTACGCAACTCGCCGCTGCGTCCCTGCTCTTTTGTATTCTGCGATTCCAATGCATTGATTGCCGCGGCGTGCTCATCGATTTGCCGCCGCTGGTCCGCGCTCCGCGCTTCTGACGCCCTGACGGCCAAGTCGTGGCGAGTCGCTGCCGACTCGAGCAGACTCGGCAACGATTGCAAGAATTGACTGACTGCGCTCTGCGTGCAGGCGGGCCCGTTATCGAGCACGGCGGCGATGCGGTCCCAGTGCAGGGCCAGTTGGTCGCCCGCGGCCCTAGCCGCTGGAGTTGGCGCAGTTTTGCCGAGCCGCGTAACGAACCAATCAGGATCCGTCTCCGTCTGCTTCGGCAGAGAATAGACCGTCTCGAAGCCCAACAGGCCAGTGTATTTTCCTACAGTCAAGTCTGCTGAACAGAAGACCGGCACGCCAAAGGCGAGCGCCGTGATTGCCAGGTGGTAGCTGCGACCGACGACCGCCGCTGCGTGACTAATCAACTCTGTGAGCAACAGTGGGTGAGGCCAGGTGGCCAGGTGAATCAACCCGGGCAGATCATAGCCCACACTTGATTCATGATCACCGAGCGCGGGGCCGATCGGCAGCGCCAGGAAGCGGAAGTCTCGCAGCCGCTGAGAATGTTCCCTTACGAAGCTCAAGAAGCTATCTAAACCGGGGACCGCTTGGACAACGATGTAGGGTCCGCTCAAACCTGAAGCCTTGCGCAGCCGATTGAATTCGGCTGATGGCTGCCGCTCATCGAGCAATCGATTAATTCCAAAGGCGGTGTCAGGCATCACGCATATCTGTTCCTTGTTGACGAAGCGCGCGAGCGCCGCTTGCGAGGGTGCGTCACGCACCGCAATGTAGCGACTGTGAGCAAGGGCTAGCCGCATCAGGGGATCGGCCCAAGACGGGATTTCGTTGCAATCCATACCGGGCGCGTTCCAGATGAGCGGGATACCATGCTGCAGAGCGATCAGCGCCGGCGTCAGCCAGTAGCCTGTGGGGTGATGAATCGCTGGGTTGGGCGGGCCGTATCCGGGAGCGACGCTTTTGTCAAATCGGATAATGAATCCACCGCCAATGAGGATCCCATCGAGGTCCCCAGCCATCCGCGGCAGTTCCGTCACTGACGTGACCGTGTAAGGCCAGTCGGGCGGCGACTTGGCATCATAAGAGAATCGGTGAAACTTCACCGTTCCCAGCCGCTCAGTCAACTCCGCCTCGGCGATCAGCGGGAAGAGCAAGTCGCCATAGTTCTGAACGTCAAACGTGCCAAACAAACCTATCTGAAAATCGCGGTCTCGCATGTTAGCTCTGATTTTCCCTGTGGATTGGGTCAAGGGCGAAAGATCAAGTCCTGTTACAACCGCTGGAAGCGCGAGTTCACAGAACGGCCTCGGGGAAAAGGGCGGGTCTAGAATAACACAAGGAGTTGCTGTTGCAGAAATACGGTTAAAAAGGAGTTCCCTTCGTTGTGTGCAGACCTGCTATTGAATGATCCAGTGCCACCCTGCGGATTGACTCATAACCGCCTTTTTCCGTAGGCCTCTTTGCCTTCCTGGACTCACACTCTGCTTACCTGGCTCGTGGTTCAAACCGAGCATTATCTATGTTCGCGTTCAGTCTGATCTCGGTGAACTTTCTGACAAACCCGAAAGGTGGGCGCGACCAGGTGATCGTGAACGGCAGCTTGATTCCGTTCACGTCTCGATAATAATCGAACTCGGTGACCTCTGGAATTCCGCCGAATGCTGTCTTGAAGGTCATGTACTTGCGAATGAGCAGCCCGGTCTTCGCATCGAAGTAGAGTTTTTCGCGGCTGTCGTCGCGAGACGTAGCGCCGACGACGTAGGCTTCGCGGCCGCTGACTTTCTCTTGCGCCAGGACTCGCATCTGCGGATAGGTCTCTCTGATTGACAGGTAGCGATAGAAGTCCGCGTCGCGCCTGATGCCGGCTAACTCTTTCGCGTCCATGTCGCGCAGACCACGTGAGTCCCTGGTCCAGCCTCGTGCGCCATCGAACCCTTGTATGCTCGATCCAACCGCCGCGCCGCGAACGATCAACAGTTTGTTCTCAGAGGTCTGATAGATCTCGATCGGCGTCGTCACCGGCGCAGTCATTCGATTGCTTGTGGTTTCGGTACCGCGCAGAACTCGCGTCTTTATCTTCTGGATCGCCGCCTCGCCTCCAATCGCCTGGATGTAGCGGTTGATGATCTCGTCAGTGGGCGGCAGAACCGCCGGCTTGGCCGCGGGAGCTTCGCCGTCTGGCGACTGCAAAGCAGCCAGATCAGCCGGCGGCAGGGGAACGGTGCCGGGCTGGCCCTGGTGACAGGTGTAACAGGTGATCGCCGGGTTGCCGCTGAAGTTCTCTTTGTTGATGGCGCGTGTCATCAGAATCATTCGGCGCGTGCCCAGCTTGGCGGACTTCGAATCGCTGTCCCACGGATTGGTATGACAATGAGTGCACCCAACCCCAAGCGAAGCGGACATGAACTCCATCACCCCATCCAGCTCAGAGGCCGGCAGCCCGTTTAGCACCTGTATGTTCTTGTAGACCTGTTCGGCGGTCTTCTCTTCGCCGGTGGGCTTCTGTTGAGCGGGCGGAGCCGGGGATTCAAGCGCGGCGGTTCGACTCTCGATGGCCAGCAGGCAAAAGCCCGTTGCCAACACAGCGGCGGTCACTAAACGAATGCAACGGGTTTCGATCATAGGAGCACGTTCGGTCGCCTGAAAGAGGTTCGTAGTTCGGCCTTCAGGCGGAAGTTTGTAAGATGGAGTCTTTCAAAAACCAGCTACAAACTTCCGCCTGAAGGCCGAACTACGAACGACTTAGCGCATTACTTCTTCAGCTCGGGGCAGCGGCAATCCTCCGCCGTTACTATCGCGTCAAAGCGCGGCTGCTGGTCCGCAGTCAACAACGCTCGCATCTGGCCTCGCGCTCGTTCACGAACCACGTCGTAGCGCGGGCGCACATCCGCGCAAACCGCCTTGTAGTCATCACGCGTCCGGTCCAGCACGGCTCGCATGGCTGAGGCCTGGTCCTCGCTCAACGTCAGCTCGCGCTTTAACGTTTCAAAGTAAGCATCCGTGTCGCGGATTGACACCGTCACGGCCGGATTACTCGCCGCCGCTCGCAACCGGTAGATCCCGTCAAGCGATGCCCCAGTCACGCCGCCAAGCGCAAAGACGATCAGAAACGCTACCCAGGCTTTCCTTTGAGAGTTCATTTTGGTTCCTCCGCTCCCTTCTCGGCAAACAACGTGGCCAACACCTCTTCGGTTGAGATCGCGCATTCTTCAGTCGTCGATAGCGCGCAGGTGCCCCCAGTTACAACGCGGGAGATAGGATCGTCAGCGCTCGCGTTCAAGGGAGGAACGCTTACTGCGTTTGCTCTTGAAAACCAGAGCGTCAACACAGCGGCAATCGTCACGACTGCCAAAACCGCGATCGCGCGCGACGCAACCAGCAGGGTCGCAAGCCAGCCGCTTCCCTGCTCTGCTCGCCGCCGCCGCTCGCCTTCAATTCCGGCGCGAAGCCGAGCATGCAGGAACGGCGACGAGTTTATCCTCTCAGCTTCGTCGTCGCCTATGCCCCCGGCTCGCGCGATGACCTTCGTTAAACGGTCGAGTGTTTCATTACGTGATTGATCCATTGCTTTCCCTCGATTCACACAAACTCCCCGAGCACACGGCGCAGCGACTGCCGCGCACGGTGAGCCCGAACCTTCACCTTGGAGACTTTCCATCCCATAAGCACGGCGATCTCGGCCACGCTCAATTCCTCCGCGTCCAGCAACGTCAGCACTATCCGGTCGTCCGCACTCAAACGCGCAAGCAGTTTGTTGGCGAGGTCGCGAGAGATAACTGCCGATTCCGCGTCACGGCTTGCCGATTGCGGTTTCAATTGCGAGTTAGCCCACACGACCTCGTCGCTGGTAATATCGCTGATCGAGCTTTCAGGACGGCGCCGCGCGCGGCGCAGTTCGTCATAGCACGAGTTGATCGCAACGCGCGAAAGCCACGCGGCGAACGACGGCCCTCGCTCAGCCGAGTAAGCCCCCAAAGCGAAATAGACTTTGGTGAATACATCTTGGAGTATCTCTTCGACTCTTTCGGGACGATTGAAGAATCGGCCGACCATTCGGGCGACTCGGCGCCGATGCCTCTCAAAGATCTGCTCGAACGCCGAATCATCACCGGCTCGAACGGCTTCAACAAGCGCTTCATCCGTCGCCTCGATCGGCGTTTGAAGTAATGGCTCGATGATTCCGAGATCAACGTTGCCGGTGGTTTCATCCATTCGATACATCTGATCCAGATTTGGGGGCAGCTCGCGAGTTTCTTAGAGAATCAACGAGGACTGGCGCACGAACGGCAATAAGTATTAACGCACGGACCAGGGATTCGGTTACGGACGGTCTGTTGTTTTCTGTCTCAACGTCAACGGGAGCCCCACTGGAATCTGACGCCGACACGAGCCAGCAGCGGCGGGCCGATCGTTCTCACCGGCGTCTTGCCGATGTCGTAACGCTGACCCGTTAGGTTCTCAAGAGCGCCAAACACCTCGACGCCGTGTCCCAGCGAACGCGACGCGAACGCATCAAGCGTGAAATAGGGTTCGAGCGGGAGTTGGTTTTGGTCGTCGTCAAACTGGGTGCTGCCCGCTCTCCCCTGAAACGACAGGGTCAGACGACGAGGGTTCGAGTAACGCGCCTGAAACGTGAGAAGGTGGCGTGGAACCTGCGGAATCAGCAAGCCTTCCAGCGCAGTGTTCGCAGGAAACTGCAACACCGTGGCGTCGAGAAACTGGTAGCCGCCTGAGATGGTGACGGTGTTCGTGATGCGAGCCTCGGCTTCCGTTTCGATGCCCAGTGACCGAGTGCGACCCAGGTTCTGACGCTGCCGGGTGATCAAGGCGGGCGTGACGCTCAGTGTGACATTCGCAACCGGGCGAACAATCTCGCTCCAGAAGAATGTGCCGCGAACGTTGAGCTTTCTATCAAACGCAGCGAAGCTCACTCCAGCTTCGCCGCCCGTCAACCGCTCGGCCCGAAGCTTGTCGTTTGCGAGCGTCAGCACACTGCCGACTCGGAATGAGCGATACAGCTCGTTGAGCGTCGGCGCTCGAAAGGCGCGATAGCCGGATACCATCAGCGAAATGTTGTCGGTCAGCTTGTGAAGCAGCGACACGCGAGGGCTAAAGGCAGTCTCGATGCGATCGGGAAACCGAGTAACGGTCACCGGGGTTTGCGCTGGAAGCGGACGCGCTGACGAAAACGCATCGTAGTTCCGCCAGCGATCGCCTCGCACCCCCAGGGTCAGCAGCCATCGAGGGGTGATTCGAATCAGGTCTTGTCCGAACACGCCGAAGGTTCGCTCGCGGCCTCCCGATCCTATCGATGAGGTCACCCTGCCGGCTACAAACACAAGCTCATCGCTCGCGCCTCGGACCTCGCGCGCATCGACGCCGGCGACAAGGGTCTGACGCGAACCCGCGGCGCGCGACCATTGAATGAGAACTCCGGCTTGCTGTGCGGGCACTCGCTGGCTTCGGGTGAGTGTCTCGCTGTTGCGATCCGCGGCGATGGACGTGAAGTCCTGGTTGTAGGTCTGGGTGAGCGCGAAGCCCCGCGCGGAAAACGAACCGGCGCGCGCAGATTGAAGGTCGGTTCCAAACGACACCTGCCGAATATAGGTGTTGTTCGTTTGCAGCGGCGTGCCGTTCTTGCGTGATTCATCGAAGAGCAAGCCCCGCACGAAGATTCGGCCCATGTCTGCAAGCAACCGTTCAAGCGTCAAGTCAAGCGTCGTGTGCTCAGATCCCGCCTTCGTATCGACCTGCCCGCGCTCGTCCTCGTCAACCAGCACATATCCATCGGTATGAACGGCCTCAGCCGAGAGCTGGCCGGCCCACTGAAACAAACGGCCGCCAGCGAAGAGCGAAAAGTCAGGGGTCTGCTCATTCCCATAGGACGTTTCGAATGAGAGCGCTGATTCACGCGCATCGCGACTGATCAGGTTGACCACACCGCCGAGCGCGTCCGTCCCGTAGAGACTGGACGCCCCGCCCTGAACCACTTCGATGCGGCTTATGGATTCGCGGGGGACACGGCCCCAGTAGACCCATCCACCGAACGGATCGTTGATCGGAACGCCATCGGCCAGCACGACTGCGCGGCTCGCGCCGCTTGGGCCGACTCCTCGAAACGACACACCTTGAGAAGTAGGATTCGCGGTGCGACTTCCCGAGCGGCGAAGCAACGAGAAGCCCGGAATCTGCCGCAAAGCATCGTCAGTAGTCAATGCAGCAGTGGTCGAGAGGTCTTGTGATGAAAGCACGGCGATGCTCGCGGCCGTGTCGCTCACGCGAGTCTCGGTGCGCGAGGCCGTAACCGTCATCTGTTCGGATAGCCGTTCGGCGGAGAGCGTAATCTTTAGTCGAGCCGAGTCCTGATCGGCGGCGTTCCACACGCGGCTGGCGGTTTCGAACCCGCGCGCTCGAATCGTCAGCATCGCGGCCTCGCCCGCGGCGTCGAAAGCGAATCGGCCTTCGGCATTTGTGGTCCGAGTGGCGGTCGCCCCTTGACCTGCGACTGTCACCTCAGCTCCGGAAATTGGAGCTCCGTTCTGATCGGTTACGACGCCTTCCACTTTCTTAGTGCCCTGAGGCCCGGCATACGCCTGAACGCCAAGAGAAAAAACGACCAAGAGTGTTGAGAATTTGAGTTTCTTCATCTGACCCACACCTGAGAGGAGTTGAACCGCCAATGACGAGGGTTGGACGGATCATCCCGGATCAGATCCGCGAGCATCCGTCCAACCCGCGAATTCCGTGGTCTATTTGTTCGCCTTCGAATAGGTCACGCGCCAGATCTTGTGCGCGCCATCATCGGTGATCAGCATCGACCCGTCTTTCAACACCAACAAGCCCACTGGACGGCCCCACACTTCCGGCTTGTCCTCGCCAAGCATCCAGCCGGTGACGAAATCATCGTAGCCGCCAACGGGTTTTCCATTCTTGAACTTGATCCGAATGATTTTGTAGCCGGTCCGCGACGCGCGATTCCACGAGCCGTGCAATGCAACAAACGCGTCGCCCTGACAGTCAGCCGGAAACATCTTGCCTTCGTAGAAAACCATGCCCAGCACGGCTGAATGCGCTTGAATCAAAACGTCCGGCACAATCGCCTTTTTGACGAGGTCGGGCTGCTCGCCCTTGCGGCGCGGGTCCTCGTGCTGACCGAGGTATGCGTAAGGCCAGCCATAGAACGCGCCTTCTTTGATCGAGGTGACGTATTCGGGAACCAGGTCGTCGCCGATCAAGTCGCGCTCTTCAACCGCCGCCCAGAGCTGCTTAGTCGCTGGATTCCACGCCAGTCCGACGGGGTTGCGAGTTCCGCTGGCGTAGATGCGTTGGGCCGTGCCGTCCGGATTGAATTCGGAGATCGCGGCGCGAATCGGCGGCTCGCCCGCGTTCACGTTCGACCCGGAGCCGACCGCTACGTACATCTTCGTTCCCGCCTGGTTGAAGATCACATTGCGAGTCCAGTGTCCCGGCCCGCCCGGGAGGTCGACAAGCTTTTCGGGCTCGCCCTCGGCCTTTGTCTGCCCGGGCTTGTACGAAAATCGCACGACGCCATTCTGGTTGCCGACGTAAAGGTAATCGCGCCAAATCGCCATCCCAAAAGGCCGCGTGAGACCTGTAGCAAACACGAAGCGTTCGTCGACCTTTCCGTCATTGTTCGAGTCGCGCAGTAGCGTAATCCGATTGGGCTGCGATTCCGCGACGAACACGTCTCCGTTGGGCGCCTGCAACAGCCCGCGCGGTTGTTGGAAATCGCCTTCAGCGTACACGCTAATCTGAAAGCCTGGCGGCAAGGTCAACTCAGCGCCTTCCGGTCTCGGAATGACCTTCGACAGGTTGCGCGGCCCGGTCAGCACTTCAGGGGCCGGCAAGTCCCCGAGCTTTATTTCGTAGTGGCGAAGCGCGCCGAGCGATGATTGCGTTGAGGTCTTCGGCGACGACTGCGCGCAGGCTAGAGTGACCAGAATTAGAAGCGCGACCGCGGAAACTGGCCCTCGCCGCGCAACGCGATTGATCGTGACAGTGTTCATCGAATCCTCCCAAAAGAGTGCTTGGAACTGGCGAACCATTTTCCCACAAAGGAAAGCAAAGCAGAAATGATTGAGAGCAAGTGGCGGGACCTAAACACAAAGGCACAAAGTCACGAAGAAATGAGACATTCATTCATTCCGAGTTCCGTTTTTCTTTTTCGCCCCCGTTCACCTCGGTTTTCTTCTTTTGTGTCTTTGTGCCTTTGTGGTTGTTTTGGCTGAGCTTTTCCTTTGCCTCGGCTCATCCCTCATCATTTATAATGCGGGACCTAAACACAAAGGCACAAAGTCACGAAGAAATGAGACATTCATTCATT
>CAZJQQ010000080.1:0-11037 GCA_964548075.1 uncultured Clostridia bacterium | reverse complement strand
TTTGGCTGAGCTTTTCCTTTGCCTCGGCTCATCCCTCATCATTTATAATGCGGGAATGCCAAAACGACAAATCGGTGTAGAGGTGCTCGTAGAAGATCATTTCTGGAATGATGCACACGGCCGATACGTCTACTCGTTTCATTGCCCGGCGTGCGCCCAGTTAAGACTCACACCGGACCTGGGCATATACCGTTGCGACTGCGGCTCCTGGCTGATCGTCACCAATCAGAGATGAGAGAGTAGCATAGACTTTAGTCTGTGACTGGCGAATGTCTCACACGGCAACTGACCGGACACAGACTAAAGTCTATGCTACCTCCGGTAACCTTTTTCCTCGAACTTGGGTCTTATCTACGAAGGCGTTTTGGAATCGACAATGACAAGCCTGCAATCGTTGGTTGATCTGGTTCGACAGGGCGATGACGATGCTTATGAAATCATCGTCCGGCGATTCCAGGACATGGCTGTCGGCTACGGCTACTCGATTCTGCGCGATTTCCAGTTGGCGGAAGACGCCGCGCAGGAGTCGTTCCTCGAGGCTTATCGCAACCTCGACAAGCTTCGGGAGCCGGGGGCGTTTCCCGGATGGTTCCGGCGAATCGTGTTCAAGCAATGCGATCGGATAACTCGCAACAAATCGGTCGCGATTATCCCGCTCGACGCCGCTGAAGATCGAGCTTCGCAGGAGCCGACTCAAGCGGACGCCGTCGAGCAGCGCGAGATGAGCGACAAAATACTGACGGCCGTTGATTCATTGCCCGACCACGAGCGCGCAGTGACGATGCTCTACTACATAAGCGGCTACTCGCAGGACGAGGTTGCCGAGTTTCTCGACGTGCCGGTGACAACGATTAAGAAGCGTCTTTACTCCGCGCGAAACCGTCTGCGCGAGATGTTGATCGATCTGGTTGAAGACAGCTTGCGCGAGCGGCGTCCGTCGCGGGATGAGCTGTTCGCTACAAGAGTCATTGAAATCTTGAAGGCCGCCCGTTCCGGCAACGCAGCGAAAGTGAAGCAACTGCTCGAGCAGGATCCTCGGCTGATCGCGGCGCGAGATCCTCTTGGCAACACCGCGCTGATACTCGCGGTTAACCTTGACCACAATGAAATCGCCGAGTTGCTTCTAGCCGCCGGAGTGCAGCCGGATATTTATGAAGCCGCGTCGATCGGAAGGACCGAACTGGTCGCTCAGCTATTGAATGATGACCCGTTGTTGCTTGACTCATACTCACCAGAGGGCTTCACGGCGCTGGGGCTTGCGGCTCACTTCGGCCACATCGGGACCCTGGAGTTTCTGATCTCTCGTGGGGGGAATGTTAACGCGGTCTCGCAGCACGCGATGAACGTGACGCCGCTTCACGCGGCTTTATTTGGGCGGCAAATCGATGCGGCGAAGGTGCTGGTCGCAGCCGGCGCGGACGCGACACCAAAGCGTGGCGGAAGCGGCTGGCCTCGCGCGGGTTGGACCGCGTTGCATTATGCGGCTGGCTTCGGCTTTGTCGAGCTTGCGCAGGCTTTCATCGATCACGGCGCCGATCTGGACGCGCGCGACGACGAGGGAAGAACACCGCTTCAAGTGGCTTTAGAAGCGGGTCATTCGGAATTGGCCGAGCTTCTGCAGAAGAGTTCGTAGTTCCTCTGGGAGCGCAGGCATCCTTGCCTGCTGTTTTCCAGGAGCCGATCATTGCCAGGCGAGCAGGCAAGGATGCCTGCGCTCCCAGGAGGCGAAATGAAACTGACCTGTTTGAGAATCATAACGCTGGGATGCATAGTGAGCTTCTCAGCCGTGACCGCGATGCGCGCGAACTCCGCGCAGAAGGATGTGAACATGACTTCAAGCCAGGATTTTTTGAGCCTCGTAACTCAAGGTGATGCCGCAAAGGTGAAAGAGCTTCTCAAACAAGACCCGTCGCTCGCGCGAGTCACCGACAAGGACGGCATTTCAGCGATACTAAAGGCCGTTTACTACAACAAGAAAGACGTGGCGGAGGCGTTGGTCGCAGCGCGAAACGATCTCGACATTTTCGAAGCGTCAGCTGTCGGAAAAACGCAACGCGTGGCGGACCTCATAAAGAAGGACCCTTCTCTGGTGAACGCGTTCGCCGTCGATGGCTTCTACCCGTTAGGTCTAGCGGTGTTCTTCAGGCATCCGGAGACGGTGAAGATCCTGTTGGACGCGGGCGCCGACGTGAACGCGCAAGCGCGCAACAAGATGAAGGTCAGGCCCATTCACGCCGCAGCCGCAGCCGCGCAGATCGAGGTCACACGCTCGTTGATCGAACGCGGGGCCGATGTGAACGCGCGTCAGGAAGCCGGGTTCACTCCGCTCCACGAAGCTGCCGGTAGCGGTAAGATTGAGTTCGCTCGGCTGTTTCTGGATCACGGCGGGGACGTGAACGCAAAGACCGATGATGGCAAGACGCCGCTGACCCTTGCAATGGAGGCGGGACAGGAAAAGATGGTGAAATTCCTGCGCGAACGTGGTGCAACGAGTCCGTAGAAGGGTTCGTAGTTCGGCCTTCAGGCGGAAGTAGCATAGACTTTAAAGTCTATGCTACTTCCTCTTAGATCTTTTCTTCCCCGGTCGCAGCAAGTCCCTTGGAATCACCTTCGTCAGCTTTCGAATATACGTGGGGGTCACCCCAAGAATGGAGGCGGCGCCGCGCGCGTTACCCCTCGCCCTGTGGAGCGCACGCGCCCACAGCCACTTCAACAGCGATATCTTCGCGTCGGCAAGCAGCGGAATCTTCGCATCCGACAATATGAAGTATTGCTCCTGATCGAGTGCGCTGATTCGCCTCCGAGCGGCCTGAGCTTCTCGTCGCAGCTCCCCCAGGGGCCGCGAGCCAATCGATGCCTCGACGTCGCTGAGCAGCTTGCAAGCCTCGACCGGATTGTTCGCGCAAATCGCCTGCGACAGCAGCGCTTTGATCTCCAGCTCCAACAGCGATGCACGCAGATCGTGCGCCAGTTCGAGCCCCTCCCACAGCACCGCCGCGGCCTCTTCGTCACGGCCCTGTGATAGATAGCACTTCCCAAGAGTGCGGCGCACGTCGGCCTTTTGCGATTGGCTGTTTGCTTGTTCGGCTATTTCCAGCGCTGTTCCGAGCGCCCTTTGAGCCCTGTCCCATTCGCGCCGCGCCAGATGCACCCTCGCCTTTATCTCGTAAGTCGACGCGATCTGTGTGCTCTTCACCCGCACGCCGATCTCGATTGCGCGGGTTACGTATGCCTCCGCGCGGCCGTAGTCCTTCAGCCAGACCAGCGTCGCCGCGATGCTGTTCAGAGTGAGGTAGGTGTACTGGTCGTGTCCCATCCGCTCAAACGTATCGTGCGCAAACAAGAGATACTTATGCGCGGTCTCGTGCTCGCCGATGGCGTTGAGCGCCAGGGCGACGTTGACTCTCGCAACCGCGAGGTTGTAATCGTCATGGCTCTTCAGCAATATTTTTATTCCGCGCTCGAGCGTCGTGCGCGCGTCTTCGACAGCGCCCATTCGATTGCGCACGGCGCCCAGGCACAGGTAAGCGACACCCAGCCAGTACGGGCGTGGCCCTGCGGCGTAAATCTCGACCGCCGCTTCAAAACAAATGGCGGCCTCGTCCCATCGCTCGAGTGACCAGAGCGCCTGGCCCTGAAGCTGGACCGCCTCGCCTCTGGTGAGGTCGTCATCTCGAACCGTCGCAATCGTCTGAGCAAGAGACGCGAGCCGTAGTGCCTCGCTTGGCTCGCTCCTGCGGTAATGATAAAGAGCCGTCATCAACAGAACACGCGCTGCTAATGCGAACGGGACGCGGTCGACGCCTTCCAAATACGGAGCGAGCACCGTTTCCATCTCGTCGAGTTGGCCGTTTCGCCCAGCGAGTTCCGAGGCTAACAATCTTAGACGGACCGTTTCTTCCTCGTACTCGGGAGCGTTTTGCCAACCGATGTCAATCAGTCTCGCGATCTTCTCGTAATTTCCCGACTCGCGCAGCTCTTCCAGAGCCGCTACGTCGGTGTAGTTTTGGGGCATATGTCCTCCCTCGGAGCCAGGACCCTAGTGTATCGATGGTCGCATTGTCAGACACGCTTGCCCTGAGTGTCAAGAAAAAGACAGCGAAGTTCAGCGTTCAACGTTCAGGTTGCCGTCTGCGGAATGGCAAGCTAAAGCTTGAACTCTGAACTGAGTGCCTTCGCCGCCCGAGCAAGTCTTACCTCTAACCCGAATCCTAATCGCTCGCTCGTGTTCGGCGAACGAACGGCGCGAGGCAAAACGCGATCAGAAGACCGGCGGAACAGAGCGTAACGATCCTGAACGCGCGGCGCGCTGGTGTCTCGATAAAATCCAGCGTTAGTCGATGAGTCCCCGCGCGCAGCTCTATCTCCATGTCGCCCAACTCTTCCGAGCTCTTGATTGGAACCTGCTGCCCGTCTACGGCGGCTGTCCATCCTGGAAAGTTGAAGGTGCGGACCAGCAACTGGTCGTCGTCCTTTACAGAGACTCGGACCACGCGGTGCTGAGGCTTCCACTCCTCGACCACGACTTCGCCGTTCTCTTCAGTTGCCAGTTCGGCCTTAGGAACGTCGTCGGGCAACTCACTGGGATCAGCAGGGGCGCTGCTCGGAATCGTGGCCCAGTTCAAATGCTCAGGCTCAGGCTCGAACACAGCGGCCTCGATCATCGGCCGGGCTACGGCAACAGCGCTGAAGCCCGCGCCTCCGATGATTATCAACGCAGCCAACGAGGCAAACAGCAGACGTTCAGATCGCGAACGCCGCGCGCCCGCGTTCACGGCCGCTTGGGTGAAGGCCCCGCCAATCAGCGCGACTACCAGAGTCGTGATCGACAGCATTCGCCACGTGAACACTCCGATTTCGATCTTTGGTATCAGCTTACCCACGGGCATCGACACGCTGGTCATCATGAAGCTCGCAAGGCCGCCGAGGATGATCCACGACAGCACTGTTTCCTTGAGCGCTGGAGCCCAGGTCAAGGCTCCCCGCTTGAGCCACAGCAACGTGATCGCGCCAACGGCGATGACGGCCGTTCCGGTTATCCAGATTGAGTCGATCAGCTTGAAAAACCCACTGTGCACATCCGAGTTGTACAAATCGTGCACGAAGATGTAGGTCTTGTGATATGGCCACGTCTGTGTGACGTACTCTTTGTGAATCAAGTTCTGCTCGATCGCCGCCGGCAAAAGGTACACCGCCGCCAGCCCGATCCCCAGCGCCATTGCCACACCGACAGCGACCAGTCCCTTCCACTCTTTTCGCATCGCGCCGAGCACGAGCACGTACACGCCAAACCCCAACGTGAATTGGTACGCCGTAGGCGGATGCGACCACAGGAACGCGCCGTAGCTCGCCGCGAGTCCAACGATGTTCAACAGCATTGATCTTTGTCCGGCTGGCATTCGCGTCTTCATCAAGCGCTCACCGAATAACAACATCAGAGGCATCCACACGAACACCAGCAACTCAGCCATCGCGCCGCGTTGATACTGATCCACCATGTGATACGGAAGGAAGATGTACGCGGCCATCGCGGCCATCGCCGCCCCGCGCCCCATCACTTGCCTCGCGTAGATGTACAGTGCGGCCGCTGCCGCAATCATCATCGCCAGATGCACGTCTAGTAACGCTCGCAGCCAATCTCCAGTGACGGCGTAAAAGGCAGAGGTCAGGTAATAGACTCCCGGCGGATAGTAGCTTGTGGTCGGCGCGCCGAAGCCGCGGTTGGTGTCTTCCTCCCATCGGGGATATATCTCACCCGCCGCAAGCCCGTTGTAAAACGATCTCATCTGATCGTAGTGCAAAAACATGTCGTGAGTAGCAGGCATCCGCAGCTCGAGCGCGCCGCCGCCCTTTTCGGACCGTCCCATGAAAAAGAAAGGCACCACCGCAAAGGCCGAGAGCCCGATGCACAACAGGGCGATCAGCAGTTTGGTCTTGCGTTCGTTGGCCGCCTGAACTTTCTGGCTCGCTTCAGTCGAGGGCTTTGTAAGTTTGGTTTGACCCTTTTTTTTCATCGTTCAGCGCAAAGGCAGGTTCGCGTCTGCGGCTACCCTATACACGCGTCGATAAGATTGAGGACGTCCTCGACGAACTCCATTGGCGCTCGCTCCACAAACTTCGCGCCGCGCATTGCGTAGTCAACTGATTTGACCTGCTCAACCATGACGAAGTAGCGTGGCACCTACCACTCCTCCCTACCGGCCGGCGGTCCAAAGTCGACCTCCTTGGCCCTGTATCGCTTCGGGATACGAGCTACCAACTCGGCGAGGTCGTACTTGGAACCTTCAGCTTTCTTCACCGTAATCTGGTGCTCGCCCACGATGATCTCTACGTCGTCACCGACGGCGATGTCCGCTAGATCAAGCACTTGCTTCGAGAGACGCAGACCCTGGCTGTTACCCCATTTCTCAACTTTGCCGGCCATGATGCATTCTCCTGGTTTGGACAGCCTATGTATACATGTCGGTTCGAACCTCTGTCAAAGTTGCCGAGCGCCTTATAACTCTCGGTGAACAATTCAGCAGTCCCCTTCCCCTGAGTTCGGAGAGTGATGATAAAATGACCGCGCGCAATTCGATCGCGTTTAAGTCTTCGAGATGAAGCTGACCATTTCATTCGTCATAGCATTGGCCCTCCTAGCCGGCGGAACCGCGCCGCGATACTCGGGCTTCGCGCTGCCACCTCCCGCGCAACACTCGCAAGCAACGATTGAAGACGAACGCGGAATTGTAGCGCTCGATCAGGCGCTGCGCGAGATCACAAACCCCTTCACTGTTCTGTGCATCGCAGCCCGTCCCGGCGATGAAGACTACGGCGCGCTCGCTTACGTTCGCAAAAAGCTCGGCGCACGCACAGTCATTCTCTTCGCAACCCGCGGCGAAGGCGAAGACAGCCCGGCTCGCGCAGAGCTGGATCAGGAACTGGGCGCGGTTCGCACTCGCGAGGCGATCGAAGCCGCGCGGGTCATCGGCTCCGACGTGTTCTTCCTCAACCTTCGCGACATCGGGCATTCGAAGTCAGCCGACGAAGCCTTGAGCGCCTGGGGACACGATGAGGCGCTCCGCCGGATGGTCCGCGCGATTCGTTTGTTGCGACCCGACGTGATCATCACCAATCACAGAGCCAAAACCGGCGAAGCGGCCGAGCAAGCCGTCGCTCGACTGGCTCTCGAAGCCTTCAACGCAGCCGGCGCCACTGAACTGGCTCCAGAAGCCGGTTCTGCGGTTTGGACGGTCCGCCGCTTCTTTGAGCGAACCGATGACGCCACAGCCGGCGTCAAGATCGACCTCAACGAATACGACCACGTTCGCGGGATGACTTACGCCCAGATCGGATTGGCCGCGCGCCATCGGTTCCTCTCGCGAGGGGCAAGTCTCGATCGACTTACGCGTGAACGAGAGACCAGCTATTACATGCTGATAGCGTTTGCCCCAGACGACACGTTGAAGCCGGACGCCGAGTCCAGGACTGGATTGCTCGGGGGGCTGACGCTTCCCGAGAACCTGAGCCGCTCGATCGCACAGCCTCGCGTTGGCGATTTAGGAGTCATGGATGCGATAGCTACCGGCGAACGATTGATTGACGCATTGATCGAGAAGCTTGTCGAGAAGCGCGCGGAAGGAACCGCCGATGTGATGCACGAGCGATACGGCTCAGAGTTCGTTCGAGTCGTCAGGTTCACCGCGGCGCTCGAACGAGCGATCGCGCTAGCTCTCGGCCTGAACCTCGCGGTCACAATCTCCGACCGCGTAGTCGTGCCCGGCCAGACGTTTTCGGCGATTGTCGTGCTTCGCAACGGCGGCGTCCGCGCGTTTCCGGTCGTGTTTTCCACGCCCGAGCGCCTCCTCGCTCCGAACAAGAATCCGCCTTACAAAGACTCCGATGTGATAGGCGTGGGATCGGGTGGGATCGCGATCAGAGAATTCGAATACGAGATCGCGAAGGACGCCTTGCCCACGCTGCCGCACTCCACGCACCTGTACGATGAGGATTATTACGCCGTCGGCTCAACCCTGCCGGGAGCGCAACCAGCGGCGCCATTCGGCGGCCGGTTGGTTGTGTCTGCCGAAATAGCTCTCGGCCAGGTGAACATTCGCCTCGGCGCATTAGCCAGATTCGATATCGCATCGCCAGTCGAGATTTCAACAGTTCCTTTCGCGTTGGTCCGCGCATGGTCCAAGCCGCGCGATATCACCTTCCCGGTGCGAGTGCGCAATCGCACACCCGGCCGGCTGGTTGGTGCGCTGTGGGTCGTGCCGCTCGCGCTGGCCGATGACGACTACGATCCGGTCCATATCGCGTTCGCGCGCGAAGACGAAGAAGTGACTATCAAGCTGAAGCTTCGTTTGCCTATCCTCAAGCCGCCGCTCGCGCCTGACGTGCTGATCGAGTTTCGCCGCGAGAAGCCTGCCGCGTCGGATGCGCTCGGCTCGGCGAAGATCGCGGTTAGGGCGGTCGACTTCGAAGTTGTCGAAGGGCTCAAGGCCGGCTACATCCCAGGGATGGATGATTGGCTCTCGTTTGCGTTGACCGAACTCGGCGTCGAGCACGGCGAGTTGAAGATCGACGACATCAGCGTCACTGAACACGGCAACGCAAACAGCGCCGCGCAGTCTCGCATCGGGTGCGGCGACCTCGCGCGCTTCGACACGATCATCGTAGACAGCAACGCATACGCTACGCACCCCGAGCTTATGCGGCACAACAGGTGTTTGCTTCGATACGTGCGCCAGGGCGGCAACCTCGTGGTGCTGAGCCAACGGCCGGACGACTGGAACCTGGTGCTTGCCAACACGCAGTTCGCGCCTTATCCGCTCAAGCTGTCGAAGGATCGAATCACGATCGAGACCGCCGCCGTGAAGATACTCGACCGGGATCATCCACTGATGTCAAACCCCAACAAGATCACACCAAAGGACTTCGACGGATGGATAGTTGAGCGAGCCGTCAACATCCCTCGAGAGTGGTCAAGCGAATACACACCGTTGCTTGAATCGAGCGACCCAGGGGAAGAGCCAAACCGAGGAGGCTGGTTAGTCGCCCGCTACGGTGAAGGAACCTACATCTACATCAGCCTCTCGATGCGCCGGCAACTCCTCGCAGGAGCCGCGGGCGCTTATCGAGTGTTTGCAAATCTTATCGGGCTTCCAAAGATGAAGGCCGCCACACCGCGCTGACTCAACAAGGCGAGTATTGAAGTATGCCGTCAGGCGACGCTCAACGAACCTGGTTTCCCGAGATGATTGCGGTCCTTCGCCGTGAATGGGACTCGTCGATGAGTCTCACCGAGTTGATCGCACTGCGTGACCGGCTCGATGCGATGCTCCAAACCATCCGTTCGACGCGCAAAATCCTGACCGCGATGTTCCTTTGCCCGAGGTGCGGGGCCTACGGGCGCGCCCGACCGCCCAGGTTATCCGTTCGCGCCATGCTCCTCGCGTTGTCTCGCTTTGAAATAGCCTCAGCCGAAGAGGTCAAGATGCTGGAGAGGTCCTGGAAGAAGTATCGCCGCGAGATGCGCCTCGACCTCTACGGCAGGCCTGAAGCAACGCATACTGGCTCGGATCACTCTTGCTCGACCGTCAACATCCCACGAGACTGATTCCTTGTTCTTTGTCCTTTGCTTGGTTGCCCTTGTGAGTGAAGTTTTCTCTATCTGTGTCATCTGCGTCATCTGTGGACTGCCTTCGTTCTTTCCCTGGTTGCCCTTGCTTGTGAAGTGCCCCCGATGTATAGTCGCGCCGGTTAACGGAGCCCCGCCATGCAAACCGGCACCTCGCGCGCAACGACAGACGGCACTCAGGGAACGGCTCAATCCGCCGCTCCCAAACCGAAACTCCTCGATCAGGTGCGGCAGGCGATTCGCGCTCTGCATTACAGCAAGCGAACCGAAAGAACTTATGCGGATTGGATCAAGCGATTCATCTTGTATCACGGCAAGCGTCATCCTCTTGAAATGGGTGAACCCGAGATCAATCAGTTCCTAACGGACCTCGCAGTCAGGAAGAAGGTCAGCGCGTCTACCCAGAATCAGGCACTAAGCGCGATCCTGTTTCTCTACCAGCGAGTCGTGGAGAAACCGCTTGAGTGGGTCAATCCCGCGGTGCGAGCGAAGAAACCTAAACGCCTCCCGGTTGTGTTAGCTCGCGATGAAGTGAGGACAATTCTCGGCTCGATGGACGGCGCGCCAAAGCTGGTAGCGACTCTGTTGTACGGCGGCGGGCTTCGTCTCCACGAATGTTTGGAGCTCCGATTCAAGGATATTGATTTCACGACCAACCAGATTCTAGTTCGCGACGGTAAGGGCCAGAAAGATCGAATCACTACGTTGCCGTCGTCGGTGAAGGAACCGCTTCTGGCACACCTAAGGGATGTTTGGAGACTGCATCAGAGAGACCTGCGCGAGGGCGCAGGCAGAGTGGTGCTGCCTTACGCGTTGGCCAGAAAGTACCCGAACGCGGATCGCGAGTGGGGTTGGCAGTGGGCATTCCCCGCGCCCACTCGCTATTTTGATAGAGAAGCCAAGATCGAGCGCCGGCATCATCTTCATGAGACTGTGGTGCAGAAGGCAATGAGGCAAGCAGTTCTAAAGGGGGGCATCGGCAAGCCTGCCACGCCTCATGTTCTTCGTCATTCATTCGCCACGCATTTGCTGGAAGATGGCTATGACATCCGTACGATTCAGGAGCTGCTGGGCCGCAACGACCTCAACACGACCATGATATACACGCATGTGTTGAACAAGGGCGGGCGGGGAGTCCGCAGTCCAGCCGATACGCTGTAAAACGAAGACGAGCGAGCTATGCCGCTTGGATTATGCAGAAGGGATAGTGTTGCTAACGCCTCTGAGAGGCTACATCATCTCTCAGAGGACAAGCTGTTCAATGATCAGGGAATAGTCCATCGAGAGGTCTATACCGCGCATCGGTTTATGCAGAAAGAATCTGCTGGATAAGCGGATTATACAGGGGTCTGTATAATTCATGTTGGACTAAACCGCTACGCGGTAGGCAGTGAGGCTTCTTCCTTCCTGTTATA
>CAZJQQ010000079.1:0-23272 GCA_964548075.1 uncultured Clostridia bacterium | reverse complement strand
TGTGTCAACGATGTCTTGGCACTCTTCGGTGTCAACAATGTCTTGGCACTCAAGATCTAGTTTGTAGTTTCTGGTTTGTGGTTTGTGGTTTCTGGTTTCTGGTTTCTGGTTTGGAAGACTCCCACCAACTGATTAACTAGGAACCAGAAACAAGAAACCAGAAACCACCTCACAATTGACAAAGGCTTCTCCACCTTTGTAGCCTTTAGCCAACGATCGATTACAGGCATCGAGCTTGCGAGGAAGACACATGTACGAAGTGATGATCGAAGAAGAATTCTCAGCGGCCCACGCACTGCGAGGCTATCGGGGCAAGTGCGAAAACATGCACGGCCATAACTGGAAGGTAGAAGTCTACGTGCGCGGCGAGCAGCTTGATCAGGTAGGTATGCTTGTGGACTTCAAAGAGCTTAAAGCCGCAACCCGCCGAGTGATGAAATACCTCGATCATCAAAACCTCAACGAGCTTAAGCCATTCGATATCGAAATGAACCCATCAAGCGAACATCTCGCTGGCTTCATCCTTCACAAAGTCGCTGAGCAGATCAGCGATTCCCGCGTGAAAGTCTACAAGGTGCGAGTGTGGGAGACTCCATCGACGTGCGCGACATATGAGCTTAGTTCCTAAATCTCTCGCAATACCTGCGTTAGGCTACAAAGTTCGTCGGAGAACCAGGCTCGGTCGTTGTGTCCCTCTTTCTGCGCTTCAGTCGATCAGCGATCGAGTCCGAGACGAATCAAAAGCGCGCAACCAACTCTTCGAGGGATTACCAATAAGACACCGAAGAGTAAAGTTACCTCCTCGACCCCCGGGCCGTTGGCTTGCGGATAACGCGATTGACTTTCATCGCACTCTGGACTAAAGTGTGGCGCGTCTTACGGCCTGCTAGCCTGCGCGCTCGCACCTTCGAGCGCCTTTATCGGTGCTGGCGGGTTGGGGTTTCCAATCAGTATTCCTTCTCTTTCCGCGTTCTTGACCTTGAAGGGAGGCTTCAGCTTATGAAGATCATCGGTGGCAATCAGTTAAGACTGCAATGCGAGGTTGGTGAAACAGTCACGGTAAGGGTTCTCAACTCGATCAAGATTCTGAACCTTGTGAACTATAGATGGGACGGTACCGAAACCCCGGGACCCACTGACAAGAACACTCCGGTAACCGAAAAGATTGACAGGCGTCGCACACTGGGGGTGCAGATCAACTACCCCGAACAATCGGGTGGTAGTTTCACGATGCAGGCGACAGGAGACAAAGGCGGCGACGTTTCCTCGTATCAGGACCAGCAGGCGGACGACGAGGAGTTCAGCCAGTTCTTTTACATCTTTACCGTCGCACCATAGCCGGTTGACGAATGTGATGTACAGACCGCCCGACCCAAGTTCGTTCCAGTCCGATGGTCAGGATAAAGAGAGACTGCCAGCAAGAGGAGATCAAAGACGATGAAAGCAAAAGTGATGATCACGCTGATCGTGGTAGCGCTGTTGTTCTCAGCCGCGACCGAAGTCTGGTGCCAAACTCCCGCCGGTGGAGCACCGCCAGCTTCCAAGAAACAACTCAAGGTCAAATATGACGACCTCGTGCATGACATACTCTTGCTAAAGAACGCTCCTGCGGCGGCCGATACCGAGAGCAAGATTCGAAGCACGTTCGACATAACGCGACTGATCCCCGTGTTTGCTCTTGCTCTGGCGGCTGGACCAACCGTAACCAGCTTCTTCCAGTCGATTGACGATGCCCGAGTCGACAAGCAAGTCGGCGGCGGCGCGTCGAATTCCGCGAGCACCTCGCTCGTTACAAAGGGAAGCGTCCCGGCGATTCTCGGTTTCGCCGTAGAGAACGGTGCGCTGACGAGCGATACCTCGGGGACGACCATCACGTTTCGCGGCAACCCCGTCGGAATAATCAAAGCGCTTGGCAGCAGAGGATTCATCAACAGCTACAGCGACGATACGCCGTTTACGCGAGTCCTGCGACGCACATCCTTTGGGCTTTCATTCGATGCCAGTAGGGGCCAGCAAGCCGGCACTTTCACGGGTAGCGTCCAACAACTCTCATCCTATTCTTTCCGGTTCGACATATTCAACAAGCGCGACCCGAGGCACCCGTCGTACGCGGACCAATGGTCGAAGTTTGTGGTTGAGAAAGGACAGACTCTGCTGAAGAACGGGCAGTTGCTCCTTGATTACTTCGACGAATCAAGCGGGAAGAGCGATCCCAACCTTGTTGCTTGGTTTAAGGCAGCCCAGAGCGCCGTCGTCGCTGCGCCGACTGCCCAGGTCGCCGACGTGATAAAGCAGCAAGTGCTGATCAAGCTTCCGGCAGTCAAGGTGTCACAGGAAGTTGCTGCGCTTGTCAGTGAATATGCGAAGGACGTGAATGCTTACTCGCAGGGTCGATCTGACATTCTGGCGACGGTCGCTAATGGCGCAATTCTGACTCTTGAATACACCAACACGCGCAACGTCACTACGCCGGACCTTTCTACGATCAACCTCATCCTCGAAGCCAGCCCGTGGGGTGGAAAGGCGTCGCTCACAGGAAACGCGTCGTTCACTTTCCTCAACAAGATACCTTCTGGAACGAATCTTGACCGGCTGCGCGATTACAACCTTGCAGGCCAGCTTGATGTGCCGCTGGGAGAAGTGCAGAAGATTGGGGCAGTGGTTCTGACTTTTGCCGGAAAGTTCCAGCACATGATGGACGACACTATGACTGCGAGCGGCGCGATGATGGACACGAAGGGAAATATTGGGACCGGCCAGGTCAAGCTCACCATCCCGGTAAAGGGCAGCGGCGTCAAGATCCCGCTTTCCGTGACCTTCGCGAACCGGACCGACCTGATCAAGGAGAAGTTCGTCAGAGGGAACTTTGGCGTGACCTTCGACCTCGATTCGATATTCAGCCGGCTTAATCCGTAGGTGCGTGGTGTATTGGCTGGCAGGAGGTTTCTTGCTCAGAATGTTCGGCATCCGGCTCGTGTTTCTGACGATACGAAGAAGTAGTGGAAGATCGCCGGCGCCACCATCCGTTGTCAATCGATCCCCTTGGGGGCCCGCTAGCACGCCAGTGCGCGTGTCAATTCGGGCCTAGCTTCTTCGAATAAAAAACGGGCCTGAAATTCTTTTGTTCGTACTACCATTATCGAGTGGAGAGCAAGAACCGGGTTGGACCTCCTTCCTACTATTGATCGCAGCCGAAAGTTAGGGTTAAGCGTGCAGTTCGTAAGTTTTCGGATGGGCTAAGAAATAGCGCAGAGAAAACACGTTGACAATCGCTGGAAACGTTGACAATCGCTGGAAGTCGCCTTACACTGGCCGCCGAAATTGAGGAACACTATGAATATGAGAATAGAGAAGCCCTCCAGACACGGCAGGACTCAGGCCAAAACCAGATGTAACGTCAGTGGATTCGGACTCATCGCCTGTTTAGTAGTTTCGAGCACGTGTATCCGTCCGACTCTCGCGACACCTCGCGCAGTGGATACCCCGGTCAATCAATTCACTATGACTCCGAATCAAGGAACCCGGGGTAAGACGTCTCGGGTTGTCGTGCGAAGCCTCAAGTGTGATCAGATTAAGTTAACCGGCGCAACTTTGAACGCTCCAGATAGTGGCGGCATAGAAGTCAATGCGGGTGACACAATAGAAAACGGTTGCGCAATCACTGCGTCCATATCGATCAAGCCGGACGCTTCATACGGCCCGATCATTCTCCAACTCCGGCGTGACTCGGTGCTACTGGGTACGGTTACTTTTACGGTATCGCCGCCGCAATACCTTATGATTCCAGGTAGGGGAGTCCCGGGAAAGGAATACGATGTCACTGTAAGCAGCAGTGATTGCGCACAAAACTCGTTGAAGGGAGCGTTGCTCGCTACACCACAGGGCAGCGGCATTAATGTGAGCAAGATAAACAGCAATCTTGAGCAAGGCTGTAGTTTGACGGCTAAGATTTCTATTGAGCCCGATGCGCCATACGGTGATGTGGTGTTCCGATTGACTGATGCAAAAGGCGAGATCTTCGGATTGGTGCCTTTCTCTGTAATTAGCAAGCCACCCGAGCCCATCCCCCCTGGCATAGATCCGCAGATAGACGTGATGTGGGCAGTAGTCCCATGGAAGATTGTCGCGGACAATTTCGGGCGCAGAATCGCTAAGCTCTATTATTGCATCGAGGTCATAATTGGCAACAACTCCGGCTATTCTCTCCAAATTGTAAGCACCGGCTTCACTATTCCCGGGCTTGCGCAACAGTTCCAAGCCCAGGGTTTGAAGAAACCCACTATACCGTCAAATGGTTACAAAACCACGAGGGGCAGCATCGAATGGGAACAAAACCAAGGATGGCGGAATCTGACCGTGAATCTAATCAAGGGCGTTGGCCCTGTATTGACCGGTATCACTCCGTTCTTCCATGCCGTCAATCATCGAGCGAACTTCTCCGAGGGAGTAAACATCTTAAGCAACCCTTTCGAGAAAGGGTTTGAGATGGTATTCCCAGATAAGACAATTCGCAACCTTGAGCGTTTGGACGACCAGATACTTCGCGATGGCCTGATCATTAACAACAATCTCCAGGTAAAGACCAAGGTTTTCATGCCGAAAGACATGGTGGGGCTCTCCGACTCGGACCGCGATAATCCACATAAGGCAATGCTGGCGCTCGGCGAATTGGTGATTGTGGGCGATAGGATCCAACACATTAATCGCGTAAAAGTCACCAGCTCCAATGAAGGCGGGCCCGTGCCGGTGCCCGCAACCATCGTTCAGACAGCTCAGTCCGTCAAGCAAGGCGAGGAAAAGGTCCTTCACTATAGCGGTGTCGGTTTGGAGAAGCTGATTGTGGACAAAACTGATAGCCTTGGTGTCAGTGCAGAACAGCCGATACCCGACGAGGGCGGACATGGCTTCAGCATCAAGGTAAAGGTTGAAAACGACGCGAAGCCCGGGACACACTTTCTCAATATTAAAGCAATTCAAGGGGACTCAACTAAGACGATTCCGATCTCGATTGAAGTAGAAGCAGCAACACCCGAGGTCACAGTGGAAGGAATTACGGGGGTCATTGCAACCGCAGACCCCGCGGGCCAGGATGTCCCAATCACCCTTAAGGGGAAATTCCTCAAAGGAGCGGCTCTTGTGTTTGATCCAAATCCGGATGATAAGCTGACGATCAAGGACTTGGACAACTCGAAGAATGAGCTACTGACTGCGAAGATCCATGTGCCTGCCAACTTTTCCGGGAAGACCACTCTCAAGGTCAAAAACGGCGACAAGGTTACTGAAACGCCCTTTGAGGTTAAACCGCAGGGACAACCACAAGGAAGTCTGACTGTGACGGAGCCGGGTTCAAACGTAGCCAGGCTTAAGAAGGCGACCCGCTTCAAGATCAAGATCACTGGAAGCAACCTAAAGGGCGCGAGGTTAAGAGCAATCGGCAGCGCCAAGGAGGAAGGAGCTGACGTGGAGGACGTCAAATCCCGGGATTCAGATACTGAAATCACCGCTACGATAACCGGGCACAAGGACTTTCCACCTTTTGATGCCTATAAACTCGAAGTTGAAAACGCCACTGGAAAAATCGAACTCCGGTTCGCGATCAACTCGCAACCTGCACCGGTCATTACGCCGCCCACCAAGCTGCAGCCCGATAGCGCGCCTAAGCCCGGAGAGGCCAGGTCGATCACGATAAACGGCGACAACCTCGACGGTGCGAGTCTTGAACAGGTAGCTGATCCCGACGGAGCGCTTGAGATCTCAAACCTGGAGACGACCAAGGACCAGATCTCCGCGAGGATCACTGTTCCCGCAACTGCCAAGGCAAAGACGTATCAACTCGAAGTCAAGAACACAGGCAAGAAGGTAACACTGAGCTTTGAAGTAAAAGCTCCGAACCAATAGAGGCTTAACAAGATTTGGAATGGATGGAGAGAAACCCGATCTTCTTGCCCGAGAGTCCGAATCGAGCCTGCTTGCATTCTGTAGCTTGTCGGGACTGTCACTGATTCAATGGCCGCTTGTAGAGTTTGAGCGATCGCACAGTTCGCAGCACATGAAGGAGGTTGTCACAGTGCCATTCACCATTATCAACCCGCGGAACGATTCGAGGTTTCCGCTTGGCGAGGCGGTTGAGTTCAACGGTACCGCTGACGCCGACGTCGCGAGCGTTGAGCTGACCACGGATGGTGAGTTCATTTTTCCATCCGTCACCCTCGCTGACGGCGAGTGGTTCGTCGCAAATCGGTTCAACGTGGGCGGCGAACGCAGAATTACCGCCCAAGCCCTGGATGCATCAGGCGGTCAAGTCGCCACCGCAGAGGTTTCCATCCGAATCGAGGTACCCGATTTCCGCAGCCTCGTTCGTATCCCGGCCGACATTAATCACGGGGTAACAAAGGCCAGACAGCGAACGATGCTGGATATCTTCGGGCAACCCGGCGCCCTCACCGATGACTGCTCTGGCGTCACTAATCCGAAAGTCAAAGGCCTCCTTATCACTCGCAATGTCGACCCCTTCACAGTTGAGGGAATCAAACCCGCCGTGGAAGCGCTGACCCGAATCATGGCTAAGGTCAAACGCGAATTGCCTGACCTTTCTAATCAATTGGGCACGGCCGGCATGCTTTGCTGCCGGCGCATAAGACCACTGCCGGGACGTCCGCCCAGCACTCAGTTTTCAAATCACTCTTGGGGAACTGCGGTCGATATTAAGATCAGAGGTGCTGGACTCGATCCCCGAGGAGATGGAAAAACCCAGCTAGGTCTTCTGCTGTTACACCCTTTCTTTAACGAAGAGAAATTCTTCTGGGGTGCTGGATTCGGAGGTGCCTTCGAGGATTCGATGCACTTTGAAGCTTCGGATGAGTTGGTTAGAAAGTGGAAAGCTGATGGCGTGGTCTGAAGAAGCCACCTGAATTAGAAGGGAAGCCGGAATGAAAAGGACAACAAGCTGTGTTGCTTCGGCATTGATTATCGCTGTGCTTCATTTTTGCCTTTCGCCCTCGGTCGAATGCAAGGGGCGGTTGGTTGTTGTCAAGAGAGTTTCTCTTGGAGCGGTGCCGCCGGGTGCTGATCCGAGAAACGTGATCGCCCCTGACCTCAGTCGCGTGGCTTACTTGACGCGTCGGGGCAATAAGTTCGTAGTTGTTGTGAATGGCGTAGCCGGCAAGGAATATGATGCAATCGATCTTAATAACCTTCGGTTCAGCCCCGATGGGCTTCATATCGCGTATGCCGCAAAGCTCGGAAACAGGACCGTTGTGGTTCGGGACCAGAGCGAGGGTAACAGCTATGAGGCTGTGTTGGCGTTGACCTTGAGGTTCAGCCCCGATGGAATGCGGCTGATCTACGTCGCAACGCGCGCCGACAGGAAACTGGCGGTGTTAGATGGAGTCGAAGGCAAAGACTACGAAGACATCAATCGAGACTTCATCGTGTTCAGCGCTGACGGGGGCCGACTCGCGTACCTCGCGAAAACCAGCGATGGATGGCACGTTGTTACAGACAAGGGAGAAGGAAAAGCATTCGAGTCCGTAGGCGTCCCCCGCTTCAGCCCAGACGGCCAACACCTCGCGTACCCGGCGAAACGTGGCGGTGTGTCGTACCTGATCTTCGATGAATCGGAGGGCAAAGGATACAGAGACGTTGATACGCCCGTCTTCAGTCCGGATAGTCGGCGTATTGCCTTTGGGAGTTCCGATGGCCAAGTGTGGCGCGTCGTTATCGACGGGGTCGAGAGCAAGCCGTACGATTCCTTTGCCCTCTCGTCCGTGAGGTTCAGCCCCGATAGCAAGCGAGTCGGATATCAAGCTACGCGCGGTAACAAAATCTTTGCCGTGATTGACGGCGTCGAGGGAAGAGAATATGGCTCGATGTCCGAATTGATCTTCAGCGCCAACAGTCGGCACGTCGCACATGGCGCAAACGCGAACGGAAGGCAAGTAGTAGTGAGCGACGGCGTTGATGGAAACGGCTACGACCGGATTGACGTCCCCTCGATACGCTTCAGTCCTGACGGCGAGCACCTTTTGTACATCGCTTCGCGCGGCAACAGGAGTTTTGTGGTTCTCGATGGTAAAGAGGCAAAGTCCTATCTGGAGATCTTTAGCAATCCCTCGTTCAGCTCCGATAGCAAGCATGTTGCCTATAAGGCGCGCCGGAAGGATGGGCAAAACATCCTGGTCGCGGACAATCTGGAGTCAAACCCGATGAATCTGCTAAGGAGCAACTTAGTGTTCGATGGCTCCGACGAGTTTCGTGTATTGGCCGCAGATGCCGGTAACGTTCTACTGCTGACAATGCGACTGGTTAAATGAATGAACGGTCTGCGCCTTTCGAAGCCGAAAGGATGCGGCCGGTAGTTGTATCACACGCATAGTCCTTTTTGAAGGACCGAGTGAAATCCGATGCAGCAGTGTCAGCGTGACGGGAAACTGCCACAGAGTCCTGGGCCGATCGTTGACCATAACCCGCACCACAACGGGAACCCGCACTATAAACATCCACTTCTCAACTCGTTCCTCGGGCAGGCGTGCTCTCGGCGCGCGAGGAGTAGATCGCGTTGAACAACAACGGAAAGGTCGCGTGCGTCTGGGCTCTATGCTGTGGACGCAAGCCAAACAGCACTATGCGGCCGGGGTTCATCTCGATCGATACCACTGCGGCGCGACCGGACATCAAGTCCTCACCCTTCAACCAGCCTGATGCCACTACCTCAGAATTAGGGTAGCGGACCACCACTGACGCTCGCTGCGAAGAGAAGCCTTCGACCAGCGCGAAGAACGGACTGTTGTTGTAGAAGCCATGCGTCTCAGCAGGCATGCCGAAGCCGAGTGGATGGGTGTTGTCCACTTGAATGCGCACGATCGTACCCGGTGCGAAGTGTTGATCGCGAGTCAACCCGCGCTTCAGATTGCGCACCGGGATCGGGAACTTGTCGATCATGAGATCACAGCTCGCGCCCATCGCTATCAATGTCCCGCCTTCGCGAATAAGCTGGCGAAGCGCTTCGAGGCCTTCGTCGCCGATCCCTCCGCGATATTCTTCGCGGACCGTCTTGAAGTCGTAGCCGGTGAGAATGTCGCGAGGCTGCTGATCGGACAGGATGATCGCATCGAACTTCTCTCGAAGCTTACCTGCTTTGATGTCAGCGTTGTGAAGCGTCGTGTAAGGAAACTCGTATTGCTCCAACACCCACCGAGTCCAGCCTTCATCCATATTCGAGGTCCATGGTTGATAGAGCCCGATGCGCGGCGCACGCAGTCGCAATGTCGAAAGCGGCAACATCTTGTCGGGCAGGGCCGTTGCCTTGCCCGGTTTGCCGCCTGGCGCGGGCGTGGTTTGAATGACGAGACCGAAGTCACGGGACAACGCTTGTAGCAACTCGCGAGGCGCTCCGACTCCGGATACTCGCGGCTTTTCGGTACTCGAGAGAAGAACGATGTCCGTCTGGACTCCGCCCTTCAACAACCGATTGACCGCGATTGCCGAGTCCGCGCCCGCATAGTCGAAACTGAATCTGGCGCCTTCGCCTCGCACTTCGCCCGCCGGCTTCGGAGTCGCATCCAGCTTGGTCAACTTTGCTGTAGCAGGCAGAGGCTTCTTGACGAACGTCGTCTCAACTCCCATCTGCATCCCGAGCGACCACGCGGTCACGTCATAAGGCGGTTCGGGTGGAGAGTTCGGTGAACGGCGAACTTCGGGGTAAGTCTGCTTCTCGAGCAAGTCTTTCGCGTAACGCGCGAATACTTGATTCATCGGGATGAAAAACGCTCCCGCTGCGTACTTCTTGCCGTCGGCCTCGAACTCAGCGTCCGCGCGTGAGACTTCAACTCCTGCCATCTGCAAGCGCTCGACAAGGTGCATTGTCTCTCGAGGATCGTGTTGCTTCTCGACCGGAATAATGATCGCCGCCGGATCGCCTTTCGCGCCAGCTTCAACCGTAGCGCGATTCACCTCGTAGATCTGTCGCAGCAACTGCTCGCGATGATCGGCCGCGGTTTCGAGCAACGCCATCGTAGCGATCAACTCGTAGTCGACGATGTCACGCAGTGTCCACTTCCCTCCCAACCACGGACGCGGATACTCGGTGCGCGGAGTTATGTCTCGCGGCGGTGGCAAGGGCTCGTTAGGGTTTTCCATCTGGCGACGCTGCTGAGCCTGAGGTTCTTCGGGTGTAGATGGAGCCTGCTGGCCGGGCTGCGCTTTGCGCTGCTCGATAGGACTCGCGATGCGCGCGCTCGCGACTTCAGTCAGCAAGCCGACCTGGTTGTGCCACCAGCCGCTCCACGCCATCGCCCCTTGCCAGAAGTTCGTGTATGTCGAGTTGTAAATGATTCCTTCCTTGCCGGCGGTTTCAAGCGCGGCCGCTTGCGCCTGTCCCAGAATTCCGTTCCATCGATAGATGAGCGGATGCACGTTTTGATTGATCGGATCGGTCGCCGGCATCACAAAGATGCGCGCGCCCTGGCTGCCCATCTGATGCTCGTCCAACCACACCGAAGGAAACCAATCGTGCCACAGCAAGCGCGCCGTCAACTGGCTCTCCTTCTGCGTGAACATGTACATATCGCGATTGTTGTCGTGCCCGATGTAAGGATGGTAGAGCCACGGCAGCGGGCTCGCTTCGTATTCAGTGCCGACGTTCTTGTTGTACCAGTCGGTGACTATGATCTGGCCGTCAGGGTTCAGGCTGGGCACCAGCAGGAAGATCACGTTGTCGAGGACTTTCTTAACGAGCGGCGAATCTTCCGTAGCCAAACGATGCACCAACTCGAGGACCATCTGCGACGAACCGATCTCGGTCGAATGAATGTTACAGGAGACAAGCACGACCGCTTTGCCTGAGCGGAATAGTTCGTCGCGCTCGGCGTCGCTCGGCGCGCCGCCTTGAAAATACAGCTTGCGTTCGAGCTGCTTGAAATGATCGAGATTCTTGATCGTATCGGCCGAGCTGATTTCTAGAAGGATGAACGGATTGTTGTTCGTAGTCTTGCCGAGCTCGCGCAGACGCACTCGATCGGAACCGTTCGCGATCATTCGCATGTACTCAACGATCTTCTCCCAGCGAGCGAGCTTTTTGTCTTCGCCGACGCGAAAGCCGAGGAACTGCTGAGGCGTGGGGATGTCGGCCGCCGCTGAGGCGCGAAGCTGAACACAAGACAACACGGCTACTACAAGGGTCGAAGCGATGGTGATATGGACAAAGAGGCGTGAGCGCATATGGCCGTTCTCCCTTTAGGATGATGTCTTTGTTGCTGCTATGTCAGGCTGACCGCTGCTGCTATAGCGGCGGCTTAATATATCGGATAAACGAGCGGCTGAGAAGCCACTACCCAGGCGGTGGAAGTATCGCGGACCTGTACGGGCGTCCCTCCGCGGGCGCCCCTCCTTAGGTGCAATTGCTTCGATATCGAGGAGGGGCGCCCGCGGAGGGACGCCCGTACAGGTCCGCCGTTGACCACGCTACCGGCCAGTAGTAGATTAACTCAGCCTCAGTGGAATTCGGGCTCAACCGCCGGCTCACCTTGGAGAATAGGACTATGGGCCACTCAATGAATCGTCGAACGTTCGCCTCGTTCGCGATCGCAGTTGTATTAACCCTCGCGTCTCTGCCGCTGCACGTGACTGCGCAAACCACGAGCTCGGCTTTCACCGTGGATGACATGCTCGACGTGACGAACATCAACATCGCCGACCTGAGCGATGACGGGAGATGGCTCGCCGCAACTTCAGGCTCGCTGCGTGATCGAATCGGAATCGACAATCATCGCTTCGGCGATCCGACATACATCGCGCCAAACGCGGTCGATGTTTGGATCATCGATACTCAAACCGCAAAAGCGCAGAAGCTGTTTCAAAGCAAACGGCAGGTGCGAGGTCTGAAATGGTCGCCTCAAGGCGCTCGCCTCGCGCTGTTCGTTCTCAAGGGCGATATATTCGAGCCGACAATCTGGGAGCGAGCCACTGGCAAATTCGTCAATCTGAATTTGCCCGCCGCCAAGCAAGCCGCCGACAACGCCGAGCTTGAATGGTCAGCCGACGGCTCGCGACTCCTGCTTGCGCTCCGGTCAGACGCGTGGCGAAAGAAAGCCGCCGAGAGATTCCAGTACGAAACCGCCGGACCGGTCGTCGTGCATTCGAGCAAGGAGCCCTTCCTCGCCTGGGACGATTTGAGAAGAATGTCCGCGCTTCGTTCGCTCGTGGCTTTCGACGTAAAGAACGGCCAGGCTCGTGAGCTGCTGCCCGAAACGAAGGTCGGCTCGTACGATCTGGCCGAGGACGGCTCGTTTATCACGTACTCGGAAGACATCACCAAAAAGACAGACTACGACGTGATTGGCGGCACGGAGAATCAGATTCACCTGATGCCCGCTGCGGGCGGCGAGCGGCGCACTATCATCAAATCGACCAAAGGCATCAACGTCCTCTGGTCACGAGACAATCGCCGGTACGCTTACGCGAAAGACGGCAACATCTTCGTTGCGTCGGTCGATGACAAAGAAGCGCGGCAGCTCACCGGCAAGAAACCGGATGCCGATAAGGAAAAGGCGGATGCGGCGTCCGACAAACCGAAGGACGACGCGGACAAAGAGAGGAAAGACAAAGAGAAGTTCAGCGTCGTTCGGCTGAGCCCGAAAGGCGATTGGCTGGTGGCTTCGAACAAAGAGGGGCTGTGGCTGATGGACGCCGCGTCCGGCGCGAAGGAGATGATCGTGAAGATCTCCGAGGAAGACAAAGAATCGCCGCGCTACCAGGTCGTCGATTGGAGTCCGAATGCAGACAACATTTATTTGAGTTATGCCTCGCGCACGAAGTGGGAACGCGGTCTTGTTCGCTACGATGTGAAAGCTAAGAAGCTCGAGGACGTTATCAAGGACTCTCACCTTTACTCCGGGTTTCGGCTGTCACGAGACGGCCGCATGTTCGCGTTTAGTTCCGCGGAAGGCAACCGGCCGGGAGACCTCTACGCAGCCGATGTCGATTTCAAGAACGTGCGCCGCTTGACCGAATCGAATCCTCAATTGAAAGGCAAGCGCCTGAGCAAGACCGAACTCGTGTCCTATCTCGATGTCGACGGCAACAAGATGTACGGCGTGCTCTACTATCCGGTGGACTACGAGGCGGGCAAGAAGTATCCGACGGTGTTCAACATCTACGAGCAGTTCTTCGATGATACATTCAACAGCACGGTCAACATTCTGACCTCGAACGGCTACGCGGTGATGCAGCCTTCGGTGAATCTCGAAATCGGGTTTCCCGGCGAAGCGTGGATGAAAGGCGTTACCTCGGCCGCGAACAAGCTGATCGAGATGGGCGTCGCCGATCCTGAACGCTTAGGCGTGCAAGGCACGAGCTATGGCGGATACGCGACGAATCTGTTGATCACTCAGACCAATCGATTCAAAGCCGCGATCAACATTTCAGGCAAGGTGAACATGGTGAGCTTCTACACTGACAGCCCGCGGCTTGGAGTGCGCAACATCCACGCGCCCGAGAAGAGCCAGGACCGGCTCGGCGCAACTCTGTGGCAGCAGCCTCAGAAGTACATTCAGCATTCGGCGATCATGTTCGCCGATCGGATCAAGACTCCGTTGCTGTTGATGTGCGGCGAGCAGGACCACAACGTTCCGCCTCGCCAGTTGATGGAGATGTACTACGCGCTGCGCCGATTAGGCAAAGAGGTCGAGTGGGTGAGCTACACGAACGGCGGCCACGGCATGCCTACGACGACGGTTGATGAAGTGAAGGATTATCACAAGCGAATCATCGGTTGGTACGACTCGCATTTGAAAGGCGATTTGAAGAAGAAGGGGGAAGACCAAAAGGCTGAAACGCCAGCGCAATAAGGTGTGGTCCGCTGAGTACCGAAGCCCTGCAATATGTCGGAGGGACGTGAGGCCTCACTGGAGCTATGAAACGGCCGCAACAATTAGACCCTTCAGAGTAGTTAGAATTTGCGGAGCCAGTCAACAACCTCAAGTGCCAGAGTCTGATTCTGAGTGAGGTTTGTATGGTTGAGATCGCGGTAGTACGGATAGGAATTGAAATGCACATACCGGTGACTGGCGTTGATGGAAATAGCGGAGTGCATGTTCACGCTCTTCTCCGTAACGAGACCATCGTTGTCTTCATCCCCTATTTCTGCTTGTATCATCTGGTTGCTTAGCCAGTTCTTAAGTTTGTTCCTCGATAAAGTAAGGAACCTCTTACCTCCAGATATTGAGATAGAGGGTGGGCAACTTGCTGATTTCTCCCAGGTGTCGTTTAGACTGTCGATGAATGGTCGTACCCCGGTGGCGTCAGCTTTGATGCACTCCCTCGCTGAGAGGCAGGCCGGGTTGCCAGCCCCCGGCATGAAACCACTGAGATGCTCTCCGTACTGAATGAAGCACGAGAGCCAACGAGCGCTCGGAAAACATCCATTGTTTGGTACGCCCAGCATCGCTATTCCGCGAACCATTCGCTGTGCTTCGGCGTCAACTGCTAAGTGACGCGCGACTAGCCCTCCCATGCTGTGTGCGATTATGGACACTGGATTTGCAGAGATTCCTCCTTGTGCATTCCTATCATATCTAAGTAGAAAATCTTTCAGGCTCTCTGAGGCCCTCGCGATTCCGCGATAGGAATTGTAGTTGAAAATGAATGCTTGATAGCCGAACGTCATAATAAAATTGCCCAATTCCCTCAGATAATATCCGTGCGATGTGAAGCCATGAACCAGGATGACGAAACGCCCGGCTTTGAAGTCGGCGGGCTCGGCCCATTTGAGGTCGGCAACTCTCAACAAGGAGTCACCGGTACCGATGATGTTTTGAACTTCGTAAGGCATCTATGACCTAGCATTGGATAGCGAACAAAGTGACTGGCCCCCAGAACGGGGCAATCTCTTCAGTTGGCTGGTCTGCGTCCGGGTCAATAAATACGAGGTAGTCTTGGATTCTCAGCCGCAGCCTCCTGGCCACCAACGATACTTCCGTAGGAAAAGATCGTAGCGCTCCGCTTGGATAGAGGGCAACGATGGAGATGCGAGAGGGATCGATACGGCCCTGGAATTCCTCCGCCAAGTCCAGATCAATGGACAAACTTGCAGGATGCGTAAAGCCATTCTTCCGTAGGAACTCCTCCGCCGTGGCAGCCCCTTCAAAGCGCTGGGTGAGGTCTTTAGGATTGGAGCATATCTGATCCACCCACGAATACTCGATACCTTCAATCTCTTGAAGCCTGGCGAACAGACGCCGCAGGCTGCCACTTCTCACCGCAAGGTCTTCACTAATAAACTCGGGCGCTAGTGAGGGTGGCGCTTCAGTTGCGCGCGCGCCGCTTGGAGCTGACTCACCAGTTAACTCAGCAAGGTCAATGCTCGGCTTTGGGTTAATTCCCAACTCCCACAATTCCTCGTAAACTTCTTGCATAGTCATGGATTCCACAATTTCAGGGTGGGAGCCTAGAAGCATGCTCATTACTTCGAGTTGGCGAATTGCTGCTTCTTCGATTCTGCTATCGTTGCTGCTCTGCATCATTCAAGACCTCTGAAGTACAAGTCTTCTGCGAAGCCGTTTCTGAGCGGCGTACACCCGCTTGATATCCAACCCGAGCGATGCCGCGATCTCTCTTGGATTCGAGCGAGGATCTTCGATTATGAGTTCTACAATCTTCATCAGTTCATCATCGCCAGCAACCAGATTGCGGAGGCGTCGGCGGAATTCATTATCTATCGCGTCGCGATCAGCAAGTCTAGTGTGCATCAAACCCGAGCGACCTCCCACAGACTCCCCTGCCGACAATTCAAAGGATTCTGGGGGGAACTCCTCAAAGGTATGATCCTGCTCTATGAGGTTAAGCGATATGTTTTGGCTCTCTCGGTTCCAGAAGTGATAGACCTTGCTTCTGACTACTTGGCAGAGAAAAAAGAAAAGGCTCACGTCCTTTGGCCGACCCTGCTCATCTGTTGGTGGCCAGTGTCTCTTCTCCTGCAATGTGTCAGATATGGCCGCATGAACAAAGTCGTCAAGGTCCACCCCCATCCTGTCGTGAAGCCATTTGTATCGCTTCCAGGTGTAAAGCCGAAGCCTCTTGTAAGTGTCGTCCCATTCCTCGGAAGAAATCGATTTTAGCTCGTTCTTCCCTGAAACCACCTTCCTTCACCTTTTTCCAGTCTTCGCCTGCGAGTGTACACTTCCTGATCTCTCTTCCAGGCTCACAATTGCAGCACCAAGAAAGAAAGCGCCCTACCAACCTATGCCGCAGTAAGTACCGGAATTTGCCATGACCTTTGACATCAAATATTGGTCACGACCAAATTGTACGCCATCCTATGCGTATCGAGGTCACTTTCCCTTGAATTCGGGCTTTCGCTTCTCGATGAACGCTCGCACGCCTTCTTCTTTGTCATCGCTGGAAAAGCACAACGCAAATAGATCTACTTCTGAATCGAGGCCCTCGCGAAGATTCATTCGTGCCGCGTTCTTCACCGAAGCCTTGGCCATCGCCAGGGCCACCGGACTCAGCTCGGCGATCCTGTTCGCGAGTTCCATAGTCTTCGCTTCAAGCTCCTCCGGCGCGAAGACGTGATTGACCAGCCCGAGCTGTTTGGCCTCCTCAGCGGAGATCATATCGCCGGTCAGGATCAGCTCCATCGCCTTGCCTTCCCCGATCAACCGCGTCATTCGCTGAGTGCCGCCGCCGCCGGGAATAATGCCGAGCTTGATTTCAGGCTGTCCGAGCCTTGCTTTTGTCGATGCGATGCGAATGTCACACGACATTGCAAGCTCACAGCCGCCGCCCAACGCAAAGCCGTTTATCATCGCAATCACCGGCTTAGGGAAATCCTCGACCGAGTCAAAGGCTCTTCCGCCTTTCATCACCTCTCGCTGTTTGATCGCGGTCATGCCCGCAAACTCGTTAATGTCCGCGCCGGCGATGAAAGATTTCTCGCCCGCACCGGTGATGATGACGACACGAACGTCGTCGTCGCCTTTCAATTGCTCGAACGCAGCAAGGATCTCCTTCCGCGTTGCGATGTTCAGCGCGTTAAGTTTGTCGGGGCGGTTCACGGTTACGATCGCGATCCGCCCGCGCTTTTCGATGAGTACATTTTCTAGTGCCATGTCTGTCTCCTGTTTTCAAACGCAAAGACGCAGAGTAGACTATTCCACCGCGGCTCTCGCGCTCTTCCATTCCTGCCGGCGCTCCTCGAATGCCCGGCTGAAACTTGTTCGCGTGTCGTCTCCCGAGACTGGCCGCAAGCTATAGGCCGAGCCGTCGGGTTGATACTCTTCACGCGAGATCACGTAATAGATCAGATCACCCTCGTACAGATCATCCTTGTAATACTCAGTCTTGTCGTACCTCATGCCTACACGATCCATCACGCGATGCGAGCCGATGTTGCCGGGGTCCGCGAGCGCGTAGATACGATCGAGTTTCAACTGCGCAAACCCGTATCGAAGACACGCCCGCGCCGCCTCCGAAGCCAGCCCCTTCCGCCAGTACGCCGCAGCAAGCCCGTAGGTGACTTCGATTTCCGGAGTCACGTGGATGAACTGCAGCCCGCAATGACCGATCAATTCGCCGCTCTCTTTCAGAATCAGAGCCCACCAACCGAACCCGTAGTTCTCCCAGCCAGCAAGGAAGTAGTTGAGCCAGCCCGCCGTCTCCTCTCTTGTAAGCGAATGACCTGACAGGTACCGCATCACATCGGCGTCTGCATAGATCCGCGAGAGATCATCGAGGTCATCCTGGCTGAACATACGAAGAAGAAGTCTGGCCGTTTCAATCTCAGGCATACCTTCTACCACTGGCTCTACCACTGAGGTTTATGAGTGATGAGTGGGATGTGATGCGACGCAGAATCTCAGGTTGGGAAGGGTGGCTTGCTCCCGCTCTTCCTCTCACGCCAGAATCTCTAGGGCGGGGGCAAGCCACCCTTCCCAACCTGAGATTCTGCGTCGCATCACTCACGGCTCATCAACTCATCGCGGGCACGACTCGATTCACAAGTCCGATGCGGTCGGAGAGGTCGACTTGGATTGCGTTGTAAGGCATACAGGTTCGCGCAAAGACAGGCTCGGCAAAGAGAGTTTCGCGCAAAGACCGCAAAGCTTCGCAAAGAACGCAAACGTCCTACTTCGTTGCAACGACAACTGATTTTGTCTCAGTGTAGTAATCGAGCGCCTCGGTGCCGTGCTCTTTGCCCAGGCCGCTCTGCTTGAAGCCGCCAAAGGGAAGCTCGTCATAGATGACCTGGGGCGAGTTGATCCACGTGTAACCCGCTTCGATGCGCTCGGCGGCTCGCGTCGCGCGATTCAAATCGTTCGTCCAGATCGAGGAACCTAAACCAAAGATCGAGTCGTTGGCTTTCTCGATGGCTTCGTCGAGACTCTTCACCCGGAAGATCGGCAACGCCGGGCCAAAGACTTCCTCGGTGGCTACGCGCGCGTCTTCCGGCACGTCTGCCAGCAACGTCGGCGCGTAGAAGTAGCCGCGATCGTAGTCGCCGCCCCGCAAGCGATCGCCGCCCGCGAGCACTCGCGCGCCGCGATCGACCGCGTCCTGAACCTGAGCCTCGACTTCATCGCGTTGGTTTGCCGAGTGAAGCGGTCCAATCATCGTGCCTTCAGCCATTCCGTTTCCGACGCGCAGCTTCCTGGCTCGCGCAACAAGCTTCTCGGTGAAGTCATCGGCGATCGACTCGAACAGGTAAAGCCGCTTGATCGCCAGACAGGCTTGGCCACAGTTAAAGAAGCGTCCGGTCGCCGCCGCCTTCACCGCTTCGTCAATGTCGGCGTCGTCGCAAACGATCATCGGATCTGAGCCGCCAAGTTCCAGCGTCACGCGTTTGATCCCCTGTGCGGCCGACGCCATAACGCGGCGGCCGACTTCAGTCGAGCCGGTGAATCCGATCTTGCGAACCTTTGGATTGGTAACGATCTCTTCGCCAACGACCGAGCCTTGCCCGGTGACAACGTTGAGCGCGCCTTTGGGTAGTCCGGCGTCGAGGAACAAACCCACGACCCGCAAATCGGTCAGCGGAGTCGTCTCGGCGGGCTTGATCACCATGGTGTTTCCGGCAAGCAACGCCGGGCCGATCTTGTTTCCCATGAGCGACACCGGAAAATTCCACGGGACGATAGCGCCGACGACCCCGAGCGGACGTTTGATGATCAATCCGTACTTGTGGGCGTCTATCTGCGGAATGTAGCCGCCGCGAATGTTCTTACCTAGGCCGGCGTAGTATTCCAGGGTGTGAGCGTACCGGCGAATCTCGAGACTAGCTTCGCGCAGCGGCTTGCCCTGCTCTTTCGTGAGCAACGTCGCTAGTTCCTTTTCGTGAAGATGAATCAAACCAACCACCCGGCGCAAGACATCCGCGCGTTTCGCTTGAGTCCATTCGCTCCAAACGCCAAACGCTTGAAGGGCCGCATCGATTGCTTCGCGCGCGTCTTCGGCTGTCGCGCGCGGCGCCGTATCGACCGGTTCGCCGGTGGCCGGATTGAGAACTTCGATTGAGTTTCCGCTGCGGGAGCCTACCCACTCGCCGCCAATTAGCATTTGAGCCATACTTCTCTCCCGATGATGGGGTCTGGTTGAAGCTTATTCGTTCCGCGATATCCGCTCGAACAACAGGGCAACTACTCCCCGATCGGGATCCGCCCGAATATCGACGACACTTGACAGGAAAATCCCGGGAGGACGGGCGACTGCAGCGTATCAGTTTCGCCGAGAGTTTCAACTAGTCTCAGCTCCGCATCATCTCTTCTATAGACATCGATAGTGCGGGTCTGCCAGCTCGCGATCCAGTAATCGCTGACACCGCGGCGAGCATAGAGCTTAAGCTTCGCCACCCGATCCCGCCGCTCATTCACAGTGCCCGGCGACAGGACCTCGATGACAAGCTCGGGCGCATCGTGGAGGTGTCCATCCGACCGAAGCGCGGAAGCTAATCTGGAATTGCTTATCCAGACGATGTCCGGCGCTACATCGTCATCCTCGGCGAAGATTAGGCCCGGAGCGATCGCCACCTCGCCAAGCCCCGCCTCTTCATTCCATGTTTCGAGCTGATGAACAAGCTTGCTGCAAACGAACTGGTGATAGAAGTGGGGCTGGGTCGACATATACAATTCTCCGTCGATGATCTCGTAGCGATTGCCGTCGTCTGGCATCCGTTCGAGATCTGCTGAAGTCCAACGTGTCGTTGTACTCATATTGTCTACCTCGCTTTCCCCAGGTGAAGCCTGGCTCTGATCAACCAAGAGATATTACTATCGCGTGATAACAACGCCCTTCGGCTCAAGATAATAATCAAGCGCCTCTGGTCCGTGCTCTCTTCCAAATCCGCTTGCTTTCACACCGCCAAAGGGCAGTTCGTCGTAACCGTAATGCAACGAATTCACCCACACGTTCCCCGCTTGAAGCTTGTCGATCGCAGTTTCAATGTTGTCCAGGTTCTTGGTCCATATCGAAGAACCCAAACCGTAGATCGAGCCGTTCGCCTTCTCGATCGCTTCGTCGAGACTGCTCACACGGAAGATCGGCAGCACCGGGCCAAACGTCTCTTCCTGGACAGCTCGCGCGTCATCTGGAACGTCAACCAGAATCGTCGGCAGATAGTAGTGCCCTTTCTCATACTGCGCGCCCTCGGGACGCGCGCCGCCCAACAACACCTTTGCGCCGCGATCGATCGCGTCCTTGACTTGAGATTCTATCTCGTCTCGCTGCGCGGCGGTGTGAAGCGGACCCATTCGAATCTTAGGCTTCTCGGCTTTGGTCATACCGTCGCCGACCTCGTACCGCGAGACTTTGCTCACGAGTCCCTGAACGAATTCGTCAAAGACGTTGTTGAAGATGTAAAGGCGCTTTACTGCAAGACACGCCTGGCCCGCATTCCAGAATCGCCCGACCATCGCGCCGGTGATCGCCTTCTGAATATCCGCGTCTTCGCATACGATCATCGGATCAGAGCCGCCAAGCTCGAGGGTCACGCGCTTGAAGTCGCCGCACGCCACCGACGCTACGTGTTTGCCGGTCGCCGATTCTCCGGTGAACGCGATGCGTCGAACCTTTGGGTTCACGAGTAGCTCTTCGCCGACTACGCTGCCCGGTCCGGTGATGACGTTCAGTACGCCTTTCGGAATCCCGGCTTGATTCATCAACTCGATGATGCGAATGGTTGTCAGCGGAGTCGTCGAAGCGGGCTTCACAACAACTGTGTTGCCAGCCGCGAGCGCGGGCCCTACCTTGGTGCCCATCAACGTAAGCGGAAAATTCCAGGGCACGATCGCGCCGCACACTCCAAGCGGTTTGTGCACAACCATCCCATAAGCATTCTTCGCCGGGAGCGGAACGTGCGAGCCGCGCACCTTCGAAGCGAGGCCGGCATAGAAGTGCAAGCCGTGATCGAAGTGTTCAAGCTCGCCGCTCGCTTCCTGAAACGGTTTGCCCTGCTCGCGGCAGAGCAACTCCGCCAGGCTCTTGCGCTCGGCGACGACAAGCTCCGCCGCTGCAAACAGAAGCTTGCCGCGATCTTCGGCCGACGTATGCGACCACTCATCAAAGGCCACCTCGGCTGCGTCGATCGCGCGGCGCGCATCATCTGCGTTTCCTTTCGGCGCCGTATCCACTACGTCCCCGTTTACCGGGTTGCGAACCTCGTAAGTGTCGCCGTTTATCGCGTCAACAGATTCTCCTGCTATGAACATCTTCGCCATTATGATTCCTCCAGATTTAGTCCGTAGTCAGTAGTCCGTAGTCAGTAGCTTCGGAGTTTGGGCTACGGACCACGGACTACTGACTACGGACTATCTTCCTTTAAATTGAGCCTGCCGCTTCTTCGCGTAAGCATCGAGCCCTTCCTGAGCGTCTTCGCTTTCGAACAGTTGCTGCAACAACTCACGCTCGAGCGCGAGCGCTTCCGCTTGCGGCACCTCAAGCCCCGTTTGCACCGCCCGCTTGATCAGACCGACTGCTTTGCTCGCCTTCGCCGGCGCGACAAACTGCTGCGCATACTCGAGCACCTTCTCGAAAAAGTTCTCTTCCTCGAACACGTGATTCACGAGCCCGATCTGGTGCGCTTCTTCGACTGAGATCGTGCGCCCGGTCGCGAGAAGCTCCAGTCCTTTTGCCTTGCCGACAATCCTGGGCAGCCGCTGCGTGCCACCCATTCCCGGCAGTAGTCCCAGATTGATCTCGGGAAGTCCGAGCATACCGGGTCCCTTCTTCGCAATGCGCACGTCGCAAGCGAGCGCGATCTCCAAGCCGCCACCGACCGCGTGCCCGTTGATGGCTGCAATGACCAGCTTCGCAGTGTTCTCCAGACGCATCAGCGTCTCGTTGCCGTGCAAGCTGAAGAAGTATCGAAACTGCGAGGTGGCTGACAGCAGCATTTTGATGTTCGCGCCGGCGCAGAAGAACTTGTCGCCTGCGCCGCGGATGACGATGACGTGCACATCTTCATCGAGCCGGGCCTCGAGGATCGCGTCATCCAGATCGCGCATCATTTCATAAGTGTAGGTGTTCGCCGGCGGGTCGTGCAGTTCGATGATCGCGATACCGTTTTGAGTGCTGTAGTTGACCAGCTTGTTCTCCATCGCTTCTCTAGTCATGGGTTTTCTCCGTCATCGAAGTCTAACCACAAAGGCACAAAGACACTAAGGCAGGGTGTGCTTTGCAAACAGGTTCCAATGAATTCGTGATCAACATTAACTGAGTTCCTTTGTGTCTTAGTGCCTTTGTGTTTAGTTCCCGTCACCAGATTGACACCGCGCGATCGAGATGCGATTCGCGATCTGCGTCGAGAGTCCTTGCCGCCAGCCCTTTGTCTCCGAGAAAGCCGCTCAGGAAAAGCCGGGTCATGTTGTTCGAAAGCCCGGCCACGTCCACATCCTTGCGTGGGTCGTACCAGTTATAAATCCAGTTCATCATGCCGAATAAGGAGAACGTCGCCACTCTGACATCGACTCCATCGATCCGGTTCTCGCGAGCTATCTCACCGAGCAGGTTCATCACCAGGTCCACGTACTGACGCTTCTTGTTGTTGACCTTTCGAAACATGTCGCGGCTGATCGAATTGGCTTCGTGTGACAACACCTTCATCTCGTTCATGTTGTTTACGAAGTAATTCAGATGGTTTTCGATAAGGAGTCTCAACCGGCGAACCGGATCATCGACGCCCTCGAGCAGCCGGCGGCAATCGTCGATCACCGTACTGAAGCAATAATCCTGAATGAGAAAGAGCAATTCTTCTTTGCTTTTGAAGTAGTAGTATAGCCCCGAGAGG
>CAZJQQ010000078.1:0-23420 GCA_964548075.1 uncultured Clostridia bacterium | reverse complement strand
TCATCAAAGCGCCGACGGAAAAAAGGATTCGTTGCACAGAGTGTTTTTCAGTTCTGGCTTTCATTTCAATTCTCCTCACATAGACTCCGAACGGGCCTCGTACTATTCAGCCCCGCAGGGCGACCTGTCTATAGAAGACAGCGATCCAAAGTCTCCTCTCAGCTCCGTAGGAGGGACCTTATCAGCTTCTTACCTCACTTGCACAGGTCAGCAATGGGATGATCCGCGCAGACGAGCTTCTTCAATGCTTCGATCTGCTCTTGCTGTTGCTTGACGGCGTTGATGAGCACGACGTTCAGTTGACTGTACTTGACTCCTTCGATCTCGCCTTTGTCATTGCGAAACGTGAGCAGCGGCTCGACGCGCTCGACATCCTCAGCGCCAAGCCCTATATCTTTCGTCTCGCCTTGTTTCCAGGTGAAGCTTATCGGGCGCAGACGGTTGATGATCTCAAGCCCTCCTGCGAATGGCTGAACACTGGTCTTATATCGAAGGCTTGAGGAGCAAGATGAGATTTCATTCGAAGCGTTGCGGCACAATGTCGTCGCCCCAGCGGCACCGAGATTGGGGATCGCGAGGGTGCCGGTCGGGGTTAGCGCCATCGCGGGCGAGCTAAACGTGCCACTCGTTCCTCCGTTGAAAAAGCTCAGGCTTCCAGCTGGAATCAAGCCCACTCCCGAGCCGAGATGAAGTATCCACTGCTGGTTGGCCGCGGGCGGGCCTCCGGAGAGCCTAATGGTCGGCCTGTCGCCGGTTAACGTCGCGGCGCCGAAACTGCCGTCCCAGTTGCCGACGATCTCGAGCCGCCCCCTCGGCGCAGTCGTGCCGATGCCAACGTTGGTATTCGTGCCGCCGTTGATGCCTGAGATGCCGCCGAGAATGAGTGAATTGCTCTGGCTTACCTGCGCCTGAGAGCCGATCGCCGTTGCATTGCTCACGCCCGAGACAACTCTTGTATTCAAGCCCAGCAGAGTGTTGTTGTCTCCGGTCCCGCCAACCGTATCGAAATCCGCATCTCTCCCGATAAATGTGTTGCCCGTGCCGCTGGTGTTTTCACTGCCTGTGCCCTCTCCGAAGAAAGCGTTGAGTTGTCCGGTCGTGTTGTTGAAGCCCGCACTGGTTCCAAAGAATGAGTTGCCGCTGGCTGTATCGTTGCTGTTGCCTGCGCCTTTTCCGAAGAATGCATTGAAGCTGCCCGTCGAGTTGAAATTGCCTGCACTGACTCCAAAGAAGGAGTTGGAATCACCCGTGTTAAAACTACCCGCGAAGGACCCAAAGAAGGAGTTGCTGCCACCCGTTGTGTTCCGTCCGCCTGCAGTGTTCCCGAAGAAGGAGTTGTTGCTCCCCGTCGTATTGCTAAAGCCTGCGTTACGTCCGAAGAAGGCGTTTTCGCTGCCTGTGTTGACTGCTCCCGCGCCGATGCCCGCAAACGCGTTGTTCGTCCCCGCGTTGCTCAAAATACGATTGCCGCCGATGTTGAATTGCGTCGCGGCGTCGAGGATGTTAGCGCCGAATCCGCCGCTCACACTTAACGCACCGGGGATCTGCACCGTGTCCAGATTTCTGCCCACAACGACAGTGTTGCTGGTGCTGACAATCGCGTCCGCCCCTATGACCGTCGCGTGGTCGAGATTGTTCACGCCGACATTCGCGCGCGAGCCGATGACTGTGACATTGTTTCCGGTCGTGTTGCCCAAGCCGGCGCTCTCTCCAAAGAAAGAGTTGCTGCCGCCAGTCGTGCTGCCCAAGCCTGCTCTCTCTCCATAGAAAGAGTTGCTGCCGCCAGTCGTGTTGACCTGACCCGCTGCCGCTCCAAAGAAGGAATTTCCGCCGCCGCCGCCGGTTGTGAGCTCCCCTGCCGCGTCTCCGAAAAATGAGTTGGAATTGGTCGTCGTGTTGAGCCTTCCCGCCCTGTGTCCGAAGGAGGAGTTGAATAAGCCAGTGGTGTTATTCTCACCTGCGGAATCTCCAAAGAAGGAATTGCTGGTGCCCGTCGTATTGCTTTTACCGGCGTCGCGTCCGAAAAAGGAATTGCAGCAAAACGCCGTATTGAGCCTGCCTGCCCCAGCGCCGAAGAAGGAGTGGCCACCACCCGCGGTATTCGCTTGTCCCGCATTGATTCCAAAGAACGAGTTCTGGGTGCCGGTCGTGTTGCTCGAGCCCGCGCCGATGCCCGCAAAAAAATTGTCGGACACGGGACTGCTCAAAATGCGATTGCCGTCGAGATTGAACTGCGTCGTCGCGTTGAGAATGTCTGCCGCACCCGTCCCGCTGATATTGAAATTCGTCGTAGCCTGCTGGCTCGTAGAGTTCTGAACGTATTTGTCGCTTCCCGGCGGCACACTCGTCACCGGTATCAAGCCCGTCACCTGCGAGCCTTGCACGGTTTGAATCTGGCTGCTTGTGATGCAGCCCACGCACGTTACAGACAAGCCGTCGGCTGCTGTCGCGGCGAGGCTGCGAATCGAATAGGGGTTTGAGGTGACAGGCTGGCGCGGACCAAGCGTGGTAAACGTAGAGCCGCTGGTCTGCTTGACTGCTATCTCAAGGTACCGAGCCGCCCCTGGAAATACCGATACTCCGAAATCAAGCTGCACGGCGAATATGCCTGCTGTGACCTGCACCGTGGGCACGGTGGCGGTACTGCCAAGTTGTGTGCCAGTGCCTACGGTAGATGTGTCGAACAGCTTGAACTGGAAGTCATACTGGCCGTTCGCTGGATTACTATTGTCGGTGAGCTTGCCTTGATAGGTGAAGGCTGTGGTTTGCGCCTGCGCCGCGCCACTCAAAAAAAGGGCGAGCACCAACAGGACGCCTCTTGCCAGATTGCGCTGAAAGGTATTTGCGATCTTATTAGTCATCTTCTCACCTCACTTGCACAGGTCAGCATTGGGGTGTTCCGCGCAGACGAGCTTCTTCAATGCTTCGATCTGCTGCTGTTGCTCCTTGATTGCATTGAGCATGGTCCACATAATCGGGTCGTTGTTGACGAGCAAGTAGCCTTTGTCGTTCTGAGTCACCGCTTCTGGGATGATTTTCTGAACTGCTTGAGCGCTGAAGCCGACATGCTCGGCGGCCGATCTGAGATTCAGAGCATTGTCGCGTTTGTACTCGTAGCGCAGTGGCTGCAATTGCATCACCGCAATGAGTCCGGGAGTGAAGTGTCCTTTGATGTTCTTCAACCGCTCGTCGGAAAAGGTGGCCCATGATCCGCCACCAACTTTCGAGGCATTGCCGTTGACGGTGAGTGTTTGGTCCGGTGCTGCGGTTCCGATGCCAACCCTGCCGTTCTCTTTAACCATGAATCTACCACCAAAGACGTTTACCGCATCAATCTGGAACTCACCGTTACCGCCGAATGAAGCGACCGTTCCGCCCGCCGTGTCAGTTTCAACGCGTAGGCCGGCGTTGGATTGATTAACTACGTGTAATCTAAAGGCCGGAGCGGTCGTGCCAATGCCTACGTTGGTGTCAGCAGTCGCGAAGTTCACGCCGTTGATGCTCCCAAGCACGAGAGAATTGCTCTGGGTGACTTGTGCCTGATTACCGATCGCAGTCGCGTTGCTCACGCCCGTGCTGACTTTTGCATCAGCGCCGAGCAAGGTATTGCGGGTTCCGGTCGTGTCTGTCGTACTAAAATCCGCGCGGATTCCTATAAACGTATTGCTGCTGCCCGTCGTGTTGAAAGAGCCCGCGGTTTTTCCGAAGAAGGAGTTGGAGCCGCCCGTCGTATTGTTCGCGCCTGCTTGGAATCCGAAGAAGGAGTTGGTGCCGCCCGTCGTGTTTGCCCGGCCAGTGTCAAGTCCGAAGAATGCGTTGCAGCAACCCGTCGTGTTGAAAAGCCCTGCTTGCCATCCGAAGAAGGAGTTGTCACTTCCCGTCGTGTTGTTGCCGCCCGCGTCCACTCCGAAGAAGGAGTTGAAATTGCCTGTGTTGACCGTTCCGGCGCCAATGCCGGCAATTAGATTTACATTGTTAATCCCCGCGCTCAAAATACGATTGCCGCCGAGATTGAATTGCGTCGCGGCATTGAGGATGTTAGAGCCGAACGCGCCGCTCACATTTAACGCGCCGGGAATTTGCACCGTGTCCGCGCTTCTGCCCAGCACAACCGTGTTGCTCGTACTGACAACCGCGCCCGAACCGATGGCGGTAGCGAAACTGAGATTGCTTGCGCCGACATTGGCACTTGTGCCGATAATAGTGATATTGCTACCCGTTGTGTTCCCAGAGCCTGTGCTAAGTCCGACGAAGACGTTGCTACTGCCGGTCGTGTTGAAGAAACCTGCGTCTCTTCCGAAGAACGAGTTCAGATTGCCCGTCCTGTTGTTGGAACCCGCGTTATCTCCGAAAAACGAGTTGGAGTTGCCCGTGGTGTTGCCGGCGCCAGCGCTTTGTCCAAAGAACGAGTTGTTGATTCCGGTCGTGTGGTTGAGGCCTGCGAAGTTTCCGAAGAACGAGTTGGCGACGCCGGTCGTGTTGCTGAAGCCCGCGTACGTGCCGAAGAAGGAATTTTCATTGCCCGTCGTGTTGTTGAAGCCTGCGAGAAATCCGAAGAAGGAGCCACCGCCGGTCGTGTTGTTGAAGCCTGCGGCATCTCCGAAGAACGAGTTGTTGCTGCTGCCGGTTGTATTTCTTCCTGCGTTGTATCCGAAGAACGAATTTGAAACGCCAGTCGTGTTGGCGAAACCCGCGCGCTGTCCGAAGAAGGAATTTGCATTGCCCGTCGTGTTGGCCGTGCCGGCGTCCCCGCCGGCAAACAAATTGTTCGTTCCCGCGTTGCTTAAAATACGATTGCCGCCGAGATTGAACTGCATCGTTGCGGTCAAAATGTTCGCCGTGCCTGTCCCGCCGATGTTGAAATTGACGCTCGCCTGCGGCGTGTTCGTGTTCTGAACGTAGTTGTCGCTTCCTGACGGCACACTCGCCACAGGTATCGTGCCGCTGATCTGGCTGCCCGCAATGTTGCCCGCCACTTGACTTCCTTGCACGGTTTGAATCTGGCTGCTGGTGATGCAGCCCAGGCACGCTACAGACAAGCCGTCCGCTGCTGTCGCGGCGAGGCTGCGAATCGCATATGGGTTTGAAGTGACAGGCTGGCGCGGCCCAAGCGTGGTAAACGTAGAGCCGCTGGTCTGCTTGACGGCTATCTCAAGGAAGCGCGCCGCTCCCGGAAATACTGATACCCCGAAATCAAGCTGCACGGTGAATATGCCTGCGCTCACCGTCACCGGAGGAACATTGACTGTGCTGCCCTGCTGTGTGCCCGTGCCTACGGTAGCCATGTCGAACAGCTTGAACTGAAAATCATACTGGCCGTTTGCGGGGTTGCCGTTGTCTGAGAGCTTTCCCTGATAAGTGAACTGAGTAGTCTGCGCATTTGCGTTTCCGATCATCAGCACAAGCACAGGCAGAATCATCATCAGCCTTAGCCATCGCGTTCCGGTCGAGCTAGTCTGTGTAAACATCGCGAGCCTCCTTGCCTATCGCTTGCCGTGGCACTGATGACGGCATATCGAGCGAGCGGCACATACCTTCACCTCGATAAGACAGGATGCGAAAAACATTTCAGGCGGGAAATCCTGGGGAGCGCCTTTGATTTAGGCGAGTCATTAACACACCACTTCAGTGGGGTGTCGCGGTTTGGACATTGTGCTGCTTGCAGCGATTAAGTTCCCTCGATTGACCATTTCGGAAAGGTCAGCCTGCCGCCGGGAGCGTGAGAGAGTTACGGCAGCAGGCTTTCTAAGAGGCTGTTTTGACCGTCCGGCTGGGGACGACCTGGCTATGGAAGTGGTGTTGGCGTGCTTGTTGTAGCTCCGTGGGAGCGGCCTATCAATCAACAGTCGCTTCGACGGAGCTGCAAGTTAGCCGCTCCTGTTTCTATTCGCCGCTTGCCGGTTTCAGCTGTCATGACGTTAAACCCGGGGTTGCACCGCCGGCAGCAGCAACCCGATCAATATCCCGATGATCGCGATCACGCGCTGTGGTCAAGCGCTATGTCCGGGAAACAGGAAGCAGCAACCCGATCAATATCCCGATGATCGCGATCACTACCAAAGGCTGGGCGGTTGGTCCCACCGTTATCGTCCCATTCCCCCTATCGCCGTCCACCTCGACGGAAATCCTTACCGGCATCCCTACCATAGCAGGATCACGAGACGAGACGATCTGTCCCTGAAGGGTGTACTCGTCACCCCGTCTCCTCGCGGAGGTGATCTGGAACTGTGAGTTGATCTCCGGGTGAACATCGTCGCGGAACGTACCCAGGCCGGTACCCCCCAATTGTGCCCTCACATCAACGGTCATACACACCTGTCCGAACACCCCCGGCAACGCGTGGTTCCACCCGCAGGCTTGCAGATAAACGTCCCTTTGCATTGTGTCCGGTAGTGCAGCCGCTACTGAAGGAACCGACGCAGCAACGAGCGCCGCGCCAGTAACTTTCAGGAAATTCCTTCTGTTGCTTGTGTCTACCTTCGTCGGTTTGTTCTCATTGCGATTAGAACTGCTTGCTTTCATAACGCCTCCTTTCTTCACTTGAATAGTTTCAAGCCGCGTGCGAAGCTCACGGGCTTGGTTGTTCCCGGCGGAACCGGTTTCCCCAACGGTTACTTCGCCGCCATTTCCGCTCACGATCGTGCAACGTTTCGGGGAAACTAAGGCCACCGGCTGGCAATTCCTACCGAGCGCCTCTACTTCGGTAAGACGTTTCAGCAAAAACATTTCGGGCGGACATTCGAGGGCAGCCGCTCACCGCGGAGACGCCAAGGACGTGACCGTCGTTAGTTTCCCCCAGGTGTGTTCAGATTTCCCGTGAGTGACCTGTCCTTGCTTGCGGCGATCACCGCGCGTTTCACTCTGATAAGACAGATCGGGAAAAACACTTCAGGAGGGAACCCAGGAAGGCGGGAGAAGTGATGTCTTGCCACGAAGACACAAATTCACAAAGGGGCACAAAGAGTTCTTAGTGCAACTTCGTGACTTCGAGCGTTTGTGGCGTTTCCGTTTAGCGGTTGCCGTCGAGGTTGGCCCACTCGCCGGATTGAATGAAGCTGGCCCAGTAGAACGGATGCTCGCGCTCTTTGCGCTTGAGCATCGAAAGTTGTACCTGCCTGAGCGCCTCGCCGCGCCCCAGGCCTTGCTTCAACCCCTTGTAGTAGTTGGTCATCAACTCGCGCGTCACGTAATCGCTCACCGGCCACAGGCTCATCACGAGTGTTTCCGTTCCGGCTAACACGAACGCTCGGCGCAGGCCGTACACGCCTTCGCCGTTCTTCACTTCGCCAAGTCCAGTGTCACAAGCTGAAAGCGTAACCAGCTTTGTGCCCCAAAGATTCAACCCGGATGCTTCAAGGGCCGTCAGGATGCCGTCGTCGGCGCTGCCCTTGTGCAGGTTTGCTCCGGCAAGCGCAAGCCCCGAACGCAGCAAGGGATTCTCGATCTTTGCGCTCGCGCTGATGGCTCTAGTAATCTCTCCGCTCGCAGTTGAGGGAGGCGTCGGAGTATCCGTCAAAAAGAATCCGTGTGTGGCGATGTGAATGATGCTCGGCGCAGAGACTTGCTTGAGTGAAGACTCGGTTGCTTGTGCTCCGGTCAGAACACTGGCTTCCGGGAAGAGCGATTTGATGGATTTCGCTTCCTCGGCCGTGCCGTCGAGCGGCGCGAAGTAGACATTCGACAAATCAGAGCCGGTTGTTACGCTTTGTCGCTTGCTCCCGCCCTGTCGTTTTTTACCGAATGCAGCGCGTTGCGATCTCGGCCCGTTCGTTTTTGCCATTGCAATCAACTCAGGCTCGCCGAACATCGGATTCGCCAATACGACCGGATCACTTTTGCTCGCTCGCGCAACTTGCAAACGCAGCAGGTCGCGTCCGCTCGTCAAGTACGTGCAGGAGAAGCGTTCGACGAGATAGCGATTCTGCTCATCAACCAGCGCTTCAAAGGGAATGAGATTGAGTGGGCCGTCGGGCGAAATGAGGAGTTGAGTCGCATCGCCAAGCAAGGGTCGAATCGGCTGCATGATTTTTTCATCAACCGCGCGCGCGAAGTGTTGCGCGTCTCGGCGCTTCGGGTCGCGCAGGGCTTCACGAAGGCCGTCAATCGACTTATCAATGAGTCTTGCTTCGCCGAGTTCTTTCCACTGCACCGCGCCTTGTTTACGCACGACGTAAGCGACATACCGCGGTTCGCCGTAAGCCTCTTGATGGTCTGGCGCCCTTGGTTCGAAGGGGCGATAAATGGCGAATTCGATCAGCGCCGCATTATCCGGGATGGCTGACTGGACGGCGGCAAGCGTGACTGGTTGTGAGTGCTGGTAAAAGCCAGCGCTGCGGGTGCTGATTTCGCCTTCGAGTTTCTCGCGCTGTTTTTCGAGAGTCTTAATCTGTCCCTGATGTCCAGCGAGTGTCGTGCCCTGCGGCCCGTTGAGGGCGAGCCGCGCCAGTCGTGATGTAGCGGCATTCAACTGATCCAACAACACGCGATCCTCTGGGCTGAAGCGACTGCGCAATGATGCGAGGCTGTCGGACAGCGCATCTTGCACACGTCCTTTTCGTTCGAGAACGGTAGTGGCTGCAAGTTCGCGCGCCGTTAGCTCGTTCGCTGCGAAACGGACATGCAGCGCAATGGCCTGGTTCATTTGTTCAGGCAATTTGGCTAGATAGGCGAGCTTCTGGCGTTCAGAGCCGACCGCCAGATTGAGGGCAAGATTATGTTCGATGATGGCGTTGGCCCGCGCTTGATAGGCTATAGCCTCGGCGAGCCTGCCTTCCGCCGCGGACATCTTAGCCAAATTAACAAGAATGTCAGCAAGATGGTAATAGTCTGTTCCGCAGGTGGTCTCAAGAACGGCTATCGCGCGGTGATACAGCGGTTCGGCCTTCTTGTAGTCATTGATCGCAAAGTAAAGGTCCGCCAGATAGCTCAGTTGCCATCCCACTTCCACGTGATTTGGCCCAAGCGCCTTCTCCAAAATCGGCAGCGTGCTCAAGTAAAGAGTCTCCGCCTTCGCATACTCGCCTCGGGCATAGTAAATGAACGCAAGGCTGCCGCGTGAATTCGCCACGTCGGGATGACTCGGTCCCACAAGTTTTTCCTTGATTGATATTGAGCGCAGGTACAACGGCTCAGCCCTCTCGTAGTCACCCATATCGCGATAAAGATTCGCGAGGTTGTTAAGAGCCGGAGCAAGAAACGGATGATTCGTCTTCTCCCGAATAGCTACCGAACGTTGATAAAGTGGCTCGGCTTGGGCGTAATCGCCCTTCTCGCGATACAAACCGGCAAGGGTGTTAAGAGTACCAGCAAAGTTATTATGCTCTTCCCCTAACGACTTCTCTTGCGCCACCAGTGCGCGTTGAAGGAGAGGCTCGGCGCGCACGAAGTCGCCTTTAGAGCGATAGACAGTGGCCAGCATAACTAGAGATGACGTTACTAACGGGTGGTCTGGACCCAAAGCCTCCTCCTGAATCACGATGGCGCGTTGATACAATCGCTCAGCGCCTGCTTCGTCGCCTCTTGCCATATACAAAAGAGCAAGGTTGTGAAGTACTCGGCCAACCAGCAGATGCTCGGGCCCCAGAGCTTTTTCAGCAATCATCAGCCCGCGCAAACAAAACGCTTCACCCTCTGCATAATCACCCTTGAAATAGCTGATAGAGGCAAGGTTGAGGAGAGGGTAAACCAGATCAGGATGCTCTGCTCCCCATCTACGCTCTTGCAGTTCAAGCGCTTTTTCTGCCTGCGGGAGCGCTTCCGTGTACTTGCCCGCGCCCCGCAGTTGCCCGGATGCCGTCTCCAGTCTGCGTGCTTCGTACAGCGAACGATCTTCCTCGGTGGCGTTGCGCACTTCAATCAATCGAATCTCATAGCGTCCGGCTGGAAGCCTAGGGTACTTCGCCTTTACGAGCAGACGATTACTGCCAGCCGCGTCCGCCACTACCTCTATCTTTTCTTCGCCCTGATTCCTGATTTCAGTATCGAAGTCGGCAATTGACTTGCCATCGGTTCCGAGCAGTTGCACGACGACATCAATCCCGCGCTGTTCGACAACTATGAATGCGTATTGACCCTCAGCGAGGGTGACCTGATAGCTGTGCTCCTGGGTGCTGGACAATTCGCGTTCAATCGGTTTGCCCGATTCGAGTACGGTGATCTCTTGGGTGTCTTGCGCTTCCGTGGCCGGCTGCTCGGAAAGCGAGTGATCTGCGAGCGCTCTGCCCTGAATCGGGAACGCAGATAAAAGCAAACTGAAAACAAATAGAGTCAGGCCAGGGCACTTGCGAATGACTCCCCTCAAACGAAGACCGAAAGATGAATTCTGGAACATCGTTGTCTCCCCTATTGCTGCGGGATCGGGTGAAGAAGTTGAAATGAGAATCGATTTCACGCTGCGCTCTCTTATTCACATTCTCAGCTTGTTTCGGCTTTTCAACGTTTGCCCTTGAGGTCGGCCCACTCGCCCGGGCCCGGGCAACGCCGGTCGATGCCTGACTTGTGAGAAGTGCGGTTATTGTTTTACGACCCTGAACGAATAGTTACCGACAATTTCAGCGCCGACGCTCGCGGAAATGCCCGACAGCTCAACCACGTAGTTCTGCTGTTTCAACAAAGTGGCTGGCACTCTGACGTGAACCCTTTTGTCCTTCCTAGTAGCCTTTACCTTGCCGCTGCGCCAGACGATCTGGCCAGTAGCAGGATTCTTCAGCGCCGCTCGAAATGCAGGGAAGGCGTCCGTTTCCAGTTCAAGAGTGAGCGCAACATAATCGGTTCCAGCCGGCACAGCAAGCGTTGGGATCTGCCCGATGCCTCTGGTTTGCGGAGCGAGATTGAAGGCGATGATCTTCAGATCGCGCTGCTCGGCTTTTCCGCGCTGCTCATCGGCTGCAACTTGCTCAAGCTGCGCGAGCCTGTCGCGCACGCGCGCTAACTCTTTTTCCGCTTCCGCATCAGACGAACGCTGCTCGGCAAGCTGTTGCTGCAGCTCCCGCTCTCGTTGTTCAAGTGTGGTGCGCTCTGCATGTGCTTGCGTCATCTGATCTCGCAGCCGCAGATTCTCAACCGCCAGGTAGCCGCCCGCAAGCAACAGCAACAAGGCGGCAGCGGCAAATACCCACTGCAGCGCCGGACGCGGGACCACGAAGAATCGCAACCGCGAAATCCGTTCAGAAGAGACCTTGTCGGACCGAGGGCCTGCAGAGACAGAGGTCTGCTTCGCGCCCTTTGCCTGTACGGCGGCCGTTTTCTCCCCTAACACACGAAAGGTTTGGGCGAAGCTCACCTTTTCGCGTCTTTTCGGCGACGTCAGGTAGAACGATTCAAATCGCTCGAGCGTTTTACCCGAAAGCTCGCCCCTCGCGTAAGTGTCTACCAGGTCGTTTTCAATCATCTGCAAGCGCGTAGCCGTTTCGTCATCCGTGACGCTCAATTCGTCCAGTTGCTCCGTTTTCTCTTCGGTCAAGGAGCCGAGCAGGTACTGTCTGAGGTTTTCATCGTCGTAGTTTTGTTTTTTCACCTGAGATTGCTCTCCCATAATAAATAAGGCGAAATCAAAAAAAACACTTCACGTCTCAAGGGCTTAGACACCTGGTCATGCAGGCTTCTAGTCTGTCGCGGATGCGACAAGCGCGAATACTTAGCGCATTCATTGTGATGCAGTATGCCCCAGCCAGTGCGCGGCGATTCTCGATTTTGGCCCGCTGCTCACCCTGATAATACTGAATGATCATTTCACGATTGTTCTGATCCAGATCCTTCAAACAGTGCTCAAGACAATTAAGCCGCTTCTCCTGCCTTTCTGTTTCATCACTAGGTTGCGAGATTGCGGGGGGACTAGGGGCCGTATCGCTCAATGGCGAGAGTTCATTAATGCTTACCTGACCCCGTTCGGACCGGCGCAGGTATTCGAGAAAGATGAACTTTGCGATGATGTAGCAGTAATGTGCCGGCGAGGCGTTGGTGATTGAGCCCTCTTCTTCCAGCCTCCTCGCAACCCGGTTGAACGTTTCGTCGGCCAGTTCGTCGGGCGAAAAGCAGTTCTTCCGGTCGAAGTAAGAGACGAGTCTGCGTCGCATCTCGAGATACTTCTCGCCGTCTGAATCCACACCTTCGTCGAGCCAGTTGAGAAACTGACGAAATGCGCTTTCGGCCAACACCCAGTCTTTTTTCCATTCTCGCCTTGGGACTGCAGGATCGGGCATGTTCTCACCTGCGAATGATACTGCTAGGAATCTCGCGTCCAATTGTAACCGATTGTGAGGCTTTTCAAAGATGATCTTGGGGATCTTTGGGTCTCAAAAGGATGCCCGCGGCAACCTCGTTTCGAAGCAGGCCCGAGCTTGTTCTTCGCGTCCGCTTTGCAAAAACGCTCAGTAGCGATGAGCGCTCAGGCGCAATCCAGGAAGTGAGCAGGTACGCTTGCGGTGCGATGGCAGGACCGTGATAAGCTTCTGACGCCAATGGTTTACCAGACCTATCATCACAATCGCAATTACGGCTGCCGAATCACCGAGATGGTCCTTCAAGGACATCGCTGCGTTGCGCTCGAGAATGAAAAGCTGCGCGTGACAATCATCGCTGACAAAGGCACTGATATCTACGAGTTTCTCTACAAGCCACGCGATGTCGACTTCATGTGGCGCACGTGGGTTGGGCTGCGCGAGCGCTCTCACTACGTGCCCTCGAGTCCGCTTGCCGCCGGCGCTCACATGGATCACTACGAAGGCGGCTGGCAAGAGCTGTTTCCGAACTGCGGCAATCTGTCGCGGCATCAAGGCGCGGAGGTTGGACAACACGGCGAAGTCCTGCTGCTGCCGTGGCGCTACGTCATAACGAAGGATGAAGCCGACGAGATTGAGGTTCGTTTCGAGGTCCGCACCGTCCGCACGCCGTTTTATCTGGTCAAGACTTTGAGCCTCCGTCGCAACGAAGGCGTGCTGCGCATTCACGAGCGCGTGACGAACGAGAGCGGCCAGGAAGTGAACTTCACCTGGGGCCATCACCCGGCGTTCGGGTGGCCTTTCATTGACGAAAGCTGCCGAGTGGACTTGCCGGACTGTCGCATCCGAACCACTGCGGAGTTCACACCTGCCACGTCGAGATTAGCGCCGGATCAATTGACTGACTGGCCTACAGCCTCAGGCATCGATGGCAGGCCGGTTGATCTCTCGCGGATTCCCGGGCCCGATGCGGCGGCGAGCGACATGGTGTTTCTGGAAGGAATTACCGACGGCTGGTACGCGGTGACTAACACACGTCTCGGTGTCGGCTTTGCGCTGCGATATCCGGCGGATGTGTTTAAGCAACTGTGGTACTGGCAAGTCTATCGAGGCGGGCGCGATTACCCCTGGTGGAGTGCGACCTACAACATCGCGCTTGAACCCTGCGTGACGTTGCCGGTGCTGTCGCACGCAGCCGCGCGCGGCGAAGCGCTAATGCTCGACGCCGGCGAAAGCCGGGAGATTGAACTCTTGGCGGTAGCGTTCGAAGGAGTGGGGCGAGTTAGTAGCGTTGGCGCTGAAGGTGCAGTGAATCGATAGCGGAAGACGACCGGAGGTAACCACAAAGGCACAAAGCCACTAAGCCTTCTCGTCCTTTGTGGCTTTGTGCCTTTGTGTTGAATAGCGAGGTCGCTTTACGGCTTTGCCTGCTTCACGCGGTCGATGCCAGCACGCGCAGTGTCATCGCGCTGGCCGGATGCTTCATAAACCCGCTGGTAGGCTGCGAGCGCTTTGTCGTACTGCTTATCGCTCTCGTAAACGTATCCAAGCTCCAGAAGCGCCGCTGTATTCGTGGGCGCGAGCTTTATCGTTTTCTCCAGAGCGTCCGCGGCGGGCTTCCACTGTGAAGAGCGCGAAAGAGCGACGCCAAGGTTGTACCACGCACCGCTGGAGTCAGCGTGAGAGCGCGCGAACTTGTCGAGCAACGGAGCAGCCTTCGCGTACTGCTTATCGATCAGGTAAGCCTGACCTAGCAGGCCCCACGCGCGCTCATCATCACGAACCGCGATAAGTCGTTCACCAACCGAGATCAACTGCTTAGCCGCTGCCGGGGTTTGACGGACTTGAGAGAAGTAGATGTCCGCCAGCAACGTGAGCGAGTCTGCGTCTTTTGGATCGATGGCCAGACTCTGGTTGAGCGCGGCGATAGCTTGATCCGCGTGGCCAAGCTTATTCTGTGCGAAGCCTATGTAGTAATAGTTTGTCGCGTTGGTTTTCATCTCAGCGGCGGCAGTTGTGAGCACGGGGATCGCATCGCTGAAGCGATTAGTAAAGATGTAGCATCGGCCCAGCGCAGCGCGAGCAGTAGTATCAACTTTTTGTTGCGTCTTATCCGACAGAGAGACGTATCGAGCAAGCGCGATGATGGCCTTGTCATACTGCTTCGTCTGATAGTTGGACATGCCAATAAAGTAGTTTCCGGTAGCCTGCGCCTTATCGTCCTTTTCAGCGCTCTTGATGTAGTTCTGAAAAGCATCGATCGCATCATCGTAGCTCTGAAGCCCGAAGTGGCTCGCCCCAATGTAGTACCAGGATTGCCATGCGTCGGGATTGGCTTTCAATACGGCGTGAAACTCGCGGATCGCTGGACGGTACTGCTTCTGGTTGAAAAGCGAAACGGCGCGGTCCCAATCTTGCGCAGACACGGAACCGGCTAACGAAGCAATCAACGCGAGTGATGCGGCGGCTGCATAAAACTTGGCTTTCATTATCGTTCCTCCCGTTGGTATCGGGGTCAGGCTAGTGCTTGTGACTCCTTCTGGGATTCTAGCCGTCTCAGTGCTGACGATACAAGATTGATGCTCATCCATTCCAAAGCTTGAGACTCAATTGCTCTCACTTCGCGTTGCCTGATGTTGCCGGCAAGCGGCGGTTTCCGCATGGCCGAGGCTCGACTTTGTGTGACTTGCCAATGTCCGCAGCCATCCTGCACAATATCCAACTCTGCAGTGGATACTCGCACCGGAACCCTGACTATTAAAGAAACAACGAGGTCGTCAATGAAACCGATCCGATCCAGATTCATCAAGACTGTAGCATCGTGTGCGTTGCTGACTGTGACCTGCTCAAGCACGACGTTGCTCGCTGCATCGGCAGAACACTCGTATTACGCCAGACAGGACAAGAACAAACAGAGCGCTCCGTCGGACGCTGAACAGAAGGCCATGGCCAAAGTAGAGGCGGCGCCTGATGTCGCTGCCAAGCTTGTGGCGGCCGGCGAGTTCATAAAGAAGTATCCGAAGAGCACTCTGCGGTCGAAAGTGGTGAGCCACATCGCCCAAGAGGTAACCAAGATCCAGGAAGGCGCACAGCGAATCACGCAGCTCGAGAACATGCTGACTGTGTTCAAGGAGCCGAGCGATGCCGAAGTTATCAGCCCCATCCTGATTGATTTGTACTTCAAAGAGAGCCGTCCCGATGACGGGTTTCGAGTTGCCTCCGCCTATCTGGCGAAGACCCCCAATGATGTCGCCGTTCTGACCCAAGTTGCGCTTGAAGGTGTGGAGCAGGCCAAAAAGAAAGAGGCGAAATTCGCTCAGCAGAGCCTCCAATTTGGCGGCAAGGCGATCGAGTTGATTGAGTCCGGCAAGAAGCCTGATACGCTTGATGACGCCAAATGGGGTGAGTATAGGAGCCAATGGTTGCCACTTCTTTACCAACAGCTTGGGTTGCTTTCGATGATGACGGGTAACAAGGCCGATGCTAAGACCAAGCTTGAGAAGGCTGCGTCGCTCAATGCCAAAGACCCGTTTACCTTCGTTCTGCTTGGGAGCATGGTCAATGACGATTACCAGCAACTCGCTGAGCAGCATAAAGCGGCGACGCCTGGACCGCTAAAAGACTCGATTCTTAAGCAGGCGCACGTGAAAATGGACGAAGTAATAGAGTTCTTTGCTCACGCTGTTGGGCTCTCGGAAGGGAAGGCAGTATACCAGCAGCTTCACGATCAAATACTTCAGGACCTACAGGCTTATTACAAGTATCGTCACGGCGGATCGAGTGACGGGCTGCAGCAACTGATAGACAAGTACAAGATGCCGTAGCCTGTTTGGTTGTGGCCCGTCGTCAATTGATCACGGACGATGGCCACGAGTGGCTCTGGGTTGTGTCAATGCCAGTAAGCAAGGATGAGTTCCGCGCCGCGCTGAGCCGGTTCATTAGCGGGGTGACGGTGGTTACCACCTTAGGGAAAGACAATCGGCCGGCAGGCATCACCGTCAGCGCGTTCTCGTCAGTTTCGTTGGAACCGCCGCTGGTTCTTGCCTGCATAGACAAACGCGCGTCGCTGCACGACCGCCTGACCGAGGGCAGTTACTTCGCTGTGAATATTCTGGCCGAAGATCAGCAGGGCATCTCTCAACTGTTCGCGTCAAAAGATGAGGACCGTTTTGACGGAGCCCGGTACAGATCGGGCGTCAGCGGAGCGCCGCTCCTGGATGGCGCGCTTGCCTACATCGAATGCCGCGTTGTGCACGCGTACCCCGGTGGTGATCACACCATCATAGTGGGCGAGGTCGAATCTACCAGCATCGCGGAACACAAGCCCCTTGCGTATTATCGCGGCGGCTACGCCCACCTCGCCTAGGCTCGCGCGATCTTCTTATCATTTCCGAAGAATCGCTCCATTGTAGCACCGATTGACTCCTCTTCATTCCCCATGCGTTTCTGTGCTATGCTCTCCAGCACTTAAAGGCGGCGAACCGTGACTGAAGTTTCCAGGTCTGATACTAGGTCGAATCGTGAAACTGGCTTCCAGAGCCTCTTCTGTGACTTCCTGCTTGCCTGGCCCTCAGGGTAATGCTCGCAAGATTCTGGCGTCGCTGGGAACGACCGAAGAGGAGCGTATCGGGGTCTTCGCTGGAGCGGATTGCAGATCGAAATGGACGTAACCGGCGCCTTAAGCAAATACCGGATAATCGCAAAGCTCGGAGCGGGCGGCATGGGCGAGGTGTACAAAGCCGAGGATCCCGCGCTGCTCAGGACGGTGGCGATCAAGGTGATGTCCAAACAGGACGACCGGACCTCCGGCGGCGAGACCAGGTTTCTCCGGGAGGCCCGAGCCGCCTCTGCGTTCAATCATCCGAACATAGTAACGATCTACGAGATAGGCGAGACGGGCGAGCACGCGTACATCGTGATGGAGTATGTCGAGGGCCGGAGCTTGCGCGACCTGATATTGAGCAAGGAAGTCAAAACTGAGAAAGTGCTCGACATCGCAGTGCAGACTTGCGATGCCCTTGTTGAAGCCCATTCGCACGGGATAATCCATCGCGACATCAAGCCCGAGAACATACTGCTAACGGATCGCGGGCGAGTTAAGCTGGTTGATTTCGGCCTGGCAAAAACAGTTTCCACGCAAGCGAGAAGGGGTGGCGCGACGGCCGCTGAGAGCCTGACGGAATCGGGCACGGTGATGGGGACGTTGTCTTACATGTCGCCTGAACAGCTTCGAGGTGAGCAACTCGACGAGCGAACTGACATCTTTTCGTTCGGTATCGTGCTGTACGAGATAATAACCGGTGACCTGCCATTCATGGGCTCGAACTCATTTGAAGTGGCCGCGTCCATCCTAAAAGATCCTGCCTTCGAGATCGGCACTGTTCCGGCGGGGCTGCCGCGCGGCATAAAGGGGGTAGTGGCCCGGCTGCTTGAAAAACGCCGCGACGATCGCCCCCGGTCGTTTGTTGAAGTGAAGCGCGAGATCGAGTCGCTCGGAGACGAGACTCAGACTCTGCCGAGCGCGGCCCGTGACAGCCAGCCAACAGTACAGCTGCCACCGCAGGCGAGCGGCCACAGATCCGCCAGTCTGGCTGCGGCACTGCGGACTTCAGCGAAAGCGGCCATCGCCCCGACGATACTCGTGCTCCCGCTTCAGACGGTCGGGTCAGACGCGAGTAGTTCGTTCATAGGCATCGGCCTGGCCCACGCAATAACAACGGACCTGGCGAAGATCAAGGGCCTATCGGTGCTGTCGAAGTCGGCGGGCGCGGGCCGGGTGGACGAAGTAGGCCGCGGCGCGCGAGAGTTGGCACGAGAGTTGGGCGCGACGATCCTGCTCGAGGGGGAAGTGATGCGATCCGGTCAGGTGATCGGCGTGATGGCGAGGCTTACCGACGCAGAAACCGGGCACGTGATCTGGGGCTCGCAGTATCGCGGAGACGCGACGGACTTGTTCAGCATCCAGGACGCCGTGTGCGAGAGCGTCGCAGAGGCTTTGAAGCTGAGCATATCGAGCGAGGTCCGTGACGAAATCGCCAGACCGGCAACCACCAACTTCGACGCGTTTGAGTTCTACTCCAGGGGGCGGGCGTTCCTCGAGCGGCACGATGTCAAAGAGAACATAGACTTCGCGATCCAGATGTTTGAAGAGGCGCTCAGGCTCGACGGCAATTTCGGTCTGTCCTATGCGGGACTCGGAGAGGCTTACTGGCAGAAGTACCAGATCACCCACGATAGCGCGTGGGTGGACGCGGCAATCTCCGCGAGCGATCACGCGTTGGTTCTGGATCCGAATCAGGCGCCGGTGCATATCTCTCTGGGCATCATCTATCACGGCACCGGCAAGATCGATAGCGCCATCGAAGAGTTCGAGCGCGCCATCGAGCTACAACCGGTGGGCGGCGACGCTTACAACTGGCTCGGGCGGTGCTGGCAGGGCAAGGGTGAAATGGAGAGAGCAATCAAGTGCTTCGAGAAAGCCATTCAGATCCGGCCCGGCTATTGGGAGAACTATAACAGGCTAGGGGTCTGCTATTACTTCTTTGGCCGTTATCGAGACGCGGCGGAACAGTTTCGCCGCGTGATCACGATTCAACCGGACAATCATGTTGGCTACAACACGCTCGGCGGCATCTATAACCTTCTCGGCCTTTATGAAGACGCGGTCACGATGCATAGGCGCGCTATTGAGATCTACCCCAACCCGTTATCCTATACAAATCTTGGAACAGATTACTTCTCCCTCGATCGATATGAAGAAGCAGTAGCAGCATATCGCGCTGCTATTGAGCTAGATCGGCGAAATGATCTTCTCTATCGGAACATGGGTGATGCCTATTTGCGGGTCGGCAGAGATCGGGAGGCCAGTGAGCAGTTCAAGATGGCTATCGAACTTCTGAGCGAGCACTTGCGGGTTAATCCTGACGACGCTGAGAAGCTCGGCCGACTGGCTGTATGCCAGGCCAAACTACACTGGCGCCGAGAAGCGCTGGAGAGCATCGAACGTGCAACAGCCCTTGAGCCGCTCAATACGCTCTTTATGTATCAGAAGGCGGTTGTACACGCCCTCACAGGCCAGACTGAGGAGGCGCTGGAGTCCCTACGCCGCGCTCTGTCTCACGGCTATAGTCGGCCTGAGGCTGCGCGCGACCCTGACTTAGAGCCCCTGCGCGACAGTGAAGCGTACAGGGCTCTGTTTGTGACCAACGGGGCTAAGCTTAGATAACCCGTGTGCTTATGTAAGCCCTGCGAGCATTAGTTGTTAATCACAACCTGCGGATCTTTGACCAACGGCGCATGGCCTGATTGGAACACCGTGATTGTGTACTTGAAAGTTCCAAGAACCGCCGCCTTGCCTTTCCCCGTGCAGCCTGAGTTGCCGGCAGCTATCGAGCCGGTCTCGAAAGGCGCATGCGCGTCGAACGGGTCGGACGGCGTGAAATCGGTGATGGTGACGTTATCGACTGCGTCATCCAGATTGTTGTAGACACACCAACGAACCTTCTCGTTTTTTAACTTCTTCAAAGTGATCGGATCCGGCACGATTAAGATCGGGTTAGTGGAATCCCCGGTGATTACTATCACGACAGCCTTGTCCTCCTTACTCAGGGCGGCGCTTTGCTCATCCCTTGTAGTGGGCCGACTGACATTAGCATTTGCGTTTGAGTTTGTGTTGGTGGGTTGGGGCTGGCAGGCAAAAGCAAACATCGATGCCGCCACGAGAGACGCGAACAATACTCTCTTCATACTCAGATTCCTCCCTCGATTAAGAGTCTAAGGCAACGCGCCTGCGAATTGACCATGGGCCGGTTGCATTCTGGCCTGCCGAGGTGGGGTGTTGCTTCCCCCTCGCTGCTTTCGGTTGAGTGAGAGTCCAAGGCGTAAGGCCAAATTACCCTGCGTGCAGTTAAGCTCTGAAAGATTCGAACTCTCGGTGTTAAAGCGCGACGGGATTCTATGCTAAGACAAGAGAGTTGTCTACAAGCATTTTCCGTGACAAGTGCGCTCGATCAAGTCGAATCAGGAGAGCTTCCTGGCGAGGGGCCGCGCCCGCCCAGTGTTGATATGCGCATCGAACTGCACACACGATTGCGCGACGGTGATTTTGTAGCGCAACCAACTGATCGTCCCACATGGTCTGATTGAGAGGGAACGCGCGTGAATGAAGATCACCGGAATGCCCGCGCCCTCGTCGCGATAGTCGATGCTGATCCCGTTTATTTTTATCAACATTTAGACAAATTGCTGCAAACGCAAGAAAATTGCAAGATTCGCTTTAAGCCCTTGCTCCCCTGCAACTAATCGGCGCGATTTGACCGGTCGCGATATTTGCCGAAAGCGCGGCAGGCTTGATTCGCAATATCGCGTGCTATACTCGCCGTCTTCATGAAACGAGCCCCCTTGAGTTATGAATTCTGTTGTGATGGGCGAAGTGAGACTCCTCGCGGAGGAGACTTCGTTTGGCGCAAGTCGGGATCGCAGCAATCAGGTGGTGGAATGAATCGGTTTCCCGGCAGGAGGGTCCGAAAAGGCCTCTCCTCATGTTTGTCTGTCCTCGCACTTATTACCTATCTGAGCTGCGCAGTCGACACGTCATTCGCGGCCGACGATCCATCATCGAACGCCGCGAGATCATCTGAAGCTAATTCCCTGGATATACCGGGCTCGTTCAAGGAGCTGCCAGAAGCTCGCGATCCAGTAACCGCGAAACTTTCAGCGGGAGAAATCCGGTCAGTTGCGCAATCCGGCCCGGCATCTGCACAGCTCGTGATCGACGCGGAGAAAGTCGCCCGAACCGGCCCCGCATCTGTACAGCTCGTGATCAACGCGGATAAGTTCGCTCGAACCGGTGGCCCTGCGTATGACGACAGCGAGTTGGTGGATTTTCACGCGACGGCGTATTGCTTGAAGGGCCGAACTGCGTCGGGCATCAATACTCGTCCCGGAGTGATAGCAGCTGACCCGAGCGTGTTGCCGCTCGGCACGGTTGTCCACCTGCGGGCCGGACGGTACACCGGAACGTACACCGTTATGGATACTGGCGGGCGCATAAAGGGCCGCCTGGTTGATGTCTACGTTCCCACGTACAAAGAAGCCGTGGAGTTCGGCAGACGCCAGGTTAAGATCAAAGTGATCGGGCGGAATTCCACCAAAGCGGCTAGCAAGAGTCTCCTGGCAGCAGACTTGTAAATCACTCCTTCAATGAGGCATCCATCGAGCCGCGTCCTCCCGTAGCTACCGAAAAATACCGCACAAGCGCGTCGCGATACCGGGAGATTTTTTCGAGCGTAGCGCTTGAAGGCGTTGAGCCCTGTTCGGTCAGCAGAATGAAAGCAACACGCAATTCCTTCGGCGTGTTGGCCGAATCGGGAATGCGTGGTCCTTCGCGCTCCACAATCTGAGCTACCGAAGTCGTCTTGCGGATGGCGCTCATTGAGAAGCCTGAGAATGGTGACTTTTCGCGCAGGAATTCAGTCAGTTGAGCATCGGTCACCAGATAAGGAATCTCTCCGACCTCGTCAGCCGAACGCAACCCCATGAGATACTGATCAAGAGGGGTGAAATAGTTTACCGCCGATTCAATAGTCGTGAACGTACCAGCGCCGCTATCGCGCCACGCGTTGCCTTCCATCAACGACGAGAAGCTTCCTTGCGAATTGGTCCGCGTATCGACAAGAAAACTCCAGTGCGCGTTCTCGCGTCCCAGCAGATCATCTTTGATGTCGTGATCGGCGTCGAAGCGAACATACGCAAGCCAGCGATGACCCTGCTCGTGGCACACTATGCTTATGGCTGAGTTCAAGCCGGCGGCGTGCGCTTCAGGGTCCTTGGGCCAGTCGGCTGCGTTTCCCATGGTTATTATCGTCGATAGCCTCGCAGGACTTCCATAAGCCGGACCGCGATCAAAGCTCTTCAAGCCGATTCCGCTGATATGGTTCCTAACGTTAAAGGAATGGGCGACCCCCAAGCCATTGTCGTAGTCGAAATCGGTCCACACGTACGCAGTGTCAAAGCTATCGGAATGCGTGCGGTAGAAGACCTGGAGCAGCGCCGGGAGATCGATTCGCTTCTGCTTGCCAAAAACTTCGAAGAACGGGCCGGTCACCTTTTCCGCTGGCGGGCTCGAGAAGTCAACCGGCTGAGGCTCTGCTGCGGAGCCCCCCGGCGAAATGCCGGCCAGCGCCGCCTGCGCCTTCACCTTTCGATAAGCGAATGCGATTCGCCCGTCGTCATACAGCACCGCCTGAAACGTGCTGAGGCCGGCGTACGAGGGCTGACCAGCGCCTTCCCAGGTGATGAGGTGATGCCCGTCGAGCCGGTTGTAGTAAATGTCCCCCGAGTTGACTACCTCGAGATCGGCCCACAGCGGCGCGATGCGCGGCAGGTTGCGGGCAAGGGTGGTCGGTGATATTCGGGCGGTGGTGTCGCCTTGCGTGAATGTGATGTACCCATTGGTCCCGACAAAGATCGTATCGTATGAAACCCCGAAGAAAGGGAACGGCGCGCCAAGCAGTGTAACGTCTCGATAGCCGTTGTCCCCATCGCCAAGCTTGTTATCGACCCCGAAGAAGTATCCGAGCCGGCTGCCGAAGTCCCTGCTGAACCCAACATCGGCGCTCGATATTCGGTAGCCGTCGCCGTCAGGCGTGAAGAGTATCGAGCTATTCTTCAGGTCGAACCTGCCCGGGGAAATCACGATTGTGCCGTCATCCTCAGCCAGGGCGATATCCTCGGCATCTTCGATCGAGAAGCCGGCGGCGGTTGTGCGTGCAGCGAGGGTTACGCCGTCATCTCGTTTGCTGAGTCCAAGCACATGCAGCCTGTGATTGCTTAACTCGTCAGTTGCGCCTTGTGGGTCGTAACCGCAGTTAACCCGTTCCGCGAATGATCTCTTACCTTGCCCGTTGTCTTGGGGATCGGCGTGACCCGGATGGGATTTGATCAAAGGTGAGGCGAGCGCAACTGCGAGAAGAGCCACCGGCAGTGCCCGCCGGAGCCTTGTAACCGGCCCGCGCCGCGGCCGTGGTTTCATTGATCTCGCTTTGGTAGAAACAGACATCGCGATCCACTCCAACAACAACTGGGGGGCTGCCTTGCGGCTGCCCATTATATTGAAACGACACCGCGCATCACAACCACGGCTTGCCGTGGGGTGCGCGTCAAAATTGTTGGTGGGTTTTCAGGCAACAGCGCTAGCCTCCC
>CAZJQQ010000077.1:0-23689 GCA_964548075.1 uncultured Clostridia bacterium | reverse complement strand
ACCCTAGCTGGTTACTTGCTGGATGACCATTTACACAAAACTATTTACACCCTCTGGAAAAGTGGAAAAACGAACTGCATGTTTTCCCACTTTTCCACAAGCGCTTGGAAAACTCGTCGCAAAAAACGCGCGACGAGTTTTCCACAGTTCCCACAGCTTCTACTACTAGTTTTATTGCTTAAGAAAGAGAAGAGAGAATGTGACATTTCTAATGAGTCACAACGTGTGACATTTCTAAAGAGCTTTGACATTTGCTTAGCGCTTTCCTTGACGCCGCCGCTTGTGGGCAATATTCTATCAAGCCGCTCGCTTAAGGGAACCAGATGGCAATCAGTCCAGATCAGAAACCTTTCAAAGTTGCAGTTGTTGAAGCGTCCGGACTGGAGGAGCTCGCCGATTCCGTTATGACCATGACGCAGCAGCCGGCTTTGGGCGACGCCAACGCCATCGCAGACGAAATCCAGGTTGAGAGCCTCAACGGAAACGACGCAAATGGGGGCGAGCGCAAGAGTCCGGCGGGCTCTGTCGAGTCGTTCTTTGACCTGGTGATCGACGAGCTTAGTGCGCTCAGAACGCGCGCCGAGATTGAAGCCATCGAGAGCGCTGCTGATCTCATTCTCGATTGCGAGTCGCGAGGCGGGCGAGTTCACGTCACGGGCATCGGCAAGAGCGAGCACATCGCGCGTTACGTCGCTTCGTTGCTTTCGAGCACGGGAACGCCGGCTTACTTTCTGCACGCGACAGAGTGCATTCACGGCTCAGCTGGGCAAGTGTGCGCTAACGACATAGCGATCGCGATCTCCAACAGCGGCACGACGCCCGAGCTACTTTCGGCGATTGAGACCCTGCGCGAGTTCGGCACGAAGGTTATCGCCGTCTCTGGCAATCGCGAGTCGGAGCTTGCACGGAGTGCGGACGTGCTGCTTGATGCCGGGGTCGAAAACGAAGGCGGCGAGTTGAACCTGGTGCCTCGCGCCAGCATCCTGGCAAAGATCTATGTCTTATGTTCGTTGTCGGTCGCGCTTGAAGCGCACAAGGGACTGACGCGTGAGCAGTACGCACGGTGGCACCCGGGCGGCGCATTGGGCAGACTCGCCCGCGGCGAATAGCACCAGGTTTCCGGTAGAGATTTGACACATCGTTAGCATCCCTCATTCAAAATATCTTCGCTGGTCGTTCCATTCTTCATTATAATTGCGCCGAGGTCATGACCATCACCAAGTGATGGAAGCGAAAGTGAGGGACTGCGAATGGCCAATGGCGAGCTGGAACTCATGATAACAGAGCGAACGGCGGAGCTCAGAAAGGCAAACGAGCAAATGCAAATCGAGCTCGGCGAGCTCAAGCATGTAGAACAGGCTCTGCGCGAGAGCGAGAACCAGTTTCGCACGCTGGCCGAGACGGCATCTGACGCGATCATCACGATTGACGAGCAAGATCGCATAGTATTCCTCAATCGTGCGGCGGAGAGAGTGTTTGGCTACTCGCAGCCGGAAATGCTGGACGAAGAACTCACGATGCTGATGCCAGAATACCTGCGCCATCTTCACCGTGCAGGCTTCACAAGCTACAAAGAAGAAGGCAGGCGACACATCTCCTGGGAGGCGATGGAGCTTCGGGGTTTGCACAAAAACGGCAGCGAGATTCCGCTCGAACTTTCCTTCGGCGAATTCACGCAGGGCGACAAACGCTTCGTCACGGGCATCGCGCGTGACATCACCGAGCGCAAGCTGGCGGAGGAGGCGCTTCGAACAAGCGAGCGGCTTTACCGGTCGCTCGCCCGCAACTTTCCTAACGGAGGGGTTGCGCTGTTTGACCGGGACCTGCGCTACATGATCGCCGATGGTTCCCAATTGGCGCGTGTGGGCCTTTCAAAGGAGGCGCTGGAAGGCAAGACTATCTGGGAAGTCTTTTCGCCCGAAGTAAGCAAGACGCTCGAGCCCATTTATCGTAGAGCGCTGGCTGGCACGTCAACTGTCGAAGAAGTCTCCATCGGGGACGGTGTATATCTTCGGCATGCGGTTCCAATCCATGACGAGCATGGTGAGATCTTTGCCGGAATGGTGCTGAGTCAGGACATCACTGAGAATAGGAAAGCCGCGGAAGCGCTACGCCGCAGCGAGGAACGTTACCGCCTTATCGTCGAGAACCAGACCGAGTTCATCGTCAAGTGGCTGCCCGACGGTACGCGAACGTTCGTCAACGACAGCTACTGCCGTTATTTCGGAATCAACGAAGAGGATTGTCTGGGGACCAGCTTTTTCCCCCTTGTCGCTCCGGAATTCCGCGACGTGATCCATCAAGAGACAGCCTCGTTGACGCCTGAGGCGCCGGCGTACACCGAGGAACATCTATCGATTGTCAGCGGCGGACAGCACTGGCAACAGTGGACGAACCGAGGCATTTTCGACGCCGATGGAAACCTCACCGAGCTCCTGTCCACCGGCCAGGACATCACCGAACGAAAGACCGCCGAAGAAGCGCTTCAAAACAGTGAAGCTCGCGGCCGAAGGCTCAACGAGCGTTTTTCACTTGCTGTGGAATCCGCCGGAATCGGTGTCTGGGACCTGGACCTCGTCAGCAACGAGCTAACCTGGGACCAGCAGATGTACCGCCTTTACCAGGTTGACCCGGGAGAGTTTTCGGGCGCCTACGAAGCGTGGGCGAAGCGAGTCCACCCGGACGATCAACGTAGCGTTGACGACGATGTGCAGCAAGCGATAAAGGGCGTCAAGCCGTTCGGCACGGACTTTCGCGTGGCTTGGCCCAACGGCGAAGTCCGTCACATCAAGGCGTTCGCGCGGGTTGTGCGCGATGAGCGCGGCGTCCCAGTTCGAATGATAGGGATCAACTACGACATAACTGACCGCAGGCGAGCCGAGGAATCATTGAGGCAAAGCGAAGCACACTACCGAGCGCTGGTCGAGAATACGCCGGACATCATCGCCCGGTTCGATCGGGATTGCCGATATCGGTTCGTCAACTCCGCCGTCGCGCAAGTCTCAGAGGTCAAGCCCGAGGACTTTGTCGGCAGATCGCTAAGGGAGGTAGGGTTCTCAGATGAGCAAGCCAGCTTCAGGGAAAAGATGATCCGCAATGTTTTTGAGACGCGAACACCGTTTGAAACCGAGTTTGAGTTCGAGCGTGCCAACGGCCCGGCTATCTTCGAGTGGCGCGTTTACCCTGAGTTTGACGAAAGAGGGAACGTACAGACTGTCTTGAGCATTAACCGCGACGTCACCACCCGCAAGCAAGCTGAGGAGCAACTAAGACAGTCGCGCGAGCAGTTGCGCGCGCTCTCCTCTCATTTGCAATCTGTGCGCGAAGAGGAAAGGACGCACATAGCCCGGGAGGTCCACGACGAGCTAGGGCAAGCGTTGACCGCCCTGAAGATCGACCTTCACGGTTTACAACACGCTTTGACCAGGAAGGCCGGCTCGGAAATCGATCGTCTGACGGCGAAGATCAAATCAATGTCCAACCTCATCGACACCACCATCCATTCGGTGCGTAGGATTGCCACCGAACTGAGGCCGGGTATCCTCGATGACCTTGGTCTTGTGGCGGCCATCGAATGGCAAGCTGGCGATTTTCAGATCAGAACTGGTATACGCTGTGAGGTCGCCTCGAGTGTTGATTACGTCGCGTTGGGCCGCGATCGTTCAACGGCGGCATTCCGAATCCTCCAGGAGACGCTTACCAACGTCGCTCGCCACGCCGGTGCGAGCAGGGTTGCTATTGAGTTAAAGCAGGATGACGGGAATCTGGTTCTGGAAGTGACGGATAACGGCAAAGGAATCACGGAGCATGACATAGCAGGCTCTGGTTCTCTCGGGCTACTGGGTATGCGAGAGCGCGCTCACCTGTTGGGCGGAGAACTGGAGATCAGCGGTACTGCAGACGAAGGAACCGCAGTGATCGTAAGGATTCCGCTGTCTTGAAGCCGGATGGAGGGGATGCCGGAATGATCAAGATTCTCATCGCAGACGATCACGCGATTATTCGGCGGGGCCTGAGCCAGATTGTAGCTGACGAGCCGGATATGGAAGTAGTGGGCGAAGCCGAGAATGCTCAACAGACGCTTGATTTCGTCCGTCAGCAACACTGTGATGTCTTGGTATTGGACATCAATATGCCCGGCCGCAGCGGACTTGAGGTCTTGAAGGAGGTCAAAGACGAGCATCCAAAACTTCCCGTGCTGGTCTTGAGCGTCCACCCCGAAGAACAATATGGCGTAAGAGTCTTGAGAGCCGGAGCCGCAGGATATCTCACTAAGGAGAGCGCGCCGGAGCAGTTGGTCCAGGCAATCAGAAGAGTGTATAGAGGCGGAAAGTACGTCAGTGAGTCACTGGCCGAGAAACTCGTCTTTGCGCTGGGAAGCGAAGGGGACCAGCCGCCTCACACCGGCCTCTCGGATCGCGAGTACGAAGTGATGATCATGATCTCTTCCGGAAAGACTGTCGGAGAGGTCGCCAGTACGCTCTCGCTGAGCGTGAAGACGATCAGCACGTACCGCGCCCGCATCCTAAAGAAGATGAACATGAAGAACAACGCCGAATTGACCTACTATGTTATTCAGAGCCGCCTGCTCGACTAACGGGAGATTAATGAACCCCTGTCGACATCATCTCCTTCCGTAAGACAAACGCCTACAGCCTGCGTGCTCCTCACCCTACAAAAAGAACGGACCGTTCCTACACAACAGAGAGACTTCCGCTGATTTCATTGACCAGCCTAAGGCTCTATCCTCGTTGGTGATGTTTGCAACCAGTGGCGAGATCAGGATCAAGGAGGCGCGAAATGAGGGTTTTCATCATTGATGACTCGGCAATAGTCCGCGAGAGATTGACGGCCATGCTATCGGAGCTGGAAGGGATCGAAATCGTTGGATACGCCGAGGACGCGTTCTCGGCCATCGACGGTGTGCGGGCAGTGAAGCCCGACGTGGTGATCCTGGATATTCAGATGCCGGGTTCGGCCAGCGGCATCTATGCGTTGGAAAAGATCAGATGCGAAAGCCCTGCGCCGACAATCATAATGCTGACGAACTATTCCTACCCACAGTACCGGAAGCGATGCGCCGACGCCGGCGCGGCATTCTTTTTTGACAAATCGACCGAGTTTGAAAGAGTTCCCGAGGTGTTGAAGGCGTTGCTTCACCACTCGCAACATCGCCTTCCCATAGTGTTGGAGTAGTTGAGGAATCGACGGAGCGTCCCATGTTTGAGTCAGAAGTTGGAAGTAAAGTTAATCATAATGTGTCGTTTGGATCGGAATCGGAGACTAATCGGCCTGCTCGGCTGAGTGTCGATTCCGATCCGCCAACCTACCCCAGCGGGCACGAGCTGAGCCAGAAGATATCGAGCGAATTCTGCCGCCAGATTATTTCATGCGCCCAGGTCGGTATAGCAGTCTACGACCGGAATCTGAGATACGTGGTATGGAATTCGTCCATCGAAGCGATGTTGGGTTTGCGTGCGGACTACGTGCTGGGAAAGCACGATTCGGAGCTTTTCCCGTTTATGAGGGAGCAGGGCCTGGATGCGTTGCTGGAGAGAGCACTTGCAGGTGAGAACGTCGGCTGTCCCGAGTTTAACTCTTACGTACCTAAGAGCGGGAGTGCGGGTTGGGGTTCGTCAAGGTACCAGCCGCTGCGCGATTCGCGCGGTGAGATCCTTGGGGTCATTGCGACGGTGCAGGACATAACCCAACTAAAGCTCAACCAACAAGCTCTGCAGCAATCGGAAGAGCGATATCGAATCGTCGTCGAAAGAGCCGCCGACGTTATCTACATGGTCTCACCGGATTACGCAGTCATCTCTCTCAACCAGGCTTTTGAGACGCTCACCGGTTGGCAGCGTGCCGACTGGATTGGCAAGAGCTTTCTAACGCTTCTGCACCCGGACGACCTGTCCGTGGCAGTCGAGTTGTTTCAACGTGTTTTGCGCGGAGAAACCGTCCCGCCTTTTGAGCTGCGGTTCACTTCACAGAGCGGCGGCTATCTGGTAGGCGAGTGCACGGCCGCGCCGCAGATAGAGAACGGAAGAGTGGTTTCAGCCTCGGGGATCGTGCGAGACATCACCTCGCGCAAGCGCGCCGACGAAGCCTTGCGTGCAAGCAACGAGCGCTTCGAGTTGATTGTTCAAGCGACCAACGACGCGGTTTGGGACTGGAACCTGGTGACGGGCACTGTCTCGTGGAGCGAGGGCCTGGAGACGCTGTTTGGTTACCGCGTGGACGACGTAGCCTCGGAAGCCTCTCGGTGGTATGAGCACATACACCCGGACGACCAAGATAGAGTCGTGTCAGGCGTGAGCCACGTGCTCGCGTCCGGCGGTCGGAACTGGTTTGATGAGTACCGATACCAGAGGTCCAACGGCTCTTATGCGCATGTCCTCGATCGAGCGTTTGTCTTGCGAGCCGAGGACGGAACTGCTCTTCGAATGATCGGCGCGATGATGGACGTGACCTATCGCAAATCAGCGGAAGAGGCACTTCAGCGCGCCGAAGAAAAATACCGGAGCATATTCGAGAACGCCGTCGAAGGGATATTCCAGAGCACGCCTGATGGCAGATTCATAACCGTGAACCCGGCGCTGGTGCGAATGCTGGGCTACGATTCCACGGAGGATCTGATCTCGAGCTTGGCTGACATCGAAACGCAGCTTTATACCGACAGAGAACGCCGTTCAGAGTTCCAACGGTTTATGGACGAGCAGGGAATAGTTCAACGCTTCGAGAACCAGGTTTATCGGAAGGATCAGAGCGTCCTTTGGATATCGGAGAGTGGACGCGCGGTGCGCAGCGCCGCCGGCGAGATTCTCTTCTACGAAGGAACTATCGAGGATATCACGACCCTGAAGGAGACCGAGGCTGCAAGGCTGCGTTTGGAAGGGCAGCTATTGCAGGCCCAACGGATCGAGTCGATCGGGCTTTTGGCGGGAGGTGTGGCTCACGACTTCAACAACCTGTTGACCGCGATCATCGGCTACGGCCAGTTGGTCGAAAGACGACTAGGGCCCGCGCACCCGCTGGGCTCTGAGGTCAAGCAGATAGTCGAGGCCGGGCAGCGCGCGGCGGCGCTGACGAGCCAGCTTCTTGCATTCAGCCGGCAGCAGACTTTGATACCCCGAACCATCAATCTCAACGACACGCTCTCGAACCTTACGAATATGCTGCGGCGGATCATTGGTGAGGATGTGGATGTGCGCTTTCAGGGAGGGTCGGGTCTCTACTCGGTTCTGGCAGACGCCGGTCAGATCGAGCAGGTGATCATGAATCTTGCGGTTAATGCCCGGGACGCGATGCCCGAAGGTGGCCGGCTCATTATTGAAACCCGCAACGTAACGCTTGATGAAGCCTATTGTCGCGAACACGTCTGGGCCAGGCCGGGTAATTACGCGCAGATATCAGTGAGCGATGAAGGCGTGGGTATGGACGCGGAGGTTCAACGGCGAATCTTCGAGCCGTTCTTTACGACCAAACAGGTCGGCAAGGGAACCGGGCTCGGCCTCTCGGTCGCCTATGGAATCATCAAGCAGCACGACGGGCTCATTCACGCGTATTGCGCGCCGGGACACGGGACTACTTTCAAGATCTACCTCGAGGCCCACGGAACAGCCGCCAGCGACCTCAGCGGGCCGATCCCCAGGGTGCGTGGCGGAAACGAAACCTTGCTGGTTGCCGAAGACGAGATCACACTGCGAAGCCTTGCAAAAAGCAACCTCGAAAGCCTGGGATACAGAGTTTTGCTTGCGAGCGATGGTGAAGAAGCCGTGGTCGCGTATGAAGCAGCTATGAACGAGATCGACCTGGTCATTCTTGACTTGATAATGCCGCGTATGGGTGGCCGCGAGGCGTACGAGCGAATACGCGGGCTTGGCGGCCGCGAATGTCCCGTGATTTTTATGACTGGCTATGCGCCTGAGATTCTGGACGCCGAGTTTCCCGGGGCGGGCTCTGTGGAGTTGGTCCAGAAGCCTTATGGAGCCGACGAGCTTGGCCGCAAGGTGCGCGAGCTGTTGGATGCGCACGCCCTGCGATCGCATAAGTGACTTTGTCAAACGATCTCGGTTTCATCAACTACGGATGCGCGACGATATCGAATGTAAACTTCAGCTCATCCTTAACCTTGATCGTTCCGCCGCCGACAGACACGGCCTTGATGCCGAAGCTCGATTGCTTCAATGCAAATGCTCCCTTGGCCCTCAGCACGTTGCCGCCAAATTCAAGCTGCGCGGTGATCGTCAGCGGCCGCGAGACCCCGTGAAGTGTGATCTCGCCAGTGATGCGAGCTTGATACTGAGCATCGCTGGTCTTTGTTGCACTGACGCCGCTGCTTTTGAAGCTGATCTCCGGATATTTTGATACTTCGAGCACTTCGTCGCGCATCGTGCTCTCGATCTTTTGCCGGTCGCTTGCGCTGATCTTGTCGGTGACGGCGAGCGAGCCAGACTTGATTGTCATCTGAAGCGAACCCGGTTCGACCGTCCCGTAGGTGAAATCAGTCTCGCCGTCGAATTCGCGAATCGATATCGTGTGATCGTGGGCGAACGCTGACAAGAACCCTCCTGCGAACGCGCGCACGGTGAATCGGCTCTGCGCAGCATCGATCCTGTATCGAGCACTGTTTGTTGACGCCTCGAGACGTGCGCTCGAAAAAGGGGGCTCCGCCCAACCTGATACCGGTCCTTGCTGAGACGTTAACGGAACAGACCAGACCATCAAACCAAAAGTCGTTAACAATATCCGCCCCTGCAGCTTTTGTTTCATGGTTAGCGCCTCCATATCAGGGATTCTAGCTGAGCATCGAGGCGCTAGCCCAACGATCCAAACAGTAGTGAGTTCGTAGTTCGGTCTTCAGGCGGAAGTCTGTAGTTACCATGCAGACGGCTCTTCGTTCGAGCTTCGGACGAACCGACGCTGCTACAAACTTCCGCCTAAAGGCCGAACTACGAACTCTTCTCGGGAGACGCGAGTCTCTCGCGGGTGGATAACGCAGACGATGTCAGGTTGATTCGCAGGCAAAGAGCTGGGCCGCAACGACCGGCGGCGTGAGTGCGGATGATGCGTGCCGATAATCGTGGCCCAGCTAAACGACCGGCTATGCAGACCGGCCTCGGAGGAGGACAATCCTCACGAATGCTGATCAGTTCAAGAAGCACACCGCAAATCAATCATGGTGGCTTCTGTCAAATCGTCTCGAAATTTTGATTGGCGGGAGACGCGGAAAGTTCGAATTTATCTTCTACCATCAATCAACCGAACGGGTGCTCGAGTGAGGGAGCTTGCCCGGTCAGCAACTCGGCGCCGTTCTCGGTGATCACCATGATGTCTTCGCATCTCACTCCGAACTCGCCTGGAATGTAGATGCCCGGTTCATCACTGAACGTCATACCGGCTTCAAGCCTGGTCTTATTCCCGCGCACCAGGTACGTCCACTCGTGGCCTTCCATCCCGATGCCGTGACCGAGCCTGTGCGTAAAGTACTTGTAGTCGGGACCAAACCCGGCGTCGGTGACCACCTTGCGCGCGGCCGCGTCGACGTCTTCGCAGGCGACGCCCGGATGCGCTGTCTTGAGCGCGGCTGCTTGAGCGCGCTTGACGATGTCGAACACCTTGAGCTGCCTGTCGGTTGGCTTTCCAAAGATCGTCGTGCGTGTAATGTCCGACGAATAATTCTCAATGCTGCATCCGCCATCAACAAGCACAATGTCTCCTTCGCGGAGCTTCTGCGGAGTGACGGTGCCGTGAGGCGAGGCCGAATGCTCAGCGAACAAGACCAGCGCGCCGCCTCGCGCTCCGAGTTGCTGATGCGCGGCGGCGACTTTGCCCGACAACTCGGTGTGAGTCATTCCTTCTTTCAATGTCTTCAGCGCAATCTCGAAAGACTTGAGCGTGATTTGATTGGCCAGCCGGATCAGCTCAATCTCGTGAGCCGATTTCACGCGGCGGCAACGAGCCGTCACCGGATCGGCGCTTGTGAGCTTCAGTCCGGGAGCGGCTTTCGCCACGCCGTCGGAGAACACAAAACGCACCGTCTCTTCCACGCCTAACTTGCCCGACGCGACGCCGCGATCTTTGAGGATCGACGCGACCAGTTGATAAGGGCTCTCGTCCTCCTGCCAGGTTCGAACATCGTCGCCGAACTTGATCTGCTCGAGCGCGCGTCCTTTTTCAAATGCCGGCGCGACCCACGCGAGTTCACCCTTCGCCGGAAAAACGAGCGCGAACAATCGCTCGCTGAGTCCCCACTGCGCGTTTGTGAAGTACTGCATGCCGGCGCCGCCGGTCAGGAGGATTGCGTCGATTCCCGCGTCGTGCATGTAGCGGCGCGCGGTCTCCTGGCGCTGCAGGTACTCTTCGCGGGTTATCGGCTTGGCTTGGCTCGCCATTGGTTTGACGGGAGCGTCCTGATGGGCAAGCGCGTTGTCGTCAATAGTCAGTGCAACAGTCGTTAGTGCGCCTAGTTTAATAAATTCTCGTCGGTCTATAGTCATCGGTGCCTTTCTCCCCGGGTCTTTGCGGCTTTGCGGAGCTTTGCGTCTTTGCGCGAAACAGACCATCGCGAGAGAAGAGTTTCGCGCAAAGACGCAAAGGTCCGCAAAGACGCTAAGGGATCACCGTATGGCGCCTACACGGCTTCAGTTCACCTTGGCCTGCTTCAGGTAGTCCTGCGCTTCGCGGAGCTCGGGCACATTCGCGTCCGCTTGATTCCACTGACGCACGAGCTTGGAATAGGCCTCCAGGGCCGCTTTCGTGTCGCCGCTCTTAACCGCGGCTCGCGCGACGCCCAGCAACGAGCGCGCCCGGTTAGGCTGCCGCAGCAGCGCGATGCCGAACTGCTCGGCGGCTTCCTTTGGACGATTTGCGCTCAGAAGTATCTCACCGAATAGTTCGTGTGACGGCTTGATCAGGCTCGGCGGGCCGGATGGAGGTGACATCTCCTCCTCGATCGCGGTCGCGCGCTTCATGAGGTCGATTGCTTCGGTGTAGTTCTGCTTTGACGCAGCCGCCGCGGCGGAAACTTCCAGCTCTTTGATCTCCGCTGATTTCGCGGCGTAAGCATCGCCCTTGTCTGAGATCTGTTTTCGCGCGGCTTGCAACTCAGATATGAAGCGAGCCGCTTCCGGCGCGCCGGTCTTCGCGGCGGCCAGTCCTTTAATAAAGCTTGGAAGCGATTGGCTTCGCTGAGCTCTTGCGGGTGTTGCCGGAGTCGCGGTGCTGGGAGGCGTTGGCGGAGGGCCGTTGTGACCGGCGTGTCCAGCCATATCGCCGCCTGCCGCTCCCGCTTCGGAACTGAAGTACTTGGCGGCCAGATCCCATCGCTCGGTCTCGACCACAAACGCCGCAGTCAGGTCCTCGTTATACCGTCCGACGCCGTCCTTGCGATTCATCGGCAGCAACGCCTCGGCTTTGGCGAATCGCCCTTGCTGCAAGTACACGTATGCCAGCCAGTGAAGACTGTGATAATCACGAGCGCTTAGCGCCAGTCCTTTGCGCTTCACCCACGCGTCCGAGACCGCCCACGCTGATTCGTTAGACGCCGCGGCTTCGGGCCACATACCCAGTTGGAGAAAGATGTGGGCGGGCATGTGTCGCGCGTGGTGAGCTTCGGGCGCTATCTCGGCGTAGCGACGAGCGGCAGGCAACGCGATGATTGCATGTTCGGGATCATCGAACGAATGAATAATGAAATGAGCCGCGCCGGGATGATCGGGATTCTTGCGATAAAGATCGAGCGCGATGGCGCCGGCCAGAGCCTGTCGCCGGAACCCCTTGTCACCCGGGCGCACCGTGCCCAGCAGGGACAGCGAGTAAAAACACGCGGCCTCGAGGTCATCGGGATAGTCGCGGTAGATCTTTTCCATCGCCGCCGAGTACGCCTTGTCGCGTGTCAGCTTGTCGCCCTCTCCATAGAGTATCCGCACCGCCTCGACATAGGCTCGCTCTCTCACCGTTATCTTCGACGTGTCCTTGATTTTGGCAAGCGTTTTCCGCCCAGCTTCGGTGTCCTGCTCGGTCCACAGGGGATGGTTGTAAGCCATCGCTTCGCCCCAGTAGCCCATCACGAATTCGGGGTCTATCTTTGTTGACTCGCGAAACTCGTCGAGCGCTTCCTCGAACCAGAATGAGTGAAGCGCGGCTAGTCCCCGCATAAAGTGGACCTGCGCCTTTTCCGAACCCGACGTGGGAAAAACCACCTTTCCGAGTTGGGATTGCTTCGCATTTGCGTTGAGCGATAGCGCCAAAATGATCAACGCGATCGAAGCAAGTGACGATCTGAGAGTTTTCCGGGTTGCCAACATCCTTTCACCTCCGTTGCCGAGTGCCGAGTTTGAGCGGCCCAATTCTATCTCTCACCCCCGCTCGCTTACAAGCGCCGCTCGGCGAGTACTCCTTTGCTCGCCTTTAGCTCGTCACGAGGTTTCCTACGCGGCAGTGCGCACTCGAATGTCGGGTGAAGCGAATCGGTTTTTTTCTCGATTCCAAAAGGGGCATTGTGCTACTATCAGCGCCAAGATGCGCAAAACCAATTTGCAGAGGGGCAAGATGTTAAGACTGATTCGCCGCTCTAGCACGCGGTCATTCATCTCCGCGCTTTTGATCGCTTGTGTGTTCTCGCTGGCCGCGCCCAAGGCGGTTGCGGCTGAACGTCCATCTGACTCGGAAAAGAACGCCGGCCGGGAAGCTTCGTCCTCCACCGACGCCGCCTCCGCGAACCCCGGGCCAAAGACCCCACGGGTCTTGTATGTAGCCTTCGAAGCCGCGATGAGTACGGCACCTGAGCCTGCGCTCGAGCCTGCGTCGAGACCTCGCAGGGTCGCGAACCTTGTTGAGTCTGTCAACTCAGCGGCCGCGATGCCCCTCCCAGCGCCGTCACCAAGACAGTCGACTGTTGCCAGTACCGCGCCCATGACGGTCGGAGAGAAATTCGGGACCTGGTTCAAATCGAGGTTTCTGTCGGTGGGGACTTACGGATCCGCGGTATTCAATGGAATGTGGAAGGAGTTGAACGACAACGATGATTTTAAGAAAGACACAGTCGAAAACTTCTTCGCCGATTCCATGACCCGCGCTGCGCGAAGCTACGCTTCCGGCACCACCAACGCCTTCTTTGAGAAGGCTCTCTTCGCCTCGCTATTCAGGCAAGATCCGCGCTATCACCGGTCTGGCAAGACGAGCGCGGGCGGGAAGCTCGCCTACGCAGTGACTCGGGTATTCATAACGCAGGGCGATAGGTGCGAGTGCCACCAGTTCAATGCGTCGTTCCTGATGGGGGCGGCTGCAGGCGCAGGGACTGCGACATTATGGGAGCGCAGGGAGCGCACCGGGCCGATGCACACCATCAGCCGGTTTTACAATCACGTCGCGATGACCGCGCTGTTTAACGTCGTGAAGGAGTTCGTGGGCGGACAGTGAGAAGAGGTACAACTAGTATTTCGGGTTTCTGGTTTCTGGTTTCTGGTTCAATGTACTCTGGCGAAGGAAACCAGGAACTAGAAACCAGAAACCCGAAACCAGAAACGTAGAGCCTATGCTACTTCCAGGCCGAGTTGAGCTGTTTCAACAGAGACTTGGACCTGAGATCGCGCTCGAGGGCGTGACGGATGATCTGGTAGTTGATCTCGCCGATCTTCAAGATATGTTCTGGCCTTACGACTTCGCGAGCGAACGCCGTGGGATGAAGCGTGAAAATCTCACCGATGACGCCTCGCAGCTCAGCGTCCACGGAGAAGCCCTTGCCTCCGCCGCAGGCAGTGCAACGCGGAGTTCCTTCCCCCGTTAGAAAAACAGACTCGCCGGTCGGTATCGTCTCATCGCACACAGCGCACTGGGAGGTGTCAGGGAAAAACCCTACCAGTTTGAGCAACCACGACTCGAAATACCTGAGTATCGGCGAGAGGTCGCCGTCTTCACTCTCGATCGCTTCAAGCGTCGCCAGGACCAGCCTGTAAAGTCGCTCGTTAGGCTCGTGCTCCGGCAGGAACTCGGTGAGGAGTTCGGCCATGTATGAGAACGCGGTTGCGGTTTCGACGTCCCGCGCCCCTCGTTCGAAGTGAGAGCGCAAAATGTCACAACTGGAAACGCTGACGAGTTCGCGTCCTTCCTTTTGGAAGTAGCTGATCGCCACTTCGGTGAAGGGCTCGAGCGAAGACCCGAACCGGCTTCTGATCTTTCTCGCACCGTGAGCTACGCCGCGCACCTTGCCCTGGTCCTTTGTTAGGAATACACAGATTTTGTCCGCTTCTTTGAGCGCGTAGGTGCGCAGCAGAAAGGCTTCCGTCTTATGCAATGGCATGAATGAAATGGCCTCGCTCTGGCGAGAGTATATCAGACGGCCAAGCGCTCGCGACTAGAGCGGCGGGGCTCATTCATTCTCAGGCGCCCGTGGTCAGATGGCATTTGGCAATCGTAGTGACAGGCGTCACAGGCAGCGGTGACAGCGGTCATAGTCTTGGCGGCGCGAAGTTTTCATACTGGGCGAGAGGGTGGAAAGCAACGAGAGGACGGTGCGCAGCTAAGGGCTGGGATCGATCCGGGCGGAATACGTTTGAGCATGGGACTCGAGACCGCAGAGGACATAATCGGCGACCTGGAAGAAGCATTGGAAAGAACGGTATCGAGCGAACGATTGGCGATTGACGCGACGAGGGAGTACGCTCTTGTGTGATAGCTGGCGCGGGTTCGGATCTTCAGATCGGAGAGGGATGAAATGAAAAAGATCGTTCTGTCATGCGTGACCATTGCATCGCTTTCAATGCTCTCAGCCGCAGGCATTGGACAGGATCGCGAGAAACTGGACAAGATTCAACAAGCCTTGAAAGACGATGTGCCCCGGATATTGTGTGTTGATGAACGCATCGCGACCGGAGGGCAGCCGACTGATGCAGCTTTTGCAAAGCTCGCCGCCAACGGCTATCGCGCCGTGTTAAACCTGCGCACTGCGTCTGAAGGCGTTGATCTGCAGCACGAGCAGGAGGCGATCGAGAAGGCGGGGCTGCGTTACGTCAACATACCTATCGTATCGAGCGCGCCCAAGCCCGAGCAGGTCGACGAGTTCATCAAGGCGGTGAAAGACAAAGACAACCAACCGATGTTGATTCACTGCGGGAGCGCAAATCGAGTCGGCGCGCTTTGGATGATCTACAGAGTCGTCGAGCAAGGATGGCCGGAGGACAAGGCTCTTGATGAAGCCACGAAAATAGGTCTGACTAGTCCAGGGCTGAAGACCTTCGCGCACGAATATATCGTTTCTCGTCAGCCTAAGAAAACGGCGGCGCCCTGATCGTGAACACAGCGGCAGGTGGCTGCGCTCCCCTCTACATCTAGGCTCCTCGGGCAGAAGGGTCCGGTTGCCCGCGGCGTCTCGACCTTGTACGATTGACGCGTGCTCACTCAAGCAGAACTAGTCGCACCAGCAAGCGAATCAGAACTCAGCGCGTCAAAGGAAGACAAGCTTAGAGGGTTACTGCGAAGCTTTGGCTCCGTAATCGTCGCGTTTTCGGGCGGAGTCGATAGTGCTTACCTCGCGTACGTCGCGAGCGAAGAACTCGGCGAACGCGCACTTGCGGCAACCGGTGACAGCGCATCGTATCCGACCTTGCAACGCGAACTCGCTGAGCAACTCACAACGCGTTTCGGAATTAGGCACCGCGTCATCCCTACCGAAGAGTTCGACGATCCTAACTACACAAGCAATCCTGCGAACCGCTGCTACTACTGCAAGTCGGAGCTCTACGCGAAACTGGATCAATTGGCGCGTGATGATGGGTTCGACGTCATCTGCGACGGAACCAACGCTGACGACGTCGGCGATTACCGGCCGGGAAGGGAAGCCGCGAGCGAGATGGGGGTGCGCTCGCCGCTGTTGGAATGCGGACTGACCAAATCGGAGATTCGCGAGTTGTCCCGAAGGGCGGGGCTTCCGACCTGGGACGAGCCCGCGTCGGCCTGCCTTTCGTCCCGAGTGCCTTACGGGCAGGTGGTCACCCTCGAGAAGCTTTCAATGGTAGACAAAGCGGAAATGTCTTTGAAGCAACTTGGCTTTCGGCAGGTACGCGTGCGTCACCACGGCGACGTGGCTCGGATAGAGGTAGCTGAGGAAGAAATGTCGCGCGCGCTTGATCCCGAGATGGCCCGACGAATGTCTGCGGCGCTGAAAGAGTTGGGCTTTAAGTACGTGACGCTTGACCTGGAAGGCTATCGGACAGGCTCACTGAATGAAGCCCTCTGAAAAGTCGTCGGGCCAATCGCCGCCGAACGTGAAAAAACTCCCGGATCATGCGGGCTCACGAATCCTCTTCGAAAGACCCGTGCCGACCGGCGCCCCCGGCAAACTTCTTAGCCCCTTCCGATGTCTCTTCACGCAACGCCGCGAGGCCGTGATTGAATTCACCGGCCATAGCTTCTTGAAAGCTCAGGTCGAACTGTTCGTACGCTGACATCCTGTCGCCACGCATGCAGACCTGCGGGAACTGAGCCAGCTCGCGAGCCAGCTCTTCCGCTGCCCATCGAGATGTTCCCTTCGGCACGACTCGATGAACAAGCCCGATGTTCAGCGCTTCGGTGGAACCAACGGGACGGCCCGTCAAAATCAGATCGAGCGCACGGCTGAGCCCGATCAGTCTTGGCAAGCGCACCGTTCCGCCATCGATCAATGGTATCCCCCAACGCCGGCAAAACACCCCGACAACAGCGTCTTCTTCCATCACTCGCAAATCGCACCAGAGAGCTAGCTCAAGGCCGCCCGCTACAGCATAGCCTGAGACCGCGCCGATGACAGGCTTGCTTAAAAGCATTCGCGAAGGTCCCATCGGACCATCACCGGTTGGTTCGCTTCGGTTGTGATTTCCCGCTGCGATTGACTTGAGATCAGCGCCAGCGCAAAAGGTCCCGTTGTCGCCGAAGAGTACTCCAACGTACGCCTCGGGGTCTTGATCAAACTCCCTGAAAGCGTCCGCCAGCGCTTGCGCGGTTTCGCGATCCACGGCGTTGCGAACTTCGGGTCTGCTTAAGACCACCGTGGTGACTGGTCCGTTCTTCTCGACGCGCACCGGCATAAATGCTCCTGAGATCAACAAAGCGTCATCGATGAATGTTGACTCGATTATGGCTCGGCCGCGTTGCAGTGAGCGTGGCTCAGCTCTTAACCAGAGACGCGGATTCGAGTTTCTCCAGCCGCACTTCCAAACCGCGTACGTCCGCGTTGGTCGTGAGGTGGTTGTCGTTGAGAATTTGGATCTTGCGTTCGACGCGGTGAAGCCCGGCATTGAGATCAGCTCTGAGTTCTTCCAGGCCTTTGCGCAACTCTTCCTGGCCAGCTCTGATCTCAGATAATCCGTTTGTGAACTGCGCGCCCCACTCGTCCAGGCGCGCGAGAAGTGTTTCCATCGTAGGCTGGGTGGTCATTTCATCGTTGCTCATACGCAGCTCCTGAAAATGCTCGACTCAAAATCTCAAGGCTATGAGCCCTACCCAGGAATCTAACGTTGTCGAACTAGCCTACGATAACACGACGAGGGTGGTTCAGTCACTCAAACTTTACTTCAGGGACCTCGCGATAGCCACCGTTGAATTCCGAATGGATTGAGGATTATTTCTCAAATGCCTTGTTGACATCAGGAACTTGCGTGGCACCCTCTGCGGCCTGGAATGGGTCGGCTCGTTGGAAGCCGAACACATTGGCGATGAATACGGTCGGAAATCGCTGCCGCTTCTTGTTGTAGTCCACGACCACGTTGTTGTAATCCCGTCGCGCGGTACTGATGCGATTCTCACTGCCTTCAAGTTGGGTTTGCAGTGACAAGTAATTCTGATTTGATTTTCTATCAGGGTAGTTCTCCTGAATCACCAGCAGCCGGCTGATGGCACTCGACAGTTGATCGCTGGCTGCTGCCTTCTGTTCATTCGTCTGCGCGCCTCCGAGACGCGCCCGCGCCTCGGTTACTTCGCCAATTAAATCCTTCTCTTGCTTTGAGTCGGCTTTCACCGTCGCGACCAGATTGGGGATCAGGTCGTTGCGCCGCTGTAAAAGAGTGTCGATGTTGGCGCGCTGGCCCGTGACGTCCTCACGCGAGTTTGAGAGCGAGTTATAAGCCACAAAAGAATAGATCACCAGAATGGCACCAACCGCAATCACCCCAATCAAACCCACGCGCTTCTTCTTCTTTTGCTGCACAAGTTGATTTTGTTGCGTCGCATAATCCTGTTGGAACTGATCTCGTTGATCGGTGGCGGCTCCCGGTTCGTAATTGCTCATAGGTTCTCCCTCGCTTCTCCGGATCTTAGCTTATCGCGCGAACCGGAGTGGGTAACTCCTCGTCGCGCTTGAATGGTAACGCTTTGCGGTTGCCGGTCTCTTCAAGCATTTCGCTGACGCGCCGAGTCAAAGGCAACAGCGACTGGCGATCGAGCGCCGAGATGAAGATCGCGTCAAAGCCCCGCTTCATGTTCTCGATCGCTTCCTCGGTCAACAAATCGGACTTGTTGAAGACGAGCAATCGCGGGATTCCTGACAGATTCAACTCGTTGAGAATCTTGTGGACCGATGCGATGTGGTCCTCGATCTGCGCGCTCGATGCGTCGACGAGGTGCATCAACAGGTTCGAACCTTCCATCTCCTCGAGCGTAGCGCGAAATGCTGTAATCAAATCCGGCGGTAGGTCGCGTATGAACCCGACAGTGTCGTTTATTATCACCTCTTGATCGCGTGGCAACCTCAAGCGGCGGCTCGTCGGGTCGAGCGTTGCAAACATCCGGTCTTCCGCCGCGACCGTCGAGGCAGTGAGCGCGTTCAGCAAGGTCGACTTACCTGCATTCGTGTAACCGACGATCGAGATGATGGGCAAGTCGCGCCGCATTCGCCGTGTCCGCTGAACGCGGCGGCTGGTGCGGATTTGCTCGATCTGTCTTTCAAGGAGATGTATGCGGTCGCGCACGCGCCGCCGGTCAACTTCGAGCTTGGTCTCGCCTGGTCCTCGCCCGCCAATTCCCCCCATTAATCGTGACATCTCAATTCCCGAACCAGTGAGTCGCGGAAGCATGTATTTCAACTGGGCAAGCTCGACCTGGATCTTCCCTTCGCGACTCTGCGCGCGCTGCGCGAAAATGTCGAGGATGAGCTGAGTGCGATCGATGATTTTCAGATCGGTTGCGTCGTTGATCGCTCGCACCTGCGCTGGCGTAAGATTCTGATCGAAGATGATGACGTCGGCCCCAAGCTGAAGGCTGCGTATGATCAACTCGTCCAGCTTGCCTCGGCCGACCAGCGATCGAGGGTCGAGTTTCTGGCGGCGCTGAATAATCGAGTCGAGCACGACGACCCCCGCTGAGCGCGCAAGCTCGCGAAGCTCATCGACAGACTCTTGCGCGGACGCGGCACTACTTGTTGTCACGCCGACAAGAATCGCCCGGTCGCGGTGATCACGCGGGTTGCGAATGTTTCGCGCCCTGGCAAGTTCTTCCTCGAGCGACTCGATCAAGTCGATGAAATCTATGTCGAGCTGACTCGGCACCTGAGGGTCAAGAAAACCCCAGATCGCGGGGGCCTCGGGCGCGGAACTCGCGTCGTCGATTTCAAGAGAGGCCGTTGCCGAGGAGTGTCCGTTGGCCGGCAACAGGTGCGCTGCGCGAACCAGTCCCGGCATCCCGTCGCTGCGTACGTCGATCGCGGCCATCAGGTCGAGCCTTAGCAGGGCGAGGTCGGTCAAGTCGTCTTGAGTCAGCCCTTCGCCCGCCAGATGGGTGTGCAGACAGCGCAGCCCGCGAAAGCGATCGGCGCCCATTCGCACTCGCTTAAGATCCGGGAGCACAATGCTGCGAGCGTTGCCGACGATCACGTGCTCGACGTAGCCGTTGCGATTTACGAGCACGCCCACCTGACGATGAATCTCGTGCGACGCTTCCGAAAGCTGGCGTGCAAACTCCTGGGTGACGATCTGACGCGCTGGGATCCGCCTCTTGTACAGCTTTTCGAGGCGGTGGATTTGATTAGGCTTGAGTCCCTGTAGATTACCGTCGATATTGCTAATAGCTTTTTCCTCCACTGCGCCGGCCATTAGCCGGACGAGAGTTATTCTACACGAATTGTATGACAGATATAAGCGATTGCGGCGTTCTCGCTCTAGCTTGCGTTACGAAGACGGTTCGCCCGGGCATGTAATTGCGAAATTCACGCTTCGAGTTCTGTTTGCATTGCAAGTCTTGTTTCAGCGATAATCGGACTCACAATCTTTCTAACAAACGGTGACCGGCGATGAGTCGTCCTCGTCTGCGCAAGCTTGCGACAAACGATTTAGTCAAAGGAATAGATGCCATTAATCCCGTGATCGGGGCCTTCATAGCACAAGGGCTTGCAGTCTGCCTTGACAGTCACAGCCACCTGAGCGGCGTAGAACTCAAGGTTAAGGGTGACTTCAGCGAGGCATTTAATGTGTACTGGGACAAGCCAGACGATCTCGTAAAGCTGGGTTGGGCGAATCTGAAGGTAGCGACCGAACATGGTGCCTACGCGATTGCAGTCCTTCTGATTCGAAAGCTTACTAGATTTACGGTTATTGAAACCGCGTGCAACGGAACTGGCATTGACTATTGGCTGGGTCATAGGAGCAATCTTCCGTTTCAACGAAAGTCGCGTTTGGAGGTGTCCGGAATCTATAGAGAGAGCCCAACCAACACAGTTAAAGGCCGAGTAAGGCAGAAGCTCGATCAGGCGGAACAGTCCGATGGTCTATTGCCGGCGTACATAGTCGTTGTTGAGTTTAGTAAGCCGGAATCGCTGGTGACGAAGAGAAAATGAAAAGCGTACTTGAACTTCATAGAAAAGCGATGGAGTACGCAGAGACGGCTGTTGTCGCCCTTCATACGGGCGACGGGGATCTCGCAAGGGAGTCCTACTCCAAGGCGCTGAAATATGAGCGGGATGCCGCCATTCGCGTAGCGAAGAGCCCAACTGAACCGACTCGCTCGGTTTTGTATCGGAGCGCTGCATCGATGGCTCTAAACTGTGGAGAGTTACGTGAGGCTGAACGCCTTATCGCAACAGCTCTTTCGGGTGATCCGCCGGAAGAGATCGCGGATGAATTAAGAGACTTGCTTGAGGAAGTTCATTTCGAGAGACATCTCGAATTGCGTGGAATCGTCCTTGGGCATGGGGAATGTCAGTTTTCTCTCCTTGGGAGAGCCGTCGGTTCGGGCATGGTTGAAAGCCGGCAATTTTTCGGCCGCGTCAAGGATGCTGACACGCTCATTCACCGAACTGCCCTACGCAAGAAGGGAATTCCTTATCGAGATAGAATTGATAAAGCGACGAGAGATGTCGTAGACATATTCGTCAGTGCTCCAAGAGCGGCCTGCTTCGCAGTAACTTTCAAAATTGGCGCGCCCGAGCAAATGAACCTTCCCGGTGTCGGTCTGTCGGTTGACGTCTTTGATGATCTGCTAACCTGCCTTGAGCTCTACGACAAATCCGACGAAGAGGCTTTAAGGGCGCAGATAAAGGAAGAGCCTTACTACAATAATTTCGTTGCACTCGCGGGGAAAATAGCTCCTGACGGCAACGATGTAAGAAAGGTAGTCTTCAGTGCGTTAGGAGACGGAAAACCAAAGATTGTAACCTTGTCTAAGGCAGAGTCCGACCTGAGCCGACCAACTGGCTCCGCTGAACAGCTCGAGGAAGGCAGTAAGGAACCGATCAAGGTCGTAGGTCGCCTTAACTTTGCGGACTCGCGCACTGGCAAGACTCGAACTGTTCAACTTGAGGTTGAACCGGGGCGGTTTCAGCGCATCATTGTTCCCGAAGGCATGATGGCTGACATCGTGAGGCCTATGTTTGAGTCAACCGTCTGCATTACGGGTCGGCCCAAGGGGAAATCAATCAGGCTTGAGAGCATCACGGAAATATAGAGTGATCAGCCTCAACATCTCTCGTCGTTCCGCTGCCGGCTGCTTTTAATTTAGATCTTCCACTTGCGTTTTGTTTTTTGATTGGCTACTATGAACCCATTCTGAACGGTGGACAATCACCCGCGACATTTCTAGCTGGAAAACTACCGGGGAATCAGCGTCGACGCTAACTTGAAGCTAACCGCGTTCGGCTCTGGGGTCGCACCCGATCGAAACAGCCAGGAGCGCATGCATTGCTCGAAAACCGTTTGGAAACTTCAATTCATCGTTTTGGAGGATGTGTGGTGAATAGGAAACTGATAAGACCGACACTTGCGGAGGTGCGGGAGCGATCGGATCGCGATTCTCAGCATCGCCGCAATACCAACGACCCGAATCGCAAGCGCGTGCCACCGGAACAGACTCACGCCGAGAGCTTCTATTACAAGAAGCAGATGGACAACAGGACCCAAATGGTAATAGTGCTACAGGATGGCGAAGAGCTCAGAGGAAGCATCGAGTGGTATGACCGCGGCTGCATCAAGCTGCATCGCACCGAAGGGCCAAACTTGCTCGTGCTCAAACATAACATCAAATACATGTACAAGACCGAAGATGCCGAAGAAGGTAACGGCGCAAGCGAGGACCATATCGAGGAATCGCCGGAAGAGTAAGCTGGCGACTGGAGTTAACCCGCTCTATCCTCTCCTTGCCACATGGACCTTGTGACGCGAGCACCTAGCAGTCCCGACAAACCGCGCGTTGGAATCACCATAGGAGACCCGGCTGGCATCGGCCCTGAAATAGTTCTCAAGGCTGTCGCCGACGATGGTCTGCGCGCCGCCTGCTCACCGGTTATCATCGGCGCCGCCTCAGAGCTCCACAGGCAAGCGCGCGCACTATCTCTTAACGCCGATTTCCCATCCTGTAGCGAAGGGCATCTTGGTCGTGGCAACTCCGACCAACCGCTCATTCTCGACACAGACAACCTGAACGAGAACGTGCAGTGGGGAGCTTTGTCGGCAGCCTCCGGAGGCGCCGCTATCGCAGCAATCGAGACTTGCGTGAGACTCTGCCTCGCTGGCAAGCTGGACGCTATGACGACCGCGCCGATAAACAAAGAATCGCTCAAGCTCGCCGGTTCGCCTTTCCCGGGTCATACGGAAATGATCACTGCGCTGTGTGGCGCGGATGAATCGCTTATGTGCTTTTTTGCCGGCGATCTAAAGGTCTTTCTGTTGACAATCCACAGCAGCCTCGCTGACGCAATCAAATCAGTCACGAGCGAACGCGTCGCAAGCGCGATTGTGCTCGCCGACCGCGAACTGCGCCGGTTCGGCATCGGCCGGCCCCGCATCGCCGTAGCCGGACTGAATCCTCACGCAGGTGAGCACGGACTGTTTGGCTCGGAAGAAGCTCGCGAGATCACGCCGGCTATAGAAGAGTGCCGCACTAAACACAACATCGACGTCACCGGCCCCTTCCCGGCCGACACTCTTTTCTTGCGCGCGTGGCGCGGCGAGTTCGACGCCGTCGCCGCGTGCTATCACGATCAAGGACTAATTGCAGTCAAGTGCCTGGCATTCGGCGATGCGGTCAACGTGACACTGGGGTTGCCGATCATTCGGACCTCGGTCGACCACGGGACTGCGTTTGACATCGCAGGCCGCGGAGTTGCGGATCACAGAAGCCTGGTGCAAGCTATCAAACTCGCGGCCCAGCTCGCCACGGTTGAAAAGACAAGGCAGTAGGCAGAAGGCAGAAGGCAGAAGGCAGAAGGCAGAAGGCAGAAGGCAGAAGGCAG
>CAZJQQ010000076.1:0-24582 GCA_964548075.1 uncultured Clostridia bacterium | reverse complement strand
CTTCCTGGAAGGCTTGCCGTTATTATGGCCCAAGTCCCACTTTTAATCACACCCTCTGGACACCGACGACTACTGCCTCGCTTGCGCATCAAGCTTGCTCGGTTATAAGCTCATTCGACTTTCTCATACCATCGAAAAGGAGACCCATTCTATGAAGGTCTATGGCACTAAGGAGATCAGAAACGTTGGCATTGTAGGTCACGGCCACGCGGGAAAAACCTCGCTGGTTTCGGCGATGTTGTTCGACGCGGGGGCCACTAACCGATTAGGCCGCGTAGACGATGGAACCACCACAACAGACTATGATGAAGATGAGATCGCTCGAAAACTGACCATCATAAGCTCGCTCGCTTACTGCGAGTGGAATGGAACGAAGATCAACATACTCGACACTCCGGGATTTGCCGCATTCATACTCGATGCGAAGGCCGCCTTGCGCGCTTGCGACTCCGCGCTGGTTGTCGTCGACGCGGTCAGCGGCGTCGAAGTCCAAACCGAAAAGGCGTGGAGCTACGCCGATGAGTTTGGCATTCCGCGGCTGATCGTCGTCTCAAAGATGGACCGTGAGCGAGCCGACTTTGAACAAGCCGTGGCCGGCATCACCGAAACGTTCGGCCGCTCGGCGGTGCCTATTCAAATGCCGATAGGACGAGAGCAAGGCTTCAAAGGCGTCATCGACCTGATTCATATGCGTTCTTATAGCTACGAAGCCGACGGCAGCGGTAAGGCCACCGAAGGCGAGGTGCCCGCTGAGCTGAAAGCCGCCGCGGAAGCCGCTCGCGAGAAAATAATAGACGTGGTTGCGGAGAGCTCCGAGGCGTTGATGGAGAAGTATTTCAACGACGGAACGCTGAGCGACGAAGACTTGATCCCAGGCATAAAGGCCGCGGTCACCGAGCGCAGGTTGTTCCCGATCATGGTCGCATCCGGCATTCCGAACATCGGCATACAACCGCTGCTCAGTTCGATAGCCGAACTGGCCCCGGCCCCCGATGAACTCGGTCCAGCGAAGGGCCATCCCAGTCCCGACAGCGATGAGTGGATCGAGCGCGAGGTCCTGGACGTCGCTCCGTTCTCGGCATTGGTGTTCAAGACCGTGGCCGATCCGTTCGCCGGCCGCATCAATGTGTTCAAAATCTACTCCGGGCACGTCAAATCCGACGCGACTGTTTACAACATAACCAAGAACACTAACGAACGACTCGGCCCGCTCCACGTGATGCAGGGCAAGTCGCTAGAGAAGGTCGCGGACGCTCACGCCGGTGACATCATCGCTGTAACCAAGCTGAGAGAAACTCACACCGGCGATACGTTTTGTGATAAGGCTTCGCCAATCGTCTATGAGACAGTTCACTTTCCGAGGCCGGCAGTCGCCTTTGCCATAACGGCAAAGACGCGCAACGACGAAGACAAACTCTCACAAGCCCTCCATAAGATGCTCGAGGAGGATCTGGCTTTGAGGTTTGATCGCGAACCCCAAACGAATGAGTTCCTGCTTTCCGGCTCGGGACAAACTCACGTCGAAGTCGCCGTGAACAAATTGAAACGCCGGTACGGTGTTGAAGTCGAGCTTCATCCTCCCAAGGTCGCTTATCTGGAAACCTTCAGGGGCCGGGCTGAGATCGTCGGACGTCACAAGAAACAAACAGGAGGCCGCGGCCAGTTCGCCGAAGCTACCTGCGTGTTCGAAGGGCTGCCGCGCGGCGGAGGATTCGAGTTCGTCGACAAGATCTTCGGGGGCGCGATCCCTCAAAATTGGAGACCGGCGGTAGAGAAAGGAGTCAAGGACGCCGCCGCCCGCGGGGCTATCGCCGGTTATCCAATGGTTGATTTCAAAGTAGAGCTGATCGACGGCAAGTTTCACGCGGTAGACTCTGACGATCTGTCGTTTCAGATGGCGGGGCGCAAAGCGTTTCGCACGGCGATAGAGAGAGTAAAGCCGGTGCTACTCGAGCCGGTGATGAACGTCGAGATCACGGCGCCTCAAGAAACGTCAGGAGACATCCTCGGCGACATCAACTCGAGACGCGGGCGCGTGCAGGGAATGGACACAAAAGGCAACCAGGCCGTCGTCAAGGCGCAGGTTCCTTTGTCCGAGATGCTGTCTTATCAGTCGACGCTCAACTCGATCACCGGCGCTCGAGGCTCGTACACGATGGAGCTTGACCACTACGCCGAAGTGCCCGCGCTTATCGCGCAGAAGATCGTTCATCAGGCGGTTGAGGAGGGACGGGTTCGAGTGACGGAAGAAGAGTAGAGGCAGAGGAGTGGAGGGGGAGAGGAGCAGAGGAGCAGAGGAGCAGAGGAGAGGAGGGGCAGAGGAGCAGAGGAGAGGAGGGGCAGAGGGGCTAGAGGAGAGGAGGAGAGCGTTGTGGCGGAGAAACTAATTAGAACGCACCGGGATCTTGAGGTCTATCGACTTGCTTTTGACGCGGCGATGCAAGTGTTCGAGCTCTCTAAAACGTTTCCAAAGGAAGAGAGGTATTCCCTCACCGATCAGATTCGACGGTCGTCACGCTCCGTTTGCAGCAATCTCGCAGAGGCGTGGCGCAAGCGACGTTACGAAGCCGCATTCGTTTTGAAGCTTAACGACTCCGAAGCCGAGGCCGCGGAGACACAGACTTGGATCGAGTTCGCGGTTGCGTGCGGGTATCTCGACAAGAAAACTGCTAGAGATCTCTACCGTACGTACAATTTGATTCTTGGCAAAATTGTCACCATGATCAGCCGCCCGGTACCGTGGCTGATGCCAAGAAGGCAGGTCTCGCGTGTATCGCGGAGTCGATGAGGGTCGCCTCCGCGCCTCTTCCCCTTTTCCCCTCGGCGCCTCTACCCCTCTTCCCCTCTGCGCCTCTTCTCCTCCGCCCCTCTGCTGAACTTTTATGTCCATCCTCCTCATTTTCATCGACGGTGTCGGCATCGGAACGCGAGGCGAGCACAATCCGCTTGATGGCCTAGAGTCTGATTTCTTCTCGATATTTCAGGGAGAGCCGCCGCGGCTGCCGTTCGACGGAGTGATGGCTGAAACCGATGCGCGGCTCGGTGTGGATGGCTTGCCGCAGAGCGCAACTGGACAGACTGCGATCCTGACGGGCGTCAACGCCGCGAAGCTGATCGGCCGGCATCTTCACGGTTACCCTTCGCCGAGATTGAAGCAGGCGCTTGCTGAGCACTCGATCTACAAGAAGCTGATCGCGCTTGGGCGATCGGTCACGTTTGCGAACGCCTACAGTCGCAGCTACATTGACAACCCCCCGCGTTTCATCTCAGCGACAACCGTAGCCGCACAGTCGGCGGGCCTCAGGTTACGAATGCTCGAAGACCTTCGGGAGGGCCACGCGGTCAGCCATGATTTCACCAACAGGTTTCTGATCGAGAGAGGCGTTGAGATCGACATCTGTTCGCCGGAAGCTGCAGGTGCGCGGCTGGCTAGTCTCGCGGCGAGTCACGACTTCACTTTATACGAGCACTTCATCACCGACCGTATCGGCCACGCCCGCCGCCGCGATCTGGCTCGTGATCATCTGCTCGAGCTGACGCGGTTTGTTCGAGCTGTCCTTGAAGCGGCGGATCTTTCTCGGCTAACAGTGGTCCTGACCAGCGATCACGGAAATATCGAAGACCTCTCGAGTCGCAGCCACACCCTCAACCCCGTTGCGACGCTGGCGTTCGGCGCAGCCCGTGAGCACATCGCCTCGCGAGTGCGGTCGCTCACGGACATCACCCCTGCGATTGTTGAAGCGCTGGAGCCGCCCTCGTCATAAGTGGTCTATCGGCGCCGAGCCCTCACCTCCACTTTTGTTACGGGAACTCCGGGCAAGGAGGGACCGGACAGGTCGGTGGCGGGTCGCCCTGGTTAGGCAGCCAGTAGCTGTTCTTTCCGCTATCGCTGAGCGAGTGACGAAAGAACTTTTCTGCCGTCGAGTTGTCCGCTGCTATCTCGATCTCAATCCGCTGATTGGGGTTGTACTTCTTGCTCGTCCAGATCGTCGAGTTGTCTCTCGCAAGTTCTAATGCCTCGTTGTCATCTAGCGTGAAACTGACAACTACATTGTGAGAAATCGGCCCGACCGGCTTCGGTGTGTCCTGCGGATCAGGTTTGAATGATCCGTCTTGTTGCGTTTTGTGTTCTTTGAAGTCACGTTTCTTTACCATCGAAGCGCGTAAGTGGCCGGAGTCGAACCGAATCACGCAATCGAAATTGTTCCGTTCGACCGGCTGGTGGTTGCCGGGACCGTAGAGCTGTTCGAGGTGCAGGAGTTGAGAGTGAAACGTCTTCGAGGTTCTGATCCCGTCGGTCTTCGTATGGTCATCCTTGTCTTTGTGACGGACTTCGATGCCACATTTCTTGCCAGCATCACAGAGTTTGAACGGGTTGGGGACATTATCCGGCTCTTCGCCGTCAATAAAGATCTTAATGTCCGCTACCGTTGGTTCACATTCGAAATATCCGATCTCACAAAATGTACCGGTTTTCGGTAGAAAGCTCCCACTGTCCAAAGTGACGGTCACCTGTATTGGCATACGCTCTCCTTTTTGCGGAAACACCTTTCAACGCAAACGCGAAGGCGCCAGGGCGGAAAAAGAACCCTATTGCCTTGCGCCTGGTGTTGCTGTTCATTCAATTGGCTCCGACAGAGACGAACGGGGCCCAGTAATACGGATGCTGGTATTCGGCGCTTCGGATCATCCGGATCTGCGCAGCTTGGAGCGCATCACCGGCTCCGATGTTGTTAGCCTTCCGCTGTCGGTGAAAATCAACCATCAAAGCGGCAGTGGCCTGCGAATCAACTGACCAGAGACTTGCAACAACCGTCGGGACCCGCAAAGCCAGGAAGGGGTGGATGAGACTAACGATCCCTTCTCCTCGATAGTATTGGCCCAACCCGCTTTGGCAGGCCGATAGTACTACTAATCGCGTGCGGGGTAAACTGATTTCGTAGACCTCATTGAGATACAATATTCCATCGTCCGGCGAGGATTCACTGCCCGACCCTGACCAATGATCGTCGACGCCCCGTTTAGTAAGCACGAGCGCCGCGAGCCACGGCGACTTCTCTTCTACCAGACAATGCACTGCGAAATGTGCAACATCGCAATCTTTCAGCGCCGATCTTACCTTGTCTTCGCTTGCATCCGCTCGTTTGAGTATCACACTCTTTGGATAAGAAGCAGCCGATTCGCTCGCCTCGCGCTCGGCGGCTTCCAGATTGGCCAACCTGGGGAACGCGTCGTGGTCGAACAAAGGGTTGCCGACGGCCAGGATCTCTTCATCGATGCTCTCACCTTTCACGCGAGCTTCCGCGATACAACGCGTAAGGACCGATGCCGACGGCGCGTACGTCAGCCGATATGATTTGATGAGGTATTCGCCAGATCGGTCAACAAGCGCCGCGAACGGCAAAAAATGCAGCGCTTTGTCCGGCACTATGCACAGCGTCTTTCCGTCGCCTAGTTTTCCTTCAACCGGCTCGATCAGATATTCGTAGAGCTTTGAGGCTTGTGCTGAAAGGTCTTCGAGCGCGACTTTGTCCTTCAACCCGGAGAGATACTCTTGCACCAGCCGGTCGAGTGTCTCGGTCGTGGCGGGCGACTCCACCACCTCAAACCCAGAGCGTGTGATCAGAAACAAGTAAGTGCGCTGACGCGTGACCGAGTAGGTCAACAATCTCAAGTCATCAGGCAGCGCCGCCTGCACCTCCGCCAGGCGGAGGGGCTTCCCCTGTTTGCGCATGTCCAAGCCGATCACATCTTGCCGCTGCGACGGATTGGCAGGTTGTACCTTCCTGTCCTTCTGTTGGGATGATGACTCGTCCAGGAGCGTACGGGCGCGCGATTGCTCCGAAAAGTCGAATGCCTCGGCGCGACGACCGAGCGCGCCGATGTTCAGTAATATCAACTGATCGAATACGCTCTGGCTCGCGTCCAGAAACGCACTTCGGTTGGCGCTATCAGCAATGCCAGCCCGGTAGCCCTCGATCAAGTCAATGGCCCGCTCAAGGTCGAGCCGCGCTTTCTCAAACTCGTGTGCCTGGGTATAAGCCTCAGATCTGCCCCGCAGGACTCGCATTAACGTTATTTTTTCCTCGCTCTTCTCCACCAGCTTCTCAGCTTTCTCGTAGTTCCCAATGGCCTGTTCGGTATCGCCTCGCAGTGCTGCAATTTCTCCAGCCCGAGTAAGAACCAGTGGTTCGGTATAAGCCCGCTGGCCTGGCTCTGCTTTCTCGAGGTAGTGGAAGGCAGCGCTTAATTCCTCTTGTGCCTGGTCAGATTCGCCCAGCCGCGCGTGCTCCACTGCTATGAAAGACGAGGCTTGCGCTACGCGGTTATTGTCATTTAGTTGGTTCAAAAAGTTCATCGCTTGCCTTGCATTGAGCAGCGCGAGCGAATGGTTGCCGCGAAGCCGGTAGATATCGCCAAGCTGTAGATAATTGTAGGCAAGCTCGTACGGCGTTGGCACGCTGGCAAGGTACAAGCTGGTTGATTCGCGGAGGCGGGCCAGACCACTTTCGAGGTCCCCGAGGTGCCAGTAAGAATTGCCGATAAATTGCAGACTTTTTGCTTCGAGCAAGAGCAGGCCGCTACCCCGTTTGAGCGCCTGTTGACAGAATCTGATCGCGAGAGAGTCTTCGCCAAGTCGTGAGTAGGCGCTTCCGAGTTGACAGGCATACTGTGCTCGAAGGTAAGGCCATTTGTTCGGTTCGACGGAAGACAGGCCTTTCCGGAGTTCCTCAATACTGGATCTCAAGTGGCCTGAAGCATAGAGACAGCTAGCGGTGTAAAAAGCCGAAAAGTTCTGAAATACACTATTGCCTCTCTCTGCAAAGGATTTGCTTAACTGCTCGAATGCTGCTTGCGCCGCGGAATATCTTTTTAAAGAGACCAGTTTTTCTGCCTCGCAATACGCCGTTACTCGCGCGAGTTCGGCCATCCGTTCGCCGCTGGCCAATCTATGCAAGTGATCGGTCAGATCAGAAACGATTGAGTCCTCCTTCGTTTCAAGGAAGAGTCTGCCAATCAACTCCAATTCCGCAAGAGAGCGCGCAGCCTGTTCCACATGTCCGATCACAGATTCCTTCAAATACTCGATTGTGCCGTGACTGGTCGCATACTTCAGTATGATCTCGAAATTCTCGCCTACTATCCGCTTCGCCTCAACAATATCTCCACTGGCCACCGCTGCGTCGAAAGCTGCAACGATCTCGGCTTCTTTGTTCTGCGGCACAACCGAACCGAACATTCTCTCTTGCCGGTGTTTGATCTCGTTGAGCCAGCCCGGCTCGCGCTCGATTGTCAGGAGGCGGCTGTACTCGGTACCGGCAGCGTCTCTCAACAACAACCGCTCGTAGCACAGCGCGCGATTGAACAGCGCTTCGGGCATGTCGGCTTTCCGCTTCAACGCGGCTTCGAATTCATCAATCGCATCCTCGAGCTTTCCTTGCAGACTCAAGCAAACGCCCAGATCGTTGTGAGGCTCAGCGGTCTCAGGTGAACTTGCCATCTCGCGCCTGAGATACCTGAGCGCTTCGGGTAGCTTCTCTCCCTCGCTTAACAGCAGCCGCGCATAAGCCAGCTCTGCCCCAGACTCGCCCTTGGCAACGGCGTCCATGATCAACCCTCGCGCTCGTTCAAGCTCGCCGGTCTCAATCTCCGACGCGCCGTCACGCGAAGGTCTGAACTCGCCGCCCTTGAATCCGCCCGACAGCCGGGGCTCGATCAATCGCTGTTTGCTGAACGCTTTGATCAGCGCCCGTGTGCCGCGATCAACATCCGAGCCACGCAACTTGTTTGCGATCAGAATCCCAACGGGCAGAGCGATGATCAGAAACGACGCAATTGCCAACCACCGCAACGATATAAAAGCGCCGCGGCGGTTGGGCTCCTCTTTCTCGAATGTCTTTCCCATCGCGGCCATCGTTACGGACCCTTCGGTTTGAAGGGAATCTATATAGCACACCGCGACAGGCAATTGAACCCAACTCTTGATCAAGTTGATCGCGCATCAGCGTAGGCATCGGTGACCTGAAGTCACCGAGGTCGCATAGGTTGACACCAACTGTATGCGTGAATTACGGTGTGTGTCTGTTGAAACCAGAAGATACCAATGACGATCACTATTAAAAAAAGCAAAGCTCTCACTCGGATTATCGTTGTTTTTCTGCTCGCTTTGACGCTGTTGCCGCAGTCGAGTGGTGCTCAGCGTCAGGCCTCTCGCTCAGGCACGGCGCGCGCGGCGACGACCAAACCGAAGCTGGTCCTGGTGATAGTTGTCGATCAGTTTCGTTATGATTATCTCGAACGCTTCGGCGACCTGTTCGGCGCCGGCGGGTTCAGGCGTTTGATGAACGAAGGCGCGCTCTTCACCAACGCGAACTATGATTATGTTCCGACCTTCACAGCTTGCGGGCACGCGGCGATTTTCAGCGGATCGGTCCCGTCTCTAAACGGCATTGTCGGCAACGCGTGGTTTGATCGCGAATCTGGAAAGGTCCGCGTTATGGTGGCCGATGACTCCGCCCATTTGATAACTGCTGGCGGAGCATCGGCGAAGGGCGGCGCAGCCAGCCCCCGAACGCTCATTGGCACCACCATTGGCGATCAAATGCGACTGGCGAATAACTTTCAATCCAAAGTTGTGACCGCGTCATTGAAGGATCGCGCGGCAGTGCTCCCGGGAGGTCAGCGTCCAAACGGCGCGTTCTGGTTCAGCGAAGCGGACGGTGAGTTCGTGACGAGCGATTACTACTTCAAGGAGCTTCCCGCCTGGGTGAGAAAGTTCGACGCCGGCGATCGCGCGGACAAATACTTCGGCATGAAATGGGAACGCGCGCTGCCGGCAGAAGCATACCGACGCGCGCAAGCAGAGAACCTTCCGCTTCAGCGCTCGTCATTAGGTGCTCGCTTTCCGTATGTGGTAACCGGCGGCGAAGAGAAGCCAGGTCCAAAGTTCTACAACACGTTCGTGATTACGCCCTTCGCGTCTGAGTACCTGGCCGAGTTTGGCAAAGCGGCAGTCGACGCTGAATCGCTCGGCGCTGACGAGTACCCTGATCTACTGTCGATCAGCTTTTCGTCGCCCGACCTCGCGGGGCACTACTATGGACCTGACAGCCAGGAAACCGTAGACACTTACATCCGATTGGACCGTGTTATTGCGGACCTGCTGAGCTACATCGACAAAAGAATCGGGCTGGCCAACACGATCATCGCAGTGACCGGAGATCACGGCGTTGCGCCAATCCCGGAGTACATGCGCTCAAAGGGGTTTGACGCCGCGCGAGTGCCAGGCCGCGAAGTATCCGATGCCGCGAACAAGGCTCTGGGAGCCCGTTATGGGGAAGGCAAGTGGGTCATCAATTTCATCAACGATCAACTCTACCTCGATCAAAAACTCATCGCCGAGAGAAAGGTAGACCCCGCCGAAGCCGAGCGAATAGCTGGCGAAGCCGCCCTCGCGGCTGACGGCGTGGTGAACTACTTTACTCGCACTCAGATTGTCGGCGGCCGAATGCCCGGCGGACCAATTGCCCGGCGAGTCACCAACGGCTTCAATCGTGAGCGCTCTGGCGACGTGTGGCTCATAACGAAGCCCCTCTGGTTCTTCGCAGAAGGCGAGCTGCCGACCACACACGGCTCGGCTTACAACTACGACACGCACGTGCCGGTGATATTCTTTGGTGCGGGAGTGCGAGCCGGACGCTACAACGCGGATTGCTCGCCCTCCGACATCGCGCCGACGCTGGCGGCGATGCTGGGCATAGAGCCGCCCCCCAATCGAACCGGACGCGTGCTGGTCGAGGCGCTGGTCCCACCGATTCAAGCGAACGCGGGAGCGAAGTGAATCGTCACCGGGCCAGGGTATGCAAGCAAGGAAGTACATTCTGTCGAAGTTAACCCTTACTAGAACATGCAAACGCCGGCTCGCAGTCGCTTGCGCAGTCTTTGTCGTGCTCGGAATCGGGGTGGGTGAATCGCCCGCCGCCCGTCAACCCGCGCAGCAGAAAAGGCCGGCTCCCAAGAAGACAACCCCACCTCCCAGGAAGACACCCCAACCGGTTGAAGAATCCGCGCAATCGCTCTCTCCTCAAGATGCGCTCGACCGCGCTCGCAACGCCGCGACTCAGCAAGAACGATTAAACCTGCTTGAGAAGTTTGTAGCTGCAAATCGCGGCTCGGCGCTTGAAAACGAAGCGCGCGAGTTGTTGATGCGTGAATATGCGCTCAAGGGCGAACAAGCGCTCAGAGAAGCCAATCCGCAACTGGCCATGCAAGCTTTCAAGGGCGCGCTTCGTGCCGCGCCTGTTGTCATCAATGACAAGGTTTTCGGCCAGTACGTTTTTCCGTTGCCGATGGCAATGAACGCTTTCGGCTATCGCGTCGAATCCGCAGAGCTCATGCGTTCGTTCGAGTCACGGTTCGACACTGACCCCAACCGTCTGGTTGAAATAGGCTTCTTCTACGTTCAGATCGAAGCACCGTTCGAGGCGGTGCGCGTGCTGGAACGCGCCGTTCAACTGGCGCCACAGGACCATCGCGCGCACAACAGCCTGGGCACGGCTTATTTGATCAGCTTGCGATTGGACGACGCGGCGGCCGAGTTTCAACGCTCCATTGAGATTGACGCGAAGGATGAATTCGCGAATCTGAATCTCGGCAACCTGGCTCGCGCAATGAGCGACTATGAAGGAGCGGCTACTTACTACCGCAAACAGATCGCCCTCAAGCGCGATGATTCCGAAGCGCACGGCGGTTTGGCGATCGCGCTGCTTGCGTTGGGGCGTGATGAAGAAGCCGCGCCTGAGATCAAACGGGCAATGGAGCTTGCGCCGGCGGATTATCGCTTTCTGGCTCAGCTCTCTTTTTTCTACGTGTCTCGGAAGAAGGCGGTGCTTGCGCGGCCTCTAATCGAACAGGCGGCGCGCATCGAGCCCCGGTACGCCTGGACGTTTATCGCAAAGGCTGAAACCGACGCGCTTGAGGGAAAATTCGGCGATGCGCTCGCGACTCTACTGAGTGGGCAATCTCACGCAGGGTTCGCGACGCTTACCTTCGAGCTGGCCAAGGCATTTCTGGCTTTAGATGGCTACGATCAAGCTACCGAGGTGATGGGCAAGGCCTTCACCGTGAACAGCGAGGGCGAATTCGAAACGATGCTGGGCGGCGCGATCAAGGCCAGGTCGCTCCGGCTCGACTTGTTGCTTGAACGCGAGCGGCAAGCGTCGCTGTTCCTGAGCTACGATCCAACGACGACTTTTCAATATCGCCTGGTAGAGGCGCTGGCAAGGATTGAACATTATTCAAAGGCAGCGCTGGCCGCGCGCAAGCCTTCCCTGCAGGCAGCTCGCAAGCGCGCCAGCGCGGGCCAGGCGAAAGCGCCAGACCCGGCCCGGGACGATGAGGCAAGAGGCGCAACCCGGCCTCGACGCGCGACCACGGCGCCTTCATTGACCGAGGAGCTTTCGGCCGGGCGCGATGCGAACCTGCCCGGGATGCCTGAACTCCTTCGCGCGATCACTACGTTCACAACACTCGACGACGGGCGTCAGGCGTTTCGCATGGTGTGGGCGGCGCGCAAGCTGACCGAGGCCGACCTAGCGTTGGACGCTGCCGAACAGCTCGCGAGACGGGCGATTGCGATCGTCGATACGGCGACCGAGCCGGCGGGTTCGATGCGGGATGCGCCGAGGCTTGATCGCGAAGGCCGCCGCGCGATGTTCGCGGGCCGAGCTTACGATGCATTAGGCTGGGCGCAGTTCAAGAAGGGTAATACGCGCGGGGCGCTCGAAAGCTTAATCAAGGCGGTTGACGTCTATCCTACCAGCCTCGATCGCAAGGCCGCGATCTGGCATCTCGCAGTCGCGACTCAACAGGCAGGCGACGAGCGGCGGGCGCTTGAACTGTACATCGGGAGCTACGAGCCTGAGTCGCCCACAGCGGTGGTGCGGCGGGCCCAGATCGAAGCGCTCTACAAGAAGTTGAACGGATCGCTCTCAGGTCTCGAAGAAAAGCTCAAGCAACAATGACGGATAATCGCAACACTGAAGCGGCGCTGCGCTATCACGATCTAACGAAACATTCGTATTGGAGCATTCGCTCCAGCCCGCACTATCTCGACTGGGCCAACAAGCCGTCACCATTCAAGATCTATCCTGGCATTGAGCCAATACCCCTGCCGCGCGCGCTGGTTCAGACGCTTGCTCCGGCGCTTGAAGTCGTAGCGTCAACCGGCGTCGCGTTCGCCGGTGAGAAGAGCCCCGACCTCGCGAGGCTTGCGAGCATTCTGTACTACTCGGCCGGGGTCACAAAACACAAGACGTATCCGGGCGGTGAGCTCTACTTTCGGGCGGCGGCTTGCGCGGGCGCGCTCTATCCGACGGAAATCTACGTCGTCTGCGGCGATATCGACGGGCTAAACGCGGGAGTTTATCACTTCAATCCGGGCGACTTCGCGTTGAGACTGTTGCGCGAAGGTGATCTTCGAAGCGTATTGGCGCGCGTGAGCGGAAGTGAGCCGAGCATTGTTTCTGCGCCGGTCACGCTGGTCTTCACTTCGATAAGCTGGCGCAGCACGTGGAAGTATCGCGATCGGGCATATAGATATCACTTCTGGGACAACGGAATGATCGTGGCGAATGCGCTTGCGATGGCTGCGGCGCACGAGCTTCCGGCGGAAGTTGTGATGGGCTTCGTAGAGGGCGATGTGAATAAGCTGATAGGAATTGACGGTGAACAGGAGCTGGCGCTGAGCTTGCTCTCGCTCGGATATACCGAATCGGCTTTGCCTGATTGTCCGGCAATCGAAGAGCTGCCCGAGATCAACTTCGAAGTCGTGCCCATCTCTACATCACCGGTTGATTTTCCTTCAATCCGAGAGGCCCATGCCGCGTCGTCGTTGACGGATCACGATGACGTGCTCGAGTGGCACAGCGCAAGAACCGATTCGAGTCCGCGGGCGATCGAAGGGAAAGCGTTCCCGCTCGCCCCGATGCCTGACGAGGACATGCCGGTTGACGCGATCGAGGACGTGATTCAACGCCGCGGCTCTACGCGCCGATTTGCGCGGAAGCCGATGCCGTTTGCGGATCTCTCGGTGATCATCGATCGCGCGACGAGAGGCGTAACGGCTGACTTCCTGACGAGCGACAAAGCCCAACTCAATGACATCTACGCGATCGTCAATCGAGTTGACGGCTTGCCGCCGGGCGCTTATTTCTATCGCAGAGAAGATCGCGCGATGGAGTTGCTCAAGCCCGGGGACTTCAGCGCGAAGGCCGCCTACTTGACACTTGACCAGGACCTGGGCGGCGATGCGTGCGTGACGTTCTTCTTTATGGCTGATCTCACGACGCTGCTTGATGCGTACGGCGCTCGTGGATATCGCGCGGCGCAGATGGAGTCAGGAATAATCGGAGGCAAGATGTACCTGGCCGCTTATGCGCTCAAGCGCGGCGCAACCGGTTTGACGTTTTACGACGATGACGTAACCGAATTCTTTTCGCCTCACGCTGCAGGTAAGAGCTGTATGCTAGTGGTGTCGGTCGGCGTTCCCGGTAAGCGGGTGATCTACTAGGCGATCAGGCGCTCCTCTGTGAAGGCAAGCGTCTAACGGAATCCTCGAATTCGGCTGTCCTCGAAACTAGTTCTTGTTGAATTCCAAGCGCCTCAAGGTCTGCTTAGGCGGTAGTGTCCTAAGCTGCATTAGGACAGTACCGCTAAGGCTTGCGTGTTACAACTGGACAGTGTTGGAGAGAGTAGCAGTACTTGCTTTGGCTGCCTCATCAAGTTTCTGCCAGTCTATGTCTGAGTGTTGATGGGGCATGTAGATACCTTCTTGTTTTCCTTGCAACGTAGCGCGTCTTTTCAAAACGCCAAAACCTATTTTAGTCCGCCGGTGAGTGCATATCGGCGTTTGAGCGAAGCCGACTATCGGATATAATGCTTCTTGAATGTCCACGCAAGCTGAAATCATCGAAGTTCGAGAAGAGATTGCCCGCGCGGGAGAGCGCATATACGAGCGCCGACTCAAGTCTGTCCTTGAACCTCAGCACAGCGGCCAAGTGGTTGCCATCCACATTCCCAACCAGGACTATTTTCTCGCCGACTCCATTTTGGATGCTTCGGATCGCTTGCGCGAGAAGTATCCGGATGCCGCGCGCGGTGACATATACATTCGTGGAGTCGGCGAGCGTGCACTCATCCGTGCCTTCACACCGCGCGTCGTAGGGCGAGTGCTGTGAAGGGCACACTGACTCCCGATCATACGGCCTACTTGTCACTGGTGATTGAAAAACGTGTTCAGCAAGGTTGCCTTTAACATACTTGGAACTATGTTCCTGTTGGTCGGCATACTGGGAGCCGTCCTGCCGTTACTCCCGGCGACGCCGTTCTTGCTGCTAGCCTCTGCTTGCTACGTGAGGGGGTCTACAACTCTTCACAACTGGTTGATGAGCAATAGGTATTTGGGGCCTTACATAACCAACATCAAAGACAACAGAGGCATGCCGATTAGAGCTAAGATTATTACAATAACTATCCTATGGGTGTCGCTGCTGTTCTCAATGTACCGAGTGGATTCGTTGCTGCTGGATCTGACACTGCTCGTCGTCGGAATAGGTGTCACGACATTAATTCTTAAGCTCAAGACCCTGCCGCGGAATTGAGAACTCAGCCCCCCACCTTTCATCCACTATTAATCCTTCGAGTCGTGTTTTCTCCGGTCGAGCCCCGCCCGGGGCGTTTTGCTATGATTAGCTGTACTCAGAAAAGCTTATGCTCGGCGCGCTGATCATCGACAAACCCGAACGCATCACCTCTCACGACGTTGTTGCGCGTGTTCGTCGCGCTGCGGGCACGCGTCGCGTTGGGCATGCCGGCACGCTCGATCCTTTCGCGACTGGAGTGTTGGTGTGTTGCATCGGCCGCGCGACCAGGCTGGTTCAATTCCTTGTTGGTCTGGACAAGGAGTACATCGCGACCGTCAGGCTCGGCTACGCGACGGATACTCAAGACGGCACCGGCAAACAGATCACGCCGCTTCGCTCATCAAACGATTTGAGTCTCGAAGAGCTAAGTCGAGTGTTGGAGCAGTTCACCGGCCCCCAGTTGCAAACACCGCCAATGTTCTCAGCTAAGAAGGTCGGCGGCGAACGACTGTACCGCGCGGCCCGCGCCGGCCGCGAAGTGGAGCGAGAGCCGGTGAGCATCGTTGTTCACTCGATGAGGCTGATTGGAGGTGACGGACCAACGTTGAATGCTAACGAAGACGGCACGTGCGATTTTCGGATGCAAGTGCGCTGCTCATCGGGCACGTACGTCAGAACGCTTGCTCACGATATCGGCGAAAAGCTCGGTTTCGGAGCGCACCTGGCCAAGCTTCGTCGCACGGAGGTCGGGCATTTTCGGCTCGCCGATGCTCTGACGTTGGATGAAGTGGAAAGGATGACTCCTGACGATCTGCGCAATGCTCTGATCAGCACGACGGACATGCTTTCACATCTGCCGATCGTGTGGCTGGATGAGGAGCGGACAAAACTAGTTGGCAATGGGCGAGCATTCTCGTTGTGTGAAAGTGAGGGCGCGGTCGCGGCACACGCTCCAATTTCTCTGCGTTTGTGCGATCGGGAGGGCGCGCTTGTGGCGGTAGGGGTGTACGATCCGAGCCTCGAGCTGGTGAGTCCGCGCGTGGTGATGGGAGTCGAAGGCATTTGATCGCGCGAATGTTCGGGACGTTGTCGCTGGAATCCGCGTCGAAAGCGACGCTTGCGTGTTGTGCTATACTGCTGCAAGAAGCTTGAGGCTGAAGATAGATCGTTGAGTTCGAGCTTGTTTTAGGAAGATGCTTCGCTTTGATTATCGAGGTTGAGCGTGCATCCAGTCGAGCCACGAGCAGCCGGACCATACCTCCGACTGTGCGCCTGAAGAGGGCGTAGACTGAGTGTCGTCCCAATCCTCGCAATGAATGAGCCGCAGAAACCGTTTTTGGTTGGCCCCCAGGCAGGAACGGTTTTGGAGAACAATTGAAAGGCACGCGACCGCCGGCAGTTACCGTCCGCCGGTCAGCACACCGAACCGATTCGGAGGTAGACATGGGAGATAATAAGATAAACCTGAGCGACCTCCTCGAGACTCACCGCCGCGACCGCGAGCGGCTGGCCTGGGAAGGCACATTCAGAGATTACTTCGAACTGGTGACTCAGAATCCGAATGTATCGAAGCTCTCGCACGCGCGTATCTGTGACATGATCCTCGCGGCTGGCGCTGAAAAAATCAACGAGGGCTCGCGCGACGAAATCGTAAAGTACAACTTTTTCAGCGACGAACTCTTCGGGATCGAACGGCCGATCTCGAAGATCGTCGAGTATTTCAAGTCGGCCGGCCAGCGTCTGGAAGTGCGCAAGCGAATCCTTTTGTTGATGGGACCGGTGGGCGGCGGCAAATCGACGATCGTAACGATGCTCAAACGGGGCGTCGAGAAATGGTCGCGCACAAATGACGGAGCAGTATATGCGATCAAGGACTGCCCCATGCACGAAGAGCCGTTGCACCTCATTCCGCCTGAGCTTCGGGCCGAAATCGAACGGCACTACCACATCTACATCGAAGGCGAGCTGTGCCCGCAGTGCCGCTACAATCTCGAACACGTCTATCACGGACGCCACGAGGACGTTCTGATACACAGGATTGTCTTTTCTGAGAAGGACCGCATCGGCATCGGTACGTTTGCTCCCTCCGATCCGAAGTCGCAGGACATCACCGAGCTGACTGGCTCGATTGACCTGTCGACCATCGGCGAGGTCGGAGTCGAATCAGATCCACGCGCTTACAGATTCGACGGCGAGCTGAACATCGCCAATCGCGGATTGATGGAGTTCGTCGAGATGTTGAAGGTCGACGAGAAGTTCCTGTACAGCTTGCTGACGCTCAGCCAGGAGCAAAACATCAAGACCGGCCGCTTCGCGCTGATCTACGCGGATGAGGCGATACTCTCGCACACGAACGAGAACGAATACACGGCTTTCGTGGCCAACCGCAAGAGCGAGGCGTTGCAGGACCGAATCATTATGATCCGGGTTCCCTACAACCTGAAGGTCTCGCAGGAGGAACGCATCTACGATAAGTTGCTCAAGCAGTCGAACGCGCTGCGCAACATTCATATCGCGCCTAACGCCCTCAAGATTGCCGCGATGTTTGCGGTGATGACCAGGCTCGAAGAACCGAAGAAGGCGAACATCGACATCGTCAAGAAGATGAAGCTCTATGACGGCGAGGACGTTGAGGGCTTCAAGTCGAAGGACGTGAAAGAACTGCAGGAAGACACCGTGCGCGAGGGAATGGATGGCATCAGCCCGCGGTACATCATCAATCGTCTTTCGGGCGCGCTGGTTCGCGACAACATCACCTGCATAAATCCAATCGACGCGTTGCGAGCCGTCAAGGATGGGTTCGAGCAACACTCGGGGATCTCGGCGGAGCAACGCGAACGATACCTGAATCTGGTTTCGGTCGCCCGGCGCGAATACGACGATATATCCAAAAACGACGTTCAACGGGCGTTTGTCTACTCGTTCGAGGAAATGGCCAAGACTCTTTGTGATAACTATCTCGACAACGTCGAGGCGTACTGCAACAAGGAGAAGCTAAAGGACGCGATCACCGAAGAGGAGATTGAGCCTGACGAGAAGCTGATGCGCTCGATCGAAGAGCAAATCGGCGTCAGCGAAAACGGGAAGAACACGTTCCGGCAAGAGATTCTGATCCGGATCTCGAGCCACGCGCGAAAGGGCAAGCCCTTCGAGTACAAGTCGCACGAGCGCCTGAAAGAAGCGATCGAGAAGAAAATCTTCTCCGACCTGAAAGACGTTGTGAAGATCACGACCTCGACCAAGACGCCCGACGCCGATCAGCTTCGGAGGATCAACGAGGTGATCGACCGGCTGGTTTCGCAGAACGGCTACTGCACGGTATGCGCGAATGAGTTGCTGACTTATGTTGGGACGCTGCTCTCGCGGTGAGCGCCGACGCTCCGGGGTTAGGTTGCTTCGGGGGCAAGTGTGGATCCGATCGCGAAGGTGATATCAACGCGCGTTTGACGAGTCACAAGTCGTAGGAAGCGAGCTTATCAATGCAAGAGCAAACCCCGACTCTCCGAGTGGTCAACGCTGAGGAGATCAAGCCGATACAGGTGTGGGAGCGTCTGTATCCTGACCTCTGGATGCTTATTGAAGTTACAAGGCAGGATGAATGGGAAGTGTACGAGGGGAAGCTGATTGCCACTGCCGTTGATCCCATAGAACTCGTCGATATCGGGAGAAGCTATGATGAGCGGGGCATCGTCACCCTTGAGACCCGAGGCGACTACACCGAACCTCAACCCGCGTTCGTAGGTTGATGTCTAGAAACTGGTTACAGTTCAGCGCAAAGCGCAGTCCGGTTGTAAGCGTAAGAATCGGCAATGGTGTCTTTCGCGCATTGGTGGATACTGGTGCCGAAGTCAGTCTGATTGCTCCGAATACTTCGCTGCGGCTTGGATTGAAGAAGCAAGGCAACCGGGACATTCTCGTTCTGGGCGGCGCGCGTTTGTCATTGCGGGTTGTCGAGTTGCCAAGCGTCGGGTTTGGAAATGTCCAGCTTCAGCCCTGCGAGGCGGTTGTCCTCGAAGTAGCCAAACTCGGGCTTCCGATCGAGGTCGTCCTCGGTGTTAATGCCTTCGTCAATCGCCGCTTACAGATTGACTTTCGAGAGGGTCGTATCTACGTGCTGGAATAGGAATTAGGATTATGTCAGTCCAACGAAACGACTGGTCACTTCAACGCAAAGGGCAGATCGATCAGGATCGCCACAAGGAGCGAGTCCGTGACGCGATCAAGAAGAACCTTGGCTCGATCGTGTCCAACGAGTCGATTATCCTCTCTGACGGCAAGCGCATTGTTAAGGTCCCGATTCGCTCGCTTGATGAATACAAGTTCCGCTTTGACTACCGCAAGAAGAAGCACGTGGGGACCGGCGATGGCAATACCAAAGTCGGCGACGTGATCGGACACGACGGACAGCCAGGTCAAGGTCAGGGACCGGGCGCCGGCGATCAGCCGGGGCAAGAGTACTACGAGGCTGAAGTAGACATCGACGAAATCGCAAAGCTGATCTTCGAGGACCTCCACCTGCCGTACCTCGAAGAGAAGGCGAAGCATGCTGTTCCGTCGAAGACTACCAAGTTCACCGAGATCCGCCGGTCGGGCATTTTGTCGAATCTCGACAAGCGCCGCAGCATAATGGAGAACATCAAGCGCCGGGCGCGCGAGACCGGCGATGCGCACATTGGACCTTTCAAGAAAGAAGACCTGCGCTACAAGACCTGGGAAGAGCAGATGACTTACGAGTCGAACGCCGTGGTGATTGCGATGATGGACGTGAGCGGCTCGATGGGAGAGTTCAAGAAGTACATCGCGCGGTCGTTCTACTTCTGGATGGTGCGCTTCCTGAAGACCAAGTACGACAACGTGAAGATCGTCTTCATCAGCCACCACACCGAAGCGAAAGAGGTGACTGAGGAACAGTTTTTCACGCAGGGCGAATCGGGTGGGACGGTGGTGTCGTCGGCTTATCGTTTGGCGCTCGACATCATCGGCGGGCGATTTCCGGCGAACGATTGGAACATCTATCCATTTCATTTCTCGGATGGCGACAACTACTATTCGGACAACGACGAAGCGGTGAAGCTCGCCGATGAGTTGATTGCGACCTGCAATCTGTTTGGCTATGGCGAGATTGGAGAGGAAGGCGCGTCGAGTTATCGCCGCTCGTCGGGCGCGCTACTGTCGATCTTCAAAGATCGGCTTCGAAGTCAGAACCGGTTCGTTGGCGTGCGCATCGATGACAAAGAAGAAGTGTATCCAGCATTGAAAGAATTCTTCGGCAAACGTGGGGAAGAAGCCTGACAAAATCACATGGTTGACCGGGAAGTACAAGAACTCGAAAAGGCAGTCGAACAGATCTGGGACATCGCCACGAACCGATTCGGGCTCGATCCGTTCCCGGTGCGTTTCGAGATCGTACCGGCTTCGGTCATGTACGAGGTCGGCTCATACGCGCTGCCGGGCCGTTACTCGCACTGGACCTTTGGCAAGGCCTACCATCGCATGAAGATGATGTACGACTTCGGCCTGTCGAAGATCTACGAAGTCGTCATCAACTCTAACCCCTCCTACGCGTTTCTGTTGGAGACGAACTCTCCGACTCAGAACAAGATGGTGATCGCCCACGTCCTGGGCCACATCGACTTCTTCAAGAACAACTTCTACTTCTCGAAGACGAACCGGCGAATGGTCGACGAAGCGGCGCTGCACGCGCGCCGAATGGGCGAGTACGAATTCAAATACGGTAGAAAGGTGGTCGAAGAGTTTCTGGATGCGGTGCTTTCGATAGAGGAGCACGTTGATCCGAATTTCTTCATCAGGAAACAACGCGAGGACCCGGACAAAGAGGCCGATAAGAAACCAGGCCGCCGCGAGGGTCGCTACGACGATCTCCTTTCGAAGGAAGAGCGCGAGGAGCAAAACGGAAGCAGCGATAGCCGGGACGATGGCCGCAAGCACAAGCCGAGTATCGAAGCGCCCGAGAAGGACCTGGTCTACTTTCTGATGAAGCACTCGCCGTCGCTTGAACCCTGGCAGCGCGATGTCATGGCGATGCTGCACGAGGAGATGGAATATTTCATCCCGCAGCTCCAGACCAAAATCATGAACGAAGGCTGGGCTAGCATCTGGCACTCACGCATCATGCGCGAGATGGACCTGCCAACCAGCGAGCATCTGGAGTTCGCCGAATTGCACGCTGGGGTTGTTTCGCCGCACAAGGGCAACCTTAATCCCTATTATCTTGGCTACAAAGTTTTCGAAGATATCGAAAAGCGCTGGGACAATCCCTCCGATGAAGATCGCGAGAAGTTCGGGCGGCGCGGAGGCGAGGGCCGCGAGAAGGTGTTCGAGGTTCGCGAGCTGGATAACGATATTTCATTCCTGCGCAACTACTTGACTGAAGAGCTCTGTGAGGAACTGGATCTATTCGTCTATCAGCTAATCGATGATGAGGATTGGACGGTGACGGAAAAGAAATGGGAGCGCGTTCGCGATCAGCTTGCAGCGAACATGACCAATTTCGGCTTCCCCTACATCGAAGTCGTTGACGGGGACTACGACGGCAATCGCGAGCTCTACTTGATGCACCGCTATGAGGGAGTCGAGCTGGATATGAAGTATGCGCGCAAGACGCTCGAATATGTTTACAATCTCTGGGGCCGCGACGTGCATCTTGAAACCCAGGTCGACGAAGAACCCTTGGTCATGCACTACGATGGTCACGAACACGACGAAGAGTGACCGTCCGACAAACTTCAGTTTGTCGACATAGACTGGCCGCTAAGACAAATTGAAGTCTTGTCGACATAGGCCGGCCACCACGACAAACCGACGTTTGTCGGACAATCGAATTGAGACAACTTGAATCTGCCGCCTCGGCCCGCGTATTGTTTAGCCTGCCTTTGAATTCAAACCGTGAGGGACGCAATGAATCATGTAAAGCTCGCTGCAGCCTCGCTTGTTATCGCAGTGTTCGTGTTACTGAGTCTTGCGCCCCCCGCAAACGCCTGGGGAGAAGAAGGTCACCGCTTCATCAACCGCGTCGCGGCCGAGCATTTGCCCGAAGACATCCCGCCCTTCTTTCGAAACGCGGGCGTGCGGCTGTCCTTTCTGGGACCGGAGCCCGACCGCTGGCGCGACGTCAAGGAACTCTTCAAAGCGCTGAGCGAGGTGAACGGTCCGGATCACTTCATCGACATCGATAAGCCTTCGAACTTTGAAGCGTTGCCCAACGATCGCTACGCATACGCGGACTGGCTGCGTACGCAAGGAAAAGACCCGAAGGATATCGGATACTTGCCTTATTCAATCCTCGAGGGCTATCAAAAGATTCAAGTGTTGTTTCGGATGTGGCGCGATCGCCAGCACGAAGCCGAGCGAGACCAGATCGAGCAGAACATCATCTACTATGCGGGCGTGGTCGGGCACTACGTGGCGGATGGGTCTCAGCCGCTTCACACGTCGATCCACTACAACGGCTGGAGCACAAGCTCGAATCCGCAGCTCTACACGCGCGAGCCGCTGCACTGGCGGTTCGAAGGCGAATACGTGAAGGCGCAGATCAAGCCCGAAGACTTCAGCGGTTTAGTCAAAACCGCTACTAGGCTGCAGGACCCGTTTGCCGATATCGTGAAATACTTGTTCCAGTCTTACGATCGCGTTCCGGACCTCTATCGAATGGATAAGGCGGCCCGGTGGGACGCTAACAATCGAAACGCCGACTCGAAGAAGTTTGTCGCCGGGCGGTTGGCTGCGGGCTCGCAGATGCTGGCGAACCTCTGGTACACGGCATGGCTTGATTCGGCGAGCAACAAGCCCGAGGGCCGCTAGTCGCCGGAAAAAAAAGATGGCAAAGCTCGTGCGCCCTGCCGTTCAATCAATGGCGGAGGCGCTCAAGCCAGAGCACGGGCTGGAAACGTTAGCGATTTGAAATCTTGGGCAGCCTCCGCCGTTTACGTTTGCGGCGGGAAACGTGAGGCCTAATGAGGACCTTCATAACACCCGTGGCATTGCTCGCCATTCTTGCGTCGACCCTCCCTGCTGCTGACACATCCTATCGCGACGCGGCGCTGGACGCTGCGCGATGGATAAGAGCCGCGGCCGCTCAAACCGATCACGGCACGGTTTGGCCGGCGGACCCTCGCGATTCGAAATCGGTCAACGACAGTCTGTACGCAGGCACCGCGGGAGTGATCCTGTTCTTCCTCGAAGGCTATCACTCGACCGGCGATCAATCCTGCCTAAAGGACGCGCGCGCCGGCGCCGACCATTTGCTGGCCGCACTCGCAAATGAAAACGAGTCCGGGCTGTACGTGGGCATCGCGGGAATTGGCTTTGCACTGACCGAGACGTTCAAGGCCACCGGGAAACCAAAGTATCGACAAGGCGCGCTGCGATGCGCGCAGTTGCTGGGCGAGCGAGCCAGAAAAGCAGGGAAGGGAATTGAGTGGAATGATACAACGGATGTCATCGCCGGCGGCGCGGGCATCGGGCTCTTCTTGCTGTACGCCGCGCGGGAGTTGAAAGAGCCGGCGTTTCGCGAGCTTGCGATTCAGGATGGTCACCGGCTGATCAACCTGGGAATGTCTGAAGAGAACGGGATGAAATGGAGGATGAGCCCAAGCTTCGCGCGGCTAATGCCCAACTTTTCACACGGCACGGCAGGCATCGCATACTTTCTGGCGACGCTTTATCAAGAGACCAGGAGGCGAGAGTTCCTGGATGCCGCGCTCGCCGGAGCAAAGTATCTTCGAGCTGTCGCCAAGACTGACAATGATGCCTGTTTGATCTTCCACAACGAGCCGGAGGGCAAGGACCTTTACTATCTCGGGTGGTGTCACGGGCCGGTCGGCACCGCGCGATTGTTTTATCGGCTCTACCAGGTCACCGGAGACCGCGTCTGGATGGATTGGGTAAAGAAATCCGCGCGCGCCATAATGGAGAGCGGGATTCCCGAGCAGCAAACGCCCGGTTTCTGGAACAACGTCAGCCAGTGTTGCGGCTCAGCGGGTGTCGCAGAATTCTTCTTGAGCTTGCATAGGGTCACTCGCGAACGGGCGTACCTTGAGTTTTCGAAGCGAGTCACCGCGCAGTTGCTTGCGAAGGCGACGAGTGACCGCGATGGCATGCGTTGGATTCAGGCGGAGCATCGAGTCAGGCCGGAGTTGCTTGTCGCGCAGACCGGTTACATGCAAGGCGCGGCCGGAATAGGAATGTTGCTCCTTCACCTGGACGGCTTTCAGCGCGGTAAGAAAGCGTCGATACTGTTCCCGGACTCGCCCTTTGATTAAACATCGAATCACCCTGCCGCCGGCCGCTCACAGCCTTATCGACGAGTTCATGCCAGCCAGCGACGTGAGCGAGTACCACGAGACACGGGTTCGCGCGCCGATTGAAAAAGTGTATGGCGCGCTTCGAACCGCCGACCTGGGCGCGTCACCAATCGTTCGCTTGCTCCTGCGATTGCGTGAGCTGCCAGCGCTACTCGCAACCGGCGGTCATAAGCAAAATCTGAGGCTCAACCTTGATGCGATCATTAAAGGCGGATTTGTGCTGTTAGGCGAGAATCCTCCAAATGAGATTGCCCTTGGGCTAGTCGGCCGCTTCTGGACGTTGTCAGGAAGCAGGTGTCGGGTGAGTGCAGACGAGTTCACGGCTTTCGACATGCCCGGATATGCCAAGGCCGTTTGGAACTTCTCTCTGGTTGACGAGAACGCTGAAATCACAAGGCTGGCAACCGAGACGCGGGTGCGCTGTTTGGATGACGCGAGTAGACGGCGCTTCCGGGTGTACTGGGCTCTGATAGCTCCGTTCAGCGGACTGATCCGCCGCGAAGCGCTGCGAATGATTCGCAAGAGTTCAGAGTTCAAGCGCTAAGGGATAGGAGTTCAGGGTTCCGGGTTCAGGGTTCAGAGTTCAGGGTTCAGAGCTCAGGGTTCAGGGTTCAGAG
>CAZJQQ010000075.1:0-26492 GCA_964548075.1 uncultured Clostridia bacterium | reverse complement strand
GAAGGCAGAAGGCAGAAGGCAGAAGGCAGAAGGCAGAAGGCAGAAGGCAGAAGGCCGCAACTGCCTTCTGCGTTCTGCCTTCTGCCTACTGCCCAGGAGGAATGAATGAGACTCGTTCTAATCGCTTTGATACTGGTGGCTGCTGCGTTTTCGTCGTTCGGTTTCGCCCCGCCGCCTGCCACAGATGATCCACTTCGGCTGCCGGAAGAGAAGCACCTGCGCAACATCCGCCAACTCAGCTTCGGCGGAGAGAACGCCGAAGCCTATTTCTCAGGCGATGGAAAGAAGCTTATCTTTCAATCGACTCGTGACGGGCGCGCTTGCGATCAGATATACACGATGAACATCGACGGTTCGGATGTGCGAATGGTTTCAACCGGTAAAGGCCGTACGACCTGCTCGTACTTCTTTCAAAACGGCAAGCGTATTACTTATTCGTCGACGCATCTCGCAAGCGCGGAGTGTCCACCGAAGCCCGACTTCTCGAAGGGCTACGTCTGGGCGATCTATCCCGGCTACGATTTGTTTAGCGCGGCCCCGGACGGAGATGACATAAAGCAGATCACGAGGACGCCCGGCTACGATGCAGAGGCGGTGATCTCTCCAAACGGGAAGAAGATCACGTTTACCTCGATGCGCGACGGCGACCTGGACATCTACACGATTGACCTCGACGGCAAGAACGTGAAGCGGCTGACTAACGAGATCGGCTACGACGGTGGCCCGTTCTGGTCATACGACAGTCAATGGATAGTCTTTCGCGCTCATCACCCGAAGACTGAGAAAGACATCGCCGACTACAAGGTGCTGCTGAAAGAGAATTTGATTCGTCCAACGGCGCTCGATATCTGGGTGATGAAAGCCGATGGAAGCAACAAGCGCCAGATTACCAACAACGGCAAGGCTAACTTTGCGCCTTATTTCTTTCCCGACGGCAAGCGAGTCATCTTCGCTTCGAACATGGCCGATCCGAGGGGCCGCGACTTTGATCTCTACGCGATCAATGTTGATGGTACCGGGCTTGAGCGCATCACCTCTAACCCGACGTTTGACGGCTTCCCGATGTTCAGCCCGGATGGCAAGAAGCTTGTGTTCGCCTCCAACAGAAATAATAAGGTTCAAACCGACACGAATGTCTTCATCGGGGATTGGGTCGAGTAGAAGAAGCGAGGGGGAGACGGGGAGACAGGGAGAGGGGGCGACTCAGAAGTTGGCCGCCCCCTCTCCCCCTCGCCCCGTCTCCCCCTCATTCCTCGTCACGGTATCAACACGATCTTCCCTAACGCCCCTGGCTGAAGCACCGCCTCGTGAGCGCGCGCTGCATCAGCGAGCGGCATCTCCTTTCCCACAACCGGTCTCAGCGTGCCGTTCTCAAGCCCAGCAACAAGAGCCGCGTGAATGCTCGCCCGATCTTCATCCGAGGTGTTGAAGAGAGTCATTCCCAGTATGCTCAAATCGCGCGTCATTGCCGCTCGCGGATCGATCTCGATCTTGCCACGGTTGCCGATCACCACCACCCGCCCGGACCTCGCCAGAACGCCGAGGTCTTTTGCGAGGTTCACGTTCGCGAGCATCTCCAGAATCACGTTGACACCCTTGCCGCCGGTTAACGCCACGATCTGATCCAGATAGTCCGGGAGGTGGTGATCAAGAACGTGATGCGCGCCCTGCTCGGCCACATTTCTGCGTCCCTTATCGGTGCCGCCCGTAGCGATGACCGTCATGCCGGCGGCGCGCGCGAGTTGAACGCCGGCGATGCCGACTCCGCCGGTCGCGCCGTGTACAAGCACAACCTCGCCCGCTCGAGCCCCGGCGCGATGAAAGAGCGCTCGATAAGCCGTCGCATACGGAATACCGACCGCCGCCCCCTGCTCGAATGTTAATTGAGGCGGTAAGCTGTGCACCTGAGATTCGCTGCACAGAGCTTGCCCGGCGTAGGACCCGCTGATCGTTCCTGCGACGTAAACGCTGTCGCCTGACGCCACGCTGGTGACGCCTTCGCCGATCGATTCAACGACCCCAGCCGCGTCGGTTCCCGGCGTATATGGCAAGGGCGGCTTAACGGCGTGCAGACCCGCTCTTATGTACGTATCAACAGGATTGACGCCGATGGCACGGACTCGCACGACTACATTACCCGGTCCGGCGGTGAGATCGGGCACTTCCTCAAGCTGCATCACCTGAGGTCCGCCGAACTCGTGAACTCGAATGGCTCTCATAGTGTTCTCCGATTTTGTCTCTTACGTATAGCACGCCGGCCGGGGCGTGTGAAGCAGAGGCCGCTCACAAGCAATTTGGAGTAGCAAAGGAAAGCCACCTTCGTATAGAATAAGGCCCGTTCTGCAAGCAGCCACGGCGCTGCTCTTCATTTTCAACCGGACCATCGCAAGGTGTGGTCCGGAAAAAAAGGAAAGACAACTAAACGATGAGCTTCACACAAGTGCACACCAACGGTAGTAAGCCAGAGAAGGCCAAGTCGAACGGCGATCTGCATCAGGCTCCCGCGGAAGCTGCGAAGGACGGCGGCAAGCTGATAGTGCTCACCGCGCCGCTCACCGAGACGATCGACCACGCGGGCTATTTCATTCAGATGGGCATGGCTTCCATGCCTATATGGATGGAGGGCGTGCTGAATCGCAAGTATCCCAACTGGCGCAACGTCGAGTACAACGACGACAGCTCGGCTCGTTATATGCCCGCGGGCAGCCGGGTGCTTGAGGCGTCGCTACTGCGTCAGTATTCGCCTGATGACATCGTCGCTTGCTATCCGGATGATCTTCATAAGTTCATCGGACCGCGAACACGGGTCGTTGCTGTTTCGACCCACAACCCGCTTGGAGTGACGTTCGCCGCCGGCGTATACACTTCGATCTTCGGCACGTCGAAGATGCCTATCAACTCTCACTATTCGCGGTTGATGTTCGAAAAGATCAAGACCAACCCGCACCGAAACAACTTCAAGGTCATCGTAGGCGGCTCGGGCGGCTGGCAGATCATTCAGACTGACCTCTACGAAGAGCTCGGAATCGACTGCATTGTTGAAGGCCGCAGCGAGTCCCTCGACACGCTCGATCTCTTTCGCAAAGCCATTGCCGGCGAAGACCTGCCGCGCGAGATCGAAGTAAAACATCCGACGGACCGCAACAGCATTCTCTTTCCCGACAAGCGAACCACGTTCGGAGTTGTCGAGATGACCACAGGCTGCGGCCGCCGCTGCCAGTTCTGCCTGCCGGACTTGAACCCTCAGATCGATCTCCCGAAAGAACAAATCATGAAAGCCGTTCGCTCCAACGTGCGCGAAGGCAACAAGCAGATATCGCTGGCCACCGAAGACATGTTCATCTGGGGGCAGGTCCACACCGACATCCCGTTCTACTTTCCGAATCGCGAAGCGCTCCTCGAACTCTACTCTGACATCGTCAGCACTCCGGGAGTCGATCATCACGTGCTCAGCCACTGCACGATGGCGCCGGCCGTTGTCGATCCGCTTCTGATCAGGAAGCTCTCAGACATCTTGCTGCCGAAGAGCCCAATTCACCTGCCTTATCTCAGCTCGCATCCGCAGAAGAAAGCTCTGGTACCGCTGATCGGTCTGGAGACTGCATCGCTCCGCATGGCGAAGATGATCATGCCGAGCAAGGGCGTACCCTTCACGATCGACAACTGGCCGAGCGTGGTGATTCAAGGGTTGACCGTCCTCAACGCAAACAACTGGTTCCCGGCGATGACCTTGATCATCGGCAATCCCGACGAGACCGACGAAGACACGAAGGCCACGCTCGATCTGATCTACGAAGTCGAGCGGCGCGGTTTGTTCGCGTTTTTCATTCCGTCGATCTTCACACCGCTGCACGACACGCGAATGGAAATGAAGAAGGGCGTGACCGAGACTATGCAGCTCTCGCCGCTTCAGTGGCAGTTGATGATGAAGTGTTGGAAGATGAACCTCCGGCCGGGTCAATACAGTTGGTGGGCTCCGACGGCGTGGCGAGTCGGCGCGATCGCGCTGTGGATATACAAGCTAAGAAAGCTGAACGGCCCGAACTTCAAGTGGCCCTTATTGATGTTTTCGAGCGCGATGTCCGAGAAGATGATGGCGCGGATGGGCAAGATCTACATGGGCAAGCCGATCAAGATAAAGACTCGCAAAGAGCTGATTGCTTCGCTCAAGCCGCACTACTTGCAGTACCTTCGAGAAGACAACGGCGACTTGCCCGAGAGCTACGTGCCGCAAGCTCGGCAGACTGTGCAAAGGGCTGCCCTGGCTTTGCCTGTACTCTCATGACGAGTTTTTAGAACGACTGACGGCTATCAGTAGATCACACGGCCGCACGCGGCAGTCCGAGGAGTTGTTGCTAATGACGACATTGAACCGGCGACGATTCATAGAACTCGGAGGCGTAGCAGGCGCGCTCGGAGCCGTTGCACCCGGGTTCGAATTCAGGGCTGCTCAGCGCATACATGGTGACGCGACTCAGGACCCTGATGACCGGGTCATACGCTTGAGCGGGGACGGTCTCGGCCTCACTACGACACAGTATTCCCGCCTCCTGACACAACTCGCCGAGCAAAAGGGTATTGCTCCCGACTCGTATATCCTTGATGGCGTAGTCGACGAATTGGAGAAACAATTCGCCCGCATTCTTGGCAAAGAGCGCGCGGTGTTCATGCCGACAGGAACGCTCGCGAACCACCTCGCCGTCAGGGCGCTGGCCGGCGGCTCGAGCCGCGCCATCGTCCAGGCCGAGAGCCATCTTTATCAGGACACCGGCGACTGCGTTCAAACGCTCAGCAACATCACGCTGATTCCACTCGCACCAGGCCGTGCAAGCTTCACTGCTGATGAAGTCCGGCAACTCCTCGATCAGACCCGAACCGGGCGAGTTGCATCACGAGTCTCGGTCATCTCTATTGAATCACCTGTACGCCGCAAGCAGGGAGCGATTTTCGATCCCGCAGAGCTGAAGAAAGTCGTAGCACTTGCGCGGCGTGAAGGCATCCGTCTTCACCTCGACGGTGCACGTTTGTTCCTGGAGGCGGCATATGCGGGAAAGGACGTCGCCGAGTACACGCAGCCGTTCGACACTGTGTATGTGTCTCTGTACAAGTATTTCAACGCAGCCTCAGGCGCCATACTAGCGGGACCACGCGATTTGCTCGATGGAATGTATCACACGCGCCGGATGTTCGGCGGAGGGCTCAGTCACGCATGGCCTTTTGCTGCGGTTGCGCTTCACTACGTCACCGGGTTCTCGGATCGCTTCAGTAGTGCGATTCGTAGCTCCGACGAGTTGATCCGCGCTCTGAGCGCGCACGATGCTTTCACGATCGAACGTATTCCGGCAGGCACCAACCTGTTTCATCTTCGCGTCCGCGGAACAGATGTGACTGCTTATCAGAAGAAGCTTGCGGGGTTGGGGGTCGTGCTTCCGGAGCCGTCTCCGAATGGTAGCTTCTTGATAGGTGTGAACGAGACATTGAATCGGACGACTGCGACGACGCTTGCCGATGCCTTCCGGCGTGCGTTAGCCGGTTGATACCGTCGAAGCGTCCAACCGAGGGCCGCGGATGGTTGAGTAGGTACCACCGCTTACGCTGTTATCAAAAATGCTTCCAACGCAAGCTGGCGATTAACGTTGCGAGGCAATGCTCGAAACACCTGCTCGATTCGATCGGTCCACTCGGTTATCTGCTCGACCGCCAGCGCTTCGGCCACTCGCTCGAGCCTTTCGGCGACGTCCTCGTTGATCAAAGGATCTTTGGACTCGCGCAGCTTCAGGTGAAACAGATCGCCCAGTAAGACCATCAATGCGTCGAGGTGTTTCTCGAACCCGTCTTTGTCGAGTTTTCTTCCAAGATACTCCGCGGCGCTCAAAAGCCTGATGCTGTCTCGTGAAAACGCGAGTGTCTCGACAAGCTCCAGAAGCAGGTTGCGCATCTCGCGGTATTCGGCCAGGTCTATTTCAATTGCGCGGCCTATGCTTCCGCCTGCGAGCCGCGCCCGCAGGTGCGCCTCCTCCGATGTCGTCTTCATCGTTCGAAGATGTTGCTCGATCTCAGCGGCGCTGAGCGGCGCGAAGCTCAACATCAAACAGCGGGATCGAACTGTATCGAGCAGCGAAAAGGGCTTTGCGGTGATGAGAATGATGAGCGAACTATCAGGCGGCTCTTCAAGAGTCTTCAGCAATGAGTTGGCCGCTTCGTGACGCAGCCATTCGGCGTCGTCGATGATGAAGACGCGGCGGCGGCCTTCGTAGGGGCGAAACTGGGCTTGCTCTGACAGTGCGCGCGTCTGTTCAATCTTGATGAATTGACTCTTGGACTCTTTCTTGAATGAAGGGTCCTGACTCTCCCGCAGGATCGTTCGCACGTCAGCGTGTTCGTTGCGCGCGATCTTTCGACAGGGGACGCAGTCTCCGCAGGCATCGCCGGTTGTCACTTGCTCGCAGTTCAACGCCTGCGCGAGCCTAACCGCAAACTGATACTTGCCGACGCCGCGAGGCCCAGCCATCAATAGGGATTGCCCGATGCGTCCTTCGGTCACTGCGCGTCGGAGCAGCTTTTTTATTCGGTCGTTCCCGATGAGTGTCGAGAATGGCATAGCAGTCAGAGGTCAGAAGTCAGAAGTCAGAATACAGTATTCATCATCCAGCGATAAAGCGGATCGCGAAATCTGGCCTGCTGACCTCCGACTTCCGACCTCTGACTTCTGACCTTGAATCGTGTATCCTGAGTCCTGTGCTGAAGACCTTCCTCGAGTCTCGACTGGGAAAGTGGAAGCGGCTTGAAGAACTGACTGCTCGCGTCTCGCGGCTTCGGTTGAAGAATCTCTCGGGCGAAGAGGTTCGCGAGTTCGGGCAGCTCTATCGGCGCACGGCTGCCGATCTGGCGATCGCGCGTGAAGAGATTAGCGACCGGCGCCTGGTGAATTATCTGAACCATCTGGTCGGACGCGCTCACGGAGCAATCTACCGCAGTGAGTCGTCTGGCTTCGGCGTCTTCGTTTCGTTCTTCCGCTACGAATTCCCCGCAGTCTTCAGGAAGACTTTTCGTTACACATTCACGGCCTTTTTGACCTTTATGCTGGCGGCGGTATTTGCCTCTGCCGCGTGTCTTCTCGACGAAGGCTTCGCCGATCGCATCGCGCCAGGACTGAGGCAGTCAATAGCCGATCATCACAACTGGACCGAGTCGGTGAACAATGCAAACCCGCTTGCGTCGACTTCGATTCAAGCCAACAACATCCAGGTCACCTTCTTTGCATTCGCCGGCGGCGTTCTTGCTGGGATCGGATCGTTGTGGGTGCTGGCGCAGAATGGATTGCTGCTTGGGATGGTAATGAGCTTGTGTTTTCGTTATCGCTTCTGGGAAATCCCCATCTTCGTCTCAGCTCATGGCGTAATCGAGCTGACGGCGATCTTCATCGCGGGAGGGGCAGGTTTCTTAATCGGCAAGGCGCTCTTGATGCCGGGCGACCTACGCCGGATCGATGCGCTGGTCGAGAATGGAAGGCTTGCGATCAAGCTAATACTCGGTTGCATACCGATGTTGCTGATCGCAGGATTGATCGAAGGCTTCATTTCGCCCGCCCACATTCCGGCTGCATTCAAGTTCTCGATCTCGGCAATGAGTGCGCTGCTGATGGTCATGTACTTTCTTAAGGCGGATCGCTCGACGTAGCATAGACTTTAGTCTGTGGCCGGTAATTCCCGCGCAAGAAGAATGACCGGACACAGACTAAAAAAGTCTATGCTACAACAACCCTCGCTCTTTCACCTCGAGATACTTATTCACTAACTCAAGCGAGAGCCGGCCCGCCGGAACATCCAGCGCTAGCCCGCCTGCGTGACGAATGCGCATCAAGGCCTCTTCGCGTTGGCGGAGAATCTCTTCGGCGACTGCTTGACGGTACACGTCGCCAGACGTGGCCGGCTGCGAGCGCACCAACTCTCGAAGGTCCGTATCGCCTATTGTGATGATCAGAGGCAGGTGCCGGGGAATGAGCTGCGACGTGTGCGCGAGCAACTCGGCGGACGCATCGCGGTCCACGAGATCAGTTAGTATCACGACCAGAGACCGGCGCTTACAGTTGGCGCCGAAGAAGTTGAAGGCGCGCTTGTAGCTCGGCTCGATCATCTGAGGCTCAAGGCTGTAGAGCGCTTCCATCAAGAGATTGATCTGATCGCGGCCGCGGCGAGGCGGCAGGTAGCTCACCACTCGGCGCGAGAACGCGACCAGGCCGACGTTGTCGCCTCCCGCTGCCGCCACATAAGCGATCGACAGCGTAGCGTTCACGGCATGGTCCAGCTTCGAGAGCTTGCCTATGCGCGCGGTCATTAATCGGCCGGTGTCCAGAAGCACGACTATGTTCTGGCTGCGCTCAATCGTGTACTGGCGAGTGATGACCTTGCCGCGTCTCGCGGTCGCCGCCCAGGATATGTGGCGAATCTCGTCCCCGATCACGAACTCGCGCAGCGATTCAAATTCGCGGCCTTGCCCGCGCACTCGCATACGCCGAAGCCCCGGTTCCGGCCGCCGATTCCGATGGGCGTAGATCTCGTGCTTTCTGGCTTCGCGGATGTCCGGGTACACCTTCACATCGCTTGTGCTTGGATAGGTGATTTGCCGCCACAACAACCCCAACCGAGTGCGAAAGCGGAGCACGGTGTTGCCAAAGTTGTACTTTCCACGCGCGGTCGGCAGCAAGCTGTAACGCCACGCACGCGAGCGCCCAGCCGGAATCGTCAACTGCGCCTCGCGAGGGCTCATGAGTTCCATCTGAGGCGGGTACTCGTCCTTGACGATGAACGTGACTTTCCGGCGCGAGCGATTCGCAATTCGGATCGTGACTTCATTCTCTGCGCCCATCGCGAAGCGCTCTTCCATCTCGCGCTCGACTCTGAAGGCGCCCGGCTTTTCCGAAACCAGATAATCCGCGGCGGCCGTCACCAACACCGCGAAATCGTAAAGCAGCGTAACGTACAGCGCGCCCCGGCTGATCCAACCGATCGAAAGCAGCGCAAGCCCGGCGGCCAGCAGCACGAAGAATCGCGTTGAGAAGACGAATCTCAAATCCGGTAGTCCTCGTCGATGCTTCCCTCAGCCAGAGTCCCGAGCAGTTCGGCGACTGTGGGAAACTGGGCGATGGTGAAAACCGCTGCGCGTATCTGATACGGCAACTCGAAACGCGCGAGCGCATCACGGGCGCCGATCCACATCTCCTCATCGACTTCTTCGGTGTTCAGATTGGTGTTGAATTCGCCCTCAGCCGGATATGCGAAGGTGAGCATGTGATAGACCGGTCCGGCGTGCGCGCTGGTGTGGATGTTCCTCAAAGGAATCAGAAGCCGCGTGTCTATCTCGATCCCGATCTCTTCGAGGACTTCGCGCCGCGCCGTAGCTCTAATGTCTGTGTCGTCGGGATCGAATCGGCCCCCGGGAAAAACAAACGCACCGGGGTAATAGCGGAAATGCGCTGGCCGGCGGCTCAAGTAGACCTCAATCCCTTGCTCCGTGTCCCTCACGAAAGCCACAGCGGCGGCCGGAATTGGTTCCTTGCGTTCTCTCATAACGAAGGGCTAAGGGCAAAGAGCGAAGAGCTAAGGGCAAGGGAATTCGCTGCCTTGCTCTTTGCCCTTGGCCCTTTGCTCTTAGCGCTGGGCCCACGCCATACCGTCAGGCCCTTGCCCCGGGTCGATCGTTCCTGTAACTGTGAAGTCTTCGAGGTTGATGACCGAAACTTTGTTGGCTTGAGTCGAAGCAACGAAGGCGCGACGTCCATCGGGCTGCATCAGAATGCCCGCAGGGACACCGCCGATCTGGATGCGCTTAAGCTCCTTGCGGGTGAACGCGTCGAACACGACGACATCGCCTTGCGAGTCGGAAACCAGAACACGCTTTCCGTCCGTCGTGAACTTCACTCGAATCGGCGCGCCCCCCACCTTGAGCGTTTCTTTGACCCGGCCCGTTGCGGTGTCGATGATTGAGAGCCCTCCGTCTCCGCGATGCGCAGCCCAGACCTCGCGCTCATCGGGTGACAGGTCAATGCCTTCCGGACCTTTTCCAACCGCGATCTGCGTGATCGTCCAGGCGCTCGTCCCTTTTGTAGATGCGATTGCGCTAACGGTGTCCGATTCACGGTTCGCGGTATAGATCTTCCCTGACGCCGGGGCTACGACCAACATGTGAGTGCCCCCCTGCCCGGTGCCCATAGTCCAGTCGACGCGGCCGGCAACCTGGTCGTATCGAGCGACGGCCCTGCTGCCTTCGATTGTGAAGTATATCTTTCCGTTTGACTCGGTAACGCCGTGTGGCCTCAACAGCGCGCCCAGATCAACTCGCTTGATTTCTTTCCGAGCGGCTATGTCGATTACCGAAATCGTGTTGCCGGGCCGTTCGGCAGTTCCGTAGTTGCAGACGAAAGCCAATCGTCCATCCGCGGAGGCAGTGAGTTCGTGAGGAGCTTCCCCCGTAGGCACGCGGGCCAGCACCTTGAGGGTTATCGGATCGATGATCGCAAGCGTGCTCTCGGATTTATTCAGCACGAGCAGGGAGCCCTGATTTGATCCCGCCGCCGAGGATGTTAACTGCGGCGCTGTGAGAAAGAGCAGCGCAACCAGCGCAGCGAGCCTGACGAATAGACCCTTCATGTTTCTGCGTACCTCCGGCGAGAAATGATACAGAATCGACAAGCCAGATTCCGGAGACGCGTGACGTTTTGTGGATCAGCGGGCGAGAGCAACGACCTTCTCGGCGGCGTCTTTCATTCCGGAAGCGGAAACGAATCCCAGGCCGGACTGCTCGATTACCTCGCGGCCCTTCTCTACATTCGTGCCTTCGAGGCGAACGACAACCGGGACTTCCACGCCGATGTTCCGAGCGGCCGCAACAACTCCGGATGCGACCATATCCGTGCGCACGATCCCCCCGAAAATGTTGATCAATACCGCGCGGACGTTCTTGTCGGAGAGCAGAATCCTGAAGGCGCTCTCGACTCGCTCCTGCGAGGCTCCGCCGCCGATGTCCAAAAAGTTCGCGGGTTCTCCGCCGGCGAGCTTGATGATGTCCATCGTCGCCATCGCCAAACCCGCGCCGTTCACCATGCAGCCGATGTTACCGTCCAGCTTGATGTAGTTCAGGTCGTGCTTTGAGGCTTCGATCTCGAGCGGTTCTTCTTCGTTCAGATCGCGAAGCTCGTCGTAGTCCTTGTGACGGAACAATGCGTTGTCGTCGAAGTTCAGCTTCGCATCCAGCGCGTACAACTCGCCGTCCTCGGTGAGCAGGAAAGGGTTGATCTCGGCAAGCGTTGCGTCCAGGTCAACATAGGCGCGGTAGAGCGCGGTCATGAACTTAGCTGCCTTGTTCACAACCTCTTTTGGAAGGCCGATGCCGAATGCGAGCTTGCGCGCTTGAAAGGCTTGGAGTCCGACTGCGGGATCGATCGTTTCCTTGAGGATCTTCTCAGGCTCATTGGCGGCGACCACTTCGATTTCCATTCCGCCGGCTGACGACGCCATGAAGACCAGCCGCGAAATGGCGCGATCCAAGACGATTCCGAGATAAAACTCTTGCTTGATCTTGAGAGCTTCCTCGATCAAAACGGTGCGAACCTCGCGGCCCTCGGGACCGGTTTGATGAGTGACCAGCTTCATTCCAATGATGTTTCGCGCGATGTCGACTGCTTCATCGCGCGAGCGGGCCAGCTTGACGCCGCCACCTTTACCGCGCCCTCCGGCGTGAATCTGCGCCTTGACGACCACGGGAAGCCCGAGCTGCTTGACTGCGGCGGGGACCTGGTCTTCGTGAGTGACGACTACGCCTCGCGGCACGGTCACTCCGTACTTAGCCAGAAGCTGTTTCCCCTGGTATTCGTGAATTTTCATTGATGGTTGTTAGTCCGTAGTCCGTAGTCAGTAGTCCGTAGCTACGGACTACTGACTACGGACTACGGACTCTGTTTCTGCTACTGCTGCCCGGTGATGTTCGCGCGGTTGCGAATTGTGAAAACGTAAACGCCGCTCGAGAAACTACCCAGGTAGACACGATCCCGGTCAAACGGATCAAAAGTCAAAGTCCACACTCGGTTCGACGGCAGCTCAACATCTACGCGCTCCCAGATGTACCCTTTGTCAGTCGAGCGATACACTCCGCCGCGCGAATACTCCGCCGCCATTACTTCATCCGGGTTCGTTGGACTGATGACCACTGAAGTGAAATCCCCCGAGGGCAGCCCGCCGCCTCGCCTGACCCACGTGCGGCCGCCGTTGGTCGAGCGAAAGACGTACTGATTGGTGCCGATGATTATTAACTGCGCGTCGCGCGGATCCTGAGCAATGGCTTTGACGGACATATCACTGGGTCCGCGCTCTGCGTGCTGCCATGACTGGCCGCTGTCGTTCGAGATAAACAGACCTTGTTTGGTTCCCGCGAGTATTTTTCTCGGCGTGTCTTTGTGCGTCGAGATCGAGAACACCGGACTACCGGACGGGTAGCCGTCGATAGTGACCTTCTCCCATCCCTTCGAGTCGTCTAAGGTCCGGTAGAGCCCGTCCATAGTCGCAGCAAGCAGTCCAACCTGCCCCTCGGCATCAACGAAGCTGGTGATGTCATCAACCTGACGGGTCAACTGAACGAATCCCGGCGCGAGAGACGTTGCGAGTTTTGGCTTTTCTTTCTTCACAGACCGTTTCTGGACCGGCTTCTTGGATTTCTGACTCGGAGTCCGCTTTGACGCTGCGATAGTCTCATACCGGCCGAATGAGGTCGGCGACCAGTCAGCGCTGGCTCTGCGGGAACGCGTGGTTCGGGCAGGCACTTTATCGACCTTCTTGATTTGTTCGGCTCCAGTGAATGCCCAGGTCGCGCCCCGATCGTTCGAGCGGTAGACTCCGGTGTTGGTGCCGGCGTAGACGATGTTGGGGTTATCGGGCATCTGGTAGAAGGAATACACGTCGCGCCCCGCGAGCCCGCTCGAGGAAGATTTCCAGGACTCGCCCCCGTCAGACGAAGCGAACACGCTGCCTCCCGTGCCATCGTGGAAAACGCTTGCGAGCAATCGCCCACTCTCGGTCGCATCGGGCATTATGGCGAGCACGTGACGGTGGATAAATCCAGTGTTCGACTCGTTGAAGTCAGCGCCAAGGTCCTCAGATATTCGAACGCCGAAGTCATCGGTGCCGATCACCACCCGGTTGGGCTTGTCGGGCGTGACCACGATCGAACGGATTACCAGCGTCTTTGAAGTCAGCAGCATCCAGCGTTTGCCGCCATCTTTTGATCGCCACAAGCCTTCGCTCGTTCCGGCGAATAAAACGCTTGGATTGGTCGGATGCGGCAAGAGTACGTAGGTGCGGCGCGCGCTGAACGGAATGCCGGGAAACTTGAACCACTTCTCCCCCGAGGTCATCGAGCGATAAAAGCCGCTGCACGCATTGACATATACAATATTTGGGTGATTAGGATCGACGCTGATTCCAAAAACATCCGAGTCGTTAATCATGCCGGCGATCTGATTGCCGGTTTGTTTCCATGTGACGCCGCCGTTGGTTGTTTTCCAGGGCAAATGCCAGGTGCCGGCGTAAACAATGTTCGTGTCTCGCGGATCGATAGCCACTGACTCTATGTTCCGAATCTCCCTATCGCCGACTGGGGAGATTCGCTCCCATGTCTCGCCGGCATCGGTTGACCTGAAGACGCCGTTCAGATTGGGATCGTCATTGGCGCTCCCGGCGACCAGAAAGCTTGAGTCGGATGGTGCGATAGCCAGTGAGCGAATCGACAGTTTTTTGGTGCCTTCGAGCAGTTTCCAATGTTGTCCGCCATCCGTGCTCTTGAAGACTCCGCCTTCTTCGTCGCGGGCGACTGCCCAGGCGCCGGCGTAAATCGTCTGCGGATCTCGAGGATCGATCACGATGTTGTCCACCGAGAGTCCGCGCTTATCGAGTCCCGGCTTGAGCCGCTGCCAGGTGCGAGCGCCATCGGCCGAGTGGAAAATCTGGCCGTCTGCAGTGCCGAGGTAGAACAGATCCGAGTCACCCGGCGAAGCTACCAGTGCGCGTACGTCGCCGCCCCAAGGCCCGGTCACCTCCCATTGGCGAACTTCCTTTCCGTTTGTTTCGGAAGAAACTATGCGAGTTGCGTCGTCACTGCTCACCACGGCAGCGTACGCGCACACCAACAGCAGAGTGAGGATGGGGAGCAAGCGATGTACTTTCATGGTCTGACGGTACTCCTTGGTCAAACTACCTGCCGATCCCTTTGGGCTTCGTTGGCCCGGGGCGTTGAGCTGAGTCGGTTTAGTCGCCGCGAAGACTATACAATAGCTTGAAGTGCGATTCCAGCAGAACCGCAAAAGGCTCAGGGCGAAGGGCCAAGAGCTAAGGGCGAGCGGTCTACACGCGTTGTTTGCCCTTAGCTCTTGGCCCTTCGCCCTTAGCCTTTCCGTGGTTGGTTCTGATCTACTTGATCACCCAGGTATCGCCGCTGTTGATAAGCTTCTCGAGATTTCCCGGACCCATCTTCTCAGTTGCTGTCTTGATCTGTCCCGCGAGCATATCCTCGTAGGTCGCTTTGGTGACGTCCCGGAAGACGCCGATTGGAACGGGGTAGTCCGGGTATTCCATCCGCGCCAGCATGTAAGCCAGATAGGAGTCAGGCGCTTTCTCGTCGTGCGTTATCAACTCGGACTCGCTGATTCCGTCGCCGAGCGCGACAACTTCCAGGTGCATATCGCTGTTGCGCATCCGAATGCCGCGATTGTGTTCCTTCCCAAACACCAGCGGTTTGCCGTGTTCGAGTTCGATCATAGCGTTGTCTCGCACGCCGCGGTCGGTGAACATGTCGAATGCATGGTCGTTGAAGATGTTGCAGTTTTGATATACCTCGACGAACGAGATCCCCTTGTGGTGCATAGCGCGCTCGACGACCATTTGAAGGTGCGAAGTAAAAGTATCAACCGAGCGTGCGACAAACGTTGCCTCCGCCGCAAGGGCTACCGAGAGCGGGTTAAGCGGGTAGTCAATCACTCCATATGGCGTCGACTTTGTTTTCTTTCCAAACTCAGAAGTCGGCGAATACTGGCCCTTCGTCAGCCCGTAGATTCGGTTGTTGAAAAGGATAATATTGATGTCCAGATTGCGGCGGATCGTGTGGATCAGATGATTCCCGCCGATCGACAACGCGTCTCCGTCGCCGGTGATGACCCAGACCGATAGATCAGGGTTGGACGCTTTGATGCCGGTGGCAATCGCGGGCGCTCGTCCGTGGATGCTGTGAAAACCGTAGGTGTTCATGTAATAGGGGAAACGGCTCGAGCAGCCGATCCCTGAAACGAACACGGTGTTCTCACGTTTGATGCCGAGCTCGGGCATGACTTTTTGGATCTGCGCAAGTATCGAGTAGTCGCCGCAGCCCGGGCACCAGCGGACATCCTGGTCCGAGACAAAGTCTTTTCGCGTTAGCTTCACTGGAGGCGCCGCTGAACCGCCCCCGTTGGTTGGAATGTTTGGATCTGTGCTCATAGTTTTCTTCCTAAGCTGGATTACGCTTGCCGCGTCCCTAAAACAGAATTCGCTCTGGCCGGCAACTCACTCGTCTTCTATATCAATCAGTCCTCGTATAACTCATTCATCTTCGCGGTAAGCTCGCTGATCTTGAACGGCTTGCCTTTGACCTTCGGGAATGAAACCGCCGGCACCAGGTAACGGGCGCGCAGCAGCAATGCGAGCTGTCCCAGGTTCAGCTCGGGCATCAGGACCCGATCAAACCGCCCCAATATCTCTCCAAGGTTGCGGGGGAACGGATTCAGATAACGAAGATGTATGCTAGAAACCGACTTGCCGCTGCGTTGCATCTCTTCAACGGCGGACGTAATCGCGCCATAAGTGGATCCCCAGCCGATGACCAGCAAGCGCCCATCTTGTTCACCGAACACCTCGATGTCGGGGACATCGTATGCGATTCGCTCGACCTTCTCCGCGCGTGTCAAAACCATGTGCATATGGTTTTCGGGATCGTACGAGACGTTGCCGGTTATGTCTTCCTTCTCGATCCCGCCGATGCGATGTTCCAGCTCCGGCGTGCCCGGCACTGCCCACGGTCGTGCAAGCGTTTCTGGATCGCGATTGTACGGGTTGAAGCCCTCGCGGTCAGTGGTGAGCTTGACCTCGAACTGAGGCAGCTCGTCCATAGCCGGCAATCGCCACGGCTCTGCGCCGTTGGCAAGGTAGCCGTCCGACAGGTAAATCACCGGCAGCATGTGCTTCGTCGCAATGCGGAACGCTTCAACCGCCATCTGGAAGCATTCAGAAGGCGTGGCTGGCGCGACTATCGCAACAGGACACTCGCCGTTTCTGCCGAACATCGCCTGAAGCAAATCAGCTTGCTCAGTCTTGGTCGGTAGCCCGGTGGATGGACCGCCCCTCTGCACGTCGATAATTACGACCGGAAGCTCAGTCATCACGGCGAGTCCGATAGCCTCGCTCTTGAGCGCGAGCCCCGGACCGCTTGTGCCAGTCAATCCCAGATTCCCCGTGAACGCGGCGCCGATCGCCGCGCACATAGCCGCGATTTCGTCCTCGGCTTGGAAGGTCTTTACGCCGAAGTTCTTGTGAATTGAAAGCTCGTGCAGGATGTCGGACGCCGGCGTGATCGGGTAGCTGGCGTAAAACAACGGCCGCTTTGCAAGGACCGAAGCCGCGACAAAGCCGAGCGCGGTCGCCTCGTTGCCGGTGATGTTGCGGTACTTCCCGGGAGCGATTGCGGCGCGGCGTACGCGATAGTGAGTGGTGAATATCTCAGCCGCTTCCGCGTAGGCGAATCCCGCTTTCAACGCAGTCAAGTTCGCTGTCTGGAGATCCGGCTTCTTGAACTTAGTTTCGATCCACCGCTGAGTCGGTTCCAGCGGCCGGTCGTAGAGCCAGTACATCAGTCCAAGCGCCCAGAAGTTCTTGCAGCGATCGATATCCTTGGGCGGGAGCTTCACCGCGTCGCGCAGCGCCGCCCGGTTCAGCGTGCTGATCGGAAGCTTGAACAGTCGGTAGCCGCTGAGACTTCCGTCTTCAAGCGGGTTCGACCGATAGCCCGCCTTCTTCAGGTTGTTCTCGTTGAAGGCATCGGTGTTGGTGATCAAGATGCCCCCCGGTTCCAGATCCGCAATGTTGACTTTGAGCGCGGCGGGGTTCATCGCGACCAGCACGTTAGGCTCGTCGCCCGGCGTGCGGATGTCGTGGTTCGAGAAGTTCAACTGAAACCCTGAAACGCCAGGCAGCGATCCGGCGGGCGCGCGAATCTCGGCAGGGAAGTCAGGCAGCGTAGAGATGTCATTGCCGACGACTGCGGTGGTATTGGTGAACTGCGTTCCGGTGAGCTGCATGCCGTCGCCCGAGTCACCCGCGAAGCGTATCGTCACCGTCTCTACTTCTTCGATGTGTTTCAGTTCGATGTTGTCGAGAATCGTTGTTGATTCCATAATTGCTTGTCCCGTTATGAGAGAGGATCGGCGTCTCTCAAGTCATCTAGGTTAATTCTTTGCAGTATCTTCCAGAACTCGAAATTCTACACAAGAACATGATACAACGCAAAGCTACGAGTTGAAGCGTCGCCCTCCCAACGGTTGATTGCTAGAGGCATTTGATGGGAAAGCATCTAATAAGAGTCCCAAAAGCCGAGCCTCTTGGGCTAATATTGGAACTCTGACGGCGGAAAGATGGAATAACTTAAAAGGCGGATGATTCAAACGGTGCCCATCCGGATCCCACAACCGAAAGTTTAGGAGGGAAGAGAATGAGAATGAAACGGTGGATTTACGCGTTAGCTGTCGCGGTGGGGCTCCTATTGAACCAGCGCACACTGATCGCTCAGGGGCCGCCCGATCAGCCCGACCTGACGATCGACGCCGCAATGCGCTCGGCGGTTATCGAAGGAGCGCTGAAGAAACTGAACGACAATTATGTTTTTCCTGAAACAGCAAAGAAGATGGAGCAAGCCGTTCGAGAGCGGATCGGGCGAAAGGAATACGATCAGATCACGAGCGCGAAGGCGCTGGCCACGACGCTTCAGAATCACCTGCAGGAAGTGAGCCACGACAAACATCTTCGCGTGATGTACAGCGCTGAGCCTCTGCCTGCGGAGGGTAATAATCGCGAGCCCGGTCCTGAGGAGCTTGCGAGGCAGCTTGAGTTTCTACGCACGGTGAACTTCGGCTTCGAAAAAGTGGAGCGCTTGCCTGGCAATGTCGGGTATCTCGACTTGCGGGGCTTTCAACCCGCCCAGTTTGGAGCTGAGACTGTCGTCGCCGCGATGAACTTTGTCGCGAACACTGATGCATTGATTATCGATCTGCGGCGCAACGGCGGCGGCGATCCAGCGATGGTCGCTTTGATCTCGAGCTATCTGTTCGGCCCAGAGCCTGTGCACCTGAACGATCTCTACTTTCGCCCCGACAACAGCACTCGGCAATGGTGGACGTTGCCTTACGTGCCCGGGAAACGCTACGGCGATAAGAAAGAAGTGTACGTGTTGACCAGCAAGCGGACGTTTTCGGCGGCCGAGGAGTTTACTTACAATCTGAAGAATTTGAAACGCGCGACGATCGTGGGCGAGACGACCGGTGGCGGCGCGCATCCGGGCGGGCCTCGCCGAATCAACGAGCACTTCGCTATATGGGTTCCGAGCGGGCGCGCGATCAATCCGATCAGCAAGACTAATTGGGAAGGCACCGGCGTTACACCCGACATCGACGTTCCGGCGGACCATGCGCTGAAGGTCGCGCACATCGCGGCGATGAACAAGGTGCTTGCGAAGGTCACCGAGGCTGAACGCAAGGACGCGATAAGGCATGCGATCGAAGGTGTCCAGAAGGAACTCGATGAACTGAAACGGAATCCAAAGCGCAACCCTTGATTATTCTGTGGTAATATTTCTTCGTTCCAATCTGAATCTATTCTGGAGGGCATATGCGGGGAAAAACTATTTGTTTGGTTTGCTTGTTTATGTGTTTCGCGATCGGGGCATCAGGAGCAGCGAAGCCAATGGCCGCGGATCCGTTGAGCGGTACGTGGACGGGCGATTGGGGACCGAGTGCAGCCGACCGCAATCAGGTAACGGTTGAACTGAAATGGGACGGCAAGGCTCTGACCGGAACGGTGAATCCAGGTCCGAATGCTGTCGTGCTGCAAAAATGTACGTTCGACGCGAAGACCGGTGCGATACACATGGAAGCCGATGCAAAAGGCCGCAGAGGTAACGACATTCATTACTTGATCGACGGCAAAGTCGAGAACAACACCATAACCGGCAGTTGGAATCACGACAACCGCAAGGGCGATTTCAAGATCACCAAGAAATAGATAGAAATCTACTGGCACCCGGTCAGAAGCTCTGAAGAAACACTAGCCTACGCTTTCCAGCGGGGATTCAGCGGACCTATACCGAGTGGTTGCATCATTACCGAAGAGCCCTTGATCCCGTCTCCCTTCCTTGACAGTGCCGACGCTGCCTCCTCATAATCCGAAGTCGAATCCCAAACAGGAGAACCCACACAACAGAATGGCTGATAACGCGAAGGTATACGAACGCCTCGACCAGTACATCAACGACTCGCGCATCGAATTCGAAGACAAGTTGGGACAGCTTGTCGAAGTCCCGACCATCAGCATGGATCCGGAGCGGAAGCCCGACATCCGGCGCGGCGCGGAGCTCGCTCGACAGTATCTTGAAGGCATCGGCGCGCGAGCCGAGATCGTCGAAACCCCAGGCAACCCGGTTGTTTTTGGCCGGATCGAAAGCGGCGCGGACAATCCTACTCTGACCATCTACAACCACATCGACGTGCAGCCCGCCGATCCCGAAGAATGGCACAAGGCGCCGTTTACGTTCTTCAAAGAAGGCGATCGCTACGAAGGGCGCGGAACCACAGACGACAAGGGGCCGGCTCTTTCGGCTATGACCGCCGCGCGCTATGCAGCGGAGAATCAAGTTCCGCTGAACATCAACTTCATCTGGGAGCTTGAAGAGGAAATCGGCAGTCCGAATTTCGAACATTTCATCACGAGCAACTCGGACCGCTTGAAGACCGACTCGATTATGGTCAGCGACACGATATGGATTTCGCGGAGCCGGCCCGCGATTCCTTACGGGCTGCGCGGCGCGATGATGTTGACGATGACGCTCGAGACCGGCGCGAAAGACGTTCACTCGGGTCTTACGGGCGGGCCAGCTCGCAACCCGGTCGGTGAGTTGTGCAAGGTGATCTCGAAATGCTACGACGCCGACACCGGCCAGGTGAAGATCAAAGGCTTCTACGATGACGTCAAGAAGGCGACTAAGAAAGAAGTGAAGAGCTTCCTTGATTCGGGGTTCACGACCAAGAAGTTCAAGGCGGCGCACGAATTGAAGAAGCTTCGATTCAACAATACCGAGCGAGTGTTGAAAGCCATAATGGCCGAGCCTACCTTTGAAGTTCACGGCATCACCGGCGGATACCAGGGGCCCGGAGTGAAGACGATCGTTCCATATCACGCTCAAGCGAAGATCAGTTGCCGGCTTGTGCCCGACCAGAATCCAAAGCGTGTCTTCAAGCTCGTACGCGACTTTGTGCGAAAGCACAACCGCGACGTTGTAGTTGAGTTCGAGTCGGCGCTCGGGCCGTACACGGGTGAGTTCTCGGGGAAGTACGCGGACGCGGCAGCCGAAGCGATGAAATACGCGTTCGGCCGCCAGCCGGCGTTCACTCGCGAAGGCGGCTCGATCGGGGCGGTGGTAACGATGAAGAAGTACCTGAAAGCGCCGATTGTTTTTCTCGGGCTTTCGCTGCCTGAGCACGGCTATCACGCTAAGAACGAGAACTTCGATTGGGAAATGGCGTCGGGCGGGATCAAGATGTTCGTGCGGTATTTCGATCAGATCAGCAACCTTTCACGTTAACTGCCATGAATGAGCACAGCAGGAATAACCGTGCGTTGGTGCTTCTGTTTGCGCGTTGGGTTCTGGGTCTCATCTTCTTCATGGCCGGTGTATACAAGGTCTTTCAGATGGGACCGCTCGGCCACGCCCGCAAGTTCTTCATCGAGCCTTACGCCGACTCGTTCTTACCGTCCTGGTCTCTTTGGGCAGTGGGCGCGACGATCCCCATCATCGAACTCGTCGCCGGAGCGCTGGTCATTTTGGGGCTGCGAACTCGCGAGGCGCTCATTGCGCTCGGAGGCATTCTGATTATCGTAACGTTCGGCCATCTTCTGAAAGAACCGCTCTATGAATTCCACACTCACGTGATTCCCCGGCTGGCCCTGTTGTTGTTTGTGTTAATGCTGCCGCGCGAGGACGATCGCTTTTCGGTGGACCATCTTCTTAAGCGCCGAAGCGCGCAGCCTTCGTCTTAGCGCCGCGTTGAATTGATGCGAAGAATTGTACTCGCTCTTCTGATTCTAATCCTGCCCACCACGACGGCCATCGTTGTTTATCTGGTCGTCGGCAAAACAACACCAACGAATCGAGAGGCAAGCGGGCTCGTGACAACAATCGCCGGCTCGGGCTCACCTGGGGTGCAAGACGGGCCTGCGCTGTCAGCCAGCTTCAGCGACCCGTTCGGCATTGCAGTGGACAAGCGCGGCAATGTGATCGTGGCCGACGGCGGTCAGAGCAATCGAATTAGAAGAGTCACAGTTGACGGCGCGGTACAAACGATCGCCGGCTCGAGCGAGGGATTTGCCGACGGGAACGCGCTGCAGGCCCAGTTCAACACTCCGTCGGGCATCGCTATCGACAGAGCCGGCAATATCATCATCGCCGACACCTCCAACAACCGCATCCGCAAGCTCTCAACCGACGGTACCAGGGTCAGCACGATCGCCGGGAGCGGGGTCGCGGGGTTCAAAGACGGCCGCGTTGGCGAGGCGCAGTTCGATGGCCCAATCGGAGTCGCGGTCGATCAGAGCGGGAATCTCTTCATCGCGGACGCCTACAACGACAGCATACGAAAGATCACTGCGGAAGGCGTTGTTACGACCGTCGCCGGGACGGGTGTGCCGGGCTACGGCGATGGACAAGCAACGAATGCGGCGTTCGACACGCCGTGCGGTGTCTCGGTGGACAAGGATGGAAATGTCTTTGTCGCCGACACCGGCAATCACGCAATTCGGAAGATCAGCGTGCAAGGCGAGGTCACTACGATCGCCGGAAGGGCTGACGGCGGTCTTCCGGGAGGGGAAGTCAGATTGAATCGTCCTGTCGGCATCAGCGTGACACACGACGGCTTCCTGTTCATTTCCGATGAGGGCAACAGCAAGATTGTCAGAATCGCTTCGGAAGGCGACAGCAAAACCTACGCAGGAAGCATTGCCGGCTTTGTGGACGGCGCTGGCGGTTCTGCGAGGTTCAACGGTCCTTCCTCCATCGCGGTCGATCGGCAAGGGGTTCTGTACGTCGCCGATTCGCAGAACTTCCTGATCCGCGAGATCGTGCCCAGCTTGATTGCCCCGGCCTCGAAAGAGCGCGGGGTTCTTATTCAACCATCTGAGGAAACCGCGGAGACCAACTCACCCGCACTTGTGCCGAAGCTCAACGCCTCGACTATGGGAGTTGATCAGACGTTTCCGTGGCCTCTCAGCCGCCAGGACGACTGGCACGAGATCGCGGGGGTTGTCGGCGAAGCGCGCGGCGCGGCGGGCGGCGTAACGCTCGATCATATTCACAACGGGCTGGACATTCGCGGCAACGCCGGCGAGGCGGCGCTGTCGGTGTTCGATGAAAAGGCCAGCTCGCCGCTCCCGAACTGGGACTTCGATGGTCCGGGGGAGGGAATTCGCATCGGGCTTTTTAGCTACATCCACATTCGCGTCGGTCGTACCGCGACCGGCGAGATTCAGACGCCGGAGAAGGCCAAGACTAGAACCGACAGCGCTGGAAAACTGATCGGCGTTAGAATCCGTCGCGGAACGCGCTTCAGGGTCGGCGATTCGGTCGGTTCGTTGAATCGTCTCAATCATGTTCATCTGAATCTCGGCCCGTGGAACGCTGAAGCGAATCCGCTCGTGCTCCCTTTCTTCGCGTTAAAAGACACGGTGGTTCCGACGATCGAAAGTATCGAGGTCGTACCGGCGACCGCGCTCGGCGCCGGCGCAACGCCAAAGGACGCGACCAAACCATCCAAAGCCAGGCACGCCGACCGTCCTGTAGTCTCCGGTGACGTGGCTATTGTGATCACAGCGTACGATCGAGTCGACGGCAACGGCCCGAAGCGAAAGCTCGGGCTGTTCAAGAGTGGCTACCAGGTGCTGCATGCGGACGGCAGTCCGGTGAAGGGATTCGAACAGCCGTTGATTAACATCGAGTTTAGCCGCCTGCCCGCCGAAGACTCGGCGGTCGTTAAGGCTTATGCTCCGGGCAGTGGCGTTAACGCTTACGGAACGCCGACCAGGTTCCGCTACATCGTGACAAATCGAGTTCGCGACGGCGAAGCGCTAGACGGGCTCCTTCGCACTTCAGTCCTCGCGCCCGGTGACTACATCATCAAGGTGATCGCTGAAGACTTCGCAGGCAATCGCGCGTCGGGTCCAACGACCGAACTTGCGGTCACTGTCAAGAACTAGCTTGCGGCTCGCAGGTCTCAAACGTTTTTGAATCGACTGGGCTGTACCCTTCGTCATATAGTAGGGGCGAAAATATCACAGGTCCGGCATCATTGTTCTTGTACCGACAATCCACTCAGCAGCGCGCGATCAGCGCGCGTCGCCTGAAGCGGGTGAAGTATTGCTGAGATGACATAAGAGGGGGAGCTATGAGACTCAGACGCTGGATTGGAATCACGCTCCTGGTAGTTCTCGCCGTATTCGTTCTCTTCCTGATTTTCGAGAAGAAATACCCGGCAGAAGGCTGGACTGGTTACGACGTGCTCCAGCAAAAGGCGCCTCGTCCCGCGCCTCCGATTTACAACGGCAAGCAGGTCCCTTACGACGAATACCTGAAGTGGGTGTACTGGGGCGAGGAGTGGTTTCGTAACGAAACGTTTGGTAATGAGCGTGTGTGGACCGACGCCGTAGGGCTTCTCAACGGAAGCGTAGATGTTCCCATCGGCAACGGCGGCTTTCGCAGCGAACCTTTCTTCAAATACTTTCTGCAGTCAATCGACAATTTGGATGGCGTGCGAGGGAATCTCTACACGGGGAACGGCGAAGGTTACACGGGCGATCTGGTGATCAGTTTCCCGCCCGGCAGCCTGCTGGACAAGACATTTCCAATTCCGGAGAGGCTTCACACCGGGTTGGACGTAGAGGCGGGATCACCGTGGCCGCTTGGCGTGGTGCCGGTCCGCGCTCCCGCTCAGGACGCAGAGCTCACATACCTGTATGACCCGGGCGCCTTTTCAGGCGGTCCCGAGGGTGTTGGGCCGCTGCCGGGCGGCGGGAGGTTTCGGATCGGCCTAAGTTGCGCGCTGTGCCATTACTCTCTCGACGTCGACTGGGACGGCAAGCCCGATCTAAAGTGGGCGAAGCCCGGTCAGCAAACGCCCGGCAGTCAGTACAAACCGGAACAGGCTTGGGCAATCGGCAACCAGGACATCGCGCTCGGCTGGATCTTCGCTTCGTCGCACAACACCATAGCCGGGTTCGAGAATTCTGGCCCGGTAGGCAAGACTTCTCCTGATGACGCGCGAGCGTGGGCCAGGTGGGTTCGCGACAACTACGAGACCAATGCCGAGGAGGTGAAGCGTGAAATCGATCGAGGCTTGCTGGTGTTCCCGAGAGGCTTCGCGGACGACACGCCCGACGGAATGCATAACCCGGTTCAGTTTCCATCGTTGTTTACCAACAGAAACTGGCCTTACAACTATGACGGCGTGATGATCAACGCGTCGGACCGAAACAACAATGTGTGGACTGGGGGGATTGATCCCACGCAACTAGTCGCTCTGTGCAAAGACCGTGCGGGCAAGACTGCCAAGCTGGTCTTTTGGGAAAAGAAAGGGCTGTACACCGAGATAACCGCCAGAGAATTTGCCGACATCTTTGTGCGTTACTCGCCGGCGGGTGAGGGCGATCTGCCCCGGCGCGACAAGCTTCGCGACGACATACTTGGAGTTTCCGACGGGATGCCTGGTCTTCTGCAGACTGATTCCGTTGTTCTGATGCGAGGTGTACCCAATGCGATACCGGACGACCTGTTTGAGAAGACAGAGAATAAGGACCGAATTCGCGAGCCTCGGCAGTTCGGAAGCGACGGTGACAAACGCGGACCGCTGGTAGCGTTGCTCGGAACAAGAGTCGTTACCCCCCGGGCTATTCGCGACAAATACCACGTTGGCGAGCTAGAGAGCAAGTATGGCCTGAATGGCGATGAGTTCGTCACCGAAGCGGTCAGCATGATGTTGGACTGGGTTGAACCGCCGCCGAATCTCTCGACTTTGCTCGCAAAGGCGAGGCAAGCCGGGCTGGTGACAAAAGGCTATCAGGTCTTCAAGGACGAAGGTTGCGCGAAGTGTCACGCGGGACCTTTTTTCACCAACAACACGATCATTCCGCTGAAGGAAATCGGTACTGACGACGCGCGGGCGGCGGCTACAAGGCCGCTGCAAGAACTCATAGCGCCAAAATACGACCCGAAGACCGGGCTGGCGGTGTCAAGCGGACTGGCAGGGTTCTTTGCCAAGTTCTTCAGCGGCGAACGGACAGGTTATAAGGTCGTGACGTTGAGGTATCTGTGGGGATCGGCGCCATACCTCCATGACGGAGGAGTCGCGGTCACACTGCGGCCGGATGCTCAACCTCCCGGAGATGACCTACAGAATCTGCTGCGCCGTCCCGACACCGACAAGATTCATGGAGTGGCTCAGATACTTGCCGCTCGCGATGCGAACCCAGCTTCGTACGCGCGAGCGAACGCCGCCCTCAGCTTGCAAGCTCTGTTGCTCAGGTCAGAGCGGGACAAATTGATCGCGGCCAACAAGGAGCAGGTTTACCCGATTCCCGGAAGAACAGATCGCCTCTCGGCGGCCTCGATTCATGTTCAGGGAGTTGGGCACGAGTTCTGGATTAAGGACGACCCAGGCGGCGGCCGGGTTACCGCTTTGGTGGCCTTCTTGTTATCGCTCGATGACGACCCTGGGCAGTAGTTCCGGCGAGTCATCGATGACTATGCCTGCATTCGTAGCAGCGAAGCTAGTCATCGATTGCGAGACTCCCGGCCGCGCACTGCCGTACGTGTTCGACCGCAAGTCGAAAAAGCCCAGCTCAAAACGCCAAGATTGGGGCTGAGATGCGCCAAAAATGCTCGACAAATCAAGGCGGCGCGGCTACCATAGGTTCGTTTTGTAGCGGTGGCAACTTCGCCGCCACAATGTTTGGTTCAGGAGCGCGTCTTCTCTGTTCGGAACTGTCTGCCAGCTTCCACTGCTCGACTTTCTGCCGGATAGCCAAAACGAGTTCCTTCTAACAAAAGTTTCGTTAGAAACTCAGGAGAGACAATGAGAATATTCGTTGGAAATCTGTCGTACCAGACGA
>CAZJQQ010000074.1:0-27089 GCA_964548075.1 uncultured Clostridia bacterium | reverse complement strand
ACTGAATCACATGTACTTACAACGAGTTGAGAATTCTTGAACCGGACAGTAGTGAATGAAAATTGCAAATTGGAAGATCCGAAAAGCGGGCTATCTGGCGAAACTTCGCAATGTGCAATTTTCATTTTTCTTCAATTCTCAATTTTCAATGGGCGCGTTTGGCGCAGGCTCCAGCCTGCGCCACTAGACCTTCTCGAAGCCGCTTTCTTGCATCTCGTGCTCGGCCTTGGGCTCGTGCTCCTCGTCGACGACGCGGCCGTCAAACAAGTGCACCTGGCGGTCGGCGTGGCGCGCGTAGCGAGGATCGTGCGTGACCATACAGACGGTCGCGCCCTGCCCGTGTAATTCGCGCAGCAGCTCCATCACGGCTTCGCCGTTTGTTGAGTCGAGGTTTCCAGTCGGCTCGTCGGCCAGCAGGATGAGCGGATCGCCCGCAACCGCGCGCGCGACGGCGACCCGTTGCTGCTGACCGCCCGATAGCTGGCTTGGAAGGTGCTTCGCGCGATGGGCCATCCCCACGCGTTCGAGCGCTTCCATCACTCGCTTCTTGCGTTCGGCGGCTTTGGTGCCGCGATAGGTCAGCGGCAGTTCGACATTCTCGAAGACGTTGAGGTCGCCGATCAGATTAAAACTTTGAAAAATAAATCCGACCTCGCGGTTTCGAACTCGCGCGCGTTCCGATAGCGGCAGGTCCGAAACGGGTTTGCCCGCCAGCGAGTAGGTCCCGTCGGTGGGCGAATCGAGCAAGCCGAGAATGGATAGCAGCGTTGATTTGCCGCAGCCGGAGGGGCCGGCTATCGAGATGTATTCGCCCTTCTTGATTTCCATGTGGATACCTGAAAGGGCGTGGGTCTCAACCTCGTCGGTGAGAAATACCTTTGTAACACCGTCGAGCTTCAGCAGCGGTTGATCGCTAGCGCTCATGTGGTTTCGTTCCTCCCAAAAGTTTAGTCGAATGTCAGTTCAAACGTATTCGAGGTGAGCTGTCCCACTGGGACGTGTCCGAGAGGATCACTACATCACCCTCTCTAAGACCTTCAATAACTTCGATCGTGGTAACGGAGCCGCGGCCCAGCTTGACCTGAACCTGGCTTGCGCCCGCGCCATCCGCATCGACCTTGAAGAGCCCCACCGTGGCGTGCTCCTGTCCCCGCACAGGACGATTAACATACAGGATGTTTTCGAGCTTCTCCAACTCGATTGTGCCATCGACGCTTAGGTCGGGCACCGCGCCCTTCGGCAATTCCCCTTCAAGAGAAGCGTCAACGGTGCGTGTGCCGTTCTGGACTGAAGGGTCTATCCGAATTACCCTGCCGGCGATTATTCCGTTGCGAGTGTCAACCGACACCGGCTGGCCGAGTTGGATATCCTTGGCTTGCGTTTCAGCGACCTTCAACTCTGCCTTCAGGCGTTTGGGGTTCGCTACTCGAGCGAGCTCCTGGCCAAGGGTTACTTGCTGGCCGACCTGAACTGCGATTGTCTGTAGCTGGCCGTCGATACCTGCACGGACCTTCAGCGCATCCATCTGCGTGCGCTTGAGCTGGACGGCGTCCTTGAGCTGTCGCACCTTCTCGTCTTCGGCGGCAACCCTGGCCTTGGCTTCGTCGCGGCTGGCGGCCAGGCGTTTGGTTTCCAGCGCGACGCGATTCTCGGCGTCTTCAGCGGTGATTCTCGACAAATCCACTTCCAGCTTTGACTTCAGATCTTTCCTGCCCAAAGAGTCATTCACTTCATACTGCATCTTGGCTTTGTTGAAGTCGGACTTCGCCTGCAAGAGCGTTGCCTCCTGATCGAGGATTGTCTTATCGAGTTGGACCCTTAGAGTAGTGAGATTGGCCTGTGCCCCGCGAAGTTGAGATTCCGCATCGACGAACGCCTGCTGTATTTCGGGATTGGTCAATTCAAACAAAAGGGTATCGGCCTTGACCTGCGCGCCCGGCTGGACCAGTCGCTTCTCTATGCGACCCGTGCTGATAGCCGGCACATAGCGAATCTCTTCCGGCACGAGCGTACCCAATCCACGGACGTTTCGAGGTATCGTGCCTCGTGCGACCGTGCCCTTCCATAAGGTTTGCGGGTCGACGTACGGGGCGGCCGGCTGCAAACGCGACACACCGACGGTTATCAGTGCGACGGCTATCACCGTCGTCAGCGCGTATAGGATCCTCTTTACGCGGCGTTTCTTGGCCGCAGATTTACGCGGTATGTCCATGCTTCCTCCAAGAGGTTCTAAGGAAGTTCCGTGCCATCGGGGCGTCCCTGCTAACTCGTTGTGTGCCGCATCTTAACACAACCTCGAAAGAGACTGTAAGCGGCCCGCCTTTTCGCTTCTGGGAACTTCATGTTCAGAAGCGGACAACGTAGCATAGACTTTTTAGTCTGTGTTTGGTGATGGCTCTAAGTGGGGTTGCCCGACACAGACTAAAAAAGTCTATGCTACCTCAGTCATTCACAACCCAGCCGTCTCTTAGCTTGATGATCCTGTGTCCATAAGAGGCGTTCACTTCAGAGTGCGTGACTTGAACGATAGTTGCGCCTGCTTCGTTGAGCCGCTTGAACAACTCCATGATTTCTTTGCCCTGATCTGAATGCAGGTTTCCAGTCGGCTCGTCCGCGAGGATTACTTTGGGGTTGGCGATGACGGCTCGCGCGACGCCGACCAACTGCTGCTGACCTCCGGATAACTGAGTCGGATAGAGGTTTCGCTTGCCTACTATCTGAAAGCGGTCAAGCACGTCGCAGACTATGCTCTCGCGCTCGGCCTTCTTGACGTCCCGGTACGATAACGGCACTTCCAGATTCTCGTAGACGGTCATGTGATCGAGCAAATGATAACTCTGAAACACAAAGCCGATGTTCTTGTTTCGCAGCTCGGCTCGCTCCTTCTTGCCGAGCTTGTGGACGGGCTGTTCGAGAAAGGTGAACTCGCCGGTCCATGCGCTGTCGTGCATGCCCAGGATGTGAAGCAGAGTCGATTTGCCGGCGCCCGACGGCCCCATGATTGAGACGAACTCTCCAGGCTTGATATCTATGTTTACTCGGCGGAGCACGAAGGTCTTGCCCACTCCCGATTCGAAAAACTTCTCAAGGTTGCGCATTGCGATCATAGCTGAACTCCTATATTTCCAAACAATGGTGTCGCCGGAACTCTTGGCCTGCTTCTCATGTGATGATACACGAAACAGCGTGGCGACCAAAAGAATTCAAAGCGAATCGAAAGATCACACTAGCCAAGTCTCGTGCCACTCTAGAGCAACGGGATAAACGGACAAATTGCGCGGCTTAGTGGCTCGGAGAGCCTGGAAGAGAGGCCACAAGCTTTCCACTCTTGGGAATCAATCTGCCCACAAGCGAACAGGAAAGAGCGAAGAGGTTCAGAGTTCAGGGTTCCGGGTTTGTGGTTTCTGGTTTGTGGTTTCTGGTTTCTGGTTTGTGGTTTCTGGTTTGTTTGTTCTGGGTTCAGAGTTCCGCGCCGCAGGAGACAAACCATAAACCATAAACCAGAAACCAGAAACCACAAACCAGAAACCGGCGACTTCGTTGCCCTTTGCCCGCCAGTGCGCAAGAATCTTCGACGGGCTGAGAGGGAGAAGAAACAGATGAACAAACACATCTTCCGCGAGTACGACATCAGAGGCGTAGTAGGCAAAGATCTGACCGATGAGATCGTGTACGACCTGGCTCGCGCGATCGGTACATTCTTCCGGGCGAACGGCGCCACACGCGCCAGTCTCGGCCGCGACGCGCGCGAAAGCTCGCCGCGCTTCCGCGACTTGATGATTCGAGGCCTGAACGAAACTGGCTGCGACGTTCTGGATGTCGGAATGGTGCCAACTCCCACGCTGTACTTCACCCTGTTCACCGAGGCTGTCGACGCGGGCGTCATGATAACCGGCAGTCACAACCCGGCTGACAATAACGGCTTCAAGGTGTGCCTGGGCCAGAGCACGATCTTCGGCGAGCACATTTCAGAAATAAAACGGATCGCCTTGTCCCAAAGCTTCGCCAGCGGCCAGGGGAGGAAAGAAGAGCGCGAGGTGGTTGACGCTTACCGCGAGTACATTCGATCAAACATCCGAATGGGCTCGCGGAAATTAAGAGTCGTCGTTGACGCCGGCAATGGAATGGGAGGATTCATCGGCGCGCCGCTCTACAAGGAACTTGGTTGCGAAGTGATCGAGTTGTTCTGCGAGCCCGATAGCCGCTTCCCAAATCATCACCCTGATCCGACGGTCGTGGAGAACATGCAGTTCGCGATCGCCGCCGTGCGCGAACATAAGGCTGATCTCGCAATCGCCTTCGACGGAGACGCCGATCGAATCGGAGTTGTGGACGAGGCAGGCCAAATCATATGGGGCGATCAACTGATGCTCATCTTTGCTCGGCATATTCTGAAGGAGAGTCCCGGCGCGACGTTCATCGGCGAAGTGAAGTGCTCGCAGAACCTGTTCGACGACATTCGGCGTCACGGCGGCAATCCCATAATGTGGAAAGTTGGACATTCGTTGATCAAGGCGAAGATGAAAGAAACTCACGCGGCGATGGCCGGTGAGATGAGTGGGCATCTGTTCTTCGCCGACCGGTACTTTGGCTATGACGACGGGATTTACGCCGGCGCGCGGTTGCTCGAGATACTGAGCAACATGAACGGCCCGGTGTCGAGCTTGCTCGCCGATGTCCCGAAGATGTTCAACACGCCGGAAATTCGCGTCGATTGCCCGGACGACAAAAAGTTCGAAGTGGTCCGGATTCTAACCGAAGAGTTCAAGAAGACTCACGAGGTAATCGACATCGATGGCGCGCGAATCCTGTTCGAGCATGGCTGGGGTCTAGTGCGAGCGTCGAACACTCAGCCGGTGTTAGTACTGCGATCCGAGGCTGACAGCCAAAGCCACTTGGAAGAGATCAAGGAGTTGGTGCAGGCGGCTGCAAGCCGTCTGATTAGAGAATAGTCCTTGAGCTTAGGTTGGTGGCTTACTTCCGGACCGATCGCTCAAGCATCTTGATCGATGATTCTCTTGGTCGTTGCCCGCTTAATCTCAAGCCTTCGGACGGCATAGCCGATAACCAGAAGCAAAACCAGGGAGATTGACGAGAAGATGATCTTATTGGTAAGTAGCCGATCGAATTCCGTCTCCGGGCCGCCGCGAAAGGATGGGCTGGTGGCCCATATCATCTCTGAAAAACCGGCGATCAGCAGCGTGAGCCCAAGTAATGGTGACCCTTTTCTGTAGCAAAGCAGTCCGATACCTAGAAAAGCTAAACCGCTAATCCAGAAATAGCGCAATTCAAATACTTCCTTCGACTTGCTCTCCCAATCTCGAATACCTTCACTTAGCAGCCTCTCCGATTTGTATGGTTCTTCTTCGATACGTGCTGAGACGATGGTCGGGTCATTGGGTTGGTCTTTGGATTCGGCATCCGCGGCTTTCACCTTGTTGTGCGCTTCTTCGTACAGTCTGATCAGTTCATCAAGCGAATTCGCTTTCTTGATGTCCGCAGTGACGGGCGGTTCGTATCGATCAAGCACCGATCCCGTCGGCTCCAGATAACGCACATAGAGATGACGTACAGTCTGGGTGAACAAAACAAGCGCTGTTACAACGAACAGTGTCCTTTGAAGAGCTTTCATCTCTCGTCCTCCTCCCGTTTGGGCCGTCGCGTGCGAGGTAGGAGCCAACAAACGGAGACTAAGGTTTGAATGCTTCTAGATACTTCACGCCGGAGCCGGTATTGAATAACACGACTCGATCCAAGCGATCAACTTCACCACGCTCGAGAAGCCTCTTCAAGGCCGGCAAGCAGGCTGCGCCTTCGGGCGCAGCGAATATGCCTTCGGCTGATCCAATTTCCTTGACTGCCGCAATCAACTCTTCGTCGGTCACCGACACCGCAGTGCCGCCGCTCTTGCGTAAGATATCCAGCATTATGAAATCGCCTACAGCCTTCGGAACTCTCAGACCAGACGCCACCGTGTGAGCATCGGGAACATCGACGCCGGCGTTTGCGCCTGCGGCGAAAGCTCTCACGATCGGAGCGCAGCCCTCCGCTTGAACCGTCACCATTCGCGGGCGCCGACTCCCGATCCAACCCATCCGCTCCATCTCGTCAAAAGCCTTCCACATTCCGATCAAACCCGTCCCGCCGCCCGTCGGATAGAGAATCACGTCGGGCAGCTCCCAGTTGAACTGCTCCGCGAGCTCGTAGCCCATCGTCTTCTTGCCTTCGACTCGATAAGGCTCTTTCAGCGTCGAGACATCGAACCAGCCTTCCGCGGACTTCCGTTCAGCAATGATCTTTCCGCAGTCGGTTATCAAGCCGTCGATAAGCGTCACGTGAGCGCCGGTCTGCTGACACTCGATGATGTTTGCCTTAGGCGTATCGCGAGGCATGAAGATGAAAGCCGGGATCCCCGCCTTCGCTGCATAAGCCGCGAGCGCGCCCGCTGCGTTACCCGCCGAGGGCACAGCAAGCTTCTTGACGCCGAGCTCTTTCGCCATCGAAATCGCGACTGCCATCCCGCGAGCCTTAAACGAGCCGGTCGGATTCACGCCTTCGTCTTTGATGAATAGGTTCGACAAGCCGAGCTGCGCGCCCAGCCGTTTGGCCTTCAACAGCGGCGTCATCCCTTCGCCGAGCGTAAGCTTGTTGTTCCGCTCGTCATCGAGCGGCAAAACTTCGCGGTAGCGCCACAGCGAAGCTTCGCGGCCGACGAGCGATTCGCGTGTGAGGGTTCGCGCTGCTGCTTCGAGGTCGTAAGCCACCATGAGCGGCTTGCCGCATTCGCACAGGTTGTAGAGCTTTTTCGGTTCGTAAGTTTTGCCGCACGCCGAACAGTAGAGATGAGTGACGTTCATCTGACTCCTTTGAGTGAGTTCGTAGTTCGGCCTTCAGAAGGAAGTTTGTAGCAGCACTTTGCTCGAGAGCCATTGTACGAACTTCCGCCTGAAGGCCGAACTACGAACTTAAGATGGCTCCTCGGTGGTTGTCGGAACTGTGCAGTATATGGTTCCGGCTAAAGCGGGGCAACTTGTCCGTCCGCCGCGCGCGATGCTAGAGTCTGTGAGATTTCAACTAGAAAGGGAAGAACATGGCAAATCGAAAAGCAATCATTGAAACAAATAAAGGAACAATCACGGTCGAGCTTTACGAGGACAAGACGCCGATCACCGCGGGAAACTTTATCGATCTGATCGAGCGCGGATTCTACAATGGCTTGAAGTTTCATCGCTACGAACCGGGCTTTGTGATTCAGGGAGGTGATCCGCGAGGAAACGGCACCGGAGACTTCACCGATCCGCAGACCGGTCGCAAGCGCACAATCAAACTGGAGGTCACTCCGGAACTGAAGCATGGCGACGCAGGCGCGCTGGCGATGGCCAGGTCTAATGATCCGAACAGCGCGTCGTGTCAGTTCTACATAACGCTGGGCCCGGCTGCGTTTCTCGATATGGGCTACGCAGTGTTTGGAAGAGTGGTTGACGGTCTGGATGTGGCTAAGCAACTGCGAGCCGGCGACTCTATGACAAGCGTGACCCTAAGCGCTGCGTGACCTAGGGGCGGCAGCTCTATACGATCGAGTGCGCTACATCTTCAACACGACTCGACCGGTGATTTTCGCGGCGCGCATCTCCTCGAATACCTCATTGACCTGTTCGAGCTTGCGCGTTTCAACCTGACACTTGACTCGTCCGGCGGCCGCCAGCTCTAACACCTCACGCATGTCTTCGCGAGTACCGGTAGCAGCAGACATGATTCTCATCTCACGCATCATGATCGCTGGGAACGACAGATCTTCAGCGGGCATTCCGACCACCATCAACGTACCGCTCGATCTCACGGCGTAGAACGCCATATCGTAGGCTCTCTTTGCGGCTGAGGTGACCACGGCCACGTGAGCGCCGCCCATCTTGCGAATCTGTTTCACGACCTCCTCATTGGCCGCGTTCATGGTGATGTCGGCGCCGAGCCGCTTTGCAAATTCGAGTTTGTCGTCGGCGATGTCTACGGCGATCACTTGAGCTCCGAAACATTTCGCGATCTGAACGGCGAGATGACCCAGACCTCCGACGCCGAACACCACCAGGCGCTGGCGAGGTTTGATGCCGGAACTCTTGATCGCGTGATAAACAGTGACGCCCGCGCAGAACAGCGGCGCGGCCTCATCTGAGGTCAACGCATCAGGAACTTTCAATACGTGAGATGCCTTAGCCTTGATGAACTCTGCGTAGCCGCCGTCCACCGTCGCGCCGGTGATCATCTGCTTAGTGCAGAGATTCTCGCGGCCTTCTTTGCACAGCTCGCACTCGCCGCAAGTCCAGTGAGTCCACGCGACGCCCACCCGATCGCCGATTTCGAGGCCCTCCACTGCGTCGCCCTTCTGGACTATGGGACCGACGACTTCGTGCCCGAGGATGAGCGGGCGCTTGATAATCCGAAGCAGGTGGGTCCAGTCGCCTTCAGCGATGTTCAAATCTGAATGGCAAACGCCGCAAGCGTCCACTTTGATCAGCACCTCATCCGGTCCGGGAACGGGCGTCTCGGTCTCTTCGATCTGAAGCGGCTGTTTGTACTCTCGAACGATGGCTGCTTTCATTGGTTCTCCCTCAGGAATCGCGCGTATGCTACTACGTCAGAAGGTAAAAGGTGAAGCGTGATGCGTGAGTCCTTGGTCGAGGTAGGAAGTCTACTATCAAGTCAGCGCAACGGGCTACTGACCACGGACTACGGACTACGGACCACGTCGTGTAGAATGACTGGGCGTGTTGGTACTTGGCATAGAAAGCTCTTGCGATGAGACTGCCGCGGCGGTGATCGAAGCCGGACGCGTGATTCGTTCGAACATCATCGCCTCTCAGATTGCGATTCACGCGCCATACGGCGGCGTCGTGCCCGAGCTTGCTTCGCGCGAGCACCTCGATCGCATCGCGCCGGTCGTGGCGAGCGCGCTGACCGAGGCCGGTGTCACCCTGGAATGCATCGACGGCATTGCGGTGACGCAAGGCCCGGGGTTAGTCGGCTCGTTACTTGTAGGTATCAGCTTCGCAAAATCGCTTGCGATGGTTGCAGAGAAACCCATCGTTGGCGTGAACCATATCGAAGGTCACATCTATTCCGTGGCATTCGAGAATCCACCGGTCGAGTACCCCGCAGTCGCGCTGATCGTGTCGGGTGGGCACACGACGCTCTTTCTGATACCAGAAGAGGCCCGCTATGCGGTACTCGGCAGAACGCGAGACGACGCCGCAGGTGAAGCTTATGACAAAGTCGCGAAGCTGCTGGGGCTCGGTTATCCCGGCGGTCCAGTGATCGATCGCCTCGCAGAGTCCGGAGACCCGCGCGCGGCTGAACTGGTGTTCACGCTCCCGCGGATGGACTCGCCCAATCTCGATTTCAGCTTCAGCGGTCTGAAGACAGCGGTGCTTCGCTATGTGCGGGAGAATGGGATTGAGGCGGTTGTGAAGGGCGGCGAGCCGGATCAGAGAATCGTTGATCTGGTTGCGAGCTTTCAGGATAAGGTAATTCGCTCTTTGCTGACACGACTGCGTGCAGCGATGCGACGACATCATCCCCGGACGATCATTCTCGCAGGAGGCGTCGCGTGTAACAGCGCGCTGAGATCGGCGGTGGACGCTGAAGACTTCGGCGCGCCGGTCTATTACCCGAGTCCGATTCTTACGACCGACAACGCGGCTATGATCGCGGCCGCAGGTTATGCGAAACTCGCCCGGGGAGAGAACCACGGGCTTGAATTCACGGCTTCGACTTCGATGAAGATTGAGAATGTTTTTCTGAAGGGCTACGAGGTTCCGCTCAGAGCGAGGTACAAGGTTTGACAAGATCGCGCAATGGATCGAGATCGAATTCCTGCGGGCCTAACTCTCTATGATTGAAGCAGACATCGTTTTCATGAAAAGAGCGCTCGATCTGGCGCGGCGCGGCGCCGGGTTCGTGAGCCCAAACCCGATGGTTGGAGCGCTGCTCGTGAGACACGGCCGCGTGCTCGGAGAAGGCTTCCACAGATATGACCTGCTCAAGCACGGAGAGACGTATGCGATCGAGATGGCCGCTCAGCAGGCGCGAGGCTCGACGCTCTACTGCAACCTTGAGCCCTGCTGTCATCACGGACGCACTCCGCCATGCACCGATGCTTTGATCGAAGCCGGAATCTCGCGCGCAGTGATCGCAACCAAAGACCCTTACAAGAAGGTGAACGGACGTGGCATTGAGCAACTGCGCGCCGCGGGCGTCGAAGTTGAAGTCGGGCTTTGCGAAGACCAGGCGCTTCGGCTGAACGAAAGCTACCTGAAGTTCGTCACGCGCGGCGTCCCCTTCCTTCACGGTGTGATCGAATATGCGGGCGACCAACCCTGGAAGGCAGTTGCTTGGAACCCTTCGCAGGAGTTTGTCGAAGCGGCCTGTGAATACGACGCGATCGTGCTTGGCGCGCGGCACGATCTGAACAAGATGCTGATCGAGAGCCGGTTGACCCAGAACCATCACAGACCGTTCGTCGTCGTTGGCGCGCCGGACGCCCTTGATCCGCACGTTGAGGTGCTGGGGGAGAGAAAAGACGAACGCGCAATCATCATCGAGTTGTCCCCCGAGGCGGAGGTTCCTCGCGAGCTGACCGCGCTTCCCGGGGAAGCGCGCGAAATGTCAAATGTTCCGCAAGAGCTTAGTTCGGTGCTCGAAGCACTGACTCGTGTCAGCGTCACTAGCGTTCTATTGCTACCGGGAGTGTTCGATCCCAGCGCGCCAAAGAACTTCCAACAACTCGACAAGCTGAGCCTCGTGGTTCCCGGGACCAATTGGGCGGACAGCACAGCGAAGCACCTCGCTTTTGCCGATCTCGAATTCGATCTTGAGCAGGTTAGCGTGGTGGAAGGCGAGGGCTACGCCGAGTTCACCGGCTATCCCTTTTTTCGAGGAGTCGCTTGACGCGCTTGATCAAGGCGAAGAAAAGCCTCGGGCAAAATTTCCTCACCGACTACCGGGTCGCGCGTCAAATCATCGACGCCGTATCACCTCTTATGACAGACATCGTCATTGAAATAGGCCCGGGTACCGGTGCGCTGACCGGGATGCTCGCCGAAAGAAGCGGTCTTGTTGAAGCCATCGAGATCGACACGCGTCTCGCTGACGAGCTTCGCCGCTCGGTGAAAGCTGAGAACCTGTCGATCGTAACCGCCGACGCTTTGAGCTTGGATTGGATGAAACTCATAACGAATGCGAAGTCGAGGTTGCAGTTGTCTGGTTCCGCCGACAAGGATCGAAGACACGTGCGGATCGTAGCGAACCTGCCGTACTACATATCAACGCCGATAATCGAGAAGCTGCTCTCCTTGGGTCGCAGCGTATTCGATATGACGCTCATGCTTCAAAAGGAAGTCACCGACCGAATCACCACTGGACCCGGCAGCAAAGAGTACGGTTCCCTCTCAGTGATGGTGCAGTACTACTGCATCGCGTCGAAGCTTTTTGAAGTCCCGCCGTCGGCGTTCACGCCAGCTCCCAGAGTCCAGTCTGCAGTCATCAGACTAACGGTTCGCGAGAGGCCTTCCGTTGAAGTAGCCGACGAAGCGAGGTTCTTTGCGCTCGTGAGGGTCGCGTTCGCGCAAAGACGAAAAACGATTCTGAATAATCTGAAAGCTGCATCGAGAGCTCTCGAATCTACCCAGCCCTTGGAAGCGGCTCTGGAAGCAGCTTCCGTGGCACCGCAGCGCCGGGCTGAGACGCTGTCGATCGCTGAGTTCGCTGCGTTGTTCAGGGCGCTGGACCGGGAATGAAGCGAAATGTCTGTTCGACCAACGCGCGTCTGTTGTTATGATGGTTGTTCTGGGCTCTACGCGAAGGTGGCGACGGGCTGCGGGAACCCCCGGCGGCAGTTGGGGTAAGCGCTCGGTTTTCAGATAGAGGAATATGGCAGAAAGCAAACTCGAAATAATACCTCTGGGCGGCGTCGGCGTGTTCGGCATGAACATGATGGCGATGCGCTGCGGTGGTGAAGCTATCATCATCGACGCGGGCATGGGATTTCCCGAAGACGATGCGCCGGGCGTAGACATCGTCATTCCGGATTTCAATTTCATCGATCAGTATCGCGACGAGATCTCAGCTATCGTCCTGACTCACGGGCACGAAGATCACATCGGCGCGGTACCGTTCGTTCTAAAAGAAGTCAACGTCCCGGTGTACGGCACTCACCTGACTCTTGCGCTGCTCGAGAACAAGCTCCAGGAACACGGTCTGTCGGATTCCACTTCGTTGCACGCAATCGAGTCGCGGGACCGTGTCGCACTTGGAAATTTTGAAGTCGAGTGGATTCACGTCACACACAGTCTCACCTCTTGCACAGCGGTTGCGGTGACGACTCCGGTCGGCGTGGTGATTCATTCAGGCGATTTCAAGATAGACGAGACGCCGGTAGTCGGCCCCGCGACAGATCTTGAGCGCCTGATGGAGTACGGCGACCGCGGTGTGCTCGCGTTGCTTGCGGATTCGACCAACGCCGAACGCCCCGGGCGCACACAGTCTGAACGCGCGGTCATTCCTGCGCTCGAAAAAATATTCGAAGAAGCGCAGGGGCGAATCGTCCTGAGCTGTTTCACAAGCTCGGTTCACCGAATTCAGATCGTGCTCGACCTCGCGCGAGACTACGGCCGGCGAGTCGCATTGCTGGGCCGAAGCATGCTGCGCAACGTTGAAGTCGCCGATAGCCTTCGCCAGCTAGATATTCCGGACGGCATTTTTGTCAGCCCGGGGGAAGCCCGGCAGATGGATGACGATCAGTTGTTGCTGCTCGCAGCGGGATGCCAGGGCGATCCGATGTCGGCGATGACCAGACTTGCGACCGATCAACATAAGAACCTTTCAGTTGGGGAAGGCGACACCGTGGTGCTTTCGGCCCGACAAATACCAGGCAACGAGCCTGCGATCTCTCGATTGATCTCGCACTGCTACAAGCGTGGCGCGCAGGTGATCGACAGCAGCGTTGCGAGAGTTCACGTATCGGGTCACGGCAGCCAGGAAGACTTGAAGATCCTGATCGAAGCTACCAGACCTAAGTTCCTGGTACCGATTCACGGCGAGCATCGCCAGTTGTACCGCCACAGGGATTTCGCAGCGACTCTCGGAGTCGTCGAGCCGGAGAACATCATCGTTTTCGAGAACGGCGACGTGCTCGAGCTTGGCGACTCGAGCGCGGAGATTACCGCTACGGAGTCTGTAGGGCGCACCTTCATTGATTCAAGCTACGAACACGTCGAGGACATGGTCGTCCGCGACCGGAAGCACCTGTCATACGACGGCATCGTAGTGGCAATCGTCGCGATCAATCCCAAATCGGGGGAGCTCGAGTCAGACCCTGAGTTGGTTACGCGGGGCTTCATCCACGAGGAAGATTCCGGCGAGATGCTTGCTGAGTTAAAGCAACTGGTCGAGCAGACGGTCACCGGTGCTACTCACGAAGAGCAGATCGACTACGCGGTGATCAAGGAAAAGATTCGATTGGCATTGAAACGCTTCATTCAGAAGGCAACTGGTCGCCGGCCGATGATTATTCCGGTGGTCGTCGAGGTGTAGTTGTTCAGAGAGCATGGAGTTCAGGTCTTAGCCTGGCTTTGGGTTCAGAAGCGGCACCTTGTATTCGCCGTTGTTCTGGCTATCACATCCTGTCTGGGGGTCTACGCTTTTTGGATTGAGCCATATTGGATCGAGGTTACTCGTTACAATATTACCGCTCCGTTAAGCTCACCCGTTAAGATCGCCCACCTCACCGACATCCATACCTCTGGCCTCGCCCGGCGAGAGCGCAGAATGCTCGAGCTGATAGAGGCTGAGCGGCCCGACTTGATCGTGATCACCGGCGACTCGATCAACATCCCTTCGGACTATCCTGGTCTTCGCGATGTGCTGACGCACCTTCACGCACCGCTAGGCGTCTGGCTTGTCCGAGGCAATCACGAGGACTGGTGGCCAGTCAAAAACGAACTAGAGTTCTACGAATCAGCGGGAGCAAAGCTGCTGCTTAACTCGAGCGCGCAGGTGCGAGAAGATCTTTGGCTTGTCGGCCTTGATGATCTCTACGGCGGATCGCCAAACGCGAACAAAGCGTTCGCCGGAGTGCCTGATTCAGCGTACAAGATCGCTCTGTTTCACTCACCTATGTTCTTCGACCAGATCGCCGATCGTTGCGATGTTGCGCTAGCGGGACACTCCCACGGCGGACAGGTGCGGCTGCCGTTCATTGGGCCGGTCTGGTTACCGCCCTTTTCCGGTCAGTTCGTTGCGGGATGGTTCGAGCAGCAGGGAACACGGATGTTCGTTAGCCGCGGAGTCGGGACGTCGATTGTGGACGTTCGGTTCCTGTCGCGGCCTGAGATTGCGATCATAACTGTCGGCGGATAGCGCAAGCATGTTAGATCAGATCCATTCCTGTTGCTTTGATCGCATAATAGATCATAACCATCCCGCTGAGAATCAACAGGAACAGCACGCCCAACAGTACAAACACCCACGCCCAGTCGCTCCAGAACGAGCCCCGCTTGCCTGAAGCGTACTTGTTCAACAAGCGGAGATTGCGCGTGTTGACCTTCCACACAAAGTCGGCGGCATCGCCGAGAAAGGGGATGCTACCTACAACGAAGTCGGCGGCTATGTTGAAGACCATCCTCGCAATGACGATCTTCGGCAAGCCGTAGCGCGCCGACACAAAAACTATGTAGGCCGAGACGAAAGCGCCGATCGCGTCTCCCGCGACGGGAAAGAACAACCCTATGACTGGGTCCAAGCCGAATGTTATTTCGGTGCCGGGGATTCGGATGGACTTGTCCATCAGCAGGGCGATGCGTTCGAGATGTTGGTCGATTGGCGCGTGAGACAGAGGCTCCGCGCCCGAGCCTGTCTGGGGCAACGCAGTTCGCCGGATGGAGTCTTGGTTAGGGCAGCTCGAAGCTGAAAGAAGGTTTCCCGATTTAATCATCTCGCATCCTAGCTGTCCGCGAGCATCTCTATTTATGGGATGAATCGCCCTGAATCATTGGAGGCCGATGATCCGTGCCTCGGCCCCCGAGGGCTTAAGGGACAACAGCCCCACAGTGCGCGGCAGGGAAAAACGTCGAGGTCCTGCGCTGCCGGGATTGAACAACATCGTCTTCCCGAGCATCTGTTGATAAGGCCGATGCGAATGACCGAAGACCACGATATCCAGACGAAGCTGTTCAACGATCTTCTTGTCGCCTGCCTTGAGTTGGCCTAATTCGCCAAAGATGTGACGAATCAGCACTCGGCGCCCGGCCAGCTCTTCTACACGCTCGTCGGGAAGTGGTCCAATACTATCGTTATTCCCTCGGACTGCGAACACTTGCGCGATCTCTTCCAATCGATCGATCACTTGGAGCTTGCCGATATCACCGGCGTGGATGATCGCGTCGACGCCGGCGAAGATCGAACGTATCGCCTCGTCGAATAGCCCGTGGGTGTCTGATATTACGCCGATTCTCAATACGATTTCCGCTTGCTCCCAAGCGTTGGAGGAAGGTCTCATCTTAGCAGTGGGCGTTTGTCAGTGAAACCGTGGATGGGACTTCGGCGGAAAGATTGGACGCCCGCGAGCACGCGACTCGCCGTGACGGAGTCCCTCTCTATCTGGCAGGTTTGCGGCTGGCTAATCGATTTCGACGGTGCCGGATTTTGAAACGCTAACGCGGCGGGATTTCGTTGTATTACTTATGACGATGTTAGGTTGCTTGGAACCAGCCGCCAGGTTCCCTGATCGCGCGAAAATGACAACGGCGTCTTCGGAGATTTCGACCCCAGCGGGCAGCTCTTCAGCTTCGACGCTGTCCAGGCGTCCATTCCCATTTCGATCGAGACCGAACCTCTCGTCTCTGGCGTCGAAGATGACGCTGACGCTTGCGCGGCGCTCGATTGCTTGCTCTCGAGCAATCTCGAGTTCCTCCGCGATGCCGCCGGTAGCGGCGTTAAGTCTGTACATCGCGAATCCCATTTTGCCAAGATGCAAGAGCACCGATCCAACTATCAGGACCACCAGAAGACCGACAATGGCTTCCATCAACCCGAGGCCCGCCTCGCTGCTTCGACCACGCGTTGGTTTTGAGAAAGCTCTCACCTGTGCCTCCGATTCGGGGATCGCAAACATAACCCGCCGTACGTGAGCAAGTGTGTGGCCACGGCGTTCGCCTGCATAAAGCATTGCATGGGCAGGACTTTAAGACGCAGCCTCGGGCGAGCGCGGGAGAGGTCAAGACAGGTGTAACTTTGCACTACAGCATGTTACACCGGTTCCATAGTCGAAGGTGAGGCAAAGAGCGGCAATCGGCAATGAAGAACGGTACCTGAGCTATCGCTTTTCTCCACTGAAACGTCGCCGCCGTGTCCGACGAGAATCTTCTGGACCAGCGCAAGACCGATGCCGTAGCCGCGCGATTTGGTCGTGAAGAACGGAATGAATACTCGAGGAAGGTCCTCGACCGAAATTCCGCTACCCGTGTCTCCAACCCTGACGTGTGCATAGCGGCGATCCGTTCCGGCGTCGACTATCCCGTGGATTACGATCGCCTTTTTGAGTGAGTGTGGATCAATAGCTTCGGCGGCGTTACGAAGCAAGTTGATGAAAGCCCGCCGCAACAGCGATTCATCTCCAGCGAGTTTTGGAAACTCGCCTTCAACTCTTAGCGCGATCGCGTTACCGGCTAGCTGAGGTCTGATGTCATCGACGCTCGCCTCGACGATCGAGCGCAAGTCGACCGTCACCAGATTCAAGTCTTGCGGGCGAGCGAAGTTGAGAAAGTCAGTCACCAGCTTGCTCAACAATCTGACTTCGTTCAAAGAGGCGTCAAGAGTGACTCGACGGTCGGCCTCGGATGCCGTCCCCACTGCTTGAGCTTCGAGTAGTTGAACATAACCATGAATCGTGGCCAACGAGTTCTTGAACTCGTGGGCGAGACCGGCCGCCATTTCTCCGAGGCTTGCCAGATTGTCTTTGAGCTTCATTCGCTCGCGCAGCTCGATCACTTCGGTTATGTCGGTCATCAAGCAGAGCGCTCCTTCGACGTTCTGCGAAGCGTCACATATGGGCGAGATGCTCAACCCGACGCGGCGCGCGCGGCCGCCGGGAAGCGCGAGGGCAACCTCTTCGCGGCGGAGAGTTATAGCTTTGTCGAGGCATTCGGCTATCATCTCCACCATCCGTGGAGACGAGCTGAAGAAGGCTCGATAGTCTACGATGGGTGACAAGAGCTCGCCTGTGTGGATCTGCCTGGATTGCATAGAGCGGGAGGTGGGCTCACTGACGAATATCTTCATCGCGTGCGCATTGACCGAGGTGACGATTCCCTTCGAGTCTATGGTGATCAATCCGCTTGGAATGTTCGCAATTAAGCGCTCACTGAATCGCTCGGATCGCTCTGCGCGCCTACGCTCGAGTTCGTGAAGTTGCGCGAGTTCTCTTTCGTTGGCTTGAAGCTGTTCGACGAGAGCTTGAAATGTCTCAGCGACGAACTCGCCCTCGCTAATAGCTGACGATGCGCGCACTGGGCTCCCGCGCGCAGCCTCGACCATCCTCCTGTACGGTCTGAGCAGCCAGCGGATCAACAAGAAAACGAGCCCGATGCCCAATACCAACGTGATGATCTGATAGCTGAACACGTAGACCAGGATCGGCGAAGCAGCCACTTGACTGCCGGTTCGCGAGAATAGCGCAAGACTTAGCGCAATCAGCGACAGGAGCGCCAGGATGAGAACCAGCATCGCCAAGCGAGCTTTGTTTTCAACTGCGCCGAATTTCATAGGAAGGCCAATGAATAGCTGGTCGAAGCCTGTCAAAGCGCTTGGTTAAGGGCCCAGGCGAAGGCTGGCGGCGAATCCGAGCTATGATCACAAATCCGAATCGCCCTTGTACTCTCCATCTTCACTTGTAGCCTGATGCCCGGTTCGATCTGAAGCTCTCACGCTTAACGTGTTGTCAGTCAAAAAGGAGAGCTTGCCAGTTCGGTTGTACCGTGCTGGAACGGCGTAGATGCGAAAATAAGCGCCGATAAGTTCCAGCGAAATCTCATAACCCTGAGTGTGCGGGACCGTGATCTTTGTGAAGTCAAGAACGCCGGTGCCCTGTCGAATTGCGCTATCGATCTGTTCCTTAACAACGCGCGCGAATTCCCAGAGAGTGACAGCAGCATTGTACTCGTTCTCGTTCATCCGCCGCTGCTGCCTGATCTTGAATTGCTTGTAACCGTGTACGCCGAGGACGCCGACGAATACAGCTACAAGGATCACAAGGACTATCGCCATTCTCTCACCGCTTCTTTATCAGCCGAGACGCGATACGAGGCCCGTATGAAGTCAGCACGCCGTGAGGTCCGCCTCAGTCGCGGCCTCGCTAGGAGGGGGTTCTCGCGAGCATCTTATACACAGTGGCTGGCCGGAATCAACATAGAGATAACGTGATCGAAGCTTCACCTCCCCCTCAGGTTACCGAGCATGGTGCGGCAACGATGGCGTAAGTTCCGAAAGCGCTCGCCACGTGATAACATTTCAGGTGTTGATAATCCTCACCCGAATGACTCACTATTTGTTGGGACGCGCGAAACGTGATGCACGAGATTCAGCAGTAGAGCTTAGGATTATGATGGCTCGCACGCGAAAGCTTCGAGAACGGCTTCTCGGACCCCCCAGACCTGTCGAATTCCTGGTTCGCAACGTACTGGCCTTGGGCTTTCTAGTCCTGTTATTGCTCGTCGTGGGTGTCGGCTATCGAAGCACACAGAGTCTGGAGCAGTTGGAGAAGGAGAGCCGGCGGGTTGACGAAACTGAGGAACTCCACCTCCGCATCGTGCTGGAGATGTCGGAGACGGCGGGCAAGATAGTTTCCGAGGCCCGAACCGTGATCGCAACTCGACAAAATCGAGTGCTGGAAACACCAGCTCAGCAGCGACTCAAGGAACTCAAGAAGGAAATGCAGCGTGAGATCGACGAGGCTCGAAAGAGCTCGCTTGTGGATAGTGATGAGTGGCAGGAATTCGAAGCGTCGTCCTCCAGGTTCTGGGATGCTATGGACAAAACAGGTCCGGCTTCAGATGAGTGGCACGACGAGCGCGACAACATGAATCGGGCCGTTAAGAAGCTCGAGGACCTGGTCGACCGGGAACGAGAGGAAAACAACATTAAGGCGCACCAGATGAGCGTGAGCGCCCGCAATCGAATTGTGGCAGCGACCGGAGCGGTGCTCATGGTCGGCGTCGTAGTTGCGGCGCTCGCGTTCTATGAAATCCGCAAGAACCTCGAGCGGCTCGCTCGCGCCTACGTCGTAAGCGCCGAATCGAGAGACTATCTTCAATCGCTTCTGGACAGCCTGGTGTCAGGAGTGGTTGTCATCGGGCAAGACGGAATGGTACAGACCGTGAGCGAGTCCTTCCGAAGATTGCCCGGCGCTGGAGGAGGGTCGGGATGCGGGCAAAGTTACACAAATCTGTTTCGAGACAATGCTTCGTTGTTGGCGGCCGTTGCAGAGGAACTCTCACGGCCTGCGGCGAACAGCCGCCATTACGGCAGAGTCGATTTTGGCGTGAACCTGTTTGATGTTTTCACTTCGCCGTTGATCGTCATGGGAGAGCGGCAGGGGGTCATCCTGGTTTTCGTCGATATCACAGAAGCTGCTCGCGCGCAGGCCGAGCTGCGGCGCAATCATGCGCTGACGGCGGTCGGACAAATGACTGCGCAGATCGCACACGAGATCAAAAATCCGCTCGGTAGCATCCGCTTCGCCGCTGAGGTCCTAAAGCGGCAGGGACCGACCAACCACGCGGATGCCTTGTCGACTATTCAAGTGATCGAGAGAAGCGTCGACCATCTCGCCTCAATCTGTGCCGAGCTATCGGAGTTCGCGCGGCCCAGGAAGTTGAACCGCGTTGAAACAAACTTGAATAACTTACTCGATGATCTGCTGCCGATGGTCGCCGATCGGCTGACTTCGAAGCAGATGCAAGTAGGCAAGCTGTACGACTCGGACATTCCTGCCGGCTATTATGATGGCACGGAATTGAAGAAGCTTTTCTTGAACTTGATAATCAACGCCGTCGAGGCCAGCGAGCCCGGAAGCTCGATAGAGCTTCGGACACGGCACAATGGCGGTCAGGATTTATTGGTCGACATCGTGGATCAAGGGTCTGGTATGGATTCCGAAACCCAGAAGCGTCTATTCGAGCCGTTTTACACGACAAAAGAAAAGGGAACTGGGCTGGGCATGGCGATCGCCAAGCAAATAGCTGAATTGCACAGCGGAGACCTCACCGTGATAAGCCAGGCTGGCGCAGGCACGACGGCGACGGTGAGGCTGCCTCTGACTAAGTTCGTTGAAGCGGACAACAGAATTGGGGATGTTAATCGTCTTAGCACATGAGCCAAGTCCCCGAATTACACAGTCCAGAGGCCTGGGAGGTCATACCGATGACGTTGAAGAAGAGCCTGATCGGAACCGGGAGCGTAATGCTCGCTGTCGCCATGATCGCCGTGTTGGGCGATTGGACAAGCGCTCAAGAACCACAGCCGCGTCATAACTCGACGCAGTACGCTGAGCAAAGCTGGACTTTGCCTCCCGACACTGTGATCAACGTGCAGATGAACGGTACCCTCAGCTCGCGGACCGCGCACGTCGGCGACAAGTTCACCGCCACAGTGACCGTACCTGTGTATGTGAACGGCCGGACGGTGATACCGGCTGGTTCAATCGTCGAAGGTCGAGTGACCCAGGTGACGCCGGCGAAGCGAATGAACCGGTCTGGCACGATCGGGATCGACTTCGATGACCTCCTCTTTCCGAACGGCACTCGTGTCGGCCTTGTCGGAAGCCTAACGTCGGATGATCCTGAAACACGACGGCGAATCGATGACGAGAGCCGAGTTTCGGCCGAAGGCAACAAACGGCCGGCGGTCTTTATTGGCGGCGGCGGCGCTATAGGAGCGGTCCTAGGTGGAATCGCCGGCGGAGGCCAAGGCGCAGTACTCGGAGGAGCCGTTGGCGCCGGCGTGGGTATCGCGAGCGTTTTGCTGTCGAAGGGCGAAGAAGCTCAGGTGCCTTCGGGGACTCCGTTTGGTGTTCAGATCAAACAGTCGCTCATAGTCCGGGAGAGCTTCATCTCGGAGGGAGCGCCGGCAGGGGATCTTTCAGCGGATCAGCTTCCGGATCGGGCGCAAGATCGGCTCGATAGGCCTGAGACCGTTGGATCGCCGGCAAACAATCCGGACCGACCCCCGGACCGACCCATTGACCGGCGAGCCGAACCAGAGCCCCGGACTGACGCGGACAGGTCAAACGCCAGCCTTCCTCTCTCCTCGCCTGAGATGGTTCGCAGAGCTCAAGGGGCGTTGAAGGAACAGGGCTACTACGAAGGTGCGACTGATGGAGTAATGAGCCCGCGAACCTCGGGTGCCTTGCGAGCTTACCAGCGAGAGCACAACCTTCAAGAAACCGGTGATCTGGACCCACCGACGGCGCAGCGGCTTGGGATTGTTGGCGGCACGAATGTTGAGCGAGCCCCTGACCGCCCGCGGGAAACGAAGACAGACATCGTGCCTTCGGATACTGTTATGGCAAACGTGCTTTCGGCGAGTGCGAACAGGACGCAAGAAGGCGCAATCTCAGTTCTGATCAATACGCAGGCCAACACTGGTGGTTGGCGGTGGTTTGGTGAACAGGTCGTCAACGGCGACACGCTCGAAGTCTACGCAAGGGCTGTCAGGCCGACTGGGATGGTAACTCAAGCGCGAACCCGAGGAAGGATTGAACTCACAGTGAAGGACGGTGTTGAGTACGTGCGACGGGTGGTGGTTCACTCGGCCAGTGGTGATCAGACGATTGCGTTGGGAGGACGAACAGATGGGGCTGTGGAACCGGGCGCGCCCTCAGGGAATGCGGCTTCGTCCGCAAGCAGCTTGCAGGGCAAGGCTGAGGAGCTGCTATCAGAGTATCAGAGAGTGTATGGAGTTAGGATGACCGGCACTGGGGTTGAAGTCGACAACGCTGCCCAGTACAAAGAGGCCGAAATAGAATTGCTGTTCGCGATAGACAGCTTCGCGAACGCGACGCAACTTTATGCTCGGCTGGCAACGTCGCTTCGGGACCGGCAGAGCCTGCGCGGCGCAACACTGGCGATGGCACGACAGGCGAGACGCACGGACCGAGTGATCTCGACAACAACGAGCCGCGCGGCGGACTCGCTGGCCACGAAGTGGGATTCTGTGCGACAGGACGTCTTGAGACTCATGCAGGCGCACAGTATCAGTTCGTCCGAGGTTGAAAACTGATACCTTCATCGACGGGCTTGTAAGCTTGGCAATTTCCAAAGATCGCGATGCTGCTCTAAAGCAGCAGCGTAGTCCGAACAGTCGGTGATCAATGCTGTGTGTCATCACCAGCGTTGAACATTTGTCGCGCTCCAAACATCATCTCCAAGAATCTCAATCACGATGCTCGCGTCGTTTCAGATCGGCCATGTCTGACCTAAAAGAAACCGCAAAGCACGTATTCCTTGGAGCCCTAAGCGCCATCGAGCCCGAATCAGTGATTAAGCAGAAGTTGCGGATCGATGGTGAAACCCTCAGCCTTGGCTGCGAGCAGATTCCGCTCGACGGTTTCAGGGAAGTCGTGTTGATTGGAATGGGTAAGGCCAGCGTAAAGATGGGATGTGCGGTTGAGGATCTTCTCGGCCACCGTGTCAAACGCGGGCTTCTAGTGACCGACCGGCGGTCGAGTCTAAGCGTGCAGTCCGAGGTTGTTGTTGGAGGTCATCCATTGCCGGATGCCAACAGCCTCATCGCAGGAGAAAGGATTGTCGAGCTTGTGCGGTCGTGTGGTCACGATGCTCTGATAATATTCCTAATCTCAGGCGGCGGCTCCGCGCTTGTTGAACTGCCTGTGTCAGAGTCCATATCGCTCGAAGATCTAAGAGTCACAAATCAAGTGCTGATCGGCTGTGGAGCGACCATCCGCGATATAAACATCATCCGCAAGAGCCTGTCGCGGATTAAGGGTGGAGGGCTGGGCTGGTTTGCCAGGAACTCGAGGTGCGTTGGACTCTACATTTCAGATGTCAATCCCGGTGATTTGCGTTCAGTTGCTTCAAACCCGCTTTTGCCAGAGGAGATCGGAGAAGGGGACTCCCTTGATGTAGCGGAGAGATTCAACCTGATGGAGAAGCTACCACGTTCAGTCGTGAACGTCATTCAGCGGGGGCCTCTTAACCGTGTTTCCGGTGAGTGGGGTAGTACGGGGTACCGGCTGCTTACAACGCTGCTGCTCGACAACTTGAACGCAGTCCAGGCTGCCGCCGAACAGGCAAGAAATCTGGGGTTCCGAGTGGAAGTCGGCACTGACCTGATTGAGGGCGATTATCGGACCGTCGCTGATCAGTTGGTTGACCGCCTCTTGGTCCTTAAATCATCGTTCCCGAATGAGCGAGTCTGCGTGATATCAGGGGGCGAGGTTTCGTGCTCCGTGCGAGGCCAAGGTATCGGTGGGCGCAATCAAGAATTCGTGCTATACTCCGCAGCGCGGTTGGGTGGCTTGGGCATTCGCGAGGGGGCAGCGGTGCTTTCGTGTGGAACGGACGGTATCGACGGGAACAGCAACGCGGCTGGGGCAGTAGCCGACGCAGAACTGGTAATCAAGGCAGCACGACACGCCATAGATGCCTCAATCTTCATAAGCGGCAACGATTCTCATTCGTTCTTCAAGGAGGCTGGTGGCCTCGTAGTGACGGGACCGTCTGGCAACAATGTCAGGGACCTAAGAATCCTGATGGCTCAATGATGGAGAGCCTTGGCAGGTTCATTTCGAAAACAAATGGAGGATCAAACATGCGAAGGATCATACCAGTTGCAGCAGTTCTTGTTTGGTTGGTAGCGGCCTGTGACCACAAGCCCGCTCCTGCGACCAGGGCTCAGAAGGATCCAAAGATTGCTGCGATCGAGGAGAGGATATCCAAAACGACGCCGGAAGGGAAAGAAATCATCGAGAAGGTTCGGGCGACGAAGCCCGAAGTGAACGAACAACTGTCTACCAAAACGCTGGCGGAAATGGTGGACCATTATGAAAAGGAGATGGGCGCGTACAACATAGCGTCGATCGGATGGGAGGCGTCACAGAAGAAGCTTCTACCGGGGGCGAAGTCGCCGCGATGGAAAGTGGCGTTCAGCTACCAGGATTGGCAAAAGCAGTTGCTAATCGCAGAGTGGGAATATGATGCCGACACAAAGAAGGTCTACCCATTCGAAAAAGACAATGCGCCGCAATTCTATAGCAATGAAGGAGCAGAACCTCAAGGAAAGAAGGGCAAGAAATAGCGGCATCGAGATGTGTCGTGAATCGCGGCCGCTAGCAGCGTCAACAGCGCCTATCTTCTTGGTCGAAAATGAAGCCGGTAGTTCTTATTGTAGATGACGAGCCAGCAGCCCGATTCGGGATGAAGCGGGCACTTGAGAAGGAAGGCTACACCATCCTTGAAGCCGACAGCCTTGCTGGCGCGGACCAGACCGTTGAGAACCAGACACCCGGTGTTGTTCTTTTGGACATCAGACTCGCCTCAGAGTCGGGCCTGGATTACCTGCCCGGTCTTGTTTCTAAAGATCACCCACCCGTGGTCATCGTAGTGACTGCTCACGGCTCGGAACGAACGGCCGTCCAGGCAATAAAGCTCGGAGCGTACGACTACCTATCAAAACCTTTCGACGTCGACGAGTTACGAATCCTCGTCAAGAACGCGATCGAAACACATGCGTTGAGGGCGGAGAACGCGAAGTTGCGACGGACGCTCGCGGCAACTGGCACGTTCGGTCAGTTGATCGGTTCGTCTCCGGCTATGGAAAGCGTTTACTCGCTTATCGACAAAGTTGCGCCAACTGACGTGAACGTTTTGCTCACCGGTGAATCGGGCACCGGTAAGGAGATGGTGGCCAGAGAGATTCACTTGAGGAGCCGGAATCCTTCTGGCCCGTTCGTTAGCGTAAACTGCGCAGCAATGCCGGGGGAACTTATCGAATCTGAGTTGTTCGGCCACGAAAAGGGAGCGTTTACCGGGGCCTCCGGGAGAAGGGTAGGGAAGTTTGAAGCGGCTAACGGCGGGACTCTGTTTCTCGACGAGATCGGGGACATGAGCCTTTCGACGCAAGCAAAAGTGCTGCGCGCTATCGAGGAGAAGACTTTTCAGCGGCTGGGGAGCAACGAAACTCTCTCCACGGAAGCCCGGATAATAAGCGCGAGCAACAAGCCTCTGGAAATCGAAGTTGAGTTGGGTAGGTTCCGCGAAGATCTGTATTACCGCCTTTGCGTGGTCCGGATAAGCCTGCCACGACTGCGAGAGAGAAAGTCGGACATTCCCGCCCTTGCTCATGCGTTTTGTGAGAGGTTTTCGTTAGCATATAAGAGCGAACCGCTCAAGATCTCAAAAGAAGTCCTTAAGGTCCTACTTGAATATGACTGGCCCGGCAATGCCCGCCAGCTGAGAAATTGCATTGAGAGAGCGGTTGTTCTTACTGACGACGAAGAGATTAAGATCGAGGCGTTACCTGAAGAGATACTTTTGGACCGGAGACAGGGTCCACCGGTTACCAAAGCGCCCGAAGGCATCACCGTGTCAAAGTCTCTTGACTTCAGGAGTGCCAAGAAAGAGTTTGAGCGACAATACGTCGAGAACTCTCTTGACCAAGCGAGTGGCAATGTTACCAAGGCAGCTGCCGCTCTAGGGATGCATCGCCAGAGCCTTCAGCACAAGATCAAGGAACTTGGATTGAGCAAGAGATTCGTTTTGGACGACTGAGTTCCGGCTGCCTCTACTCAGAAAGGAATGTCGTCTTCCGTTACGGGTGCAGCCGGCTCCCCTTGCGCATGCGGCTTCGCACTTGCCTCACCTCTTGACTCATCGCGGCTAGATGAAGCTTCCTCGCCGCGCGATCCAATGAACTGAATGTCAGATGCCGTGACTTCCAAGTTGAATCTGGTGTTACCGTCCCGGTCCTGATATTCCTTCTGAATCAGACGTCCCTCTACATAAACCTGCTTACCTTTGGCCAAATACTGGCCCGCGAGTTCCGCTTGCCTTCGCCAGACAGTCACTCTGAACCAAGTGGTTATGTCCTGTGGTTCACCGACTCGGTCCTTACGACGCTCGGTGGTCGCAACCGAGAAGTCGCAAACGGGGGTTCCGTCTGGTGTGTACCGGAGCTCCGGGTCACGCCCTAGATAGCCAACAATAGTTATCCTATTAAACGACGCCATATGTGCTCTCCTCCTGTTTTCTTTTAGGCGCTAGGGCCGCATGCCAAAGCTACCCTCGCCCGACCCAGGAAAGACTGCGAAGCGGATTGATGTCACCAGTGTTGGGACACCATCAAACGTTGAGCGATCCGTCTACATCTTGTAGTCGCTTGCATCGTCAACAAGGCTTTCTGGCCAATCGTCTTGTTGAGAAGCCGCGTCTTCGGTGATCGCAGTGCTGGAATTCTTTATGACCTCGTCGTTGACGTAGATCGGGCAATCGACACGCAGAGCCAAAGCGATTGCATCGCTTGGTCTCGAGTCGACCACGAGGACCTCCCCGGCTTTTGTTAATTCGATAACCGCTAGGAAAGTGTTGTCGATTAAGTCGGTAATCACCACTCGTCTGACTGAGCCCCCGAACTCCCAAATGATATTCTTCAACAGGTCATGAGTCATCGGCCGCTGCGTGGCGAGTTTTTCAATCTCCACTGCTATGGCGTTAGCTTCAAACGGACCGACCCAAATCGGTAGCATAGACTCCCCATTTACGTCTTTGAGTATTATGATTGGGGTGTTGGCGGCCGGGTCCATCATCAGACCTCGGATTTTCATTTCGATTTCCATCGGTGTTCCTCAGCGACTCTCGGCGTCATCACCCAACCCCGATAATTCAACGCCTGCCCGCGTTGTCAAGTGTGTGGTAACTGACTGCGGAGCGATTAGATCATATTAGGTCGCGAAAGTCTACAAGTAGATTGCGGCGGGGTGCGCGTCAAAATTGTTGGTGGGTTTTCAGGCAACAGCGCTAGCCTCCCAG
>CAZJQQ010000073.1:0-28887 GCA_964548075.1 uncultured Clostridia bacterium | reverse complement strand
CTGGGAGGCTAGCGCTGTTGCCTGAAAACCCACCAACAATTTTGACGCGCACCCGTCTAGGGTTCCGTACTTGTTGGATCGTCGGCGGCATGATACAAGACAGGCCGAATTGTTGTTGACGGCTGCTTCAGCATCGGCACAGTTTAGGAGGATACCATGCGCAATAAAATTCTCGCGATGATTCTGACGATGCTGGCAATGTCGTGCGTTGTCAGCGCGCAAAGCAAAGAGAGAGCTGAAGCTCTTCTCAAGAAATCTGAGCAGGCAATCGGATCCGCCAGCCTGAACTCAATCCAGTACTCAGGCAGCGGCTACAACTTTGCCCTGGGTCAGAGCATCAATCCGCGAGCCCCGTGGCCGAAGTTCAACGTCAAGAGCTATAGCCGGCTCATCAACTACACCACTGCGTCGTCGCAAGAGGAGCTGATTCGAACCCAGTTCGAGAACCCTCCGCGCGGCGGCGGCGCGCAACCGATCATAGGCGAGCAGCGTCAGGTCCTTGTTGTTGGCGGAAGCGGAACTTATGCCTGGAACATGGCCGGTAACACTGCAACGACCAACCCGGCCGCCGCCGAAGAACGCGCGCTTCAGATTTGGTTGACGCCCCACGGCTTTATCAAAGCCGCGCAAGCCGGAGCTCCGACACTCACGGCGCAAGTGCGCGGCGGGCGCACGGTGCAGATGATTTCGTGCATGGTCTCCGGAAAGTTCAAGCTGCTTGGGGTTATCAACGACCAGAACCTGGTCGAGCGAATCGAAACGCGACTGGCGAATCCGGTGCTCGGTGACATGCTGATCGTGACGACTTTTTCAGAGTATAAGGACTTTGGGTCGATCAAGTTTCCAACCAGAATAGTCCAGGAGCAAGGCGGCTTCCCAGTGCTCGATCTCACAATCACCGACGCGCATGCAAACCCGGCGGCCGACATCCAGGCGCCCGACAACGTTCGTCAAGCGAGCGCGCCGGCTGTTCGAGTCGAGAGTCAGAAGCTTGCCGATGGAGTCTGGTACCTGACCGGCGGGAGCCACCATAGCGCGGCGGTGGAGTTCAGCAATTACGTGGTAGTGATCGAAGCGCCCCAGAATGAAGAGCGCTCGCTGGCAGTCATCGCCGAGGTTAAGAAGCTTGTCCCGAACAAACCGATCAAGTACCTGGTAAACACCCATCACCACTTCGATCATTCCGGCGGGATCAGGACATTCGCTGCCGAAGGGGCGACGATCATTACTCATCAGGTGAACAGGGCGTTCTATGTCGGAGCGTCGCGATCCGCGCGAACGCTTGGTCCCGACAAGCTGGCGCAGGCCAAAAAGGCGATGGCGATCGTCACGGTGATGGACAAACACGTGGTGACCGATGGTTCGCGGGTGCTTGAACTGCATCACATCAGGGGCAGCGCTCACAATGAAGGCATCATTATGGGGTACTTGCCTAAGGAGAAGCTGTTGATCGAAGCCGACGTATTCACGCCGCCCGCCGCAAACGCGGCGCCGCCCGCTACGCCGAATACGTTCACTGTCAATCTGTACGAGAATCTTCAGCGGCTAAAGCTACAGGTCGAGCAAATCGCGCCCCTGCACGGAAGGCTGGTTACGATGGGTGATTTGCTGAAGGCTGTCGGAAAGGCCGGCTGAGTCAAGGACCGGCAGCCACGAAAGTTGAAAGGAAGGTCTCAATGAAGAAGAGATATGTACTCGGCTACGCTGTCATAATCGCGTGTTGTTTGTTCGCCACCGGCTGTTTCAGCATCGAGCAGGAGGTCTTCCTGAACGCGGATGGAAGCGGTGACCTGGTCGTCTTTATTTCGCTGCCCGATTTTCCTGAGAAGATGGGCGGCCTCGAGATGACTCCCAAAAAGACCCCGGCCGATGCGCTGGCTGAGTTCAAAAAGGAACTGACGACCGCGCTCCCTCCAAGCATCACACTAAAACAAGCCAAGGAAGTGAAGCAGAACGGCGTTCAGAGCATCTACGCCGTGTTTCACTTCAGCAAGCTTGACGACATTCAACGAGTGCTCGCGAATTTTGGCAAGGGCAGCTTGAAGGAAGGCGATATCGGGTCGGACCCCCAGTGGTCGCTGCAGATCGAGAAGAAGGATAACAAGAGCTTCTACACTCAGAAGTTCCTTCTGGACGTCGACGCCAAAGCCAAGGCCGAGGTAAAAGCCGAAGTGACCGTGAACGGCGTGAAACAGGAGCAGAAGAAGAGTCCCGAAGAAGACAAGGCGTCAAAGGAAATGGAAGAGCAATTCAAGCCGTTGATTCTGTCGATCGTCAGGATGCGATTCGTGCTGCACACGCCCACGCCGATCACCGACTCCAACGCGGACATAGTGCTGAACGGCAAGACCGCTGTTTGGAACTGCTCGCTTGCGGCATTCTCGAAGGAAAAGAAGGCCATAGAGATGAAGGCGAGTTTTTAGAGGTGCTCTTGCCAAGGGCGTCAGGCGGCTTCGCCCGCTTCCGGCGCGCAACGGAGACGCCGTTTAACCGGGTGTTTGAAGGGCGAACATAACCACGGAATAGACCACGGATCAGGCCGATGCTACAGATTGGCGCGGATCTGATCCGTGAGGACCCGTCGCATCCGCGACATCCGTGGTCCATCTGAGTCAAGCACACAATTCCCTCAACTTTGACACTGCTCCTCCCACCCGGTATCCTTCTCGCGTTCGCTCTTGCCCGCGTAGCTCAGTGGATAGAGCGCTTGCCTCCGGAGCAAGAGGCCGCAGGTTCGAATCCCGCCGCGGGTATTATAGAGATCAAGGGCCGCTTCAAGGCGGCCCTTTCGTTCTCACTTTAGCCGCGAGAGCGGCGTCGCGCCGCACTCCAAAGACGCGCGAGGACGCTGGATGAAGATCGCTACCTGGAACGTCAACTCGGTGCTCGCTCGCTTGCCGCAGGTCGTGAAATGGCTCGAAGCCGCAAGCCCCGACGTGCTCTGCATGCAGGAAACCAAATGCGTCGATGAGAGGTTTCCCGCGGATGAGTTCTCGCGGCTCGGCTACCTCTCTGAGTCATTCGGGCAAGCTGCATACAACGGAGTAGCAATCCTCTCGCGTGCGAAGTGTGAACAGGTCAGCCGCGGCTTGCCAGACGACGAGGAAGGAGCGCAATCCCGTTTGATCGCCGCGACGATCGGCGGAATTCGCATAGTCAACGTCTACATTCCGAACGGGCAAGCCGTCGGCGCCGACAAGTACCACTTCAAGCTCGATTGGCTGCGCCGGCTGCGCGGGTTCTTCGACTTACACTACCAGCCAACCGAGCGCGTGCTGTTGTGTGGCGACTTCAATGTCGCGCCTGAAGACCGGGACGTACACGATCCGCAATTGTGGCGGGGAAGAATCCTATTCAGTGACGCTGAGAAAGAGGCGCTGGACCGCGTTAAGCAATGGGGATTCGTGGACGCGTTCCGAATGCACAACCAGGAAGACAAACAATATTCGTGGTGGGACTATCGAGCGGGAGGTTTTCGCCGGAACATGGGACTGCGGATCGATCACGTTTGGGTAACCGAGCCGCTCGCTAAGCAATCCGCGTCCGTTGTGATCGACAAAGAACCACGCCGCTGGGAGAAGCCTTCCGACCACGCTCCGGTTGTAGCTGAGTTCAATTGATCGCGGGCTGAATCCGAGACTTACTCGTCCAAGGTGACTGTCCGACAACTTCAGTTTGTCGCTGAATCGTTGACGCGCTTCCTTCGGCATCACGACAAAATGACGTTTGTCGGACCTCGGGCGCTCGAAACCATCTTCCAGCATTTCACCGTAACCTTTTCGCGAGCCGTCAGTTCTTATATTATGAGGAGCGAATGGCCGTGCGTAGTGAATCATCACCGGCAAACAAAAGAGCCGGAGTTTTGAACCCCGGCCCTTGCGTGAATGGCGGAGAAGGAGGGATTCGAACCCTCGATAGGCCTTTACAGCCTATAGCGGTTTAGCAAACCGCCGCCCTCAGCCACTAGGCGACTTCTCCATCAAAGACTGTGGGAGTATACCGGACGCCCTATGGGCTATCAAGCAACGACGTATCATAGACTTTAGTCTGTGTTTTCCAGCGTGTTGTTTCGCACACAACACCGGACACAGACTAAAGTCTATGCTACTTCCCCGGGCGTCTATGCTATTGCGAGGACTGAATATGAGAAGACCTGATCGTTTCATCCTTGTGCTACTGTGGGTAGCCGCCACCGTGTTTCTGATGATGCCAATTGAAACGCGTTCGACCACCCAAACAAAGTCCAACTCAATGTCAGAGAGGATCGTCGTTCCAAAGATCTGGGACGCAAAGCAACTAGCGACGTGGGCCACGCCGGTCGCCGGGATTAACATGACGCCCAACTTCTACAGCGAAGAAGAGTACTACGCAACGCCTGTTGACAACCTGCGCACGTACCCGGTCTACGCTCCGGACAAAGAGCCCAAGGGCTACCGAGAGTGGATGCTCAAGCAAGGCCCGCAGAGGCTGATCGAGCCGGAGAAGCTCGAGACCGAGCGCGACTGGATCGAAGCAGGCCGCGCGGTGTTCGGGGGACTCGACTTCCCCGTTACTCGAACCGATGACCCTCGCCTATTCAAGTTCCTGAGCGATGCGGAAGCCGTACGCAAAGGCGGCGACGCAATCACTAAAGACGGTGTCATCTCCGCGATACGCTGGATCGTCGATCGCGACGGCAAGTTGAAAGTTTCGCTTGCGGACTGCTCGGGTTGTCACAGCCGGATCATGCCGGACGGTTCGCTGCTGCTTGGCGCTCAGGGCAACCTCACGTTCGCGTTCGAGTCCATTGGCGTTGTCGTCGACGGATTCTTTAAGGACCTCGAGCGAAGAGGCATGTCGCTCAATCAAGGCGAGTACGCGGCGTATGGAATGCCCTGGCTCAAGGACGACATTCACGAAGGCTTCAAGACGATGAAGCCGGAAGAGATCGGGCAGGTGGACGGGTTTCCGCAGCCGGGCACGTTTTCGCGCTTCAACGGGAGCCCTTACTTCATCACAAAGATCCCCGACCTGATAGGCATCAAGGACCGCCGATACATCGATCACACTGGCACTCACGTCAACCGTGGGCCCGAGGACATAGCTCGATACGCAATCCTCGTTAGCGTCGCCGACGACGGATCGATCGGTCAACACAAGTTCCTCGATGAGAAGCAGCGCAAGCTCAATCATCGATTCAGCGACGAAGCGATGTATGCGATTGGGAAGTTTGTCTACTCGCTTGAATCGCCTCCGAACCCGAACAAGTTTGATGCACTCGCAGAGCGCGGCAAGAAGGTGTTTGAAAGGGAAGGCTGCGCGATGTGTCACACGCCGCCGCTCTACACGAACAACATGCTGATGCCGGCTGCGGGCTTTACTCCCCCAAAGGACGATCCGGCCACTGCTCGGCTGCGCATCTTGCGCGTACCCGTCGGCACCGATCCGAGTCTGGCATTGAGAACAAGAAAAGGAACCGGTTATTACAAGGCGCCTTCGCTGAAGGGGCTCTGGTATAGAACCTTGATCGAGCACTCGGGGTCGATTGCGACGCTCGAGGAGTGGTTTGATCGAAAGCGATTGCGAGATGACTACGTTCCGAGCGGATGGAAAGCTCCGGGCAAGAAAACTCGAGCGGTGCCGGGTCACGAGTTTGGGATGGATTTGTCGGCGGAAGACAGGCGGGCGTTGATTGCGTTCTTGAAGACGCTTTAGGGCAATGCCGCCTCGCAGTTCAACTCAGCGGAGCACTCTTCAAGCGGCGTGGCGATTCCCGCTCGTATGGATTCGCGCATTCCGGGAATAGAGAGCAGGTATAGAGTTTCGTGCGTAGCGCGACAGTCTTCCTCGGAAATCAGAATCCCGTTCGAGGGCTCGCTGATGATCTGAATTGGCTCATGAGAAGCAGCGGTCTCCTCCAAGAGTTCCTGCAGAGCCTTCTCTGTTTCTCCAGCCTTGATAGTCTTCACGGCTAAACCCTCCGAGGAAATATACAACATTCTAAGGGAGCCCCTGTTTAGGATAAGCCTCTTGAGTTTAAACAGACCTCTAAGCGGCGACTTCCACATAATCGACACGGCTTGACGGTTCTGGAATAGGTAATCCATCTTCGCGAAGTCCTCGCAGATGAAACTCGATGGCTTCACGGATCTCCCTCTCGGTTGCTTCTATTGTTCCGCCAGTCGCCACACATCCAGGTAGATCGGGCACATAGGCTGCGTAATTATTCTCCGCTTTTTCGATCACGATTGCGTATCGCATAGCTCAATCTCCTTGTTTCCTCAATCCAGCTTGTCGCAAAACGCTGTTCAAAGTGCCAATCGGTAAATCGTCTTTGGGTTTACCAGGAACAGTCACGCGCCCTACTTTCGTAGCATGCTTGAACTGTCGGTGACTACCCTCAGTTGCAACGAGATACCATCCATCATCGTTTAGCAACTTGAGTACATCACGTACCTTCATTCCTGAACAATAGTGATTGAGAGATCGAGCGTCAACGGACCGGCTCTTCCTGGTCCGTCATTGTTTCTCTCTAAACCAGCAAGGTTCCTCTGAAAACTGTCACATCCGACCCATCGGCGAGAAACGCAGAGGCCGGTTGCCCCTTCAAGAACTCGACGAATTGGCTTCCGTAGAGTCCATCCACATCGCAATCGAGCCGCGCTGCCGAAGCCCGCGCGATCCGCCAGCGCGGGTGCTCGACGTGGTATTCCATTGTACGACCGCCTCGCCGCCGCGCGTAGCCCCAGTAGTGTTCGGTTATGAACTCCGCGTCGCTTTCTTCGAGGGCCTCGCGGGCGTCGCCCTGAACAGTCAGTTCGATCCGGTTCTCTCGCCCCCGAAACCGCCAGGAGTACGAGACGTTTCGCGGAGTTGCTGAGCCTGCGTTCTCGCATGCGATGTCGTGATTCATCGGGACGGCGACGTAGTTCTCTCCGTAGACGACCCTCGCCGTCAGCGCGATTGCGGCCCGTGGCACGATTTCCTTGATGAAGACCACGCCTCGCCGCCACCCGTCGCTCGCCTTTCTTCTTACATAGAAGCGCAGATTCACCTCTTCGAAGTTTCGGTGCCAGGGGATCGCGACGCCGAAGACGCGTGTGCTGAGGAACATGAATCCAACGACGCTGATGAAAGTCCGGCCCTGCCAGTCATCCAGCTCGGTTCCGGCTGGCACGAATGGCCGCAGCACCTTCGGATCGACCTCGAAGTTCAGCATCGCCAGATGACGCCATTCAGCGGTCAGGAACTTTGATGAGTGGGCGTTCATCGCCAGTCAGCCCTTGCCCTCGTCGCCGGCCATAATACGATTAATGGTTGGGATGGGGTCGTCAACCATAGTCGATCCATTTTCATTGTTCACTGTCTTCCGCCTTTTTCGGCCGAGGCTCATCAGCTTTGCGGACCCGAAGCACCGTCGTGAACTTGTCCTCATAAACCTTCTCGAAGTCGCCGCTGTCTTCGGCTATTTGTAAAAGGTCCGGGTGCTCATTATCCGTGAACACATACTCAGCGCCAAAGCGGTCGCGGATCAGCGGCGCAGGGTTGTCTTCGTCGCCCAGAGTGATGTCCTTATACACCTTCCATAACTCGGAATCACGATCGTACAGATAAGTCGGATCGAGCCCGACTACGTAGGTGTGATTCGGGTTGTAGTAAAACAACATCGGAAAATCATCCCAGTCCGTGTTAAAGATCATCGAGCCGGGCGGCGTGTTTGCAGCGATCCACTCGGATGCGCCTCGATAAGCGTACGGGTCCGTTTCGCTCTTCACGTCTTCTCGAGCCGTCCAGAGACACCCGCCCATCCACAGGATCGCCGCTATCGTGACAACCGCCGCCGCGATCGCCGCAATAGCCCGATCTCGAGTTCTAACCGGCCACGCGAAATTCGCGCGTTCAAGCCTCGGCCCAATCGTGAACGCCGCGAACAGGACAGCGAACGGCGGCCAGTACTCGATGAAGCGCCGCGACTTGAACGCCATCAACAGCAGCGCGAATGACACGATCAAGAAGAACAGCGGCTTCAGGTCGCGCCCGCGCTCGCGATACTCAAACGCCAGCAGCCCAATGAAGTAGACCACGAATGCCACCGCGCTTATGCCGAGCATCGCCCACGCCTCGTACGGATACCACTCTATGCCTACATCTACCGGGTAAGTGCCGGCATACTTCATCAGCACGTGCTCGCGAAACAAGGAGAGGTTCTTTGGGAAATAAGGATTGACCACGAGCCCTGCGGCTATCCCGACCGCGGAAGCGAGCACGCCCCACAAATCTATTCGGCGCTCGGACAAATAGACCGTGATCGAATACGCCGCCGCAAGAACAAGCATCAGCGGGAACAAGCTGTACGACCAGACGAAAACGAACGACAACACCGCAAGCCAGACATGCTTTCGCTTCAAGATCAAATACGTCCCGACGCCGAGCAGCGCAAGCGACAACGCGGGCGCTCGGGTCATCGACATGCGATACAGGAAATGCTCGGAGCCGGCGATCAGCGGCGCAAGCCACAGCCATCGATATCGAACTCGATAAGCGACCAGCAGCGCGAACAGCGAAGCAATCCCGAGGCTCGAGAAGACAACCGCCGCAAGCTTGGCGCCTACTCTCAGATCGCCAAAGGTGAATGGGATCAACAACACGTGAAACAGGTAATGATGATCGACGTAGTTTTGCTCGTCGAGCGTCGTTATCGGCAGAGCTTTGAATGCAGGAAGGTGAGGCCAATTCTCGCGCAGCATCGCCGCCCAGCGGATGTGATAGTAGCCGTCGTTATCGAGAATCGCCGGACCGCCAAATTGAATCCAGCCCATCACCACGAGAATCAGCGCAAGCCCGCCAGTGATCTCGAGAGCAGAGCGGCCGCGGGAGGAGCGAGGGGGAAACGGGGAGTGGAGGGGCGGAGGAGTGGAGGGGCGGAGGAGTGGAGGGGCGGGGGAGCTGAGGAGCGGAGGAGAGGGGGAGAGGGGAACCGAGGGCGAAGGCTCGACGGGGTCTCCTCCGCTCCTCATCTCCTCTGCTCCTCCACTCCTCTGCTCCTCCACTCCTCTGCTCCTCCACTCCTCTGCTCCTCCACTCCTCAGCTCCTCCACTCCTCTGCTCCTCAGCTCCCTGTCTCTTCCTCACGTCTGAAAGTTCTGAACGACTCGCACGTCTTCGCCGGTGACCGCGTCTATGTACAGAGTCCACGAGAGCGACTTTCCGGCTATCACTTCCCAGGCGAGCCGGACCTCTACTGCATCGCTTTTTTCTATGGGCAGGATCACAAGCCGTTTGACGCTCACCTCGGCTGGCTCGGCGATCTGGGTCCGCTGCTCGCGCCCGGCGATGTCTCTGTAGCTGAAGGTCCGGCCGACGACCTTCTTCGCGGCGGCGTCTCTCTCGATGGAAGGCTTCAAAGGCAAATCGACAAGGGGGACGAACCTATCATCGAGCTGCATCAGCCTTCCGTCACGGCTCACGACCGCGACCATCTCGCCGAAGGCGCCCGCTACGGGATAAGCGTAGCTAGCCTGGCGATAAGTCAGCCGCTCGGTATCGCCCGACGCCTCCGCGCCGATCAGTGAAATCGTCGCCGGGTCAATCGCGAGCAAATCGCGCCACCGATCGATGAACGCCTTCATCGCCTCGCGAAGCGCGAATTTTTCAGTGCCGGGCTCGGGCGCGGCCGCAAGGAGTTTGATTCCGTTGGAGACGCCCAGCAGCGAGCGCGGCGTGTTGGTGATGCGATAAAGGTCGGGGGGCGTTTGCGGCACACCGTAGGAGTCAAGCATTCGCCTCCACTCGCGTTCGGCTTTCGCCCGCCGGTCCGCGGAGTCCTTTATGACCGCCGGGTAGTTCTGCTTTACAGCGCTTGGAACTTGAGGCGAAACCTCGAACCCGGCAAGCAGTAGGGCTGTAGTCAGAGAAGTGATAGTCCGTAAGATCATAGAAGCGCAGAAGCAGCAGACCGCGCGCTTTGCGTATTGCTGCGCGCGAGGAGATGTTCAATAAGCGATTATTCATGTTTTCAAATCGTGGGGCAAGCTAACGTTCCCAAAGCTTGAAACGTGCTTGTGACCGCTGCGCCGCCGCTTGAGAGTCTCCACCGAAGGCACATATCATCGGAGTATGCTCCTCGATTTTTTGTTCCTCAGGTTTCGGCGCGGGCGTCAAACGAAGAGCCCCGGGCACCCGGCGACCGAAACCACCGGCGAAGACGAAAGCGAGCAAGTCGACCCTAACAATCCCTTTCCCGATATTGTGATCATTGAATTCCAGGACGTGATCGACCTGCACTCGATCCCGCCTCGTCAGGTTCGCGCGGTGGTTGAAGATTACCTCGAAGAGGCGCACCGGCGTCGCTCGCGATGGGTGCGCATCATTCACGGCAAGGGAATCGGCGCGCAGCGCGAGGTGGTTCGGTCGATTCTCTCGCGCACGCCACACGTGATCGATTTTCGAGATGCGCCCGTCGAGGCGGGAGGTTGGGGAGCTACGGTCGTGACGCTTAGAGTCGACAAGGCGGAGAGCACGCATGAATGACCCTGGGAGCGCAGGCATCCTTGAGAGCTGGTTGTTACGCGAGAAGCGGCAGGCAGGGATGCCTGCGCTCCCAGGAGCACGTTGCACACCGCATACTTTTTTGTGCTAAATTATGACGCGATGAAACACTTGAATCTAAACCCGTACGCCGCCCTGCTTGTGCTGGTCGCGCTCTTCTCGGCGTGCTCGGGGACAGCCGAGAACTCAGGCTCCACGAGCACCAGCGCTCCTCAGCAAGCCAACAGCAACTCTGCCCCGGAGCCTCAGATTGCTCAAGGCAACGCTCCTGCTCCTGCGCCAAACCCGGAGCCGCCCGCGGTGCAACCGATACCGCCGCCTGCTGAGGAATCGGCTACGAATAGCGACGCCAACGCGACAAACGCATTGGCGGCTGGCAATGCGCGCGTGCCGAAACTGGTCGTGTCGGAAAAGAAGATAGACTATGGCAAGCAGCCTCAGGAGAAGACACTCGTTCGCGCGATTGTCATCAAGAACGGGGGGCTTGCCAATCTCAACATCGAGTCAGTGGTGCCAAGCTGAGGATGCACCACTGTGGACTTCCCCAAAGTCCTACGGCCTGGTCAGGCCGGCAAGATCAAAGTCAAAGTTGAGACGGGCAAATCGCCGGGCGTTCACATGAAATCGGTGACCATAAAATCAAACGATCCAAACGACCCCTCGCATCTAGTGCAGTTTGCGTTTGACGTGAAAGGCTGATCCCCGGCGGCGTCCATGCTCAAAACAGAAATCGAATACGACGAGATGCTCTCGGTGCTTGGGCGCCGGCTGCAGCCTAACGCGATCCGCAGGCTCACGCTTCTGCTTGGCAGCAAAGAAGTGATCTCGCTCGCGGCGGGCGCGCCTAGTTTTGAAACATTCCCGCTCGAAGAACTTGCGGAGATCTCAGCGCGCGTGATACGCGAGCGTGGACGCATCGCGCTTCAATATGGACCCACGAGAGGCCAGGGCGCGCTGGTCGAAGCCGTAGCCGACATTCTCCGAGCACGCGGCATCGAAAGCTGCACGACGTCCCAGATCGTGATGACCACCGGCTCGCAGCAGGGGCTCGATCTGATCGCCCGCGTGATACTGGATCCGGGCGATGTCGCGATGGTCGAGCTTCCCAGTTACATCGGCGGAATCATCGCGCTGCACAACGCACAGGCTGAGATGATCGGCGTGCGCCAGGATGACGGCGGCATCATCATCAGCGACCTTCGAGAGAAGATTCACCGCGCGCGCTCCGAGGGCCGCCGGGTGAAATGCATATACACGATTCCAAACTTCCAGAACCCTTCGGGGGTTACGCTTGCGGCCGAGCGCCGCAGCGAGCTGATAGACACTGCCGACGAGCACGATTTGTTGATCATCGAGGACGACGCGTACTTCGATCTCTACTTTACTGAAGACGCGTCCCGGCTCGTGCCGCTCGCAGCATTGCGGCCCGACCGCGTTGTGTATCTGGGAACCTTTTCAAAAGTGCTCGCGCCGGGACTGCGAACCGCCTGGTTGCGCGCGCCCGAAGAGCTAGCCGCGAAGGTCGAGCTTGCGAAGGAAGGCGCCGACCTTTCGTCAAGCGTGCTCGATCAGTCGATAGTCATCGAGGCAATTCGCGAGGGGTTGATCGAGCGGCGGCTCCCCGAGCTTCGCAGGTTTTACGAGGTTCGTTGCGCTGCGATGCTCGACGCGCTGGAGCGTTTCGCGCCAGCCGGATCGCGCTGGACTAAACCGATCGGCGGGTTCTTCATCCTGATGGAGCTTGCTGCCGGGACCGACTCGACAGCGATGCTTCTCGACGCGATCAAAAGCGGCGTCGCTTACGTGCCCGGCCAGCCTTTCTTCGTGGATGGGAGCGGCGCGAACACGTTGCGGCTCGCGTACTCGAAGGAATCAACAGAGGCGATAGCTGACGGTGTCGAGCGGATGTGCCGCGTGTTTCAGAACGCACAAGCTGAAGCGAACGCCTGATCACACTGACAGGCGTTGTTATCCAACGTATGACAACCGTTGTCATTGTGCCATTTATCACCGGTCAATATTGAGCATAGCCGTTGACTGGCCTCTTTCATTCTGCCCTAACCAGCCATTCGGGCTTACCCGACTCAGCCATCGTGATCGCTGATTTCTCTTGCATCCAAAAGTGTGTTCGGGCGGCGGAGTGATCCTGCCGGGTTCTGGAACGCCGGTTGATCATAGACAGGCAGCCCCCACAATTAATACGCAACCATAAGCAGGAAGCCGAGTTGTTCTGTCGCCCTCACGCCCCTTCGGACTAGGTCCCCCCATTTAGTTCCGAAAGCATCGCCGCTGCGCCTATGATCGAGGTTGGGCCTCGACCTTTGTCATTCGCGCGGCGGCGATTCGTCTTTCAGACGGTCATTTCTTGACGGCGTTTGTGGGGTTGTGGCCGGATCGCGTGGCCTTTGCGACGACAAGGCCATTGCTCGTCACAAGCACAAGCGTGTCGCCTGAGAAGACCGGATCGGCCACGATCTCGGAGTCTTTTTCAAGTCTAAAGAGGTTCACGCGGCGGCCGTCTGAGTTCAGAAGGACCGCAACGTAGTCGCCGCGAAGCGGAGCGACCAGGCTCGCATCCCCTTCGACGATAAGGGCGGAAGTTATGCGGTTCTCAAGCCGCCGTTTCCAGATTCGGTCGCCGTTCGATCGAGAGAGCGCGTAGACGAAATTGTCGAACGAGCCGACAAGCACGCGCTCACCCACGAGCACCGGCGACGCTTCGATTGCCGCGCCAGTGCGCGAACGCCATCTGAGCTTTCCGGTCAAACAATCAAGCGAATAAACGTAGCCGTCGCCACCACCAAAGTAGACCGCACGCTCGTCGATTGCCGGCTGGCCGATAACCTTGCCGGCCGCCTGATGCTTCCAAATGATCTGGCCGTGAGCGGGTTCGACCGCTCGCAACGCGCCATCGTCACCTCCAAAGTATATCGCGCGATCGGTGACAAGCGCGCGGCCGCGAACTACGTCTTGAGTCTCCACTTTCCAGATGACATCGCCGTTTTTGGCATCGAGCGCGTAGAACGAACCATCCGCGCTCCCCGCGTAGATTCGATTGGCGGCAGGCTCGAGTGGCGACGCGAATTGCCTCGGGTAGTCTTTCACCCACACCGTCAAGCCGGTAGCTTTGTCCACCGCGCGCAGCGAGCCGCCGGCTTCGGATCCGTCATCGGCGATCTTGAGCGCTGCGATGTAGATCGAGTTTTCGCCGGCGGCAACCGGCGCACTGATGATCCCTCCAGGATCGCTGGTCCAACGCAGAGACCCGGTCTCGCGATCCAGGCAAACAACGCGTCCGCCTGCCAGCGCCAGATAGATTCTCGCGTCGTCGATCGAAGGCGCAAGCAAGGTGGTCTCGTTTGTCAGGTACTGCCACGCGCGCTTAAACGGGAGTGCGAGGCGCGAGGTCGAAGTTGCTCCGGCTTCAGCGGGCGCTTCTTGCTCGCCTCCGCGGCCGGCGTTTTGTTTCGCTTCGGCTTTTCGTTGTTGTTTGGTCTGGGGTTTCGGATTGGATTGCGCAATCCCAATCAGCGGGACAAAGAGCGAGAGCAAAAAAAGCCATACAAGCGGACGCCGATTGAAGCTGCTCCTCATGTCTTAGGATTCTATCTGCGCGGGAAGCGAACCGCCAACGTCTCTGAACGCTTGGGTGATGCGCGTGCGAAGTTTCCGTGAGGTGCGTGGCATGGAGCGGACTACCGATCGGTGGCAGCAGCTTGTTGCGCCAAGTGTAAGACGTAATTAGCGCGGGCTTTGTCGATCAATCCGGCGCCATACTGGTCCATCAGCTCATCAAGTTGTCGGCGTTCCCTCGGGCGCAGCTTGCCTCGGGCATTTTTCTCCAACAAGCTGTCGAGCAGCTGCTGGTGTTGCAGCGAGAACTTTCGCGTCATCGCTGCTTGCGCCGCGACGAGTAATTCCAACGCACCTTGTTGCTGTGCAGGGTGGTCGAAAATAGCGTCTAGGAAAGAGCGTCGCTCCCGAGCATTCATCTGGACATAAGCAGCGGCTAACTGTTCGGCGGTTAGGGTGACCTGGACGACTGACATAATGTCTTCCTTCCTTCGTTGCTTACTGTACCGCCCTACAATGTTCGTGTCCATCACGTCAGCGTCAGCTTTTGTAGCTTGTGCCGGTGAGGGTTCGGTGGAGGTTCTCCGGGCGATTTGGTTATGATCAATCTACCTATGGAAACCTCGGTGAATCGCAAGAACACGACGGCGCGCGTGATTCGTCCGGGTGATCCTCCGCCCGACGATCGCGACTGGGAAACGGCCACAGCTGAAGAGAGGATCAACGCCGTGTGGGACCTTACGCTTTTGTGTCTTGCCTGGCAGGGGGATCAAACCGTTGAACCGCGACTTCAGAGATCTGTTAGCAGAATTCAACGTTCAGGGCGTTGAAATACCTCGTTGTTGGCGCGCCCGCTCTCGCTGCGCATGGTCACGTTCGCGCGACGAAGGACCTGGACAAACGCGCTGCCGGCCGGACTCAGGATTTGGCAGATGATGATTGGTTGGAGACCAATAAGCGGGAAGCAGGTGACTAACTGCGGCTCTCTGCGTGTACTACCTGCTCAGCGAATAGAACCATCTCGGGCCACGATCACTTTCAATCCGCACGAAATCCTCGACTAAAAACCCAGCTTCTATTGCAGCCAGGAACGCCGCGCGAGTCGCTGCTCGCCATTCCGTTCCCAGCTTCGGGTCACGCTCCTTGACTGAGTTGATGTCGTGCGGGATCTCGATAGTGCATCGGTTAGCGGAGAGACCAAAGCTGAAATCTCCGAGCAGCGGGCGCGCGCCCTCGCTGTAGATCAGCGCCGATTGAATGAAGCTGCCCGCGTCGTTCGAAGCGGCTACAACCTTTGCAGCGCGTTGCGAAGGCGAGCGCGAAATGCACTGCTTGACGCGGTCGCTGTTCAGAAGCCAGCTCACCCACAACCGGTCGGTGCCGAAACCTTGATGCAAGGGGCTCGAGCTTGCCTCGCCGTAGAAGTTCACAAGGTATCGCCGCGACACGACGCCGAGCTTCGAGAAATTCAGATGAGCATTCAAGCTCTGGAGCGGATCGAACGTCCAGGTGATTTCATCGAGTCCCTTCTCCAGCACGCGCTCACGCTGTGCAAGCTTCAGGTAGAAGCCGGCGTGGCAGTTGCGATGCTCGGTTCGGACCGCCAGCATATGCGAATGCATCGAAGTGCGGCCCCCTTCGAACGCGGGAAACGCGTAAGCGAAACCGATCATGCAATCGCCTTCGAACGCTCCCAGCACGATGCCGCCCGCGTGCTGCGTCGCAATCAGCGTAGCCGCCGGCACGATGTCGAGATCGTTGAATCCCCACGCTTCTTTCTGGATGTCCTCGATTGCGCGGTGCTCCGCCTCACCCGCTACGTCGCGAATGTAGAATTGCCTGTCGCTCACATTCCATTCGAACATAACGTACCGGCCTGTCTCTATGCTTTCCGCAACATTGTCCGCCCAGACATCGTCGAGTAGTTCGACGTTGGCCCCCAAGAGTGGCTAAGCGGCATACTAAACGGCGGACTATTATTCCTGCAAACCGGGCGCGCTTGGTCATTCTCTTTGCGACAGTGCCCATTGTCACGACTCAGGCAGATGGTAGAACGGGAGGAACTGTTATGCGAAGCTTGCCCGTTCTTCTGATTACGTTTTTCATCCTCGCTGTAAATCCAACCTCGAGTGCGCGCCCGCTGCCTGTCACCCAGGCTGATACCGGTGCAATAAGAGGGGTGATACTGGACCCGCAAGGCGCGGTCGTAGCGGGAGCCGGCATCCGCGCGACTCTCAACAGGACCGCCGCGGCGTTCACGACGACAAGCGGCGACGACGGATCGTTTGCGCTCGGCGGCCTGCCATTCGGAGACTACAGCTTGCTGATCACAGCCCCTGGCTTTGCGAAGTTTAATACTCAGGTCGCGCTCAGCAAGGATGCCGCCGAGTCTCCGCACAACGCGACTCTGCAGGTTGCGATGGGCGAGGCGCGAATCGACGTTCACATGATTCTCATCGGCGAGGGGCAGAACGTCTGCGTGGTATGCGGCTATACGTATTTTTCTTTCACCTACGCCGACCTTCCGCTGAGGAACCGTGAGCCTCACAGTCTCTTGGCGATTCAGCCCGGAGTTGCCTGGCACAACGGAGGGTTCTCGATAGCCGGCCGGCGTGTTGAAAACAAAACCTCGTTGCTCGACGGCTTCGACACCCGTGACCCGGCAAACGGTCTGAGCAGCGTTTCACTCGGTCTCGATTCTCTCGCCGAGTTTAACAGCGAGTACACGAATGCAGACACGAGCGTGACGTCGAACTACGGGCAAAACAGCGCGCCGCTGCTAGCTGCGGTGAGCAAGGCGGGCACGAATCAGTATCATGGGCAGGGCTTCTGGCATCTCAATCGCACGGGTCTCAACGCTAACAACTTCTTTACAAACCGTGGCGGCCTGCCACGCGACCAGGCGTTCTTTGATCAGGCCGGTTTCACGCTCGCGGGCAACCCATCGCTACCCGGTGTCTTCAGCGCAAAAGATCGCGCGTTCTTCTTCGTGTCGTACGAGCACACGCGCGATCGCGAGAAGACCGGCCGGCAAATCATAGCTCCTCTTGCGTCATTCGTTGAACGAACGATCGCTATTCAAGGACCAGTCTTTCGCAGCTTGCTCTCGCGGAATCGCATTCCGCTCGCGAGCACGCTTGCAGGCGGGTTGCAGGATGTCGATGGCGACGGGCTGGCGGATATTGGCGACACCGCAGTGCGCAATTCAACATCGCTTTCTCGCAACCTCGCGCTGGGCCGGTTCGATTTCATGTTGACGGACCGGTTCAAGTTCGAAGTTCTCTATGCCAGCGATGAATCGCGTCGTCGGGACGACTTCAATGAGTTCGGCTTCACGCCCGCAACGCCGCTCGATGCTTTCCATAGAGGCGAACTGGGAGGCTTACGGGTTACAACTCTTATCAATGCTCGGAGCGTTAACGAGTCTCGCCTCGGTTACCTGCGAGGACGAACCGCGTTATCGGGAGCGGGTTCCGACGCGCCGCAGCTCGTCGCGCTCAACACGCCGCTCGGAGTTGCGGGAGGCTTGCCCGAATCTCCGGAGCAACGCGACAATCGCTCGTTGATTTTTGCCGATACGTTCACGCTTTCAGCAGGGGCTCACACGATACGGACGGGAGCGCAGGTGATTCGCCGCAATCAGCTTTACGCAAGCGACGCACTCGCGCAGGGGCGAATTTATTACAGCGATGCGCTCGCGTTGATCACTGACGGCGTGATGTCGGCGGGCGATCCGAACCGCGCAATCGTGCGCACTGAGCTCGCCACATCATCCGAACGCGAGCGATACCGTTTCACCGACGTCTACGCATTCGCGCACGACGACTGGCGCGCGAGTCCGGGTTTCGTGCTCGATTACGGGCTGGGCTACAGCCTGTATTCGGCGGCGATTTACGAGGCGAAAACCGACAGGAACAACTTCGCGCCGTTCGCGAGCTTCGCGTATGCGCCGACGCATTCTGAGAGCTTTATACTTCGCGGTGGCGCGGCGGTCATCTACGCGCCTCCAACCCTGCTGCCATACGGTGAGATCAAGGCGACGCCGCTCTATCCGGTTGCGGCGGGCTTCGCGAAACCGCAAGAGCTGATCGCGGCTCCGCTTCCTCGCGCGTGGACCGAACTCGATGGTGCAATCGAAGTTGAGCGTGTGTTCTCGGCCGGTCTCCGCACGGCTTACACCGAGTCCGCGTTCTTTGCGATCCAGCAATCAATCCACGATCGATTGATCGTCGAGGTTGGCTATAACGCGACGTTCGCGCATCGGCTGACGCAAGCCTATCGCAATGATCGTGCTCGCATGGATGAATCGTCTGTGCATACTCAAAGCGAGTCGAATGAAGAGGCCATCCTGATCGCATCCGATGGCAACTCGAGCTACCACTCTCTACAAGTCAGGGTCACGAGCCGCGAACGCCGCCGCCTCGCCTTTCAAGCGCACTACACTTTCTCCAAAGCGATTGACACCGCGAGCGGCGACCGGCCGAGTATGTTTCGCTCGCTTGCGCTTGGGCCGGTGTCTGAGAGCAACGCCGCGCTCGAGCGGGGGCCTTCCGATTTCGATCGCCGGCATCGAGCCGTCGGGTTTTTCCAATGGCGAGGACCGTCGCTTGATCGGTCCAAATGGACTTGGCGAGGGATGGTTGCGGATTGGCGGGTAAGCGGAATCGTGACGATCCAATCCGGCCCGCGGGTGTCTCTTTATTCGGGCGGCGATTTCTTTGGCGGCCTCGGAGACTTCAATCGCGACGGCGTGTTGAACGACAGGATTGCTTACCTTGGCAATGGCCCGGTCACTCGCGCGATTCAAAGGACGAGCCCGGCTGACGGGTACTATGATTCGCGATTGTTCGGCACAGCGGGAGTGAACGGACGCCATCCGCTCGGCCGCAACATCTTGCCGGCGCCCGGCTATGGATCGATCGACATTGCGGTGCACAAGAAGTTCTCGCTCAGCGAAGCTCACGCCATCGAAGTCCGAGCCGATGTGTTCAACCTGGCCAATCGAGTGAACTTCGGGGCGCCGGTTACGGATTTCGCGAGCGCGGACTTCGGTCGCAGCGTCGAAGCCGGTCCGGCTCGGACTATTCGCCTGGCGGTGAAGTATTCCTTCTGAACATGCGAGTGATGAAAAGGTCCGCCACGTTCCAAGGCAATGTCATTTGAGCCCTCACGGAACTGCTCGTAACTCCAGCCGCGCAGTTCATACCAATCCGGTTGCTGCGCTTTTGCCGGTCATATAGAATCTGACGGCTCGCACCGCCCCGAGGCTTGAACAGGAGTCCAGGCGAAGGGGCCCTTCGCGATAAGCAGGTGTTCTAGCATTCAGAAATCCAGCGGTCAGCCTTCAGCGGGAGATACATAAGTCTATGGCTATCAGAGCAATTTCCGACGAGATCGAGATCAAACGCGATTTGGACAAGCACCCCAAAGGTCTGTACGTCCTGTACGCCACCGAGATGTGGGAGCGCTTTAGTTTCTATTCGATGCTTGCGCTGTTCACGCTCTACATGCAGGACTCCAAACAAGGCTTTAGTTGGACTCCGGGACAAGCGACGAGTCTCTATTCAAACTATCTGATGTTCGTTTACGCTAGCCCGCTTATAGGCGGCTGGCTCGCTGACAAAGTCTTAGGTTACCGCAGAGCCGTTATGATTGGCGGCTTCTTCTTTATGGCGGGACACGGGCTGCTTTCGATTCCAGCGCTCTGGGCTGTTTACACGGCGCTGACCTGTCTGGTGATCGGCAACGGGTTCTTCAAGCCAAACGTCTCGACGATGGTCGGCAACCTCTACCCCGAAGGCAGCCACCTGAAGGACCGCGCATACAACATCTTTTACATGGGCATCAACATCGGCGCGTTTGCCGCTCCAGTCGTGATGGAAATCGTTAAGGCGCGCTGGGGCTTTCACCCGGCGTTCGCGGTCGCCGCTTTCGGGATGGTCATTTCGGTGTCGATCTTATGGATTTTCAAAACCAAGGTCGAAGACCCGGCGGTCATCGAAGCCCGCAAGACCGGCAAGTCGCTGCCCACCGTCGGGCGCGGCGGAGAGATAGAGAAGGTTTCGGATGCCAGGCGCATCGGCGCTTTGATCGTTATCTTTCTCATCGTCATCGTCTTCTGGATGGTCTTCCACCAGAATGGTTCCACGCTGACGTACTGGGCGAATGACAACACTGACTGGGACGTGACGGGGACGATTTCCAACGCCATCAACCCATTCTGGATCGTGACGCTGACCTTCCCACTGGTGTGGTTTTGGAAGTGGCTCGACAACAAAGGCAAAGAGCCTTCGACGCCGACGAAGATGGCGATCGGCATGACGCTGACGGGGCTATCGTTCTTGATTCTCTACGCTGGTGCACAACAAGGCGAAGCCAAAGAGGTTACCCCGGCGATGATTGCGCAAGGCTCATTCCGAATCAATGAACGGGTGCTGGATTCTCTGCGCGTCAACGGGGTGCCGCCAGACATTTTGGAGAAACTCAAAACGCGCAAGAACGCCGAGGATAAGTTCATCGTCAACGAAAAGAAATTCAGCGCCGATAAATCATTCAGCGCGGCTTTTGAAACTATCAAGTACGACTTGAAAGAAGACGGGTTGCCCGACGATGTGTGGCGGAAACTGAAAGACGGAAAGATTGAGAGTGGAGAGATTGCCGGAGACGGTAAATTCGCTGCGGCGCTTGAGACCGCCGTCCAAAAGCTGAAGGTCGAAGGTGTGTCGGACGATGTTCTCGAGAAGATGCGCGGGTACAAGAACAAAACCTTTTCCGCCCAGGAAAAGCTCACCGATGCGATTCGGAAAGCTGTCGGCGGCAACCAGGCTGATGGTTCTCTGCCCGCGATAATGATGAGCGCGTATCTGTTCGTCGTCTCGCCGTTCTGGCTGATCCTGGCCTACGCCGTGATCTCGCTTGGCGAATTGATGCTCTCGCCGATGGGTTTGTCGCTCGTATCCAAGGTCGCGCCGCTCCGCGTTCGCGGCCTGATGATGGGCGGCTGGTTTGTCGCCACGGCTATCGGCAACAAGCTGACGGCAATTGGCGTCTACTGGTCGATCTGGAAGCAGTCGTCGTTCTTCATCATCCTCGGCGCAATGGCGCTGGTGATGGCGGTGGTTTTGACGCTGTTGCTGAAGCCGCTCAAGAAGGCCATGCCGGGAGTTTGATCAGGGCCGCGAGTACAGACGACTACGCACAGCGATTCACGGATGCGGATTCCGGCAAATCAAGCCGTTGTAGTCCTCCTTTGAAGCCGCTTGCTATGATCAGGAACCTGTTTGGCGTTGGCCCGTCCCGTATCAGATCGCTCGCAAACCTTGGAGGTTCTCATGGTTTATTCCGGTGTACTTTGGAAGCGAAGCGTCGTGTTTTGTTTGACGTTGCTTCTCATCGCTTCGCAGACCGCGCCAGCGATTGCTGTCCAAAAGGGCGCGAGTTCGGCGCCCGCTAACGGCAAGCTCGAGCTTACAATCGACAACATCATGCGAGGACCGGGGCTTGTCGGCAACGAACCGCGCGCCGTTCACTGGTCGCCCGACAGTCAGCGCATCTACTTTCAGTGGAAGCAGGCGAGCGAGCCGCGTGAGAAAGACTTCGACACCTACGTCGTCAATCGCGACGGCTCGGGCCTAAAGAAGCTCACCGAAGAGGAAGCTAAGAGTGCGCCTCCGACTAACGGCGAAACCTCCAAGGACAAGAAGCTCACCCTCTTCGTCGACAGCGGAGACGTGTTCATCTACGACAACATCGCAAACCAGCGGCGCCGGATCACTGCCACCACAGACACCGAAACTAACGCGCACTTCACTCGCGACCAGAAACGAATCTACTTCACCCGCGCCGGCAATCTGTACTTGATGTCACTCGAGACAGGCTCGCTTGTGCAGATGACCGAGATCACCACGGGAGGTGCAGCCCAGGTTCCGGCGCCAGTTGCTGTGGGAGGCGGAGGATTTGGCCGCGGACAGGGACAAGGCGGCGCTCAGCGCGCTCAAGCCGGGGATGCCAGTCAACAGAAAGGGACGGATAGCCAGGAGTATTTGAAGAAAGAGGAGCGCGATCTCCTAGATGTGATCAAGCGCCGCGCCGAGAAGCGCGAACAGGACGAAGAGAAGCGCAAACGTGAGCATCCGCGAAAACCTTTTCAGCTTGGCGCGCGCCAGACTGCCGTGAATCTCCAGCTTGCTCCCGATGAGAAGTTGGTGTTCGTAACCGTGAACGAGCAGGGCGACGGCTCGAAGAACACGATCGTTCCGAACTATGTCACCGAGACTTCCTATACCGAGGACATCGGCAGCCGCTCGAAAGTCGGCGACACGCAGAATCGCTCTCGCCTCGCGATTGTGGCCGTCGATAACGGTGAGGTGAAGTGGGTCGATCACGGACAGAAGCAAGCACCGCCGGCGGCTGCCGAAAAAGCCGCCGCCGATCAGAGCGAAGGCGAAGGTCGCGGCCCGCAACCCGGGCCTCGCAGCGGACAGGGGCCAAGGGCGAATGAGCCGCGCGAGCGCGATGTCCAGCTATCCCAACCGATCTGGTCCGAAGACGGAACCAAGGCAATTGTGGCCGCTCGCGCCGCTGACAACAAAGACCGATGGGTCCTCGCGCTCGATCCCGCAACTGGCAAGACTCGATCGATCGTCAACGAACACGATGACGCGTGGATCGACGGGCCGGGCGCGTTCACGCTCGGATGGATGAAGGACAACAAGAGCATCTACTTTCAATCGGAACGCACCGGCTACGCGCATCTGTACACGGTAGCTTACGAAGGCGGCGAGCCTAAGCAGCTCACGTCAGGCAAATGGGAAGTGAGCGGCGTTCAGATGTCCGATGACAAAAGCCGCTTCTTCCTGACCACCAGCGAAGCGCATCCCGGCGAGCGTCACCTCTACTCGATGTCTGCGGATGGAGGCGAGCGGACGAAGCTCACTTCAATGCCGGGCGGCAATCAGGCGTTCGTGTCTCCTGATGAGAAGATGCTGGCGCTGATTTACTCTTACAGCAACAAGCCTCCCGAGCTTTATGTCGCCGAGAATCGCCCGGGCGCCGAGGCAAAGAAGGTCACGTCGTCGCCCGCGCCCGACTTCTGGAATTACGGGTGGATCGATCCGCCGATCGTGACGTTCAAAGCTCGCGACGGCGCCGAAGTCTACGCGCGAATGTACAAGCCGAAGAACTTCAAGAAAGGCGGGCCCGGGGTTATCTTCGTGCACGGCGCGGGCTATGCGCAGAACGTTCACCGCTACTGGGCCAGCTACTCTCGGGAATACATGTTCCATCACTTCCTGATGGAGAACGGGTTCCTTGTTATGGACGTCGATTACCGCGCGTCGTCGGGTTACGGCCGCGACTGGCGCACGGCGATCTATCGTCACATGGGCGGCAAGGACCTGGACGATCAAGTGGACGCGGCCGCCTGGATGGTTCGCGAGCAAGGCGTTGATGCGAAAAAGATAGGGCTGTACGGCGGGAGCTACGGCGGGTTCATCACGCTTATGGCGCTGTTCACTCAGCCTGATGTGTTTGCGGCCGGCGCGGCGCTGCGTCCGGTGACTGACTGGGCTCATTACAACCACGGCTACACGTCGAACATTCTGAACGTGCCGCAGAAGGACACCGAGGCTTACAAGCAGTCATCGCCGATTTACTTCGCTCAGAACTTGAAAGGCGCGTTGTTGATTTGTCACGGAATGGTTGATGTGAACGTGCATTTCCAGGACACAGTGCGCCTGGTGCAGCGATTGATCGAGCTTCGAAAGACTAATTGGGAGCTTGCTGTGTACCCTGTTGAGGATCACGGTTTCGTCGAGCCGACGAGCTGGGCGGATGAATACAAGCGCATCTTCAAGTTGTTTGACGAGAACCTGAAAGCGGGAGCAAAACCCGCGGCGCGTAAGTAGAGTTGGCCGTTGGCGACTCATTGTGGCCCAATCGAAGATTCAACCGGCGTCGTCGATTCGCATACTTTTCGCGCCTTCTTGACATTGATCAGGACGGATCTAAGGGAAGGATGACAGTTGGGAAGGGAGGCTTGCCCCCGCTGATTTCCGAATTGAGACGAGCGGGGGCAAGCCTCCCTTCCCAACCTGTGATCCCTCGCGAAACCCATCTGGATCCGCTAACAACGTGATTTGGTTATGAAGACTCTTAAGGTCATTGCAGCGCTCTTGCTGCTCAGCACTATGTCTCAAGCACAAGACAACACCCTGAAGTCGCGCGCCGAACTCACCAACTACGAAGAGACCAGCCGCTATGATGACGTGTTGCGCTTCTTCGCTGAACTCCAAAAGCGAAGCCCGCTAGTGCGCATCGAAACCTTCGGCCATTCAGTCGAAGGCCGCGCGCTGCCTCTGGTGATCCTCTCCGATCCGCCGATCTCCGAACCGCGCGACGCGAGAGCTTCGGGTAAGCCGATCGTCTTGGTGTTTGCCAACATCCACGCCGGCGAAGTCGAGGGCAAAGAAGCGGTGCAACACCTGGCTCGGCGCATTGTGCTCGGCGATATGCGCCCGCTTCTGGACAAGCTGATCATCTTGATCGCGCCAATCTACAACGCCGACGGCAACGAGAAGATCAACGTGATGAATCGCACGGCGCAGAACGGGCCGCTCGGAGGCGTCGGGGTGCGCGAAAACGCTAAAGGACTCGACCTGAACCGCGATTACATGAAGCTCGAATCACCCGAAGCCCAATCGCTCGTGCGGCTGTTCAATCGTTGGGACCCGCATCTGACGGTCGATCTGCACACAACCAACGGCTCCTATCACGGCTATCATCTGACGTATTCGATCCCGCTCAACCCGACGATTGATCCGCGGATCATCGCTTATCATCGAGAGAGGATGATGCCCGCGATAACCAAAGCCATGCTTGCTCAGCACAAGTTTCGAACCTATTACTACGGCAACTTTGAAGGCCCGGCGCCAAAGCCCGGCGAACCGAGTAAGCGAAGGTGGGAAGCGTTCACACATCAGCCGCGCATCGGGCAGAACTACGTCGGGTTTCGCAATCGGCTGACGATCTTGTCCGAGGCTTACAGCTATCTCGACTTTCGCCGCCGCGTCGAAGTGACCGAAGCGTTCGTCGAAGAGATCCTCAAGTACTCAGCCGCACACGGCGCTGAAATGTCGCAACTCGCTAATCAAGTCGACCTCGAGACAATCAAGCGGGGACTCGCCGGGCCATCGTTGCAGATGGGCGTCGAGTACGAACTGAAAGCTCTTCCTAAGCCTGTCGAAATACTGGTTGGCGAAGTGACCAAAGCAAAGAACGCGCGATCGGGCCGCGATATGACTGTGATGCTCGAAGACAGGTTCACCAAGGTCGCGATGCAAGACTACGGACTGTTCGCGGCGAAGCGCAGCGTTCCCACCGCGCGCGCTTATTTATTTCGCCGCGAAGACGGAACGCGGGCGATGATCGAGAAGCTTCTTCAGCACGGCATAGCAGTCGAAGAACTTACCGCGGCGCTGACGACTGAAGTCGAGAGCTTTGTGATCGACAGCGTGAAGAAGGCCGGTCGAGCATTCCAGGGGCACACCGCAATCACGTTGACGGGCAAGTACAAGAAAGAGAGGATTGAGTTTCCTGCCGGCTCGATCATCGTTCGCGCGACGCAACCGCTTGGTACGCTCGCGGCCTACTTGCTTGAGCCCGAGAGCGATGACGGGCTGACGAGTTGGAACTTTTTGGATTCGTACCTGGATCTGGGTAAGACTCATCCGATCTACAAGGTGATGACGGATGCGAAGCCCGCAAGCCGTCGCGTGACAAAGCTAGACTAAGCGGGTGCCTGGCGCGTGCATAGTTATGCGGAGGTCGGTAATGAAGCGGAGATCAGTTGCGAAAAGATCAATAGCGGCATCGTTAGGGATTCTCATCAGCGTTACGATCGTCTATCCCCAGAAGAGATCGGATAGGCAAGATTACGAACTGATCGGTCGAGTGAAAGTCGTTCGGGCTGTGACGTTGTCCTATAAGTTCGAAGACGGGAAATATTCGGAGAAAGAGAGTCCAATGTCTGAACCAATGGCCTTAGTGTTTGATGTGGACGGAAACCTGTTGTTCAGAGCTCTCGGCATGATGGGACTCCTGGTTGGCGACAGATATCCAGACTATCCAGACCGTGGCAGCAGGTTCTATGACCGAAATGGAAACATAACGGAATACCTCTCGGCAGACACCGTCGAGCATTCCAGCTACAAAACCAAATATGTCTATGACTCAAACGGGAGAATAGTACGAAGCCAGGATTATGATCCCTACAAGCTCACGGGCGAGACGAGCTTCACCTACAATAGTTTTGACGAGCACGGGAATTGGACCGCACGCACGAGAACACCAGAGACACCTGTGAATGGGAGGTCATGGAAGACGTTGGAGTTTAGAACCATTGAATACTATCGGTGAGCTTGAGGAGATTGTGAGAATGAACAATTCATAGGTAACAAAGCGAAGGCTTGTAGAATGCCTCTCGGAGGTTAGGCAAAATGGAGACCGTGACGTTGCGCGCTCATTTTGACGGCACGGCGATCCTGCTGGACGAGCCGTTTGAGCTTGAACGAAACACGGAACTGATCGTCACTGTAGTGCCACGCGCTTCCGACGAAGAACGTGACGCTTGGACGCGGCTTGCTTTAGAGAGTTTAGCGCGGGCTTACGGTGATGATGAGCCGGAGTATTCCTTGGACCTGATCAAAGAGCGGAATCCAAACTATTGAAGGGAGTTGATTTGCTCATTGCGTCAAGTAATGACTGCGCTGGACGCTCGTCTGTATAATACGACTGAGGTTAAGACATGAGTGAGAGACTAATTCAATCCGATCCGTCGATAATGATGGGTAAGCCGGTCGTTGCCGGCACACGCATCACAGTTGAACTCATCTTCGAGAAACTGGCGGCTCGGGAAACAATTGATGAAATCTTGGATGCGCACCCCAGGCTGACCAGAGAGGGCGTCCTCGCGGCTCTGGACTTTGCCGCTACTGCTGCGAGAGAGGAGTAGAGCCGAGACGTGCCGGTCATCTCGATTTCTTTGGCATCGTTATCCGTATGTTCTATCGGGAACACGGGGTTGCCCACTTCCATGCGGAATACCAGGGTCAGCAAGCGACTTTCACCTTCGACGGGGAAATCCTGGCGGGCGTGATTCGGTCAAGGACGGCAATTCGGCTAATCAGGGAATGGGCGCTGTTGCATCGCGAAGAACTAGATGTGAATTGGCAGCGCATGAGGACGGGTGAGCCTTTCGAAAGAATCCATCCGCTAGAATAGGAGACGCTATGGAGTTTCTGCCGGCAGTGATTGAAGCTGAGTACGGTGGCGGGTACATGATTAGACTTAAGTTCAACGACGGAGTCGAGGAGACCATCGACTTTGCGCAATGGCTAGAGGGGCCAGTATTCGAGCCCCTAAAGGATGCCGGTTATTTCCAGAGGTTCTTCCTCGAGGGTGGAACGGTCGCGTGGCCCAATGGAGCCGACATCGCCCCGGAGACGCTACACGAGTTGGCGAAGTCGCGTCAGGCGGCTTGATCGGATGTTGAGCCGAACACAGAGAAGTCATTATAATCTGGCCCGTGATACGCTCGTTCGCCGATCGCGGAACCGAGGACATATTTGACGGTGGCGAAACGCGGGCGGCACGCGGCACTTGCCCGAAATCGTTGTGGCCGATTGCGCGCCGCAAGCTTGACCAACTCAATCGAGTGCGCGAGCTTGCGGAGCTAGCAATCCCACCTGGCAATCGACTTGAGCGGTTGCGGCGGGACCGCGTAGGCCAGCACAGCATTCGGATCAACGACCAGTATCGGGTGTGCTTTCGCTGGGAGAATGGTTATGCAGATGAAGTTGAAATCACGGACTACCACTAAGCCAGGTCCTCGCCGCGGCAAGGCGTCGCAGCCCCCCGTTCTGGTCGTAGCGCGGCGCCTGCCGGCCCAGCGGCCACCGACGCATCCCGGTGAAATGCTCCTGGAAGAGTTTCTCAAGCCGCTAGGAATCAGTCAGACCGCCTTTGCGGTGCGGCTGGGAATATCTTTTCCTCGGTTGAATGAGATTATCCGTGGCCGCCGCGGCGTTACGCCAGATACGGCGCTGCGACTGGCACAAGTACTGGGAATCTCCGCGGACTTCTGGCTCGGCTTGCAGCAGGATTGGGATCTCTGGCATGCCGTGCGGAGCGAGAAAGCGGCCGCGATCACACGGCTTGAACCTCTCCCCACGTAAGGTGTCGCTGACGATGGACAAGTCATTCGTATCCCGTTAAGGAGTCAGACAATGAAGAACAGGATCGGAATCTATCTAAATAAGAGCGTCGTTGCCGCACTCACCATCGTGCTCGGCGTTTTGCCGATAGCTTCGCGCGCGCAGGATCGTCTGAAGACCATGCCCGGGTACGACCAGTACCAGAAGATGTCCAAAGAGATTCCCGGGTCGGTCAAGTCGGGAACCCTGATCGTCAAATGGCAGGATGGCGGAAAAGCGTTCGACTATTACAAGGACGGCAAGACCTACCGCTATGACATCGCCACGCGGTTGACCACCGAAGCCGGGCCCGCGCCTGCCGATGCTGAGAGCGGGAGAATGGGAGGCCGCAGACGCGCGGGCGGACCAGAGCGCGGACGGCAATACTCGTCCGCCGAATCCCCAGATAAGAAACTCAAGGCCTTCTATCGCGATCGCAATCTCTGGCTGAGTGATGCGAGCGGCGCGGGCGAAATGGCTATCACAGGGTGTGATTAAAAGTGGGACTTGGGCCATAATAACGGCAAGCCTTCCAGGA
>CAZJQQ010000072.1:0-29044 GCA_964548075.1 uncultured Clostridia bacterium | reverse complement strand
ATGACAAAAAAAGAGAACCTGCAAATCCTACCTATAAATTTGTCGCGCACCCCTTGCCGTACTCCAATGGCAGCCGCATACGAAGCGGCTGCCATTGTTATTTTGGGAGTTTTAACAAATTGCTTATTGCGTGAGGGAGGTTCAGTTTCTGTTGCTGACCTCATACTGAAAAAGTCCGCCGCGGCAAGAGTCGTGCAGCTTTATCCATTGACCGTCCTGTAGCTCTAGCATCAGATTACGATTTGCGTAATGCGCGCAGTCTGCTTCCCTCCCAGGTTGTGCCGTTAGAAGAACCGAGTTCCGCAAAACGTCATAACGAAAACTGGCGAGTCGCTTTCCTTCTTTCCACAGATGACCGATGCCGTATTCCTGATTCAATTCTTGTGTCATAATCATTCTCCTGCTTACAAGAGTTCGAAAAGGAACTAGAGTTAGCCGCGAAGGTTCTCGGCGAATCGCCGTCGAGAGAATCCCTATTGGAGTTCTATCAGACGGAGCGCGCAAAGGACATAGAGGAGGTTGCTGATCAAGTTGATACGAACCGCTCGGCTGTCGATATCGGCAACCTGAAGGGCATTCCGTTCAGCGTAGCTATGTGGGAAGTGGTGAAGGAGTCTCGCTTCGTTGGTCACCTAGGCAAGCTTGATGAGGTTGCCAAGTACTACGCGTTGAAATGGGGCAATCCCACAGAAGGGACACAAGCGATTGAGGCTTACCTAAGGCTACTGCGCTGTGACGCCGAAGCAATTGGTTGTAAAAATCCACCATCGAGCTATCCAGACTGGGAGGTATACAACCATCCATCCGGTGAAAAGCAACCAGTTCGTTTCGCAGCGACGTCATCATGTGCGAAAACGCCAAATGCAGTTCGGAGGGCCGCTTCTTCAACGAGGCTGAAGCGTTCTACCTTTTCGCGAAACAGTCACCGTTACGGAGGTTGCTCGCGCGCGGTAGCTTTTACGTCTGTCCCTACTGTGGAGGTACGAAGGTCAAGCCGCTGTTGCCGGGAAAAGTTGACGAACCACGGCAAATATGAGGCGAGACACCGATGGTTGTTAGCCCGGAGCAAGCAAGAGTCAGCAGCAACGTGAATATCTACAAACCCGATGGCTCCGTCCTGGCTGGCCCTGCTCTCGTATCTAACACGAGGTCACCACGAGTTGTTTATCGATGGGCGCACTGCTAGCAGAGGCGCGAAAACATACGTTGTGTTTGAGGCAGGGATAGTAATCAAAGAAAGTGAGACCAACGTCCTGCCTTACACGATCTGGATGCCCAAAATCGACACCGCTCACACAGTCACGATTCCATCCCCGACCACAAGCGAAGTCGTGGTCACGACGCCGCACATTCCGGGTTTGGAAGTGCACATTCCAGCGAACACAGTCATCTATGACGAAGACAAGAATACGGTGACTCAGCTCAGCATCACGCCGATTCCGGTAGACCGGCCACCATTTCCCCTCCCTGCAGGAGTGTATGTGCCCATCTACTTTACGATTCAGCCCGGATCTGGCTATGTCAAAACCCTGGCCGCGTGGGGTCCAAAGGGCGCAAGGATCATCTATCCCAACTACAGGGATCAGAATCCAGGCACGCGTCACAACTTCTGGCACTACGACCCTGAAGAAAAAGGGTGGTACGTCTATGGACAAGGCGCGGTGACCGAGGATGGGAAGCAGGTGGTCCCTGATCCGGGCGTTGCTGTCTACGAGTTCACAGGAGCGATGATCAGCCCATTCGGCAATCCGCCTGCTGACTGGCCTCCCCCTGGAAGCTGTAGTGTCGATGGTGACCCGGTGGATCTAAGCACCGGACTGTTTGTGCTCAACAACACCGACTTATCCTTACCGGACGTACTGCCCCTTGCGCTCACGCGCACATATCGGCCAAAGGACACCGCTACGCGCCCGTTTGGCATCGGTTCAACACATCCTTACGAGATGTTCCTGTGGTCGGTAACAAACTACACCCAGGCTGACCTGATCCTGCCGGATGGCGGTCGCATTCATTATGTTCGGATTTCAGCGGGCACTGGTTACAGCAACGCAGAGTACGAGCATACTGCCACTCCGACCGCGTTCTACAAATCGCGGCTGAAATGGAACGGGACAGGGTGGGACGTAACGCTCAAGGACGGGACAGTGTATGTGTTTGGGGACACGACTCCACTACAGTCAATCCGGGACCGCTACGGGAATAAGATCCTTATCACCCGAGCAGGTGGTCAGAGTGGCAATATAACAAGGATCAGTTCTCCCAATGGCCGGTGGATGGAGTTCAGCTACGACGGTAGCAACCGCATCACTCAGGCGAGAGACCTTATCGGGCGAGCGGTGAACTACACCTACGACGCGAGCGGCCGGTTGTGGAAGGTGACCGATCCGATGGGTGGGGTGACCGAGTACACGTACGACTCATCACACCGAATGCTGACAATTAAAAACCCCCGTGGCATTGTCTATGTGACTAATGAGTACGATGCGAACGGGCGCATCAGCCGACAGACACATGCTGATGGTGGTGTCTACCAGTTTGCGTACACGTTGGACGGCAATGGGAAGGTGACTCAAACCGATGTGACCGATCCGAGAGGCACGCATAGAATAGTGACTTTCAACGCGAGTGGATATGCTCTGACCGACTCGCATGCCGTTGGAGGATCGGACCAGCAGACCACTACCTATGTCAGGCAGGCCGGGACCAACAAGTTTTTGAGCGAGACAGATGCCTTAGGGCGCAGAACTGACTTCACGTACGATTCTTTGGGCAACAACACCAGCGTCACGGAGCTTGCGGGCACTGCCGACGCTGTAACCGTGAGCGCTAACTTTGATGCTGTTTTCAGCAAGCCGTCCTCCTTGACCGACCCACTTGGAAGAACCACCTCTTTCCTGCGCGATGGTAAGGGCAATCTGATAAGTGTAACCGGCCCGCTCGGGAACCAAACTGTGCGAGCGTACAACGGGGCGGGACAAGTCGTTTCGATAAGCGACCCTTTGAACAACACGCGACTTTTTGCCCATGACGGGGGAGACATAGTCCGGTTGACAGATCAATTGGGCCGCTGTACGACACGGTTTGTAGATGCCGGCGGGCGACTGGTTAGTGAAACCGGTCCAACGGGACAGACTGTGCGTTATGAGTATGACCTTCTCAATCGACTGTCTCGAATGACAGACGCACAGGGAGGCAGCACCAACCTAGTCTATGATGCAAACAGCAATCTGATTACTGTCACCGATCCACGAGGAAAGACCAACAGTTATAGCTACGACAGCATGGACAGATTGATCAGCCATACCGATCCGATGCTCCGAACGGAGAGCTTTACGTATGATCAAAAGGGCAACGTTCACTCATTCACGGATCGCCGTGGTAAGGTAACGAGCTACGGCTACGATAATCTTGATCGCTTGATTTTCGTCGGTTATGCGACGATTACGAACGGAGGGACTACAACTTACGAACGAACCGCTACCTACGGCTACGACGGCGCTAGCTGCGGCTGCGGGGGCGCCAACCGACTGATGCAAGTAGTTGATTCAGTTTCCGGTACGATCGCTTATACGTATGACAACCTGGATCGGCTGGTTAGTGAGACAACCTCGCAGGGCACGGTTAGCTATTCATACGACGCAGTGGGCCGGCGCACTACCATGTCTGTGACCGGACAAGAGTCGGTTTATTATGGGTACGATAACGGTGGACGGCTGACCCAAATAACAAAAGGGACTTCGACTGTTGCCTTCAGTTACGACCCGGCGGATCGGATCACCTCGATGACACTACCTAATGGTGTTGTAACCGAGTTCGGTTATGACGCCGGTTCTCAACTGACCAGTCTCATCTACAGGAAGGGCGCGACCGCGCTCGGAAGTCTGAGCTACGAGTACGATGCTACTGGGCAGATAGCAAAGATGGGTGGGACCTTGGCGCACGCGAATCTCTCCCAGTCGCTGGGATCAGCCAGCTACGACTCGGCAAATGAGATGCTCACGTTCGGGACGCAGGGTCTGACCTACGATGCGAACGGCAATCTAACAGGTAACGGAGTCAGTACCTACACGTGGGATGCTCGCAACCAGCTTGTGTCAATTAGCGGACCGGGACTGACTGCGAGCTTCCTGTATGACGCCTTTGGAAGACGAGTCAGCAAGACGATAAATGGGGTGACAACGAGTTTCCTCTATGACGGAGCCAGTATTGTGCAGGAGCAACTCGGGGGAGTCGCGAGCGCGAACCTTCTGGCTGGAGGGGTGGATGAGGTCTTCGTGCGTGAGGAGTCGTCGAACTCCTGGAGCCTGCTATTAGATGCCCTTGGCAGCGTGGTAGCAATGACCGATGCAGCAGGCGAGATCCGAACCCAATACACCTATGAGCCGTTTGGCGCAACGACGAGCGTCGGTGAAAACAACAACAATACCTTGCAATATACCCAAAGAGAGAATGACGGAACCGGACTATACTACTACCGTGCGAGGTATTACTCCCCAATTCTGCAGAGATTCATCAGCGAAGACCCGATCGGACTGAATGGCGGCATTAACCAGTACACATATGCGCAGAACAATCCAATTCGTTTCAGCGATCCGTTTGGGATGCAAGTCTACGATTGCACAAGAAAGCTAGGCGGCAAGCCTGGAGATCCTCCGCCATTCATTCCGATGACACCAACAACTAGCTTTCCGCTCCATCACGAATACCTCTGCGTTAAGAAGGGGAACGGCGAACCGACTTGTAGAGGACTGAATCAACTCCCGGGCGGACCCCTTGGAAGCGAAGCCCTGGAGTCAACAACGAAAGTGATGTCTACAACGAGAAGGGTTGCCACGAAATACCTTCAAACGACTGCTTCATAGATTGCATACTTCGCAAATTCGAGGATCCGATGCCCGATTATGCTATAGGACCGCATGGAACGGACTGCCAGGAGTGGGCCGACGACATTCTGGAGTCTTGCAGGAAAGAATGTAAATTCTACAAGAGGCATTTTTGAAGATTGGTCCGCGGCTAAGGGTGCCATTGAGAAGAGAAGGTTGAGAGTTATGAGCCAACATTCCAAGAGTCAGAGATGGGGGTTGCGCCTCGTGAGAATCGCTTGGGTTTCTGTCGAGGTTGCCATTCTTGGCTGGGCTGTTTGGTTACAGTCTCAGGGCAGAACGGAAGAGCAGATTCTGGTCTTCTACGCTCTCAACGTTCTCTCATTTCCATCGGGACTCCTCTTCTACCTACTCTTCAGTGCGGTAATGTCGCTGTTCGGGAACGCATCTGGAGGCGCCGCAGTAGAATACTTACTAACGGCTCTTGTTTGGACCGGTTTCTTCGTCGCGGGCTACCTCCAGTGGTTTTGGCTGACGCCGTATCTGATCAGGAGGATGGGGGGAAGAACGAACGGCACGAGTTGAGAATCTGACTGCCTCAAGGGCTCCTGAGAATATGGGACCTGATTCCTAAGAGAGGAAGAGACTCGCACTTGCACCTCGAAATGAGATAGATGAACAGCGTTCAGGGAGGGGTCAGGCCTGAGTTCGTTGACATTCGAGGAGCAACAAGCAAACAAGATAGGGGGCGAGGCATGTTATATTGCCATTCTGTTGGGCGTTCGGTAAGAATGCCGATCGCATGGCGCGCAAACCGGAGAAAGCTTCGGCTAAGGCGGGACTGAAGAAAAATGGCAATTTAGCATGCCTGGCCCCTTTTCTTCGGCCCCTTTTTCACTCAAGGACGGGACAGTGTATGTGTTTGGGGACACGACTCCACTACAGTCAATCCGGGACCGCTACGGGAATAAGATCGTTATCACGCGAGCAGGTGGTCAGAGTGGAAATATCACCAGGATCAGCTCGCCCAATGGCCGGTGGATGGAGTTTAGCTACGACGGGAGCAACCGGATCACCCAGGCGAGGGACCTTATCGGGCGAGCGGTGAACTACACATACGACGCGAGCGGAAGGTTGTGGAAGGTGACGAATCCGATGGGTGGAGTGACCGAGTACACCTATGACGCCTCACATCGGATGACGTCGATCAAGAATCCGAGAGGGATAGTCTACGTGACAAATGAATATGACGGGAATGGAAGAGTGAGCCGCCAGACACATGCGGATGGAGGCGTATTTCAGTTTGCATATACTTTAGACGGAAATGGCAAGGTGACGCAGACGGATGTTACCGACCCGCGCGGCAACCATCGTATCGTCACGTTCAATTCCAGCGGTTACGTTCTGACCGATAGTCGCACGTGCTGCTCGGGCTCGATTACCAACGAACGCCAGACCGGTACCAATATCATCACCAGCATCACAGACCAAGTTGGGCATCGGACAGAGTTCGGTCACGATTCGATGGGCAATGTCACTAGCATTACGCGCGCTGCGGGAACCGCTGAGGCCGTAACTGCCACTTACGCATTCGAATCGACCTTCAACCAACTAGCGAGTGCAACCGACCCACTGGGCCATTCCGTCTCCTTTGCTTATGGTGGCGCCGGCAACATCACTGGAGCAACAGATCAGCTCGGAAATACTTATTCATTTTCGTACAACCTGGCCGGCCAAATTATTTCCATCAACGACCCACTTAACTCCAGCATGCAGTTTGTGTATGACGGAGGGGACCTTGTTTCGGGACACGACTCTCTCGGTAGTGCGGGCACCGCGTTTATGGACAGTGCTGGTCGGCTTCTGACAGTCACCGACCCTGTCGGACAGATCACGCGATACGAATATGACGCGCTGGACCGCGAGACACGGATTACCGATCCGCTGCAGGGCGCAACGCAGTACGCCTACGATGCAGATAGCAATGTCGTGAGCATCACCGACGCGCGAGGCGGCGTCACAACCTATACGTATGACAATATGGACCGTGTGGTAACACGCACGGACCCGCTGTCGCGCGTTGAAAGCTATCAGTACGATTTGAACGGCAATTTGACTCAAGTGACCGACCGCAAGAATCAGGTGACCACCTACACGTATGATGCACTGAACCGGTTGACTCAGGTTCAGTACGGAGATTTGTCCACCACGACCTACACTTATGACGTGGCGAGTCGCCTAACCCAGGTTGTCGATTCCATTTCTGGCACAATCAGCTACGCTTATGACACTTTAGATAGAGTCACAAGCGAAGCAACGCCTCAGGGGACTGTCAGCTACACTTACGACTCAGCAGATCGCCGCACCAGCACGATGGTGCCGGGCCAAACGACGATCAGCTACACGTACGACAGCAAGAATCGACTGACGCAGATTACGCAGGGGAGCGCGACTGTGACTATCTCGTATGATGCAGTTGGGCGCGCAACATCGCTGACACTGCCGAATGGAGTTGTTACACAATATAGTTATGACGCCGCTTCCAAGCTGACAGGGATCAGCTACGCTAAGGGAGGGGTAGCTCTCGGCAATCTCACCTACGCTTACGATGCGGCAGGAAAACGAACTGCCGTCGGAGGCACCTTTGCGCGGACCGCCTTGCCGCAGTCGCTGGGCTCTACGAGCTACAACGCTGCGAATCAACAGACAGCTTTCGGAACGCAGACTCTAACCTACGACCTGAACGGCAATCTGACGACCGACGGAATCAACACGTACACCTGGAATGCTCGAAATGAGCTATTGTCAATGACCGGGCCGGGTCTGAGCGCGAGTTTCCAGTATGACGGGTTCGGGAGAAGAATCAGCAAGTCCCTCAACGGAACGGCCACGAGCTTCCTCTATGATGGAGAAAACGTCGTCCAGGAGCAGGTTGGAGGAGACGCGAGCGCGAACATGTTGGTTGGGGGACTGGACGCGGTCTTTGTGCGGAGTGATTCATCAGGCAGCTTGAGCCTACTGGCGGATCCGCTAGGCAGCACGATCGCACTGAGCGACTCCTCGGGCGCAATCCAGACCCAATACACATACGAGCCTTTCGGGAAAACGACAAGCTCAGGGCCGACCAGCAGTAATTCGTCGCAATTCACAGCAAGAGAGAACGACGCGACAGGGCTATATTACTACCGTGCCAGGTACTACGACAGTAATAGAGCACGCTTCACTAGTGAAGACCCGATGGGGTTCGCTGCAGGCGTGAATTTTTATGCCTATGTAGGAAACAACCCAGTGAATTCCATTGACCCGGACGGCCTCGATATAGTTTCGGTGTGTTGTAGACCACTCGAGTTTCTGTCATGGCTGCTAGTCTTTAGAATATGGCGGCACTGTTTCATCAGCATATATTCGGAGTCAAACAATGAAACTCACACCTGGGGCATACTCGGCAACCCAAACTCAAGGAAAAACCAGATACCAAGGAAAGACGAGGGCAGGAACGACGCCGCGAAGGCAGACTGCAAGCCTGTTCCTGGGATCTACAGCTCGTGCGAGGTAGAGACCCTGAGAAATGGACTCGATGCCGCAGCCAATGCTAAGACCTGCCCCTCTTGCGGCGCGAATTATCGCGTATTTTTCTTTAAGGGCGGTTCCGTTGACGGATTCAACAGCAACACTTGGGTGTACAACATGCTTGAAGGAGCTGGGCTGATCCCACCGGCTCAAGCACGCGCTCCCGGATATCATCCGGCCCCCGGGGGAAAATGGTATTGATTGTGAGGTGCTTATGTTTGCGAAACGTAGTTGGAGTTACTTGTTGGTATTCCTTATCGTTCCGGTGTCCGGACTGTACGGAGAGGACAAACGGCCTTTCTCACAACCAGATTCTGTATTACTGCTCGGCACATATGCCAATCTCCGGCTTGTGAGCCCTGATCGTGTTCTCTCACTCAAACCCCCAGTGGAGATCGGATACAACGACGGCTATTTTGTCTATCCTGGTCTTTCCCCCCGAGGTAATTTGGTCGCGTGGGGGTTTGCTGTGGAATGGCAGAATGAGCGGCCTTCAAACCGCGCGCGTTTCGCGCTGGGTGTCTATTCAATTAAAGAGCAGGAATGGAAGAGATATGGTGACTTTGATGACATAGGTACGCCTGCATTTTCTCCTGATGGCTCAAAGATCGCATTCGTCGCTTTGGACCCGATTCAAGGAAAACACTTGCTAATCTTTGACGTAGCTACTGAGAAGATGACGGTTGCCAATGTGAATGCCAAAGGTAGTCCGGAAAAGGGAGGTATTCCAGAAAAGGCTACTCTCGGCTGGTCGCCGGACGGGAAACAACTCGTTGTCGAGTTCTACAGAAGCAAAGAACCTTCGTTGATAGCTGTGGTTGATCCCAGTACTGCCGATGTGAAGGTGATTGGCGAAGGAAGAGACCCTGCCTGGTCGCCTACGGGGGAGTGGATTGCATACTATGATGAGGCCGGTAAGAAATGCATGCTCGTCCACCCTGACGGAACGGGCACCAAGATTGCGCGAAAGGTACACAGCACCTTCTTCACTTACCGAAGGTACGGCTACGGCGTGGTGTGGTCGCCAGACGGCAAGAAGCTTCTCTTAAACGAGATGAAGGGCGATTTCCGTTATATCAATACTGATATTGTGCTTCTCGATCTTCAGACCGGTCGGTCGACAACAAAAGCAACGAACGACTTGGCCGCGTTTGGATGGGCCGCCCGCGCGAAGTAGCCCCATTTTGTTTAGTCGTGGCCTGTACGCGATACCGTTGCGATGTTGACGCGAGCTCTCTATGGTTTGCCAAACACAGATGGGTTGCTTGCTAGCGATCGTGATAGTTCCTCTTTCCGAGCGAGTGGCCTAAACAGGGATCAGGGATAGGGAGCCAGGCATGTTATATTGCCATTCTGTTGGGCGTTCGGTAAGAATGCCGATCGCATGGCGCGCAAACCGGAGAAAGCTTCGGCTAAGGCGGACTGAAAAATGGCAATTCAGCATGCCTGGCCCCTTTTCTTGTTCTCGTGGGGCAGTGCGTTTTTATCTGGGCGGCTTTCGAGTCGGCCCACCACGGGTGCCGAGATGAAAAAGGGATTCGTCGCATCGCCATCTGACATAGCTAAGCTTCAGCATAGAGTCTTATCTCAACTGGAAGGTGAACAGATTGTGTGTTCATATCCACGCGAAGTTGCAAAGTTAGAGCAGGCCGATCCTGTGTACTTTGTCATATCTGAGATGTCTATGTGTTCGACGGCCTACCAGGAACTGGTGTTCGTGGCGCTTGGTAAGACTGAGCAATCGCATCGGTGGCTCTTACGTCTTGATGACACAGAGATACCGCTAGGGTTTTCTATGCTGCGATCTATGCCTGAAGAGAACCTCGGGTTCAGCGAGGGTACCCCATAGTCAGTCAGGTCGCATTTTGAACAGCGTTCGGGGAAGGGTCAGGCCTGAGTTCGTTGAGATTCGACTTGGTTCGATACATTCACTTAAACCCCGTGCGAGCAAAGATGGTGAAGCGGCCAGAGGACTATGAAAGGGATAGGGGGCCAGGCATGTTATATTGCCATTCTGTTGGGCGTTCGGTAAGAATGCCGATCGCATGGCGCGCAAAACCGGAGAAAGCTTCGGCTAAGGCGGACTGAAAAATGGCAATTCAGTATGCCTGGCCCCTTTTCTTGTTCTTTTCTCAACAAGCCCGCGCACCCGGATATCACGCAGTTCCCGAAAAATGGTACTAAGAGGGAGGTGGTATGTTCTCGAAACACATTTGGAATTACTTGGCGGCTGGCGTTTCTGGTGATTCCTGTATCTAGCTTCTATGAACAGAAGAGCGATACCTTCTCCGCGCCGGACTCGATGCTGCTCTTCGCAAGGCCCTACTATGATGTGCGGATTTTGACACCAGATCATTCGCTTGTTATACCACCGCCCGTTGATGTGCCAGCCAACAGCGGACTCTTCAATTATCCGAGCATCTCGCAAAGAGGCGACGTTATTGCGTGGGGGTTCGCTGTGCAGGGGCACCCTCGTCTTACGCTGCTGTTAGCACGCCGAATACATTCTTGCTGAATACATTCTTGCTTGACAAACAAACAGCCATTGGAATAAAAGGGCACTAAGAGTTGGCCCCGGTTTGCGAATAGAGGTTGCGGGCGTGCAGGCGGCGCATAGTCAGAGCTATACTTTAACCGAGAAACTTCTCCAACGTTCCAAAGCATCCAGCCAAGGAAAAAGTTGTTTGCAAAACAGGAAGGTTCGGCTGTAGTCGCCCAACGCCTCGTTGCCTCACGATGCGGCTTGTGCCTCCCTGTCGCAGTTTGGAGTAAAAGTGGACGACATACTAGAACAATCGCACAATCGGGTGTCCCTCAACCCGGATTTGAAGAGCCCACGCGCTCAGGAGTTCGAGACTAAGCTCGGCTCGCTGATCGTCGGGCAGGAGCGCGCGGTACGCCGAATATCCGGGCTCTATCAAATATACCTGGCGGGCATGCAACATCCGGGCAGACCGGTCGGGACGATGCTGTTCCTGGGGCCGACCGGTTCAGGCAAGACTCGGGTGGTCGAAGCAGCCGCTGAGGTGCTGTTTGCTGAGACCAACGCCGTCGTCAAAATTGACTGCGCGGAGTTTCAGCACTCGCACGAGATCGCGAAGCTGATCGGCTCGCCGCCGGGCTACCTCGGGCACCGCGAGACCGCGCCAATGTTGACCCAGGAGAATCTGGACAAGTATCACTCCGAGCAGGACAAGCTCACCTTCGTCCTGTTCGATGAGATCGAGAAAGCGTCCGACGCGCTGTGGCAGTTGCTTCTGGGCATCCTTGACAAAGCCACGTTGACGCTCGGCGACAACCGCAAGGTTGATTTCTCGCGGTGCATGATATTTCTTACGTCGAATCTCGGCGCGAAAGAAATGAGCGAGTTGATCACCGGCTCGATCGGTTTCGCTCCCGCGCGCGGCAAGCGGATGCTCGAAGATGACGTCGATCAGAAGATTTATCGCACGGCGTCCGAGGCCGCAAAACGCAAATTCTCGCCTGAGTTCATGAACCGCATCGACAAAGTAGTCGTGTTTCGCAGTCTCAAGGAGTATCACCTCAAGCAGATACTCGAGCTCGAGCTCGGCCAGGTGCAGAACCGCATCATGAGGGGGACCGGCGAGAAGTTCATCTTCAATTGTACCGAGGAAGCTAAGAACTTCCTGTTGGACGAAGGCATCGACTTCAAGTACGGCGCCCGCCATTTGAAGCGTGCGATAGAACGCTTTCTTGTCTACGCTATCTCGAATCTGGTGGCCACCCGGCAAGTGGCGACCGGCGACCTGGTGATCATCGACTACGATTTGGATACCGGTAAGCTGACGTTCACCAAGTCCGAAGGCGGCGCCCTGATCGATCCCTATCGCGAAGCATACAGCGATATGTTCGATGACGCCGAACCCGAACGAGCAGCAGCCGCCGAAGCGAGCGAGGGTGGGCTTGCGACTGCTCCGCTTAAGGCAATTGAGAAGTAGCGGAAGTTCAGATAGTATCTTGCAACCAGATAAGCCCGGCGAGACGATCTCCGCCGGGCTTGCTTGTCTATCCAAGCAATGAATGTTCTCGCCATCCTAGCGCTGCCATTTCTTGCCGCGTTGCCTGTTCATGGGCCGGATACCATTAGCATAAGCCTATTCACCTTGTTCAAGCCCGAATCGCTTCAGGTGCGGATTGCTTCGGGCGACGGCGCCATTCTCGAAGCGGCCGGACTCGCAAGTGATCGATCCATTGCTCGCGGCGAGTTGATTCGGATTCGCCTGTCGGGTAATAGGCTCAACCTTGTCGTTGCGGGCTCGCATGGAGCCATCAAGCAATCGGTGGTAACAGACGTAGCCCGAATCGCGCCCGTCGATTCCGCAGCGCTCGAGCTTATCCTGCCCGGAAAGATCAAACGAGCCGTGCGCGGAACTGTGTCGGTTGACGCCGGGATCGGGGGGCGCGGTCCGCTCAGAATACTGCTCACGACTGACCGTGAGTCCGCCGTTGCTTCGGTTGTGGCCGCGGAGACGAGTCGGCGCGAGCCGGCAGCTTTGATGGCGATCGCAGTGGTTGTGCGAACGTTCATGCGTTCGCACGCGGGTCGCCACTCGAGCGAAGGCTTTGACTTTTGCGACACCACGCATTGCCAGCTCTATCGGGGTGAGCAGGATCTCTCCGATCGAGTTGCTTCGCCGGCGGTCTCGCGGGCAGTCGCTCGGACAGCGGGGCAAGTCTTGAGCTTTGATGACCGGCCCGTAGAGGGCTATTACACCGCGGCTTGCGGAGGTCTGTCAGCGACGCCTTCGATGGTCTGGGGCGGAGGCACTAGTTATCCATATGGTCGAATCGCATGCCGCTGGTGTCGGCACTCGCGATTCAGCAAATGGGAGCGTTCGGCGGACGCCACCCGCATTCTCGACTCGCTTTCAGCGTTCATGGCGTCGAAGTTGTCGCCTGCGACTGAACTGATCACCGACGGCGTTCAGGGAAGTGGTTTCGTCCAATCGGTCACTGTGCGTGATGGAAGCAAGCGGGTTGTGTTGAGCACCGACGCGTTTCGACGCGCGATTGGGCTCAGGCTCGGATGGAATACAGTGTTGAGTCCGACTTTCGCTGTAGAGCGGCGAGGGACAAGGTTCATCTTTCGGGGCCGAGGCTTTGGCAGTCAGGTCGGATTGTGCGAAGAAGGCGCCGTCGCTCAGGCGGCGGCCGGTCGCGGCTACCGCGAGATTCTGAGTTTTTACTATCCGGGCGCCGACATCAGTGAGCGAGCCTCGAATGAATGAAGCCGCGTTCATACTCTTCGGGATCAAGAGCGGTCTTCAGAGCTTGCTCGAATGGCTGAAGGCCTTCGGTCCTCTTGGATTGTTCGGAATATCACTCATCGATTCAGCCGGCGTTCCGCTGCCCGGAGGCCCGGACGCTGTGATGATTTGGCTGAGCGCGAACAACCCGACGCTGATGCCATTCTACGCGCTGGCGGCGACTGCAGGCTCCGCGATTGGTTGCACGCTGTTGTATCTGGTTGCGAGGCGCGCCGGTGTCGCCGCGCTCAAGCGCGTGACAGCGGAGAGGCGCGATCGAATTGAGAACTTGCTTGGCCGCTACGACCTGATCGCAGTGATGGTGCCTGCGGTGCTGCCGCCGCCGTTCCCGTTCAAGCCTTTCGTCCTTTGCGCGGGTGTCTTCAGGCTGAAGACCTGGCGGTTCATCACCGCAATCTTCATTGGGCGTTCGGTTCGATTCCTGATCGAAGGATGGCTGGCGATTAGATTCGGTGAAGATGCCGGCCGCATCATAAGGCAGCATGGATGGAAGGTTCTTGTCGCGGTTGCCCTGCTTGCGGCATCCGGGTTCGCCTTTAACTTCTTTCGCGCACGGTCGCGCCGCGCACGAAAGTTGTCCGTTGAAGAGGCCCCCGGCGAGAAAGAACCGGTGGCCCCGGGTTCAAAAGGCTAGATGTAAGTCCTCGCGGCGAGTATTCTACGAACAGCAGGAAAAGCCACCTCAATCTTGCACTCGCGGCGTCATAAGAGGGGCTGCGACGACTCGCCGGCGTGCAGAGCCCGCTGGAAATGGAACTTTTCCGCGCCAGCGGGCGTGTGGTAGCATTAACAGGTTTCAGAGGAGTGAATCTGCCTTACATGAGAAAGGTCGTATTGATAATCGCGCTGCCCCTGCTGGTTCTGCCGGGTCTCGCGCAATCGCGTAACTGTCTGCGTGTCATGCCCATTGAGGAGATCACCCGGCAAGCGATTCTGATCGCGCGGGTCAAAGTTCATAAGGTTGAGAAGGCGAGGTATCGCGGCGAGTTCCTCCAAATGGCGGTGCTCTATCCTGTTGACGTGATCGAGGGCGATTTCACACTGAGAGAGATCAACGTGCTCGCGCGATCCGGTGTGCGATGCGCCGAGGACAACTACGTTAAGGAAGATGAGATGCTGGTGTTCCTCGAGCCCGAAGACAGCTTGTTTCACACAGTGAATTATCAATACGGCCAGTTTCCGATCGTCGGTGATGTCGTCAAAGGATGGCGCGACAAGGGTAACAAGCCGGTCGATAAGCCATATGCGGAAGTACGGCGCGAGATTCAGGCATGGGTCACCGCCGCGCATACTCCGAAACCGGAAGGCGATCCGCAGCCCCAACCTACGAAGCCAGTGAAGCCACCCGAGTCTCCGCAGCACTAGACGATCCTACTAGTGTGCAACGCCCGCGAGCGCCCCGGTCAACAGCAGCAGTCGCTTGATTCCAAGTTCGCGGCCGGTGGGTTCGTACCATTCGGTCAGGCTGTGGCAGTTACTGGAGATTCCACCAACCCCCAATGTGATTGCGGGAATGCCAAGCGAGATCGGTATGTTTGAGTCAGTCGAGGAGCAATCAAGCCGCGGTTCGATGCCCAACGCGCGCGAGCACTCGATCGCGGCGTGTACGAGGCTCGAATTGACTGGCGTCTCGCCCGATGGGCGGTCGCCCACCTGCTCGAATTCGCAGGTGAGGCTGGTGCCGCTCATCGACCGCTGCGAGTTCTCTTCCCGGGCAGCGACTTCAACTACGCGTCTGAGATATGCTTCGAGCTTTCCGATCTCATCGCTCGAGACCGAACGCATGTCGACGAGCATGCTTGCGCGCTCGGGTATTGCGTTGACCGAGCTGCCGCCTTCGATGATGCCTACGTTATAGGACGTCCGGGGAGCGAGCGGAGCTGGATAAGACGCGAAGCGCGCGATCGCCCGTCCGAGCGCGTGAACCGGGTTAACGATTCCAAAGTCGCCCCACGAGTGGCCTCCGGGCCCAATCACCGTCACCCGATAACGGCGCGACCCAAGCGCTCGCTGAGTGATGCGCTCGAGCCCCGGGCCGTCGAGTGAAATGAACGCGTCAACTCCGGATCGAAGCTCGCCTCGAGTGAACAGGTGCCGCACGCCGCGCAGGTTTCCTTCGCCTTCTTCACCAACGGTCGCGACGAAGTAGACGGTGGCCTCGGTCTTAACGCCCCCAGCCTCCAGCGCCCGGGCCAGAGCGATCAGGCTCACGATACCGCACGCGTTATCGCTGATTCCCGGTGCGTGGAAGCGCGCTCCGTCCCGCCTCACGCAGACATTCGTGCCTTCCGGAAAGACGGTATCGAGGTGTGCCGAGATAACTATGCGTGGCTCAGACGAGAGCCCGGGACGCTCCGCAATAACGTTGCCTTCTTCATCCGATCGGACCCGCGCGAGACCGATCTCTCCGAAACGCCGCGCGATTTCTCTAGCCCGAGCTTCTTCCTTGAACGGGGGCGCGGGTATTTCGCAGATGCGGATCAGTTCTTCGTCAAGGTCGCCGCCCATTTCGTTTATGAATTGAAATCCCTGCTGAATCCCTGGAACGCCGAGCAGGCTCGCGATCGAGAGGCGTTCGTCTGTGCGCGGCGCGTAGTTTTGCATTGTAGGCTCTTAAGAGTCTTGAGTCTCGAAGGTCGAATTTCGGACGCGTGTGACTTAACCTAGTAGTCAGTCAAAGTACAAAGTTCCGCTTCATCGAAACTATTACCTCGAGTGACTACTGAATCAGCCGCATTACCTCTTCGTCGGTGAGGACCGAGTCGCTCTGCTTGGCGCGATTGAGTATTCGCTCGACGCGCTCCTTGGTGGGCTCGACGCCGTTGCGCTCGAGCCAGAATATTACGTTTGATTTTCCGCTCATCGGTCCGATCTCGATCGTCTGCTTCCGGTTCAGCATTCCAGCCGGCACGCCGGAGTAGACCATATCGGCAAGCCAATCATCGCCCTTGTTGAACGCCTTGATGACCGCAGCCGCGTGAACTCCAGTCGCTGTGCGAAAGGCGTCGCGGCCTACGATCGGATAAGAAATCGAAATGGGAACCCCGGTAGAAATGCTCACCGTGTCACAGTACCGCGTAAGGTTCGACAGATCGCGGTCGATGTAACCCATCAGTTGAAGGTTCACGAGCAGTTGGTCCATCGGCGCGTTTCCAACTCGCTCACCGATGCCGAGAGCCGTGCCGTGCAGCCGGTCTGCCCCAGCCTCGTACGCAACGATCGAGTTGATGACGCCGAGCCCGCGATCCTGATGACCGTGCCAGTCGATCTTGATCTCGTCGGTCAACTCCATTCCGTGAATGACGGCTCTAACGTAGGCGATCAGCGCTCGCACTCCGTCCGGCGTCGCATGACCGACGGTATCGCACACGCAGATTCGCTTGGCGCCTGCTTCGATTGCCGTACGGTAGAGCGCTCGTATGGTTGCCGGGTTTGCGCGAGTCGTGTCTTCGGTCACATACATAACCGAGAGCCCGTGCGAAACAGCGAACTTGACGGCTTCCTCGGTCGCAGTGAGCATCATCTCGAGCGACCAGCCTTCGGCATACTGACGAATCGGGCTCGACCCGATGAACGTACAGGCTTCGATCGGAATGCCGACCTTTTGGGAGATGTCTATGATCGGCTCTATGTCGGCGAGAACGGTTCGCGCCGCGCAGTTCGGGCGGATATCGAGCTTGCAATCGGCGATCTCTTGCGCAAGCCGAGTTACGTCGGAAACAGCTCGCGGCCCCGCGCCCGGCAATCCGATATCGGCGGCGTCTATGCCGAGCGAGTCCATCAGGTGAAGTATCTCGATCTTCTTATCAATTGGAGGGTCGATGACCGAGGGCGATTGCAGCCCGTCACGTAGCGTTTCGTCGTTCAACTCCAACGGCCGCGGAGCCGTTTCCGCGCCGCCTACCCGGTTCCAATCGTAAATTAACTCGCTCTTATCCATAGCCTTCGTTCCTTTTCGATTAGAGCAAACACGCAAGGCGAGCGTCAAGAGAATGCACCGGCAAAGGTATGTGCGTGTCTGTCAGCACAAGCGGGTTGATGTTACCATTCACCGTTCCCAGGGGGAGCGCGTCTGAAAACGAAAACGCAAAGTGAGTTCGGGTCAAATGCCGGGATCACGATCACGCCGGGTCAGTTGATGCTGGCGATTGGCGGACTCTTCCTGCTGAACCTGCTGCTGCGTGCGTTCTACATCCGTTACGATTTCGTAAACGGCGATGAAGGAGTGCGCGCACTCACGGCGGTTCGAATGCTCGAAGGCGCGCGGTTGTACGCCGGCGTGGTGACGGATAAGCCGCCCGGCGCTTCCTTGTTCTACGCGGCCGTCTTCACAATGTTTGGCCGCAGCATGAAGGCTGTGCATTTGGCCGCGACTGTTTGGAACTTCGGAACTTCGCTGATTGTCTTTCTGATAGCCTCGCGCTTCTACAACAGGCGGATTGGGCTTTGGGCCGCGCTTCTGTTTGTCTACTTCAGCACGAACTACTTCACTCAGGACATGATGGCGGCCAACACGGAGTTGCTGATGGCGCTGCCTTACGCGGCGGCGTTCTACTTTTTCATGGCCGGTGCCTTTGATAGGAGAGCCGGCGACGGGAAGGCAGTGCTTTTCAGTGGCTCCGAGTTGGTCGCTGCCGGATTGCTGACCGGGCTTGCGGCTCTGTTCAAGCAGATTGGAGTGCTCAATCTGGTGTTCTTTGCGCTCTACGAAGTCCTCGCGGTTTGGAAGGCACGTGGAAAACGTTTTGAGGACAGCACCTGGTTGATGGCTTCCCTCCGGCGCGTTGTCGCGCGTCTCTCGTTAATCGCGGTCGGTTTCGCCCTTGTGCTGGCGGCGTTCGTTTTGTGGCTCAAGTCGATGGGCGCGCTCCGTGATTTCTGGCGGAACGGCGTCGTTCTCAACATGTTTTATATCGACTCAGAGCCCTTGGGTTTGTGGATGAAGTTCATGCTCGGCCGCGGATTGGGCTACCTGTTTTTCAACGCAGTGCTGTGGTCGCTTGCGGGTTGGGCGGTGTGGCGATCGTTGCGGGAACCGAAAGGTGATCAAGATCCAAAGGACGCGCTCGATGAGACAGGATCGGTGGAGCACGCGCACTTCGATGTTGCGGCTGCGCTTTGGTGCGCCGTATCGCTGGTCGGGGTGATAATGAGCGGCCGGTTCTACGGCCATTATTTTATTCCGGCGCTGCCTGCGCTCTCGTTGCTCGGCGCGCGAGGGTTGAGCTTGCTCGCTGAAGCGTTGAGGAGGCCGGTTTCTAGACGAAGGGCGCAGGTGACAGTCGCCGTGCTGGCTGTGCTCTTCGTGATCGGGTTCTTGAGATGTCATCACCGGACAGCGGTGCTGGCTTACGAAACGGTGGCGGGAACTCGCACGCGCTGGAGCGCCAACTGGGGCATGACCAGGCGCGAGGAAGAAGCAGAGGTCGTATCCGAGTTCGTGCGCGCGAGAGTTCCTGCCGGTGAGCCCTTGTATATCTGGGGCTACGCGCACGACGTTTTCTGGCGCACGCGTTGCCGTCCGGCGTCGCGTTACCTGACGCCGTACTACATCGACGGCCGGTTCGCTGACGCTGAAGCTACAGTGCCTTCATCAGGCGAAGAGTTCAGGCGGGAGGCAGCGGCCAATCTTATTGAAGATCTGCGCCGAAGCAAGCCGCGTTTGATTCTCGACGTCGAAGGGACCTTCAAGGTGCTGCCCCATCCCGAGCTCGTTGAGTTCATCGAGAAGAATTACCGCGATGCAGGAACCGCGGGGCCTGACGCTACGCGTCCGTTTCGCGCGTTTGAGCTTAAGGTTGAGTTAGAGTAGCTGCGGTAGAAAGACCAGGTAGAGGATAGAACAGTCCTCGCGATCGGATCCGTGTGGACCCGTCAAATCCGTGGCATCGGTGTTCTATGAGGCCGATGGACCACGGATGACGCTGATTCGACCGATTTGCACGGATACTGGGCGCTCACTAGCGATATGCCTGTTACAGGTCACTAGTCTCAGCTTAGAGTTTGCTCTTCAGTATCTTCTTAATCCACTCGTCGATGATTGCCAGCGATTCTCTTGGAAAAACGTGTCCAACTGGGAAGCTGCGATACTCGACTGAAGGCGCCCGCTTCGCCATCGCCTCCTTGAACGTACGCGTGCGCGCAAGCGGGTAGAATTCGTCAGTCTCCCCCGCGATTATCAACAAATCCGTATCGCTGTTGTGGTATTTGTCGTGGTCCCAATCGCCAGGTATGCCGCCACACACGGCGATCACTCCGCGAATGACTCCCGGGTGCGTGAACGCGAAGCGGTAGTTCAGCGACACCGATTGCGAGAACGCGAGCACGAAGACGGCCCGGCGGTCGATAGCGTGCCCCGCGGCTGTGTCTTCGATGAGGGACAGCAGCGTCTGATGATGGAGCCTGATTGTTTCTTCGGCTTTGTACTGCATCATCCATCCGAACCCGATCTTCGGTTTGTTCGGCTCGCTCTCGGAGCGCACGAAGAACCCGTTTGGCCCTTGCACTGATGCGATGATGAAATCGCGCGAGTTGATCTTTTGCGCCAGAGCCATCATCGATTCTTTGTTGCCTTCGTAGCCGTGCAACGCGATGAGCAGCGGTCTGGGCTCAGTCGCCTCGTCGTCGGGCACGTACAGATCGTAGTACAAGTTGGTGCGCTGCTGGGTTGTTCGTTCTATGATCATTCTGAGGGGCCCTCGTTCTGCTTTGTCAGAGCTGCCAGGCAATGCGATATTATCCGAGGCTATGAGCAATGAAAAGCCGAGGAGATACGTGGTCTTTGGCGCGGGTGCGATCGGCAGCGCAATCGCAGGCCTGCTGACCCGCGCAGGATCGCGAGTGGTCTGTGTAGCGAGGCCCGCATACGCGGAGGCGCTGAGGAAAGGGATCGTCATCAAGGAGAACGGTGAGGAGCTAACCGTGTGCGTCGATGCCGTGATCGCTGCTCGCGAGCTTTCGCCTGAAAGCGGGGACGTCGCTTTCATCACCACTAAGTCTCAAGCTACCGAAGCCGCTGTTAATGAGCTTATCGAACGATATGATGAAACCCTGCCGGTTGTCTGTCTCCAGAACGGCGTGCGCAATGAAGAGATCGCCGGGCGGAGGTTCCGGAAGGTATATGCCGGTCTCGTTTTTCTCAGCGCGGTGCAGCTTGAGCCATCGGTGATCGCGCTCCCCCAAGGCCGCTCGGTCGCAATTGGCTGCTATCCTGTGGGTCTCGACGAAGCGGCGCGCGATCTGTGCGCCGAGCTCACACGCGCCGGGTTTGAAGCGATGGCGTCGGCCTACGTCATGTCGATGAAGTGGGGCAAGCTCGTGGCCAATCTCAACAATGCTACGACCACGATCACTGGCTACTGGCTGGAGCGAGCGATGTCCGACCCGGAGATGCGCAGGCTGATGCTTGCAGTGCGAGAGGAAGGCTTGCGCGTGTTGGACGCGGCAGGCATCGCAGTTGAGCCGCCGGCCGATGAGCCTTCGCCGATCAGGATACGCGAGATGACTGATAAGCTCAGGGAACCTCCGAAACACCCGTACGATCCGGCCAGGTTGAGCCAGGGGCCTCACACTTATTCGTCGATGTGGCAGGACCTTCATCTAGGCCGCAAGGCCCACGAAGCGGAGTTCCTGAATGGAGACATCGTCGTCCTTGGCAAGAAGCTCGGCATCCCGACTCCTTACAATTCGACGCTGTTGGAGATCGTTAATCGGATCTTCGAAGAGGGTCTCGGCCCAGGCCTCTACAGCCCGAATCAACTCAATGATCTGATCCGTTCTCGGGCAATCGGAGCGTAGAGCGTTGTCTCTCCCGTTCCAATCGCGTCGGCTCGATTAACCAGGCGCCCGTATTTCGCGGCGTCCCTACTCGCATTCTCCCGCAACAGAAATTGGACACGCCCGCTCGCAGGCCGGAACAACTGATCGAGTTTAGCTGTAGCGCCGGGTTAGCAACCCGAAGCGAATCGTTCGAGACGATAGTGCGCAAAGTGACCGCGACTTTTGGTGATCCGGTGGAGGTGGACCGCTCTCAGGAGCGTTTTCAACAAGCCGGCTGGCGCGTGTCGGGCGGGTCGGTCCTAACGCTGGAATATTCAAGAATGCCGGGCGCCTCCACCACCGACGTGAGCGTTGAGTTCGTGATCAAGAAGAACCGTCGTAGCAATACACCCGACGCCAAGGCGATTGCGTAGGGATAGCTTCCGACCGGTCCTCATGTCGTAATGTCTTAGACTTGTCGTTCGGCCGCCTCTGGGTTTATCTCTTTCTAAAACCTAGGGTTCCGGCACGCCTGTAGAAGGCGCCAAATCCTGGCTGACGAACTAATGCCGCTATCCCCTTAAACCACAATATATTGTACTTTTCGATTGACACCTGCCTATCTATAGAGTACACTCCGAAACCGCTACGAGGGAGAAATACGATCAAAGAAACGGGCTAAGCGTTGTCGCTAGCTGGTTCCGCGCGCTATCATAGGGCTTTCAATTAACAGCCGGGATAGTGCAAGGCAGCGATCACTAAGTGGACGGTCTCGACACTCTCTCGCCTCGGCGCAGCCCGGCTCGGCAGGAACTCGGCAGGGCCTGAGCTGTAAAGACAAAACAAGCAAGCAGGCAAATCCAAAGTCCCCGACTTTGCCCGGCGCTTCGCAGGGCATTGGGTTGATCTCTCTCAACGAGCAGGATAGTCCGCATTGAAAATAGAGAATGGTAGGCTAAGGAGACATTAGAATGTCCACTCGATCTGTTGGCGACTTACAGAAGTCGAACGGCCAAACCCCAGTTGACGACTCGATCTCGCCTCTTGTTCCTCACGCGGATGTGCGCACATCCGGGGCTGTCGCTGATAACAACCAGCTCACCGAGCTCGGACAGAAGATTTTCCTGGACCGCTACGCCCTCAAGGACATGAGCAAACGAACCCTGTCGCCCGGCGATATGGTGATCGTCTGCACCGACGCTAAGTCCGGTCAGCGAGAGATTGGCGTGGTCACCGCAATGGACGAGACAGGAGCCGCCGGCGGGGACCGGGTCACGGTCGAGCTGCGCGATGGAACCAAAATCGAATGCTTGTCCGAGCACGTATCCAAGCCGATCGAGACCGACCCCGAACAGATGATGGAGCGAGTGGCGCGCGGGATCGCAGCCGTCGAGGGCGAACGCGCCGACGAGTGGTATCACAACTTTCGATGGCTGCTGAACGGATGGAAGTTCGTGCCAGCCGGCCGAATCCTAACGGCTGCGGGCACCGATCAACAGCTTACTTTTTACAACTGCTACGTTGTGCCTTCGCCGAAAGACTCGCGCCGGGGCATCGTCGACACGCTTTCGCAGATGATGGAGATTATGTCGCGCGGCGGCGGCGTTGGGATCAACGTCAGCAGCTTGCGGCCTCGCCATTCTTATGTGAAGGGCGTCAATGGGCGTTCGTCGGGCTCGGTCTCATGGGGCGCGCTGTATTCGTTTGTCACGGGGTTGATAGAGCAGGGCGGATCGCGGCGAGGCGCTTTGATGCTGATACTGAACTGCTGGCATCCCGACGTAGTCGAGTTCATAACCTCCAAACGCGAGATGGGAAAGATCACCAACGCGAACATCTCGGTTGGGATCAGCGACAAGTTCATGGACGCCGTGCACGCGAATGCCGATTGGGATCTGGTTTTTCCCGATAACTCCGATCCCGACTATGCGCAGATGTGGGACGGGAACCTCGACAAATGGCTAGCTGCGGGCAAGCGAGTGATCGTGCACAAGACGGTGAAAGCGCGCGCTATCTGGGATTCGATCATCGAGTCGGCGTGGGCTTCGGCTGAACCGGGAGTGTTTTTCATCGAACGCGCAAACAAAATGTCCAACTCCTGGTACTACGATGCAGGCTATCTCGGTTGCACGAACCCTTGTGGAGAGCAGCCGCTGCCCGGCTTCGGCGTCTGCAACCTGGGCGCGATCAATCTGTCGAAGTTCGTCAGCGAAGGAGACGTAGCGTGGGATGACCTGGGCAAAGCGGTGCGTTACTCGGTTCGCTTCCTCGACAATGTTATTGATGCGACGCCGTACTTCTTTGACGAGAACTACGCCCAACAAAAAGCTGAGCGCCGCGTAGGGCTTAACACCATGGGGTTGGCTGAGATGCTGATCCGGCTGGGCATTCGCTATGGTTCGGAAGAATCCGTGCAGTTCATAGACCGGCTGTATCGCTTCATCGCGGGAGAGGCTTATCACGCCTCGTCGGACATTGCCTCGGAAAAAGGACCCTTCCCGATGTTCGACGCGGACAAGTTCCTGCAGTCGGGCTATATGCAGAAGATGCCGGACGACGTTCGCGAGGAAGTCAGAGAGAAGGGCGTACGGAATGTCACGTTGTTGACTCAGGCACCCAACGGCACCATCGGCACTATGGTCGGTACTTCGACAGGCATCGAACCGTTTTACTTCTGGAACTACTTCCGCAAGTCGCGATTGGGAAAACACGAGGAGCGAGTGAAGGTGCTGGAAGAATGGCAGCAAGCCCACCCGGGCGAGCCGCTGCCGGGCTACTTCGTGACCGCGATGGACCTCGCGCCTGAGGAACACGTCAAGGTGCAAGCCTCGATTCAAGCTTGGGTCGACTCGTCGATTTCGAAGACATGCAATCTGCCGGCTTCGTACACTCCCGAGCAGACGCGCGAGATATACGAATTGCTCTATAGGTCCGGCTGCAAGGGTGGAACGATATATCGTGATGGCTCGCGCGATGTGCAGGTGCTCAACCTGAGAGAAGAAGACAAGAAAGCGAGCGAATCGACAACCGTCGCGGCGGCGAAGGCCACAATTACCGCTGCAGCGAGCGCGCAACTGGCTCAAGAGACTTCAGCCGTCACAGCGGTTGAGAGCGAGTCTGGAGCCTCATCGAGCGAGCTTGTTCAAAGCGATGGAGGCTGGCAGCCGAAGGTGCGGCCACGCCCCTACAAGCGGCGCGGGTACACGGTGAGCAAGGCAACCCCTTCGGGCACCGCCCATATCACCATGAACGAGGACGAGGAGGGTCATCCGTTCGAGGTCTTTCTTGAAATCGGCAAGGCGGGTTCGGACATCAAGGCGATGGCCGAGGCGATGGGGAGATTGATGTCGTTGATTCTGCGCATAGCGTCGCCCGTTTCGCCGCTCGAGCGCGTTCGCGAGATCGTAAAGCAGATCTCGGGCATCGGCGGCGCTCGCTCGTACGGTTTTGGCAAGCGGCGAGTGCTTTCGTTGCCTGACGCTGTGGGTCAGGCGCTCGCGGAGAACTATCTGAACATCAGCCAGGGCACCGAGGACGGCGGCCAGGGCGCGGAAATGGGAATCGATGGGGCGGCGGCTGTTGCGGCGTCAAGTCATAAGCCATCACATGTCGCGGTTGGCTCCGTGGACCTTTGCCCGAGTTGCGGTGACTCGGCGTTTGTCCGCGTCGAGGGCTGCCAGACTTGCTACGCCTGCGGCTATTCCGAGTGTTGATTTACCTCTGAGCGCTTCTCTCAGACTAAAAAAGGGCGAGCGGCAAAGCGCACCCCGGAAGTTGCTTTGCTGCTCGCCTCATTTTTTTGAGGCGGTTCGCTGGCCGAGCGCGGGAGGATCAAATCGCGGGAGTGTGGGACGGGTACGTTTTGCGAATCCTGGCTTCGATCTTCTGCTGCTCGGCCTCTATGCTGGTGGCTCCCAGCTTTAGGCGAAGCTTCTTGCGCTTCTGATAACGTTGTCGGCGGCGTTTTATCTCGCGGTCACGTTCTCTCATAAGCTTCAGTGATTCTCCCTTCTTCGCAGGACTTCTTTGATTGTCGGCCCGGTGTTGGCGGGTTCACCCGACCGAGGCGAATTCTAGCCCCTCGCATCCAGCCCGGTCAACGGCCCGTTCAATCGGCTATTCTCTTTGGCCGTCGCTCGCGTTTCTTGACAGCCCGCGAGGCTGGCCGCTATGTTCTTCTTTGCTCTAACAGACGGCGCAGACGTCCTTCCGGCTTTGCTCCAGTCACAGATCCAAGGAGGCTCTTAGCTTTGGCGAAAACACCCAAAAGGAAGAAGAAGGTCTCGGTCAAGGAGATGAAGTTCAAACACGACCCGATGATCCGGTTCTACGAGAAGACGCAGGACTGGCTCCAGGAGAGAGGCCGCCCGCTCGTGATCGCAGTAGGAGTCGTCGCGGGACTTGTTCTGCTGTACGTCGCAGGCAGCTATTACTTCGATTATCGAAAGGCAAATGCCGAGACCGCGTTTGCAGGAGCCATCGAGAAGTTTATCGCGCCGGTTCAGGACCCATCGACACCCACATCAACACCGTCCACCGGCAAATACTACACCGACGAGCAAACCAAGTGGCGCGAGTCGGCCGAAGCGTTCGAACGCCTCGCGAGTGACTACTCAGGCTATTACGGCGCGATCGGCCTTTACTATGCGGGAGCTTCTTACCTACATTTTGACCGGGACAAAGGCCTGAGTCTGCTCGAACAGGTCGCCAATAAGAACGAACATCCGACCTCCGACCTCGCGCGGCTCGCGCTTGCCGAAAGCTACGCCGTTAACGGCGACAACGAGAAGGCCATATCGCTCTACCAGCAACTGTTGAGTTCCGCTCCGAATCTGAAACCCGCAGTCGAAGTCGGTCTCGGCCGGGTCTATGAAAAGACCGGCGACTTGGAGAAGGCTGTGGAAGCCTATTTGGAGGCGGCCAAGCCTGACAGATCTTCAGGGGCCGGGGCGGAGGCCGAGAAGCGTCTGTCGGCCATCGCACCTGACCGGCTTAAGGACCTCCCTTCCCCGTCCACTCTACCCGTCACACCGTGAGCGGTTGCCCTGAACCGGACTGATTCTCCAAATGGAAAACCTGGCGCACACACTCCTCGGGCTTTCGTTCGCGAAGGCGGGACTGGAACGCGCCACTCCGCTTGCGACAACTGCGCTCGTCATTTCGTCCAACCTCCCGGACATCGATGTGCTCAGCCGGATCGAAGGCGGCACAGTCTCCTATCTCGAGTATCATCGCGGCTTCACGCACGGGTTTGTCGGGCTGGCGATCCTGGCCGCGGCGCTGACACTTACGCTGATGTTTATCGATCGCCGGTTTCGTCTCCGCGATCCGTTCAGGAGACCGCTCAGGCCCGCGAGGATCTTCTTGCTCGCGTATCTGGGCGGGCTTGGCCACACGTTCATGGATTTCACCAACGTTTATGGCGTGCGTCCGCTGCTGCCGTTCAGCAGTCGATGGTTCTATGGCGATCTGGCTTTTGTTGTCGATCCCTGGATCTGGCTGATACTCGGCTCGGCGGTTGTGTGGTTGACGACAACCGACGCCGCGCGGACACTCTTCTGGTTTGTGATAGGAATCATTCTGGCTCTGGTGGTAGGGCTTGCGCTCCGGCACCCGTACGACGCGCACACCTTGACGATCCCAACCGCAGCGCGAGTAATCTGGTTCGTTGGACTGGCCTTGATCGTCGCGGGCACGTTGTTTCGCTGGGGCAGCGGCGGTGAGCGGCTCGCCAGGTATTCTCTGTTTGTGCTCGCGCTTTATTACTGCGGAATGTGGATGACCCATCAGTCGGCGATGAAGGAAGCTCAAAGTTCCTTGAAGGTTGGGGGAGTCACGTCGATGGCTGTCTGGCCTGCGCCCGCCAACCCGATGTTGTGGCAAGCGGCGGCAAGGACAATCGACGCTGTCTATACGCGAAATATCGATCTCTCCAATCGGCAGGAGCAATGGAGCGAACTGCCGGCCATTGATCCGAAGCTCGCGGATGCGCTGCGCCGTTCAACCGAAGCGCGAGTCTTTCTGGATTTCATGCGCTACGGCACGGCGAGCGTCGAAGCGCGGCCCGACGGAACAACGGTAGTAGCGTTGCGCGATCTTCGCTTCGACTTGAGGATGCGCGTCGAGCTTGACCGAGAGATGTCGGTGACGTCTGTTGAAGTGCGTTGGTTCTGACCTGGGAGCGCGAGTTCAGAGTACAAGCTTCAGCTTGCTGCGGTACTGACTAGCAAGCTAAAGCTTGTACTCTGAACTCGCGCTCCCAGGTCGCGCAATAGTGTTGCCTCTATCCTGACCACACAATAGAATTGAAGCTGCCAGATGGAGACCATTAGCATACGCCCCGGCCTCGTCCCTTACACGGTGTCAGCCGCAGTTGTGATGACCGTTGGTTCGACTTTGCTCAAACAAGGTTGGCTGATCGCGGCGCTCGCCTGTTGGGCATTGCTCGCGCCAATAGTAGTGGCCGCCGCTTTCGACCGCATCGAGTTCGACGGCCGCACCATCCGCCATTGTGGGCCTCTCGCTTTTCTTCTGACTCACTTGTTCCGCATTCGCCGCAAGCTTTCGATCTCCGACATCGAGGCCATTACGACCGAGACGACTCGTGTAAGCTTTGCGACGGGCGATGCGCGAATCAGCTATCACACACGCATTGCTGGAGCCGGCGTTGACATAGTGGTTCGCTCGCACCGCTCGGCCTACTCGCAGTTCATCAAGGCGTTGTTTCGCGCGGTCGGCCCTCATAAGCTCGATCCTCGCTCGTCCGAGATTTTCGAGTACTTCGAGACTGGCACCGCGCTCAAAGGCTCGCCCGTGCTCAAGAGCGACATAGCTGCGATGCCGGCCCCGCTGCTGCGACGCATCGGGAATTCGTTGAGACTTGCGGGCAAGCTCGCTCAAGCGTCCAGCTATTTCCGAGTGGCTTATGAAAAGGAGCCTCGCAATCCGCAGTTGCTCTACGAGATGTCGCGCTTTTTTCACTCATCGGCCCAGAGGGAAGACGCGCGATTGCTTCAGCGCTCGGATGCGTGTTTGAGACTGGCGTCGCGGCTTGCCGGCGCTGAGCCGGATCTGCTCGAGCGAATCGGCGAAGCGTTCTTCGAGCGGCTGGACTTCAAGCGCGCGTCCGATTGTTTTCACCGGGCGCTTCAGCTTGATCCCGCGCGCTTTCGAGCAAACGTAGGATTGGCCGAGATCGCGCTTCGAGATGGGAAGCTCGCCCACGTAGCGCACTTTTACAACGCGGCGGCCGCAAGCAATGACCTGGCACTGGCTCGGATGGCGGGGAGGGAAGCTCGCTACTATGAGCGCTTGATGGGCGACGACGATTTTTTGGAAGACGAGCTTCACCGAATACGGATATCGAATCAAATCCGGTGGGCGAGGCGGCTTGCGGCAATGACGTTCTTTAGCGCGTGGCTGGTAGGCGGGATCGCCGGGCGATTCTCATCGATGGTCGAAGACTTCGGCTGGGCGATCATGGCGACATCGGGCTTGATCTGGTGTGCGGCGATGTTCACAATGCGGTTCTTCCGGCGTCGGAGCGCGTAACTAAGTACATAGTTTCATAAATACGATGACGTATATTGACTGGCACATCGATTT
>CAZJQQ010000071.1:0-29489 GCA_964548075.1 uncultured Clostridia bacterium | reverse complement strand
GCTCTTACAAATCGGTTAATGACCTCGAAACCGGAGAGTTTTGCAAGAGGCTCTGCAGTTTTCAATTTTTCAGTTTTCAATTTTCAATGTTCTTATTCCAACGAGGTTCGCTCCGATTCAGTTTACTTGGCATGCATCACCGCGACTGAATCCAAAACATCGTCGAGGATCGCATCGGTACTCAAGCCATCAGCTTCGCCCTCGAAGTTCAGAATGATCCTGTGACGCAACGAAGGTTTCGCGACCGTGATAATGTCCGCGGTGCTCACGTTGTAGCGGCCCGCCAACAACGCGCGCGCCTTTGCCGTGAGCACCATCGCCTGCGCGCCACGCGGACTCGCGCCGTAGCGGACAAACTTGCGCACCGACTCGGGCGCGTCTTCGCTTTCAGGATGCGTTCTCAGCAGCAAATCGGCCGCCAGTTCCTCGACGTGGGGAGCGATGATCACCTGGCGCACAAGCTTTCGCATCTCAGTCAGCTCATCGGGGGTGAGAATGTTCTCCGCGTGTGGCAGGTCTTCGGCCGTCGTGCGCCGCAGCACTTCAATCAGATCCGAACGCGTCGGGTAGTTGATCACTAGTTTGTAGATGAACCGATCGAGCTGGGCTTCGGGCAGCGGATATGTGCCCTCCATCTCGAGCGGGTTCTGAGTCGCTAAAACAAAGAACACCCCTTCAAGCGGATAGGTTGTTCCGCCGACCGTGACTTGCCTTTCTTGCATTGCCTCGAGCAAAGCTGACTGTGTCTTTGGCGTTGCGCGGTTTACTTCATCGGCTAACAACAGGTTGGTGAAGACGGGGCCGCGCTGAAATCGAAACATCCTCTCACCACTCTCGTCTTCGACGATGATGTTGGTTCCGACGATGTCAGCGGGCATGAGGTCCGGCGTGAACTGGACACGCGCGAAGCCGAGACCCATCGTCTCACCAAGCGTTCTCACCAGCAGAGTCTTTCCAAGTCCGGGAACGCCTTCGAGCAGAACATGCCCCCCTGCCATCAGCGCAAGCAAGGTGCCTTCAACGATCTCTTGCTGGCCGACAATCACGCGGGCGATCTCAGAACGCAGCGCGCCAAACTTCGCGACGTAGTCCTGGACCCTTGCTTTTATGTCACCGAGCGTTTGCATAGGAAGTTAGTGCGCGAAGCGCACGGGGAGAATTGAAAATTGAGAATTGAAAAATGAAAATTGCCAGGACGATGCAGGACGCATCGCACCCAGAAACTCTTCAATTTGCAATTTTCATTTTTCAATTCTCAATTTTCAATTCCCCGACCCCTCTCACCAGGGCATCTTCAGTCTGACGATGTCCTTCATCTGAACGAGGTGGTTGAGGTCGTTGCCCTTGATCTGGCGCACGACGAGTTGCTCGACCGTCATCGGGCCATCGGTCGAGTGTGTGCCGCTACGCGACCAGGTCTCGGCCGACGCGCCTTCGAGAGTTTGGATGGTCTCCCATCGCAGCCGCTTGAACTCTTCCAGTGCGGCCTTTGCGTCTTGATTGATGTAGTCGGTTTCGATTGCCAACTGGTCCTGATCCACATTCGCGAGCAGCGGGTTATCCTCTGTGAGGATTCTCCGATAGCGAGCGAGATAGGCCAATCGCTCCATATCGCGGAGGTGACACATGATTTCCTTTACCGACCATTTGTTCGGTATGGGTCGCCACCTCAACGTCTCCTCATCGAGGTCTTTAAGCAGATCCCCGAGCTCGTTCGGAAGCGATTTGAGATTGCACAGCAACCGGTCTTTATCTCTGTTATCCATCTTCTTCTCCCGTTGATCAACTGATTCTTCGCATCTGGGCAGTTCAGACTGCTGAGAAATTGGTCGGTTTTTGCCACTCACAGGATCACAGGTCAGGAAGGAAGGCTTGCCCCCGCGGTTCGTCACGAATCAGTATTCCAGCATCGCGGGGGCAAGCCTCCCTTCCCAACCTGTGACCCTCACGAAGGCATCGTTGACTCTCATCTCTTCGCATCCGGATTGATCGCCTCGAAATACTTGCGAACGACAGAGCGCAGGTTGGGCGGGACCTGGGTTCGCTGAACCGATCGCTCGGCCTCGCGGCGATACTGCGGATAAGCCGAAGAATACGGCACGCGCGCGGCGCCAACGCCCGCCTTCGATTGCAGGTACAAGTACTCGCCGCCCGATCCCTGCTGGAGCTTACCTTTCAAGCTCGATTCCCTTCCCTTCCCCGCAAGCCGTCGATCGGCGGCGGGCTCCAACTTATCAAGAGCCCTTTTTGGGTTAGCTCGCATGCCTGGCGAGGCCTGATCGCCCGCGCGGCCCCCTTCCTTTCGCGCTTCTGATTTGCCAATGCTACGCTGCCCGTTGTCCTGCTGACGTCTCTCGTCACGCATACGCGCAAACTGCTCCGTGAGGCCTGCGACCATCTCTTTCGCTTGCTGGTTCTCCGACAGCAAGCGGGCCGCGGCTTCGAGTTCCTGTTTGAGCTTCTCTTGATTGCCCAGTTCGCGCGCGACCTGTTCGATCTGCTCCGGTCGAATCTGACGGGCCATTTCCTGAAGCGCCTTTTGTAGCTCCTTCGACTGCCCGATCTGCGTCAGATCGCGGGAGAGAGACTCAGCGGCCTTTCGTAGCTTCTCAATGTCAGCCGAACTTAGTTCGTTCGCGCGAAGCTCGGCTGCCTTCTTCAATAACTCCTCAGACACTTTCGGCAGGGCCTTTGCCGCTTGCTCAGCGAGCGAGTCCGGAACTGCTTTGAGCGCGTCCAGAGAACTCACCGGCAGTTCAGTCGCCTGGTGATCGGGAGCCTTCGGCTCACCTATGTTCTGATCGCCTGTTATTTCGCCGCCGGCTTTCGGGTCGCCAGGCTTCTGATCACTCGGTTTCTGATCGCTCTGCTTCCCGGTTGCAGCGGCGGGTTCCCTACCAGCTTGTTTTGGGACCCTGGAGTCGGGGTTGGTTGAATCCGTCTCAACCGAATCAGCGTTCCGATTTCCCTTTCCTGGAAGTGGCTCCTGTTGCTCTTTACTGGCCCTTCTCTTCGACGCACCAGACGGCTCATCGGCCGGCACGGCGCGTTGGCTTTCATCGGGCTCGATGTTCCTGCGCCGTGGTGTTGATAACGTCGAGAGCGCGCTGCCAAGCCGCCGGTCTGCCAGGCTGACTATCTCATCCGCGCGTCTGTTCGCGAGATCATCGTGCCGTTGGCGTATGCGCTCCTCAAGCGCATTCAGCCTCCGCAGTGCTTCCGCGCGAGTCGCGCTCGAACGCCGGAACCCTCGTCCCACCTCCGCCTGTTCCTTTGCCAGTGTTGCCGTCTCGGTTCCCGGTGGTACAGCAAGCTCGACCTCTGCGGCGGTCTGTTCGAGGTGTTCGCCCGCGCTCTCAATATCGGCGCGCTCTGATGCCAAAGTTTCATTGACCGGAAGTGAACGCGCGGGAATCATAAGCGCAGCCAGGAGTCCAACCACCGAAACCAGCGAGAAGGCGTACCAACGGCGCGCTCTAAACGGCACAACGGAGGCCGCGCGCTGATTGCCAACCCGCGCGGCGGTGTCTTCAATCAGCGCTTCTTCAAGCGCGCGCCCGGGGCCGCCGCGCTCAATGATCGAGCGCGACGTAGCTACCCTGTCATCAAGCTCGAGTGCTTCATCGATCAGAAAAGCTGCGTCACTCACGCGCGCGCGAGTGAAGAACCAGCGAGTCAACACAGCCGCGAATGAGAGAATCGTCGCGCCGATGATAACCGTCACTACCGGCATCGTGATCGTTCGAAGTCGCACGAGCACTACAAGGGCCGCAGCGATCAGGCCGGAGATCATCACCGCCAGTACAAGCCCATCTTGAAGCGTCAGCAGACGCTTGCGCCACATCACGCGACGCTCGAGTCGAACGATTGTCGCTACGGCTTCGCTCATATCCAGCTTCTCACTCGCTGCAGGCGCCTCAAACTCAAGAACAAGCTCACCGCGGTTAAGATCAGATAGAATATCACCTGAGTCACCCACACCGGAACGCCGTGAAGCCAGACGTTGGCGGGGATCGGAATCCCCGGAATCTGCGATGCGATCGCGGCGAACGGGTTCGTCCTCAACAGCAGGAACACGATGTTTATGAAAGCCTGCGACGGAGGACCGTTGAAGTTCCCGGCGAGAGCTGAAAAGAACAGCGCCAGCGCAGGCATCGCCGCGACCAGGAAGATCACCGCAATCACACTTGTCAGTTGCGCCAGCACGCCCCGGCGAATCAGCGTTGACCAAAGAAAACTCATCGAGCAAAACGTCACGCCGGAAACAACCATTATCAGGTAAGCGATCGCGATGTCGCGCAGCGCTACGCCACCCAGCGAATACGTAAGCGCGATCAAAGGCAGCGAACCGAACAGAGTGAGAAAGAGATACGACAACGCCGCCCCGACTTTTCCAAACAGGATCGTGGACGGCTGCGCAAGCGAAGCGATCAACAAATCGAATGTCTGCTGCTCGCGTTCCGACGAGATCGCGCTCGCTGAAAAAGTCGGAGCGATCAGACAGATCAATCCCATCTGCACATAGATCAGCACAGGCGTCAGCACCGACCCGGCCTGATTGACCACGGTTGTAGGAGCGTTCTTGTGCAAGACGATGTAGATCAAGCTGATGATCAGGCTCAAGGTAACGACGTACCCGGTGAGCACGAGGAACGCCCGCTTGCCGCGCATGCGAGAGCGCATTTCTTTGATCAAGATTGGGTTTGAGAAATCCATGGTTTCAAGTTTCTGGTTTTTAGTTTCTGGTTTCTAGTTTCTGATTTCTGGTTGTTGGATCGGTACCATCGAACCAGAAACCAGAAACTAGAAACCAGAAACCCTAAGCAACCACTCCCCGAGTCACCTTCAAGAAAATGTCTTCAAGGTCGGCCTCGGTTCGAGTAAAGCCCAGCACCCGAACGCCGCGGCCTACCAGGTATTCGAGCAATTCGTCTATGTCGCCGGCCTCTCCCGCGTACTCCACGCGAATCACTCGTCCGTCGCAAGTCGTGCGCGTGACGTCGGTGCGCTCCGCCAGCACCTCCAGCGCAATGAGCGGGTCGCCTTTCACCGTGATATCTACGATGACGTTGCCGGCGAGCCTCGCCGTAATCTCGTCTATCCGCCCGGCCGCAAGAAGCCGCCCGGCTTCTATGATTCCAATCGAAGTGCAAAAGTCGGCAAGCTCGGTGAGGATGTGCGAGGAGACCAGCACGGTCTTGCCCATTCGGCAAAGCTCACGAATCAGCTCGCGGATCTCGATTCGCGCGTGTGGATCAAGCCCCGACGCCGGCTCGTCGAGCAGTAACACCGCCGGATCGTGCAGCAACGTCTTGGCAAGGCACAGCCGCTGCTTCATTCCGCGTGAAAGGCTCATCACCTGCGAGCCGCGCTTGACCGTGAGATCGGTCAGTTCGAGCACGTCAGAGATTGCTCGCTTGCGCCGGGCAGGGCTGAGCTTGTACAACGCGGCGAAGTAATCGAGGTACTCCCACACAAGCAGATCGTCATACACGCCAAAGCTATCGGGCATGTAGCCAATTAGGCGGCGCACCTCGTGAGGCTCGCTCACAACATCGAATCCTCCGACGCTCAGCTTGCCTTCGGTTGGGAGCATGAGAGTCGAGAGCATCTTGATGGTAGTGGTCTTCCCCGCCCCGTTTGGACCGATGAAGCCGAACACCTCGCCTCGCCCGATCTCGAAGCTGACGTCGAGCACGGCCGGAAAGTCCTTATAGTATTTCGACACGTTTTCGAGCTTGATCATGTCTTTGGTTTCTGGTTTCTGGTTTGTGGTTTCTGATTTGTGGTTTCTGGTTGCCGGAAGTCAAAGTCCAAGAACGCGAACCAGAAACCAGAAACCAGGAACCAGAAACTAGAGATGTACAACGTACAACGCCTTGCTGCGCCGCTTGAAAGAACCGGGAAATCCAATACCCGCCGGGCCCTTGTCGACAAAACCAATCAGCAGCGGCCGTTCGAGCCGTTTGATCGATTCGGTCATCAACTGACTATTGAAAAACCCTTGCGTGAACGCGCGGTCTCCGCCTACCTCCCGATCGAGCAGAGCTCCGAGCTCCTGGAAGAGTTCCGCTTCGTCGCTTCCTTGTTCGAACTGAGTCAGGTACCAACTGTTGAACGCCGAAGGCTGCGGCGCCGAAACCGCAACTCGGTGCTCATGCCCGGCGGCGACGTCGAACAGATCCGATATGCCTTCGGAACTCAAATAAACCGCCTTGCTGATCGGCGCGTCTCCGAGGTTTCTGATCGCGACCGATGTCCCGTTCGCCGAAATCGATACCAACGGCTGAACGCCTTCGTTCATCGATCTCACCTGAAAGAGACCCGAGGTCCAGGTCGTCATCGGCACGCGCAACGTGAACTCTTTCGGGCCGCGCTCACACTCGATGTTGCCGATGGCCGACGCACTCGAGCTTTGATTGCCGTTGTACACGTCGTTCACGTATGTGTCGCGGCCCTCGAACGTGACTTCTTGAGTGCGTTTCATTGCCGGCATCATCAGCAGCCCGCTCGCCACGCGCGAGATACCGTCGCGTTGATGAAGCTCAACGAGTGACGAGTCAGCAACTATCGAATCCGCGCCGCGGCCTATCTGCGCGACCACGACGCTGACGACTGCGAACGTGATGACCACCGCCGGAATCGTCAGCCATGCGAGATCGGTCTTACGCCTCCATCGCAGCACAAGGTAGTTGATCGGTCCAAGCGTCAACACGTACGCCAGCAGGAAAAGCAGCACGTACTTCGGTGATGGGGGCCTGATCTCTGCCAGATGAAACAGGAAGCCTTGCACGCCCCATCTGTTCGATGATGAGTTGCCTCTCCGTCCAAACGTAATCCAGTTGATGTGCTTCGGCTTCGTCTCTGCCGAGGGCAGAAGCAAGTCCGTCCACAGATCTTTCGCCGCGCTCCACGCGCGGTAAGGGTTCAGCTTCGGGTTGATCGCCACGAAGCGCACGAGCCCGCTTCCGTAACTCTTTTCGGCGACGATCGGCTTATCATCCGCGCCGACCAGAGCATAAGCACCAGGTTTCAACCGGGCGGTCATCACGGTAAGCCGATCCGTCGAATCGAAAGAACCGTACACTTCGGTCAACTCCGAAAGCGAATCGACTGTCGTTGTTGCTTGTGCTTCTACCGGCAAGATCGATTCAAGCCCGATCGCACGAAGCCCCGCGACGTCCGCGGCGCCGGTCACGACCAGCAGCCCGCCAGAAGCCACCCACAGCCTGAGCGCTCGCGCCTGCTCTTCGGCCAGTTGATTCAGAGGCGCGTCTCCGATCACCACCGCGTCGAGTTGATCGTAGGAAATGAACTCGCGCGGGAGGTCTTCGGCGGCGATCACCGTCGGATGCGCCAGAAGGATGGGACGCCCGAAGCTCGGCCCGCCGGTCCTGCGCCGTGGGCCTTGAGGCGATGAAGGCGGAAGAGAAGGCACCGCTTGAGGATCTGGTTCCGGCAACTGACCGCCCACGGGAGCCGCGCTCTTGAACGGCGCCCGGTTTGGCACTCGAATGACTTCGGCTGAGGAAACGTTGTTGAGGGCAGTCGAATCGGTATCGAGGACGGCGATCGCCAACTGATCGCTCATCATATAACTTCTCTCGACGTTGACTCGCGTCTCGGCGACTACACGATCGCCTGATTGGAGGCGCACGATCGGGCTCTCACCTGAATTGAGAAAGGCCGCGATCTCGTGAAGCTGTCGTGAGCCGCTCGGCAGTTGAATCTCTTTCACGTACTCGCGCACTTGCGGGGTCGGATTCGCCGAGGACTCACAGTGAACAATCAACCGGCCTGAGATCGGCGGCCCCTGATTCGCGAGGCTTATTCGGAACGGCACCCAGCTTCCCGTCCAGTTGCTCACCTCCAGCCGCCCGAACCCGGCGCGAACAATCATCTCAAGACTCTCGGTGCGGGCCACGCCTGTTTCGGCGCCACCGTTCTCTTGTGCGCGCGCTTCGCGGGTGATGAGATGACTTGCGGCGGTCAAGCAAACGGCGACAACGACCGTTCCTGCAACGTGGCTTGGTCTTAGTGAGCGAGGGCCTCGCCGCGATGGTGAATTAACACGCCGTGCCGAACTAGAGTGAAGGTTGATGCTCAAATAGACCGTCCCAGATTGTCGCAGTGACTGAGACTATACAATCATTCAGACATACTGTTCAACAAACCAAAGTTCCATGCCAAAGCCGATTGAAAGATGCTAGATTAACAAACGAATAAACGCGACGGAGATTAACGGATGAAGTTTTCTACGAAGGCGATACACGCTGGGCAAGAACCCGATCCGGCGACGGGTGCCGTCAGCGTGCCGATCTATCAGACCTCCACCTACGCGCAAGAAGGGCTGGGTAAGCACAAAGGCTTCGAGTACGCGCGAACTCAAAACCCGACCCGGATGGCGCTCGAGCAAAACCTGGCCGCGCTCGAAGGCGGCCGAGCTTGCTTCGCTTTCGCGTCGGGAATGGCGGCCACGAATGCAGTGATGACGCTGCTCAAGTCCGGCGATCACGTAATCGTCAGCGATAACACCTACGGCGGGACGTTTCGACTGTTCGACAAGGTGCTGAGGAACTTCGGGCTCGAATTCAGCTACGTGGATGCGCGCGAGCCCTCCAATGTTGAAGAAGCCGCGAGAGCGGAGACTCGAATGGTGTTCATCGAAACTCCAACCAACCCTGTGATGTCTTTGGTGGACATTCGGGCGGCGTCCGAAATTACCCGGCGTCGCGGGATTCGGCTCGTGGTCGATAACACTTTCATGAGCCCCTACTTTCAACGCCCGCTCGAGCTTGGCGCGGACATTGTCGTTCACTCGACGACCAAATACCTGAACGGTCATAGCGACGGCGTGGGTGGCGCGGCGATCCTGAACGATGAAGAAGACATTGCCAGGATGGCTTTCATACAAAACGCGGCCGGGGCGATTCTTTCGCCGATGGATTCGTGGCTAGTGATGCGCGGAACCAAGACGCTGGCGGTGCGCATGCGCCAGCACGACGAGAACGGGCGCATCGTCGCGCAGTTTCTTGCAGAACACCCGAAGATCCAAAAGGTCTATTACCCCGGGCTGAAGTCGCATCCGCAGCACGAGCTTGCGGCGCGGCAGATGTCGGGCTTCGGCGGAATGATCTCGTTCGAGACCGGGTCGCTTGAAAACGCAAAGCGGGTGCTCGAATCGGTGAAGGTATGCACGCTTGGTGAATCGCTTGGAGGAGTCGAGACGTTGATCTCCCATCCGGCGACGATGACCCACGCGTCGGTTCCCGAAGCCGAGCGCAATCGGCTCGGAATCACCGACGGACTCGTGCGAGTTTCGGTGGGGATCGAAGACGTGGAAGACATACTCGCGGATTTGGATCAGGCGTTGAATAAGATTGAAGGATAGTCCGTAGTCCGTAGTCAGTAGTCAGTAGTCAGTAGTCCGTAGTCCGTAGTCCGTAGTCCGTAGTCCGTAGTCCGTAGCCGGCCATCAACCCGAATGGAAGAGGGGAGTACGGACCACGGACTACTGACTACGGACCACGGACTCCTACTGTTACTGACATTGCCATTGAACTGGAATTCCATCATAATCACCGCCAACCCAGGTCGTATGGTTCGCTGAAGAAGTTCGGGTTAGCTGCGTCGCTTGAGTTACTCCGTCACGCTGGCCTACAGATTTGATTATGGCGGAAGAGATCGCATTCAAAATCTCCGTATACGCTAAGAGTGATGTGGGCGTGGTTCGGTCCGGCAACGAAGACAACTTTCTTGTATTAAACCTCTCTACAGCCGACACCTGGAAGCCCGAAGGCCCCGAAGAGAATCCTCCGACAAGCCTCACCACCTTCAGCCAGAGTCACTACGGCTCGCTCATCGCCGTGACCGACGGGATGGGCGGCGCGCTGGCAGGTGAAGTCGCGAGCCGTCTCGCTGTCGAGTGCGTGCGCGACCGAATGCTCGAGCTGCAAGCCAGCCCCGCATACTCCAAGTTCGCTTTCTCCGAGCGGCTGCGATTATCGATCGAGCTGGCCAATCTGTACATCTACCAGATGAGCGCAAAGCGAGCCGAGTACAGCGGCATGGGCGCAACCTTCACCGCGGTAGGACTGTCGGGCACGAACGCATACTTTGGGCAAGTGGGCGACAGCCGCGCTTATCTGATTCGAGAAGGGCACATACAACAGATCACGCGAGACCAATCGCTCGTCGGTCAGTTGGTCGAGGCCGGCCACCTGACCGAGGAAGAGGCCGAGCGCCACTCTTATCGCAACGTGATTCTGCAAGCGCTTGGAGCGTCGCCTAACCTGAACGTTGTGGTGGACCGGTTGGGAATGAGCAACATGGACACGTTTGCGTTGTGCAGCGACGGTCTATCAAACAAAGTACGCCCCGACGAAATGAAAGCGATCATCGATCAATCCGGTTCATTGAAAGAAGCTTGTGAATCGCTCATCAAACTGGCGAACGAGCGCGGGGGCGAGGACAACATCACTGTGCTGATCGCGCAGGTGAGCGGCGGACGCCTCACGCCAACCGAAGAACAGAGGACTACCGCTTTGTTGACCAGCGACTCCGGGCAGTATTCGATGACCAGCGACTCGGGGCAGCATTCATTGGCCACCGATTCTGGGCAGCAGAGGAAATGGCTGGAGAGATGGGGCGCCGAGACCCTGCCGCGAAATCCGGACCTGCCATTTCATATCGATCACGACTTACTGGACGACGAAGAAGAAGCGACGCTCCCTCCGGAAGAGGACACCTTCCCGCCGACTGAGAAACTCGGGAATGAGAGCTAGTAAAGTACCGCTTTGACTCATTAGCACATCAGAAGTATCGTTCATTCGCAGGCTAGCCAGGCCTGGCGGCGGTTCCGCTTTCATAGGGGTTTCTACAATGGATAAGCAGCAGCTTCACAACAGGCTTGAGCAATTGCACCGTGAGCTTCAGCAGATCGAGTCCGTCGATGAGGGCGAGCAACAACTTCTTCAAACACTGATGGGTGATATCAAGAAGCTAATAGAAGCAGGCGAGAGCGATCATCCTGTGTCTGATCGCCTCGGTGAAGGGTTGAAAGAGGGGATAGAGCTCTTTGAAGCTTCACATCCCCAGGCAACAATGCTGATGGGCCAAGTGATTGATGCATTGGCAAAGATGGGTATTTAGCAACCGGGTCGGCTCTGAACCGGAATCGCATATTGCACGCCTGACCCTCTTTCCATTGGTCGTATTAGTCATTATGGGCGACTGGTATTTGTCGAGGGACAAAGTGGAAAAATAATGGTCATCCTTCGGCGCGCCGTCATGGGAACCAAAGAGAATTAGGCAAATCAAGTGCGCCTAACAAGCATCCACCCGAGTCTGAGGAAACGCCGATGCGAAGACTGATCACCGCGGCGTTGGCCGCCTTGCTGCTCGGGCCGTCGCTCATGCACGCACAGCGATACACCGGTTCGGACGGCCGGTTGCGCGTCGCGCTGGTCAAGCAGCCCTTCTCTCCAACCGGAACTTCAGCAGGACCCAACACGATGGCTAATGGAGGCATCCAGCAGGTCCTCGCCGGCATGGGCGCCTTAGTGCGAGTTGCGGAGTCGGCGCTGACGCCCGAAGAGGCCACTGAGTACGGCGGGTGGAAACGGTTGGGTATGGCGCTAGGCCATTTCGCCGACATAGTGGCCAAGAACGAACGGGATGGATACTTCACCGTTGGTCTGCTGGCGACCTGTCCATCAATGCCGGGGCTCGTCGCCGGACTGCAACATTCCGGGCCGACGCGCGAGCCGATCAAGATCGGCATGCTCTGGCTCGACGCGCATCCGGACTTCAACACGCCGGAGACCACGCGCAGCGGTTCGCTCGGGGGAATGCCGGTGGCGGTCGCGACGGGCCGGGCGCTGCAGAGGCTGCGTCTGGACGCTCACCTCGATCCGCCTCTCTCGGACCGCCACATCGTGATGGGAGGCGTGCGCCTCACTGATCCGCTTGAACAGCAGTTGCTCGATCAATCACTCATCGAGCAGCTCAGCGTTGACGACTTGCGCAACATGACATCGGCGGTGTTCACGCAGCTCGATCGCCTGAGCCAACTCACCGATAAGATTTACGTGCATATCGACATGGACGTGCTCGATCCAAGCGAGGTGATGGGGCACGGGAACAAGGTACCCAATGGTCCGTCGAGCGAACGGTTGGCCACTTTGTTCGAAGCGATCTTTAGCCGCTACGCTAAGGCGTCGGCGATCGGGTTCGCGACGATTCCAGCTACCGACGAGGGCGGACTCTCTTTGTCGGCGGTGAACCGCATGATCGCCGGGGCGATCCGAGGCGTGAAGGCTCGCGAGAGTCGCCGCTAGCTCATCAAGACAATCTCTTCGGATCGACGACTTGAGGGGGGATCACGCCCGGAGGTGCTGACGAAAGCAGCAGCGCTTCAAATCGCCTGCCGCTATCCTTACGTGATTCGGAACCTGTCGCGGTTTTCAACCTGACAACTCCTCCGTAGGCGAACCATTCGTGCTCGGACGAGTCCCGCAAGAAACAACCTCTGTATCCAAGCACCGGCGCCGCCGGGGGCGTTCCCTCGTAAGGCTCCATCGAGTCCCAAAGCGATTTCAGCCGTTCCGCATCGTCCCGGCTGATAGTCCACGTAGGATCGGGGCGCCCCGAAAAAATCGAGGCGCCGCCGATGTACTTCCTCGCACGATCACTTGATTTTGATGTGCCCATGCTTGACCACCATGAAGGTGCAAAACGCTGTGTATATCCCTCTGTTCGCCGTGCGCGGGTCTGAGATGAAATGCCCGCTGTTATCCACATTCGTGACCGCCGTGCCGCCGGGCTTATGCGACCAGAACCCATTCCGGCCTTTTCGAAACCAGTGGAAATCGACGTTCGGCGCTATGACCAATGCTGCCAGATGTCCCTCCTGCGGGCACTTGTTATTCGCGCCCGGCGCGTCTTCGAGGGCATCTTTGATTGCCGCGGGCCGGACCGACGCACAAGTCAGCGCGGTGTACATCGCACCTGCGGCTTTTCCCGGCTGAGCGAAAGTGTCGCTCCGATAATTCGTCGCGTAGTTGTAGCAGTTGTTATTGAGTTGCTTCTGCCCACCGTCATTCCACCATGCCGGTTCGTAGAGCGGCGCGCACGCACACACGACCGGGATAGGAAACGGGATAGTTGTGAGCACGATCTGATCCCGAACTTCCGCTGACCGGTCCATCTCCCGCTGTATCAGGGATCGGAGTTTCGCGGCGCCCTTCACTTTCTTGAAGGGACCCTTGCTGCTGAGGAAGAAGCTCTCAAAGTCCTCGTCCGCTGCGCGGTGAGCCAGTCCGCCCCCGACCACGGCGCCGGACGATACGCGAAAGCGAGTCGGCATATCCTTGTCGCTCGGCGTTGTCCCCGTTTGCTCGACGATCAACCCGCGGTAACCCAGAATCGGGGTCACTGCTTTCTCCGCTTCGTCAGCGACGAGACGCTCCGCCGGTTTCAAACGCTCCAGCAGTTCCTGAGCCGCTTTGCCCGCTACTTCGACAACCGGATTCGGTATACCGCTGAATATGTCGATCGTTATTCTTATAGGCATCTGTTGTCTCCTTTAGCTTCAGTCTTAACCAGCGGCTCGCTATGTGGTAAGGCGAGCCCGCCACGTCAAAGCCCCTTACCGGCTTACATCGTTTTCTGTGTGTAACAATCCTGCCCTTTACCTGTGAGGCGCCACGGACCCTTGAGCGGGCGACCGCGCGCACGGTAGAAGGCGAGATAGTTCAGCCGAACTGAGGCTGAACTATCTCGCCAAAAGGTCAGCGAAGGTCGTCAAGCTCAGGGCACTAGCGAGGCTTCTTACTCGATCTTCGAGCCTTGCCTCGCCCCTTCGCGCCCACCTTTCCGACGGCGCGTCCGTTCGCCGGTAGCATGCCGGCATACCCCCTGAGAGCGGATGGGGCAGGACCCTTGCTGCGTGCATCCCCGGTTCCACCGCCCGAAGAGACTTCATTGAGGCGCGAGACCGCCTCGGTCAGATGTTCGCCTCCGCCGAGAGCGACATATACGCCGACTTCCGGATGGAGCAACGTCGCGGCGGCACTGTTGTCCGCGTCCGACTGAGGGAAGTTAACCCACACATCTGTCCGTCCCTTGACGCCGAACGGCACTCCTGTGATTGCCCACATAACGTGAACCTCGATGACGTGTCTGCCTGACCGCTCGAAAGCAAAGCCGCGCGAACTCCAGAAGACTCGCGTCTGCGCGGTCAGACTCTTCCCGGGCGCGAGGTTCGCAATCTTCGCGCTTTCGCACTCGATCGTGAATGTCGGCATCGGCCTGACGGTTCCGCTAGGGTTGGTCACCGTGATGTAGCTGTATAGCGCTTCGACTCGGATGTCGTTTGGCGCAGGTATCGGACCGCCGGACTTGTTCGTGAGTGTCCACGTGAGCAACAACGGTTCGCCGAGATGAATTTGTTTGTGATCGGGGGTCACCGTGAGCTCCATCTCGTCCGAAGCGAAGTAGTGACGATCCGTGTCCGCCGACGGAACCGTCGAGCTATGACCTGAGCCAAAAGTCATTCCACCCGGCCTCACCGTGGGGTCAGGAAAGTGGATCAGGTGATGCCGAACATGTTCGTTGAATCCCAGATTGATGTTGGTCGGGAACACGCCCGGTTGACCAGTCGCCGCGGTGCCCAGAACATCGGCCACGCTCGGCGTCGTCGTCATGATTGAGTTATCAGCGCCGCCCTCCTGCTCCTGGTGAATCTGGTTGAAGCCGTGTCCGAGCTCGTGGCTGGCGCTTCGCAAATAGGCGCGAGGCACGTCGCGCTGCTTCTTGTTTTGGGCTGCTCCAAAGAAGGCCGAGTCCCCAGCAGGGTAGCCATCGTCGCTGAAGCTGGCCGATCCCTCGCGCGGGACTCCGATCTGGTCGTACATGATTCCCCTGGAACATCCCAGCTTGGCCGGTACGACGATCAGGTGGAAACGCCACTCCGTATCGAGGTTGGTAGCCGGGTTGCGGACGCTCACCATCAGGGCATGCAGAGCCGGAGACGTCCAGCAATTGGTCGCCACGACACCCGGCGGCACGGGGATGTCCTTCTGATCGAAAACCACGTTCAGGTCCCAGCCTGCGGTCTTGAAAACTGTCTTGAAGTCTTCGCTGCCGCCTCCGGAGATTGCAGGAACAGCCTGTGGCGCAACGGCCCCCTTGAGGGTGTCGACTTCGACCGTCGCCTTTCGAAAGAAAGACGAAACCCATCCCATCTTGAACGTGCCTTTCTCGACGCCGCCTTGAAACACCTTCCCCTCAAAATAGACGCTCGAATAACCCGGAGGACTCACGGCATTGCTTAACACGATGTCGATGGTCCGGGTCCCCGGCGCCGCGGGAAAGGTCCCGTTGAATTGGCCGGGCGGCGGCTGCGTGTAGAGGTACTCCTGAGCCGTAAGAGTAAATGCGCACTTGGAGCCCAGGAGTGGCGGCATTTTAATCTTCGTTACCTTGAGGTAGGAGTGATATTTGTCGCGCGCGTAGATGGGAATCCCGAGCTTTATCGGAAGAAAGCTCGACGGGGCTGGCCTGACCGATGTGGTCGCGGCGGATGCGACCGGCGCCGGCAGACCTATTATCGGGTTCAAGAACCGATAGAGGTCACCACTAATGACTGTCGCGCTGGGAGTCTTTTCAACCCGCATCGTTCCGTGAAATATGCTGGTCCCTGTTTTGGGCTGAAGGGTGATGCGGTAGCATCCTTCCCTAAGATTGATCTTACAGAGCGCGGTGGGCACAGGAATCGTTGGTTGTACAACAGTGGGATCATCCGAAGTCGAGGCAGGGACTGCATCCCCCGCCTCCACAGCCTCCGCGACCGGAACGAATCCTATGAACCCCTTGGTTTCCGCCGGTGTTGGCTCTGTAGCGCCAACATCCGCGGAAGTCTCATTTGTGCTTTCTGGCATGACTTTGCTCCTTTCGGCTAGTTTGAGTGGGATGACTGCCAAGCCGGCGTCATCGTCGTTAACGCTCTTTGCCTGATGAGACCTGGTCCAGATCCGTTCCGTCGCCGATCTCGTGCGACGCGAATTCCACCAGGCACCGAACAGGCGCGGCGGATTAGCAACTTTCGGTCATTCTGGTTCTCATCATACAGGCTGAACCAAGGCAAGCGGGTGACCTGCGTCTCGTGAGGACGCTCGTGAGGATTTACCGCGATACCTTACAGCCAAATCGCGGCGTAGTAAAGATCAAGCGGGCACCCGGCCGAGTTTTTTCTCCCGCAATTCCTATAGACGGGGAAATCTTCGCAAGCAATGCAAGAAGTTTAAGGCAGAATGTGCCGGCAATCCGGCGGTAGGAATCCGCAGCCGGCGAAGGTCCCGTTCCCTGAAGTCGCAGGCTGAATCCTACAAACGCCGGTACTGAAATTCACACCCGTCTTTATCGACAAAAGTGAGTAGATCTCCCGAGATCGTGAATCGATATAAGACCTGTTCATCGGTGGCGATGGAAATCTTCACTTCACTCTCCCCGGTGGTCTCGTAGGATCCCGCGTCCCACCAGATGAACCCCTGGCCCGGCCCCTTCTTGGCGAGATACCGCGGCCGCTCGAAGAACTCGATCTCGTCGGGGTAACCCTCTCCACATTGCGATGTGGAGATCTTTTTCCACTTCCCTGTAAAGCTCATCGTCCGCTCCTTTGCAGAATGACAATACAAGTATGTAGCTCGAGATGTAATTGAGCAACCATGTCTCCATCACCCGATTGAATGTTGATTTCATCACATGCATAGAATTAAACAATCCACTCTCAAACGTGATATTCTCCGCGCTGAGGTAGTGACTGATACTGCAAGCGGTAAACACTGAACGAGCGAAGGCATGTTGATGCGCATATTCAGAATGCACTCGGTCCTCACGATTATCCTGGCCATAACTCCCATCCCAGGAGCGGCGCTGGCGCAGAATCGTGATCCCTCAAAGACTCCCGTCGTCTACAGCGTTCCTGGTATGAATCAGGCCGTCGTCCGCTCTGGTGTAGTCTTTGATAACTCTTCTGCTACGCCACTCGCTCTCGATGCGTACCTGCCTCGCGGCTTGCGCAAAGGCGAGCGAAGACCGGCCATCGTTTTCATCAGTGGCGGCGAGCGAGTTCGTAACTGGCGCTGGTTCATAACCTGGGGACAGCTTGCGGCGGCGCACGGCATGGTCGGCATCGTCCCCGACAAGCGTTATCCCCGAGGCTTGGACGGCACGCGCGCGGGGTTTGAAGATACGGAGAAACTACTCGCGTTTCTTGCAGACAAAGGCGACACGTTAGGCGTTGATCCGCAGCAGATATGCCTCTGGACCTTCTCCGCGGGCGGGCGCCTCACGTCGGTCGGTCTCCAATCTGACAACCCTAATGGGCCTAACGGCCCGGCGGGGACGAGGCAGGCAAGGATGCCTGCGCTCCCAGGGTCAGTGCGATGCCTAGTGAGCTTCTACGGCGTGCTCGACATGTCTAGTGAGGTCTCAAGCGTAACCAGTGAAGTGGACCGCGAGATGTTCTTGAAACGTTACTCGCCGGTTCAGGCGCTGGAGTCTCTGGTGGCTTCCGGAGGCAAGTCGCCGCCGGTGTTCATCGCGCGGGCTGGTAAAGACTCGGCGTTCATCAACAACGGGATAGACCGTTTCACGTCGGCTGCTTTGCGGCTGAATGTGCCGGTGACGGTTGTGAACTATGCCGACGGAGATCACGGGTTTGACGGCTTCAATGACACATCGCAGTCTCGCGCGATCATCGCGGCAGCCTTGCGATTCGTACAGGAGGAAACCGCAGCGAGGTGATTCGCGTGCGTTACGTGGCCGCCGCCGGGCGAGAAACGGGTAGTGTCTTAATTCGAATGTCTCCTCTGCGTAACCTTTGTGTCCTCTGCGTCTTAGCGGTGAAATCAACGCCGACAATCACTCACCGCGGAGACGCAGAGCACGGTGAGATGACGCAGAGAATTCACGGTTCGCTGCAATTGACCGAAGGTAGTTGATGCCGAACAGAACACAGGTTATCAAATGGATCATCTATGTGCTCGGCTTGCTCTGCGTCAACGTACTTGTGAGCCTTGCTGCGATGCTGGCCTTCTTCCTGGGGCTTTTCCGCGGCGATCCGATTCTTGCAGCCGTGCCGGCGGTTCTTGCTCTGCCTGCGATCGCACTTCAGCCGTGGTTTCTCGTGTTCATCCTGGTGCCGAGGGGGATGATCATCGCACCTTTCCTAACGACTCTCATCACAGTCTTCGTATACGCGTGGCTCGATAGTGGTGGAATGCTGGAACGTCCCAGACGATTCCTCTTGAGGTTCAAGACGCGAAGGATGCTCGCCGTCGCCGGCGGGTTTGTCTTGATCGCAGTCTCCGTGGCGGTCGCGCGGTTCATGGATTTCCCGGCTTTGAATCACGGATTGCCACCGTCAGTTCAGTTCCTGGGATTGAATGTCACCGACAGCCGGTACTACTGTCTCGGCCAGTTCATCGATTCTGCATGGGTCTGGCAAGCGCGTGTGCCCGAGTCGGAATTGGATCGCCTTACAGAAAGGTATAGCCTTCGTCTCGTGGATCATAGCGAGCTTCCGGACCAGTTTCGCAGCATGCCCCCTTATTGGTGGCATCCGTCGATAACAGAAGGGACCAGGGTTCTATCCACACCGAGTTTCCCGTTGAACGAGAGAGGGCCGGACGGGTGGCACGCTCTGGCTACCTGGAATCCCGAGGATCAAGTGCTCCACGTGTGGATCAAGGATAATTTCTAAAGCAGTCCAATCACCTGTACACTTGCACGTGCGGTCCAACGGGCGCGAGGGGCGAGCACGTAGGCTGAGGCAAAGGCATGGCTACCAAAGAGGTGAGACCAATCGACTGGCGGGCCGTCCTCGCCGGACTCCTGGCTGGGACCCTCGTCGCGCTTGTGGGCTTCTTGCTGCTCCGAAATCAACGCGGCCAGATGGGCCACAACGCTCTTCTTCCTGTCGCCCGTCGCCGCAGGCTTCGCTGCCGGACTCATCACCAAGCAGGGCGTCGTGTTGGCGCTCGCGCTGCTGTTCACGTTTCTCGGCTCGACCGTGCTGCTGCTCATAACCAAAGCCGAAGGTTTGGTGTGCATTCTCATGTCGGCGCCCATAATCATTATCGGTATGGGCATTGGCGCCTTTGTCGGCCGCCTCGTTCGCAAGTATGTCATCGACAAGTTCAGAGCGCCCAGAACGGCGCAGCTCATGATAATCATCATGCTGCCCGTTCTCCTCAGCGGAGCGAATTGGGTCGAGCGAGCAACGAATGACTTCGTGCGAACCGAAACGATAACGTCGACGATCCTGCTGGACGCGACTCCCGCTCGAGTTTGGGACACGATCAAACGAGTCGATCGCATCGAGCAACCTCGGCCGTTCCTGCTGCGGATCGGGCTGCCGGTCCCGATTAGCTGCGCGCTCGATGAAGAAAGGGTTGGCGCCGAACGAACGTGTTACTTTGATTGCGGCTACATCAAGGAGAGCATCACCGAATGGAACCCGCCGCTGACGATGAAGATGAATATTACAGACGCGCAGGTTCCGGGACGGGACTGGCTGGGCTTTCAAACCGCGAGCTACGAATTGAGAGAAGAAGACGGGCGAACGCTGCTGATTCGCAAGACGACCATCGAATCGCGTCTGCTACCGGGCTGGTACTGGCGGCCGCTTGAACGGCTGGGCGTCGAGACTGAACACAACTATTTGCTGGAATACGTGCGCCGCGCGATTGCTCAGCGCGCACGAGGATAGGCTAGGAGCAAGAACTCCACGACGCGTCCCAGCCGCTTGGGAGCTGGCAGGCTGCTGAAACCCCTTTTTCCGTAGCCCAGGCGTTTATGCCTTGGGTCGGTAGCAGTCAAAATCAATCAAACCCGTTTCAGCGGGCTTTTCTTGTCGGTATCAGCCGCACGGAGCGCAGACGACCACCGAAAGCCACATAAATGGGGCTGAAAGCCAAACATCCCTCGCACCTGAACCCAGGCGTAAACGCCTGGGCTAGGGAAAACACCAGGCGGCCCCTTGTCCGTTTTGGATTCCTGGTCATTCCCATCATCACGACAGGCGCCAATCACTTCTTGGGGGGCTTCGCTTTGCTAACCGGCACCGGCAAGAACGTCGTCTTGAACACAAAATGTCCGACTCCACGTCCCTGCGCAATGCCTCGCTCCTTATCAAACGACCAGTGGATACCGAGATAGATCCGGCTCTGCCCGTTTTCTTCCTCGGCCTGGGATAACGTCGCGAAGCTGCGGGGAAGGAGCGGGCGAATGTTCCCTCCGTTGTCCTTCGTCACTCCGTTGAACTCATCCGAAGTGAAGGTGAAAGGTATTTCGTCGGTCCCGTAGAAGTCGCGCAACACCTGGAAGAGCGCGCCCCCGAACCCAGCGTGCCCTGACGGATAGGCCGGGAAGGGCGGCGTGAAGTTCGGACCCATAAGGTTGCTGGCAGGCGCTCCGAGCGGCTTGCAGACCGGGTCGCCGATGGTGTCGGGATTGCCGTCGCCACTACCCGTCGGGCCAGTCCCGGGGTCCGATTCACGAATTCCGGTGATTGGACGCCAAAACTGATAAAAGTACTTCGACTCCCATATTGCGATGCCCGCATCGGCCATCGCAATATTCCCCAGCGCCAAGAGCCGCGCGAAATTGATTCCCGTCGTGCCCCTCTGTTTAGCGATGTGCACCAGGATCTGGTTGTAGAGCCGCGGCGGCGCGCACAAGCTCGGCGTTCCGTCGTAACCCCAGTAGATGCCGATCTGTGTCTGCTCCGGAGTGCGATCGGTTGGAGTGGTGATCCCGTCGCCACCCAGGCTCTTCGCTTCGTTGAAAGCGGCGGTATACTCCGGGCTGTTCATCGCAGGAGGCGGCTCAACCCGGTACTGGCTGGATGAGAGCAGGACGAACGGTGTTACCCCGCCCCAATGGGCACCGAGGGCGATTGGAACCTGGCTGATCGGATCCTTGCGCCAATGCCCGGCGTCGTCACTAGTGATGAAATCAACGCCGATGACAGGCTCGGGATGTTGCGAGCCATCTGCGGCCCGCATCGCCAGTATCGCGTTCGCCGCCCGTTGCCCGAAGACAATTCCGGTCGACTTTAATTGTCCATCGGCGATGAGGGCGAGGTCCTCAGCGAGCTTCTGATCGAAGGCCGCCGCCTGCGAGGGCCACAACGCGATCAGCGTATCATGCGCCGCCTGCGCGATTGCCGCGTCCGCGGAGGCGGAACCCTTCTTTGGGGAAAGACCGACGTAGCTGCGGAAGCCGCCGGTTATCGTGTTAAGGGCCTCGAACATCGCGATGTGGACGATCGCTATTGCTCGGGCAGCGCGGCAGGGGCCGATTTGCTCGCCGAAAACCCGGTTCTCACCCGGCGCCACGGGCGTGTGGTCGAGCCCACTGGCGTCAATTGAGATCGCGTTCCAGCGAAGGAGCGCAGTCGTCGCGAAGGGCGCAGGCGCGTCCGGGGCGTCAACGTCCTGGGTGCTAAAGCGCGGCTGGCCCGGCTGCGCGCCAAAGCGCGTTCCCCAATAGTCACCAAAACGTTCGGACTGAGGTGTGTTCCCAGGCACGGCCATGCTCACCATGACCACGAGCAACGCTTGAATAATCAGCTTCTTATTTCGCCAGACTGTCATAATGTATTCCTCCTTGTGTCGTCCAACGAACTGAGGCAGGCGCCGCGGTTCAGGAGAGACTTGGTAAGCGGAAATGTATCGCTGCCGGGCCAGATGCGAACTCCAGATCCTCGCGCTCAGACCCAGCAGAACTTCTAATCGGAAGAAGACCGGGCGCAGTATATCTCAAGCGCGTTAAACTGTGTAGCGGTTCGAGACATTTTCTCAGATCGAGATGATAAGCGCCGAACCCGGAAGAACTCAACGCAACCATTCATCGTGAGGAACTGGGAATTTACGAGATAGAGGTGAACGCTGTCAAGCCAACGGCTAACACAGCGCGTGCGCCTCAGTTTTCGCGCATACGCACCTCGTGACGAGATGGGTATGCGCGAAACCTGACGCGCACCCGCTATCAGAAGACTCGCGACTTGCTGAGGCCTTTCCGCCGTGACGGCACATTGTGAATAGAGTAGACTCGCAGAAATATTTACGGCTCTTAATCCAGACTGAACCAAGGAGGGAACGTGCATCTCGCAGACTTGTTGAAGCTCAGCGGAATCGCAATCGTGATCATCGGGCTGGCGCTTCGGTTGCGCACCACACTCGTCGTTGTGACAGCGGGGCTTGTCACCGGGATCGCGGCGGGACTTCCGCTGTTCTCGAGCGAAGGCATCTTTCAAGCGCTTCCCTTCCTCACCAAGCCGGGTCAAGAAGGCATCATCAACATGCTTGGCCGCGCGTTCGCCGACAACCGGCTGATGACCCTGTTTATCATCACGCTGCCGGCGATCGGGCTCGCTGAAAGACACGGTTTACAGGAGCAATCGGCGGCGCTTATTCGGCGGTTCGCTGCGGCGACGGTTGGCCGGCTACAAATTGTTTATCAACTATTCCGAGTGCTCACCGGAATCCTCGGGGTCAGACTCAACGGCCATCCTTCATTCGTCCGACCGCTGATCTTTCCGATGTCGGTGGGTGCCGCCGAAGCGACGTTCGAGGCTGCAAGCGCTGATGATCTGGCCGAAGATGTCGTCGAAGAAATCAAAGCGGCTAATGCGGCGAGCGAAAACTACGGGAATTTCTACGGGCAGAATCTATCGCCGGTGCAACCGGGCATCCTGCTGGTGTTCGGCGTGATGGCCGGGCTCGGGTACGCCGTCAGCGTTTGGAGCCTTGTGATGTTCGCTATTCCGATCACTACTATATCGGTCATCCTGGGCGCGATTCAGTTCTGGCTGCTTGACCGGCGATATCGAAGAAAGGCGGCAACGACCCGATGATGCAAAACGCCGCTTTCTCTCTCTCTTCGATTGCCAACGCGCTGTTCAGTCTCAACTCAGTGTATGTCCTGACCGGGCTGGTGCTCTGGGTATTTGCAGCGATGACCTTCCGTGACCGCGCCAACAAGCGCCGCAACGGAAGCGGTCTGTTCTGGTTGATACTCGGCGCTATCTTCGTGTTTGGCGGCGTCCTCCCGCACTGGCTCGCAGGGCTGCTGGTTCTTGCGATGGTTGGGATCGATGGGAGCGGCGGCGTGGCGCGAGGACACTACAACGAATCGACGAAAGACGAGCAGGCGAGTCGTGCTAGAAGCCTCCGCGACAAGATTTTCATACCCGTCTTGTCTATTCCGATTGTGACGTTCGGCTTTGCGATCGCGTTTCGATTGCTCAAGCTGGATGTGAATCGAGGCGCGCTAGTTGGTTTGGGCTTTGGAGGCATCAGCGCGATGGCGACGTGCTTGTGGATCACCAGAGACAAAATGCGAGTGATGATGAACGAAGGCAGGCGGCTCAATGACGCGATGGGCGCGGTTAACATTTTGCCGCAACTGCTCGCCTCGCTCGGAGTGATCTTCACGGCGGCGAAGGTTGGCGATCTGATCGCAAGCGGCATCTATCGAATCATCCCGGCCGACAATCTGTTCTTGCTCGTGCTTGCGAACTGTCTGGGGATGGCGTTGTTCACAATCGTGATGGGAAATTCGTTTGCCGCTTTTCCAGTGATTGCTACCGGAGTGCTGGCGCCGCTGATCATACAGCCCTTCGGCGTGAGGCCGGAGATGGTTGCTATCATAACGCTGACAGCCGGATCGAGCGGCACGCTGATGACGCCCATGGCCGCGAACTTCAACATAGTTCCGGCCGCGCTCCTGAACATGCGCGATCAGTATGGCGTGATAAAGTTTCAGTTGCCGTTCGCTTTGACGATCTGGTCTCTTCATGTGATCTTGATGTGGCTGATGATCAAGCTTTTTTGAATTGATTGGCGCCAGGTTTCTGGTTTCTCGTTTCTGGTTTCTGGTTTCTGGTTTCTAGTTTCTGGCTCCGGCGCATTATCAAATCACGAAGGAGAAACTAGAAACCAGAAACCAGAAACCAGAGCGGTGCCGACTGGCGGTAACGAAAAAACAACAATCCAAAACCAGAAAGTGTTTGATTCCCACCCGGTCTTGCTGTATAAGAGGAATGGCACATCTATCGTTCTTGGAAACCCCGAACAAGGTTCCGATCGATTTAAGGGCGACACCCGGCGCTGGCCAGGTTTGTTGCCGGACTGGCAGCACAATCAATAACTAACCGGAAACGGACGCTAGTGACAGCACACACTTGCCTGTCCCAAACAACAGGAGATTTTCATGGATAGAAAGTACAAGCAGCGCGGCTATCAAAACGAAGAAAGAGAACAAAAGCCGCAGCCGACAAATCATCAACAAAGGAGCGATGTTCGCGCGCCAAAAATGCCCGCCTTCCGAGAGGTCACCCGGTGTTCCCTATGCGGAACAATGGTCAATATCGAGATTGACGGGATTGCGTTTGACGCACAGTGTCCCAAGTGTCACAGCGATCTGCACACATGCAAGAACTGCGTGAGCTTCGACCCCGGCGCCAGATTTCAGTGCCGGAAACCGATAACCGAGCGCATCCCAAAGAAGGAACTGCGCAACGAGTGTACGCTCTTTGAAGCCCGCAAGACCGTCGAGCGCGAGACGACGACGGCTGTGGCTGAAGTAAAAGACGCGCGCTCCGCGTTCGATAAGCTCTTCAAGTAACGCACATTCTTTCTGTTGCACCTCGCCCGCGCTAAGACTCCTCACGCCACGAGAGAACCTATCTCCCGATTTGGATACAGAATTAGGTGCAGCCCGGGACGCCCTGCAAGGCGAGTATCATACGGCGGCCGGCGGCAGGAACCGCCTCACTAGATAACGGTACACTGCAGCGCCAATCAACCCACCAATGATCGGCGCAACAATGTAAAGCCACCACTCATTGCCGCGCGGTCCGGGAAACGCTATTTCACCAAAGCCGATGACCCAGGCAAACAACCGCGGACCGAAGTCGCGCACCGGATTCACCGCGTCCATCGTCAGCGAGCCTCCGATGCCGACGATTGCGGTGACAGTCAATCCGATGAACAGCGGGCCAAGCCCCGCTTGCGGCATCCCTGGATTGTCAGGCTCGGTGAGCGCGAAGATCATCAGCAGCAAAAACATCGTTAGCAGGACTTCAATAAAGAAAGCTCCGCCAGGCGACACCGTTGCCATCGCGCTCGCATCGACGCCGATGCCGCCAGGACTTGGATAGAAGCAAGAGAAAATCGCCATCAGCTTCTGGCTGCCGGGTGCGCCAACTTCGACGCCGAGCTTTTCAAGCGCGCGCGGCCAGTAGCCATGCCACATTCCATAGACCGCGGCTGCGCCGGTGAACGCGCCTGCGATTTGACTGAGAATGAACGGTAGGACCCTGCTGCGGGGAAAGTCTCTGAAGACAGCCATCGTGATCGTAACCGCCGGATTGAAATGCGCGCCGGACACCGGTCCCGCGACGTAGATGCCGAACGTCACTGCCAACCCCCACATCATCGCTACTCCCCAGCCGTCGAGCTGGTTTGTCATCACCGCTGCGGCAACCGCTCCGTCGCCGACCAGGATCACGATGAAAGTGCCTACGAACTCGGCGAGGCACTGACCAGCGAGACTTGCGGTGTAAACGTTTTGATTCTTGTCTGGCTCACTTTCAACTTCGGCGATTGCCGCTCTCGACATTCTTCACCTCAAAGCCTGGGAGCGCAGGCATCCCTGCCTGCATCTTCGTGTTGTCGCTCAACGCCAGCAGGCAGGGATGCCTGCGCTCCCAGGATCGGTTTGTCAGGTTTCACAAATACGTCTGCAGCAACTGGAGCGCGCGCCAATACGCGCGTCGAGCAAAGCCCGGCCACTTCGCGTTCAGAAGAGGCGTCGAGGTCGTCGCATTCGCCTCCTGCCACCGGTTGGACGAGCCGCTCAAATCCCATACCAGATCAGCGCCCTTGATCCCCGCTCGCTTGAGCGCTCCCGCCGGATTGCGGCCGTTGTCGGAATACGTGTTGTCGTGAATCCAGTTGTTCTCCGGAACCGGCCCGACGTCGAAGGCAGTGCCTTTCTCAAAAGCAATTTCGAGGCTGAACACCGCGACGCCGTAGCAGTCATTGCCGCGAATCTCATTACCGGTTACTTCGTTGTTGTCGGCGGCCATCACCATCACCCCGGTGCCGGGTGGAACATTCGCCACGATAGAATTCGGGTTTGCGAAGTTCACGTGATTGTTGTCGATCACCCGATTGTTGCGCACGATGCAGTTGTGGCCGGCCTTCGACGGGTTGTTGGGCAGGATGAATACCAGAATTCCACCGGTGTTGTCATGAACGTAATTGTTCTCGACAATCGCGTTGACCGAGTTCTCGATCTCGATGCCGGTGACATTGTTGTAAGCTTCCGAGTCGCGGACCACGATGTCGCGTGACTGGCCGACGTACAGAGCCGCGTCCGCGATGCCCGTTGCCACGCAGCGTTCGATCCTCACGCCGGTGCAGCTCACGGGATAGACGCCGTACAATCCGGTGTCATCGATCTTCAGATTGCGGAACGTAACGTTGCGCGCGTGCTGAGCGACTACCCCGTTACCAATGTAATGCTGTACATCGAAGTTCTCGATGACGAAGTTGCTCCCGGTCGTGAGCACTCCGTCGGAGAGCTTCTTGTCGCCGTCCAGCACTGGCCGTTCCGGGGCAGATAGACCCAGTACCTCCAGTCGAAAAGCATTTACGACTACAGGGCCATGATTTAACTTTGCTGCAGATTTTGCGCTGGCCTCTCTAGCGCCGGCATCCCTGCGTTGCGCGTCTTCCATCGTCACGCCGCGAAGCGTGATATTGTCGAGATCAACCTTCACTTCTTCGTTGTACATGCCTGGCATCACTTCAATCGTGTCACCTGGCCGCGCGCGATCGACCGCCGCTTGAATCAACTCACCTGCTTTCACGGTGATCGTTTGAGGCGCACGCTCGGCGATCACCTCTTTCGAAGAACCAACGTTGTACTTCGCAACAAGCTCGCGCGCCGGATTCTTCAGCCGAGGAACAACAGCCATGCCTGACGGCACCTTGTCTGGAAACTCGGGCAGATTCGATTCGTCGGTGAGCGCGTACAAGAACGCGATCAGGTCCTGCTTCTCCTCAGGAGTGATCGTGTATGTGTGAATCTTGTCGTCGACTTTCGGTTCTTTGAAGCCCGCGCCGGGACCGCCGCCCGCTGCGTAGAAGTCGAGCACTTCCTCGAGCGTCTTGAACTTTCCGTTGTGCATGTAAGGCGCGTTCAAGACGACGTTGCGCAACGTCGGGACCTTAAACGCGTACTTGTTGCCCTCGCCCTTGGTTACTTCGAAGCGGCCGTAGTCGGGTTGCGAACCATCGACTTCAGGGACGCCGATGATCTTGAAGTCTCGGTTGGCAAAAGTCGGAGCGCCGTGACACTCAAAGCATCGAGTGCGCCCCGAGCGAAACAGGTTGAAGCCTCGCCGCTGTTCAGACGTAAGCGCGCCGAGCTCGCCTCTAACGAAGCGATCGAATGGCGAGTTGTTGGCTGTGAGCGTTCGCTCGAATGCGGCGACCGCTTTTTGCACGTTGTCGATCGTCACCGCTGAGCCGTCGCGGCCGGCGAATGCCCCGTCGAATCGCCGCGCGTATTCGGGAATGTCTTTTAGCTCTTTCACAAGCGTGTCGGGGTTCTCGTTCATCTCGATGTCGCTGGTGATCGGTCCCTTGGCTTGCTCTTCGAGGTCTTCGGCGCGGCCATCCCAAAACTGCTTATGGTTAAATGCTGAGTTCCAGATGGTGGGCGCGCCTCGGCGCACGACGGCTCCACCGGAACGCTCCGCCCCGATGCCGTGACCTCCCTTGCCCATCGACAGCGCTCGCGCGTCGGTGAAGCCGAGGTCCGGATGATGACAGATCGCGCACGAGATATCGTTCGCGCCGGAGAGAATCGGATCGAAGAAAAGCAGCCGCCCAAGCTGGACCCGTTCGTCATCGGAAGTGGCCGCCAGCGGATTGTCTGCGCGCAAGACCATCTTCGGGAACTGGCGCACCAGCCCGCCTCCGCCCTTGCCGACTCCGGCTGTATCCGCGTCGCCAACGAAGTCCGCTTGCGCCGGCCATAACCCAAGGGCAATGAACCCGGCGATCGGCAAGGCTAGCAACGCAATAGGGATGCGCAGCCAGCGCCGTCGTGACCGCGCGCGAGGCTCTGAATGAGATTGGTCCCGTTCGATCTGCTTTGCCGATGCTGCAGCCATGTTCCATGCCTCCCGATCGATGAATTGCTTATGAAGCTGTGTTGGGAGAAGGGATTATATTGATAAAACTGTTAAACACAAAGGCACGGAGACACAAATCTATTCGTGACTTCGTGGCCTGGTGTTCAGTCTTTTCTTTCCAGACACGAAGCAATCAGCGCGGCAACCCCGGCATTGTTCACGAGGAGCGCGCGGTTCGTTGTCAAGGTCTTCCCGCCAGTCAGCTTCTCCATCTCTGAGAGCAAGAATGGAGTGACCGCCTTACCGCGAACGTCAAGAGTCAGAGATCGGGCCATCGCTTCATCAGTAGCAGCGGCGATTTCGGCAATCGGTATTTCAAACTCGCCGGGAACAGGAACGCACACGAGCACCGCAGTGCGGCCCCCGATCCGCCAATGGCACTCAGCTACCTCCGCCGCTTCGTCAGGGGTCTCAACTCTTAGGTCCAACGCCAATCCGCTGCTGTGCGAATAAAACGCCGGAAGCTCGTCGGTGCGGTAGCCGATTACCGGAACGCCAAGCGTTTCAAGGTATTCGAGCGTTTTCGGCAAATCGAGAATCGCTTTAGCGCCGGCGCACACGCAGACGAGCGGCGTGTCGCCCAGCGCAGTGAGATCAGCGGAGATGTCCAGTGATTCAGCGGCTCCACGGTGCACGCCCCCGATTCCGCCAGTCGAGAAGACCCGAATGCCGGCGCTGTGCGCAAGCCTTATGCTTGACCCGACCGTTGTTGCGCCCCAGCCTCGCTTCAGCATCACACCTGCGAGGTTGTTCAGTCCCACCTTCTCGATTCGACGTCCGTCGGAAGCGTGGCCTGTTGCGAAGCGACTGATTTCATCTTCGCTCAATCCGATGGTTGGAATTCCGTCTACGATGCCGATCGTTGCGGGCGTCGCGCCGTGCCGTCGAATGGTTTCCTCGCAACCCAGAGCCGTCTCGAGGTTGAGCGGGTGAGGTAGACCGTGCGCAATAACGGTTGATTCGAGAGCCACAACGGGCGCTCGCTCGTTGAGCGCGTCTTTGACGTGCTCCGCAATTCGAATATCGGTTCGCGCTGAGTCTTTCATATGAACTCGTGCCGGGCCCCGGCAATCCTATACAACGCCGATCCAGGTAACAAGCGGGTCATTTTCCATTTTCCATTTTCCATTTGTCATTGATTAGGCTTTCGTCTGCAATGACAAATGACAAATCACTACTGTCCGGTTAGATCTCCCATAGATTCAACTGG
>CAZJQQ010000070.1:0-30471 GCA_964548075.1 uncultured Clostridia bacterium | reverse complement strand
CGTCTGGTCGTCCTGACGCGCCACGCGGTACTCGCTCTCAAACTCGCCTTCGCCATTGATTGCCTTTGCCACTGCACGGCTGACGGAGTCGCGATCCGCGGGATGCAGGGAGTTGAGAAAACGGTTAAAGTCCAGGCGCTCGGATTGTGTGAAGCCGAGGAGTTCCCGCGCTTTGTCCGTGGCCCAGATTTCGTCCCGCGCCATATCCCACGCCCACAGACCAAGCTGGGCCGCGCTGGCCGCCAGCTCCATGCGTTGCTCACTCGCGCGCAGCTCCCGCGCAAGCTCCGCCGCGCGCAGCACGTCGTAGCTCAGCTCGTACCCCATTGCGGCGAGCACAATCAGGAAAGGGAGGCTCACCAAATAGGGGACCGCAATCACCTGCTCGTTAACCAACGCTACAAAGCAGCCGGCCCCCAGAATGAACACCGTCAGACTCCCGCCCATGACGCGTGCGCGTCTGCGCTCGGTTGCGCCTCCGCGCCGCCAGAGCGTCAGCGCAGCGTCCGCGACGAACGCCAGCAGCAGGAGCACGCTCAGTTGGGCGAGCCACAACTAACGGCCGGGCACAGCCTCCGCCACCGCTATGGGACTGCCGAGCAACTCGACGTGTCGCAGGCCCGTGATCTCGCGGTAGACGATGTTGGGATAAATCGTGAAGTTGATGATCAAGCCCGCCAGCCGGGCCATCCAAACCGTGTGCGCCAGCCAGAGGCGCCCCGTGCGGAAATAGAGCCTGACAAACGCCAGGATGGCGACGAACCCCACAAACACCGGCACGAGATGCCATCGCAGAAGCGTTCCAAACTGCTCCGGCGTTTCCGCGCGCATCAGCGCCAGTTCAAACGCCGCGATTCCCGCCACACACACCGCCAGAACCGAGAAGGCCAGGTTCGCCCAAGATTGCCGGCTTTTGATCCAGACCAGAACGTGCATCCCCGCCAAGGTCAGGCACGCGGCGGCGATCATCGGCCACAGGATGTTGACCCAATTCATGGAGTAGCGGAGGCCGAACGATTGACAGCCAAAAACGTTCATAGCGGGCGCAAGGTTACTACACCCATCTTGGAATCTCCAGCCTGCGCAGGCAGCCAAGTTCGAAGTTTATTTCGCAGTCGCCGTCCGATGAAGTCATTCGCTGCTCACCACAATTGCAAAGTGCGCCAAACCGTAAATGACGTTGTTACGGCCTATCGCCGCCCTCAACGAAAACCGGCTGCTGGCGCGTAGGTTCTGTTTGCTCCCGTGGAATCAGGTTTTTCATCTTGCGTGGGCCGCACGGGCAATCAACAGTCGTGCGGCGTACCCGCATCCCGCCACCAACGACGCGGGGCCGGTGGAGGCGCCGCGGCCGTAGCGCTCGTCACGGAACCAGCGGGATTCCGGCCGCCAGCTCATAACGAATTGCGGCTCGGATCTTGGTCTCGATCTGGATATGCATGTCGGTATCCGCTGGTTTGTCCTGCGCGAAGGCCGGAGTCGCTGACAGCGCGGCTACAAGGAACGCGATCATCACAGGCATAGACGGGCTCGGGACCCGCGAATCATTCCTTCGAATCTCACCCTGCCAATTCCGCCGCCTTGGCCGCAACTCGAAGTGTAACGGTGAACCGCGAGCCTTGGCCCAGTTCGCTGACAACCGATAGCTCACCGCCGTGCGCGTGAACGAGATGTTTTACGATTGCGAGCCCCAGCCCGGTGCCCTCGGTCTTGCGCGAGCGCGACTTGTCACCGCGATACAGCCGCTCGAACACACGCGGCAGATCCGACGCGGATATGCCGGCGCCGGTGTCCTCGATGTTGATGGCAACACCGCCGTCTTTCTCCTCTGCAGAGACGGTGACCGAGCCGCCTTGCCGGTTGAACTTCACAGCGTTGTCAATCAGGTTGTACAGAATCTGCTCGAGCCGCGTGCGATCGGCGTTCACGAGGATCATGTCCGGAATCGATGTGCTGAACGTTATATCGGACTCTGCCTGTTGCGATTCAACCAGTGCAACGACATCGGCGACGACCCGGCGCAGCCTCACCGGTTTTAGAGCAAGCTCGACTTGACCGGACTCGATGGCCGACAGATCCGAGATGTCCGAGATCAGCTCGCTCATCCGCGTAGCGTGCCTGTGTAGAGTTTCGACGAACCGGGTCCTGTTGCTCGGATCGTCTATCGCTCCGGCCATCAAAGTTTCCGAGCACGCAAGCATTGTGGTCAGCGGGGTGCGCAGCTCGTGCGAGAGGTTCGCGAAGAATTCCCGGCGGACGCGCTCGAGCCTCTCGAGTTGAGTGATGTCGAAGAAGACTCCTACCGCGAGATCGCTGCCCAGCGGAGCGACGTTCAACTGAAAGCTGCGCTGCTCGCGGTCCGCCATTTCGACTCGCAACTCGACCGGCGTCCTCTCTTCCAGCACGCGCCTGAACGCTGTGTTGATCGCGGGGTCGCGAGTGACGTCGGTCAAACGGTACGCCCGTGTCGAATCGCCCACGCCGCTTGAAGCGTCAACGATGGGACGCCGCGGCCGCCCGGCTGGCTCTTGCTCGCCGAACGCTTCGTCGATTGCGGTTCCTGTGCGCGCTCGGGGCCGGCCGGCATCAGTCGCGGGCAGCTTGAACATTGGCGCTGCGGCGTCGTTGTATAGCGCGACTTGCATCTGTGAGTCGACGATTACAACGGCCTCGCGCATTGTGGCGAGGACACCGGCCAACAACCGATTCGTTTCTTCGGTGATCGCAGTCTGGCGCTGTGTCTCAGCCAGTGCCTGGCTGTAGCGGCTGAAGGCATAACGCGATACGAAGAAGGTCATCACTGCTACTACGATCACGGTGACGACGTGTGAGGTGATGACGGAGATGTGAGGGAACATCAACGTCTTGATGATCTCGTAGATCACGAAGATCAACAGCGCCGCAAAGGTCACCAGCCAGACTCGTCGTTCAAGATCCTTCATATCACCAAGTCAGGAGTCATTTTCCATTTTCCATTTTCTATTTTTCATTTGTCATTGGTCAGATGCATCGATGTTCGGCATCGGTCGTTGGTGAGCTGACGCCACACAAACGATGTCCGCGAAATGACAAATGGCAAATGATAAATGGCAAATGGCAAATGGCAATCCCTACCCCGCCCGCTTTTCCCCCGCCACCAACCGATATCCTATCCCCGTAACTGTTTCTATCACCGATGGATCGCCGAGCTTCTGACGAAGCCTCCGAATGTGCACGTCCAGCGTGCGCGAATCGCCGTAGTAGGTCACGCCCCACACCCGGTCGAGCAGTACCTCGCGGGTCAACACACGTCCCTGGTTGCGCGCCAGCTCGGACAGCAGCGCGAATTCCTTGCGTGTCATCCGTACGTCACGCTCCTGGTAACGCACGCTGAAAGTCGCAGGGTCGATCCTGAGCGATCCATCGTCGAAGACGGGGCGGTCAACCTCCGAGCCCTCTGCCCGCCGCAGCGCCGCGTTGACGCGCGCGACAAGCTCCCGCATGCTGAACGGCTTCGTTATATAGTCGTCGGCGCCCATGTTCAAGCCGAGGACTTTATCCGCTTCCTCGGCGCGAGCCGTGAGCATCAGAATCGGCACGCGTGCGGTAGTCGCCTCGGCCCGCAACCGGCGGCACAACTCGAACCCGTTCATGTGTGGAAGATTCAGATCGAGGAGTATCAGATTTGGCGGACGGTCGAGGATCAGGTTCAGCGCGTCTTCGCCCGTCGCGGCCAGGCGCACGCGAAAGCCCTCTCGTTCCAGGTTGTAACGGATCGAGTCGGCGATGTCCTCATCATCTTCGACGATGATTATGCTGCGGAGGCGGGTCTGATCGCTTGCTACCATACAGTGTGTTTGATGACTTGGCCGCGCGCCATATACACGATCTGTTCGCAGATGTTGGTCACGTAGTCGGCGATGCGCTCGAGGTGCTTCAACACGAAGAGCCACTCGGCGCCGCGCGGTATGGTTGAGGGGTCGCGCTTCATCGCTTCGATGACCTGATCGTAGAGTCTGTCGTAGAGCTCATCCACTTCGTCGTCGCGCGCGATGGTTGCCTGGGCGCGTTCCGGGTCACCGGATGTGAAGGCGTCCAGCCCGTCGACAAGCATATCCTGAACGACCTTCGCCATAGCCGACAGGTCGATGTGCGCGTCAATCTCCGGCTCGTTGTTGAGCGAGAGCGCGTGCTTGGCGATGTTGACCGCGTGATCGGCGATGCGCTCGACGGTTGGCGCCGTGCGCGCTACCGAAACGACGAAGCGCAGGTCACCGGCGGCAGGCTGCTTGAGCACCAGCACATCGACGCACCCCTGATCGATTTCGAGCTCCATTTGATCGATTGCGTCGTCCTCGCGAACAACGCGCTCGGCAAGCTCGGAATCGCGCTCGATCAGCGCGCGCATCGAGAGCATGATGGCTTTTTCAGCAGCGCCGCCCATGATCAAGAGCTTGTCGCGCAGCAGGTTCAAGTTTTCTTCTATGAGTCGCTTGTGCATATACCTTCGCTGGTTTCTGGTTTCTGGTTTCTAGTTTCCAGTTTTCGGTTTCTCGTGCGAGCAATCAAAAGACGACGGCTAGAAACCAGAAACCAGAAACCAGAAACTCGTTGTTATCCAAACCGCCCTGTGATGTAATCCTCAGTCATCCGCTTATCCGGCTTCGTGAACATTTTCTCGGTCGTGTTGAACTCGATCATCTCTCCGAGCCAGAAGAACGCCGTCCGGTCCGATATACGAGCTGCCTGCTGCATGTTGTGAGTCACGATTGCGATGGTGTACTTCTGCTTGAGGTCGGCGATCAGCTCCTCGATCTTCTGCGTCGCTATCGGATCGAGCGCCGACGTCGGCTCATCCATCAGCACGACCTCGGGTTCTACAGCCAGAGCCCGCGCGATGCAAACGCGCTGCTGCTGCCCGCCTGATAACCCAAAGGCGGATTCCTTTAAGCGGTCCTTCACTTCATCCCACAACACAGCCGCTCTCAAGCTGCCCTCGACCCTCTCAGCGAGGTCTGCCTTTGAGCGCGTCATCGCGTTAATTCTAAGGCCATAGGCGACGTTGTCAAAGATCGAGCGCGGGAAAGGGTTTGCTTTTTGGAATACCATCCCGACGCGCCGTCGCAGCGATACCACGTCCATCGTCGGCGCGTAGATGTCCTCGCCGTCCAGTTCGACCCGGCCCTCGACGCGCGTGTGTGGAATCACGTCGTTCATTCGATTCAGCGTGCGAATGAGCGTCGATTTGCCGCAGCCTGATGGTCCGATGAACGCAGTCACCTCGTTCGCGCGAATGTCGAGCGATATATCCTTCAGCGCGCGAGTCCGCCCGTAATAGAAGTTCAGTTTCTCGATGCTGATCTTTGGTTCTTGCGTCTGCTCACGTGCCTGATCGACCGCGTTGAACTGGTGTTCGATGGTTTCGTGTTCCATAACTGGGGCGCGCGCGATTACTCCTGCTTCGAGACTCTCGTTTTGCATACCGCGATTCTCACCTGGGAGCGCAGGCGTCCCTGCCTGCCTCTTCTCGCTAACGGCTGTTGACTGCTGATGTCGATCCCGGCCTCGGCCATGACTCGAACCGCCATTGGATTGATCCGCGTAGGATTTATTCCGGCGCTTGCGGCGTCGAACTCATGGCCGGCAAGCGCGCGCAACAAGCCTTCGGCCATCTGGCTGCGGCACGAGTTGCCGGTGCATAGGAAAAGCAGGCGCCTCTCTCTTGTTTGCGCGCTCATTGATAACGGTTCCTCGCGAGTGCCTTCACCGCGATGTTGATCGTCAGTATCATCGCGACCAGCACGAGCGTAGCAGCCCACGCCATCGCATGCCACTGCTCGTAAGGCGACTGGGCGTAGTAGAAGATCTGATACGTGAGCGACGCGATCGGCTGATTGATGTCGGTGCTCATGTAGTTGTAGCTGAGCGCCGTGAATAGCAGCGGCGCCGTCTCGCCTGCAATTCGAGCGATCGCAAGCATCGCCCCCGTCGCAACTCCGCCTGCCGCCGCGCGAAGCACGACCCCAAGGCTCATTCGCCACACCGGCGCGCCTAGCGCAAGCGCTGCCTCGCGCATGCTCTGAGGCACGAGCCGTATCATCTCTTCCGTAGTGCGCGCAACTATCGGCATCATTATCATCGCAAGCGATACGCCGCCCGCCAACGCCGAGAAGTGTCCCATCGGACGCACCATCACAGTCCACACAAACACGCCGACGACGATTGATGGAACGCCTGTCAGCGTGTCAATCAAAAAGCGTAGCGCGTTGCCGAAACGACTCGAAGCGAATTCAGCAAGATAAAGCCCCGCTAGTATCCCGACCGGCAACCCGATCACCGAGGCAATCGAGATCAGGATGAGTGTGCCGACAAACGCGTTGGCGATCCCGCTGCCCGGTTCGCCGACTGGCTTCGGGTTGTTGACCAGGAAACTGAGGTTCAGTTCGCGCACGCCCGTCACGGCGATGTAACCGAGGATGACCAGGAGCGCGCCTATCACCAACGCGGCAAAAAGGCCGGTCACTATCGTCATCGCGCGGCTCAGCGCTTTGCGGCGCCAGGGACTAGGCATGAGCGACCTTCCCCTGGCCGCGGGTCACTCCCCACACAAGCAGCCTTGCCATCGCGTTAATCACGAAGGTGATTATGAACAATATCAACCCAAGCTCGACGAGCGCGTGCCGGTAGATCTCCGACGTGGCCTCGGTGAATTCGTTCGCTATGGCCGACGCGATGGTGAACGAAGGATCGAATAGCGACGCGGAAATCTGTGGCCGGTTTCCGATGACCATCGTGACCGCCATCGTCTCGCCGACAGCGCGGCCCAGACCGAGTATCACCGCCCCGGTAATGCCCGAGCGCGCATTTTGCAGGACTATTCGCGTCGCCTCCCACTTGGTCGCACCGAGCGCAAGCGAGGCTTCAGGCTGCGCTCGGGGCACCGCGCGCATCACGTCTGTGGTGAGGGCGGTGACGATCGGGACGATCATTATCGAGAGGATTATTCCTGCGGTCAGCAACCCAAGCCCGTTCGGATTCCCCTGAAACAGAGGCAGAAAGCCGAACGCTGATTGAATGCGCGGATAGACCGAGTCGCGCAGCAAAGGCGCGAGCACGAATATGCCCCAAAGCCCGTAGACGACCGACGGTATCGCCGCCAGCAACTGCACGAGAAAGGAAATTGGAGTAGAAAGCGCTCGCGGTGCATGCTCAACAAGAAAGATTGCGACCCCGACGCTCACCGGCACTGCGATCAGCAACCCTAAGATGGAGGAAACCGCGGTGCCGTAGATGAACGGCAGCGCGCCGAATTCACCGCGCACCGGGTCCCACACTTCACGCCAGATGAAACTCAGGCCGAACTTCTCAAACGTCAGTGATGAGTCCCGAGCCATCTGTACGATTATCAGGACCACAAGCCCGGCTATCGCCAGAGCAAACACGAGCGTTATGAACTTGAATAGCCGGTCAGCCAGACGCCCGGATCCGAGCAGCGAAGCCAGCAGTGCTGGAGAAGAACGCAGCGCCGATATCGTTGAGCGCTCGCTGTCTGTTGTCACAGGTTTCATGGAGCGATTCCGAACTGACTAAGCGGCTAACTCGCGCGAAGCGGCTTGCCTTGGTGGGTGATCGAATTGATCTTCTGCTCGGCTTTATTGACCACCTCTTGCGGCAGCGGTGCGTAGAGCAAGTCTTTGGCCATCTGCTCGCCGTCGTGAATCGCCCACCACAGGAAATCGACGAGCGCTTTACCTTTCGCCTGGTCTTGTTGCTCTTTGTAGACCAGCAGGTAAGTGAATGACGAGATCGGATAAGCGCCGGCGCCGGGTGCATTGGTAATCGAAACCCGCAGGTCTGCCGGGATCTGGCCCGCTACGCTTGCCGCCGCCGCGGTGATTGATTCAAGCGCCGGGCGCACGAATTCGCCGGTGGCATTTCTTACCGAAGCATACGGCAGCTTGTTCTGCTCGGCATAGATCAACTCGACGTATCCGATCGAGTTGGGGGTCTGTTTGACTTGACCCATAACGCCTTCGTTACCCTTTGCGCCGTTGCCGGCGGGCCAGTTGACCGACGGGCCCGCGCCGACTTTTTCTTTCCACTCGGGGCTTACCTTCGAAAGGTAATCTGTAAAGACAAACGTCGTGCCGCTTCCATCGGAGCGATGAATGACGGTGATGTCCGAGGAAGGCAGAGTGACACCGGCATTCGTGGAAGCTATCTGTGGCTCATTCCATTTCTTGATACTGCCCAGAAAGATTCCCGCTATCGTCTCGGGAGTGAGCTTCAGTTCCGTTGAAACACCGGGCAGGTTGTAGGTCATCACGTCGGCGCCCAACACAGTCGGTATATGAAGAATCTCGCCTTTTGCGGCTTTGAGGTCCTCGTCTTTCATCGGGACATCGGATCCGCCGAAGTCAACGGTTCCCTCTGAGACTTGCCTTATGCCAGCGCCCGACCCGATTGACTGATAGTCGAATTTGAGATTGGCGTGAGCCTTGTTGTATTCGCTGAACCATTTTTGGTAGATCGGATTTGGGAAGGTCGCGCCTGCGCCGGTCAACCGTACCTCGGCGTTCGAACCTGTAGACGAACCGGTGCACGCACTGAGCGCCAATACCGACAGCATGGCTACAAGAAACGCTGCGACTGTCCTCGCCGCTCTGTTTTGAATAGTCATTTAGCCCTGTGTCCTCCAAGAATAAGTGTGGGAATCGTAAACTCCGAGTATAGAGCCGCCACGTTACAAAGTTGTGACATGGGCGTTAAGGCTTCGTTAAAAGGCCGGCGCTGAGGTTAGACCGTTAACCCGCGGATCGGTCGTGTCCAAGCATCCAAACCACCTAATTCTTTGGGGGCATCTGAGTGACAAAGTAGGTAATGATAGCGATAAAAACCAGCGCCAGGGTTATGATTACCAGAATGACACCGGGCAGGCTATTGGTCTGTTGCCCGTCTCCCGTCTCTACGAAATCCGCCGGCACATGAAGGTCGCCGGTATTAGGGCGAATAATTCCCGCGGCATTACTCGGGCTACGCGACAAGCTAAGAATCTCTTGCTCAGTGTATTGCCTGGTTGTTTCAGTCTCGTGTAGAGGCCTGCGCAATCGGCTCCACCCCTTCCTGTGCTCGAGTCGTTTCATAACCACTTAATCCTTCTGAAGTACAGATAAAGGGCAACACCGACAGCTAGAATGGAGCCTAGTGCGCCCACATATCCGTATCTCCATTTCAGTTCGGGCATAAAGTCGAAGTTCATGCCATAGATTCCGGCAATGAGCGTGATCGACATAAGAATAGCTGAAATCGAAGTCAACCTTTTCATGACCATGTTCATTCGATTCGCTGAAACCGACAAGTAGGCATCCATTGTCGCTCCAAGCAAATCGCGTAGAGTATCAATAGTGTCCGCGACGCGAATCAAATGATCAAAGACATCCTGAAAGTAAATGTAAGTTTCGCGTGAAAAGATTTGCTGTTCGCGACGCAGTAACGTATTGAACACATCTCGCAAAGGCGTAACCGACCGGCGCAAGAAGAGCAGATCTTTCTTTATGCGAAAAATCTCTTCCAATGCTCCTACCTGAAAATCCACAAAGATCCCATCCTCCAGTTCATCCATTCGGTCAGATAGCGCATCAAGCAGAGGCATATAATCATCCACAATCGCGTCTATCATCAGATATGCAAGTAAACCCGTGCCTCGTTCAGCTAAATCAGTCCACCCCCGCCAGAGCCTTTCCGCCGTTTCCAACGTGCGTATAGGCTGGCTATGAACAGTGACCAGGTAGTTCTTCCCCAGGAAAATATTCAACTCGCGAAGTTCCAGATGTCTTCCCATGACTAATTCGGCTTCATAAAGAACGATAAAGTAGTAGCCCTGGAATTCTTCAACTTTCGGTCGCTGATGTTCGTTGCGGCAGTCCTCAATCGACAGAGGATGAAAGCCAAATTCTTTAGCTAATTCTTCAAAGTCGGCGCTTGTCGGATCAGCCACGTCTACCCAAATAATATTGGATGGGATTTCACAGAGCTGACTGATTTCATCAGGATCGTCAACTGTGGTGAAAGTTTTGGCTTCACGGTTGAGCACAAGCGTCTTAATCACAGATTACCTCATATCCTCTATGAATGAATTCACAGCAAGCGGAGCGCAATACTATCAATCCAGATGCAAGACGATCAAATATGAAATGGTTCCTAACTCTATCTGGCGTGCATTTGAATGTTCTATGAAGGGGGTATGTCAAGAGGACTGAGCGGACAGTACATCGATTAGCGGAGAGACGATTCGAGCTTGATAACTGAGCCACTGGTCAGCGCGGTCAGGTTGTTGAAGCCAGGGATCCTGAGGGTGGGTTCTCACGCCTACTTACTGTTGTTGTTGCGAGGTTCACCTTCGCGAGGCGCGGTGTAACCGGGCCGGCTGCGAGCCAGCAGCCGCCGCGTACCTGAGTTGACCTGCACTTTTACAGAGCGGAACGTGCCGTCTTTGGAGGAGTTGCTTGGATAGTAACCGATTGCGTACTGCGTCCGCAGATCGGTTGAGATCTGCTGAGCAATGGCGTGGACCTCTGATAGCTCCTTTGGGTAAAAAGCCTTGCCGCCCGTTTCTTCCGCAAGCTTATTTAGCAAACCTTCTGCTTTCTCTTTTGGGCTCTTCTTGAACAAGCCGCTGTCCTTGTCGAGGTCGTTGATAAATCCGATCAGGTAAATCTGTACGTCGATCTCCTTCAGATGATTTACGACTTCAGCGAACTTGTAAAAGCTGTCATTGTCGAGGCCGTCAGTTACAACCAGAACAGCCTTCCGCCTGTTCTTGCCTTCCTTGTTAGCATAGTCGGCGGCCAGGTACAGCGCATCGAGCATCGCTGTTTGACGCGAAGCGACCAACCCGTTGAGCGTGTCAATCACGTCATTGACGTCGCCGGTGAATTCCTCCAGGAGCTCGGGTTGGTCCTTAAACTCTATGACGGCCATCTCATCGTCGCGCCGGCCCGCCTTCACAAGGTTGGTCGACGCCTTTACTACCGTATCGAGCTTGGGGCGCATGGAACCCGAGGTGTCAATCGCGAATACAAGCGAGACCGGCACCTGCTCCCGGCTGAAGAACTCGATCTTCTGTGGAATTCTGTCTTCGGTCACGGTGAATTCGTCCTGCTTCAGATCCATCACCGGTTTGTTCGACGGATCGACAACTGTAACGTCGAGCGTCACTAGAGTCCTGCCAAGCCTTATCGTATCGTCATCCTTTTGTGACTGCTCTTCTGCCCTCGGTTGCTGGGGCTTTTGGAGCTTGGGCTTCTCGGGCGGCCCCTGATCCGCGCGGACAAGCGAGCCTTGGGAGACGCCCGCTGTAAGAAAACCGAGAGTGACAATTGCACTGACGACTAAAGCCAATCTTCCCGATTCGAACTTCATAACCGAATTCTACTCCGGGGTGTCAATATTTGAAAACCAGGACTCTGACGCTTGGGATGCACGGACGCGCCTCAACCGTTGCCGAAGCATGAACGGGAGGGCAGTTTGCGGTTTGCGTTCTAAGGGTTTACTTCTTGAAAGATTGATACCCGTCTCTATAAGAAAGCGACAGCCGGCCGAGTCCTCGCGGGGGATTCACCTTTACCTGCACCTTATGCCATTTGGCTTCGCTTTGAATGTTAGTCGGGTAGAATCCGACTGAATACTGATGTCGAAGCTCCAACGCGATTCGCGTGCATATCTCGACAAGTTCCGGCTCATTGTAAGCGTTCGGGAAGAAGGCGCGTCCTCCGGTCATTCGGGTGATCTCTTCGAGGACCGAGCGGCCAAAGCCCGCCAACGTATCGTTAGCCGGATCGGTGATGCCTATCGCGTAGATTTGCACATCCGCTTCCTTGACCCGGTTGCGCAGCTCTTTGTACGTGTAGCGGCTGTTGTTGTCCTGACCGTCGGAGATTATCAGCAACGCCTTCTTGGTCTGACGGCCCTGCTGTACCTTTTCAACCGCTATGTACGCGGCGTCGTAGAGCGCAGTCGATCCGTGCGGATTCGCGAACAATAGATGGCCGAGAATGCTGTCACCCGAGGTCGTGAAGTCTTGCACAAGCTTCGCGCGATCATTGAACCCGATCAGGAAGAAATCGTCGTCGGCATGTGATGTCTCGATAAACCGGCGCAGGGCGCGAATGGACCGGCCGACGCGCTCTTTCATCGAGCCGGACACGTCATAGACGATTCCGAGAGAGACCGGAGCGTCATCATCGGTGAAGTGCGCGATCTGCTGCTTTACCTTGTCGTCGAATAGCTCGAAGTGATCTTTCCCGAGACCGGTTACGAATCTGCCGTAGGGGTCGGTGACGCTTACGGTTACGTTCACTATAGAGGTGCCGATCCGGATGTCATCCTTGGGTTTTTGAAGCTTGATGTCGCCCGCTTTCGGGGCGGTCGTTCTGTCTTCGACGCTAGCCTTAGCAGGAACTGGTGCGTCGCCGGGTTTCGCCTTTGCCGGCTCGATCTTCGGATTCTGTGGCGATGCTTTGTTGTCTTGTCCAGCCCGTGCTGTGAGGAGTTGGGACAGAGCTATGACGAAAAGTGCGGTCAGGAAGGTGCACGCGAGTCTCTTTTTCATGACGATCGCCCCCGGTTTTACGGGTAGCCTCGTATGAGGCTGCCGATTAGGCCCGGTCTCGAACTCTCACCAGGCATCAGGCGGCACTCGTGTCGCCACTACAGGCATCTTGACGATTCAGAAAGAACGCCGATCAGAACAGTCGGCTTTAGTGCTACTACTGGTGCGCAACATCCCCTCGATCTCTATCCCTTTCCAAATGCGTGTTCATTCTAACCACAAAAAAAGTTTCAATCAAGCCTAGGAAGGCGTTTTTTCGTATTTTTCTTTGCAAGAAACTTGGGGTGCCTCGATCACCGCTCCCTACACCGCGTGCCGGATCAGCGTGAGCTGGCGCGGTAGGGCTGCCGCGCGCCGTGTTCCGAGCCATACGCGTAACACGGTCCACCCGGCTGAGCGATTCCACGGCGGAGCGATTTGCGCCGATCGGCAGAGAACCTTATCGATCCGATGAGCCACGCATTTGTATTATCAGCGCAGAGGCGCCCGGACCGATCTCGACATCGCTTGAATAAGGCTGCTTGGCGAGAGCCTTTGCCTTGAGTGTGTATCGGCCAGGGGGAACCGGCTTGTTGAGCTTGAACGCGCCCTCGGCATTCGTGCTGCCCCAGGTCAGCAGAGTGCTCTCGCTGACACTGCTCTCTCCAAGCGGAAGCAACCCAACTAGCGCGCCCGCGACCGGCTTACCGCTCGCAGCCGACTTCACTATTCCGCGCACGGCGATGAGTGTCGACGACTCGGCCATTCTGGGCGAAGAAGGAGCCGGCGGGTTCGCGGAGTCGCCGTCGTTGAGCTGCGCTATCATCTCGGCCACGAGATGAGACGGCCGCAGGAAGCCGACAGCTCCGTATCGTCTGGAGTCATCCGGGAATCCGTCGCCGTCTCTATCGATCGGCTGTTCGTCGGCAACAACTTTTGTGGGGATGCCGATGAGCCGGCCCTCGCTGTTGACTGCGGCGCCGCCGCTATTGCCGTGAATCACGCGAGCGTCGGTCTTGATCCAGTTCGCCAATATGTCTTTGCCTTCGACGACGCCCGGGTTGACGGTAATTGTTGAGCCGCCCTTTTCTGGAAACCCGATGATGAACAGGTCTTCGAGCACCCTGATCTTGCGCGAGTCGCCCATCTCGATGCTCGGAAAGGTGAATGACTTAGGTACCGGGTTGCCGGCGGCGTTCGATTCAACGCGCAACAACGCCAGATCGTATTCCTTGTTTATGAGCAGAGCCTTGAGTCGATAGCGGGCCGACGATGAAGCCGTGTCACCGTCGCCCGCCAGACTTAAGAAGATTTCGTCGTATGAGCGGTTGGTCCTGGTGTTAGTGATGACGTGTTGGTTTGTGACGACGACGCCGTCGCTTCTAATGACGACCGCCGATCCTCTTGCGCGCGGAGCCTGACTGGACGAATCGCTCGAATTGCGTACCGAGATGAGCCCGGTTGAAGCCATGGCCTGGCGGACCTGGGCGCGAACTTCGGGCGAGATGCCCCCTCCCTTATTTGCGGACTGCCTTTGGAACGCGGAGACGTCGAGCAAGTATACGGCGGCAACGGAAACTGCGATGACCGCTGCCACTGCCAGTCTGACGCTACTTAGAAGGCTTCTGATCACTTGTGCTTGAGCCGAATCTCGAACGGAGCGATCTCGCCCGCCTTGAGCTTGCCACCGCTCCCATTGTCCGGGATTGCGACGACCGAGCCGCTAGCGTCTTTGTCCTTGCCCGGAGCTAGAATAATGTCTCGTGAGCGGACCTTGCTGCTACCCTCGCCTGGCGGCACTACGGGGGTAACCTTCTTGGCGATGCCGCCTTGCAGCTCGGCTGCGGCGGTGGCAGCCGATTCCGAGAGGTACTGCTCGGGTTCTTTGAGCGCCGCGTCGAGATATGGGATGCGTCCCCGGGACATGATCACCTGAAGGATCTCGGTTCCTTTTTCGGTATCGAACTCAATCGCCGCGGTTCCCGGTGGGATGTCATAGCGCTCTTCGGGGCTCACGGAGTTGTTCGAGGCTTCGGCATATGGGAACAGGACCTTTCTCTTGCCGTTGGGCTCGATGTTCACGACGTAGATGTAGCCTTCAAAGTTGCTTTGAAATTGGATCTTGATCTGATCCCCGGCCTTGAATTCGGTGCTCGGGTCGACGGGAACCAGCGTCCCGTCGGTGACCTTCAGCACGAGAATGCTCATCGCATCTGACTTCTTGTTGACGAACAGTCCGCGCGCGCGGCTGGCCTCGGTGTTCTTTTGAGTTGGTTTCTTGTCAGCATGGACCGCAGTTAATGTCAGACTCATCACCATCAATGCGGCTCCCATAAGCCTCGCTACAGTTTTCATATCTTATACTCCTTTTCTCTCATTCACTCCCCGTGTCTGAGTTCGATTGTTGCTATCAACTCTTCGTTGTCCTTAAGGTTTGTGTTTTGAACCCAGGTGGCATACCGAACCGCTTTCTGGCGGGGAATCGTAAGCTCACCGGTCGTCTCTGTTTTGTTCTGCCCCGAGCTTGAAATCAACTGGTCGACTTTAGAGCGTTTCACGGGAGCATAGGGCTTCGCGATCTGATTTGGCAGGGTGGTGATCCTTTGGCGGCTGAAGATGATGATCAGCGTCTCAGTGCCTGCCGGCGCCTGAAATCTGAACCAGCAGTCTTTCGGGTCATCAAAGTCCGGGCAGTACGACGGTATGACGTACTCTTTGTCTTTGAGCACATTGTTCCGGCCTTTGTTGATTCGAAGGTCGGGGAACAGGAGGACTCCGTCTTTGCCCTCAGGCTGATTCACGATGTACAGGTAGCCTGCCTGGTTGGTCGTAACCGAGAGTCTAAATCTGTCTCCGGTTTGAAACTCCCTGCTTGCATCGGCGTCTGCGGCAGAGCCGGAGTCAGTCTGCTGCAGCAAGTGCCACTGAAGGGTGAGCAATGCCGCCTTTTGAATCTTCGGCCCTCGGGGCGGCTGGCGATTTACCTTCTTGACTCGGTTCACCGTCACGACTTCGTCCCATAACGGCGCGCCTTGTTTTTGTGCATCGACGCCGGACACGAAGATCACGGGAACAAGCAGCGCTACAACCGGGGCCGTCATCAAGCAAGTCTTTAATAGTCGAAATTGCATTGGTAAACCTCTTAGTTCGCTACTTTGTGCGCGCTGGCAACAGCGATTGAATTCTAGGGTCGTCGGCGGGCACGACACACCTAATCCCGACCGGCACGCTCTTCCCAGTCGGGAACACTCGTGGAACATGGTTTCGGTAGGACGTTCGCGCCTCATCGGGATTGCCGGCTGGCCGGAACGTTCCTCCCCTCATCACTCGCTCGTCTATGTCATAGTTCGGGTCGGGCTTCTCGTTGCCTTCGTAAGGCTTATAGAGAGCATCCACCCACTCGATCGCGTTGCCTGCCATGTTCAGAACGCCGTAGAAGCTGAGGTCACCGGTCGCCTCGGTCACTGGAACGGGATGACCGGTTGCGATGTTCGCTCGATCTGCTGTGAACTCGTCTCCCCAGGGGTACAGGCGCTTCCGTTGAGCGACCGGGTCCCACGACGCGGCTTTCTCCCACTGCTGTTCCGTAGGCAATCGTTTGTTCGCCCAACTCGCGTAGGCTAGCGCGTCATTGAACGTGACGTATAGCACAGGGAAATCGGGTTTGTCGAAAAAGTACGCCAGGTCAGACGGACGATTCCGAGGATAGTCCCGGCGTGTCTCATCGCAGAAATTCTTGTATTGCGCGTTTGTCACTTCATACTTGTCGATGTAGTAAGCGGGAAGAGTGACTTTGTGTGCGGGGCGCTCGTCTGCCTGGTGATGGTCATCGCCCATTAAGAATCCGCCCGCCGGTATTGCCACCATCGTGCCGCCGTAGTCGATCGCCGTCGGCAGCAGTTGAGCTTCGCAGCTTTGTGTTTCACCTTTGCTCCCGGTGAGCGTGGTCATGAAATCGGTAAAGTCTTCGCGCGAGACGCGCACATTCACCTGGCCTGGATCGAGGCCCGACACCTTGAGCGCGCCGTCGGCACTCACAGCATCGCTGCGAACGTCGTTGATATACACCTGGCTGCCGGGAGGCGCGCCCTTTACCACCAAAACAAAGCCCGAACCCGCTGGAGCACCGGAGCGCATGACCAGCACGCCGATGAACACGCCTAGTATGGTGAGAGCAAGAACACCACCCAGCCAGGGCCACTTCGCGCTGCGCCGCTCCGGTTTCGTTACAACTTGATCCGCGAGATCGCTTGAAGGCAGATCACGGACGGTGACGGGCGCCGCAAAAACCGGAGCTGAGGGCGCCGAAACCAGAGGCGTCGTCGGTTCAGGACGTTGCGGATGTTTGAGCGTCGGAGTCACCTCGGTTGGCGCCCACGTGTTAACGTCACCGCGCGCTGGCGATGTTTGGCGTGCGGACTCAGCCTGGCCGGTGAATGCCGGGCTGCTATCGACGCTGGTCTGGGGGCCTCCCCACTGAGCTGTCGCTCTCCCTTCGCCGGGGGGTGTGAGCTGGCTGGTCACGACTACGCCCATGATTTGTGTGCCGCTATAGAGCACACGGCTCAACTCAGAGGCAAACGCTTCGACGGTCGGCGTGCGCGAATCGCGATTCCGCTCGAGTCCGGCCATCACTGCCTGCTCGACCGCCTCGTTCACCGAGGGCGCCACCGCGCGGAGGCGAATCGGGTCGCTCATCACGCGCTTCATCATAACCGCCTGTGGATTGTCGCCTTCGAAGGGTAGGCGACCGCTGAGCATTTCATAAACGATGATCGCAAGAGAATAAATGTCCGACCTTGGGTCGAGCTCTTCGCCGAGCAACTGCTCGGGCGACATGTAAACAGGCGTGCCTAGCACAAAGCCCGTCTTGGTCAGGTTATCGCCGCTCGGATCGGCCAACGCCTTCGCGATCCCGAAATCGAGCACCTTTACGAAGTCGGTGTTCGCGCCTTTGCGGGTGATCATGATGTTGTCAGGCTTGAGGTCGCGATGAATCATCGGTAACGCATGAGCGGCAGCCAGCGCTTCAGCGATTTGATTGGTTATGTGAACGACGCGCTCGATTGGCAGCACGCGCTGATCGGCGATCACTCGCGAAAGCGGTTTGCCATCTATAAACTCCATCGCAAGATAGAGCAATCCTTCATCGGTCTGACCGGAATCATAAACGGTCACAGCATGAACGCTGTCAATGCGGACGGAATTCCTTGCTTCGCGTTTGAATCGCGCGATCGCATCTTCTTTGCCTGGCGACAGGCTGGTCATCAGTTTGATAGCGCAGATTCGGAGATTCTCAATGTGAACGGCGCGGTAGATCGATCCCATCCCTCCTTCGCCGATTTTGCGAATGAGCCTGTACCGGCCATCGAGCAGCTTGCCCAGCATCGGGTCGCCATCCGATGCGTCAACTAGGATGAGCGCGGATCGGTCGCTGGGACAGACTTCGACTGGATCGTCATAAGCCTTGCCGCATTGCGGGCAGATCTTCATGTTAAGACCGAGAAAGTTACTTAATTCGAGGATGTTCTCGCACACCGAAAACTATATTAGGCGGTATGCTTTGTCAAGATTAGGGCCATTTGAAGTTCGCCGCTTCGAGCCGCGATTGGTTTTATGAGAAGAGGGAACTGGCCATATCGGGAATAGGCAGGCAGGGATGCACGCGCTCCGAGGGGCAGCAGCCGCCAGTTGTTTGTCGGTGTCGTGGGGATATGACCGTTGCGTTTCACCCAGTCGATGATCAACTCGCGTAGTTCTTTGCTTGATCGGTAAATGACTCGCGCAGCTTTGAACATCGTGTAGCCGGCGCCGCCGTTGACCCGGAAGGTGATCGTCGCAAGACGCAGGTTTTGAGTCTGCGTTACTGGTTGTCCGTGAAGGCGCATGTTCTGAATGCGCTCGCCGACGGGCCTCGAGATATCCAGATCGTACGTGATGCCTTCCGCCACGTCGTACGTGTAGCTTGGAAACCTCTCGTCAGTGAGCTCCGACGATGGCGTGTTCGGTTTGTATGTTCCAAAATGCCGGGCCGAATGCTCAAGCGCTTCCTTCAACTGCTTACCCGTGACCTCCACCACCACGGGAGTCGCTTCATATTCGTACAAGCCGATGATGTCGCGCACGGTCACCGGGCCTTTGGGTATCCTAGCTTTTGAGTTCAGGGTCATCGCTGTTGAAACATCCGCGTTGCCTAGTTCCAACTGGACTCGGTGAACCAGATCCAGAATCGCCGTGTCGCGGAATCGTTCTTCTCCGGCTTTCAATTCAACCGGCGAGTCGCCGATGACCTGATCGAGCCAGGCCTGCGCCTCACGATGATAAGGTTCAGCGATGCGAAGCACCTCCGGATCAGCCTCCACCTGATCGCCAACGGGAATTGTGCGGGATGATTTCGCCACCACCCGCCAGCGGCCGGTGGCGCCGCTCTTTTCCAAATACACGTCTGCACGCGCGATGCTTCGCCCCCATTTCTCTGCTTGAGCCAGCAGCACTCCGTTGATGTAGATCGAAGGGACTTCGCGGTGCGTATGACCCATCAGAATGAGGTCGATACCCGGAACGGTCTCGGCAATTGCAAGCGCTGCGTTCTCATTCGGCATCTGCCCGGGGAACTTCTCGCCGGTTCGTAGATCGGCTTCAAGCCCCATATGCATCACGACAACGACCAGATCAACGCGCTCGGTCTCGCGGATCACGGCGGTCCACTTCTTCGCTTCGCTTACAGGCTCGCGCACCTCGATTTTTGAGTAGTAACGATCGGGATCATCCAAGCTCGGCATGCCCGGCGTCGTCAGTCCAATAATCCCAATCCGAACGCCGCTCACTTCCTTGATGATGAATGGCTGGAAGTAGGTGTCGCCGGTTCCTTTTTTGTAGGTGTTTGCTGAGAGCCACGGGAATCGAGCTTCGCCGCGCGCTTTGTTGAGAACATCTAATCCGAATTCGTATTCGTGGTTTCCGACTGCCATCGCGTCGTAGCCCACTGCGTTCATCACCGTCATCATCGGATCGGGCGGTTTGTTGTTTACCCTGGCGTGATGGAAGGTCAGCGGCGTGCCTTGTATCGTATCGCCGGAATCGAGCAACAGCAGGCCGGGATTCTCCTTGCGCGCCTGTTTCACTACCGTCGCAACGCGGGCCAGTCCGCGCACATCAGGTTTGTTTGTGTTGTAGTCGATCGGGTAGATGTTGCCGTGCATGTCGGTGGTCGAAAGAATCGTGATGTGCGCCCTGACCGGCCCGTCGGCGCCGCAGGTCGAAGCGCACATGATCAGCACCAGTCCACTGATCAAGCTCAGGAGCGCGGTGGTCTTCATGTGGGCCCTTTATTTCGCGGTCAGCGAGAAGACTCGCTCAGCGTTCTCACACAAGAACATTCGTGTCGCCTCGTCGTCCAACTCAAGTTTAGCCAGATCGCGCAAGCAGTCACCCGGCGTCAACATCGGATAATTGGACCCGAAGAGAACCTTCTTGCGTCCGTGGCCTCGCAGATAGTCGACAAGCTCTCGCGGATATCGGCTGCTCTTGTAAGCAGACGTGTCGATGTGAACATTTGGGTACTTGGTCGCCAGAGATATCATCTCAGCCGTCCACGGGTAACCAATATGACCGGCCACAATCGTGAGCTCCGGAAACTCGAGCGCAACGTGATCAAGATAGGGAATTGGCCGCCCGGGCTCTGATGGACACAAGGGACCAGTGTGACCGACCTGAAGACAAAATGGAATTCCCAACTCGACACACTCCGCATACAGCGGATAATACCGGCGATCATCCGGCGGCAGATTCCACAGCCAGGGCACTATTCTCAAGCCTCGAAATCCAAGCTGACGCACACAACGTCTCAATTCACGGACGGCGTCCATCGGCCGGTACAGGTCCACGGAGGCAACGCCTATTAGCCGGTCGGGATAAGCTCGGACGAAGCTCGCGACCTGATCGTTTTCGATGAGCGGGCCTTGAGGTCCCCACCACGCCGAGATGAGCCCGATCCGAACGCCACCCTTGTCCATAGTTGCGATAGTCGTTTCAAGAGGGATGTCCGAGCCCATGGCTTCGCCGCGGGTCCACCGGCGCAAGGATTCAAACATAGGGTGTTGGCTGAAACCAGGAGTCGGGTGCTGCATCCATGCATCGATGATCGGAGTTTGGTCCATGATGATTAGTGCGTGATTCTGAAGTGTGCTGCTCGATTGCTCTCTCATCCGGGATTATACTTCGGCCGAATGAACTTGCAACGCTCGCCGGAGCGCCGCGACGCCAAAACCTGGTAGTGAGGTACACTGACCCCACTACTCAAAACAGCGCCAGCTTGAAAAGCCTGCGCTCGAATGTTAATGGTATTCATCCCCCTCAAGCATTCTCCCGACGGAACTGATTGATGAACATCCTTGGCATCTCAGGACAGGAGCGAGACGCGGCCGCGGCGCTGGTCCAGGACGGTCGTGTTGTCGCCGCAATCGAAGAAGAGAAGCTCGCTCGGATCAGGCACATCGGCATGAACTACGCCGGCGGGCTGCCCTTTCGCGCAATAGAGTTTTGCCTCGAGCGCGGGGGCATCGGCTTCGATAACATTGACTACGTCGCTTATTATCTCGAGCCTCACAAACGATTTCACCGCGAGATCGCTTTTAACTCGTCGCGGGCGATCAATGCGGCGGAGCAAGGGGCGATCGAAGGATTCCCGCCTTACTTTGTCGAGAGCTTGAATGATCTGAAGCAGAGGCTGAGAACCAGACGTCTGGTTGAATCGCAGCTTTCAGCAGGGGGCAAGTTCGTCGAGGTCCCTCATCATCTCGCGCACGGAGCGAGCGCGTTTTTCGCATCGGGCTTCGAGCGTGCCGCGGTGATCTCGGTCGACAACAAAGGGGACATGACCTCGGCCGTGTTGATGACCGGCGAGGGAGAACGGCTCCGCATAAAAGCCGAAGCTCAGTTTCCAAACTCGATCGGTATGGTTTACGGCGCCGTGACCGCGGCGTTGGGCTTCGACGCGGACGGCGATTGGCACAAGACGATGTGGCTCGCGCCTACCGGTAAGCCGGAGTCCACGGATCTGTTCAAAGAGCTTCTGGGCGTTGACGCGGACGGGCTGCCGGTCGTGAACCTCGACTACTTCGATCCTCCTTTGAGAGGAACGCCGGCGCTCTCGGATCATTTCTTCGAACGCGCCGGCTTGAAGCCAAGAGCCAAGGACGAGCCGATCACCGAGAAACATCGCAACCTTGCCGCCAGTGTTCAAGCGCGCATCGAAGATGTTCTGTGCGAGATCGCAATCCGACATCGCCAGCAAACCGGCGAAGAGAACTTGTGCCTGGCTGGGGGCGTCGCGCTCAACAGTCTGGCCGCGTCTGCCGTCGAGCGGCGCGCAGGCTTTGCTCGCTTGTTCGTGCAACCGGCCGCCGGCAACGCAGGCTGCTCAATGGGTGCTGCGTTATACGTTTGGCACCAGGTGCTCGGCAACAAGGACCGGGGATACCAAATGCGGCACGCTTTTCTTGGCCCGCAGTTCAACGACGAAGTGATAAAGGGCGTGCTCGACAATTGCAAGATAGCTTATGAATACTCGCTGACCGAAGACAAGCTTATCGCTGAAGTCGCGCGTCTGCTCGCGCAGGGAAAGATCGTGGGCTGGTTTCGCGGGGCGATGGAGTTTGGGCCGCGTAGTCTTGGCGCTCGCAGCATACTGGCCTCGCCGACTTCGGAGATGATGCGAGACAACCTGAACGCGTTCATCAAACACCGCGAGGAGTTCCGGCCGTTTTGCGCGGCCGTGCCTGAAGAACGCACCGAGGAATTCTTCGAGGCAAGCGCATTGAATGAATTCCTTCAGGGCGTGAGCAGGATCAAGGAAGCGAAGCGGCGGTTGATCCCCGCGGCGGTCTTCGGCGACGGTCTGGTGAGGGTTCACAGTGTGAGCCGAAAGACAAACGCTGCGTTCTGGAAACTGTTGTCGAAGTTTGGCGAATCAAGCGGCGTGCCGGTTCTCTTGAATACGTCGTTCAATCTGTTTGGTGAGCCGGTCGTGTCGACGCCTCGCGAAGCGGTTCGAGGTTTTTATTGTTCGGGGATCGATTGTCTGGCCATTGGTAATTTCCTAATAAAGAAGTGACGACTTTGCGTCTTCGCGGCCCTTTGCGTCTTTGCGCTGGGATTCTTTTGCGCAAAGACGCAAAGGATCGCAAAGACGCAAACGCTTAAGATCTCCAAACGAGAGAAGAATGACAAAGGGCACCTATCTAATAACCGGCGGAGCGGGTTTCATCGGGAGTCACATCGCCGAACGGCTGGTGCGAGAGGGCGGCCACGTTCGAGTCCTCGACAACTTCAGCTCGGGTCACGAAGCGAATCTCGAATCCTTTCGCAGCAGCATTGAGCTGATTCGAGGCGATATCCGAGACGTGGGATTAGTCAACGAAGCGACCAAGGGCGTCGATGTCGTCTTTCACGAAGCAGCGCTCGGTTCAGTCCCGCGTTCCGTTGCCGATCCCCTAACCACTCACGAAGTGAACATCACCGGAACCCTCAACGTTCTGCTCGCAGCGCGCGACGCCGGCGTCAGGCGAGTAGTCTACGCATCAAGCTCGTCGGTCTACGGAGAGACTCCGGTGCTGCCGAAGCGCGAGGAGATGACCCCGCAGCCGCTTTCGCCTTATGCGCTCTCGAAGCTCGCGGGCGAGCACTACGCGAGCGTATTCAAACACGTGTATGGTTTCGATATCGTATCGCTTCGTTACTTTAATATCTTCGGGCCGCGTCAGGACCCCGAGTCCCAGTACGCGGCGGTGATCCCGAGGTTCATCACCGCTCTGCTGGAAGGCAAGCCGCCTGTAGTCTATGGCGATGGTCTTCAATCGCGCGACTTCACTTATGTAGAAAACGTCGTCAATGCGAACTTGCTGGCAGCCGAAGCGGACGGCGCCGGGGGCCGGGCATTCAACGTTGCATGTGGGGGCAGGTACACGTTGCTCGATCTGCTTGCAAGGCTGAAAGAGATACTCGGCAGCAACATCGAACCGATTCACGAAGCCGCACGCGCTGGAGACGTGCGCGACTCGCAAGCTTCGATCGAGGCTGCGGAGCGAGGGCTCGGTTATGAGGTCTCGGTAAGTTTTGAAGAGGGTCTTCGGCGGACAGTGGAGTGGTACCGAAAGCAAATGGTTGAATGAAGCGTCAGGCGTTCACTCTGCCACTAATCGAAACAACTATGGTTGGTCCGAAATACTCAGCTAGAAACTAGCGATGTTCAAGTCATCAAACAAAGCCTCAGGCAACCGCGTCTTCGTTGTGGCTTTGCTTATGCTCGCAGCAGCTTCTTGTGGGCGTAAGGAGATGAAGGTGACGGACAGCCAGATGGATGAACTAGTCAAAAACCAGATTCCCATTGGGTCAACTAGATCTCAAGTAGTGACTTTTGTCGACGCTCTGAATATCAACTCTGTAAAAGCCATTAACCACGGATATCAGGATGGAAGTCCCGGCGGAACAGACGAACTCAAGGGGCAACGCAACAAAGTGACAGGTTATCTCGTTGCGCGATTACCTAAAGTGGGAAGCGACCCAAGTCAATTCCAGGTTTACAACATGGGAATGATATTCTACTTTGGCGCTGGCCAGCGACTGATTGACTATAAGATCGAAACTATGGGCGATTGGTAGCCAATCATCAATGAAGGCTCTCTCTAGAGGCGCCGGTACGTCTAAAAAAGGCGGACAGCGGAGGCACCTGAGTGCTTCGCGCGGGCTCTCGCCTATGGTATGCGATGGGCATCGACGTCGCCGACGTGTACATTGAGGATATGGGACGGATAATTGCTTCGGTTAGGATCGAGAACACAAAGGACGCATCGATGACCCTTCGCTGTGACGCGCTTGTCGAAACGGGTTCGGCCTTCATGGTGCTACCGAGCGCGTGGCGCGACCGCTTGGGCGAACTGGACTCAGTAGCTAAGGCGGACGTGGAGACCGCTACTCACGAAACCGTTGAAGCCGAGATCTGCGGACCGGTCAAAATCGAGGTCGAAGGTTTCCGGCCGATCTACAGCGAGGTCCTGTTTCTGGATATGAAACCGGCCAACGGCGCCTACGAACCGTTAATTGGCTATATAGTACTGGAACAGTGTCAGGCGGCAGTAGACATGATCGGACACCGCCTGATACCCGGCAAAGCCGTCGACGCTAAGTAGGCAACCGCTTAAGTCTGCACACACACCGAATATCCACACGTGCAATAAAGACACCCGCCGTTTTGACGCAGCGTCTCCCCGCAATCCGGACAAATGTTCCTGGCGAACAAGAGATTCTCGGGGCGTTGCATCTCCGACTGACCCGCCGACGCCAGCGTCAACGGCTCGGTCATATCTTCAAGTTCGGTGCTCAGTACCTGCTTCTCGCGCGAGCCGTCTCGATACACCGTGATCCCTTTGCAGCCGAGCTCGTGAGCCAACAGGTAAGCGCGCTTCACGTCGTCAACCGTAGCGCTGGCAGGGAAGTTGATCGTCTTTGAGACGGCCGCGTCGATGTGCTTCTGAAACGCCGCCTGCATTCGAACGTGCCATTCTGGCGCGATCTCGTGCGTCGTCACGAAAACACGCGCAGCTTCGGCAGGGACTTCCGGAAGATCGTGCAGCGAACCCGTCTCCGCGACCCGCTTTATCAACTCTTCGCTGAAGAAGCCGTGCTTGCGCGCGTAGGTCCCGAACAGCGGATGAACAAAAGTCATGCGCTCGGATTCGAACGAGAGCCGACGGTACGCGATCGAGTAAACCGGTTCGATGCCGCTCGAGCAGTTGGCAATCAGGCTGATCGTCCCGGTCGGCGCAACCGTGGTAACCGTCGCGTTGCGGCGCTCCTGGGAGCGTTCCTGGGAGCGTTCCTGGGAGCGCAGGCTTCCAGCCTGCTCTTCGCCGCGCGCCTTGTAGATGCTCTCCTGAAACCATCGCGGAAACGGTCCCCTTTGCTTCGCCAGATCCACCGACGCTTCGAGCGCCTCGTGTGAGATGAATCCCATCACCTCTTCGGCGACCTTGATCGCTGCTTCGGAGTCATACGGAATGCCGAGCAGGATCAGCAGATCGGCCCAGCCCATCACGCCGAGCCCGATCTTTCGATTGAGCCTGGTGATCTCGGCGATCTGCGGTATCTGGTACTCGCTCACGTCGATGACGTTGTCAAGGAAGTGAACCCCGTGCGCCACGACTTTCTTGAGGCGGTCATAATCAACAGCGCCGTCGCGATGGAACTTCGCAAGGTTGATCGAACCCAGCACGCAGGATTCATAGGGCAGCAGCGGTTGTTCGCCGCACGGGTTCGTGCTTTCGATTTGACCAAGTTCGGGCGTCGGATTATCACGATTTATTCGATCGATGAAGATCACGCCCGGCTCACCGTTACGCCACGCGGATTCGACGATTCGATCTAATACGCCGCGTGCGTCCAATTGCCTCACGACCTCGCGGGTGCGCGGATTGATCAAGTCGAACTGCTCGCCGTTCTTGACCTTCTCCATGAACTCGTCGGTCACTGCGACCGAGATGTTGAAGGTGTTCAACTCGAGCGGATTCGTTTTGGCGGCGATGAACTCTTCGATGTCCGGATGATCGACGCGAAGGATAGCCATGTTCGCGCCGGCTCGTTTTCCGCCAAGCTTCGTTACTTCGGTAGCGAAGTTGTACAAGCGCATGAACGAGACGGGACCGCTCGACACTCCGTGAGTTGATTCAATGGGATCTTCTCTTGGACGCAGCCGCGAGAAAGAAAAGCCGGTGCCTCCACCGCTCTTTTGAATAAGCGCCGTGTCGCGCAACGTGCCGAAGATGGATTCCATCGAGTCTTCAACTGGGAGCACGAAGCAGGCAGAGAGCTGAGCGAGGTTCCGCCCCGCGTTCATCAACGTAGGCGAGTTCGGTAAGAACTCTAGACTGCTCATGATCTCAAAGAAAACTTCTTCGGCAGCGGCGGCATCAGCGTGCGTACCGTGTTGAATATCTGCTTCGGAGACGCTGCGCGCGACGCGGCGAAACATGTCTTCGGGCGTTTCGGCGACACGTCCGTGATGATCACGCGCGAGAATCCGCTTCTCCAAGACTCGCAGCGCGTTTTCTGTTAGCTCGGGTTTCATTTCTCCTTTGCGTCTTGGCGCGTCTTGGCGCGTCTTTGCGCCTTTGCGTCGAGTGTTTGCTCCCGTCCTAGACCACAAAGCGCCTCACGAAGCCAGCGCCGCGACGTGAGTCCTGAGAGTCTCGCCCAGCGTGTCCAGATTGTACCCGCCCTCGAGCACCGAAACGACGCGGCCTGCGGCCTCACGATCGGCCATATCCATCACCTGCTTTGTCATCTCTTGAAAGTCGCTGTCTTCGAGCATCAACCCGCCCAGCGGATCGCCTCGCCGCGAATCGAATCCCGCCGACACTATTATCAAGTCTGGCGGAAAGGTTCTTTCAATCAACTTGAGCGCGTCCGCAAACGCCTCACGGTGAGCGTTAGCAGACGTGCCTTCAGAGAGAGGAATGTTAAGCGTCGTCCCTTCGCCTTTATCGAGGCCGCGCTCGCCGGCGGACCCCGTCCCGGGATAATACGGATATTGATGCGTCGACAGATAAAAGACCGATGGATCGCGATAGAAGATCTCTTGAGTGCCGTTGCCGTGATGAACATCCCAATCGATTATCAGAACGCGGTCCGCTCCGTAGTGAACTTGAGCGTAGCGCGCAGCGATCGCAACGTTGTTAAAAAGACAAAAGCCCATCGCGCGGTTCGAAGTCGCGTGATGCCCCGGCGGTCTGACCAGCGCGATCGCATTGCTTGCGTCGTTAAAGACTTCATCGACCGCGAGCGTCGCCGCTCCCGCAGCTAGCTTTGCAACTTCAAAGGATTGCGCGGAGATTGCGGTATCCAGATCGACAAAGGGAACGCCGCGATCACACAGGCTCCTAATCTGTTCTATCAACCGGAAGCTGTGACAACGCATGATATCGTCATCAGCGACCTGCCGCGGCGTGAGGTGATGGAGCTTGGTCCACAGCGCCTCGTCTTGTTGAAGGGCAGAAATGATAACCCTGAGCCTCTCTGGGTTCTCTGGATGGTGTCGGGTTTCGTGTGTGAGGAAAGCGGGATCGTAGACCAGGGCCGTCGTCATGGCGAAGGATTATAGATGAACGAACAGTGAGGACGCCAAGAGGAGCGCACTTGAGGTTTGTAGTACGGCCTTCAAGCGGAAGTTTGTGGTTCAGAGTTCAAGCTTTAGCTTGCTTCCAGTGCTTTACGCGATCGAGTCAGGCAAGCTAACGCTTGTACTCTGAACTCCGAACCTACTCATACCTCAGCGCTATCATCGGATCAACTCTGGTCGCCCGATGAGCTGGCACCAAACAGGCCACCAGAGCCACTCCTGTTAGTATCGCCGCGATGGCGGCGAATGTAACCGGGTCAGTCGCGCTTACGCCAAACAACAGGCTGGACATCAAGCGGGTCAGCGCGACAGCGAAGCCGAGGCCGATGGCTACGCCAGCAAGCGCCAACGTCATCCCCTGTCTGACGACAAGGCTGAGCACGCTGCTCTGTTGAGCGCCCAGCGCCATACGAATTCCGATTTCATGTGTGCGTTGGGTGACGGAGTACGACATCACGCCGTAGATTCCAACCGCCGCCAGTATCAGTGCGATTGCCGAGAACGCCGCGAACAAGATCATGTTGAGCTGGCGTTGCGCTAACGACGAGGTGACTAGTTGGTCCATGGTCTTGACCTCGTACACGGGCACCTCTCGATCCAGCGATAGCACTGCGTCGCGCACGGCACTGGTCAGGCTGAGCGGATCGACCCCTGTTTTGATCGCCAGGTACATCCGATTCGACGGACTCTGAGCGTAAGGGAAGTAAGCTTGCTCGCGGCCTTCCTGTCCGAGCTCAAATTGTTTCGCCTGATCGACGCCGTAGTGTCTGATGTGCGCGACCACGCCGACGATCTGACCCCATTTGATGTCTTTGCCGTCATTGAACCGGGCGATGAAGCGTTTGCCGATGGCGCCGCCCTTCGGCCAGAAGCGGCGTTGAAAGCTCTCATCGACCACCGCGACCGGCGGTGCGTTTTCGGTGTCGGCGTCTGTGAAGAGGCGGCCTGCCTTGAGAGCGATCCCCATCGCCGAGAAGTAGTCCGGCGAGACGCTGCGGCGATCTGCCTCGATGTAAGGGAAGCCCCGAAACGTTTTGAGGCTCTCGTCGGTATCGGGGTTTTCGACTGCTGTTGATCCCGACGAGTAGGAGCCGCTCAGCGGCAGCTCTGAGATCGCGCCCGCCGATTCAACTCCCGGTATCGCTTTGACCTTGTCGAGTAGTTGTCGATAGAACCCGCCGATCTGCGCGTCTTCTTTGTAGGTCGCCGAAGGAATCGTAAGGCGCAGAGTAAGGGTTTTCTCTGTGCGGAAGCCCATGTCTACCTGCAACAAACGCTGAAAGCTCTTGATCATCAGGCCGGCGCCAGCCAGAAGAACCAGCGCGATTGCCACTTCTGAAACTACAAGCACGTTGCGCAGCCGGTGTCGCCCGCTCGTCGAGCCGCGGCCGCCTTCCTTGAGTGAATCATGCAGATCAGGTTTCGAGATTTGAATTGCGGGCGCCAGACCGAATGCCAGACCGGTCACAACGGCCATCAGAACGCTGAAGCCAACCACGCGGACGTCGAGACCGATCTCTTCAATGCGAGCGATCTCACTTGGGCCGAAGGCAACGAAAAGCTTGACGCCCAGATAAGCCAGCGCCAACCCGAGCGCGCTGCCGATCGCCGCCAGAATCACGCTTTCAGTGAGCAGTTGCTGAATCAATCGCCCGCGCCGGGCGCCCATCGCTGCTCGAATTGCGACTTCCTTTTCTCGCGCCGATGCGCGAGCCAGCAGCAGGTTGGCGACGTTGGCGCACGCGATCAGAAGCACAAAGCCGACGGCGCCCAGAAGGATGTAGAGCGCGGGACGAATGTTGCCGACCAACTCATCCAGCATCGAGACCGGATACAACCCAAACCCGCCAGCGGCGTAGTTGTTCGGGTATCGCTGCGTGAGCGTCGCGCTGATGTTGGTCAAGTCCGCTTGCGATTGCGCCGGAGTGACGCCGGGTTTCAATCGCGCGACCACTTCGAGGCCGTGGCTGCCGCGGTCATCGAGGTTGGCTATATCGATCGCCAGGGGAACCCATAGCTCATCCCTCTCTGGGAATTGAAAGCCCGGCGGCATAATGCCTACCACCGAGTAAGTAGTGCCGCTGAGTACGAGCGTCTTGCCGACCAGCGCAGGATCCGCGCCGAAGCGGCTGCGCCAAAGGGCGTCGCCGACCAGGACTACCTTGTCGCGGCCGGGCTTGTCTTCTTCTTCCAGGAAAGTACGGCCTATGCTCGCTTGTATGCCGAGGATCGGGAAGAGACTGGCACTAACGGACGCCCGGTTCACTCGCGCGGGGTCACCGCTGGTTGTAAGGTTTGCGCCGCCCGTCTCGAAAGCGGCGATGTCTTCGAAGGTCTGGCTCTGCTCTTTAAGGTCAAGAAGCTCGGGTTGTGAAATCCAGTTCTTCGGAATGCCATCCTTTTCGAACTTTCCCCAGATTCTGACGAGCCCGGCTGGGTCCTTGAAAGGAAGCGGCCGAAGCAGGACCGCGTTGACGACGCTGAAGATCGCGCTGGTGGCGCCGATGCCGAGAGCAAGCGCGATCACCGCGACTACCGTGAACGCGGGGTTCTTGCGCAACATTCGGATGCTGTAGCGCGCATCGTGAAGAAGGGTTTCCATGATTTGCCTTTGAGGAAGAGTGTTCGTAGTTCGGCCTTCAGGCGGAAGTTCGTAGCTGGTTTGAGTGAGAGTCTACATACGAACTTCCGCCTGAAGGCCGAACTACGAACAGGGTCAGTGCATCGCGAG
>CAZJQQ010000069.1:0-31584 GCA_964548075.1 uncultured Clostridia bacterium | reverse complement strand
CCGGGTGTTTCCTCCTCAGGATCTGACACTCGATCACATCATTCCCCGGTCGCGTGCAGGTGATTCCGCGTGGGAGAACCTGGTGACCTGCTGCCGCTCCTGCAACAACCGCAAAGGCGACCGCTCTCCGGAAGGAGCGGGGATGAGGCTGCTTAGGCGTCCACAAGCGTACAACCTTCACGTGAACCGTCAGATCATCCGCTACCTGGGCCGCGCCGACGAAGCCTGGCGCAAGTACCTCTTCTACTAATTGCGGATGGCGGATTTCGGATTGCGGATTGAATGTCGCGGGTGACTGAGCTATCCTCAATCCGCAATCCGAAATCCGCAATCCGCAATGCTGACTGATGAACCCATTCTTTGAGGCCGTCTACGAAGTTCAAGAAGCTACGCTGATGGCCGGCCGCGCATTCCGTCGCGCCTTATCCAAGCCTCATTACTTACGCGAGATCATCACCCAGATGGACCTGATCGGCGTCGGCTCGATACTGATCATTGTGTTGACCGGCGCGTTCACCGGAGGCATCCTCGCCCTCAACACCGCGCCCACGCTCAAGACTTTCGGGGCAACGGCTAAGACCGGACAACTGGTGATGACTTCGCTGGTGCGAGAGATGGGGCCGGTGCTGGCGTCGTTGATGCTTGCCGGCCGCGTCGGCTCGGCGATCGCCGCCGAACTCGGCTCGATGGTGGTTTCCGAACAGGTGGACGCGATGCGCGCGCTGGGGACTGATCCCATCAAGAAGCTGGTATGGCCGCGACTATTCGCGCTGATGGTAATGTGTCCTGCGCTGACGGTGCTTGCAGACATGGTTGGATCGGTCGGAGGATGGGCGGTATCAAGCACCTTGCTCGGAGTGCCCAGCTCCGTATACATCAGCTCAGCCAAAGTTGCGCTGACATACAATGATCTGATAGGCGGGCTCGTCAAACCCGTCGTTTTTGGTTTCATCATAGCCGTCGTCAGTTGCCGCGCAGGGCTGCGCACTCACGGAGGCACGGTCGGAGTCGGGCGCTCGACCACCCAGTCGGTGGTTTTGTCGGATATCTTGATACTGGCGTCGGACTTCTTCCTGCAAAAGCTGATTCAAGCGTTTACATAGCTCGAGCCTTATGTCGGAACAAAGAGACAGCGCAATTGAGTTTCACGGTGTGACTATGGCCTATGAGGACCGGGTCATCCTGGACGAAGTGAGTTTTCTTGTAAATCCGGGCGAGACCAAGATAGTCATGGGCGGCTCGGGAACGGGCAAGTCTACGATTCTGAAACTGGTGCTTGGACTCATTAAGCCGCAGGGCGGCCGGATACTGATCGACGGGGATGACATCATCCAGATGAAAGAAGCCGAGCTGACAGCGGTACGCAAGAAGATCGGCATGGTCTTTCAAGACGGCGCCTTGTTCGACTCGCTTTCAGTTTATGAAAACGTCGGCTTTCGCCTGTTCGAGCAGGGACTGCCCGAGGACGAGATCGAGGAAGCGGTGCGGCGGATGCTTCGCTTCGTCAACCTGGAACACACGATGTTCATGAGGCCCTCGGAGCTGTCGGGCGGGATGCGGCGGCGGGTCGGCATCGCTCGCGCGCTTGTGGGCAGCCCGAAGCTGATTCTGTTTGACGAGCCGACGGCTGGGTTGGACCCGCCAACCGCCCGCACGATCCTCGAGCTTGCCATGAAACTCCGCGACCTGGAGGGAGTCAGCTCGATCTTCGTCACGCATAGGGTGGAAGACATTAAGCTGCTGTCCTCGACCTTCGCGACGATCGGCGAAGGCGGCGATGTCGAGTTTCGGTCCGAGCAGGGAAGCTTGTGTCTAGTCAACACGCGTTTCATCATGCTCAGACAAGGCAAGGTGATTTTCAGCGGCACCGATGAAGAGCTCTGGACCAGCGATGACCCTTACATCCTGGATTTCTTTAAGGTGTCTTAGGAGTCAGAAAGCAGAAGGCAGAAGGCAGAAGGCAGAAGGCAGAAGGCGGAAGGCAGAAGGCAGAAGGCAGAAAGCGGAAGGCAGAAGGCGGCAAGGAGACAGCAGATGGAAGCAGGCGGAAAAGAGCATGCGAATGGCGGTGGGCGGCGCTGCCTTCTGCCGTCCGCCTTCTGCCTTCTGCCGTCCGCCTTCTGCCTTCTGCCTTCTGCCTACTGCCTGCTTTCCGCCTTCTGACCTCTGACTTCTGACTTCTAAGCCACGGAGGTTGTTATGCCAAGACAGAAAACCACAATGTCTGAGTTGCGAGTCGGGATATTAGTGGTCGTGACCATCACGATCCTGATCATCTTCATCCTGAGTGTCAGCGGCGGAATACCGTTCTTCCAGCACAACGCGACCTACAGCACCCGCTTTGCGGCAGCCGATGGTTTGAAGAAGGGCGACGAGGTGCGCCTGGCCGGCAAGAATGTCGGTAAGGTTGACAGCGTCGAGTTCGGAGCCGTCCCCACCAGCAAAGACGAAAAGCCAATCGTCGTCGTCATGACCGTCGATGCGAAAGAAGTCGAGGGCCGGATTCGTAGAGACTCGCAAGCTGTCCTCGCTCAGCAAGGCTTTCTCGGCGACCGGGTCATCGACATAACCACCGGCACCAAGGGCGCGGAACCGATACCCGAGGGTGGCGAGGTACCCAGCGCAGACCAGCAGGGACTGGCCCAGATCTTCTCGGGCGCGAGCGATATCCTCGTACAGTTCAACACCGTCGGCAAACAACTTCAGGAGCTGATGGACAACATCAATCAGGGTAAGGGCACGATCGGAAAGCTGCTTCACGACGACGCCTTCTATGTGAATCTGAATCGCGCAGTCCTCGAGTTTCAAGAGGTCGGCGCGCGGATCACAAAAGGCGACGGCACTATTGCGCGTCTGCTCAAGGATCCCAAGCTCTACGATGATCTCCGCGACGCGACCAATAACGTTCAAGGCATCGTCGCCGACGTGCGCGCCGGCAAAGGAACCATTGGCAAGCTGATCACCGACGAGCAGTTCTACAAACAGGCCACCGAGGTTCTGGCGAAGCTCAACTCGACATCCGAGAAGCTCGACAAGATCGCCGGCGACATCGAAGCGGGACGCGGCTCGCTGGGCAAATTCATAAAGGACGAGAAGCTGCATGATGACGTGCAGGCGTCAGTTGCATCTTTGAGGAGCATCAGCGACCGGCTTGATAAGGGAGAAGGCTCGGCAGGCAAGTTCCTTCGCGATGATAGGCTGTACAACAATCTGAATCAGACAACCGCCGAGATGGTGAAGATGTTGTACGACTTTCGGCAAAACCCCAAGAAATATCTCAGCATAAAGCTGAGCTTGTTCTGACATGGATCACGCCGATGCCGACAGTCGCGCAAAGCCGCTGCGCATCGATGACCGCGCGCTTGTGGAAGCCTGCCTCGCCGGAGAAACCGAGGCGTGGGAGGCTCTCATTCACAGGTATCAGCGGCTGATCTACTCGATTCCAATTCGCGCGGGGTTCTCGCCGGTTGACGCGGCTGACATCTTTCAATCAGTCTGCTTGAGGCTCTTCCAGAAACTGGCGACGCTCCGCAAGCAGGAAAAGATTAGCTCGTGGCTGATGACCACGACCACGCGCGAGTGCTGGCGCGTGGTGGAGAAGCGGCGGCGCGAGACCCAGCCGTCGATCTACGATGAAGACTACGAACGAGACATCGTCAACCAGCTCGCCTCCCGGGAACCCCTCGCCGATCAGCAGCGCATTGACGTCCAGCGCCAGCAAGCGGTGCGCGAAGCGGTTGAGTCGCTCTCTGAACGATGCCGCGCGCTGATCACGTTGCTGTTTTATTCGAAGGAAGAGCCCAGCTACGCCGATATCGCTCGCCTTATGAAACTACCTCTGAACTCGGTGGGTCCGACGCGCGCCCGCTGCTTGCAAAAGCTCAAACGGATTCTGGAAGGCAAGATTTAGACTCAGGTTCAGTTAGGGCGTGACTTTGAGTTGGATTTCGAGAGGCGGTCTGTAGACAGGTCCTGAACAATCCACCAGCCTTCCCGGCGTTAATCGAAACTCCACAAAAATAGTTCAACCTCGTGGTACTTTTCCCGAGCCTCGCCGTTCAATTACCCGATTCATTCAGCCCCCTATGAAGCCGAACGAATCTCCACTACATGAAAGGAGTCACTTATGCGGAAGTTGATTACAACCCTGTTCGTTTCAGCACTGCTCCTTTCTCCCCAAATTCAAGCTCGCGGTGACGACGCAGACAATCTCGTCAGAGTCGAGGGAGTCATCGCCTCGGTAGACACCGGCGCGAGCACCGTCACCATAGATCCAATTCGCAGCGCACAAACGTCCGGCGCAACCGCCACGGCTGCGGGCGAGCCGGTTACGCTGCACGTGAGCGCGAACACTTCGATCACGCTCGACGGCAGACCCGCAAGGCTCGACGACTTGAAGCGCGGCTTCTCTGCGGGAGCTTCGTATAACCCGGAGAACTTTGAAGCGGCGCGAATCGCCGCCGAAGGGTTTGCGGAAGTCAGAGGCGTCGTTAGAGACGTCGGAGTTGTCGCGCATACTCTCACGATCGAGCCCTCAACGGGTGAGTCGGCGATAACGCTCAACGTCGGACCCAACACGCCGATCTCGCTCAACGGACGGCCTGCTACGCTTGAAGACCTCAGGCGCGGCTATCACGTCATCGCGGCTTACGTCGAGAGCACCCTGCTGGCTGTGCGCATCGCTGCCGAGTCGCTCGGCGAGGTGACCGGTCACATTAGAGCGGTGGATGTGTCGACAGCTACTGTCGTCATAACGCCGCTGGTCGGTGGACCTCCCGTTTCGTTGCAAGTGGTCCACTCCACCGTGATCACTATTTTTGGCGAACCGGCCCCGCTCGATCGCCTGCAGGCCGGTATGGCAGCGAGGGCCGTCTTCAACATCGTTTCATTCGAGGCGCTGTTGATCGAGGCCAGGCCGCTCGAGGACGAGTGCACCGAGCTCAGAGTGGTTGGCCGGATTTCGAACGTCAGTCTTCACTCGAGCACCGTTACTATCGAGCCGAAGGACCCAGCTTTTGGGAAGCGGCTTACTCTAAACGTAGTCGAGCGCACGGAGATCCTCGTCAACGGTCGTCCCGCGCGGCTGTCGGACTTGAGCGAGGGCATGCGAGCAGCGGCGGTCTTCTGCCGCGAGACGCTGGTCGCGAAATCCATCGCGGCTTCACCGGGGAAGTAACAAAGAGCTGTAGGGGCGTCCACGGCGGGATGCCCCTACAGGTTCATTATCTTTTCAGTCGTTGGCGGATAGTGCAGGAAGAGGAAGTATCATGACGTGCCCCGGATTTGAGCAGCTTGTGGATTATCTTGACGGCCGGCTCGATCGAGCGGCGGCCGAATCAGTCGCGACACATCTTACTCTGGGCTGCGGCCAGTGCGACGGCGACCGCTCGTGGTATCAACAAGTGAAGCTGGTCGCCGCGAGCGATGGTTCGATCGAGCCGCCGCCCTGGGTCTTAAAGCGCGCGCTACGGCTCTTCAACGCGCCTCGAGTTCGGACGAATTTGGGCGCACGCGTAGGCCGCTTTATCGCCTCACTCGTGTTCGATAGCTTGAGACCACCGGTCCTCGCCGGCGCCCGGTCGAGCGGTGTCGAAGGGCGGCAGTTGCTGTATCGGGCAGAGGACTACAGCATAGACGTTCAGGTAGCCGCATCGGATCAGAGACGCGCCGAGTTGACCGGGCAGATTCTGCGTGAGGGCGAATTGATGTTCGAGTCAGTCGCGGGCTTGCAGCTTGATTTGATGCGCAACGGCGGAACGATTCTCTCCACCGTTACCAACGATCGAGGCGAATTCACGATCCCAGCGATCGATTTTGGGAGCTACGATCTGCGAGTTGATGTGAATGAGGCCAGCATAACGATCGTGGGATTGCCGATCGCGGAATGACAGAGCAAGCCTCGAAAGGGCGGCAGAGGTGATGCGGGCGCGGCGAAGGGGAGACGTGGCGACGCAACACAATTTCTCGACTCTGTTCTGCCGCCCTTTGGGGGCTTGATTTCACCGGAGGGACACAGACTAAAGTCTATGCTACGCCGGCAGTTCCGTGGTATTAAAGGCGCGAGCGGCTCTTCGCCTTGAAGCCCTGAATTTCAAATTATTGAGAGACAACGTGAGCAGAACCTTAGCCAAGAAGTTGACGGAAGCCAAAAGCGTCGAAGCGTTTCTTCGCGAGCGACGCGGTGGCTTTGGCTGGCAGGCTTTTGCGACGCTGAAACTCGAAGTTGACAGGTTAGTCCACAGCGACCTCAACGCGGCCTCTCGGCTCGTAGAGCGGATAGATCAACTCGCAGCGCTGACCCGTGACCCGCTCTCGGAAGCGTTCGCCAAATCGAGCCGCGCTCGGCTGCTGCACTTGCTGGGCAGACACGGTGACGCAAACCAGCTCTACGACGAAGCGGTGAAAGTCCTGCGCTCTTTTAAGTTCACCAGGGAAGCCGGCGTCGTTCAGAAACAACAGGTGGACGCGCTGACGCATATTGGCCGGTACGGGGACGCTCTGCGAGCAGCGCGGGCGGCCCGCCGAGTGTTGGCGCGAACTGATCCCGTGCAGCTTGCCCAGCTCGAAACGAACGTCGGAAACATTTACTACATGCTCGACCGCTATAAGAAGGCGCTCGAGCACTACGACCTTGCGCGCGCTGCGCTGCGGGGCGCTGGTGATGCGAGAATGCTCGCGCTGGTCGATCTGAACCGCGCGAACGTCTTCACCGAGCTTGACCGGCCCGATGAGGCGCTGGCGCTTCTCGCCGGCGTCGCACGTGCGTTTGATCGCGCGCGCCAGTTCGTGCTCGCGGAGCAAGCGCGATATCACATGGCTTATCTCGAGTTCTTGCGCGGGCGCTACAACACGGGGCTCAAGGGCTATTACGAAACGCGCGATCGGCTCGCCGGGCTTGGCAGCGTACACCTTGTCGCGTGGTGCGACCTCGAGATCGCCGAAATCCTTCTGGCGCTTAATGCTTTCGACGATGCGTTGCAGAACGCCTCGATCGCGCACGCCAGATTCAAAGAACTCGATATGCCTTACGAGGCAGCTAAGGCTCAGATGTTCTGCGCACTTGCAGCGATGGGAACGGGGCGGATCGAGCAGGCGCACTCTGATCTCACTGAGGCTCGCGCAGTGTTTGCCGCGAACACGAATACGACCTTCACAGCGACGGTCGACTCTTACCTGGCGGAGCTCGCGATAAGGCGCGGCGATTCAAGCGAAGCGTCGAAACGAGCCGAGCGGGCGCTGAGCGCCTTCTCCCGGCAAAAGCTGGTCACGAAAGCGGCCTACGCCAGACTGTTAACGGCCCGAGCTGCTTACCAGGCCGGCGATCACGCGACGGCTAACCGCAGGGCCAGGGCGGCGCTGCGCTCGATCGAAAGCAGTTTCGCTCCAGCGGTTGCGCATATGTGCCATCACCTTATCGGCAAGGTCGCGCGCGACAACGGGAACAATCGCGGCGCGCTCGAGAGCTTTCGACGCGCCGTCGAAATCGTCGAGCAAATGCGAGGCGGAATCGCCGCAGATGAATTCAAGGCGACGTTCCTCGGCGACAAGATGGAAGTTTACGAAGATGCGATCCGCGCGTGTCTCGACGACGGCGGCGATGCGTCAGTCGAGGAGGCGTTCAAGTTGGTCGAGTCGGCCAAATCACGCGGGCTCGCCGATCTGCTGGCGAGTTACCTGCGCGAAGCTCAGCCGCGCCGCCCAACGAGGCGAACGGGCGAAAGCGAAACGCGAGCGCGGCTTCTGAAGTTGATCGAAGAGCTAAACTGGCACAGCTCGCACGCGAATCTTGAAGACGAAAAAGGGGGCCAGCGCCGGGCCAACGCCGCTGACCGATACAGCCGCGAGATCGCCAGGTGTGAGCGGCAGATCGGGCAACTCTTTCGCCGGCTCGAAGCGGAGGGCTCGCCGGTGGACCCTGTCGAACGCTTGCGAGCAGTGACGCCTTCCGAACTTCAGGACACGCTCGAACCAGGCGAGACCGCGATCGAGTACTTCACAACGGGCGATGAAATCTCGGCGTTCGTTGTAACGCGCAGTGGCGCTGAAGTTGTGCGCGCGATTGCGTCGAAGCACGAAGTCGAACGAACGCTTGCGCCGCTCAAGTTTCAGATTGAGAAGTTCAACTACGGCCCGGGCTACGCGGAGGGTTACTTCGAGCAGCTCAATCAAGCCGCGAACCAGTACCTGGGTCTGCTTTATCGCGAGCTGTTCGCACCGATTGAAAGGTACGCTCGCCATCACAGGCTGATCGTGATACCTCACGGCGCTCTTCATTACGTTCCATTCCACGCGCTGCTCAATCGAAGAGGGTACCTCATCGATCAGTTCGAGATTTCATACGCGCCAAGCGCGACTGTGTTGAAACTGTGTCGGGAAATGGCGAAGCAATCTCACATTTCAAAGCTCAAATCTCAGATGCCCGAAAGTCGAATGAAACTCGTCGCGCTCGGGCTGGCCGGGCACGATACGCCGGCGGTCGCCGGTGAAATCAAGGCGCTTGCGTCGATGTTTCCAAACACGGTGAAACTGACCGGCAGCCGAGCCACAAGCGAGAACCTGATGCGGGCAGCGCCGAATGCGGGGTACCTGCATCTCGCCTCGCACGGATACTTCAGGAGAGACAATCCGATGTTCTCGTTCCTGAGGCTGGCCGATTCGAATTTGAACTTCTACAGCTTGCTGGATCTGAAGCTGAACGCCGAGATGGTGACGCTCTCGGCCTGTCACACCGGAGTGAACAAGATATTCCCAGGGGACGAGCTTCACGGGCTGATGCGAGGATTCTTACACGCGGGCGCCCCATCGCTGGTTGCGAGTTTGTGGGCGACAAGCGACGCGTCGACTGCTGAGTTGATGAAGCACATGTACTCCCAGATCAGCGCGGGCGCTTCGAAGCGCGCGGCGCTGCGAACCGCGCAGCTTGCGGTCAAGGATGAATACGGCCATCCGTACTACTGGGCGCCTTTCATTCTGATGGGAAATCCGAATTGAGATGAGCTCGATGCTTCTACTGATTCGACAGAGGTCGTACTTATGAGACTAACGAAGTTCTTCCCAATCTTCCTGGCGATCACGTTGGCCGGGTCAGCCGTTTCGTTTCAAACTCGCGTCGCCACGGCATCTGACGGCGCTGACGAGATCCGCCGAGGCGAGATCGTCGTCGAGCTGCAACCCGGCGCGTCAATCGAGACGGTTAACGAACGCAATCGGACGACAACCATTCTGCAAATCTACGGAACCAATTTTTATCGGCTGCGCATTCCGGCTAACAAAAAAGAGAAGAAGTGGCGGAAGAGGCTTGCTGCGGATCCAGATGTTCTGAGCGCATCGTTCAACCCGGTGATCGCGAATCCGAGCCTGTTTGCGCGAGCAACGGCGAGTTTTCCCGAGGGCTTCGCGACGCCTGGCCTGTCCATCGCCGCATTCAACGCGCAACAGGGGCTCTTTGATCTTCTCAAACTGGAAGACGTGAGCCTGCGGTCTCGTGGAGCGGGCACCGTCGTTGCCATAATCGACACCGGCGTAGATCGCACGCACACGGCTCTAGCGACGCATATGTGGTCGAATTCCCGCGAGTATGCGGACGGCGTCGATAACGATGGAAACGGACTGATCGATGATATCGACGGGTGGAATTTTGTCGACAGCAACAACGACACAGCGGAGAAGCCCGATGACCCGCTGACGACAGTCGCAGGTCACGGTACTTTTATCGCCGGACTTGTGGCGTTGGTCGCTCCGGAATGCCGGATAATGCCGGTGCGCGCCTTCCCCGCGGATGGAGTAAGCGACGCCTTCACCGTAGCCGCCGCCGTCAAGTACGCCGCGGATCACGGCGCCGACGTGATCAACCTCAGCCTCGGTTCGACCGCGCCGTCGGAGCTGTTGCGGGAGGCGATCGTCGATGCGCGAGCGCGCGGCATCACGATAGTTGCTGCAGTTGGTAATGATGACAGCGAAACCAACCCACAGTTCCCGTCGAGCCTTGCGGAAGTGATGGCTGTCGCGGCGATTGAACTGTCGGGCCAGAAGACTTCGTTCTCAAACTTCGGGAGCCATGTCGATGTGTGCGCTCCCGGCGCGAGACTGGTCAGCACATTTCCCGGGCATCGAGAGGGAGAGTACGCTCGATGGAGCGGGACCTCGTTTGCAGCGCCGCTGGCGGCGGCCGAAGCGGCGCTTGTGCTCGCCGCTGATCCGAGCCAGCCGGATGTGAAAAAGGTCATCGAGGACAACTCAGTCAGCATTGACGAATTCAATCCCGGGCTTGCGGGTAAGCTGGGGAAAGGACGCATAGACCCGCTTCGAGCGTTACAGAGTTTGAACGGCGCGAGCCAAAGACCTCCTCTGGACGTTCACTCACAGATTGATCTCACTCGCGGGCCGGGGGGCGGCGTCGCTTTTGGAAAGGCGAGCCTAAACGTCAAAGGCGCGAGACAAGAGTTGACGGTCGAAGCCCATATGCTGAGCGTGCGCACGAACTATAAGCTGGTTGTTGACGGGTACGAGCTCGCTTCAAACGTTTCAGCGAGCCTGGGAAGTCTCAGCTTCGCGTTCGTGACTGAGCCGGGGCGCGCGCCGCTGCCGCCGGCCATCGAGCCTGTGACTAAGATTCGTCACGTCGAATTGCGCGACTCGCTCGACCGGCTGGTCCTTCAGGGTAACTTTAGCGCGGACAACAGCAGTCCAGTTGGCGGTTTCGTTGAAAAGGAAACACGACTGGCCGCGACGGGCGTTCTTCCGCAAGCCGCTGGCGGCGCTTCGGTCAGGATCGAGGCGCTCGCTGATAGTACGCGGCGAGAACAGCTAAGCGTGTCGGCAGAAGGTCTGACCTCGGAAGCGAGCTACCGGCTGATCGTCGATGGAGTAAACGTAGGCGGCGCCATGGGTCGATCGGGATTCTTGCGCGTGATGCTGACTAGCGACGGGTCCAGTGGGCAGTTGCTTCCGCCTTCGCTCAGGCCGGTGATCAACATCAAACACATCGAGCTGCAAGACGCGACTGGCCATGTGGTTTTGCAGGGAAACTTCAACGTCAGTCAGTCGAATTAGCATAGACTTTAGTCTGTGTCCGGCAATTTCCACGCAGGACAATCACAGGACACAGACTAAAGTCTATGCTACCTGGAACCCGTTCGACACGCACGGTGTCAAATCAAGAAGCAAGACAATGCCAGAGCGCTCATCACTGAATCGAGGGGAAGTACTTTGTCCAACTTCAAGGCTTGTGTGCGCTCAGTGTCCCCGCCTCCCGTCATTAATGTCACCCCGCTGATCGATGTGCTGTTGGTGTTGCTGATCATCTTCATGGTGATCCAGCCGCACAAGGAAGCGAAGCTGCCGGTCAAAGCTCCGGAGCACCCGTCGATCAACCCGCCGCCGTCGCCCGAAACGCTGATGCTGACCGTTTCCGGAGATATGCGGCTTGAACTGAACTCAAAGCCCATCGAAGTAGACGAGCTTCTGCCGTTGCTGGGCGAGCTGATGGAACAGCGGCCTCTCGATACAAGAACGCTTTTCATCAAGGCTCCGCCGATGCTTGCTTATGGACCCGTCGTGTTGCTGATAGATCTGGCGAAGGGCGCTGGCGTCGTTAGCGTTGGTCTTGTGAAAGACGAGGGCTGAAGGGCAAAGGGCGAAGAGCAAAGAGCAAAGAGCAAAGAGCTTTGGCGTTCTTAGCGCTTTGCCCTTTGCTCCTTCGCCCTTAGCGCTTCGCGCCTTGCCTTGAGTCAGTCGCCCGTCGAAAATGACGTCCTCACCGAGCCTGCGTATCTTGACCGAGGAAAAAGTTATCGCTTCTTTGAGTCGAGTTATGCCCAGATCGCCGATCGCTTCAGTCCCCTGGCCGATTATTTTCGGGGCTATGACAACTACCAGGCGATCGACTGCTCGCGCTGCCAGCAGCGATGTGATGATCCCCTTTCCCCCTTCAACAAGCACCGACGTGATGCCGCGACGCCCAAGCTCCTCGAGCAAGCGCGAGATATCGATTCCTGAGCCGTTCCAGGTGGTGGGTAGGCGCAGGATCTCGGCGCCGAGTTTCTGAATCTCGCTCGCGCTAGTGGGATCAGCGGTCACGGCCGTCGCCACAAGCGTCCGCGCCGCCGCGCCGCCGGCCAGCACGCGCGACGCGAGCGGTATGCGAAGGTGGCTGTCGATAATAACTCGCAGCGGATCGCGGCCCCTTATCAGCCTGACCGTCAACTGCGGGTCGTCGGCCAGCACCGTCCCTATGCCAACCATGATCGCCTCGTGTTCGCGGCGCAGCTTATGAGCCAGGCGCAGGGAAGGCGGTGCGCTTATCCACCGCGAATCGCCAGTCGAGGTGGCGATTCGGCCATCGAGCGACTGCGCGAATTTCACGGTGACAAAGGGACGCGTGGTCTGTTCGTTTTGTGCGATCACGATATGCGGCAGCTTCAGTGTAACTCACCGATGAAACGCGTGCTAGCGCGAGAGCTTCGCTCTGACTGTTTGCCGATTGAATAAGCTAGAAGCTAAGATTGGCCAGGATGATCGTTGACCTTGTCAAAGAGTTCACGTTTGAAGCGGCGCACCGCTTACCCTGCGTTCCCAAGGATCATAAATGCGCGCGGCTGCACGGGCATTCGTTCAGATGCGAAGTTGCGGTGCGCGGAGAGGTCGATTCGAAGACTGGCTGGTTCATCGACTACGCCGAGATTTCGGACGCGTTCGAGCCGCTGCGTCAAAGGCTGGACCACTACTACTTGAACGAGATCGAGGGGCTGGGCAATGCGACCAGCGAGAACCTCGCCCGATGGATATGGGAGCGCTTAGAAGGCCGCCTGCCCGGCCTTCATCGAGTGACGATTCGGGAGACCTGCTCTACACGATGTGATTATTTCGGGGAGTGACTCTTCTTGACGCAACCGCGAGGCGCACTACATGGCGCCGCACTGAGCTGGTCCGGTATCTGCTGATATCGAAACGACGGCCTTTCTCCTGAGCTTGTCCGCGTACATCGCGCGGTCGGCCGCTAGTAGTAGCTCATCGATAGATTCACCGTCCGCGCCGAAGCACGCCCATCCGACGCTTACTCCGATCACCATGCTCGACGGGCCGGTCCCGAACTTGTAGTCGTCTACTGCCTGCTGAAGTCGCTGAACAAGTTCGCGCACTTCAACGTCTCCGATCTGCACCAACGCAACGAACTCATCACCGGCGTAACGGCTCAAGAAATCCTCGGATCGAAGCTGATGCGACAACAAGCCTCCCACGCGTCGAAGCGCGGCGTCACCTGCATCATGTCCGTACGTATCGTTGACCTTTTTCAGATAATCGAGGTCCATCATCAACAACGCGAAACTCTCGCCGTACCGCCGCGCCCGGTCTGCGTCCTGGTCGAACCGGAGCCTGAGCGCCCGCGAATTCGCAAGCCCGGTGAGAGAGTCCGTCAGCGCGCGCGCTTCTGTTTTTTCCTGGTGCAACGCGTTAGCGATCGCATCCGCAGCGAGCTTGGCGACCGCTTCCACCAGCCGCAGGTGATCAGGTTCGTAGGCGCTGACCTGCGCGGAATAGAGCGTGAGGGCGCCAAGCACTTCGTCACCTTTGAGCAAAGGCACGGAGATCATGGAACTGTAAGGTGTGTCCAGTTCAACGTGGGCTGCGTTGAGATCGAGCCGCGGGTCGCAGTTGTACATCGGCTGGCGGTTGGAGACCACCCATCCGGTTACGCCTGACCCAAGTATTATGCTCGCGCCTTTGATCCGCTCGGCGTTGCGCCCGCTGACGTGCACTGCTTCGACGTCAATCGAGTTGGGCTTCTGAAGATAGAGCACGCAGGTTGTGTAGCTCACGATGTCCTGCAGCCGTGAAGAGAAGACTGCGAACATATCGCGCAGGTCAAGGCTGTTGCCGATTGTCTGAGCTATCTCGTAAAGCGTTATCACCTCGCGATGCGCGTTGCGGATGTGCGCGAAGACGACCTGAGTGCCCTCTTTGATTGGCGTGCCAGTAACGGGCCGGCCCTCGATCTTTGCGCGCGACTGACTCACTTCCCTTTTTTGCCGTCTTATTTCCACTTCGAATTGCGGCAGGTTCTCAAGGAACAGCCGGACGACGTCCGGATCGTACATTGTTCCGCTTCCGTTTTTGATCAGACCGATTGCCTGCTCGCGGGTCATCGCTTTGCGATACTGCCGGTCCTCGCGGACCGCGTCGAAGCAATCGACGACGGCAAGGATGCGAGCAGTCATAGGTATCTGGTCGCCGCGCAGCCCGTCGGGGTAACCGCGTCCATCCCACCTCTCGTGATGATGCCGCACAACCGGCACGACCGGATAAGGGAATCCGACTCGGGTCAGAATCTCGGCGCCCACTATCGTGTGAACCTTCATTTTGTCGAACTCAGCGGTCGTAAGCTTATCGGGTTTGTTGAGGATGTAATCGGGCACGGCGAGCTTGCCGATGTCGTGCAGCAGCGCGCCGGCCTTCAAGGCTTCGATTTCCGGTTCGCTCAAACCGCACAGCCGCGCCAGCCCGGTCGCGTAAATCTGAACGCGATGCACGTGGTCGTGGGTGACTTCGTCCTTGGCGTCGATGGCGATCGCGAGGGCCTCGATCGTTCGCAGGTGCAGGTCGGTCATCTCTTCGACGTGACGAATCGACGACCGTACTTTTTCGAGATAGGTTCTATAAGTGAGAAAGGTGATAGCCAGAACCGGGACCGCAACTATGAAAGCGTAAAACGAGATCAGTGTTATCAGCTTAACGATCAGACAAGCAGCGATCGCTCCGGCGAAGTATGACATCCATGTCCACAGAAATGATTCGCGCCAGGTCGTTATCAGGGTCGTGCCGCTTCTGAGTGCGTTTACCGTGCTGACCATGCTCGAGCTCAACACGTAGTGAATTAATGCCAACGACTCAGCGGCCAGGATCAATCGGCTCATATCCGACGCGAGCTGATGCGGTTCGCCGAATACAAGAGTGACCAGCGAGCTCGACGCGAAGACAGACAGGCTCATCGCGCCTGCGTTGAATGGAGCGATTTTTCTACGGTCCGGATACCGAAGCGAGCACAGTATGGCGTTGATTCCGGTCAGCACTACCGAGGGCCACACACCGTAGAGCAGAACAGAGATGTAGATGAACGTATCATCCAGCGTCACGGTACTCTCGGTTTTTGGAATCCGGATGGTTGTGCGGCCGACCACCAGGGTCGTCACCAGGCTGAGCAGAATCCAATCCAGACTCGGTTGGCCGGTCACCACGACGTAGACGGCGTAGAAGAACACGCTCAGGCCCGCCGCTGACACGAAGTCGAGGAAGCGGCTCGATTTGCGGCTCTCGAACCTCACGGGCTTATCGCGTATCACTGCGGACATTTGGCTTTGACGCTCCTGGATATACTCGGCATTCGAATCGTGTTTCCTCATTCAACGTTCGTGCCGCAATAATAACGAACTTGTTTGTGCTCCGCGGTGCGTGGATAGCCGAAGTGCCGAGCGAGGCGCCGTAGCCGTGAGCCGGGCTTAGTTCTTGAACAGCAACAAGTTGAGTCGCAGATTCTAACGACGCCGTCAAAGGCGAAGAATCAAACAGGTCTGCGAATAGGTCAAAGTGAAGTGGCTCACTGGGGCAGAGCCAGTCAGAATGATAGAATCGGTCACGGTCAATCTTACTCAACTGGCCGAAGGCCCTCAGGCGCACGTGGGTCTTTCGCAAGCTCGCGCGCACTCCTCGAAGCGGGCTAGAATGATCCGTGAAAACCGTTCATGCGAATCACCGAAATCTATCAGAGCATACAGGGTGAATCGAGCTACGCCGGATTGCCGTGCGTATTCGTGCGCACAACAGCCTGCGATCTCAGGTGTAGCTGGTGCGACTCGGAGTTTACCTTCACTGGCGGCACGACGATGACGCTCGACCAGATTATGGCCGAAGTCGAGAAGTACAACTGCGAACTCGTGGAGCTGACTGGCGGTGAGCCGCTGCTCCAGTCTGAGATCTACGAGCTTGCGGCGAGACTCGCGGATGCTGGACACACGGTGCTGATCGAGACCGGCGGGCATCGCGACATATCGAAGCTCGATCCCCGAGTCATTCGCATCATGGACTTGAAGTGCCCGGCTTCGGGCGAGTGTGAGAAGAACCTCTGGTCCAACCTAGAGCACCTTCGCTCGATTGATGAAGTGAAGTTCGTGATCGCTGATCGCGGTGATTACGAGTGGACGTTGAAGACCATCCGCGAGCACCGCCTGGAAGATCGCGTGAAGCTCTTGGTCTCGACCGCATTCGGGTTGATCGACCCGGCGCAAGTCGTCGAGTGGATGCTCGAGGATAAATTGCGTGGGCGATTTCAGCTTCAACTTCACAAGTACATCTGGCCGCCGGACGAGCGTGCAAGGTAGATCTGAGAGTCTTCTACATCATAGCCGGCCGCCGCTGTCTCGATCAGAACGTCTTGCTCCAGGTTCCGAACGGTTTGAACGGATTGCCGGCCACTAAACGGTCTACGAATACGTCTATTGTCCTTCTCGGTCCGGACCCTGCCGTGGTGTCCAGTGCAAACGCGTTCAAGAGGAAGTGATCGCTTGTCACGCCGTCGATGGTCGCTTTGAAGCGACTGTTGGCTTCAAAATCGTTGAACCACAGCCTGGCAGTGCCGCTTCTATGGCCGGCCACCCCAACAGCTATGCGGACTGATAGCCTGATGCTCAAGGTATCGCCTGAGCCAAGATCCACAGGTGCGGGCAAGGCTAGGTTGATGGTCCTCAGCACGGCATTGTTAAATCCGCTGCTGCCGCCAAGCACGTTGTTTAGTTGGCCCGATCCTATTGCCGAACCATTCTTGAGAACTTCGGCTAACAGGTCGAACCTGGTTCCTACGTCATCACTATTCTTCAGCCCGATCCACACATTGGCCTCACCAAGCGCGGTCAACTGTGGCCCGGGAGCGTCGGTCACGCCTGCGCCGGTGAAGACGTAGGCCGAGCCGGAGAAAAAGGCGCTGTTGTCGCTCTGGTTGCCGTTGACCCCGGTGGCGCTGCTGTCCTCCGCAAACGCCCCGACCACCACGGTGTCACCCGAGACCGCCACCGAGGCGCCGAAGAAATCAAGCCGCTCGGTGTTGGACGCTTTGAGGTAGGCCTGCTGGTTCCACACGCCGGCGCTGCGCACGAAGACATAGGCAGCGCCGGCACCAAGGGCGCTGTTGTCGCTCTGGTTTCCGTTGACCCCGGTCGCGTTGCTGGACTCCCGAAACGCCCCGACCACCACCGTGTCACCCGAGACCGCCACCGCGAAGCCGAACAAGTCATCGGTGTCGGGGTTGGAGGCTTTGAGGTAGGCCTGCTGGCTCCACACTCCGGCGCTGCGCACGAAGACGTAGGCCGCGCCGGCATTAGGGGCGTTGTTGTCGCTCTGGTTGCCGTTGACCCCGCTGGCGCTGCTCGCCTCGGAACGCGCCCCGACCAACACCGTGTCACCCGAGACCGCCACCGTGAGGCCAAAGAAGTCATTACTCTCTGTGTTGGAGGCTTTGAGGTAGGCCTGCTGGCTCCACGCCCCGGCACTTCGCACGAAGACATAGGCCGCGCCGGAGAAAGAGGAGCTGTTGTCGCTCTGGTCGCCGTTGACCCCGGTGGCGTTGCTGGACTCCCCAAACGCCCCGACCACCGCCGTGTCACCCGAGACCGCCACCGTGAGGCCGAAGAAATCATTACTCTCGGTGTTGGAGGCTTTGAGGTAGGCCTGCTGGCTCCACACCCCGGTGCTGCGTACGAACACGTATGCAGCACCGGCGGCAAGTGTGCTGTTGTCGCTCTGGTCGCCGTTGACCCCGATGGCGTTGCTGGCCTCGCCTTGCGCCCCTACCACCACCGTGTCGCCCGAGACGGCCGCCGAGGAGCCAAAGAAGTCACCCGCCCCGGTGTTGGAGGCTTTGAGGTAGGCTTGCTGGCTCCACACGCCGGCGCTACGCACGAAGACGTAGGCAGCCCCGGCACCGCCAGCATTGTTGTCGCTCTGGTCGCCGTTGACTCCGGTGGCGTTGCTGGACTCATTTACTGCCCCGACCACAACCGTGTCACTCGAGACCGCCACCGTGATGCCGAAGAAGTCATTGGTGTCGGGGTTGGAGGCCTTGAGGTAGGCCTGCTGGCTCCACACCCCGGCGCTGCGCACGAAGACGTAGGCCGCTCCGGCGCCAGAGACGCTGTTGTCGCTCTGGTCGCCGTTGACCCCAGCGGCGTTGCTGGCATCGCCCTGCGCCCCGACCAGGACGGTGTCACCCGAGACCGCCACCGCGACGCCGAAGCCGTCACCAGCCTCGGTATTGGAGGCTTTGATGTAGGCCTGCTGGGCGATGGGATCGATGGTCAGCGGGTAGCGAGCGCCGGTTTCCTCGACCGCCAGGCGCAGGAAGGTTTCCCCGCCCGCTCCCGGCTCGAACCGCGCGGGCAGGGTCTTGCCCTCGGCGTCAAAGACGTGCAGCCCGGCGTAGCTGAGCACGGCCGCGCCCGCGACGTCCACGAAACGCACACCGCGTCCGTCCGACTCGACCACCGGCCGCAACCCGCCACGCACGGCGAGGGTGAAGCTTAGGGGACGATTGATCTTTGATGATTGATGATTGCGGATTTGAGCGGGACGGTCATGAACGGTGAAGCCGTGTTCCAGCCCGCGCGGGTCATTGACGAACCACTCGCGCAAGTTGGCGTCCCAGTCGTAAGCGACCCGCTGGCCTTCGGCGTGAACCTGTGGCTTGCCGGCGACGGCGTGTTCGTGGCCGCGGAACCCGTAAGCGGTCAACTCCAGACCCCATTTCCAGCCAGCGCTTTCGGGCTGAACGAGGAAGCCGCGTCCATCAAAGCGAGTCAGCCATTGCTGGCCCGGATTGCGCGCCTGATGCCCGACCGCAACCGGGAAGGCCGCGTACCGATGCCGTTCATATTCCTGCTTGATGCTTGACCAGTCCGTGCCGGAGAGTTCTTTTGGAATGGCGTCGGAGCGGGAGTCGGAGCCCGCCGACTGCAGAGACGTCGAAGCCTCGACCGCGCCAGCCACAGGATTGGTCGCGGAGTTTGCGCTGCGCCTCTCCTGTCGCTGAGGGCCGAGGAGACTCATTCCAATCACACTCAGCACAAGGCCGAGCAGCGCCAACAATGTTGTTCGATAGTGATTCTTGCGGGAAGTCATAACTTTTTCCTTCGCTGTGAAGCCTGAAGCTGACGGAAGATGTGGCTGAAAGAATCCGCATAAGCTCACGGATCCTCGGATGGAGCGACGGCGATCTCTTGTGGACTGAACGTTCGGCTGTCGTGCTGTTTCTTGCTTAGAAGCTTCCGCTGGCTTCGACCTTCTTGCGTTCGGCTGTGCCTGTGTCGTTGCCTATCGCAACCTCGACATCATTCGCGCCTCCAATCAGAGAAACAATGAGACACGGGCTTACTATCGCGCTTGGGCCAAAGACCGCTTCCATCACGAGAGTAGCCTCTCGGGTTTGAGGATTGACTTGTATTCGCGCGTCCATCGAAACCAGCGTCTGGGTAATGTCAACGGTTTGACCGCCAGGTTCAGTGACCACCAGCAACACTGTGCCGCCGCGCTCCTTGAAATTTCGCGCCACGTATACGTTGTTGTTTATCTGTTGAAATACTCCCGCCGGAAAACCGACGATAACGCAAGGATTTCTCGGATACTGGACCGGATCTCCGGATGTGTCGTAAGGCTCAAAGTCGACAGTCACCGGCTCGGAAATCGGAAGGATTCCATTGCTGTCGGTACCGAGTTGGATACTTGCGGAAAGCTTTACCCGCGCGAATTCGGTCTTATTCACCTCGTACATACTGGCTTCGGATTGCCATTGAAAACCGCGAAAGGGTGTGGCGGATTCATTCTGCCCGAGGGCCAAATCGGTCGCTAGTAAGCACAGGGTTACGAACGCCACGCCGATAACGGCTTTGCATCGTGAGTTGAATGCGTTCATCGTTGTTACCTCCTGGCAGCGAAATCCAGCGCAATAGGTCATGCGATTGCTCCTGAACATAGCTGCGGTTGTGTCGTGTCACCTTATGTTAGAAGTTGCCGTTGGCTTCGACCTTCTTGCGTTCGGCTGTGCCCGAGTCGTTGCCTATCGTCAGCGTCAAGTCATTCGCGCGGCCAATCAGAGAGACAATAAGACACGGGATTACTACTCCCGTTTCGCCAAAGAGCGCTTCCATCACATAGGTAGCGTCTCCGTTTTGCGGGTTTACTTGTATCCGCGCATCTATCGAAATGAGCGCCTGGGTAATGTCGACGACTTGATCACCACCATTCCCTCGCAACACCAGCAACACCGTGCCCCCTCGCGCTTTGAAATCTCGCGCCACATATCCGTTGTTGGTCTGTTCAAAGACTCCCGCCGGAAAACCGACGATAACGCAAGGAGTTCTCGGAAACTGGACCGGACTAGTATCGGGTGTGATGTAAGGCTCAAAGTCCACAGTCACCGGCTCGGAAATCGGAAGGATGCCATTGCTGTTTGTACCGAGTCGGATACTTGAGGAAAGCTTTACCCGCGCGGATTCGCTCCCGTTCGATTCGACCATACTGGCTTCCGATTGCCAGCTAAAACTGCCAAAAGGCGCGGTTGGCCCGGGAGGGGTGGGAACGCCAATGCCGGTGAAGACGTAGCTCCAGGTCCCGAACGGTTTGAACGGATTGTTGGCTACTGCGCGGTCTACGAACACGTCAACTGTCTTCCTCAATCCGGGCGATACAGGCGGCGGTTGGGTTTGCAGTAAATAAGGGGCCGCAAGGAAGTAAGGGGTTGGCGCGTCGTCGACGGTGACTATGACTTGACTGTTGGCGGCGGATTCCGCGAACCAGATTCTGGCAGTGCCGCTTCTATGCCCGGCCACAGCGACGCGTACTGAGAGCCTCACGCTCACGATGTCGCCTGAGTCAAGAGCCACAGGTGCGTTCATCACCATGGGGAGAGTCCTCAATATGGCGTTATTAAATCCGCTGCCGCCGCCAGGCTGGTTGTTTAGCTGGCTCGAGGTTATTACCGAACCATTCTTGAGGACCTCGGCTAGCAGGTCGAATCTGGTCCCGACGTCGTCACTATTCTTAAGCCCGATCCACACCTTGGCAGGCCCAACGCCAGTCAACTGTGACCCACACGGATCGTAGGCGGGGTTTCCATCGCATACGTCTCCTTTGCCGTCGTTATCACCGTCGTCCTGGAATGGGTTGAAGACATTGGGACAGTTGTCGGCATCATTAGGAATGCCATCCTGGTCGTCATCTTGAGAGGATGACGACGCCGCCGGCAGCAAACCGAGGCCTATCGTAAAGCGGAAGAGGGGGATATTCCCGCCCACCTGGGTCATTCGCTTCGAGGTTTCGAACCTGGTACCAGGACATTCGCCCGATTGGCACGGAAGATTCCAAATGCCCGGGAAGAAATTTCCCGAAGAAGCTTCGAGGGCCAGGGGCGTAACGGGATTGCAGTCCTGATCTACACTGACACCCGGAGGAGGCACCGTGATCAGGCCAAACCTTTGCTCGGACGACGGAGACCATTGACCGTTGATCGTGGTCAAACTAATTCCGGGCATTTGGAGGTCAACGAAGTCAATGTTTTTTACTGCACCATCGCTTACTCGGGTGAACACCAAAAGTCTCGGAGCTGCGCTCAACCCCCAGGAGAACGTGCCGCCGTCGTTGAAATCACAGGTGTTGCCAATGGTCATAAAGCCGCGCCCTTCCCAAATGCAGAGGGATACGTTCCACGGCTCGGATCTCGCACCGTCACCAAAGGTCACCATGATCGGACCACAACTGACCAGCGATAGAGCCACGAGTTCAATCGGGACGGTTGCGCTGTCGAAGCGGTTGGCCAACATCGCTCCCTCCGTCCGCCGGATAATGGTGTCGGTCGGTCCCAATGGCGAGTTCGGGTTCAGGGGACGGCCGCGAAATACTACCTGGCCGCCGAAAGAATCTGAGGTATCTGAGTGCGTATCAGACTCGAAATCAAAGAATCCGGGTGCAAGCGCGCTTCGGCTAAAGTCCCAAAAACTGGCTCCGCCGCAGGGCGTTGTGTACAGGTCTATACCGGGTGGAATGAAGCCTGTAGTCGCTTGCGGCGCCGGAATTCCCGCGGCACTAACCGCATTTCCTGGTGTAGCCCGCGCTGCGACGACTAGCGTAATGCCAGGGCTCGCAATCGCGATCGATATCAAAGTGTTCAATATCAGAATGTTCGCTTTGTGTCGCATGATAGTTTTCTCCTGTCGCGTAAGACTCTTTCGACTTTCGAGGCGAGTCGGTTAGACAAGATTCAAGACGCGTCCGGGCGCGCAATTCACCCACTCTTGAAATGCCGCCGCCGCACCTTGCCGTGTACTCTTTTTATTTCTCGTTAATGTGGTCGGTGGGGTTGCAACCCGGCACAAGGATCCCCGCTATTTTATTGTTTTTCCAAGTTACTACCTTGCCGCCACCGCAGCCGATGTCGGTCTTGTTGTCAAAGATTTCGTTATTAGACAGGCGGACTGTCGCGAGAGCTGTCGGGACAGCGTCGGACTGTACCGCGACCGCATTGTTGGTCAGCAGACTGTTCGCGACGCTGATAGTGCCATTCCCTTCCGCATGCACCCCCTTATCCGTATTCCCGTCGATCAAGGAATTGGTCACCTGGGCCAGCGTACCCGGTCCCGTCGTACTCATTAGACGGATTCCTTGCGTAAATCCATAAATCCTACAGTTCTCTATTACCAGCTTGGCGCCGGCAACGTACCGAATGCCGTCAACTCCGGTGCCGCCGCCATTGATGGACAGACCGCGCAAGACTACGACGCCGGGATCGCCTGGGGTTGTCACATTGACTACCACGCCGTTAGCAGCGGGTGCCGTGATTCCTGCGATCGAACCACCGTTAATCGTAATGGATTTCGTGATGACGACAGGACCAAAGTCGCCCGGATCCAGGGCTGAGATCTCTCCGCCCGGAGCGGTCATCATTATTGCCTGGGCAAAAGTCTTGCACGGCGCGGTGCGAATGCACGGGTTGAGATCGTCTCCAACTCCGGACACCCAGGTTTGGGGGGCCTGCGCGTGCGCCGATGAGGCGACGATCAGGAGAAGGCTGAGACCTAGCAAGAAACTAATTCTGTTTTTCATGATCTAACTCCTTTTAGTGATGCGTTCTCGTAAACGCGGAAACTGTCAGCTTGCTCTTTGCAGCTTGCTTAACAAATGTTCCGAAGCGGCCCTACACGATGCTCGGACTGCCATGGCAATAAGTCGGAACAAATGCGGAAAGGTTTAGCTGCTCAGAGAATATTATGCGAAGCCTGCTACCGAGTATGGTGTCTCTCGACGGCGCTGGTATAATCCCGGCCGTGGAACGCGATCCTGTTGAGCTAATCCGCGAGATCAAGCAAGGGCTAAATGTGGAAGATAACTTCCGCTGGCTCTTCGAGCGCCACTATGCCCAGATACTGCGGTTCTTTCGGCGCAAAGGATTTTGCAGTGAAGAATGCCGCGACCTCACCCAGGAGACATTTTTTTCCGTCTATAGAGGTATAAAAGAGCTTAGGCAGGAAGAGCAGTTTGAGAGCTGGCTTTTTACCATCGCGCATAGTGTTTGGTGTAGTCTGATTGAACATCGGACCGCGCAGAAACGTTCCGGCACACTCCTGCCGCTCGATGCGGAGGACGAGGCTGATGATCGTCCGCCGCTCGGCGCACGGATTGCCGATGGAAGCGCTGACCCGCTGACCGTCGCGCTGGAAAAGGAGAAGCTCGAGAAACTCCGCGAAGCGGTGCAGCGTCTGCCTCAACAGATGCGCCGGTGCGCGCAGTTGCGTGTCGTCCATGATCTGTCGTACGCGGAGATCGCGGCGGTGATGGGCATTTCGGTCAATACCGTCAAAGCGCATCTCCACCAGGCGCAGAAGGTGCTGCGCTCGCAGTTGAGTTCTTACTTTGAGGAGATGGAGGTCTGAAGCTCAGGAGATTGTATGATCCACCGGGAAGAGTTTCGCGCCTATATGAAAGCCGCCAATAGCACATCGGACAACTACGACGACAGTCATCTCAGCGAGGCGCAGATGATCGCTTACTGTCGCGGCGAAGTGTCTGTGGTGGAGCGTGAGACGGCGCAATCCCATCTGGTCGAATGCGGGCAGTGCATCGCTCTCTTCCGCAGCGCACGCGACTTGATCGAACCGGCGCGCGCGGATGAAGACGAGATCGGCGAGGCGGAGACCAATCAAGCCTGGCAGTCACTCTGGGGCCGAGTGCAGACTGAAGCGCCGCTGCCCTCCGAATCGAATATAGGGCCGGCCGATTCTAAACGGCCTCCCGGACGGAACCCTTTTTTTGATTGGCGCGCGGCGTGGTGGCGACCGGCGCTGGCTTTCGCCATACTAGCGCTGATCGCTGTCGGATTGATTTATCTCTTCTCGGGCAAGCCGGCGAACAAACCACCGCAGATCGTGCACGAGGAATCGCCATCGCCCGCGCCAAGCGCCCCGCCGGTCGATCAATCACCAACTGCGGCGCAAGACGGGACCACCCCGTCGCCCAATCCGCCCAGCCAGGGACCGGGCGAAGAGGTGCTCGCGATCAACATCAAGGCGCGACCGGGCGCTGGCTTCGAGGATTCGGCCACGCGAGGCGAACGCGAAGACGCGGCGCGGGCTTCGCTGTTGACGGAGCGGAAGATTTATCTCGAAGTGAGCGGTGACAAGCGCTGGCGCGGCTTTTTGAGTGACCGGCTTACCGAGCGGCTCACCGGGAGGGGACGCTTCGCCGCGACCGGCAGCCGCGGCGAAGCCGAGGTCGCGCTTAAAGTCGTTGTCGAGGCGGCGCCGCGTGCGGGGACTGATGCGACGGCCGATCAAGGAATCTCCTTCACCGCGCGGGTCGTCGGAGCGGATGGCAAGACGCTCTGGCCACTCACTCCGCGAATCATCGCCCGCCGATATCAAGGCGAGGCGAGGAAAGCTGCCGATAGAATGATCAACGATCTGGTCGACGACATTCAGCGATTGGAACGCAAACGACCATAACCCGACCGCCGGCCTCAACCAAAGCCGGCCGGAGGATGTTGCCATGACTCAGCCGCTGTTCTTCTCTTCAGTTTCGCGTCGGACACCCCGCGCAATGATTCATTGCGCCATCATCCTGGGTCTGTTTGTCGCGTTCTGGCTGAGCTTCGCGCAAGCGCCGGGAGCCACGCTGCCGTGGATGCGCGGGTACGGAATGGTGAGCGCAAGCGACCCGCGCTTCCCGCTGCGCACCGATCAAGCCCCGTCGCAGGATGTGATCGAGCTGAGTAAACCGATTGAGCGTGAACTGACGGGCGGCGACAACCATAGGTATACGATCTCGCTAGCGGCCGGGCAGTACTTGCGAGTCGTCGTCGCCCAACTCAGCATTGATGTATCGGTGGCATTGATGGCGCCCAACGGCGAGAAACTCATCACCGCCGATAGCTTGAGCTATGCCGACGGGCAGGAGACGGTTTCGACGTTGGCCGAAGCGGCGGGCATCTATCGCCTTGAAGTGCGTTCGCCCGACGAGCCGAGCTACAAGGGGCGCTACGAAGTGAAGATCACAGACCTGCGTGCGGCGACCGGGGCCGACCGGCAGCGCGCGGAGGCAGAACGCCTCGTTGCCCAGGGTGAAGAGTTGTGGCGGCGACAAACACTCGCCACATCCGAGGAAGCACTCAAGCGTTACGAGGAGGCGTTACCGCTGTGGCGGGCCGCCGAAGACCGCGCTGGCGAAGCGGCGACGCTCAACAAGATCGGCTGGATCAACGACAGGTTGTATCTGATGCCCAAAGCGATCGGCGCTTTGAATCAAGCGCTGATGCTGTGGCGCGCGGCCGGTGATCGCGCCGGAGAAGCCGAAACGCTTACCAATCTCGGCTATGCGTACCATTACATTGCCGAGACGCAGAAGGCGTTGGAATATTTCACCCGCGCGTTGGAACTACATCGCGCAGTCGGCGCGCGGCGAGAAGAGGGCCGGACGATTGTCTATGTCGGGCGCTACTATGATGCGGTGGGTCAAGCCACCAGGGCCCTCGATTGCTACGCCCAGGGGCTGCCGATCCTGCGCGCCGTACGCGACACCGAGTCAGAAGGCATCGCGCTGACCAGTATGGCCGTCTCGTACGTTGTGGTGGGTGAACAAGGTAAGTCGCTGGAACTTGCCGGCCAGGCACTCAAACTTCATCGCTCGCGCAATCATCGGTTCGGCGAAGCGTTTGCCCTCTACGTCCTCGGCGACGTATGCGAGATGATCAATGAAAAAGAGCAAAGCCGGACCTATCTGACACAGGCCATCGGGCGTGCGCGGGAGATCGGCGCACGCATCATCGAGGCGGCGGCGCTGGAAGAGTTCGGCTATCTCCACCGACTGCTTGAACTTCCGCGGGAGGCCATCACCTATTCGAATCAGGCGCTCGCGCTCTGGCGTGTCATCGGCTATAAGCGGGGCGAGGCCAACACGCTCAAAGACCTCGGAGCAGAGCACGAAGCTATCGGTCAGATCCAGAAAGCACTCGATTATTTGTTTTCCGGCCTCAAAATCTTGCGTGAGATCGGGGATCAGCACGGAGAAGGAGGCACGCTGAATGAGATCGCTGTAGTGTATTATCACCTTGGCGATTTCTCGAATGCGCTCGAATATTTCCACCAGTCGTTGAGGCTTAACCGACTGCTGGGCGATCCCCGTCGAGAATGGAACGCGCTGTTATGGATGTCGATGGTCGAACGCGACCTCGGACACCTGGCGCAAGCGCAGGCTCTCTTCGAAGAAGGCGCCCGAATCCTGGAATCGCTCCGCTCAAAATTCACCAGCACCGATTTGCGAGCGATTAACTACGCGGGCTATTACTATCCTTACGTAGATATTCTTATGCGGCGACATCGGCAGAAGCCCGACGCCGGTTTCGACGCCGCCGCACTACAAGCTAGCGAGAGCGGACGAGCGCGCGGTCTGCTGGAGTTGCTGGAGGAAGCTGGCGCCGATCTTCATCATGGGGTTGACCCGGCGCTACTCGCGCAGCAAGACTCGCTGCGGCAACAACTCAAAGCCAAAGCCGCGGACCAGAACAAACTCTCCGGCCAGCCGGCGAACGACGCGCAAGCCACGCAACTCGCGAACCAGCTTGCCGACTTGAAGACCGACCTCCAGCGAGTTGAGGCACAAATCAATTCCCAAAACCCCCGCTACGCGACGTTGACGCAGCCGCGGCCACTCAGCCTCGCCGAAATCCGGCGGCAAGTGCTCGACGATGACACGCTGCTGCTCGAATACTCGCTCGGCGATCAACACAGTTATCTGTGGGCGGTAACGACGGCTTCGCTCGAAACCTACGAACTGCCTAACCGAGCAGTGATCACCGAAGCGGCGCGGCGGGTTTACGGCCTGCTCACAGCGCGCAAACTACATCCGAAGTTCGAGACTCCTGAAGATCGCCAATCCCGAGTCAACCGCGCAGACGCCGAGTATAAAACCGCGGCTGCTGAGTTGAGCAAAATGGTGCTCGGTCCCGTCGCGGCGCAACTCGGCGACAAGCGACTGCTCATCGTCGCCGACGGCTGGTTGCAGTACGTCCCGTTCGCCGCTCTACCGGAGCCTGCGGGCGGAAACCAGAAGGCAGAAGGCGGAAAGCAGCAGGCAGAAGGCGGAGATGATGGGGGGACACGGAGAGGGAAAGCCGATCGTTCCATCGCGGCAGCTCCGCTGATGGTCAACCACGAAATCACCAACCTGCCGTCGGCTTCAACCCTCGCCGTCATGCGCCGCGAACTGGCGGGACGCAAGTTGGCGCCGAAGACCGTCGTGGTGCTGGGCGATCCTGTGTTCGACAAAAATGACGAACGAGTCAAAGTCAGTCTCGCCACCACGCGACCCGCCGAATCGAAGGTCAACGCTGCACCGACCCCCGCTGACGCGATCGATCTGACGCGCGGCGTCGAACGCGCCTCGCGCGATGTGGATGGAGACGAAGAGCGCGGCAGCCGGGCGCGCTTGCCTTTTACGCGTCAGGAGGCCAAGGCGATTCTCGCCCTCGCGCCAGCCGGCTCGCGCCGCGAAGCGATTGATTTCGATGCGAGCCGAGCCACCGCGACCAGCGCCGAACTCGGCCAGTACCGCTACGTCCATTTCGCCACTCACGGCTTTCTCGACAACGTCCACCCGGAACTTTCCGGCCTGGTGCTCTCGCAGGTTGATCGCGATGGGAGCGAGGTGGATGGTTATCTGCGGCTGGTCGAGATCTTCAATCTCAAGCTGCCCGCTGAATTGGTCGTGCTCAGCGGCTGTCGCACGGGGCTGGGCAGGGAGGTCAATGGCGAAGGGTTGATCGGGTTGACGCGTGGTTTTATGTACGCCGGCGCGGCGCGTGTGATGGTCAGTTTGTGGGACGTGAACGATCAGGCGACGGCGGAGCTGATGGCGCGGTTTTATCGCGGCGTGTTGAAAGAAAAGCTCAGCCCGGCGGCGGCCCTGCGCGCCGCACAGATTGAACAACAGCGAGAGAAAGGCCGACAGTCGCCATACTTCTGGGCCGGTTTCACCTTGCAGGGCGAACCCCGCTGAACCGCTACATACCCATAATGTTGTAACCGCAATCTACGTGCAGAATTTCACCCGTGACCCCGCGTGACATGTTCGAAAGCAAAAACATCGCGGCGTCGGCCACTTCGGATTGATCGATGTTGCGGCGAAGCGGAGCGTGGTTGCGCATGTGCTCGAGGATCTTCGAGAAGCCGGTGATGCCGGCCGACGCCAGCGTCTTCACCGGACCCGCCGAGATGGCGTTTATCCGAATGCCTCGCGCGCCAAGATTCACAGCCAGATATCGCATGGTCATATCGAGCGCCGCCTTGGCTATGCCCATCACGTTGTAGCCGGGGATCACTCGCTCACCGCCGAGATAGGTTAGCGTGAGCAGGCTCCCTCCTCGCCCCTCCATCAGCGGCGCCGCCTCTCTGGCGATCGCGGTCAATGAATAAACGCTAACGTCCTGGGCGATGCGATAGCCCTCGCGCGATGTGTTCAGGAATTCGCCCTCGAGTTCCTCGCGGAGCGCGTACGCGATCCCGTGCACCACAAAATCCAGCGAGCCAAACTCCTTCTTGACCGTGGCGAACACCGCGGCGATGTCTTCGTCGCGGGTGACATCGCAAGGCAGAACGAGCGGGTCTTTCAGCGATGCGGCAAGCTCTCTCGCATTCTCTTCGAGCCTCTCACCCTGGTAAGTCAGGGCGATGCGCGCGCCCTCTTCACCAGCGCGGCGCGCGATCGCCCAGGCGAGGCTTCGCTTGTTGGCGACCCCAAACACGATGCCTGTCTTTCCTTCTAAGAGCATAACGTCTCTCGTTTCTAGTTTCTGGAGTTCGTAGTTCGGCCTTCAGGCGGAAGTTGGTATGTTGATCCCTCTGCTGACGCGCTACCAACTTCCGCCTGAAGGCCGAACTACGAACCGCAGAAACCCCTATTGCCGCTTTTCAGGCGTGATCTTCAACAGCATCTCTTTGCCATCACGGCGTATCACGGCTTCGACTTCTTCGCCGCCTCGCATCTCGCCGAGCGCGTATGTGTAGTCGTACACGTTCTTGATCGGCATCTTTCCAAGCTTGACCACGATATCGCCCGCACGCATTCCGGCTTTCTCCGCAGGCGAGCCCGGCCGCACGCCGTCCAGCTTCATACCGTCGCTTTGATCGGAGTAGTTCGGCACGGTCCCAAGATAGACTCGAAACCCTCGGCCGGTTGGTCTCTGTTCCACCTTCACCTTTGTGAATGCGATACGCTGCGGTTCATTGGCCACCGAGACCGCAATCTCGCCAACAAACTCCGCGACCTGCTTCAATCCCTCGCCGTTGATCTTGTCGGCGGTGTCAGAGGGTTTGTGATAGTCGTCGTGCGTGCCGGTGAAGAAGAACAGGACGGGGACGTCTCGAACATAGAATGATTGGTGGTCGCTGGGTCCAAAACCGTCCTCACCGAACCCAAGCTGAAAGCGGCCCCCAGAGCCATTTCCAGCCGCGCTGGCTGTGGGCTGGGGCGTGCCGTTCAACTTCTCGAGCAACGGCTTCCACGCGGGCGACGTACCCACCCCGCCTACGAACAGCGAGCCGTTCCGGAGCCTGCCGATCATGTCCATGTTCAGCATAGCGACTGTAGTCGCCAGCGGAGTCACCGGGTTCTTCGTGTAGGCTCCCGATCCAAGCAGCCCCAGTTCCTCGCCGCTGAAGGCGATGAACATAATACTGCGTTTGATCTTGCCTCGCTCGCTTGCGAGCACTCGCGCGATCTCGAGCAGTCCCGTGGTTCCCGAAGCGTTATCGTCAGCTCCGTGATGAATCTGACCTTCGGGGTTAGCAGCTAATGACTCGGGCCCGCCCATTCCCAGATGATCGTAGTGCGCACCGATGACGACGTATTCAGACGCGACTTGCGGATCGCTCCCCGGAAGCACGCCTACTACATTCGCGCTCTTGCCGTTGATCTTGACGACATCCGTTTTGAGCTGGACGGTGACTCCCTTGATCAAGAAAGCGGACGCCGGTTCTTTCGCCTTTGTTTCGGCGTCGGCCAGGGATCCGCCGCCCGAAGCCAGGATCGATGCGGCGGCGTCTCGGCTGACGATCGCCGTTGGAATTCCCGAATCCAAAAAGTTCAAGTCGTGCCGCAAGCGCGAAAGGCGATCTTCGTGAAAGCTCTTCTCGCCGCTTACGAAGACAACTCCGCGCGCGCCCTTCTCTCGCGCTTTGAGCGTCTTGTTTTGAATCTCGAGTCCGGGTTGCGTGTACTCAGCAAACTTGCCGTGTGGATTGTCACCATCGGGACTGCCTCGCAGAATCATCACGATCTTGCCCTTCGGATCGATCCCCGAGTAGCTGTCGAGCCCGAGCTGGGGTGCGCTGATCCCGTAGCCGGCGAACACAGCCTCTCCTGAGACCGGCTCCGGCGATGAGAAGGCAAGAGGCATAAACTCTTCGCCAGCCCTGAGGGCGCGCGCGCCGTTCGCCGTCTTCACCTGAAAGCTGTTCTGCTCACCGAGCTTTACTGCTGAAACAAAGGTGAACGGTTGAAGAAACCCCGCGGTAGAGGCGGGTTTCAGTCCATAGATGCGAAACTCTTTTTCGATGTAAGCGGCGGCCTCGTCGGCAAAGGGCGTCCCGGCGCGGCGGCCTTGCAGCTTGTCGGAAGCGAGAAACTGGACGTGCTTTGCGACGCGCTCCGTGGAGAGTTGAGTAGCCGCCGCTGCCGCTCGACCAGTGTCGGCGTACAGAGAAGGCGCAAACCCTGTACTTACGGGGTTGAGCGCAAGCGCTGATGTTGCGATCAGGAGTGCGATTGTGAAAATGAACAATCCTGCTTTTCTGGCTAGCATAGTTACTCCCGTTTCTAATGAGCGTTCGCCGGTAAGAAACCTGTCGGTCTCGGCTTACGACTCAGGTGTTTTGCGGTGACGATGAATCATATAGACCGGCGTTAATCAGTGTCAATGGCGCGAGCTTCGGAGCGCCTGACGGTGCGTTGAGGGGTGTAATTAAAAGTGGGACGTGGAATCACGCTGCAGCTTGACTTACTCTG
>CAZJQQ010000068.1:0-32565 GCA_964548075.1 uncultured Clostridia bacterium | reverse complement strand
GGAGCCCACCAGCTGCCAAGTCCGTCGGCGGTGGCAAGCGCTTCGTACACTTTCGACACTGGCGCGTTTATCCATACTTGGTGATAAAGGGTTGCCATGTTAAATCTCCTTGTGAGCAGCTATCTCGAAATACTTACAGGCTGCGCCGAAACAGGTAGGACATCTTGATGAAAAATGTTCGCGTGTTGCGGCGCAATCCCGGTTCATACCCGCCGGTGAATGGGTTGAAACCGTTGCGGTTGAGATCATCGTTGTAGCCTGCGTAAAAAGCCGTGCCGGGATTCGGAGTCCAGCCGCATAGAAATTGCCCGGTGGCGTTCGAGCGCAGAGTGTCGTAGTCGAGCCGAGCGCGCGCAAAGGTGAACCGCGTGAACTGATACGTCGTCTTGAGCGAATAGAGTTGCTGGTCGTACGCAACGCGCCCCGTGTCTAAGCGAACGAGACGACTCCTTACGTGGCTTAGCGAAGCGCGGAGCGTGTCGGTAGGCTGCCACGCCAGACTCACGTTGAGGTCTAGCGTGTCGCCCTTCCCCGGATCGAAAGGGGCGTCAGGGTCGACCAATGCAGCCGGGCTGACGCGCGGGAAGCGCGGCCCGTTGCCCAGGTCGTAGTCAAGCGCTTTCCAGGACTGATCGAAGGTGATGACCGCCGTGTACTTCTTGCTGGGCGATGTTCCTGCCTCGAGCGTGTACCCTTTCCAGATGGTGGTGCGTTCCGGTCCATCGACGAAAGCCCCCGGTCTGAATGCCGTACGTTTCGGCCCATATTCCTCTTCGAACACTCGCTGATAATCTGTATACGCGTCGGCCTTGAGATAAGTCTGCTTCTTGAAGTTGAATTGCGTGCGCCAGGCTTGAAATGAATACTGCATGCGCCCTTGCCAGTTGAACTGGGCTCGCGTCGCCGAGCTCGCGCTCCATGAAATTAACCGCGAGTTCTCCTTGGACGCAGAATTGTACGTTACAATCAAATCCCAGGGGTTGGTGTTGGTCTGAGTCGTAAAGCCGACATCAGCGTGATAATCGGTGCTGTAGCCCCGACCCGTCAAGGATAAGCTAAGGAGCCGAGTATTGCGCTCTATTCTCGCGAAGTAACCGAGGCCCTCGCCCGGCCGATAGATGGTCTGATTCAGAAACGGATCATACAACTTGCGGCGTGAAGTCGTGCCAAGAAGTTGAAAAGAGAAAACCGTGTGGGCGTCAAGCGTGAAACGCCCGTCAACTCCAAGAACCTGGTTGTGCTTTTCCACGAAATTGTAACTCGTCGCTATCAGACCCACGCTTGACTGAGCGCCAACGTCTCGCTTGAAGCGCAGGACTGCAACAAACGCATTCTTGTCGATGACTCGTTCGATGCCGGGTCGAACCGCCGGGTCATTCCTCTCGTCCTCGCTGAAGTTTCCCGGCGCGCTATCACTTGCTATTAGCAGGGCAAGGGTGTTGCGCCCGCGCTTGCCTGTGAGCTTGGCGGCAAAGTCGGGGTCGATGATCGTACGAGTGTGCACGGCCTTGAGCGGCGTTTGAAAAATGTCGATGCCTTCGAGGAAGAAGGGGCGCTTCTCTTCAAAGAAGATTGGAAAACGCTGATTGGCAGTGACAACTAGTTGATCGGCTTCTACCTGCGCGAAGTCGGGATTCAGCGTGGCGTCGAGCGTCATTCCGCTCGAGAGAGAGACCTTGGCCGTCAGTCCGGGATCCGCCAAGATCGCCTGATTGACGAAGCGACCAGGATCGGCGGGCGCAACGATCGATGACGACGGCGCCGGCGGTAAGGAGCGAACGCGACGGCCACTCTCCGACAGCGTGAGAGTCGGGATTAGTTCGAGCGTGCGCTCAAGCCCAACGTTCTCGATGCCGGTGATGCGCCCAGCCTGTTCCAGGAACTGGGTGAACGTCGCGGTCCTGAAATCGCGACTCTCGCGGCGCAGAGGCATCCACGTATCCCACTCGTCCAGGTATCTGACTATCCGCAAAACGTGAACGCCCCACGGTTTTCCGGGCCCGGCCTCATACCGAAGCGATCTGAACGGTACCGCGACCTCGACGGCATAGCCGTCATCCGTCACTTTGCCTTGGGACCGCATGACCACATCTACACTGAAGTCGATGCCCTGCCCCTCAGTGAAGACGCCGTCGCCCTGCACGCCAAGCGGATTGAACAGCAGCACGTAGGCGCGGCGTTGATCGTTGAACGTGTCCAGCCACACGGCGACGTAATCGTTGCCGGACAAATCGTCGCGCTTGGCTACCGTCGAGCGCACCTGTCCCGGCTGATCGATCGCGTGAATTCCGATGTAGAGAAATCCGGCGTCATGGCCGATAAGGACAATCGTCGGATGCGATGGCCTGACGTTGTCGCCTGGCTCAGTTTGATAGAAGTCCTGAAGCACCGCGGCCTTCTTCCAAACCTCTTCGTCGAGGCGTCCGTCGATGACCGGCGGTTCCGCGAATCGCGCGGACCTCACTGAGCTCCTCTTTTCAGGAGCCGTTGATGAAGGCTTTTCTTTCGCGGCCGCTTCGGAGGCCGCCTGCCCCGAAGCGTTTGGCGGCGCACTAGTTTGGGCAGCCGCCGGCGCGCGGAGGCCGACGAGAATCGAGAATTGTAATAGCGCCGCAAAGAGTACCGGCCAAGAGGGGCAATACCGGTTGGACTTTTGAGATTTGTGGGCCTCACTCCCTGTTACGGGTTCGTTCTCCGCGGCGGCTGAGGCGGCACTGTCGCATGATCCCGACGACGCAAAGTTCCCATTCACATGGATCCCAAGAGACCGTAGCATTGATGACTCCTATTGACAGGAATTTGCCGCGGCGTCCGTTATACCTGTAACAACCCAACTCATGCTTGGAGAAAATTGCTGTTAAGGTTTATGAGCGTTTGGGCGCTCCGAGGCCGTGCGAAGGACGCCGTCGCACCCCAAACTCGCGTGCCTCAATGCGCGATATCTTGTCGGGGTGGTTGAAAACGCGGCGCGAAAGGTGTGATTGAAATTAGAGAGATCGCCAAAACCTGCGTCCAGAGCAATGTCCAACACCGATGAAGCGCTCGTTCGAAGACGCAAGGCGGCCTCTCGCAACCGTCTTCGCATAAGAAACTGGTGGGGTGTTACGCCGACGATGCGGCGAAATGTGCGCAGAAAGTAGTAGGGGCTGAGCCCAACTAGTCCGGCCAGATCCTCGAGTTTCAGAGGCTGCATGAAATGCGTTTCTATGAATCGAACGACCGCGGCGATCCGCCGTTCATCCTGGGTCGTCGGCTCACTCGTTCCGAGTGGGGACGATCCGAGAGCGTCCAGAACGCGTCCCGCCAGTTCCAGCGCGAGTTCCTCGAAATCGACCGACTCAGGTACGCTGAGCGCGACGTGCGCCTCGGCGACCAAAGGTGTCAACGACCGTAACTCGGGCAGGGAGAGAAGTGGAAAGGTGAGCGGCGCTCGGCTCGCACTGGAATCGGCCGCTAGCCTGTCAAGAAAGCCGGGCTCATAATGAAAAGAAACGCACCGATCGCCCCTGCCGTACTCGTGACTACATTCGAAGCTCTCATAAGCGCCGCTCAACAATACGGAGCCAGGCGACAGCAGGCTACAGCCCCGCGCCGACCGATACTTGAAAGATCCGGCAACGACGACGGCTATCGAAACGTAATCGTTCCTCTCCTCGAATGGCGGGTCTTCCGGCCCGCACGTGCAGATCAGATCGTTGACGCGCCAGCCATAACCACCGGCAAGCAGGCGCGAGCCGCCGGATTCTGGGCTGCCGGTTGGCCCACGATCCGCAAGAGCCTCTGCGGGTACGTCATTCATACCGAACGCGAGGGTGGGGACGCTAACGAAGCGTCTCTCGAAGCGTTTTTGGAGAGACGCCCAGCGCCCGACGCATGTGCCGAGCGAGATGACTCTGGTGAGCGAATCCCGTCTCAACAGCAATCTGGCTGATCGGCAGCTTGCCCTCGCCGAGCAGACTTTTTGCACGCTCCACTCGGCGACGGATTAAGTACTGATGCGTGGGTACGCCCATTGATTCACGGAACAGGCTCTTGAAGTGCGAGACGCTCAAACCGGCAATGCCGGCAATGTCCGCAAGTGAGATGTTCCGGCTCAGATTGCCTTCAATATAGTCGAGCACCTGTCTCAATCTGCGGTCCGAAAGTCGTCCGTTCCGGATCTCCGGTTCTATCGGTCTAGAGCTATGGAAGCGCAACAGCCGGGCTGCAACAGACACTGCCAAGCTTTCAACGTAAACACGTCCGCACGGGTAGCCGCACTCCATCTCAGCCTTAAGTGCCCAGGCGATGTTTTCCAACTGCGCGTCGCGCACCTGGAAGCGATTTCGAATTTCTATCCCGCAAGGATCAACGCCGAACTCCTCCGCCACCCGGCTCAAGAGTTCAGGTGATAGGCTCAACACGAGGGCAGTGTCCTTATCCTTGATCTCCCAGAGGCTAGGCGTGCCCGCCGGGATGATATCGATATCGCCGTGCACCGCCGTCCCGCGATGTCGGTTTCCACCCCTTCGGCAAGAGATCTGCACAGACGGCCCAACGTGGATTGACACTATCGTGTTTCGCATGCCGGGAACCTCTAACTGCCCGGGGGGATCAGTTAGAAGGCTAACCCGGAATCCGTTCTCTCGAGGCTGCTGATAAGGAATCGATTGGAGCGGGTTTGGATTTTGTTGAATCGGTTGCGACGCTGGTTGAGAACTCATCTTGATTACCACCTTCGAGAAGCAGTTGATCAACGTCAGACTCAAGTCTAGCACATGACGAACCCTGGCAGGGCTGACTCTTGCGGGGGCACCTGTGAATCCGCATATTCTCTCGTCCTTACGTGCTCATTACCGCCCGATTGTGCGCCTGAGTTGCTTTTCCCCGGCCCAAACCCATTCTTTAGCCTGTCTGAGATTTCCCGTCGTTAAGAGAGGTGTGTGAGGGTGATGCGCCTGGCCAAACGACGTTGGTGATTAGCAGTAGCGGAAATAGAACGGCAGAGAATCTCGTCACAGACTTACCTCTTTCGCATGCCAGTCTTACACACGGCTCCGGTCTCATCTCGGTTGGAGTTGCCCCAGGAAGCAATCATGTGGTCTAGAAGCCGGCCTGTCGCTCGCATTCGGACGCGAAAGAGCAGGTTTGGACGGCAGAATGCGGAAGGCCGCATACCGCCTGTAAGAAGCGCGCGAGCCGAAGAGATGACGTTAACTTAGCGTTTCGCGAAGCTTTTTTGGCGATATGCCGAGGACACGACGCATATGACGCGCGAGATGACTCTGATGAGCAAAGCCGGTCTCAAATGCAATCTGGCTGATTGACATCTTGCCCTCACCGAGCAAGCTTTTTGCGCGCTCGACTCGGCGCCGGATCAAGTACTGATGCGCGGGCAAACCTACCGATTCGCGAAAGAGGTTTTTGAAGTGCGAGGCGCTCAGACCGGCGACTGCGGCTATGTCGCTAAGCGATAGGTCGTGGCTCAGATTGTCCTCAATATAGGAGAGCACCTGCCTCAGTCTGCGCTCCGACATGCGGCCGTTCAGTCTTCTCGGTTCTCGGGATACGGAACTGTGGCAGCGCACCAGTCTGGCTGCAACAGAGATCGCTAGAGAATCAAGGTACAGACGCCCGCAAGGATAGCCGCACTCCATTTCTGCCTTGAGCGCCCACCCGATATTCTCTAACTGCACGTCTCGCACCTGGAAACGGTTTCGAATCTCTATTCGGCTAGGATCAAGGTCAGACTCCTCCGCGACCATAGCCAACAGTTCGGGCGGTACTCTCAACGCCACGTAGGAATCTTTCTCCTTCATCTCCCATACACTCGGCGTGCCGGCAGGGATGACATCGATATCACCGTGCACCGCCATCCCACGATGGTGGTATCCACCCCTTCGGCATGAGATGTGCACGGACGGGCCAACATGTATGGCGACGATGGTATTTCGCGGCGCCGGCTCTTCGATTAGACCGGGTAGGTCAGTTTTGAAGCTAAGGTGAAATCCGGTCTCTCGAACCTTGTGATATGGAATCGACGACAGCGGGTTTCCGTTCTGGTGAGCCCGTGGAGATAGTAATTGAGAACTCATTTTGATGACCACCAGTCGAAATGCGATCGGCGTCTCGCTGTGAAGCCTAACATATGAGGAACTCCCAGCGGTGTGACACTTGCAAAGTATCCCCGACCATCCAAATTCTCTCGTCCAAATCTGCTCTATTTCGTCCGAACATGCTCGACGACTTCTATTCTCCCGCCCAAACCTGTTGTTTCGCATCCGAATGTGAGCGACCCTTTCTATGAGCCAACTATACAATTCCCTGCTCACCCACACACGGGGCATTTTGCGTCCTTAACAAGCCAACGGGCCGTCTTCGCGACCCAGCAGCTTATTGACTGAGTAACCCTCAAGGAAAACAGGCGGAGAAGAACATATGTTGAGAATTGCGAAGCAGGTCATATCAGGGATCATGGTGACACTAGCGCTCTCCACAGGTGCGCTATCGAGTAATGACGAAAGCATCGTCGCGGCGCTCGATACCGAGTACCAGGCAGCGGTGCAGAAGAATGACGGGGCGGCGATGGATCGCATCCTGGCAGATGACTTCGTGCTCGTAACAGGAAGAGGGACCACCTACACCAAGGCAGATCTGCTAAAGGAGGCGAGTGAAAAAAAGTTCACTTACGAGCACCAGGAGGATTCCAACCAGACGGTCCGCATCTGGGGTAACACCGCCGTTGTGACTGCCCTCTTGTGGGCCAAGGGTACTGACCATGGAAAAACGTTCGAGTACAAATTGTGGTTCAGCGATACATACGTTCGCACGCCGGCTGGCTGGCGCTACGTGTTTGGCCAGTCTTCGCTTCCACTTCCCAAAATATCTCAATAGTCGGCGCCGGCGAAACGATGCACTGACTGCACACGCGCAGCACTGCGTTTGATTCATCGATGGAGGCACTACGATGGTAGGTGAAATGGAACTAAGCGGGACGGACAAGGCCACATTGGAGCGACTGAATAAGGAGTACATCGAAGCCTACATGTCAGCAGATGTGAAGTGGTACGAAGAGCATCTTGCGGACGACTTTGTCTGTATCGAATCGGACGGTTCGGTACTCAACAAAGCACAGTTCTTGAGCAACACGGCAGAAGGTCCTGACGTTGCTGACTACAAGCTCCAAAAAGTGAGCGTGCGTCTCTACGAAGGCGTGGCGCTCGTGCAGGCTACCGGCCTCTTCACCCGGAAGGATGGGTCGTTTGGCGTGAGTCGCTACACCGACGTCTACGTACAAGCGGGAGAAGAGTGGAAAGCCGTCTCTGCACAAATTACGCGGACCTCCTGAAGCGGTAATTAAAGCTATGTTCAACCCAAGATTCGTTGTCGTTCTGCTTTTCGTTTGTGGGCAAATCACGCAAGCGCAATACGTCACCACGAAGCCGATTTCAGAGCCGACAGTTTTCGCGCCCGGCGTGATTTCGACCAGCGATTATGAATGCGTGCCTCAGTTTTCGCCCGATGGGAAAACACTCTATTACGTCAAAAGCACGCCTGATGCTAATTTCTGGACAATCGTTTTCTCACGGTTTGAAAACGGCAAATGGAGCGAGCCGCAAGTCGCGCCGTTTTCCGGTCAGCACTCGGACGCCGACGAGTTCATCACCGCCGACGGCGAGCGGATGTTTTTTATTTCCAGACGCCCCGTCAGCCCCGGCATTTCTCCGAACGCTGCGGGCAAATTGGATATTTGGGTGATGCACAAAACCACCGGAGGGGATTGGAGTGAACCCAAGAACTTAGGCACGCCTGTCAACAGCGAAGGAAGCGAATTCTTCCCTACTCTGACCAAGGACGGCACGCTCTATTTCGGTTCGGGACGCAAGGGCGGCAAAGGCGGTATCGACTTGTATCGTTCGCGACTTGTGAACGGCAAGTATCAAGAGCCGGAAAATTTGGGCGATGCGATAAACACGACGTTTGACGAGTTCGAGCCTTACATCGCGCCGGATGAAAGCTTTCTGATTCTTATGGCATCGGGAAGACCGGACGGTCTTGGCGGATTCGATCTGTATATCAGCTACAACCGCAGCGGACAATGGACCAAAGCACAGAACCTGGGCGCGCCGATCAACTCTTCGGCAGATGAACTCTCCCCGAAAATCACGCCCGACGGGAAGTACTTTTTCTGGGCCAGCACGCGAAGTGCGATTGATAAACCGAAAACCAGGAATTGGACCCTTCAGGAATTGACGAGCGGTTATCAAAGTCCACAAAACGGACTCGGTGATATCTATTATATTGATGTCAGCGCGTTGAAAATCGAGCATTGAGAATGAGGCATTTCGTTGGGATCGAGATTGAGACGCGCTTGTCGTCCTGCTGATCATGGAAAACTTCACAATGCCGATTGTTGCCTATGGCGGAACCGGCTTTCCGATGCCGCGGTGGATAGATTCGAAAACCAACCCAAAGAATCAACGCGCTCTTGTTACTTCGAGCGATGACATCCGCTTCGTTCCCGGATAGGGTTGGCGGCCCTTGATTGCGCTCCAAAGGATGCGGTTGAACAACGCCTCATCGGCTGCGTCAACTCGATCCAAATTCAGCTCGAAGGAGGCTTCCGCGTTAGCACCATTGGCCGGATTCAACTCGTTGAGCGGTTGCTCCGACCTCAAAGCTACGTAAGGTCTCAAGTCTGGCTGAGCGTCAAAGATATCACGCAAAGGCCGGCCGTAATAATCGAATTGCGACAGCGCACCGAGGCCGAGGATTTCTTCCACGGTCGCAAAGACGTCCGTGGTGTTGACGAAGCGATGAATAGTCCCAGTTCGGTTGTAAGCGGAGACGACCAACAGCACTGAGCGATGCGAATCAACGTGGTCGGGACCATCCTGCGCGTCGTCCTCGAGCACGAAGAAAACAGTGTCCTTCCAGTAAGGAGACTTTGACACGGCCTCCACCATTCGGCCCAAAGCCAGATCGTTATCCGCCATGTGGGCCTTTGGAGTCGGACTTCCGGGACGCTCGCCGGAGGTGTGGTCGCCGGGAAGATGCATAATTTCCAAAGCCGGAAAATTGCCCTGGCGAACGAACTGCTGGAATTCCCTCAGCCAGACCTCCGCCCGAACCTGATCCGAAATCTTCATGTCGAAAGACGGATAGTCTGGACTGGTGTAGGGATCGAGCGCGGGCTTGAGGGCGTGATAACGAACCGGCTCATTCTTGCTCTTGCGCGGAAGCGGCTCCGCAAACTCGCCATAGTTGCGCAAAGTCAATCTCTTTCTGATCGCCGCATTCCAAAGATATCCCGACGAGGGCTCGTCCACGTCCCCTCGGTCGTTTGGGTCGCGCCGAAATGAGTAGCCTGAAGGAATCGTCTTCTCGCCATAGTCGGTGACGTATGCGGCTGTGCTCCAAACGTGTCCTTGCGAACTGACTTCGGCATTGACGAAGAACCGATCGAACAAACCAAAGCGTTCTGCCAGAGCGTGATGGTTGGCCGAGACAGCGCGAGGGAAAAAGAGCAACGATGTGTCGCCGTCACCCTGCGGCAGGTCGCCCATAATCTGATCGTATGTGCGATTCTCCTTGATGATGTAGATCACGTGTTTGAAGGGCGGATACCTTGCAATGCTCTTGACCGGGCGATTCCAGTTGTTTGCTTTCGCGACACGTCTTGTGAATCGAATCAGAGCGCCAGTGTTTATAGAGGCGGGGAGCGCGGTGATCGTGCCGTTGAGCTGCCCAAGCACGTAGCTTTCGCTGTCATCAGGTAGCTTCGCGTCAGCCTGAACCTGAGTGGGATTTGGTTTTGTACCCTTGCCTTTCCCGTTGATTACGAACAGATCATCCTTCGCCATGAGCAATGCCGTCGGATACCATTCGACGGGAATGCGGCCGATCAACCGATTGGCGCCACGCGCGGTACTGACGCCGGCAATCTGCGCCGAAAGGTGAAATACGGCAACCGCATTGTTATCCGCCTCCGCAACATAGAGCAGCGAGCCATCGACCGAGAGTGCGAGCGCATTGGGGGTGCTGCCTTGATTAGGACCCGAGGGAGGCGGGTCCAAAAGCCTGGTCAGAACGCGCGCTCTCTTCGTATCGACGACCGCAATGCAGTTGGTGCTTGCGGAAGCGACGAATAAACGCGAACCGATGTGGTTGAGCAACAACGTCGAAGGATGACGTCCGATCAATATTTTCCCGCGCTCCTTCAACGACCCGGCTCTATCGGAGGCAAAGACCGAAACCGTGTTTCCGCCCCACGCCGATACATAAGCTTTGCCGCCAGGAGCTGTGATTACGGTGTAAGGATAGGGATCAGTCTTCAAGCGTTGCACTACTCGGTTGCTATCCAGGTCGACAACGGCCAGCGAGTCCGCCAAATTCTCAGCCACGTACAATTTCTTGCCGTCACGCGAGAGCGCTATTCCCGCGGGATAGCGCGTGCCGCCCTTCTTAGGTTCCTTCTCCGCAAGAACTATGCTGTCAATCAGCGTCGCTTGTTTATCTCGCCACGCGTAGCGATAGATTACGTCTTCGTTGCCGCCTGAAGCATAAAGTGTGCGGCCATCATTCGAGAAAGCCAGTCCTAAAAACGCACCCGGCCGCGACAGCGTTTGAATGATTCGGCCCGTATCGGGCTCCACCACTTGCAGACCCTGCTGACGCCAACCGTTGAGCGAAAGGAGAAGCCGATCGCCTTCGGGTGAGGGCACCATTGCCAGAGGCATGTTACCGACGGCGAACGAGTGCCCAGCCGGATCAAGTCGAACGCCGGTCGGCAACAATGTCCCAGCAGCCCGTTCGTTGCTCGATTGTGCAAGGCTGCCCGCAGCCGGGAACAACAGCAAAAAAAAACCACAGACGATTTTGATTTGCACAGTCTTCATTTCGCTTCGGTCCGTTCGTTGTCTCTGAAGATCATCCTTACCAGACTGATCAAACGCGATGCTGGTGCCGTCTTTCGAAATCACCTTTCTTGTACCCTTCGTTTTCTTGCGGTTCGCCTCCAACAGCAATAGCCGATCCGAGAAACACGGCGAACGCGGCTTGCGCTAGCTTGTTCATTTTCCTCATCGGTTCATCCTTTCGATGCCTGTTTCCAAAAAATGCGAGAGTCGGGTCCAGCTCCAGCGTGCGTTCACGGCCCAGGTTCCCGATACCGGTGATGTGCCCGGCCTGTTCCAGGAACTGGGTGAACGTCGCGGTCCTGAAATCCCGGCTCTCGCGTTGAAGAGGCATCCAGGTATTCCACTCGTCAAGGTGCCTGACTATTCGCAGCACGTGCACGCCCCACCGTTTTCCCGGTCCGGCTTCATAACGAAGCGATGTGAAGGGCACAGGTACCTCGACCGAGGACCCCTCGTCGGTCACATAATAAGGTTGCGTGATCGCAGGCGTCGCGCACGTTCAGACGCGGACCGGCATGTTTGGACGTGAATCGGTTGTCGGATGAGGATCCAACCCAACATCTCGCGGAGCGCTTTCGGTGAGACGCCCAGCAGAATTGGAAGCTCCAAGGATCAAGGCTCGATCAGACGTCTCGCCTCGCCGTGAACACTTCCATCCGAACCTGCTTTCCTACGTCCGAATGTGCGCGACGGTTGTTAATCTTTCGCCCAAACCTGCTTATTCGCGTCTGAACGTGAGCGACGTTCCAACTCACCCGACGCCATAATCTCTAAGACGCAGCAAGTCTATCACTGGGATGAGACCGTGCTCTCATCCCCGATCCGCTCACATAGGAGGAAGAATAAATGAAATTCAAACGAAGAAAACTGTCGGGGGCGCTGCTCAGCCTCCTGGCAGGGTTTGTTATCTGGTCCTTCGTTCCGGTCAATGCACTTGCGCAAACCGAGACCGGGCAGATATCAGTGAAAGCCATCGATCCGCAAGGAGCAGTAGTTCCTGGCGCGACCGTAAACATAAAATCCGTGACGACCAGCGCTGAGAAGATCGCTACGACTAACGAGGAAGGCGTTGCTACCATCACCAACCTGCAGCCCGGAGTCTACGAGGTAACGGTCACCGGAAGTGGCTTCGCGCCCTACAAGCAGCGGGCACAGGTGACAGTCGGCGGCAGGGTCAACGTAGAAGCCGCGATGTCCGCTACGACCAAGGGAGAGAGCATCACGGTGGTCGCCGGCGAAGGCGGCATTGAAGTCAACACCCAAACGCAAGAGCTTTCCGACGTTGTCTCGGGAAAGCAGATCACCGAGTTGCCGACACTTACTCGCAATCCGTACGACCTGGTTGGATTATCGGGCAATGTCACGCCCGATCAAGGAACCGCCATGTTGCGCGGCACTGGCTATGCGATCAACGGCCAGCGCGCTGCGAGCACCAATGTCCTGTTGGATGGCGGCGAGAATGTTGACGCATTCACTGCACAAGTTGGACAAAGTGTGCCGCTCGATGCAGTCCAGGAGTTCCGAGTTATTACCAGCAACTTCTCGGCTGAGTACGGGCGCGCTTCTGGCGGCATCGTGAGCGTCGCGACCAAAGCGGGATCGAATCTTTTCCATGGTTCGCTCTACGAGTTCAACCGCATTTCGGCTCTCGCTTCCAATGGCTTCGACAACAATGCCAACGGCATTCCAAAAGGCGTATTCACCCGCAACCAGTTCGGCTACTCCGTAGGCGGACGGATCATCAAGGACAAGCTGTTCTTCTTCAGCAGCACCGAATGGACTCGGGTTCGCAGCAGTGGAGAAGTAATCAGCCTTGTTCCTACGCCACAACTGCTAGCCGCTTCAAATGCAAATACGCGGAACTTCTTCAACGCATTCCACCTTGTCAGTCCGATAAACGGTGCGATTCACAGCGTGGCCGACACGTTGAACAACTTCGGCTTGCCTGCCACCGGAGCCTTCGGCAGTCTGCCGGGAAACCTGCCGGCATTTGGTGAAGTCCGGGCCACCAGGGCTGCAGACTTCGGCGCGGGCACACCGGTGAATGACTGGCAGACCGTCAATCGTCTCGACTACAACTGGAGCGATAAGACGCAGATCTACATCCGCGGCGTCTACGAGCGAGGCGCAAGTCCAGATGGCACCGTCAGCTTCAGCCCATACCAGGGATTCAACACCGGGCAAACTATTGGGGACCAGAACTACGTGGCCAGCGTGACCCATACCTTCTCACCGACCCTTGTTTCCCAGACCAAGGTGGTCTTCAATCGTTTGAGAAATGCTGATCAACCGCTCGGTGAGCAGCCCATCACACCTACGCTGTATTTTACCGATCAAGGCGTCCTTTCGGCGTTCGGTAAGTTTTTCAGATTTCCAGGATACTTGCCCACCACGCCAGGCGCCGGCATCCCGTTCGGCGGACCGCAGAACTTCCTGCAGAGTTATGAGGATATGAACTGGACGCACGGTGCCCATACACTTCGATTCGGCGGCCAGTATGTCAATATTCGCGACAACCGCACCTTCGGCGCTTACCAGTACGCATCGGAAGTCCTGGGACTCAATGCAGGTTCGGCGCTGAACAACCTTATGAGCGGCAACCTTCGCAGGTTTACGGTTGCGGCATTTCCGCAAGGGAAACTCCCGTGCCACAACGACCCACTCACTGGCGCCACGCTCCTCACTCCTGAATGCACTCTGACTACGCCGCTGACTCAGCCAAACTTCAGCCGCAGCAACCGCTATCACGAGTGGGCTACATACTTCAACGATTCGTGGAAGGTGAAGCCGAGGCTGACGCTGAACCTCGGCGTGCGTTATGAGTACTACGGCACTCAGCACAACGCGAACCAGGCGCTCGACTCCAACTTCTATCCTGGAGATGGAGCTAACCGATTCCAGCAAATTGCAAATGGTCACATCATGCTTGCGAAGGACAGTCCGATTGGCAAACTCTGGGCGGTGGACAAGAACAACTTCGCTCCGCGACTCGGAATTGCCTGGGATGTGTTCGGCGACGGCAAAACCAGTCTGCGCGGCGGCTATGGGATGGCTTACGAGCGCAACTTTGGCAACGTCACGTTCAACGTGATTCAGAACCCGCCGAATAACGCGACCATTCAGTTCAATGCCGGCACGGACGTTCCGAGCATTCCGCTCACGCTCGACAACCTTGGACCTCTGGCGGGCAGCGGAGTGAACAAAGCGTTCAGCCGAGTAAGCCTGCGGGCCGTTAACCCGGACATCGTGAATGCCTACGCTCACTTTTGGAGCGCGGCATTCGAGCGGCGGATCCTCGACAACTCCATCGTTTCGGTTGGGTACTCTGGATCGGCGGGCCGTAACCTCTACTCGGTTGCTAACATTAACCGTTCGGGTTCGAGCAATCAGTATCTGGGATTTGGGCCCGTAGGCGATCCCTTTGGGTTCGGGCGCAATATCGGGCTCGGTCGGCTCAACAACAACGGCGCCGCCGCCATCAACTTTCGAGGCAGCGACGGCCGGTCTAACTACAACGCTATGATCGTGTCGTTCGATAGCACCAAGCTGCGAAACCTCGGACTTCGTTTAGGGGCAAGATACACCTACGCGATCAACAGGGACAACCTCAGCTCGACGTTCAGTGACGGTCAAGGCGGCAACTTCAACCTCGGATATGTCGATCCGTTTAACCCGAATCTGGACTACGGGTCTTCGGACAACGACATACGCCACCGGTTCGTAACCAACTTCACCTGGGAGATTCCGTCACCCAAGACTGCGGAGGGATGGCTCAAGCAAATCGCCGGCGGCTGGGAGCTAACTGGCATATACACCGCAAGGAGCGGAGCGCCCTTTAGCGTCTTCGACTGCACATTCGCGGTCAGTGTTTGCAGCCGTGCAATACTGAGCGGCGCTGTGAACCTCAGGGGCAGCGTCAACCACGACTCGGTTGGCGTCGCGGGTACTCCCAATCGCTACAACTACATCAACCTGAGCGCACTTACTCCTGGTGAATTCATTGATGGGATCGGGCAGGCTGAGAACCCAGCGTTCCCGGCCAACATGAGCAAGCGTAACGCGTTCCGCGGCCCCGGACTCTGGAACTTGGATGGCGCTCTCTACAAGAACTTCCGTGTCACCGAAGGGAAGCAGATTCAGTTACGGTTTGAAGTCTACAACGTCTTCAACCACGCGAATCTGTTCATCTCGGGTGGTGAAGCTGAAGTCAACACGGGCTTCGTGCCCGCGTTCTTCGACGGACGTCGTAACGTCCAGCTCGCCGGCAAGTTCATATTCTAACTATTCCTCCAGGAGAGTTACTTCGGGGGGCCTTCGGGCTCCCCTTTTTTCTCTCGGTTATGCGTTTCACCTTTTTGGCGGATTTCTTCCCGGCCGGGGAAACATTGCGCGCGCATTCTTCACCTTAAAGCCTTGCCCCATTCGGTTTCTCTCCGAAGCACCGGCTTTAGCATCTTGCCGCCAGGGTTGCGTGGTATCGGCTCCGTGCGCATCGCTACATACTGCGGGACCTTGAAATCCGCAAGGTGCTTTCGAGCGAACGCAATCAGATCGTCCAGATCGAGCTTTTTGCCCGGGCGCGCGACGATTACGGCTCCGACCTTTTCGCCCATCATTGAATCGGGCACTCCCATCACCGCCACTTCGAACACTGCCGGGTGAGCCGCGAGCGCGTTCTCGACCTCGACGCAGTAGACGTTCTCGCCGCCGCGGCAAATCATGTCCTTCTTGCGATCGACTATCTGCACGAAGCCGTCTTCATCCAGCCGAGCCATGTCGCCAGTGTGCAGCCAGCCATCGACGAACGCTTCGGCCGTTGCTTCCGGTTTGTTCCAATAGCCGTTCACCACGTTCGGCCCGCGCACCAGCAATTCACCTGCTCCCGTTGCAGGGTCGGGCTCGAAGAGGTCAAGGTCAACTACCGGCGCGGCGAAGCCGACAGACTCCGGCCGCGAGTGCGCGTATTCGTGAGGAAGGAAAGTCGCAACCGAACACGTTTCGGTCAGGCCGAAGCCGTTCCCGACGCGAGCGTTCGGAAACGATTCCATGATGCGCGCTACAAGCTCGGGGGCGATCGGCGCTCCGCCGTACGTAAGCCAGCGGATGTTCGTCACGTCGATCTCGTGAAAGTTCGGCTGATTGATTGCAAGCCAATAGACGGCAGGAACCGAGGTGAGCAGGTTCAGGCGCTCGTCACGAATCGCGCGGAGAAACGCTTGCACCTCGAACGCCGGCATTATCACCAGCGCGTCGCCGTTCTCGCAGGTCGGCAACAACTGGCTGTTGCAACCCGTTACGTGAAACAGCGGGACGGACACCAGATTTCGAATGCTGCCATCGTCAGGGAGCTTTACTACACGGCGGCACGTCTCAGTGTTCGACAAAAAGTTCTCGTGAGTGGTCATCGCGCCCTTGGGAAACCCGGTCGTTCCGCTGGTGTAGAAAATCGCGGAGATGTCGTCTTTGGTCAGACGCTCGACAACGAAAGGGCCGCCATCCGGCAACGGTTGGCCAGGCAAAAACGAAAAGGTGGAACCCGAATCCGTGACGACGTACTCGACTTCTGATTCGCTGAAGCGGGTGTTGACGGGAACGGCGACCGCGCCTGCCATCTGGGTCCCGAAAAACGCGAGGCACCAATCGAGCCCGTTCCCCAATCGAATAGCGGCTCGGTCGCCTCGATTGACGCCGGCCTCTTTCAATCCTCCCGCCACTCGCGCCGAGCGATCCCAGAGCTGGCGGTAGTTGACTCGCTCGCCGCCCAGTTCGACGATGGCTTCGTGATCCGGAGACTTGTCGACCGTCGCCCGCAGCATCTCGACCAGCGAGCCGGGTCGATCCGGGTAATGAGCAATGCCGAGGGAGTCGCGCGTAATGCCTGAATAATCAAAGGGTCGAATCATTAGTAGGAACCTTGCCTCTCAAAGATCTTTCTCGGGTTATCGACGAGCATCGTCTTGATCTGCTCATCGGTGACGCCGCGCTGCTTCAACGCGGGTATCACGTCGTTGTGAATATGCAGGTAGTGCCAGTTTGGTAGCATCACCGGCAAGGCCGCTTCCGGCAGCGCGTCCATGAAACAGGACGCATCTTGCGACAACACCATTTTGTCCGCGTGCCCGATCTCGCACATCTTCGCGACCGTGTTCACGCGGTCCTCAAACGGAAGCAGAACGTCGATGCCAAAGCGATCCATGCCAATGTACGAGCCGTTCGAGATCAACTTTTCCAGATACTGGATGTCAGTGGTGTCGCCCGAATGACCGACGATCACTCGCGAGAGGTCAACGCCTTCTTCCTCGAAGATACGCTGTTGCTCGAGTCCGCGCTCGGTGGGCGAGTGAGTGTGAGTGGAAATCGGAACACCAGTTCGCCGATGCGCCTGGGCGACCGCCCGAAGCACCCGTTCAACACCCGGCGTGACGCCCTGTATGTCGGTTGCGCATTTGAGTATCGCGGCCTTCACGCCGGTATCGGCGATGCCTTCTACGATGTCTTTGACGAACATATCGACCATTAGCTCATCGCCGCCAAGAACTGTTCCCGGACCCTGATAGTGAAAGTAGAAAGGCACGTCGTTGTAGGTGTACACGCCGGTCGCGACGATGATGTTGAGGTCGGTTTGAGCCGCGACCCGCTGGATACGCGGGATGTAACGTCCGAGCCCGATTACCGTAAGATCGACGATCGAATCGACGCCTCGCGATTTGAGCTCGTTCAATCGAGCGACAGCATCAGCGACTCGTTTTTCTTCGTCTCCCCACGGCTCAGGGAAGTTCTGCATTATTTCAGTCGAGAGTACGAAGACGTGCTCGTGCATAAGCGTCACGCCTACCTGCGCTGCATCGATCGGGCCTCTGACGGTGTTCACCAAAGCCATATTCTTCAAACCTCGTTTCCAGTTAGTACAGCGGCGCGACGTGCATCATCACATTGTCGATCCCGCTATTGGTGGACCGCGCCACTCGTCGTCACCTGCGCCGACAGAGCCCACATAGTAATACTCGTCCATAATCGCATCAAGCGAAACCCGGGACGCCCGGCGTGCCAAGCTTTGAGGCTCGGGATTCGGCCTCTTGGAGGCGTTAGACGATCCACCTGATTTCGGATTGCTGATTTCGGATGGCGGGTTTAGATTGTTGCTGGGCATCTTCCACTAGCTTGTAGTGCGACGGGCTGGACTCAAGTTCCTTCCCAGCCGGCGTTCTACAAGATGCAAACGCTGGTGCTGCATTCCTGAACAAGACGGCCCGGAATGAATGGTGAAAAAGCCGTCGGCAAAGATCGACAGCCTCCTCGAACCTCTACTGCCGCCGGCCAGCGACGAACAGGCTGACGAGTTCGTCTCGCGACTTATTAGTGTGTATGCCGAGCCGGTGATCAAAGGCATCATTCGCTACAAACTCCATCTCAGCTCTCATCACGCTACCCAACGAGCCGAGGCCGATGACATTTATCAGGATGTCCTGGTGCAATTCCTGACTGAGTTGCGCCAGCTTCGCAAGCAGCCCGACGTGTATCCGATCACGGACGTGCGCGGGCTGGCCGCGGTGATTGCGCATCGAACTTGTTCCCGCTGGATGCGCCGCCAGTTTCCGGAACGGCACGCGCTCAAAACGCGTCTTCATTACCTCCTGACGCGCCAGCGTGGTTTGGCGCTCTGGCAGAATGAGAACGGGAAACTGGTGGCCGGCTTTGCTGTATGGCAAGGACAAAAGAAAGCGGCGACTGCAGAGCGACTCGGACAACTGTCAGATCAAGAGGGCCTGCTCGCCCAAATCGAATCGCTCAAGACCAACAGCCGGCGGAAAGGGCCGGGCGGCGCCCTGGCGTCGGTTTTCAACTATTTGGGCGGTCCGGTGGAATTTGATGAACTGGTCAGCGCGCTGGCCGCGCTGTTACAGATCAGGGATCAGCCGAATGAATCAACTGATCAGAACGAAGACGCCATCGGGTTTCGAGCTGCCGCAGGAGAACCGGATACGGCGTGGCAGGTCGAAAAACGGATCTTCTTGCAAAGGCTGTGGGAGGAGCTGCGCCAGCTCCCGTTGAATCAGCGCGCGGCGTTGCTGCTCAATCTGAAAGACGCTGAGGGGCGCGGTTGTATCGCTCTGTTTTCGGTCACCGGGATCGCGACTCTGCGCCAACTGGCGGAAGTCCTGGAAATGAGTCCGGATAGTTTTGCCGAGCTGTGGAACGAATTGCCACTCGAGGACTCGAGGATCGCCGAGCTGATAGGACTGACTCGGCAGCAGGTGATCAACGCGCGCAAATCAGGGCGTGAACGGTTGACGCGCCGGTTAAAAGGATTTATTTAAAGCTCCGGTACTAATAGCCGGCGCTTTTCGACAACTTAAAACAGTGTAGGAAAACAGCCAAGAGTCTCTTTGGCTGTGGGGAAAGACTTGAGCGAGCATCTGACCCAAAAGCAGGGTGAAGACTACTGTCGGCAAAAGCTCTCCGCTCCGGAGTTGCTGTCTGTGTCCGACCATCTAGGCGCGTGTGAAGCATGCCGCCGGCAGGTCGAACGTGCAATGGACGGCGATGCGGCATTCTTCGCACTGCGGTCCGAAGCACTTGGTGAGGCGGCCGAGATTCCGCTCTTGTTGCGGGAGCATCCGACCGCTGAACAGACGGCTGAATATGTCGATGGGAGGCTGGGCGGCGAGGAGCTTCAGGTAGTCACTGATCATTTGAGCAGTTGCGAGCAGTGCGCTTTGGCGGTTGACCACCTGCGCTCCTTCAGGAATCAGATCGGTGACGAACTCGATCACGAGTATCATCCCAGGCCTGTTTCCGCTCGGACTGAGGGCTGGTGGCATCGCGTGGTTGCTTCTCTACCGTCCTTCTTCCAGCGCTCTCCCGCGCTGGCTTTCGGCACGGCGCTGACGCTGCTGTTGTTGGCGATGAGCGGCTGGCTGATTTGGCAGACGCTACAGAAAAACAAGGCGAAGTCGGAGACAGTTGTGACTAATCCCCCACCCACCGTCCCGCCTCCGGCACCGGATCTTACGCCGACTCCTTCGCCCGCACCTGCGCCCGTGATCGCCGAACTCAATGATGGCGAAGGCCAGTTGATCCTGGACAAGGAAGGGAAGCTTTCGGGCGCCGATCACCTGCCGGCCGATTACCAGAGCATGCTGAAGGAAGCCCTCACCAACCAGCGCATCGAGAAATCGCCACTGTTGAAAGGACTCGTCCGGCCGTCGAGTTCTCTGATGAGCGGCGACAAACAGGGCAAAACGTTTTCGGTGCTCGAGCCCGTCGGGAGAGTGCTGCTGTCCGATCGCCCGACTTTCCGTTGGTCGCCTTTGGATGGGGCGACGGGCTACGTCGTTGAGGTCTACGATGGACAGTTCAACCTGGTGGCTACCAGTCCGCAACTCACAGAGAATTCGTGGGCGGCCCCGCAACCGCTCAAGCGAGGCGGTGTTTACGGCTGGCAGGTGAAAGCGATCAAAGAGGGGCAGGAGTTCAAATCCCCGCGTCCGCCCGCGCCGCAGGCGAAATTCCGAATTCTTGATCAGGCGAAAGCGAATGAGCTGGCGCAAGCGCGTCAAGCCTACGCCTCATCGCACCTGGCGCTGGGGCTGTTGTATGTCCAGGCCGGACTCCTGGAAGAGGCTCAACAGGAATTCCGTGCGCTGCAGAAGGCCAACCCGAATTCGGCGATTGCGCGCAGGCTGCTGGAGAACGTGCAGGCGCTGCGGCGCTGACTGTGTGGGCGCCCGCAGTTCTGTTTTTGTTTGATAGACTGCCCAGCGACAGCGATGAGACCTCACCTGCCGTCACCGACCAGCACGAATCCCGCCCAGTAAAACGGATGGCTGGTTTGAGGATTCTTCATCAGCCTCAAGGCCGCCAGTCGCAAGGCCTCGGTCTTTGTTGGTTTCGCCTTCCCGGCTACCGGCTGTGAGATCAGCGCGCGATGGAAATTCACCATCAGGTCGCGCGTGCCGGCAGATTCGACCTTCCACTGACTGACGACTGTTGAGCGCACGCCGGCCACGAACATCGCCCACGTCAAACCGATCATGCCTTCACCGGCGCCGAAGCGCCCACGCGCCGTCTCGCACGCGGAGAGCACGGCCAGGTCGGCTTTCAAATCCATCTGCATCAGCTCCCAGGCCTCGAGTAGCCCGTCTTCGTTCATGTCTCCGGGCGCGAGCACCAGGTGTGAATACATCGGCGAGGCGTTGTTGAGCGTCCCGTGCGTGGCGAAGTGCAACACGCGCACCTGACCGGCTTCTGCTTTGGCTCGGTCTTCGCGGGCTTCGGCGCCGACATAAACTTTGCTACGGGCCGAGCCGTACAACTGCCCCAGCGCCTTGACTTCCTGCTCGGCTTCCGGCAGCGGGTCAAGCTTCTCATCACGCCGCGCCAGCGTTGCTCGCTCGATTGTCTCTTTGCGCAACAGCGGATTGCCGAGCGCCAGCAACGTAGCAGAAGCAGCATGGGCGTTCTGATTCGTTCGCCGCTTGGTCATCTCACGCAGCACCGTCAGCGAAGGCGCATAAGCAATGGCGGCGTCCTCGATCAGAAAGCGATTCGCGCTGGCGAGCAACGCTTGAAACGGCAAATCCCACAACTTGTCATCGGGCACGATGATGAGATTCGTTTTGCCCTTGAGCTGCGCCTGCGCCGGTTTGAGCAGCAGTTCGTAGAGCTTCGATGCCGAGGCGCGAAAGCCAAGGTCGCGCCCGGCAAGCTGCTGCCGAGAGGTCTCGGTCAGCCTGGCCAGTTCGTCCCGCGTGACCGCCAGCGTGCGGACCTGCACCTCGGCTGCTGCTTTGCCATTGGCCTTGACGACGGTAAAGAGGTAAGTCGCATCATCCGTCACAACGTATTCCAGCAGCGCGCTTCCGGCATCGGGCAGCAGGTCCCCGATCTCATCGCTCGTGATGAGGGAAGCCTCGGCGCGTTGCACTCTCAGTTCGGGATGCGCGGCGTGAAGCAGAGTCTCAAAGGTTTCATAGTCGAGGCGTGCTTTCTCGAGCCGTGTATTCAGTTCGTTGAGCTTTGCCTGATCGGGATTGCCGGACTGGCTGGCTCGAGCCACCTGCGTGTTGAGCGAAATGGTTTCCTCGCGCAGCTTGCGTTCCTGCTGCTGTTCAGCGCCAGTCATTGCGCGGCGCACCTCCACGCGGCCACTTTGGATGACGTCGAGCAGCACGCGCGCCTTTGAACGCTCCGCCCAGGCCAGGGCTTCATGCGGCTTGCCCTGGCCAGCCAGCAGTTCGATCAGCGCGTGGTAAGGGGCAAGCCTTTGCTCGAGGAAGTGGCGACGGGCCAACTCACCGCCAGCCGCTCGGGAACGCAGCAACTCAATCGCCGCCACGGCCTGCTCGAACGACTGCCGGGCCTGATCGGGCTGTTTCACGGCTAGCAACGATTTCCCGCGTACGCCGTGGATCTCCCAGAGCAATTCCAGATTGCCTGTCTTCTCGGCCAGCGTCGCGGCCTGCTGAGCAAGGGACAAAGCTTTGGCGTGATCGTTCCGGGCCTGTTCCACTCGGGCGATTCCGGTCATGGCGGAGGCCATGCCATTCTTGTTTCCGATCTCTTGAAACAGAGTGAGGCTTTCGCGGTAACTTGCCAGCGCTCGCTCCGGCTGCTTCAGCAGCGAATAACTGTCACCCATCAGCGCGAGCGCATTGGCCATCCCGTGCTTGTTTCCAATCGCTTTGAGCAAGGCCAGGCTCTGCTCATGGTCAGTCACCGCCTCTTGGTAATTGCCTCGGCGCTGTTCCAGCATTCCGCGACGGCCGATTAGAGCGGCGAGGTTTTCCTTGCTGCCAAGCTGTTCAAACAGCGTCTGGCTCCGCTGATAGAAGGCCAGCGCCAGATTCTCATCTCCTTGCTGCAAGTAGAGGTCGCCGATCTCGGTGAGCGCTCCGGCAAGGCCTGCTTTTCGACCCGACTCTTCCAGTAGTTTCAGCCCTTGGCGCAGGTAGTCCAGCGCGCGGGCATAGTTCCCCTGCTGCCGATAGCTCTCGCCGATAGCGTTGAGCGCCTCGGCGCGCCCGAGTGGACGGTTGCCCTGTTCGTAGAACAGCAAGCTGCGCTGAAAATGATCCCGCGCCTGCTCGTAGTCGGACAGCGCTGAGTAAACGGTGCCGATGGAGTGTTCCGCCATCGCCATGTGCGGCCGGCTCTGGTTCGCCGTGAACACCGTCAAGGCTTTCTGATAGGCGTCGAGAGCCCTGCTGTAGTCACCCAGCCCGCTGTACGCCGCTCCGATGTTGAGCGTAGCCAGCGCGGGGCCGACTGCTTCGCCATTCTTGGCGAAGATCGCCCCGGCTCTTTGAAATGCGGGAATCGCCTGTTCGTAGTCACTCTGCTCGAGGTGGATGTCGCCGCGCAGCATTAGCAGGCGCGCGACTCCGCCGTCACTGCCTATTTCTTCATAAATCGGAATGGCGCGCCGCACTGTCGCCAGCACCGCCTGAAGGTCTCCGAGGCGATACTGACTGAGGGCGATGTCGTCCAAAGTTCCGGCGATCCAGTGCCGGTCATTGAGTTCTTCCTTGAGCTTCAACCGTTTCAGATTGGTTTCGATCGACGCCTTGTAGTCTTCAAGATAGTAGTAGCACGAGGCGATGCGCCCGAGGAGACTGGAGGCCATTTCCTTATCCCCTAGCCCTTCAAACAGGGCCAGACCCCGCTGGAATTGCTCCGCCGCCTTGCGGTAGTCACGCTGGCCCGCCCAGGCCCGGCCGCACTGTTCCCACGCCAGTCCCTGTAGAACGCGGTCGTTCAGTTGTTCAGCCAGGCCGAGCGAGAGCTGGGCGGCCAGCAGCGCCGCCGGGTATCGGTTATCGAGGCGCAGCCGGTCGCTGCTCCGTCCGAGCGCCCGGCAGAGTTCCGCAGTCACCAGTTCCGCTTCTGCCTTTAGCAGCGCCGTGCGATCCTCGCCGGTCTTGGCTTCTAGCAGGACGCTCGCGAGTTCATCATAGGTATCAACCTCTCTCAGGATTTTCCACTCTCCTGCTTCCTGGACACACTCAAACGTGCGGAACAGCTTCCCGTATCCGGCCTTCTCTTTTCCGGTCTTCGCTTCGATCACTTGCAGGTCAGCCTCAACCCGCACGCGAGCCCTATCGCCCGCCACACTAACCTGGCGCACGGCGAAGCTCGTCAGTGTGATCTTTTCGCTGCTCGCAAAAAGCTCCGAGGCGTATTTCTTGCGCGTTTCAAGCTCAAGAGACTTTTCGCTCCACAGACTCATCAGTCCGTCCAGTCCTTTGCCGGCGTGGAGCGCAAAATATCTTTCCACCACCGCCCGGACGGCTGACTCGGGTGACGATTGGGATGAATTGAGAATCGAGCGTGCTGATTGAGCCTGCGAAAGGACTGGTGCTGTAAGGGTCAAGCTCAAAGCCAGCAAGTAGAACGGCGCTCGGAACCCTGATGTCACCGGAACTACTCCCTTCCGACCCGAGATTGAGCCGCGCCCCGCCAAAAACAAATCTGAGCGGCCAGTAATATATCGAGAAGTTGAGCAACTTCCTCTTTCGACATTCAAAAGAATTGAATGCCGCCTGGAGGAGCAGGCTCCTGGTCTGGCTGCTAACCTGGCCGGAGTTTACTCCCTCCGATTGAAAACGCAAAACCATAATCGTGGCGAGTCCACTAGTCAAGTTTGTGGAGGATACTATCAATGAAAGTGATCATCTGTTCGTTTGTGACATTGATGCTGTTGATTGGCTTTGCACCGGCGCAATCAACGAAGCAAGCTGGAACGAAAACTGATAGCGAGCGGCCGCTTACCCAGATAATGGCAGTGACGGGACTCAACGAACTGTCCCACGATGCGGCGGTGATTCTGCGGGCCGTTCCTGGCTCCCCGCTGCTCGCCACCCAGGCTCGGCAACTCCCTCCCACGCCATCTCCGGGGCCCACACCTCAAACGTGTGCTGCCGACGAGTCGGTCACCTTTTTCGACGCGAAAATTACGACTCCGATCACCGTATGTTCGCCTTCGTCAGCGAGCGCCTCTCTTGACAACGCATTGTTCTTCAGAGGCCCCAAGGGTACGAGATTCAAGCTCACCGACCGAGGCATTTTTCAGTCGCTGGCGGACCTTAAGAACTCAAGCCTGGCCCCGCCCCCTTATGTTTGCGCGACTAGCAATGGTCCCTGGTCTGCTCGCATCATCTCCCAGCGGGGATGCATCGGCACATGCAGTCCATATAACCATCTTTTTGTGGTGGGCGTTCCTAACAGCGTGGAATTTCACTGGTACGGCAGATTTGATCAACACCCAGCCGGTTTTGAGTTCGTCGGCACGCCCACCCAGACCGACCATCAAAGCTTCGGCCACTGCAACGGTGGACCTGGAGCAGGTGCCAAGTAGTCAACTCGCCGATAGATTCAGATAAGGAGGAAACGATGATGAAGAGACTGACTTGCACACTCGCAGCGCTCGCCCTGGTGATGGCGATCTCCATCCCGGCGTCGGCTGAATTCAAGGGGACGTTACAGCGGAACCAACCCTGGTTGTTAGAGATCGTTTCGGGGAGCGTTGATCCTATTTCCGCAACGGTCTACTACCTGGGCCGGGACGTTGAGGTGGTTGAAATCGTGACGGTGCCAGCCGGCGAGGTGTTTCACCGAAACATCCCGAAGCCCGGCAGGGGCGTCAGACGCGTCGTCGTCGATGTGGACCCGGTTTTTCAGGGTACGTTCGCTATCCGAGTCAACCAGGGAGCCGGCGTGTTCGGGACCGGTTTTGAATCTTTTCGGGAAGGAGATACCTTCCGATGGGTGTTCGACGTCGACTGATCGCGCTCTGACCATCTTCGTTGCGCCCGAAGCCATTAGCCAAAGGGCGCTAGGCCAGCCGCGCGGGCCGGCAGGCTGACGGTTTGCGGCCTCGCCATCGAGGCCATGATCAGCGAGTTAGCGATGTTGGATTGACTCGGAAGACTTTCTCGTCCCCGGTGAACGGTTTTTCTCGAAATGTCTTCAGAGTAAGAAGCGTGATGATCTCCGAGATCGAGCCGAAGGTCACTCGCGCAGAGGGAAGGACACGAAAGGAGCCCTTCAAAGCTACGACGTCTCTGACGGGCTAGCCCATAGCCACGTCAGGGCCATTCACCAGGACCGCCAGGGAATGTTATGAAACTGCATCAAGTCGCTCGTTTTGCGTTGTGCGCCGCGATGGTTGCGTTGTGTCTAGCCGGTTGGCGGCGGGCTACTGTGCAGCCGGTGGCCGGACAAACTAGCAATCAACCGGCATTGCACGGCGCGGCGGCGCTCGATCAATTGAAACAGACCGGGCAATACGAGTCCCTGCAAGCCGCCCTCAAACAGGCGCGCTTCACGGTGAGCCGCGCGACGCATACGCCGCTGGGCCGTCCGGCGTGGCACGCGCCCAATCCGGCGGCGGGCTATGACGCTTACGTCACCGAAGCGGGCGTGAGCATCGCGCTCAGCGCGGCGTCGTATGTCAGCCTCAGCCTGCGCGGCGCCGGCTATGGCGCAGCGTTGCAAGCCATCGCGCCGGGCGCAGTGAGCGGCGACCAGCAGGCCATCAAACTCACGCGCGCCGGCGTGGTGCAAGAGTGGTACGCCAACGGCGAGGCAGGCTTGGAGCAGGGCTTCACGCTGAGTACGCCGCCGGGGGCGCGGCAGACGGGCGTGCCGTTGCGGCTGGCCTTGCAAGTCAGCGCAGGCTGGCGCGCCGTGGCGAGCGAGGATGGAAGGCTCATCACCTTGCTCAGCCAGCGCCAAGGCGAAGCGGTCGAATACAGCAAGCTGGTCGCGCGTGACAGTCTGGGGCGCAACCTGCCGGCGCGGCTGACCGTCGCCGATGAGCAAGTCGTCATTGAAGTAGACGACATCAGCGCCACCTATCCGTTGACGATTGATCCGATTTTCAACTTGCAACAAATGCTGGTCGCGGCCGACCCCTCGGTAGAGGACACCTTGGGTTGGGCGGTAGCCTTGAGCGGGAACACGGCGCTCATCGGCGCGCCTTATGACGATGTGACGGGCGCGGATCAAGGCTCGGCCTATGTCTTCGTGCGCAATGGGACGAGTTGGACGCAACAGGCCCGGCTGAACGCCGTGGACGGCGCGGCGGGCGATCTGTTCGGTTACACGGTTGCGCTGAGTGGCGACACCGCGTTGATCGGGGCGCTGTTAGGCCCGGGCGTCGCCAGCGTGGATCAAGGCGCGGCATACATCTTCGTGCGCAGCGGCACGAGTTGGAGCCAACAGACCAGGCTGACGGCCGGCGACGGCGCGCTAAACGACTTTTTCGGTTCGGCCGTCGCCCTCGAAGGCAATACGGCGCTCATCGGCGCGCGCTTGCATCCGGTCGGCGCGAATGCCGGGCAAGGCGCGGCATACATCTTTGTGCGCAGCGGCGCGGTCTGGACGTTTCAGCAGCAACTGACCGCCAACGACGGCGCGGTCAGCGATCAGTTCGGCACGGCGGCGGCGCTGAGCGGCGAGACGGCGTTGATTGGCGCGCTGGGCGACAATGTGGGCGCGAACACGGATCAAGGGTCGGCTTACGTGTTCACGCGCAGCGGCACGACCTGGAGCCAGCAACAGCGGCTCAACGCGGCGGGCGGCGCGGCGGGTGACCTGTTCGGCAACGCGGTGGCGCTGAGCGGCGAGACGGCGTTGGTCGGCGCGTTTCAAGCCGCTCCGGGCGGTAGCGCCAAGCGCGGCGCGGCGTATGTGTTCACGCGCGCCGGTACGGCCTGGACGCAACAACAACAACTGCTGGCGGGCGACGGCGCGGCGGGCGGCCAATTCGGCATTGCGGTGGCGCTGAGCGGTGACACGGCGGTGGTGGGCGCTACGCTCGGTCTGTTTGATCCGGGCACGGATCAACGTTCGGCGTATGTGTTTGCGCGCAACGGCGTGGTGTGGAGCCAGCAGCGGCAACTGGGCGCGGAAGCCGGCACGGCGAATGACCGCTTCGGATATGCCGTCGCGCTGAGCGGCGACACGGTGCTGGTGGGGGCGTTTCTGGGCGATGCCAGTCTGATCAATCAGGGCGTGGCCTACATCTTCGTGCTGTGCAATAACAACCACGTCGAACAGCAGCAACTCACGGCCAACGACGGCGCGGCCAATGATGTATTCGGCTCCTCCGTCGCGCTCAGCGGGGACACCGTGGTGGTGGGCGCTCCTTTTGATGAGATTGGCGCGAACAGTAATCAAGGTTCGGCCTACGTCTTCACCCGCAGCGGCACGACCTGGAACTTTCAGCAGAAGCTGCTGGCCAGCGATGGCGCGGCCAGTGATGAATTCGGCCGCTCAGTCGCCCTCAGCGGCGACACTGCGGTGGTGGGCGCTTTTGGAGACGACATCGGCGCGAACACCCAACAAGGTTCGGCCTACGTCTTCACCCGCAGCGGCACCTTCTGGACGCAACAACAACCAAAACTCATGGCCAGCGATGGCGCGGCCTTTGATTTATTCGGCTACTCAGTCGCCCTCAGCGGCGACACTGCGGTGGTGGCCGCTTATGGAGACGACAACGCTCGGGGCTCGGCCTACGTCTTCACGCGCAGCGGCACGGTCTGGACGCAACAGGCGAAACTCACCGCCATCGACGGCGCGGCCACTGATTTTTTCGGCATCTCGGTCGCGCTCAGCAGCGACACCGTGCTTGTGGGCGCTTGTTTTGACGAAATCGGCACGAATGCGAAGCAAGGTTCGGCCTACGTCTTCGTGCGCAGCGGCACGGTCTGGACGCAACAACAGAAACTCACCGCCAGCGATGGCACGGGCGGTGATCTTTTCGGCATCTCAGTCGCGCTCAGCGGCGACGCCGCGGTGGTGGGCGCTGATGAAGACTTCATCGGCGCAAATGCGGATCAAGGTTCGGCCTACGTCTTCGTGCACAGCGGCACGGTCTGGACGCAGCAACAGAAACTCACCGCCCCCGACGGTGCGGCCAGTGATTTTTTCGGCAACTCAGTCGCGCTCAGCGGCGATACCGTGGTGGTGGGCGCTATTGGAGACGACATCGGCACGAATGGGAATCAAGGTTCGGCCTACGTCTTCACACGCAGCGGCACGGTCTGGACGCAGCAACAGAAACTCACCGCCAGCGACGGCGCGGCCCTTGATGACTTCGGCGGCTCAGTCGCGCTCAGCGGGGACACCGTGGTGGTGGGTGCTAAGGGAGACAATATCGGCGCGAACGACGATCAAGGTTCGGCCTACGTCTTCGTTTGTCCCGCCTGCCCGACCATCACGCTCAATCCGGCCAGTCTGCCCAACGGCATGATCGGCACTTCGTACAATCAAAGCGTGACGGCCAGCGGCGGCACCGGGCCGGTTCAATTCTCGCTTTCCAGCGGCGCGCTGCCGCCCGGCCTCTCGCTGGGCCAGAACGGTCTGCTGGCGGGCACGCCCGCGCTGACGGGCACGTATAGCTTCACGCTCACCGCGACCCTGCTCGACAGCCTGTGCCCCGGCAGCCGCAGCTACACGCTGACCGTGACGCCTCCCTGCTCGCCCATCACGGTCAACCCGGCCAATCCGGCGCTGCCCGACGGCACCACCGGACAGGCCTATAACCAGACCTTTTCGGCCAGCGGCGGCAACCCCGCCTACACCTTCACCGTCAGCGCAGGCGTAATACCGAATGGTGTTACGCTGAACGTCAATACCGGCGCCCTCTCCGGTAATCCCACGACCGTCGGCTCGTTCACCTTCACCATCAAAGCAACGGATGCACAGGCGTGCATGGGCACACGTGAGTACACCGTCGATATCACGTCCCCGACGCTCGCCCGGCTGAAGGCGTTTACGGCAACCGGGTACGACGAAGGCGTGTCTCTTGAATGGCAGACCGGGTTTGAAGTCGACAATCTTGGCTTCCACATCTACCGAGACGAAGCCGGCAAGCGGACGCAGCTCAATCCGCAGCTTGTCGCAGGATCGGCTCTGGTAGCCGGTTCCGTGGCTATAGGCGCCGGCCGCTCTTACTCGTGGTGGGACGGTGGGATTGCGGATTGCGGTACGCGGATTGGGGATTGCCAGAACGCCCAGTATTGGCTGGAAGACGTCGATCTCAATGGCGTGAGCACCTGGCATGGTCCCGTCTACATTGCTAAAGCCAGCGGGGCGCTGCCGGAATACAAAGCCCAGCAGGCAAAACTGCTTTCTACCGTGGGCACGAGCGCGCAGCTTCAATCAGCCTTCACCCCGGTTGAAACAACCGCCTCGCTGCCTCAGGCGACCGAAACGAATCTGCTGGCGCAAAAGACAATCGCTTCGAGCGCCGCCGTGAAGCTCGCTATCAAGCAAGAGGGCTGGTATCGCGTCACCCGGGAAGAACTGCTTGAGGCGGGGCTTGCCAAAGATGCGAACCCGCGCAACCTGCAACTCTTTGTTGACCGCGTAGAACAAGCGATGCTCGTCGTTGGGGAAGAATCTGGTTCTCTCGAATCGTTTGAAGCAATCGAGTTCTACGGCACCGGCACCGGTTCACCCTATTCGACCCAGCGCACCTACTGGCTTGTCGCGGGGAGCCAACCCGGCCGCCGCATCCCTGTCGTCAACACCAAGCCCGATTCGAAAGGCGCGGAGAGTTTCCCCTTCACCGTTGAACGCAGAGAGCGAAGCATCTACTTCTCCAGCCTTTTGAATGGCGATGCGGAAAACTGGTTCGGCGGCGTGGTGACTTCAACCGCCATCGATCAGCCGATCACGATTCGTTCCCTTGATGAAGCCGCGCAAGATGAAGCGGAACTCGAAATAGCTCTGCAAGGCGTGACCTCGCTTGCACAGAGTCCCGATCATCGGGTCGAAGTGCGCGTCAACGGACAGTTCATCGGTCATCTATTCTTCGATGGACGCGAGCATAAGGTCGAGCGCTTTGCCGTTCCGCTCGCGATGCTGAAAGAGGGCGAGAATCTTGTCACGTTGAGAGCAAAAGACAACACGGATGTTTCGTTGATCGACAACATTCGTCTGACCTATCCGCACAAGTACAATGCGGACGACGACTCCTTGAGACTGACCACCGCGGCCACTTCCAGGTCGCAGTTGATATCCGGCTTCACTTCCAACGAAATTCGAGTCTTCGATGTGACCGATGCGACCAACGTCTTCGAGCTGACCGGAGTGATCGAACCTTCAAGCAAGACCAGCTTCTCGGTCGCAGTCGGTGCGCAGATGCCCAATCGCGCGTTGCTTGCGCTTACAACAGGCCAGTTCAAGAAGCCTGCCTCAATAACGGCTAATCACTCCTCATCGCTCAGACAGGAGAACAACAGCGCTGATTTTGTCATCATCACGCGCCGCCAGTGGATGGATCAGCTTGAGCCTCTCAAAGCGCTGCGCCAGAAACAGGGTCTGGTGTCTATGCTTGTTGATATCGAAGACATCTTCGATGAATTCAGCTTTGGGCAAAAAACACCTTATGCGGTGCGCTCATTCTTGAGCTACGCGCACTCGAACTGGAAGCGTAAGCCGCGTTTCATCCTATTCGCGGGTGACGCAAGCCTTGACCCGCGTAACTATACAGGACTCGGCGAAACGGACTTCGTCCCGGCGAAGCTGGTAGATACGACCTTCCTGGAAACGGCGAGTGATGACTGGCTAGCCGACTTCGACGAGGATGGGTTTGCTGACCTTGTAGCCGGACGATTGCCGATTGGTACCGCGAAGGAAGCATCCGTAATGGTTAACAAGCTCCTGAGTTACGAACTCGCTCCCCCGTCCTCCGAGCTGGTGTTGTTCGCTGATCTTGGCGACGGATTCGATTTCGAGTCGGCGAGCTTGCAATTGCGCCCTCTCATCCCTGGGTCTTTGCGCGTATTGGAATTCTTCCGCAGCCGCAATGCCGATGCGACGACCAAAGCGATGCTGCTGGACGCGGTCAATCGCGGGCAAAGAATAGTCAACTACGCAGGGCATGGCTCCACGTCAAACTGGCGCGGGGATATGCTCACCGCCGCTGATGCGCGAGCGTTGACGAATGCGGGCAGGCTGCCGCTGTTCGTGATGATGAATTGTTTGAACGGGTATTTCCAAGACCCACTGAACGAATCGCTGGCCGAGGCTCTGATTAGAAACGAGCATGGAGGCGCTGTTGCCGTGTGGGCATCGTCCGGGATGACGTTCCCCAGCGAGCAGGCGTTGATGAACCAGCGGCTTTACCGCACGTTGTTTGGCAAGACGAACCTGACTCTTGGCGAGCAGGTGAGCTTTGCGAAGCTGGCAACGGCGGACGCGGACGTGCGACGCTCCTGGATACTATTCGGCGACCCGACGCTGAGACTCAAGTAACGCTCCACGGCACCGGTCTCGTGCCCGCGGGGCAGCCCGGAAAAGGGGGCGCGGCCATTCCCAACCGGCTCCGCTGCCGGGATAGGGTTTAGCCCCATCATTGACCACTTCGAATTTTACTTGCCGAACTATTTCAAAGTGCGACCTACGAACAGACTGATACAACCAGCCACGGCCGCAGAATCTTCGAGCAGGTAGGGTGCGCAGTGTGCCACGTTCCAGACCTTCAGATTAATCGGGACCGTCGAGTGGCCGATGTGGATACCGTCTACGATCCGGTCAACGGTATTTTCAACCACAGGTCAACCTGCGAGAGTCTATGTGAGGAGAATTGAAATGAAAGCGAGAACTGAAAAACACTCTGTGCAACGAATCCTTTTTTCCGTCGGCGCTTTGATGA
>CAZJQQ010000067.1:0-32822 GCA_964548075.1 uncultured Clostridia bacterium | reverse complement strand
CGCTCGGCGAGGTTCACGCGTCGCTGGCTTACGTGACATTCTTCTACGATTGGGATTGGCCGGCGGCTGAGAGGGAGTTCAAACTAGCCATTGAGCTGAACCCCAACAACGCTGACGCTCACCACTGGTATTCGCACTATCTGATGGGGCAGGGGCGGATCGAAGAATCCCTGACCCAGAGCAAGCGGGCCCTGGAACTCAGTCCGTTCGACATCCTCGCGAACGTCCATCTAGGTTGGCATTACCTGTACGCGCGCCAATACGACCAGGCCCTCGAACAAATAGAAAAGACTATCGAGATGGATAAGAATTTCGCGCAGGCATATCCGTGGCTTGGGTTGATCCTTGAGCAAAAGGGCAGGTATGCCGAGGCCATCGCCGCCTTCCAAAAGGCGATAAGACTGTTCCCTGGGGGAAGCTCGATCGCCGAAGCAGAACTCGCACATACCTATGCGGTGTCGGGAAATCGAGAGGAGGCGCAGAAAATAATCGCCGAGTTGCAGGAACTGGCTAAGAGCACTTATGTCTCGTCCTACCAGATTGCCGCGATCTATGCCGGCCTTCGCGAAAAGGATCAGGCGTTCGCATGGCTTGAAAAAGCTCATGAGGAACGCTCAGACGGGCTGGTGAACCTCAAGACCGAACAAAGATTCGACAGCCTGCGCTCAGACTCGCGATTTACGGACTTGATGCGGCGCGTCGGCCTCGCGCCATAGCTTCGTTGAGGGTAAGACCGCGATGACCGAACCGCTACACATCGGCACGACGATCTCACATTACCGCATCTTATCCCGGCTTGGCGCGGGCGGGATGGGCGAGGTCTATCTTGCGGAAGACGCCAGGCTCGATCGCAAGGTAGCTATCAAGTTCCTGTCCGCGGAATCCGCAACGGACGACGGTGCGAAGAAGCGGCTGATCCGGGAGGCTCGCGCAGCGGCCAAACTCGACCATCCAAACATCTGTGCGATTCACGAAGTGGGCGAAGCGGATGGCCAAAGCTTCATCGTGATGCAGTATGCGCCGTGTCGGACTCACACCCTAATCCCTCTTAATGGGCTCACTGCGCAAGCGCCATGCGGTTCAGAACCGCCTGATACCGTGGCTCTGATCGTAGCGTGTTAAACCTGGTATCCACCAGGAGGGTGGTAGCGGTAGGAGAGCGTTCGTCGTAGGCCTTTTCAATCCAGTCCAGCGCCCTGTCTTTGTCACCAATCGAGGCGTAGAGGCCAGCAATCCAGGTCGGGTCTACATATTCTGTTTTGGCTCGCTTCTTTAGTCCCTTGAAAAACTCCTGAGCCTTGTCCTTCTGGCCGGCAAATCCGTAGCCCATTGCGAGCTGGATCATCCTCACGGACCCTTCGCCTTCGAGTTCAACCGCTTTTTGAAATGGCCCGAGCGCCTCGTTGTACATTCCCTTCCCCCAATACGCGACGCCGAGTTGGGCATGCGCCATAGAGAAATTCGGGTCCAGTTCGAGCGTTTTCCGGCACTGCTCGATGCCTTCGTCGTAGCGGCCCGCATAACAGAGGATCGCGGCAATGTCCGCATTGATTACCAGATTGGTGGGGTCAATCTCTCCCGCCCTTCTGATCGCGGCCAGGGCCTCATCGAATCGGCCCCGCTTGGCCAGGGTGAATGCAAACCCATGATATGCCCTTGCAGAGCCGGGGCTGAGGCTGATCGCCAGTTGGTATTCCTTCAGAGCTTCGTTCCAATCCCAGTCCGCGTCACTGAGGATTGAAAGCAGAGCGTGCGCTTCGCCGAGCGTTTCGTCAATCTCCAGCGCCTTCTTCGCCATTGCTTTTGCTTTGGGGATGAGCTCACGCGACGGGGTCGAAGTGAAATATACACTCTGGTGATAGCAGTCGCCTAAGCCCAGGTAAGCGAGCGCATCGTTTGGGTCAAGCTCGACCGCTTGCTTGAAATAATCAAGCGCTTTGCGAATGCCTTCCACGGTCCTCTTGTTCAAGAACAAGCGACCCCTCATATAAAACTCATAGGCTTGGGCGTTCTCAGTGTAGCGTTTGGTCAGCAACTTCCGCTCTTTACTTGTCAGCTGGAGCTCCAGCGCCCCTGCCACCCGCTCTGAGATAGCATCTTCCAGCGCGAATATATCTGTGCAGTACTCATCGCACTTGTATGACCATAGCGACGACCCATCTTGTACGTTGAGGAGCCGCGCAGTCAGTCGCACCTTATCGCCCAGCCTCTGAAAACTCGCTTCCAGCACTGCATCGACTCTCTGCTCTCGGCCGGCCGCAAGCGGGTCTTGATCCGGCGCCGTGTATTTGCGCACCGCGCTTGTCGGTCTGACGATGATTTGTCTCAAGTTACTCAGCTTCGTTATTAAGGTATCAGCCATCCCGAGCCCAAGGTATTCGTCGCTGCCATCGGGGCTCAAAGGCTTGAACGGAAGCACGGCGATTGACCTGACCTGTGTGACGTGCGCTGCGTGTTTCGATTCACCTGAACCTCGGAAATAGAGAAGCCCGATGGCCGCGCCTGCGAGCAGCAACACGCACACCAATAGTATTCGAGCCGGCTTCCCCCAAATCCATAGAGCTGGTGAGACGGCGGGCAGGACGAGTGCGTCTGACAAGCCGTCATTTCTCGTTGGTTCTCTGTCCTCCTGTTCAATTACGATCCTGACACCCTCGACCTGCTCGGTGTAGATTGCCTGACCCGCTGCAGCGTGGCTGGTCACTACGGGGCCGAATATGTATCCACGACGAGGCACAGTCTTTATGTATTCCTGTGCATCGCCGAGCGCCCGGCGCAGCTCTACAAGACACTGCACCAGCGAGTCATCGGTCACGAACGCATCGGGCCACACGGCCTGGATCAACTCGGCTTTGGTGACGAGCCGATTGTTATTCTCGACCAGGTAGAGCAGCGCGTCGAAGACCTTTGGCCGCAGTCTCACTTCCTGCTCGCCGCGCAGCAAGCACCCCCGATCCAGATCAATGCTGAAATCATTGAATGAATAGGTGTGGTGATTCTCAGTCGCTAACTTGCTCATACTGATTTTCAACCAGCCGAAACTACTCGGTTAGGTCAGCCCTAACCTTTGCTGCCTATCAATTTTTGCCGTTTCTTTGGCTTTCTTTTGGCCTTTCTTCGTTACTTGCCTCCATGTCAGATGGTAAGGTCCGACGCGCTACCGGTAGTCAGACGGGCTGTTTGGCGGCTAACAGCCCGGGCACCGGGATTATAAGTCAGGAGATGGCTTCAAGCCATACCACGCGACGAAGGCAGCGTGAGCAAAGAGGGTGAAAAGGAGTTGAGATGAAAAGGATCATTGTTCTGCTGGCGCTGTCGCTAGGGCTGAGCCTGTGGTTTATCAAATTCGATCTGCACATTCAAGCGTGGGCCTCGGCAGGCCGTGCGACCTCGAAGCAACTGCCGCTGAAGCAAGCTGGCTCAATCGACCGAGTTACCGTGCGTGCAGCCGGGCGCGGCAACCCACTGATCAATCTCCGCGACGGAATTGATCTGAAGACCGCTTACGTCGGTGCGGCAGAGACCAGACAGCCTCTTGAGCCAGGCCGGTCCATGCCCCTCGCGCTAGCCGTGGGTGATTTTGATGAAGATGGTGTGCCCGACGTGATCGGTGGGTTTGCCGATGGACGCTTCGAGGCGGATAGCGGCGTGCTCGCTCTTTATCGAGGCAACGCAGATTCTATCTACCCCAACAGCCCTGAAGCGCAGAAGCACAAGATGAGTGGTGAATTCACCGACTCGTCTTTTCGTCCTTCGGCGCGCGTGTTCGACTTGCCCGAGCCGCCTGATTATCTAGGGGCAGGTGATTTCGACGCCGACGGTCACTTGGACGTCGTAGTTGCGGCAGCGTGCGGGCAATCGCTTTATGTGCTGAGCGGCGATGGACGAGGAGGCTTCCATCCAGCAAGAGCGATGAATCTGCCAGGCCGTCTTACAGCGCTTGCGGCAGGAGAGATCAACCGGGCGGATGGCCTCACAGACATTGCGGTCGGCGTTGAAGGAGGCGATGGACCGAATTTGCTGGTCTTTGAGGGGCCTCAAGGGGCATTCAACAGTAAGCCTGAAGTCTTTCAACTGCGTGCTGAGGCTACGGCGTTGGCGCTGGGGCAATTGGATGATGACTACTCCCTGGATCTGGCTGTGGGAGCCGGTTCCGAGTTGCTAGTCCTGCATGGTCGTGATCGCAAGCTGTCGCTTGATACGACAAGGCGTTCCGAGGTGCAGCCCGCGATAATCAGCCGGCAATGGCTATCGTTTCGTGTGCAGTCATTGGCCGTTGGAAACTTTGCAGGGAACGATCGAACAGACATTGCGGTGCTTTCAGAAGATGGAAAGGTGTGCGTGCTTGAGCGAACTCAGGACGGCTCGCCGACGCGGAAGCCCGAAGAATCAGATTGCAAAGGCGTGACGGGGAGAAACGGTGACGCGGAGACGCGCAATCCGCCTTGGCGAGAGAGCAGCGCGCTTTCTCTTCCGGGGTCGCCGCGTATATCCGGCTTCGCGGCTCCGTGTCTATTAGTGGCCGCGCGGGTGTCGAGCCTGCCGACGGATGATCTGGTGGTCCTGGATCGAAGCAACGACCAACTACACATTCTCACAAGCGATGCGGAGACGCAGAGGCGCAACAATCAAGCGATCCCTTCGACATTAACTTCGGTGAGATCACTGCGGGTCTCCGCGTCGCTCGATGTCGAGGGCGAGCCGATGGCGGTCGTCCCTATGCGATTGAATACGGATGCGCTCAACGATCTCGTAATCTTGAGAGCGGGAGCGCAGAGCCTGACAGTGACGCCGTCAGCGCCGTTGTCTACCATCACCGTCAACGACACCGCAGACACAAACGTCAGAGACAGCGTGCTGACACTGAGGGAAGCGATCATGCTGGCCGAAGGCACCTTGTTGAAGAGCTCGCTGACTCTCGACGAGCAGGCTCAGGTTGTGGGTACTCCCGCTGCAAGCCAGGAGGACGAAATCAGATTCGACGTGCCTGGAGCGGGCGCCCATACAATCAATCCTATCCCAACCGGTTTGCCTACAATCACCGCAGCCGGCGGCGCTTTGATCATAGATGGAACCACACAGCCAGGCTTTGCCGGAATGCCACTCATCGAGTTGAATGGAATGGGCGTCGTTCCAAACGGGCTGATGGTTGATGCCGGGAACTCAACGGTGCGCGGGCTGGTGATCAATCGCTTCATTAATGGAATCCTGGTAAATGCAAACGGTAATGACGTGTTCGAAGGCAACTTCATCGGCACGGATGTCACAGGAAGTGCGGACCTGGGCAATAGCAGCAGCGGTATATTAATAAACCGCGCCAGTAACAATACCCGGATTGGCGGGACGACGGCCGCGGCGCGCAATATCATATCGGGTAACGACGGCGGCGGAGTCGCTATATTCTCTTCGACAGGGATTATGGTGCAGGGCAATTTCATAGGCACCAACGTCACAGGAACCGCCATGCTGGGCAACTCCGGCCACGGAATAAGGGTTTCTACGGCCAACAACAACACCACAATCGGTGGCACGGCAGCCGGAGCGCTCAACCTCATCTCGGGTAATATCGGCACCGGTCTTCAAATCGATGGTAGTAATTCCGGCAACCTGGTGCAGGGTAACTTGATCGGCACCGATATCACGGGCACTTTTGACTTCGGCAATCAGACCGGCGTGGCTATCGGCAGCGCGAACAACACCATCGGAGGTACTACGGCGGCAGCGCGCAACCTCGTCTCAGGTAACAACAACGGCGTCTTGCTTAACGGCGGCGGAGCGAACGCGAACCTGGTGCAGGGCAACTTTATCGGCACTGATGCGAGCGGCGCTGCTGATCTTGGCAACTCCTTATTTGGCGTAGACATTAACTTCGGAAGTGGCAATACGATCGGAGGGACGGCAACAGGCGCGGGCAATTTAATTTCTGGCAACAATTTTCACGGGCTTAACTTAGGCGGTTCGGGAAACTTCGTGCAAGGAAACTTGATCGGAACTCAGCAGAATGGCTCAAGCCCCCTGGGCAATAGTCTAATAGGCGTACTTATAGGGGCCAACAACAACGCGATAGGCGGAATTGATCCCGGCGCGGGCAATATCATTGCTTTCAATGGGGAAGATGGAGTGCAGGTCGTGGGCGGATCAGGCCATGCTATTCGCCACAATTCAATCTTCTCCAACGGCACTACCATCCAGCACCTCGGGATTGATCTCGGCTCCAGTGGAGTGACGGCGAATGATCCAAACCCTGCAGGCTGTCCCGCCGACGGCGATACGGGCCCAAACAATCTGCAAAATTTTCCGGTGATTACTTCCGCCAGCCTTTTGACTGGCAGTATTAGAATTGAGGGAACACTCAACAGCACCGCGAACACTACGTTCAGTCTCGATTTCTTCTCTAATCCATCCTGCGCTGTTGCGGGCAATGGTGAAGGACAAACGTATCTCGGTTCGGCTACGGTCATGACCAACGCCAGTTGCGTCGCAGACTTTACTGGAGCAAATGCAATCGTGTTGGCAGTGACGGTTCCGTCGGGCCAGCGCATTACCGCTACCGCCACTGACCCTGCGGGTAACACCTCAGAGTTCTCCTCGTGCAGCGGCCCAACGGCGGTAGAGATTGTAGACTTCACCGCCACCGGCAATGATGGCGGTCATGTGGTGCTCGAATGGCATACCGGATATGAAGTCGACAATCTCGGCTTCAATCTTTATCGAGAACAAGCCGGCCGGCGTGAACGAATCAATCCATCTTTGATGGCAGGCTCAGCGTTGCTCGCGGGAGCAGGCACTCAACTGATGGCGGGACGATCTTACTCGTGGTGGGACGAAAAAAGTGCGGATTGCGGGTTGCGGATTGCGGATTGTCGGGACGCGCAGTATTGGCTCGAAGAAATCGATCTCAACGGGCAGAGCAACTGGCATGGCCCGGTAACAATTCAGCGTTCACCTGGCAGCAAACAGCTATCAGCCTTTGAGCCAGTACAGACAATGTTGCTGAGCCGCCTGGGAACACAAGCATCTGAGCAAGCAACTACGTCGCCTGTAGAACCCAGAGCACAGCTCTCCATATCAACGCTCGCACAGGCCGCAGTTCAGTCTGACCTATCCGGCGGCCCTGCGGTGAAGCTCTCAGTGAAACAGGGAGGGTGGTATCGAGTCAGCCAGCAAGAACTCGTTCGAGCCGGACTGGACGCCGCAGTCGATCCGCGCAGGTTGCAGATGTTCGTGGACGGGCGAGAGCTGCCCATCGCTGTAGCCGGAGAACAGGATGGACGGCTGGACGAGTCAGACGCAGTGGAGTTTTACGGCATGGGATTGGACTCTCCTTTTGACGATGCCCGCGTGTACTGGCTCGTGGCAGGCTCACAGCCTGGGAAGCGAATCAAACAAGTTCAAGATCGAGGATCACCAATCGCCAGCCGAAGCTTTCCTTACATTGTGGAGCGAAAGGACAGGACGATCTACTTTTCTGCGCTGAGAAATGGAGAGCGAGAAAACTTCTTTGGAGCGGTCATAGCAAGAGAGCCCTTAGATCAATCGATCTTTGTGCAGCACCTTGATTCATCGTCTGATGAAGAGGCTGCGCTCGAGGTAACGTTGCAAGGCGTCACGTTTGCGCTGCACAGGATTAAGGCGCTGTTTAACGGAAAGGAGTTGGGAGAGATCGTCTTCTCCGGCCAAACGCCGGGAGCAGCGACGCTGCGCCTTCCGCAGTCATTAATCAAAGAGGGTCAAAATTCCGTAACGCTCATACCACAGGAGGGCCAGAGCGATGTGAGCCTCGTAGACTACATGCGTCTTACCTACTCGCATACCTATCGAGCCGATGACGACGCTCTGCGATTCACGGCATCAGGTAAACAACGGGTGACGATTGACGGGTTCACCAGCGGCGACATTCGCGTGATCGACGTATCTGATCCGGACGCCGTGCAACAGCTGTCGGGAGAAATCCAGCAGGGCAAAGAGGGATTTACCGTAACGGTAACGGCGCCCGCAGACGGACAGAGGAGACTGTTCGCCTTCACGAGCGAACAATCCAGGATGCCAGGCGCGATTACAGCGAATCAGCCATCAGCCTGGCGAAGGCCGCAAAACGGAGCCAACCTGGTCATCATCACTCATCAGCGATTGTCGCGAAGCATTGAGCCGCTCAAGGCGCACCGCCAGAGCCAGGGCTTGAGTGTCGCTATTGTGGATGTCGAAGACATCTTCGACGAGTTCAGCTTTGGACAGAAGACTCCGTATGCCATCAGAGACTTCCTGGCGTATGCGAGAGCTAATTGGAAGAAAGCGCCGCGATATGTGCTGCTGGCGGCAGACGCGAGCTTCGACGCAAAGAACTATCTGGGCCTTGGCGCGAACGATCTTGTGCCGACGAAGCTGATTGACACTCTGTTTATGGAGACGGCTTCAGATGACTGGTTTGCCGACTTCGATGGAGATGGGCTTGCAGAAATGGCCGTAGGTCGATTGCCTGCGCGCACGGAAGCAGAGGCCGGGGCGATGATCTCGAAGATAATCAGCTACGATAGCTCGCCGGGCGCTGAAGAAATCCTGCTGGTTTCCGATAGCAATGAGGGATTCGATTTTGAAGCGGAAAGTGATCAACTGCAAGCGTTGATTCCGCCGAACCTGAGAGTCGGAAGAATTCAGCGAGGACGGTTGGACGCAGTGGCCGCGAGAAGTCTTTTGTTTGATCGCATCACTCGAGGGCAGAAGATAGTCAACTACACGGGGCACGGATCTGTAGATCAGTGGAGAGGTAACCTTCTTACATCAACGGATGCAAGAGAGCTTGCGAATGAAAAACGTCTGCCGATGTTTGTGATGATGACCTGCCTGAACGGCTACTTCCACGACGCTGCGCTGGATAGCCTGGCCGAAGCTCTTTTGAAAGCGGAGCGAGGCGGAGCAGTGGCGGTGTGGGCTTCGTCGGGTTTGACGATGCCGTTTGAACAATCGCTGATGAATCAGGAGTTGTATCGGTTGATCTTTACAAACGGACCGGCTTTGACGCTCGGCGACGCGACGGTCAGGGCAAAGGCTGTCATAAGCGATGGCGACATTCGCAGGACATGGATCCTGTTTGGAGATCCGGTTACCAGGCTCAGGTAGCGAGGGTGAGAGCCCGAGTGAAACCTTGAGCTTCCTTCCGGGTCAGATAGTAATCTTCGGGGCGTTCCCGGAAGCCAGACTGACGTTAAACCGGGTGAGAGAGGCCGCGTTTTGGGGACACGACGTCGAATAGAGATCACAGCTTTCAGACGAGCGACGATAGTGTTTCGCGGTCCGTCCGGGAATGTCTCGGGGAGCGGTCCGCCAGTCGAAACTGAACGGACGGGGCCAGTCGGCGTTGACTCGGCGCGGGTGGGAGAGGTTGATCCTGTCGAGGCCCAGCTTATGACGGTTGCGGACCCATCCGAATTGACACTGATGATCGACGCGCTGGTGAAAAACGATGGCAACCTTGCACGCGCCGCCGAACAGCTTGGCCTCAGCCGTAACGACTTTCTTTCAAGGCTGTGCGGCTTCGGAGTCTCTATCGAGTAAATGGCTTCAATCTTTCTATGAAAAGGAGAAACAACATGCGCAGATTTCTTTTCTCAATAGCAATTGGGTTGTTGGTTTGCGTCAACTCATCACTTGCTCAGAACGCAAAACCCTCCACGCCCGCTTGGGCCTTCAACGCTACGATCATCGAGGCGTGCAGTTGTCCGATGTTCTGCCAGTGCTACTTCAACACGAAGCCGGCGGCCCATGTCGGCCACGAGGGCAATGGGTCAATGTCTGAGCATTTCTGCCGCGCGAATTTCGCCTACAAGGTCAACAAAGGCAACTACGGCAACGTCAAACTCGACGGCGTAAAGTTCTGGCTGGCTGGAGACCTGGGCGGCGACTTCTCGCAAGGCGAGACGGATTGGGTCGAGGCGACGTTTGACCCGTCGGTGACCAAAGAGCAGCGTGAAGGCCTCGCTGTCATCTTAAGCCACGTCTACCCATTCAAGTGGAAATCGTTCAAGGTCGCGGCTGAAGATGCCACAGTGAGTTGGCAAGCCACGAAAGATCGCGCTGAAGCCAGGCTCAATGGCGGGAAAAATGGTGAGCTTGTGCTGCGGCGCTATCAGGGGATGAGGGATGACCCCATCGTGATAATGAATCTCAAGTACTTCGGCGCGCCTCGCAATGAAGGTTTTATCCTTATGCCCAACGAGGTAGAGGCCTATCGGGTCGGGGAAAAGCCATTCGAGTACAAGGGCACGAATGGCTTTATGATCACAATCGACATAACGTCGAAGGATATAAAGAAGTAGACGTGCCGTTAGGACCAACACAACCAATGAGTCTCATGACAGGCGCAAGACTTGGGCGTTACGAAATCCTCTCACCGCTTGGTGCCGGCGGGATGGGTGAGGTATATCGCGCTCGCGACGCTCGTCTGGGCCGCGATGTTGCGATCAAGGTTCTTCCATCCTCCTTTTCGGCTGACGCCGATCGGCTGCGTCGCTTCGAGCAAGAAGCGCGTGCGGCCGGCATGCTGAATCATCCGAATATTCTGGCCATCTATGACGTGGGTGCACACAATGGATCACCCTACGTAGTCTCAGAGCTGCTGGAAGGCGAGACGCTCCGAGATCGGCTGCGCGGCGCTGCCTGCTCCACGCGCAAGGCTGTAGAGTATGCGGTTCAGATCGCGCAAGGTCTTGCGGCTGCGCACGAAAAGGGGATCGTCCATCGGGATTTGAAGCCGGAGAACCTTTTCATCACCAGAGCTGGTCGAGTGAAGATACTCGACTTCGGCCTTGCAAAGCTTGCGGCGCCGCAGTTTGCAGGGTCAGCGCAGACCGAAGTGCCGACGGCTCCGTTTGATGCTGATACTGGCCCGGGCGTAGTGATGGGCACGGCCGGGTATATGTCTCCTGAGCAGGTTCGCGCTCAGCGGGTGGATCACCGCTCGGACATATTTTCATTGGGCGCGATCCTTTACGAAATGCTCACAGGCAAGCGTGCATTTCATGGGGAGTCCGCTGTCGAAACGTTGAACTCGATTCTCAAGGACGACCCGCCTGAGCTTTCGGAAACCACCCGCAATATCGCTCCGGGGCTTGAACGCGTAGTGAAGCATTGTCTCGAAAAGAATTCAGAGGAACGGTTCCAATCAGCGCGCGACCTCGCGTTTGATCTCGAGGCGCTTTCAGGAGTATCGGGCCCGAACACCGCGCAGGCTGCCGTCGTGCTGGGGCCCGTAAGGTGGAAGGGGGTAGCATTGTGGAGCCTGGCTGTCCTGGCGGTGCTAATAGTCGGACTGGCCGCCTGGCGGACATTGGGAAAGTCTGAGAGTCCTTCAGCCGCTCAACCGGTTCGCCTTAACCGCCTTACAGATTTTGCTGGACTCGAGGAGTTTCCGGCCATATCCCCGGACGGCAAGTCCGTGGCGTTCACCGCCGATACTGATGGCAGGCGGCAGATTTGGGTGCGCCTGCTTGCCGGCGGTGCCCCGTTGCAGCTCACCCGCGATCCTGACGATCATCAATTTCCACGTTGGTCAAACGACTCCACTTCTCTTATCTACTACTCGCCGCCGACTGAAGCCGAATCGCAAGGTATCATCTGGGAGATTTCAGCGTACGGCGGAACACCGCGCCGAATCGCTAGCAGCTTTGCCGATGGGGATCTTAGCCACGATGGCAAGCAGATCGCCTTTCTAAGGTTCAGCAACGGACAGGTGGAAGTGGTGACCTCAGCGCGCGACGGCTCAAATCTTCGAAGTGTCACGCAACTTGTCACCGGGTTCAACTACCGTCATGTGAGATGGTCGCCTGATGGCAAATGGATTGGATTTCAGCGCAACAGAGTATTTGAAGATGATCTGTTCGTGGTGCCTGCCGCTGGAGGAGAGCCGCGTCAGATCACTAAAGATGGCAACCTGTTGAGCGGCTACGCCTGGCTGGCCGACAGTTCCGGTATTGTGTATAGCTCGGCGCGAGGGAATACCATATTGTACCTGCCGACATTTAATCTCTGGACCGTGGACCTCGGAGGTGGTGGGCTCAGGCAACTGACATTTGGCGAAGTCTCCTACGTCTATCCAGACCTGAATCGAACAAGTCTGGCAGCAAGCCGCATACGCATACAATTCGACATCTGGAAGTATCCGGTGGATGGCAGCGGCGAAGAGAACGTTCGCCGTGGCGTGCAGATCACGCGACAAACTGGGCAGATACAGACGCCTTCGGTTGGTCCTGGTGACCAGGAATTGGTCTACCTATCCGATAGTGGGGGCCACGGGAATTTGTGGGTCAGAAGACAGGATGGGAGCGAGGCTCGCCAACTCACCTACGAGCGGGAACCCGACGTAGCCTTAGGCGTGCCGGTCTGCTCGCCCAACGGGAAGCACATTGCCTTTGTGTCTACGCGCAATCTGCGGAGCTGGGATATCGGCTTGTGGCTGGTGAGCCCCGATGGCAGCAACCTGCGCAATGTGGCGGAGCGCGGCGGATGGGCGTGCTGGTCTGGCGACAGCCGTTGGATTTACTACGCAGTGACAATAGACGGCGTCTATCACATTGAGAAGATTCTCGCCGAAGGTGGACAACCAACCACCGTGCGCACCGACAACGCAATGGGCTGTGCGATTGCTCGGGATGGTTCGGCGCTCTATTACGCAGTCCCGCTGGCGAACGTGAATGGTGTTTCCGATTTTGAGATCCGGGTTGCGCGCCCTGAGGATGGGCCCTCTCAGCTCCTGGCTCGAATCCCTGGTTGGCGCGTTCCCGCCGGGCAGACGATTCATCCGCTGGTTTCACCAGACGGGAAGTGGCTGGCCTTACTGCTGAGCGATGGTGCTGGCGCGAACATCTGGGGGCTGCCAACCTCGGGCGGGCCGCTGCGTCAACTTACAAACTTCGGCCAGCGCCGCACGTTCATAGCTCGCCGCGTGTCATGGTCTTCAGATGGTCGGTACATCTTTGCGGCATTGGGCGAGGGGGATGCGGACGCGGTATTGCTTGAGGGACTCTTGCCCTGATGCTAGAACACTTTCCGGCTATCGAGCAAGATCGTAACCGGCCCATCATTCATGAGGCTCACTTTCATCATCGCTTGAAAGACGCCCGTTTCGACTTTCACGCCGAATGATCTCACGCGCTCGACGAAGTACTCGTAAAGCTGATTCGCCTTCTCGGGTTCCGCCGCGTCGCTGTAAGACGGCCGCCGTCCGCGGCGCACGTCGCCATAAAGCGTGAACTGCGAGACCACCAGCATTGCGCCGCCGGTCTCCAACAATGACCGATTCATCTTGCCTTCGTCATCGTCGAAGACGCGAAGGTTGGCAATCTTTTCCGCGAGATAATCAGCGTCTGGTCTTTCGTCATCTCGCGCTACCGCGAGCAGCACCAGTAGCCCTGTTCCGATCTCGCCAACCACGTGGCCCGAGATCTCAACCGATGCTCTACTAACTCGCTGGATGACAGTTCGCATAGGATTGTCATTGTAACAATACTGAATACGCAGCCCATATTGTTTGGGGTGTGCTCACCTTTTTAGTGGTCAAGCCCGACTCTACGCAGCAAGTCTGTAAACCTTGGATCATCTCGAAGACTATCCAAGATCGGATCCACTTTGAGCAGCACGAGATGATCTGAGTGCTCCTTGTAGGCCTTTTCAAGCCACGCGATTGCCTGATCCTTTTCACCCAGCCGCGCGCAAATTCTCGCAAGGTTGTATGACAAGACGTATGTACGTTGCGCTCGCCTCCTGGTCACCTCGAGCTCCTTTTGCCAATAGCCTTTCCATCCCGATTGACGGTAGATGGCTCCGCCTGCCTCGATCTCTTGCGGGTTTACTCCGATTATTGTCATGGCCTTCAGCCGGTCTTTAATAGCCTGATCGTAAAGGCCCTTTTGCTCATAAGCCATGTTGAGCCAGCTATTGAGGCGGTAATAGTTCGGATCCAATTCGAGCGTCTTGAGTGCGGCTAAGATGGCCCTGTCGTATTGGCGCGCATGATAGAAAGCCCGTGCAACGTCTTGACTGATCGCAATCGAAACAGGATCAAGTTCCTGCGCCCGCTGCGCCTCCGATATGGCTTCATCGTGGCGCGCCATTGAAGACAAATAGACCGAATAACCTTGGTGGGCCGTCGCGTAATTGGGGTTGAGTTCAATCGCTCGTTTGAATTCGCTTTCGGACTTGTCCCAGTCCCACTCGTAGAGCCACGTTATATACGCAAGTGAAGTGTGTGCTTCGGCCAATTGTTCATCGATCTCTAAAGCCCTCGTAGCTGCTTCCTTGGCTTTCGGGTAGCTTTCGCTCGGCGCAACTATGCTGTATGGACTCAACAGCGCATAGCAATCAGCCAATCCTGCGTAGGCCATGGAGTAGTTTGAGTCAAGTGCTACGGCCCGATTGAAATAGTTTATCGCTTTCCTGAACCCTTCGGCGCTTCTCTTATTCCACCACCAGCGACCCGTCATATAGGCCTGATACGCCTCCGGGTTTTCCGTGTAGCGTTTGGTTAGTCGCTCGCGCTCCTGGCTGTTCAACTGAGGAGAGAGCCCCCGGGCTACGTGCTCGGAAATTGAGTCCTGCAGTGCGAATAAGTCTGTGAGGCCTTCCTCGATCTTCGCGGCCCAGATTGTTTTGCCGTCGCTTACCCTGACAAGCTGTACCGTCACGCGGACTCGCTCGCCTGATTTCTGTATCCGGCCATCGAGCACTGCATCCACGCCCAGCTCACGACCTGCTTCAAGCGAGTTCTTCTCTGGAGCTGAATACTTGAGGATGGCGCTCGTCGGCCGAACTGTGATCCGCCTGATGCTGCTAAGTCTTGTTATCAGCGCATCGGCCAATTCCTGGCCAAGGTATTCGTCGCCGCTATCCTCTCCAAGGGTCTTGAACGGCAGCACAGCGATCGACTTAACCTCAAGAATGCTGTCTGGCTGAAGCGACTTGCGCGAAATGAAGAAGTAGGAACCCGCGGCGACCAAACCTCCCAAGGCAAGTGCCCAGAGGATCAACGGCGTCCGATTCAATCTTGGGCGCGTCTTCGCCCAAATACCCTCAGGAAGAATCTGCTGCAGGCGTCTCTGCCCGGCTTCGATCTCGCTTTCGGCGAAGGTGTCTTCCTCTCGTTCAGCCACTATCTTTGTAACCGTGCGTTTTTCCAATTGCAGAATCAGCTTCTCCTCGTCGCCAATGCAGCTCACGCTTGCAACGAAGCGGTAGCCGCGTCCCGGAACAGTGACTATGTAGTTATGCTCGCCTGCCCGCTCACCCAGCCCCTTTCGCAGGATCGAAACGTTTTGAGTCAGGTTGGCTTCCTCGACGAAGCTATCGGGCCAGATGGCGGTCATTAACTCTGACTTCTCCACAACGCGGCCGCTGTTTTCGATGAGCGCGAAAAGAGTGTCGAAGGCTTTTGGCGGGAGCGGGACGACTTCTCCGCCGCGCAGCAGCAATCGCCTGACAGTATCCAATCTGAACGGGCCGAACTCGTAAAAGCTGGGTGCGGGCTTGCTCATAACCGCCCTTAGAAAAAATTAGAAACCCTTAGGGTAATCTTTAGGACATTTTGACGGCTTCCGGTTTACTCTGCGTGCCGAGCCCGTTGCAGCCCTCAACTGGCTTGAGTCTATCACACGGTTTGCGGCGGGGGCAAAATTCGGCGTGGAGAACCTGGGAGCCAGGCATCTTGCGTGCTGAGGTTCGCATGGCAAGCGCAGCCAAGAGGAGAAAGAGAGTCGAGATGACGAGATACATATTTATTGAATCCAGAGACCCGTTTGAATCCGGCGACACACGGTTTGTAGTTGAGACCGCCTCTGCTTTGAAACAACGCGGTCGCGATGTAACGGTTTTCTTCGTGCAGAACGGTGTATTAGCCGTTCGCAAAGACGCTCGCGGCTCACACCTCGCCCATCTGGCGGAGGCAGGAGTGCGGCTGCTGGCCGATGATTTCTCGCTTAGCGAGCGGGGCATTCAGCCAACAGAATTGACCTCCGATGTTCATCAATCCACCATTGACGCGCTGGTAGACATTCTCGCGCGCGAAAACACAAGAGCCATTTGGCATTGATCTACCGGAGGGTGTCTAACCTGCGGCGCTTCAGCCAACCGCAGACCGAGGATCATTACCCGGTCAAACCGAAGAGGAATTCCGGCATGCAAGTTTTCAGATTCAATTCCCGCTTAAGTAGATGAAAGCAGCCATTCGTTGATGTCCCTGAAAAGCGGGAGAACATTTCGAGAGACTAGAGGTCATTACAGCAATCAGTGAAGGATTCAAGGAGATCACAACTAATCAACAAGGAGACAAGACATGAAGCGTAAAGTACTTTTTGCGATTAAGGGATTCTTTCTTGCGAGTCTGGCGCTTAGTCTGGTTGGCTTAAATGCCGGAACTCTGGCGCACAATCCATCAGAACGAGAAGGCCCATACGAAGTTTGGATACTGGACCAATCCGACACAACTTCTGACGGCGGCGGCACGCTGTACATCTACAAGGGGAAAGCGCTGGAACGCGAGGACCCGGCGAGCGCCACGCCCGAAGTGATTGATCTCGGTGGCGCCGCCCGTGATCTGTGCCTGGCCGAATCGGGCACTGCGCCACGCCGGCCTCACATGCTCTTCTTCAACAAAGACCACACACACGCCATCATCTCCTTCGTAGCCACCGGCCACATCCTTTTCATGGACGCGAAGACCCGCGTCCCCATCACGTGCATTGACGTGGGAGAGCAGGCTCACGCGGCCGTCCCTTCTCCCGATGATCAGTACTTAATCGTGGCTAATCAGAACGGCAAGCTATTGCAGCGCATCCGCACCGACTACGAAACCAACACGTTCACGCTGGAGAATGCGGCCACGCTCAACCTTGCGACCTGCACCACGCCTAACGGATTGCCATGCCAGGATGCGACGCTCAGGCCGGACAACGCGCCGATCTGTCCTGACTTTGACGAAGAGGGCCGGTTCGTATTCATCACATTGCGCGGGGGAGGCATGTTCGTCGTCGACAGCACGGCAACGCCGCTGGCTATCGTGGCCGAATACGACAGGGCGCACATTCACGGCAACGGCTGTGGCGGCGTTCACCGACATGGCACCATGTACATAAACGCTGGGGGCGGCGCGCCGGCTAACCCGCTCGAATCCGATCTATACTCATTCCCGTTAAGCGCCTTTTCATCAACTCCCAATCAGCCGAACACGCCTGCGCCAACGGTCATCTTCAGCCACGATGAGCGCGGGTTTGTGGATTCTCACGGCATGTCGCTGACCAAGACCGAGAGTTATCTATGGGTCGCCGATCGCGCCGCCAATCGAATAATCATTGTCAGGACTCAGGACAGCACGGTGGTCAACGAGATTGATCTCGTTGGCGAAGTGTCCCCTGACCCGGCTCCTGATCTGCTTGAAACGTCGCCCGACGGGGGCCTGATGTTTATGGCGCTTCGCGGGCCAAACCCGCTGACGGCCAATGTAGCCGGTGTTAACAATGCCGTCGGCGCAACCCCCGGCCTGGGCATAGTGAAGGTCAGGAGTAGCGGTAAGAATGGTGTGTTTAGAGCTGTCCTGCCTATCAGCCACGTAGTCAACGGCGTCGAGCGGGCTGACCCTCACGGCATCGCAATCCGGGTGAAGTAACAAAACACACTCGACTCAAAAGGAGGAAGCAATGTCCGAGAAGATACTGACAATAGCCCTGATGGATCCGCCTTATGAATCGGCGAACTCTACAACTGCGTTGAGAATCATCGCTGCGGCGCTGAAAAAGGGCATCAACGTCAACGTGTTCGCTTATGAAGGAGCGGTAAATCTGCCCTTCAAGGACCAGGCGCCGCACGCGAACCCGGTGAAGGGAACCACCGTCGAAGAGGAAGATCATCCGACGACTAAGAACTTCGTGGCTTCTCTGCTCGAGATCGGAAAGGTCAATCCTCTTCTTACCTGGGTCAACTGCGGCTTGTGCGTGGACGAGCGCGGCGCCGGAAACTCGATCGAGGGCGTGAAGCGGGGCGGACCTGGTGACTTCCTAAAGATGGCACAAGAGTCCACCAACACTCTGGTCATACCAACGAAGTAGAAGACACGGAGGACGAACATGAAGATTCTTAACATAGTAGAAACAGCATACCGCGCGACGCTCGAGGAACAAGATGACACGATACTTTGGCTGAGCCGGGCCCTTAAAAACGCCGGCGCCGATCTGTCGATACTGCTTCGCGGCAACGCGGTGAATTACATCGTCAATCAGGAATGTCCTGCTCTCCAGATCGGTAACGCGACGATCGGCCACCCGGCCAGACCGAACGAAGACATCAACAAGCTTCGAGAAAAGGGCGTGAGCGTTTATGTGGTTCAGGACGACGTCGAGGAGCGCGGCATTTCTCCGAAAGCCTGCATACCTGATGTACAGATGATTCGAAGATCCGATATGGCGCGCATCTTCGATGATCACGATCAGGTCTGGCATTGGTAGAACTTCTTGACTCAGCCAAAGCCGGACAGGTGCATCGAGGCAAGCACACGTCACAACGGGGACGGTCTTAACGAGCGCATCGTACGCTTGGCTGCGGTTTGTGGCGGGGCGCAACCGCAGCACGCTGGACGCGTACGCTAGCAGGGCAGTTAAAAGGAAGGCATTGTGAGAAAAATCAAAACCGGAATCACAATCCAGACTGAGGAAGTCTTGATTGTTCGCGCGAGTCGCGGGGCACCGCGGATTCAGTGCGAGCAGTGTAGAGGCGAGATGTCGATGGTTTCGGCAGAAGAAGCGATGGCGCTGGTGGGGACAAGCGCCAGGGAGATTTACCGGTGGGTTGAAGCGGGATGGGTTCACTACACGGAAATGCCGGGAGGGTTGGTGCTTGTCTGTCCCGATTCAATCCTGAAACTCGCAATCAAATCAGGCCGAAGCGATTGAAGGCTGTTTCGTCTGGAGGCGCGAATGATTTCGGTGGCAAATGAGGAGACCAACTCTCGAAGAACTCGCTCTTTGTTAACTCACTCGTTCTTGCTCAGTAGTTCGGGCGGGACTCATGCTACGCGCTTTGAAACGAGTTAAATCCATTGGCCTGTTTCCCGGAGGTTTGCCGTGCAGAAGACTACATCTAATTACGCAGGTGAGCTTATCGCGTCGCGGCTGTTGATTCTGCTGTCGCTCGCGCTGTTTGTTCTCTTCAGTCTGCCCATAACTCCGGCCGGCGCCTCAAGGGCAGAGTCTCCGTTGAGGCCGCAACTCGCCGAACAGTCGGCCGGAGTGATAACCAGCGTCAGGTTGAAGACAATCACCACCGGCCTCAATGATCCGCGCGGCATCGATCATCACCAGCCCACAGGCAACGTCGCTGTGTCGATGAGACGTTCGCCTACTCAACCTCTGAGCTACGAGCTCATCACGGCAGGCGGAGCACGTGCCGGATCCTTCAGCGGCTTCAGTGAAGGCGGGAAGATCGCTGCCGTTAGAGATAAGCTTGGCGGTTTCGCGCCGGGCGAAGTCTTCGTCGGGACGGATATTGACGGTGGCATAGCGCGGATTTCTTCTGATGGGTCGTCTGTTGAAAGCCCATGGGTGACGTTGCCGGCAGAGACCGGAGCGGTAGATGCAGGACTCTGTGTCGATAGTACAGGAGTTTTCAAAGGTGATTTGATTGTAGTTACGAGCCATGCAGCGGTTTGGCGGATTGATTCTTCGGGGACCTCAACGCTGCTCGCAAGATTCAAGACAACTCTCAGGGGCGTGGTCACTGTGCCCGACGATTCTGCCAAGTACGGCGCTTGGGCCGGTCGTGTGCTTGTTGGTGCTCCGCAACAGGGTGGCGTTTACACGATAGATGCCAAGGGGAACACCGAGTTCTACCAGCTTGGAGTGTTTCCTTAGGACATCAAAGTCATCCCGTCGAAACAGACCTTCTTCGGCATTGACGCAACGGAAGGAACTTTATGGAGCGCGGCAGCTTCCGAGTTCGCCAGCATGGTGGGCGACATCCTCATCGCGCAGCAGTCGCCCGGCGTTCTGTGGCGCGTTCGCTGGACTGGAAAAGTATTTCAAGCCGAAAGGTTGGCTCAAGTCACTCAATGGGAGCAGGTGACGTTTTCGCCTTCGTGCGCCACCTCGCTCTCTCCAAACGGCGCGTTTTTCCCGACCACCGGTGGGCAAGGCAGCTTCAATATCTCGGCGCCTGCTGGTTGCACGTGGACGGCCACGAGCAACGCCACGTGGATCAACATCACGTCAATTGATACCGGGTCCGGGGACGAGACAATCACCTACGCGGTGAGAGACAATTTCACAAATGCCGCGCGGGAGGGCACGATATCCATTTCCGGACTCACCTTCACTATAACTCAGGACAGCGATGCCTTCCCCGACTGCACCTATGCGCTGTCTTCCGCGTTCGAATCTTTTCCGGCGCGTGAAGGGACTGGGAGCCTTTCCGTTAATGCAGGGGAACGTTGCGCCTGGCAAGCCACAAGCAATGCCGGCTGGATCACCATCACTTCGAATTGTTGCGGCATTGGCAACGGTACGGTCAGCTATAGACTCGCAGCCAATCTGAGTCAGGCCGGACGAAGCGGCGCCATTACGATCGCTGGAAAGAATTTCTCTGTGAAGCAAAAAGCTAATGCGCCGCCCGTCGTCAATGCAGGACAAGACCAGACGGTTGCGCTGCCTGATAGGGCGACTTTGATCGGCTCGGCCGCTGATGACGGCGCGGGCACGCTCAGTGTTTCGTGGAGCAAGCTTAGCGGCCCGGATTCGGTCATCTTTAGTAATGCAAGCGGGCAGAGCAGCGCGGCGTTATTGGGAACACCCGGCACATACGTGCTGCGGTTGACTGCCGGTGATTCTGTATTCACCGTGAGCGATGACGTCATAGTCACTGTCAATCCTGATCCCACGCCGCCTCCTCCCAATCCGGAAGATGTAGCCCCGTCGATAGACCCAACGGTGTCGACCACGCTGGGAGCAGCGACGCAGTTTCTTTACACCGGCCCCAATCCAATCCAGACCGGTGTGGCTCCGGGCACAATCATCCCTGTGCGTGCCGCCGTGCTCCGCGGGCGGGTAGTCACCCGAGGCGGAGCTGCACTGCCGAAAGTGAAGATCACGATTCTGAATCATCCAGAATTTGGACAAACCTTCAGCCGCGCCGATGGCTGGTTCGATCTGGCTGTCAATGGCGGTGGGTGGCTAGCGGTCAACTACGAAAAGCTCGGATTCATCCCTGTACATCGTCGAGAGAACGTCTCGTGGCAGGACTACAGCTACATCCCTGAAGTCGTGATGATTGGATACGACAATCAAGTCACATCCATGGCTCTGAACTCGAACCCAGACATGCAGGTAGCGCAGGGCAGCGCGGTCACAGATAGTGATGGCACGCGGCGCGCCACGCTGTTGGTGCCGCCCGCAACCAGCGCAAGCATGGTTTTGCCGGATGGCTCCACGCAAGCTCTGACAAACATCCACGTGCGCGCGACAGAGTTTACGGTAGGCGCGAACGGCCAGCAGGCGATGCCCGGAGATCTGCCGCCGACAAGCGGTTACACTTATGCGCTGGAGTACAGCGTTGATGAGGCGGTTGCTGTTGGTGCGAGCACCGTGCAGTTCAGTCAGCCGGTAATCCACTACCTTGAGAACTTCCTCAACTTTCCAGTCGGCATGATCGTGCCGGCCGGATACTATGACCGCAACCGAACGGCTTGGATTCCTGCGAACAATGGCAGAGTGATCAGAGTGTTAAGTATAAGCAGCGGTCTGGCAGAACTGGATACGGACGGCGACGGAGTCGCTGACAACAGCTCGGCTCTGGGCATCACTACAGCCGAGCGGCAACGATTAGGGAGTCTGTATCAGGCAGGACAGAGCCTGTGGCGAGTTCCCATCACTCACTTCACTCCCGTGGACCTTAACTGGCCATACGGGCTGCCTGACGATGCTCGGCCACCGGGTGCTGAGGGACCTCCTCGGCCCGAGCAGCCAGAGGATGATCCCGATTGTCGGAACGGCTCGATCATCGAGTGCCAGAACCAGGTTCTTGGCGAGACAGTCGAGATCACAGGTACGCCGCTCACACTGAATTACCGGAGCAACCGCGCACCCGTGTTTGGCCGGGGGGCGGCTTATGTGCTCAAGATTCCAGTCAGCGGCACGAGCTTGCCTGCAAGCCTCAGACGTATAGAAGTTGAGGTAAACATTGCCGGTCGGATATTTCGCCAGCAACTCCCTGCCACAGCTAACCAGACTTACACTTTCACCTGGGATGGTATAGACGGCTATGGTCGTTTATTGCAAGGAGTGCAGCAGGCGAATGTGCGGATAGCATACGTCTATGCCGGTTTCTACTTAACTCCAGCGGAGATAGAGCGCTCTTTTGGCCGCATCTCTGAGGGCGGGTTTTTTGTTGATCGCGACACTCTGGAATTTGATTTCTCGCAACAATCGCAGGTAATGATCGGTCAATGGAATGCGCAGAGCTATGGTTTAGGCAGTTGGATGCTAAGCGCTCACCACTACTACGACCCCATAGCCCGTGTGCTGTATCGCGGAGATGGCGCACGTAAAAGCGCTGTTGGTCAGGCTGCCAGACAGATTTCGACTGTGGCGGGCAATGGACAACGCATTTTCGGCGGCGATGGCGGTCCGGCTACAGCAGCGGGGATAGATCGCCCCGAAGGTGTTGCAATCGGTCCTGATGGCAGCATCTACATCGCTGACACTTTTCATTCCCGCGTCCGCCGTGTCAGTCCAAGTCGAATCATCACCACCTTCGCTGGCACTGGCTCCGGCTTTTTTAGCGGCGATGGTGGTCCGGCTACCCAGGCTGGCGGCATTCCTTTTGGAATGGCTGTCGGACCGGATGGCAGTCTCTTCATCGTTGACGCCAACCGGCGCATCCGCCGGGTCGGTCTCGATGGCATTATTAACACCGTTGCAGGGACTGGGATGCCTGGTTTCAGCGGTGACGGTGGCCCGGCTACCCAGGCCAACATTGGTGATCTCCGCTTCATTGCTGTTGCTTCGGATGGCAGTTTCTACTTCTCTGGCAACAATCGTATACGGAAGGTAGGAGCCGACGGAATTATTGAAACGGTCGCTGGCAATGGCACGCAAGGGTTCAGCGGAGATGGCGGGCCCGCCACCCAAGCCGCTTTAAATTCGCCCACAGGGGTAGCTTTAGGTCCTGATGGCAGTCTATATATCGGTGACCGCAATAACGGCCGCATTCGTCGCGTGCGCGGTAACGGGATTATTGAAACGGTAGCAGCTAATGTGGCAGCGGACGCTATCGCCGTAGCTCAAGATGGGACGATCTATTCTACGGGAAGCAACATCGTCCAGCGAGTATCGCCCGACGGGCTGGTCACCCCTTTTGCAGGAGCCGGTCTAGGTGCGTTTGGAGGTGACGGCGGGCCTGCGACGGCAGCGCTGTTGAACTCTGTATCCGATGTTGCTTTAGGGCAGGATGGCAGTCTTTATATCGCTGACCGCAGTAACAATCGTATTCGCCAGGTGCAGACCTTTCTACCTGCATTCAATGGTGATGAGTTCGCAGTTGCTTCTGAGAATGGCAGAGAGTTGTTTGTCTTTGACACCTTTGGACGGCATCTGCGCACCGTCAATGCCTTGACCGGTGCGACCATTTACACTTTCACCTACGACAGTACCGGGCGGCTCTTGACCCTCACCGGCGGCGACGGCAACGTCACAACCATTGAGCGCAATGCGAGCGGTCAGCCTACAGCCATCATCGCTCCTTTCGGTCAGCGAAGCACTCTCAGCCTGGATGGCAACGGTTACTTGATGAGCATCACCAACCCTGCTGCTGAGGCTTATCAGTTCAGCTATACCAGTGATGGCTTGCTGACGATCTTCAGAGACCCCAATGGCAACATCTCGACGATGACCTATGATGCGCAGGGTCGTTTGATACGCGATGAGGCTCCCCAGGCAAGCGGCAATTTCTCTGTCCTGACACGTACAGAGACGGCCAGCAGTTTAATGGTCTCGCTGACCAGCGCCCTGAGCCGAACAACCAGCTATCTGGTAGAACGCCTTGTTTCAAATGAGCGGCGCAGAGTCAACACCTTGCCTGACGGTCTGCCAAACCAGCAGACAATTGGCACGGATGGCAGCCTCACCAGCACTTTCCCCGACGGCATGAGGGAAACCGCGGTTCTCGGACCTGACCCGCGATGGCGTATGCAGGCGCCGCTCGATGCGTCTCAGAACGTCAGGACACCCGCCAACCGCAACTATACCAGCACACACACACGGGCTGTATCGCTGACCAACCCGAACGATCCTTCAAGCCTGAACACCCAGACTGACACGATCAACATCAACGGGCGCACCCACACCAGAGTCTACACGGCGGCCTCGCGAACCTTCACAACGAGCACGCCTGTAGGGCGGCAGAGGACAACCACGATTGATACCCAGGGCCGCATCACTCAGCGACAGATCGCCAATCTCAATCCGGCCAGTTACACCTACGACGCGCGCGGGCGGCTGTTCACCTCTACATTTGGCACAGCGAGCCAAGCTCGTTCATTCGGGTTTGGCTACAACAGTGATGGATACTTGTCGAGCATCACAGATCCTTTGAATCGCATGCAGAGCTTCTTGTATGACCCGGCTGGACGAGTCACGCAGCAAACGCTCCCGGGCAATAGGCAAATCAGCTACTCCTATGATGCCAATAGCAACGTCACTTCGATTACTCCGCCGGGCCGGCCCGCTCACACCTTTGAATACACGCCGGTTAATCTGGTATCCAGCTACACCCCACCGGATGTGGGAGCAGGAACTAACCAGACTCTCTATGCCTACAACGCCGACCGGCAACTGACCCGCATCACGCGACCTGACAGCCTGACTCTCAACTTCGATTATGACGGCGCGGGCAGGTTGAGCACACTGACGATTCCGGGTGCGCAGTACATCTGTACTTACAACGCCACCACAGGGAATCTGGCGAGTATTACCGCCCCCGGCAGCAGCCTGTCTTACAGCTTTGATGGTTCGCTGTTCACCGGCACAACCTGGGCCGGAACAATCTCAGGCAGCGTCAGTAACACCTATGACAACAACTTCCGCATCACCTCTCTGAGGGTCAACGGCGCCAATACGATCAATTTCAACTATGACAACGACAGCTTGATTACCACCGCAGGCAGCCTCACTCTTACCCGCAATGCGCAGAATGGCCTGGTCACCGGTACGACACTCAGCAATGTCACCGATACCTGGGGCTATAACGATTTTGCTGAGCTGATGAGCTACAGCGCGGCTTTCAGCGGCACGGGCATGTATTCGGCGCAGCACAACACCCGCGACAATCTTGGGCGTGTTACCCAAAAGACCGAGACGATTGGCGGCGTGACCGATACCTATAACTACACCTATGACCTGATCACGGGCTGGCTGACAGGGGTTCAGAAAAACAGCGTCACCATCGCTACTTACACTTATGACAGCAACGGCAATCGGATGAGTTACACCGGCGCTGGCAGCCCTGTGACAGGCACGTATGATAACCAGGACCGGCTGACGCAATACGGTGCGACGACTTATGCCTATACTCCTAACGGTGAACTACTCAGCAACACGGCGGGCGGTCAGAATACTGCCTACCAATATGACGTGCTGGGCAATCTCAAGACCGTCACCCTGCCTGACAACACACAGATTGAGTACCTGATTGACGGACAGAACCGAAGAGTCGGCAAGCGAGTGGGAGGCACGCTCGTGCAGGGATTCTTATATCTGGACCAACTCAAACCGATTGCCGAGTTGGACGGCAGCAACAATGTGGTGAGTCGCTTTATTTATGGCGCCCGGCGAAACGTGCCCGATTACATGATCCGGGGGGGCATCACCTATCGCATCATCTCAGATCACCTGGGCAGCCCGCGTCTGGTGGTCAATGTGGCGACCGGCGCCATTGCCCAACGGATGGATTATGACGAGTTCGGCGTCGTGCTGCTGGACACGAATCCGGGCTTTCAGCCCTTCGGCTTTGCCGGTGGGATCTACGACACGCATACGAGGCTTGTCCGCTTCGGGGCCAGAGACTATGACCCTGAGACGGGAAGGTGGACGGCTAAGGATCCCACCGGGTTTGAAGGCAGCGGCGTTAATCTTTATTCTTATGCCTTTAACGACCCCATCAATTTGATTGATCCAGAAGGGAAAATTGCCATTGTGGCTGCTGTGGTTGTCGTCGCTGCCGTCGTTGCGGTTGTTTACACCCTCTATAGTATTTACATGGCCTTAACTGATCTCATGAATAAGACTGATCTTAGAAATGAAGTGTGTGCAACGGATGACCCGCTTAGTCCCGATTTTGATCAACAACTTTCTATGGAGGAGTGCGCACAGGCGGTTCGGAACGCTGACAGCGCGGGGCGTGACTTGGCGCAACGTGTGCCGGGTACGGGTTTGGGAGGTCCAGCTCCAACCTCTCCCCTGGATGCAGTCATTAATTTCTGCCAGGACCAAATTTTTTCGAGAATCAGATAGGTGCAGATTGCCTGCTTTAACCTGCTCACTCATTACGCGCTTGCACGTGGAGATGGCAATGACAACAGTGAATCTAAGAAGCAACCTGTTCACCGCGAGCTTGGTCTTTGAGTGTTTGCGCTGTTCTCTCTTATTTTGCAGGGAGGAGCCTTTTCCGCAGACGCTTCCAAAACACGAGTGGCAACGGATAAAGCGCCTCACAAGGGTGGCGACGAGCGCCGGGCTACTACATCTCCCAGCAGCTTGCAGGTCGAGGAGATCATCGGCACGGACGGCAAACGAACCACCACCTATCCCGATGGCACCGTCATCACACTCACTCCAGGGCCTGACCCGTGTTGGAGCATGCAGGCGTCAATCGCTGGGGTCTTACACCGTCAGGACACCGGACGGGCTTATACCAAGCTTCAGGCTCGCGCCGTGACCCTTGGCAACCCCAACGATCCTTTGAGCCTCGTCACCATGACTGATACCGTGAGCATCAACGGGCGCAACTACACAAGCGTCTACACCGCCGCCTCCCGAACATTCACCGATACCACTCCGGCTGGCAGGCAGAACTTCCTCACCGTAGACGCGCAGGAGCGGGTGTTGCACGCGCAGCCTCTCTCAATCCTGCCAGTCACACCTACGATGCACGCGGGCGACTCACCAGCGCCACGTTTGGCCCGAAGCGCGCCCGTTCAACCTTGCCTACAACGCCAAAGGTCACGGCTTTATCTGCCCGAAACGATCGGTCATCACTGGTGAGTTCAACAGCGCAACAAACTGATCGACCGGGAGAGCTTCCAGCGTTTCAGTGACAACCAGCCCTCTGGCCGCCGCCGATAGCAGCGACTTTCCTATTCCCGTGTGGTCGGGATACTCTGTGATCCAGAGAAAGTCGTAGTTGCCTTGAAGAGCATAAGCACCGAGGACCTTCCCGCCGTCTCGCGCGATCCAACCGGCTGCTTCTTCAACGGCTTTTCCGAAGTCCTTGATTTCCGTGGCGCCCTTCGCCGTGTTTTTGAGAAGTGTTACATAGATAGGCATATTCGTTCTCCTTTTTGATAAGTTCGTAGTTCGGCCTTCCGAAGTAGCATAGACTTTAGTCTGTGTCTGGAACCCCGATAGAAGAGATCTCCATCGGACACAGACTAGAGTCTATGCTACTTCCGCTTCAAGGCGTGACTACGAACTGCGGTTCGAAAATGGATTTGCTTGCGTTCCAATCGCTTACAAATTACTTGGCTCAGCCGCGCAGGACGTAGCGTCAAATTGAATCAGAAGACGACCGGAGCGTTTCTCGCAGCGGTCCTTCATCTCAAGAGCAAGACGCCCTCGCCGTTGCTAAAGATTCCTGCAACACATCCCGTCATCAGGGTTGCAAGCGTCGCCGCCACCAACGCGCGCCAGCCAAGCGCGGCGAGGTCGTCGCGCCGCTTGGGGCAAAGCGCTGCCGTGCCGCCTACGAAGATCGCAACCGAGGCCACGTGAGCGAAGCCGCATAACGCATAACTCAGGATCACCACCGTTCGCCCGTCGCTGACTTGTCCATTCGAGATAACTTGCGCGAGGTCGTTGTAAGAAACAACCTCGGTCAAAATCACGCGCTCTCCCAACAGCCGCGCCGCCATCGGAACGTCACTCGGCTGAATTCCAAGCAGATATGCAAACGGCCTAAACACCCAGCTCAAGATTCTGACAAGCGAGAGCGGCTCGGTCATACCAAACCACGAACTCCCGAGCCCGAGCATTTTGTCGCCCAGGGCTACCAGCCCGAGTATCGCAATCAATAGCGCCGAGATTCCCGCCGCTAGCTTCAAGCCGTCCATCGAGCCCTGTATGATCGCGCTCATCAGATTGCGCGCACGCGCGGACTCATCTTCCGGCGGCACGCCAAGCGCGGTCTCCGGCGTTTCGGTTTCAGGAACGAGCAGTTTGCAGACGACGATCGCCGCCGGAATCGCCAGCACCGAAGCCGACAGCAGATGCCCGGCTATCTGAGGGAACACCCCACTCAGGAACGCCACGTAGATTCCAAGCGTGCTTGACGCTACCGTGGCCATTCCCGCAGTCAACACGGTGAGCAGCTCCGATCGAGTCATCTTGTCGAGATAGGGCCTGATCACCAGCGCCGACTCGACGCCTACGAAAATGTTCGCCGCTCCGCAAAGCGACTCGGCGCCGCTGATGCCCATCGTTCGGTGAAAGACTTTCGCGAACAGGCGAACGACCCACTGCAGAACTCGCAGGTGATAGAGCAGCGCAGTAAACGCGGCGAAGAATATCGCTACGGGAAGGACTTGAAAGAGCAGGATGAATCCGACCGAACCCGATTCGCCGGGGCTTGCTGCAAGAGGCCCGAACAGAAACGCCGTGCCCGCCTTCGAGGCGTTTAGCAAACCGAGCACGCCGTCGTTCGCCCATAAGAAAGGCTTTCGTGAAGCAGGCACACGAAAGATCAGAAAGCCGATCGCGAGCTGCAGCGCGACTCCCCACGCGAAGGTTTTGAGTGAGACCTTTCTCCGATCAGTCGAGAGCAACCAGGCGATTCCCGCGAAGGCCAGGAAGCCCGCTGCCGAAACGAAGTGATAGATCATTCGGGTTCGTCCCCTATTTGATTTGTCGCGAGGCCGTAAGATTACGAGATGCCAGGGCGAGAGGCAAACTCGCGGCGCGTTTTCATCGGCCCAATCCTACGTCAACATGATTCAGTAGGGACGTGACGAGCGCGTTGCTATTGTAGGCGGGGACACTTTGAACCAGAGGACTCAGAATTCTTGAAGTTGGCGAATTCAAGCTCGAAGTTCTCCAGCTTTAGTTGTATAAGATAGCTTCGAGTGGGAGTTCGTCATGAAACAGAGTCTTGCAAGAGCATTACAGAGACTCCCGTTGGCGATGGCGCTCATCATCGTTTTAAATTCCCCAGCATTGCTGAAGGCTCAGGATCCGCGCGGCACCATCACCGGCAAAGTCGTTGACGCGGCCCAAGCCGTCATTCAAGGCGCGACGGTGAAAATCACCAACGTTGCCATGGGCACGCATGTAAGTTTGTTGAGCAACGGCGCCGGTGCTTACAACGCACCTTACTTGATCCCTGGGACCTACAGAATCACCGTGGAGGCTGCCGGGTTCAAGAAGTGCGTCAGGGAAGGAATTGTGCTGCGGGTGAACGACCTGATCGAGGTCATTGTTCCGCTCGAAGTTGGAGAAGTAAATGAAACGATGACCGTGACTGTCGGCGCAGCCGTGCTGGAAACATCGAGCGGCTCGCTGGGCACCGTCGTTGACACACGGCGTGTGACGGAGCTTCCCGTGCCGCATGGCGAACCTTATGCGTTGATCAGATTAGCGGGCGGGGCGATCTTCACGGGCGATCCCAAGCTTGACCGTCCCAACAACCCCATCCACATCGTCGGATATGCCATCAACGGGACCCGCGCCAACCGCAACGACCTCACGATTGACGGCGCGCCCAGCACGGCAGCGGCCGAGCCAAACCAAGTGACCGCGTCCTACGTTCCCCCGGCGGACATCGTCCAGGAATTCAAGGTGCAGACGGCTACGTTCGATGCCAGCTTCGGCAACACCGAGGGAGGGGTGGTGAACCTGAGCATCAAGTCCGGGACTAACCAGCTTCATGGCACCGGCTACTGGACCAAGATCGTGCCGGCGCTCTCTGCCAACGATTTCTTCGCCAACTCGAACAGGGTTCCACGCGCGGACTTTAATTACAACCGGTGGGGCGGATCGCTTGGCGGACCGGCTTATATTCCCGGCCTGTATGACGGCCGCAATAAGACCTTCTTCTTGTGGGGCTACGAAGGCATTCACGAAGCCGGGCCGTCCAACAATGGCACCCCAACGGTGCCGACCGAGAAAATGAGGAACGGCGACTTTTCGGAGTTGCTCGCTCTTGGATCGCAGTACCAGATTTACAACCCGTTCACGCGGCGCGCCGTGGCCGGTGGACGGTTCCAGCAAGACCCGTTCCCTGGGAACATCATTCCCAAAGACCTGATCAATCCGATTGCGAGAAAGTTTGTTGACACCTACCTGCCCAAGCCGCTCACCGCCGGCAATCCCGACGGCACCGGCAATTTCCAGCAGCCGGACCTTCTGGGGCTGAGCGAGTATTACACGATGACCATCCGTGTTGACCATGTGATCAGCGACAGGCAGCGGATCTTTGTGCGCGGCAGTTGGTATCAGCAAACCGGCGGTAGCCAGAACTACTACCACAACATTGCGACCGGGGTAGTGGGCAATTTCTTCTCCCGCCAAGGCGTGATTGACGATGTCTACACCTTCAACGCCACGACCGTCTTAAACGTCCGGTATGGTTACAACCGGTTCATCCGCGCGGCGAATCAGAATCCAGGCAACCACGGATTCGAATTGACCTCTTTGGGATTTCCATCCTCCTACAACAGCCTGATCCCGGAAGATATTCGGCGCTTCCCGGCTTTCAGGTTCACCGGCTACCAGGGCACGGGCTCTCAGGGCGAATGGAGGCCCAACGACACACACTCAATCAACGCCACCCTGAACAAAACGATGGGCGAGCATTTCCTCAAGGGTGGGATGGAATTTCGCGCCTACCGCGAGAATGATTTCTTCTTTTCCACCAACCAGACGGGTTTTTTCGTTTTTGACTCGACCTGGACGCGCGGCCCGCTGAACAATTCGCCCACCGCGCCAGGGCAACTTGGGCAATCGTTTGCGGCCTTCCTGCTGGGGCTGCCGAGCCCTGCCAGCTTTATCGGTCTTCCAGCCAGCTATGCCGAACAGTCGTTGACGTGGGGTTACTTTATCCACGATGACTGGAAGGTCAGCCCGAAGCTCACCCTGAACCTCGGGTTGCGCTGGGAATACGAAAGCCCGCTCACCGAACGCTACAACCGCAGCGTGAGCGGTTTCGATTTCAACGCCGCGCAACCGATAGAAGCGGCGGCGCAGGCGAACTACGCCAGAAATCCCACGCCGGAGATTCCGGCCAGCGCCTTCCGGGTGCGAGGCGGGCTGTTGTTTGCCAGCGACCGGAACCGGGGATTGTATGAGACGCCGAAGAAGAACCTGATGCCCCGGTTTGGATTTGCCTATAAGCTCTCAGAGAAGGCAGTCGTGCGCGGCGGCTACGGAATTTTCTATGGGTTCCTGGGCGAGCGCCGGGGCGATGTGGTGCAGAGCGGGTTTAGCGCCACAACACCGCTCAATGTCACGCTCGACAATGGATTGACGTTCATCGAGACCTTATCTAATCCGTTCCAAAACGGACTGGTGCAGCCGAGAGGAGCAGCCGATGGGATTCAGACATCCCTAGGGCAGTCCCTCCCAACGGCCGACCTTACTAATCCGAACCCGATTGGGTTCTTCAACCAGCATCCGCAGACCTCCTATAATCAGCGGTGGCAGCTCGGCGTCCAGCGCGAGTTACCGGGCGGTTTCGTCGCGCAGGCCAGCTACGTGGGAAATCGCGGAACCCACATCGAGATTCTCCGAAATCTGAATGCGACTCCGCAGCGGTACTTGAGCCAGAGCCCCGTGCGGGATAATGCGACGGACAGCTATCTGGCGGCGGCTGTTCCCAACCCGTTTGTTGGCCTGATGCCGCCGTCTGCCAGTTCGACCTTCCGGGCCTCAACCATCGCGCGGGAAAGACTGCTTCGCCCGTTCCCCCAATTCGACGCGGTGACCGCAACCACTTACGACGGCTACTCCTGGTATCATTCGCTGCAACTCGGGATCGAGAAAAGATTCTCGAAGGGGTACACTGTCTTGGCGAGTTACACCTTCTCGAAGTTCATGCAGGCAACGGAACTTCTGAACGAGGATGATCCTCGGCCAGTCGAGGTGATTTCGGATGCGGACCGTCCCCATTCATTCACAGCCAGCGGAATCTTCGAGCTGCCGTTCGGCAAGAACAAGCCTTTCCTGAACAACGTGAACTCCGTTGTCTCGAAGCTCGTCACTGGCTGGCAGGTCTCGACCATTTATGCCATCCAGAGCGGCGCGCCGCTCCTTTGGGGAAACCTTATCTTCAACGGGAACATTGGCGAGATCGTTTTGCCTGAGAACCAGCAAACGGTTGGCGTTGGTGGCCGCTGGTTCGACACGAATCATCGCGGGTGGGTGAAGCCCGCGAACCAGCAATTGACTCGCAACGTTCGCACGTTCCCTCTTAGGTTCGGGTTTATCCGTGGTGACAAAATAAACAACATTGACGTTGCGGTAACTAAAAAGACAAAGATTTCTGAAGGCAAGGAAATCCAGTTCAAGGCGGAGTTCATCAACGCCTTCAACCATCCA
>CAZJQQ010000066.1:0-33089 GCA_964548075.1 uncultured Clostridia bacterium | reverse complement strand
ATCCGGATAAGTCTTCCTTGCCTCGCGTTCTGATTGCTTCGCTTCTTGCGCGCTAACAAACGGGGCGATGAAAGAGACAATCGCAACGGTCGTCACGACAAACAAACAAACGGTGCTCAGAAGTTTTTTCATAATTGTTGCCTTAATCTTCATTTCGGCGTGCTCACGGGTACGGGCGGGCGGAGCTTGTCGGGGTCGAAGAGCCAGCCGCCCTTGAGCACGCGCCAGATGGTTTGAGTGTTCTTGATGTTTTCGAGCGGATTCTTGTCGAGCAAAACGATGTCGGCGAGCTTGCCGGTTTCAAGCGTGCCCAGGTCGTCCTGCGAACCCACGGCTTCGGCCGCTTGCTTCGTGGCGATTCGCAGGGCGTCGAACGGCGACAGGCCCGCTTCGACCAGATGTTCCAACTCCCAGTGAAGGGAGACCCCAGGAGGAATGCGCGGAAACCCCGGGGTGTCTGTCCCTGCCAGGAGCTTTACGCCACGCCGATGCGCCGACTGAATGCTCGCTAGCCATTCGACCCAGAGGCCCCGCAGCATGTTGTGGTTTGATGGAGTGTATATACTTTGGGCTTCGCGTATGCGCGACTCCGACATGAAAGCCAGAAGCTTCGGATCCGAGAGCCGTTCGGGTTCATTTCGCAGCAACAAGTCACTTCCCCAGGGTGCTTCCAGGGTCGGGTCCCAACGCGTACCTGATGCGGCGAGCATCAGAAGAATGTCGTCATAGGCGCGGCTGTGCCGATTGAAATGTTCGAGGGACTGGAATCCCATGATGACGCTCTTGGTGATTTCTTCGACAGTCATTCCGTGCCCGACCACGGGTAATCCCTGCCGTCGGGCTTCCTCCGCCGATGCTCGCCGCAACCGCCACGAGAGTGTGGCATAGGCCTTGATGAAGTGCGCACCTTGCGCTTTCCAGCGGCGTACAAAGTTTCGGGCGTCTTTCTCGTCGCGAATCGCGACCGCGTAATTGACATTGGACTCGGGTAAACCGAGGAAGCTGTCTCCCGAATAGAACGAGCGGGGTCCAGGTCCACCACTGAACTCCAGATGGTCCGCCAACTCGCCGAGCCGCAGAAGCGGACTGCCCGCGTCACGGATCGAGGTCACCCCGAACGCGATGAACGCCTCCTGCTCGGTTCCCGGCGTACGTGAGGAATTATGCGTGTGCATGTCGAACAACCCTGGAATGGCGAACCGCCCACCTGCATCCACGATGACTGCGTCGCGCGGAATTCTCTTTCCGCGCTCGGAGCCGATCCAGCGGATGCGTCCCTGCTCGATGTAGAGAGAACTCTCCTTACCAAACCCGCCGGCGGCGTAATCCAGCACTCGCACCCGCCGCAACAATATAGGCGGAGGCGTCGGGCGCTGAAGTTCGAGCCGGATCGGGATTTCCTCGCGCGCTCCGTTAGCCAGCGGATGTCGCCAGACGTGATTGCCAATTCCATAGAGTAACGCCGAGCCATCCGGTGTGAAGGCATACCCGCCGGTTCCTTCGGCTGTGAGCAGCCGGATATTCTTCTCCTCGACCGGCTCTCCGCCGAACGGCACGATCCATAGATCTGAGTTTCGCCGGAATGCCAGCCACTTTCCGTCAGGCGACACCAGCCCGCCGTTAATACCGCGGTCCAGCCGGGTGGCCAATTCCGGCTTCGCCTGTCCTGAGAGGCGTAACCGGTAGAGCTTGGACCCGCCCGTACCGAAGAGCCACTGAGCGTCGGCCGAGAAATGTGGACGCGAAACCGACGCGTCGGCGAGTTTTTCTTTCTTGCCGTCACTAACGGTCACCGCTGTCACCCGGTCCTCTGAATCTACTTCTTCCCCAAAGATCAGTCGCCGCCCATCCGGACTCCAGCTCAGGCCCCAGCTTTCGCCTATGGAAACTGAGCGCGTCTCCCGGCTTTCAAAGTTGAACACCCGAATTTCTTCGCGTCCGTATTGGGCGCGAACGTAGGCGAGATGTCGGCCGTCCGGCGAAAACACCGAGTCATGCTCAAAGGCGGTACCCTCAAACAGACGCCGGGCGGCCCCTCCATCGAGCCGCTGCTGCCAGAGATAGCCGGCCGCACCAAATACGATGCTTTGCCCGTCCGGCGAAAGCCTGGGTTCCTTGATCACGCGCGGTGGCCCAGAACTCCCGGCCGGGGCGAGATCCGGCTTGCGTGGAATCACCGGGTCCTGGATTTCCAACGTTACGCGGGCAGTGAAGGGCACAGGTTCGCGGACGCCTTTGGCAGCCTCGATCTTCCATAACCGTCCTGCATCGCCGACGTAAAGGCTCTTGTTATCGGAGGCCAGTGCGAACCGAAAAGGTTCCCGGTAGTGCCAGACATTCTCAAGCCATACCGGACGCGAAAGTGGAACAATCTCTCGCTTAGCACCCTGACGGAGCGGAAGAAACACGAGATGCTCCGTGGTGGAGACCCCCGGTAGATCGAACGATGCATAGCAGCGGCAATAAATGCCATCACCCGTGGGACTTGCGATGACACGATCCGGGAAGTCCTCGAACGTACGCAATTTAGAAACGGTACCTTCAGCACTCAAGACTTCAACGTGGGTGGTCGATCGTGATGATCCGGTCTCATGAGGCTCCATCATTGTCCAAGCCAGGCGGCCGTCGGGCAGATAGAACACCGACGGGATTAGGCGGCGCGGAGCGCTAAGCGTCTCTGGTTCTCCGCCGCCGAGCCGAATCCGGCGCACCAAAGCCGGCATTACGGTCAACCATGGATCGAGACGTCTTGGCTCGCTGACAGGATTCAGATAAACGATCGACTGGCCGTCGGGACTCCAGATAGGCCGATCGGCCCACGGCTCGTGAGTGACCTGAGTGATTTGTGAGGTTGCCAACTCAAGGACGAAGATGTTGCGGTCGCTGTCTTCGCGGTCGGAGACAAAGGCTACGCGCCTGCCATCCGGCGAAAAGACCACGTCCGAGTCGTAGTAGGGCCCAAAGGTCAGTTGCTCGGCTCTGCCGCCCGCGACCGGGAGTTTGAACAAGTGGCCGAGCATGGTGAACACCAACCATTGATCGTCCGGCGACAAAGTCACATCGGCCTGCGTGACCTGAGTAGTTTCAAATTCAATCGTACGCGTGGATTTGGCAGGTGATGAATTAACTTTAGCCGTGTTTTGCCCTCGCCCGAAAACTGCCGGGGCGATGAAAGATACAATCGCAACGGTAGTCACGACAAACAGACAAGCGGTGGTCAGAAGTTTTTTCATAATTGTCGCCTTAATCCTCTATGCGAAAATAGCAGTAGGTCTAGAACAGCATCGGAGGCTAATGGACTGTAACAGCCATCTGGTTGACACGAACATCCAACACCGCACCGGGTGAGCACGCCATGCCGACGGAATTGGAAACAGAGTTCCGCTTTTAGATGCTTCTGGCTTTCGCCAGTCGAGTGATGCGATCGGCGGCACGGAAGGCTAGCGCCTGGATGGTCAGCGTCGGCGCAGGGCCGGACGTCACGAAACTGCTACCGTCGACGATGAACAGATTCGGCACGTCGTGCGCGCGGTGATCGGCATTGATGACGGACGTCTTCGGGTCTTTCCCCATGCGGCATGTGCCGAGCAGATGAGCGGTGTTCTGAACTCCGCTGTGGCTATCGGAGACCTTGGCGGCGCCGGCCGCTTGCGCCAGCTCCCGTGCGCGAGCAGCAAACCACTCCCCAAGCTTGGTATCCAGTGGATGCGGGGTGAATGTCAGGCGCGGTACTGGGAGTCCCCACGCGTCCTTCTCGACAGGATCAAGGTCGACACGATTGGTTGAGACGGGAAGTTGCGTGGTGATGGCGCCCGCTCCAGCGCGGTTAGCGAAGTAATCCTTTGCCCGTTTCTTCCACTCCCGTCCCCACTGCGGTTCACCTGGCCACGAGCTGCCGTCGGGATAACCCCCGCCTCCCCCCAGTCGTAACACACCACCTCCGTAAAGACCAAGCTGCCCCGGGACCTCGAGGAAATCAAAAATGAAGCGCCCCCCAACGCCCTTCCAGCCGTTGATCTCATGGTCGAAGAGGGCGTCCGAGCCGCAGTGCATGTTGCCCATGAAATTGCGACCAACCTGGCCACTCGAGTTGGCGAGACCGTCCGGGAACGCGCCCGTCGCCGAGATCAACAGGAGCTTGGGGGTCTCGACGCCGTTGGCCGAGAGCACCACCGCTGTGGCGCGCTGAAAGACCTCCTTCTTGTCTTTGTCGAGGTAGGTGATACCCGTGACCCGACCGGTCGGTCCCATCTCGATTTTGCAGACGTAACTATGGGGCCGGATCTCGCACCGCGACGTGGCCACGGCGCCGGGAATCATGGCGACGAGAGTGCTCGACTTGGCCTTCACCTCGCAGCCGTAGCGCTCGCAAAAGCCGCACTGGACGCAGGCGGCTCGCCCGCGGTATGGGCGTGTGAGGATCGCCATCGCTTTTGGCCAGGCGTGCCAGCCGAGCCTCTTTGCACCGCGCTCGCACAGCACACCCCCGGACGTGATCGGCAGCGGGGGCATCGGGTAGCCCTTGCTCCGCCACGCCTCGAAGGGGTTTCCGGCTTTGCCCGACACTCCGATCTCCCAGTCGACCTTGGTGTAGTACGGCTCCAGGTCTTTGTACGTGATCGGCCAATCCGCCACGCTCGATCCGTCGGGGACGCCTCGGCGTGTCGCCAGCTCGAACTCGATCTCCGGAAAGCGCCAGTAGTTGGCCCCGAAATGTACGGTGCCACCACCGACGACCCGGCCGTACCAGGCGAACTGGCGTGTCCTTGCCATCTGGGCCTCGTTGGCGCGGAAGGTCTGCGGCCGCTCTCGCAGTGCGTTGTCCAAACGCCTCTCGGGATGGTAGAGACTGTCCAGTGGGTCATGGCTGAAGTCCTTTTCGGTGAGCCACGGGCCCTGTTCGAGGACGACGACGGAGAAGCCGGAGCGCGCCAGCTCGCGCGCCATGATGCCGCCCGCCGCCCCTGAGCCGACGACCAGGAAATCCACTTCGTCGGTGGGACGATACGTCTTCATGCGCGGCAAGGGCGCTGGCGCTCCCGCATCGTGATGGATTTGATTAGACACGGTCGTAATACCCGAAGGGGGGTGCCCACGAGTGGCGCTCCTCGAACCCGATGAGCTTCCACCCCACCTTATTGAAGTTTCCTCCATGCATCGGGTGCGAGAACATGCCGAGCATGGTGAGATCGCGGAACCGGTTGAACCTCCCCGGGTAGGTCTTTTCAAACGCCGTGAGGAACGCGATCTGGTCGGCGTCGTTCAGCGCCGCGAACGAGCGGCTGCCCGGTGTCTTTTCCGTCACTGCGTTGCCGAGCAGCTTGAAGTCGTCTTGCAGTCTGGGCCGCTCGTCCTTGGCGACGGTGGCGAGGTACCGGTCAGCAAAGCGGACGACGTGCGCCTCACGCGCGCCGGGTGTCTCGTCCGTGGGTACGATCTGGGCGCTGATCGCGTCGAAGTCGCGCGCCTGTTCAGGGGTGAAAAACTCGTAGGGTTGCCCGGGGGCGACGGACGCGGCGTAGGCAGCTATCGCGCGCAACTCGGATCCGTTCGCCGCCAGCCAAGCGCCGCCGGCCGCACCAGCGAGGCCGAAGAAGAAATCGCGGCGATTGACTTCGGACTCGGGCATGTCGCGGACTCCCAGTTGTCGGAAACGTGGCAATCATAGCAAGGCACTCATAGCATGGCAATCATAGCGGGTGGCAGCTGTCGCAAGGCTTCTACGGGGCCTTCGCCGGCCTTGCAGCCGCTCACAGAAGCTAAACAGCAAGTGTATACGTCGTCGCGCGGGCCAGACCGTGTTTGGCGATCTGGCCAGCCTGAGTCAATTCTCGCAAACGCACCTTGAGGGTGTTCTTGTTCGCGCCAGTCAGCCGCTCTAGTTCTGAAATCGTCAATCGTTCGTGTTCCCTCAAAAGCTTCAAGATTGTCAACGACAGCGGTGGCAGTGCCGGCGCCGCGATGCGCTCCCGTTCCAGTTTTTCAGCCAGATTGTCTTTCTGTTTTTTTAGACAGCGCAGGAAGAAGACTAGCCACGTTTCCCAATCGGGCTTTGCCCGCTTGAGTGTCCTTTGAGTTTGGCGCAGCGCAGCGTAGTAGAGGTCCTTGTTCTCTTCGATGACGCTCTCGAGCGAAGCGTACGGAACGTAAGCGTACCCGCCGCGCAGCAACAGCAAGGTCGTCAGGATGCGCGACAGCCTGCCGTTGCCGTCCTGAAAGGGATGGATCGCCAGAAGACGCACGACAAAGACCGCGATGACCAGCAGTGGATGCATCAGCTTGCCGGTCAACGCCTGATTCGTCCATTCGACAAGCTCTTGCATTTCAAGTGGCGTCTGGAACGGCGAGGTCGTTTCAAAAACCACGCCGATCTCTTTGCCGTCCCGATCGTATGCCACGACATTGTTTGGCGAGCGTTTGTATTGGCCGCGATGGTATTCGTCTTTCGCGCTGAATTTGAGCAAGACCCCATGCAACTGTTTCAGATGATTCTCGGTGAGCGTGAGTTCTTCCCACGACTGAAACAGCAAGTCCATCGCTTCCGCGTACCCGGCGACTTCCTGCTCATCACGAGATTTGAAAGTATGGCGCTGCAGATTGGCGAGCAGTGTTTCGATCTGTCGATCGGTGAGCTTGACGCCTTCGATGCGGGTCGAAGATCCGATGCTTTCGATGGTCGCGACGTGCCGCAATGCCCGAAGCCGTTCTGGCGACAGCGCTTTCAACGCTTCCCAACGGCCCTTGAATTCGTCTATCTCGGCGATCAACTGCAACACGTCGTGCGAGGCGCGCAGGTTGAGCGTCGATGAGTTGTCTCTGGCCATACCCGCAAATATACCCGATTTTACCCGATTCCGCTTAGGAGCCTTTTCTAGCGCACCTGATAAATTAATGGGTTGCTACCTAGTGCGCTGCCATGTCATTATTCGCTACGTCACTTCAAAGTGACGTGGCGTTACTCCAAGGTAACATAAAGGCCGCTATGAATGAGCAAGACCCCACAAATGAAAAACAGGTTCCTATAGAATGGCACATACCCGAAGATCTTATTAGTGGATATGCCACGAATATGGTAGTTCAACATTCTGAGCAAGAATACGTTCTGTCTTTTTTTGAACTGCTACCACCGATAATACTTGGGACACCTCAAGAGTTAGAAAAACTAGACACTATGTCCTCCGTCCGAGCTGAGTGTATTGCTCGCATAATAGTCTCGGCTGAACGGATGCCAAAGTTCATACAGGTATTACAACAGACCTTAGAAAGGGTAGCGGCCAAGCAGGAAGGTCAAGTCTAAGCCGGTCATCCAATGTACCAATACAAGACTCAAGCCAGTTCGAGATCAGTAATAGTCAGACGAGCTAGAAGCTCAGAGCCACAGGGTATATTTGTTCCATGTCGCATTGTGCTCTTAGGTGCCGGCATGATGCCGGGCTGGGAGTTTGTGGAACCTCTTACGCTAACGATAGAAAGAGACGATGATCACTCTTATATTGCGAGCGACGATAGTTTTAGTATGTACGGAATAGGCAATAGTATCGCGGAATCAGTAAACGATTATTTTAAGGTTCTCACGGAATACTATCGGCACCTATCTGCCGATGAGGACGAACCAAGCAAGGCGTTGTTTGAGCATCTACGGAGTTATATCCGTCCCTTAACCTAAGAACTATGTCCCGACGTAATCGCGACGTTGAAGACTCACTATTAACAAAGTTCCGGTTCTCAGAGTGCGATGCTCTCGGAAATGATCATCGATGGGTAGAACTGAAACTCGAGGGCCTTCCTGCAATTCGTACTTGCTTCTCTCACGGAAAAGAAAACATTGGACCAATTCTGTGGAAAAAGATTGCGAGCCAATTGAAGGTTCGCACTCACTACCTAGATGAAATGATAGATTGCACGAAAGGTCCATCTGACTATTATAAGCAGGTTATAGAGGCTCCATTTCCCCCGTGGCCATCATACGTTATTGCCCGTCTAAAGCCGTAGATTTGAGGCAACATTTCCAGCAACGCAGGAATATCACACTACCCTTTTTCCGTGATTCGCTATGCAACGCAATTACTTGCCGACCTTCAGCCAGGCTTCGCGAACCCTTGCTTGATCGGCGGTTGGGTTGGGCAGTTCAGCTATCTTGTAGCTCGACTCGCTGCGGGTGCCGACCTCCACTTCGCTGGTGATTTCTTGAGATCCGCGTTTGATCGATAGCTTTGCTGCCTGGCCGATCTTTTCGCTCAGCATTGCAATCAGCGCCTGAGGGTCCTTCCGCAGGTCCACGCCGTCAACGCTCAGCACAATATCGCCGACTCTCAAGCGCGCCTTCGCAGCCTGTCCGCCCGCGATGACGCGCGTGATGCGTACTCCTTCGTTGCTTCGATCGAGCCCTACTCCGACAGTCGGACTCGTGCGCGATACGGTTTGGGCTTGATAACCGGCGTAGCCAAGAATCGCATCGTAGGGCGGGACCTCGACGCCCGAAACGTATTTGCGATAGAACTCGCGATAGTCGCGCTTCGTCAGGCGATTGATAATCCCGATCATGTCTTCGGTCGTGAAGCCTTTGCCCTTTTGATAGAAGTCTCGATACAGCGCGCGCATCACGTCATCAAGACCCGACGCTCCATTCGTGTCGTGAAGTATCGAGAGGTCGAGCAATGCGCCGAGGTTCTGGCCTTGCGTGTAGTATGAAATCCCGAAGGCAACCGGCGTGTCATAGCCTACCCACGTAGAGACCGAAGAGTCGGCCGGCGAAATGTATGCGCGGGCTTCGTTGCTTTCGACGCCGTTGATCGCCCGTTCTACGCTTTGCAGGAACTGCTGACGAGTGTTCAGCCCTGCGCGATACAGCGCGACGCTGCCGTAGTAGTTGGTGAAGCCTTCGGAGACCCACAACAACGGCGTTTCGTCTTCGCGCGAGTAATCGTATGGCCACATGCCGGCTGGACGAATTCGCTTGACGTTCCACAGGTGGAAGAATTCGTGCGACGCCGTCCCGATCATGAATTCCGGATTGGGGCTGAACGCGAACGCGACAAACGAGTTCAAATGCTCGAGCGCGCCGCCGGCGTTCGATTCAGGCCGCGCGAAAAAGTAGAAGTACACATACTTTTCGTAGGGCAGCCCGCCGAAGATTGAGCTCTGCGCGTTGGCAACTTTGGCAAGCATCTCGGTGAACTGGGCAGCCTTGTCCTTGGCAAGCGCGCCAACGGGAGTCGTGACCAGATAATGAGGCTTGCCTTCGACCTGGAACTGGACGGCGTCGAACTTGCCCATCTCGGTTGGCGCGTCAACCAACGTGTCGTAGTCGGGCGCGGTGAACGTCATCGGGTCGGAGGTTTCTTTCAATGCGGAAATAATCTTCCAATCCGGAGGAAGCTCGAAGCGGACGGTGCTGGGACTGGTCCGGTGCCCCGAGGCTTCGAGGAACAATGCCGTTCCGGTGAAGAAGGCGAAGTCGTTGGTGATCTTAGCCTGATTCAGCGCGAGCACGGAGGCCTTATAGTCGAACTCAATTCGGATTGAATCGAGACCTTTCGTTTCAACGCGCCAGGTCTGCTTGCGAATCATCTCGGGTTGGAGGCGATTGCCTTTCCCGTCGCTGATCGTGAAACGCAAGATGTTTTTGAAATAGTTCTCGACCGTGTACCAGCCCGGCGTCCACGTGGGAAGCGAGAGATCGAGCCGCGGCTCGTTGATGTTTTTCACGTCGGTGGTGACGTGAAAGAGCTGGCTTTCGACGCCGGCAATCGAGACGGTGTAGTCGATGCGAAACGCGTCGCGCTTTTGGGCCAGCGCTGCCGGTGCGATTAAGAGGACGACGAGGATGACGAAGGCGCGTGAGAACGATTGTTTTGGCATTGTTCCTTGACCCCTATAGCTTTGCTGACCTTTGCGGGTCTTTGCGTTTTTGCGCGAAACGTTGTCTCTTCCCGACGTGAGCATTGTTTGGCGCAAAGACGCCAAGACACGCAAAGACGCGAAGACACATTGACACTAACTCATCCCGTGAAGGGGACGCCTGCTCTTGCGGCGTGCTCGCGAATCTTCTCGGTTACATCAACCGCGAGTGCCAGCGCGCGGCGCCCGTCTTCCCCGGTTACTTTCACGGGTGCACCCTCAACTGCTGCCAGAAATGATTCGATCTCCAGCCGGAGCGGTTCGCCTTGTTCTACCGCAAGCAAGCGGCTCTCGAACTCGGGTCTTCCTCCGGGACGCGCCTTCACGCTTACAATGCCGGCTTCTTGCGCGGCGTAGTCGATTGAGACGTATTCGCCAGGCTGGAAGAATCTGAGCTTGCGTACGCGCTCGGCGGATACGCGGCTGGCGGTCAGGTTCGCGACGCAGCCGTTGGAGAACTCGATCCGCGCGTTGGCAATATCAATGCGCGGCGTTAGGATCGGAACGCCCGCGGCGCGCACCTCGGACACCTCGCTGTTGACGAATGAGAGGACCACGTCGATGTCGTGCACCATCAAATCCATTACGACGTCGATATCCAGACTGCGGGGAGTGAATATGCTCAAGCGATGCGCCTCGAAGAATCGCGGCTGAGTTATGATCCGCGCCGCAGCCATCACCGCCGGGTTGAAGCGTTCCAGGTGACCAACCTGCAAAACCGCTCCGCCGCCCTTTGCCGCTTCGATGATTCGATTCGCGTCGTCGAGCGTGCGAGCGATCGGTTTCTCAACGAGCACCGCGATTCCCGCGTCGAGAAGTTCACAAGCGATCGCCTGGTGTGACTCGGTCGGAACGGTCAGGCTCGCGGCGTCTACTTTTCCGATAAGCTCGCGGTAGTCCGCAACGAAGTCCGCGCCGTAGCGTTCAGCCACCGGACGCCCATGCGATTCGTCGATATCGCAGACCGCCGCGAGGTATGGACCCGCAACCTCTGAATAGACTCGCGCGTGCTCACGACCGAAGGCTCCAGCGCCGATGACGGCAACTCTGATCATTAGGTTCTTGCTCTTTTCTTGCCTTCGCGAGGGCTGACTTGACCCAATCGGATCAGCTACCTACACTGAAAAATCAAATATGCATCGGATGCGGACTCATCAGAATCACAAGTGAGCTTTAGACCCTCGACCGCAAAGCAAAGATAATAGTGGAACCTCAACCCCCTGCCAAGCACCCACCCTATGCGATCGTTGCAATCCTGGCGGCTTCAGCATTCGCGTTCTTCTTTGGGTTAGGTCAGCTCGGGTTCTTAGGACCCGACGAGCCGCGCTATGCAGAAGTCGCGCGCGAGATGTTCGCAAGCGGCGACTACATTTCAACTCGGCTGTGCGGATGCTTGTGGTTTGAGAAGCCCGTGCTGATCTACTGGATGTCAGCGGCCGGTTATCATCTGTTCGGCGTCAGTGAAATCGCCGCGCGGGTGCCAACAGCGACAGCGGGGCTCGCGACAGTAGCCCTCGTTTACTTTGCGCTGCGCCGGCTTGGCATGCGCAACCTTGCCCTGGCCTCTGCGCTGGTTTTGGCTACTAGCGGCATCTTCATCGCCTACGCGCGAGTCGCTACGCCTGACATGATTCTAACGGCAGCAATGACTGCGGCATTGCTTTCGGCGTTTCATTCGACAAGGGCTAGCGGACGGGCGCGCTCCGTCTTATGGGCGCTCTCCTTTCTCTTTATGGGACTGGCCGTGTTGGCGAAAGGACTTGTTGGCGCCGTCCTGGTGATTGCGATATTCGGCATCTATCTGATTCTTGCGGGGCAGCTACGGTCTGTGCGATGGCGGGACTGGTTGGTTGGGCTCGTGGTGTTTCTTGCCGTCGCGGGAACCTGGTACGGTCCGGTCATTATGCGCCACGGCTGGGCTTTCATCGAAGAATTTTTTGTCCGGCACCACTTCCAGCGTTACACGTCGAACGAATTCGGCCACCCGCAGCCGGTCTATTTTTTCTTCTTGGTTGCGGGCGCCGGATTGGCGCCGTGGACCTTCTTCTTGATTCCCGCGATAGGACGGCTGCGTTCGCTCAGGGGTTCCCGGGACTCGTTGCTGGTGTTGGCGTGGATTTGGGCAGTCGTTCCAGTGGTGTTTTTCTCCTTCTCAGAGTCGAAGCTTCCCGGCTACATCCTGCCGATCCTTCCTGCGCTGGCTGTGATCCTCGGTGTTGAAGTCGAGCGCTTTTGGAGCGGCGAGGCAGGCCGCACGTTGAGGCTTGCGGCGTGGCTGACCGGGCTCACGCTGGCTGGCATGGGCATCGGCTTTCTCGTTTTCGTGCGCAGCGAGTCGGTCAGTATCAGCGGCTGGCGAGCGCTGCTAGACGGCCTGCCGTTGGGGATCGCCCTGACTGCGGTTGTGGCGCTCGCGGCGCATAAGAATCGGGCGTTTGTCGCAAGCGCAGCGGGAGTGGTGATCAGCGTGATTCTCGCCGCCGTGATTCTGTTGTTCTCAACGTTGCAAGATGAGGTTAGTCTGAAAGCGCTGTCACTCGAGGCCGCCGCTGCGTTGAGGCCGGGGGAGAAGATCGGATTCTACTTGAAGAAGGAGTTCGCTCCTGTTTTCTATGCCGAGGGCCGCGTGCTGTGCGAGCCCAGAAGGGGAGGGACGTTTTACGCCTTGCACCAGAATATGCTCAACGATGCGCTTGAATCCGAGCCAAGTCTGATTGTGATCACCGATTCGAAATGGCGGGAGGGTTTGGACAAGGATTCCAGATTTACAACCGAGTTCATCGCCGCTCAAGGCGAATCCTTGGCATTGAGAGTCGCGCTGAAGAAACGACAGGACTAACCACAAAGGCACGAAGACACTAAGAAAAAAGACGGTGGGCTTTCACCCACCGTCTTGGTGTCTTTGTGGTTGGGTCGGTCGCGCTGAAGAAACGACAGGACTAACCACAAAGGCACGAAGACACTAAGAAAAAAGACGGTGGGCTTTCACCCACCGTCTTGGTGTCTTTGTGCCTTTGTGGTTGGGTCGGTTTACTTTGCGCGTGTCACCTGGCCCGGTTTGTCTGCCGTCACCGGTATCGCTTCCTTGAAGAACGCGACCACGCACGCGTCGTAGTCAGACGAAGCTTTGTCATATAGACGAATGAGGCGCGACTGCTCGACTTCGACGAACTGCTTCTGGTCTTTCGCGGCGCTGTGCAGTTCTCGCGTCATGCCCCCCAGACCGCCGCTGTCCTTTCCTATTATGAAAAGGAGCTTCCGTCCCGATGCTGTAGCCACGGAATCAAGCGCGGGCGCAGAGTCTTCGCGCCTCATCAGGTAAAGCTGCATCGCCAGCTCGGTGAGCTGCGTGGTCCAATGAGAGTCGACCATTCGATTGGCCATGTCGCTATCGCTGCCGACAATCCACTTGAGCTGATGACTCATGAAATGAGAAACATCCGGATACACCGAATCGACCGCGACTGCCTTGATCATCGGATCCTGGCTTGAAGCGACGAGTGAGATGTAGCCCCCAATGTCGACGCCGTATAGTCCGACACGGCCGTCGAGAAGCGGCTGCCCGGTCTCGTTTGTCCGGTTTCGCAGGAACTTCACCGCCGAGAGCAAGTCGTCACACTCATAGGTGCCCAGCCCAGACCACTTGACCGGGCTCTCACCGTGTCCGCGCAGGTCGTAGACCAACACGTTGTAGCCGGCTTTCCACAACTCGAAGGCGAGCGTGAGCAGCTCCGAGCGATTCGAGCCGTAGCCGTGGCTGAGGATGACCGCCGGCGCGGGCTTGCCGCGGGTCAACAGCCAGCCGACCGTCTGAGTTGAATCTGAGTTCTTCCACTTCTCTTCAAACCACATCGGCCTCTGCAGTATCATTTGAAAATCGCGCGGCGAGCCGTAAAGCTCGGTGCGAGCCGGGTGAGTCAAACGGTGGATGAAATAGAAATCAAGCGCGGCGACGCCAACGGCGAAGACCAGCACTGCGGGGATAAAAACCCACAGGACGCGCTTCAGCATTATGCGAGTGTTCTTTGGGATCATAGCGGTCTAAAACCAATTGGGGCGGCTTTAACGGGAAGGGGCAACGCATACCGGAAGGCCCTAACCAGGAGCGATCTACAGGGCCGAGTATACAACTGGCCGAGTTATTTGCAAGAGTTATCAAGAAGCTCCCTAGTCCGTAGTCAGGGGTCCGTAGTCCGTTGACTAGAGAGATGCAAGCTGACAAACTGACCGCTCACAACGGACCGCGGAAGACGGACTACAGACCACGGACACCTGACTCTCAGGAGATTAATTTGATCGGGCAATTGACCGGCAAGCTCGTCCAAAAACAGCCGAATACCGTCATCATCGATGTCGGAGGTGTCGGCTACGACGTCACGATTCCGGTCTCCACGTTTTACGAGCTGGGCGAACCCGGTGCGGATGTGTCGCTCAAGATTCACACCCACGTGCGGGAGGACGCGCTGCAACTGTTCGGGTTTTGGACCTCACGTGAGAAAGAACTTTTTTTGAAGCTGACAAGCGTGAGCGGCGTCGGTCCTAAACTGGCGATCACGATGCTCTCGGGCATGCCCGCCGGTGAGTTGATCAATGCGATCACTACCGACGATCACGCGAGGCTCACGTCGATACCGGGCGTTGGGCGCAAAACCGCGGAGCGCGTAGTCGTCGAGTTGCGCGATAAGCTAGCGGTGATTTCACTCGAGTCACGCGCGGCAGATCGCGAAGCGCGCGAGGCAGCGCCTGGCGAAGCGGCAGTGCGAGACGACACGATTGCCGCCTTGATGGCGTTGGGCTACCCAAAGGCGATAGCGGAACGATCTGTCTCATTTGCGCTTCGCGAAGAAGGGGAGCGCACCATCGAGGCCGTGTTGAAGCGCGCGCTCAGGCGTCTTTCGAGCTAAGTGCAGCGTTCGCAGCCGATGTTCGATGGAGTTAATCGCACGACTGGCGTTCAAAGAAATTTTCCGAAAAACTTTTGTCTGTTGAAGCGGGTTAGTGATTGCTTTTTTGATGTAGACGTACTATGATCCGCCTCGTTGACGCAGAGGATCCCTCGCTCAGATTTGATCGCGAGCACAAGCAGGAAAAGAGTTACATGAGTTCCGAATCGGCAGACATAAAGCTTGCCCCGTGCCCGGATTGCGGAGGCACCGGATGGGAGCTTATCGAAGGCAACGCCGTCAAGCCGTGCCGGTGTAAGACTGATGCTCGCACTGAGACCCTCCTTGCGGCGGCTCGCATACCAAAGCGCTTCGAACATTGCGGCTTCGATAACTTCGAACCGGTTTGTATTTCCGTGGGCCGCGCGCTGATGAACACCAAGAGGTTTGTCGAAGAATATCCGCTTGTCGACGTCGGGCTCCTGTACCTGGGCCGTTGCGGGGTAGGTAAGACTCACCTGGCGGTCGCCGGGTTGAAGGAGCTGATCAATAAAGGAATAGAGGGGCTGTTCTACGACTTCCGCGATTTGCTGAAGGAGATTCAGGACAGCTATAACCCCAAGACAAGCACGTCGGAGCTAAGCATCCTGGCGCCGGTCTTCGACGCTGAGGTGCTGGTGCTTGATGAGCTTGGCGCGAGCAAACCGACTGCGTGGGTTCAAGAGACTATCACTCACATAATCAACAAACGGTACAACGATAAGAAGATCACTGTTTTCACTTCGAACTACCTGGACATTCCTATTGGTTCCGCATACGACGAAAGCTTGAGCGATCGCGTGGGCGTCAGGCTCCGGTCACGCTTGCACGAGATGTGCAGATTGATGCCGATGGAAGGCGACGACTACCGCGAGATGTTGAGAGTCCGTCGCGGAAGCCGCTTTTCGAGTTAGCCCTTTGTTACTTGCCTCGCAGCATCATGTCAGACCAAATTGAACGCCGGTAGCGCTCGGGATGCGCGTCTACTTGCGCACATCAACGCTCGTCGACAGTCCGCGTTGTTCCCATTCACTCGGTGAAGCTTGTATCAATGTCAACAGAGTCGAGCCTGACTCGCCTCGACGCTGTTTAATTGACATATCGACGAGTCTAGTTTGACTGAAGGAGACTCCAGTGACCCGGTTAGTCTAACCGGGAGGGTGTGCGAGCTAACTGTTGACCTGGTTGATCGGCCGCTCAGAGTCAACTTGAATCGGTGTACTAACGACGGTATTATTCCACACGTTTTTGGTACGGCTACTTCATGTTAGGCCCTGTGGATTGCTTGTTGAAGCAACCGAGAAGTGGATATCGGGTGCCCGACGAGAAAAGACAAGGTAGGGATCGGAGCTAACTGTATGGCAAATAAGCCAGCTGCTTTCTTCACTCTTAGCGGCCAGTACAGCTCAATCGTACTTTCGACAAAGCCTGCTTTAGATACCGATCCAACTGCAGCAATTCATCAGCGCGATTTATGGTCTGAAGAGTTCGTGCAGCTTGGCCGAGCTGCAATCTTCTTCGGTCTCGGATCCGACGCTATCGGCCAGCCATTGTCGATCTTCATTACAAGATCAGACGACTTGCCGATTGCAGACCGTCGGCTGAGCGGAGAGTTCAATAGTCGGGGAGAGTCGGTGTGGCTTGAGTATCTTGACGTTATGGCTTTTGACTTAAACGGCCATCACTTCTACTTGCCCGAGGGTGAGTACCAAGTCCATCTCCTTTCATGGAACATTGACAGCGCTCGGGACAACTTCGAAGACGAGGTTCAACCAAACAACGTTCATCATGAGATCTTCTTCTTCGCGGTGCCGAGCGCAACCAAGCGTCATTAGCCAAGAGAAGCCTAACTCGGGCGTGCAGCGGAGCGCGCGAGCGAGTTTCAATCCAAAGAGTGGGGCCGGGCCTGCAATATTGCGATTCCTCCCCTTGTGCTGATCCTCCGTGTTTAAGTCCCGTCTGACGTTGAGGTCATCTCGCTCCAATTACTTCTTCTGCGACGAACTCACGTCGACGTTAGCCGAAGTCAGCGTCGTTCCCATCACTCGCTGAAGCTCTGTCACGGCCTTGCTGTAATCAGTCATCGCCTTAAGCTCACGGCCCCGAGCGGCTGACAGGTTGTTCTGCCGCTCGAGCACAAAATAAGTCGTGGAGAGTCCCGCTTGAAATCGCCGCTGCTCGCTCTCGCTCTGCTTCTCGGCGGCTTCGCGAGAAGCTCGCGCTGTCTCAACACGCAGCCGAGTTGTTTCAACAGCTTGCACTGCGTTGCGAACCTCGACCTCAATCGACTGTTCGAGCGTCTTGCGCTGCGCCCCGATCTTGCGTCCTTCGGCGACCGTGCGGCCCAGTTGGCCTTCGGCTGTGCGGTTCTTTAACGGGAAGCTGAACGCGACGCCAAAACGAAACGTGCGGAAGTCATTGGAGAACAGGTTGCTCAGACTCTGGCCGTAGCCGCCTTGCAAGAATCCGGGCAACTGTGAGCCGGGAGGAACAACGACTGCTGGAATCCCTGCAAGACCCGACAACACGTTCACGCGATCCAGCAACAGCGTGGTTGTCGATGCGAACGGGTTACCGGCCAACGCAGGCGTGCCGCTCAATCCGCTCGATGTGTATGAAGCGATCAGATCGACTTGAGGCTTTGTCTGACTGTCAAAGTACTTGACATCGATCTTGTTGACTTCCAGCTTCAAGTCGTTCTGCGCGAGCTCCGGCCTGTTTGCAAAAGCTGAGGCGAGCGCGTCGGGAAGGGCGTAACTGACCGCGCGGAGATCGGGCGCGTCTGTCGGTATGATGGGCTGATTCCACACGTTCGACCCTCGATCTCCGAGCACCAGTTGCTTGAGTGCGTTCTCCGCGCGAGTCACGGCTTCAATCACAATCAACAAGTTCTCGCTTCGCCTCTCCAGCTCTGCCTCGACCGAAACGAAGTCAATCGGCGCAAGTGAGCCTTCGTTCACCATTCGCTTGTTTTGCGAGAGCTGAGTCCTCGCAAGCTGAACGGACTCGCGCTGTATCTGCGCTTCCCTCAACGCAAACACCAGGTCCCAGTACGCGCGCTGGACGCGGGCGATGATATCGATAGCCTTCTGCCGGAACTGGCTGTCTGAAAGATCGAGCAGCCGGCTGGCAATTCGGATGCGCCGCCGCGCGTCGTCAATCGAGAAGTTGCGAAGTATCGGCTGACGAATCTGGATGTTCAGAGCAGTGTTGTACTGAGGATTCAACGAGGCGAATACGCTGTTGCCATCCGTGCGTGCATTGGTTAATCCCGCCGACCACAGAGCTCCGGTCGGCAACAACTTTTGCGCGCTGAAGTCATAGTTCAACGTCTTCGTCGTGAGGCTTCCGTTCGGCCCTCCCGACAACACCGAGCCGACCGGCACCGTTCTGTGCTCGTAGAACGTCGCAGCGCCCACAGAGATGTCGGTAGCGCCGCGAGCCGCGAACAAGTCGTACTCTGCCTGGCGGACGTTGATGCGTTCGACTTCGATCTCGCTATTCTGCCCGAGCGCCATCTTCACCGCGTCGAATACGGTGAGCGCAAGCGGCCGGCTCTCGTCTACGCCGACGCGCTGCGCGGCCGGCGTTTGCGGGATGGATGAGTCGTGTTGCTTTGACTCTTGAGCCGGAGTCTGTGCGAGCCGGACGATCTGAGCGACAGTCGATCCCGGCAATGCCAGCGACAAAACAAGCGGCAATGCAAGAACACGCAGGCGAGTGATTGATGAACTCAACGGAACTCTCATGATGTAGCCTCTTGATTATTTGAAAAGCCCGAGAAACATCGACGTGGCGGCTGCCGCCTTGCGCCTTGCCCACACGAAGGGCGCACGCATTGCGCGACTGACACGTCCCCAGACGGTTGAAGTAGCCGCGTCGTCGAATAGCGAATAAGCGACCGGAGTCACCACTAACGTCAGCAGCAGACAGAGCGATTGGCCTCCGATCACCACGACAGAAGTCGAGCGGTTGATGCCCGAACCGGGGCCGCTGCTCAAGGCAAGCGGAGTCATCCCCGCGACGAATGCGATTGTGGTCATCAGGATCGGGCGCAGCCGGTCGCGACTCGCTTGGATCAAGGCTTCGTGCCGTTCCATCCCCTTCTTGCGCAATCCGTTGGTGTGATCGATCTGCAGGATCGAGTTCTTTTTCACCATCCCGAAGAGCACCAGCAATCCGAGCAGCGTGAACATGTTCATAGCCTGCCCGGTGACGATCAGCGAAATAAGCGCGAACGGCAAACTCAGCGGCAGGGCCAACAGCACCGTTACCGGATGGATGAACGATTCGAACTGCGCGGCCAGCACTATGTACATGAAGATGAACGAAAGCGCGAAGGCGATCAGGAAGCCGTTGATCGTCCGGCCGATCTCTTTGCTCGAACCCGAAACGGCGGCGATGTAACCGGGCAGCATGTTCATCGCCCGCGCTTCCTCCCCCAGTTTTCTGAGCGCGTCGCTCTGCGAAAAGCCGGGTTTGAGATTGGCGGTCAGCATCACCTGCCGCTGACGAGAGACACGTTCGATCTGCGTCGGGCCGGTCCCCTCCTGCAACTTCGCGACGCTGTCCAGCCCGATGCTCCCCAATCGCGTCGAAGGGACGTTCAGCCGGCTGATGCTCCCCGCGTCCGTGCGAAAATCCAGGTTGGCACGGACGTGAACTTCGTACTGCTCCCCATTTTCGTTGTAGGTCGAAACCTGATCGCCGCCGACCAGCAGTCTCAATGATTGCGCGATGTCGGATATGCCGACTCCGAGTTCTGACGCCTTTTGCCGGTCAATCGCCGCGCGAAGCTCGGGCTTGCCCACGATCAAGGAAGTGTCAGCGTCGACCACGCCCGGTATACGTCTGAGTTTGTCGAGCAAACCTTGCGAATACTCGTTGAGCTGATCGAGGTTGGGGCCGAGTAACATAAACGAAACGTCGGCATTGGCGCGCCCGCCGCCGCTGATAGTCGCAACGGGTGTGACAATCGTGCGCAGGTTGTAGGACTGGAATTGCGGTAGAACCTTTTCGCGGACCCGTCCCATAATCGCGAATTGCGAGACCGGGCGCTCCGCCAGATCGGTGAGCTTGACATAGATTCTCGCCACGTTCTGTGTCCGCTGTTGATCGTCGCCGATGGTCATCAAGGTGTAGTCGACGTGGTCTTGCTTGCGAATCCCGGTTGCGACTTCCTCTGCGATTTGCAGGGTCTTCCGTATAGATGTCCCTTCCGGCGCGCGAACCGTGACTTCGAATTCGCTCTGATCGTCGACCGGGAAGAAGTTGAACCCGACGCGGGGACCGAGCAGGAAGGTCGAGGCGAACGTCAGCACCGCGATCAGGCACACGGCCAGGCGATGGTGCAGCGACCACTTCAGCATCGACGAGTAGCCGCGATCCAGGACGCGCATAATCGGCGACCGCTTCTCTCCCGAGTGTGCGGAGGGTTCGCCCGCCCGCCCTTCTCCGGACCTCCGCTTCAATCGTTTGAGCATTCGTGCGCTCAACATCGGCGTCAACGTGAAGCTCACGAGTAACGAGACCAGGATCGCGAATGACATCGTCAGCGCCATGGATTTGAAGAATCGCCCGGGAATGCTCTGCATAAACGCGACGGGTAGAAAAATCACCACCAGCGACAGCGTCGTGGCCATCACCGCCATGCCGATCTCTTTCGTTGCTTCGATTGCCGCGGCAAAGGGCTCGTAGCCTTTCTCTTCGATGTAGCGGAAGATGTTTTCGAGCACGACGATCGCGTCGTCGATCACGATACCGACCGAGAGCGTCAAACCCAGCATCGACGGGCCGTTAAGCGTGATGGCGAAATAGTCCATGATCGCGAACGTCGAGATGATCGAGGTCGGGATCGCGATCGCCGAGATGATAGTCGCGCGCAAGTTGCCCATAAACACAAGCACGACCAATGCGGCGAGCAGCGAACCCAGCATCAAGTGTTCGCGAACGGCGTGGAACGAAGCGAGGATGAAAGTGGATTGATCGCGCACGACATCGACCGAATAACCGGCCGGCAATGATTTTTTGACCACCGCCAACCGCGCCTTGATCGCATCAACCACTTCGATCACGTTCGTGCCCGACTGGCGGCGCACTTGCAGCAGCAGCGCGGGCCTGTCGTTCAGGCGGCCCGCTGTCAATTCGTCTTCCTCTCCGTCTTCAGTGTGGCCGACGTCGGAGATTTTGATCGGATAACCGTTGCGAGTGGCGACGACGATGTCATTGAAATCGGCCGGAGATTGCAGACGCCCAAGCGTGCGCAAGGTCAGCGCGCGATCGGCCTGCTCTACACGGCCACCGGGCACTTCCAGATTTTGGGCTTGCAGCGCCTGCGACACCTGCGCAACCGTCAGGTTGTAGCCGCGTAACTTGTCACCGTCCAGAAAAACGTTAACCTGGCGCTTGCGCCCGCCGATGATCAGCGCCTGGCCGACGCCGTTGACCGATTCGATCTGCCGGCGCAAGACCTTGTCTGCGAATTCGGTCATCTCGCGGATGTTGCGATTGGAAGCGACCGAGATCGTCATGATCGGCGAGGCGTCCGGGTCCAGTTTTTCGATCGTCGGCTGTTCGATGGTGCGCGGCAGATTAGGCAGTGCGCGGTTGATCTTGTCGCGCACATCCTGCGCCGCTTCGTTGAGGTTGCGTTCGAGATCGAACATGACGAAGACGAGCGAGACGCCCTCGGCTGAAGTCGAGCGCAACTCGTCGATGCCGCTGATGGTGTTGACTGCCTCTTCGATCTTGTCTGTGATCTCGGTTTCGACTTCCTGCGGCGCGGCGCCCGGCAGCCGAGTGGTGATCGTGATCGTCGGGAATTCGACTCGCGGGAACCGTTCGACAACCAGGCGGTTGTACGAGAAAACACCCAGCACGATCAGCGTCATGATCAGCATCGTGGCGAAGACCGGACGACGAACACAGATTTCAGCAAGTTTCTGCATAGCCTCTCTCCTGCTAACTGTTTGTAGTTCGGCATTCAGGCGGAAGTTGGTACTCAACCGCGAAACTTCCGTTACCAACTTCCGCCTGAAGGCCGAACTACGAACGCTTCATGGTCATTTGCCGCCGCTTACCGCGCTGCCCTCTTGCAATTTATCCAGGTTGCTGGTGGCAACGTTGTCGCCCGCTTTCACACCCTCAATGATCTCGATGAGGTCGCCGTCGCTTGCGCCGGTCTTGACGATGCGCTCCGAGGCGCGGCCATTCTCGATCACGAAGACCTTGTTTAATCCGGCAATGATTTGGACTGCGCGCCGCGGCACCATCACCGCGGGCGCGTCTTTCGCCGTGATCAATGTCGATTTCGCGAACATTCCCGGGCGAAGCAGATTGCCCGGATTGCGGACCTCGGCCTCGATCGACAACGCGCGTGTCTGTTCACTGAGCGAAGGGCCGATGCGGACCACTCGCCCCGTGAATGTCCGATCCGGGAGAGCCTCGACCGTCAGAGTCATCGTCTGACCGGTTCGCACCAGCGCCGCGGCGTATTCAGGTATGTCGGCGCGCAACCGCAGCGGGTCGATCGTCACCAAAGTCACGATCCGCGAGTTGACCATTAAGTACGAACCCCGCGATGCGTGTTTCTCTTTTACCGCGCCGCTGATCGGAGCGCGCACCACGGTGTCTGTGACCGCTTTCTTCGCCAGGTTCAAGGCGGCGCGCTGTTGTTCGACAACCGCCAGTTGCTGATTGACGGCATCGAGCGCGGCCTGATAACGAGCCAGCGCCAGGTTGTGGGTCGTAGCCGCTTGATCGTAAACCGCGCGCGAGATGTCACCGTTTTCAACCAATCGCGTCTGACGATCCAGATTCATCGTCTCCCAATCGAGCTGTGCCTTTGCAACTCTCACGTCGGCGCTTCGATCGGGGTCGAAATTCTCGCCTTCCTTCATTCCGAGCCGCGCCATCGTTTGTTTCAGCATAGCTTCGGACTGCTCGACCTTCAGCTTTGCATCGCGCTGATCGATCTGAGCGATGATCTGTCCCCGAGCGACGAAGCCGCCGAAGTCCACGTTGAGCTGCGCAAGCTCGCCGGGCGCCTGGGCCGAGACGACCACCTCTTCATCGGCGAGGAGAGAGCCGACGACTTCGACGCCGCGTTGCAGACTTCGAGTGATCGCTGCGGCCGTGGCGACATCGACCGGCGGCGGCGCAAATGGCGAACCGTTCGCTTTCGCCTCCGCCTTTGCTTCGGGCGACGGTTGGTTTCGACTGCACGCGGAAGCGAGCAGAACCCCGGCCACAATCGTAATGAGCAACAAAGTGGTGAGTCTCATATTCCTGCCTTGTTGAACCGCTTGCGAATTTCTATCGATCATTTGAGGATTCATCTTGAGTTACCTTCAACCAGATCTCAGTGACAGCGTAATCAAGCCTCTGAGTCGCGAACGCCGTTGAGAAATATTTCCACGAATCTATCGGCGATTTGGCGATTAGACAGCTTAACGTCGTCGTCCTTGAAAATCGTGCGAGCTTGAACCTGATGCAGCACCATGCCGACAAACGCGCGCGCAGCTACTGCGGGATCGATCGAGCGGAATGCCCCATCCGAGCTGCGCTGCTTGATGTACTTGCGAATGTGGTTCTTTATGTCGCGGGCAGTCGAGTCAAAGAAGATGCTCGACAGCTCGTGGCCTTCAAGCGCGCTGAACAACAACAGCCGCATAAAGGTCTGGTCTTTAGAGTGAAAGTCGAGCATCTCGAGGGCGAGCGCGCCGAAGAACGCGCGGTCATCCTTGCGGCTGGCTGCTTCTTCCAGTTGCGCTTTCATACGCTCGGTGCCCTGTTTGACTTTGTAGTCGAGAATCGCGGCGTAGAGTTTGTCCTTGCTGGCAAAGTGCCGGAAAATGATGGCCTCGCTAACCCCGGCACCCTCGGCTATTTCTTTCGTGGTCGTGCCGCTGAACCCGCGGCTTGCAAACAGCTCGGCGGCGACTGCGACAATCTGGTTGCGCCTGGTTTCGCCTCGCATCCGTGTCGGATGCTGTCTCGGCGCCAACAATGCTGATGCCATCTATCAACTCCTTCGGTCGAAAGTTAGTAAGCACTAACATACTTAGGCGAGAGGGGTAAGTCAAGGCTTCGTTCACCAAGTCAGAAGTCAGAAGTCAGAGGGCAGGCCTGTTAGGTTGCTGCCTTCCGCCTTCTGCCTTCTGCCTTCCGCCTTCTGCCTTCCGACCTCTGGCTTCTGACACCTTTCGTTGACACACGTCGTTTCTATCCCGTAGCATCTGCGTCGAACAAAATCCTGATCAGTTCTATAGCCTCGACGATTGCCAAAGGAGAGCGCATGAGTGCACTTCCGATAATGATTGGCGTGCTGTGCGTCTTAGCCATAGCCTATCGCTACTACAGCGCGTTTCTGGCCGCGAAGGTCATGGTGCTTGACGATAAGCGCGAGACACCGGCTCACACGATGTACGACGGCCAGAATTACTACCCCACAAACAAGTGGGTCTTGTTCGGGCACCACTTCGCGGCGATCTCCGGAGCGGGCCCGCTGGTAGGGCCGGTGCTTGCCGCCCAGTTTGGGTTTCTGCCGGGACTTCTCTGGCTGGTGATCGGAGTCGTGCTGGGTGGGGCGGTGCATGATTTCGTGATACTGGCTTCGTCCGTGCGCAGGCGAGGCAAGTCGCTCGCCGAGATCGCCCGGACCGAGATCAGCCCGCTATCGGGACTGGTCACTGGCATCGCAATCATGTTCATCGTTGTCATTGCGCTGGCGGGCCTGGGACTGGTCGTCGTTAAAGCCCTCGGCGAAAGCCCGTGGGGGACATTCACGGTAGGCTTCACCATTCCCCTGGCGCTGTTCATGGGGCTCTACATGTATCGCTTCCGCAAAGGCAAGATCGCAGAAGCGACGATCATCGGGGTGATCGGTCTGTTCTTCGCCGTAGTCCTGGGGGGCAGGATCGCGGAGTCATCGCTCGCTTCGAGTTTCACCTTTTCCGAGAGCACAATAACTTACATGATGGCGGCCTACGGTTTCATCGCATCAGTGTTACCCGTATGGATGCTGCTCTGTCCGCGCGATTATTTGAGCTCGTACATGAAGATCGGCACGGTAGCGTTTCTTATCATCGGCGTGATCGTAGTAGCGCCGCGCCTCAATATGCCCGCGACCACGCCGTTCGTTGCGGGGGGCGGACCCATCATTCCCGGCAAGCTCTTCCCGTTCGTCTTTATCACGATTGCCTGCGGCGCGATATCGGGGTTTCATTCGCTGATCAGCTCGGGAACGACGCCGAAGATGATCAACAAAGAATCAGACGCGCGAATGATCGGGTACGGAAGCATGTTGATGGAGGGACTGGTGGGAGTCGTCGCGCTTGTTGCCGCGACGTCGCTGTTGCCCGGCGATTATTTCTCAATCAACGTTGACCGCGCACGGACTAACTATGTTCAGTTTGTCGAGACCAACAGCACCGAGAACTTTGATCTGCACGAACAAAACCTCGAAGAGCTGACGCGGGAAACCGGCGAGAAGAACCTGCGCGGCCGGACGGGTGGAGCGGTTACGCTTGCTGTTGGAATTGCTCAGATCTTCAATGCGATTCCCGGGATGCGAGGGCTGATGAAGTACTGGTATCACTTCGCGATCATGTTTGAGGCGCTCTTCATTCTTACGACCATCGATACAGGGACGCGTGTCGCCAGGTTCATGCTCGGGGAGTTTCTCGGGAGGTTTCATAAACCTCTCGAACGGCCCGATTGGATGCCGGGAGCGATCATAACGTCGGCTCTTATCGTCGCGGGGTGGGCGTACTTCATTCGGACGGGATCGATCTCGACGATCTGGCCCATGTTCGGAATCGCCAACCAACTGCTCGCCGCAATTGCGCTGTGCGTTGGTACGACGGTCATAATCAATGCCGGCCGGGCCAAATACGCCTGGGTGACGATCACTCCTCTGTGTTTCGTTGCGACGACGACGCTGACTGCTGGGTGGCGCTCGATCTTCGACAACTTCCTTAAAGAGGCGAAGGTGCCCGAAACGATGTTCCGTGGTTATCTTAACGCGACGCTCACCGGGATCATGATGACTTGCATGGTGATCGTGCTGATAGATTCGATTCTGCATTGGCGACGCGCGCTGCGTGCGCCGGTTAGCGCGAAAGAACCTGTAGTACTACCCGGCGATTGACGAGGCTGTCGCTCCCTCCTCGATACCCGCCGTGATCGGGCCTTTGATCGTACCGAAGAACGAGACGGCAACGGTTTCTTCAAGGGTCGCGGTGGCTGACCCCTGCGACGAAGGTGCGACGGCGGTTCTGGAGAAAAAAGTTGTTGCATCGATTGCAGACTGGTTGTATGATACGCCGGTGTTTGATGTTCCAATCTGAGGTGATGACAACCCCACCTCAGGCACGCCGATGCCGAGCGACGCTTTCAAGTGAGAGTAAGGGGGGCAATGCTCGATCGACTACAACAGCATTTCCGTTGAGATGACGCTGGCCATACCCCGCGCCGTTGACCCTTTGACCCAAGGGCGGCATAGCGCCTCACATTGTCCGCAGGTTTCGGCCTGAGCGGAGTCCATCGCCGCGCATCTCACTGGACCGACCATCAAGAGACCTGAACACTGCAGCCTGCGCGTTAATAGGTTGCTATGGGAAAGGAGACGACATCTATGTACTTGTTGCTGGGCAGTAGCATGGATCTCGGTTGTGAAGGCGTGAGCGAAGGGCTGCAGGTGCGCGGGCTCGAGTCGCGAATCATCGATTCTACGTTTGCTGATCAAATGCGCTTTTCCTGGCATCTCGACAACGACCGCAACATCAGTCAGCTCACTCTCGCCGGCGGAGAGCGGATTGCGAATGACCAAATTGATGGTGTGTTGATCAGAAGTGCGGGCTGGATCGATCCAACAGGATGGCAGCTTGACGATCTTTCATACATGCAGACCGAAGCGCAGGCCGCACTGGTTGGATGGTTGTGGAGCCTCCCCTGTCCCGTAGCCGGCCTCATGCCCGCTTCGATCTGGTATCGACCGGGAGTCCCCGTCACCTATTGGCAACCCCTGCTGGCCAGGTGTGGGCTGCGGGCGCCTGAGGCGCTGCTGACCAACGTCGAGGACGAAGCTCGGAGTTTTGGCGAGCGATTCGGCGTTGGCGCCGTCTACGCTCCATTCAGCAGCCCGGATCGATTCCTGCTGAATACCGAAGATGATTGGAGGGGTCTTGCTGCCTTGCAGGCTTGCGCGCCAGTGTGTCTCGTCGAGCCGCATGGCGCAACACGGCTGGCGTGCGTTGTTGGCGAGCGAATCGTCTGGGATGGCAAGCCACCGCAGGGCGCCACAGAGCTCGCGGAGGGCCTCCGCCGCTTTGCGCGATCCATCGGCCTGAACTTTGTTGAGTTCGCGATTGCTGATGCACGCGTTGTGGCAGTCGACCCGTTGCCGCACTTCGAACGATTCAGTGAGCTTGCAAGGCAGGAGATCGTCCATAGCCTGATCGAGTTTCTCACTCGTGGCGCGAAACAGATGAGTTCACACGCGGCATCAGCCGAAAAGAATTGAATCGGAGTTTTGAAAGGAGTCGAATCATGATCCTTGTCTGCGGAGGTCTGGCGGATTCGGTAGCCGAGTTGGTTTGCGCGCGGCTTGATGATTGCGGCTACCCATACCGGCTCTTGAATCTGGGAACGTTTCCTGCGGGGTTTCAGATCAAGTGGCATTGGCAGGGCGAGCATCCTCGAGGCTACATCGCTACCTCGGATTGGCGAGTGGATCTGGAGGAGCTAACCGGTGTGTACGTCCGCTACGTCGGCCCAGAGGGGCGCGCGCCGGCTTCGGGCGTTGAAGCCGGGCAGTCGGCGGCGATCTACGCGGAGTGCGATTCGGGACTGATTGCCTTACTTGAGTATTTACCCTGTGCGGTGGTGAATCGCTCGGCCGGAGCGCTGTCGAATCACAGCAAGCCCTACCAGGCGATATTGATAAAAGAATGCGGATTGCTCGTCCCCCCGACCCTGGTCACCAGCGATCCCGACGAGGCGCGCCGTTTCTATGATGAATGCAACGGCGAGGTCATATACAAGTCGCTGAGCGGCATTCGGTCGATCGTGCGGCGAGTGAGCGCAGAGCATCTCGAGCGCCTGCCGCTGCTGCGGCACGGGCCCGCTCAGTTTCAGAAGTTCATCCCTGGCGAAAACGTTCGGGTACATACGGTCGGAGACGAAGTGTTCCCGACCCTCGTTCACTCGGAGGCGGTCGACTATCGGTACGGCCGCCGAGAAGGACATGAGGTGGACATGGAATCCACCACGCTGCCCGATGCTGTGACGGATGCCTGCTTGCGGCTCGCCCGCAAGCTCGACTTGCTGTTCACCGGCATAGATTTGAAGCTCACGCCTGGTGGCGAGTACTACTGCTTCGAAGTCAACCCTTCGCCCGGTTTCATTTTTTACGAACAGCACAGCGGCCAGCCTATCAGCGAAGCGCTTGCCGGTCTGCTCCTCAACGGACCTGCGAGCGCCCGGCCCCGGCGCGACGACTGTGCGAACGCGGCAGGAATTCCTGCCTGACCTGCGTCCACCCGTGAAGGGTGGATGCGATGTGAGTCTGCTTAAAAGGAGGAAACAAGATGCCAGAACCGAAAGAACCATACGTTCCAAAAGAAGATCGCCCCGACGTGAAGCTCCCCGATCCAGATAAGCCGATAAGCGAGCTACGCGTCCGTGACTTGCAAGCCATAATCGGCAGCGCGACCCTCAAGAAGATTGAGATCAAGGAGCCGATCAAGGACTTCAAGCACGAGAAGTGGGAAATCAAGGAACCATTCAAAGACTTCAAGGATCACAAGCACGAAAAGTGGGAAATCAAGGAGCACATCAAGGACTTGAAGTCGGAGAAGCTCGAACACGATCCGATTGTCAAAGCGTTTGACCTTGGACCGGACCCGTCCCAATTGGGAGACCCGGCGGTCCTGGGCCAGATCGCCGAGGCGATTGGCGGCTTAACCAAGAGGGTTAGTGATCTCGCCAATCAGGTGGCCGAGCTCCAGAAGAAGGTCAAGTAGCGAGCGGCGCGATCATCAGCCGGACGTCGTCCGCGAGCCAAAGCAGGGCGGGTGAGGAGTGTGTTGACACTCCTCGCCTGCTCTGTTTGATCGAGCAAGGCCTACCCCCGCGCTACTCTCCTCTCTCAACACAAAGCGACGAAGTCACCAAGAACCGAAGCAACCCCTTGTGACTGGTGTCTTTGTGTTTGTCATTATTGTCTAAGCGGACCGGTAGTGGCCTCCGTCGTAGCGGCTAACACGGCCTTCTTCTTCCAGCTTCTCAAGATGAGCCACAGTCGACCGCTCTGCAAGTCCCCACAGTGAGGGGTTGACGTCGGTGTATGCCGCTTCGACGATCTCGTGCGGAAGCGCGGCGCCCGCTTGCACGGCTGCGAGGATCTTGTTCTCACGCATTGTTCGATGCTCGATGTACTCTTCAATCTTCTCGCGAGCCGAGCCGATGGCCGGCCCGTGTGCAGGGAACAATATCGACAGTCTGGGCAACGACAGCAGCCTGCGGAGCGACTCGAAGTACTGCTTCATATTGCCTTCGGGTGGGTCGATCACCACCGTGCCGATTCCAACCACCAGGTCTCCGGTTACTATCGCGCCGGTGATTTCTTCGTAAAAGCACAGATGTCCCCGCGCGTGTCCCTGGGTGTGAAGCGCTCGGAGCCGCCAGCCGGGATCGCCGTCGAGCTCGATCAACTCATTGTCTTCGATCAGCCTGTCGACCGTCACCGAATAGCTGATTCGATCCGCCGTCAATCGGTGGGCGGCAACCGGAACCCCGAGCCGCGCGCGAAGATGCGCCGCGCCGCCGATATGATCCGGATGGAGATGCGTGATAATGATCTCTCGTACTCGTCGCCCCTCTGCGATCAGTCCATCAATGAATGTGTCGAGCTCATTCTGTTCTTCTTCATATGGCGAGGCCGGATCGATGACCACGAGTTCGTTGCCGCCAATGATGTAGCAGTTCGTGTGGGTGGCCGGAGGCAAGGTCGGTGTTCTAACCGGGAAGAGAAAAATGCCCGGGCGAAGCTCGATGCGCCGAACGGTTGCGCGCTTCGCTTCGGGGATTGCGGCGAGCGCCGATTGCAGCCCTTCGATCCGATCGGCGTGTTGCGCCAGCGTTCGAACGATGTGAAGGGTGGGTGGCGCCATTGTAATCTCGCCCTGCTTCCATTGGGCAAGAGCCTCCCCAGGTCTGATCCATTCACCGGCTTCAAGCTCGCCTGTTTCAATCAGTGCCTCTTGTCCCTCGGGCATCCAGGCAAGAAAGAACCACGTATCGAAGCGACGCGGCGCGAAATGCGGCGTCACCCATCTGCCGGCCGGTTCGAAATCCGAGCAAGCAATTTCGAGGCTGTCGTCATCGAGAACTTGCTTGAACGTTTTCTCGCCTGCCGTCATCGCGCGCCGCTTTGCTGCGATCCTCTCGATCGACAACCTGTTTGCGCCACGCGCTAACAGCACGCCTGCCTCCTCGAAGAACTCGCGGACGGCGCATACACGCATGAGCGATTCCTCGCCTTCACAGCCTGTGACCGTGACCGAGTTGTCTTCCTTGTCGAGTTGCCCGCCGGGGAATGCGTGATAGCCTCCCATGAACTGGAGCTTCGGACTCCGCTTGACCCAGAAGACTTTTAGGTCGGGCCGGTCCTTCAACAGGATTATCGCTGCCGCGTCTTTTGGTGTGACTGCCATGCGCGTGAATATAGCACGAAAAATTCATATAGGTCCCATAAGTCCTATAGGTCCTATAGACACTCTTCCCATCACTCCGCTCTTGCCGAGGCCGGCCGGAAAACTATAATAGGCCCGAATGGCGCTCCAGAAGTTCGACTCCAGCAAAGACTACTACAGCGTGCTCGGCGTGAGGGAAGATGCGAGCGAAGACGGCCTCGATCGGGCGTATCGCATTGAGGCGCGAAAACGTCATCCCGACGGCGGCGGCAGCGAAGAAGAGATGAAGTCTCTCAATGAAGCGCACGATATCCTGAGCGATCCCGAAACCCGCAAGGCTTATGACGCAGCGCGGCGACCCCAGCGAGCTGTTTATCAATCATCGATGGCGTTCGACCCCGAAGCCGCGTCGCGCGCGGGAACGCTGAAGATACCGGTTTCTGATCCGGATTTCGCGGGGCTGGTGATGGGCGCGATTGCGTGCTTCGGGCTAGGTGTTCCGCTTCTTCTGCTGGTGGAGATGCAATGGATGTTCTTCTTGTGGCCGTTGCGCATTATGGCGCTCGGGGCGTTAGCCGTGGGCGTGTACCTTTCGCACTCGGCCCTGGTAGTCAAACAGCGCAAGCTCGACATGACGAGGCCCGCCGATTCTCGAAGGTTCTACCTGATCCGAGAGCTTCTGTTCTGGTTGATGGCCGCCGCAGTGATCGGTGCGCTGTTGGTTGCGCTTTACGGCTGGCGCTGACAACCTTACCCGGCGCAATCACCTGCGAACGATCTTGGTGTCCCTGGGCAGATCGACCTTGAAAGTTGAATCGGAAACTCCCTGGTTCTTTTTCACTTCGGTCAAGATGAACGTCGTCGGCGCTCCGTTTGATTCGACTACGGTGGACTTGACGGGCAACCAGCTCGACTGATCGACCCACCACGTGAGCTTCTTGATCGATGACTTTGCTTTAGGCGTTAATTCGAGCTTTGCCATGCCCTGCTCGTCCCCGAGATACACGATGTCGTACTGGCGCTTCAAGTCAGGCACTGAGGTGTAGGGCGTCGCTATGAATGCGAACTCATCGCCCTTGGAGGCGGCGGCTGATCGAGTCGTAATGATTGCCTGTTTTATTTCAGCTTGATAGAGCGTGATGGTTTCGCCCACGACCCAGATCGTTTGACCCTTGGGAACGGTATAGACGATCTTAACCTTGTCGTTGCCTTTCGCCACGTGTTTGAAGAACACTTCGCCACTGTATTTCTCAAGGCCTCCGATATTGGGGTCGCGTTTGAGTTGGTCCATCTTGGCATAAATGGAAGTGATCGTGCCGGCTGCCTTCTGCATGTTGGCGAGGATTTCGTCGAGCTTGCCGTTTGCGCGCGATCCCGTCATAGGAACGACTGCCGCCGCAATCAACCCGATCATCGTAAGAATCAACTTACCTCGTTTCATCTTGTTCCTTGCCGACCAGGTTACTTCTGATAGACCACATAGGTGGTCTCGCCGGAACTATCTTCACCCTTTTCGATGTGCGAGATGCGCACTGCGAGTCCATTCCGCTCGAGATAGTCTTGAATCGTCCGTTCGAGATTGTTCGGGTCGATCGGTCCGATCTCGGCGCCTCGCACGATAACCGGTGCTGCCGAGACGCGACTCTGAAAAAACCTGTTCGGGGACAGAAATATGAAAGCGAGGATCAGCACACACATGACGTCGTAGGGCAAGCTTCCTCGCTCGTATGACCAAAAAAGAATCTTCTTCAACGTGCTCAGGATGATCTTCATGGCAAACCCCGAACTGCTCCCGCAGTCACCCTCGAACGAACGACGTGTCCGTCTCGCATCTCGATGACCCTATCGGCGCGCGCCGCAGCCTCGGCATTGTGAGTGATCATTATGATCGTCTGGCGGAAGTCCTTGTTTAACTGGCCCATCATATTCAGAACGACATCAGAGTTCTCAGTGTCCAAATTGCCAGTCGGTTCATCCGCAAGAAGTATAGCCGGACGGTTGATCACCGCGCGAGCGATCGCCACGCGTTGCTGTTCGCCGCCCGAAAGCTCGAGGGGCTTATGGTGCATCTTGTCTTCGAGCCCCAGGAGCCTTAGCACGTCATGCCTCCGCGCCGGGTCTTGATTGTTCTTGCCCGAATAAATCCGCTCGGCCAGTTTCAGGTTCCCCTCGGCCGTCAGAGTAGGGAACAGGTTGAAGCGCTGGAAGACGAACCCGATCTTGCGGCGGCGCAGATCGGTGCGCTGGGCGTCGGTCATTGCAGTGAGATCTTCGCCCTCGATGATCACGCGTCCGGAGGTAGGCTTGAGCATTCCTCCGACGATGTGCAGGAACGTTGACTTGCCGCACCCCGATGGACCCATGATCGCGACGTATTCGGCGGACTCGACCTGCAGGGTGGCGCCGCGCAGCGCAGGCACTTCCATCTTGCCGACGTGGTAGACCATTCTGAGATCGATTGTTTCGAGGACTGGGTTCATCGTTGGTCCGTAGTCCGTAGTCCGTGGTCCGTAGTCAGTAGTTGATAAGTGCCAAGACATCGTTGACACAATTTGGTGCCAAGACATCGTTG
>CAZJQQ010000065.1:0-35019 GCA_964548075.1 uncultured Clostridia bacterium | reverse complement strand
AGATCGTCGCGACCTACGTGACAAATCGCGTCAAGCTGCCCTGGTACATCGATCTCCTGAACCTGAACCTGAACAATCACGAACTCGCCATTGCAAGATCCCGCATCCGGGTCTACATCGAGGCCTTCGAGCGAGACGGAACGCGGATCACCGAGAATCCCGATTTTGTTGTCTGAAGCAAGGAGTGCCCTTATGAGATCGTTCGAACAGGAAATCAACGAGACCCAAGAGTGGTTCGACAGTCCCCGATTCGCGAGGATCGTTCGACTATACACCTCGCGCCAGGTGGTCGAGCAACGCGGCACCATCGGCCACGACTACACGGTAGCGCGTGAGGCAGCCGCAGCGTTTTACGACCGCTTGCGCCAACTTTTCGCGGAGCGCAAGAGCATCACGACCTTTGGTCCGTACTCCCCGGGGCAGGCGGTGGCGATGAAGCGGATGGGGATCGAAGGGATCTACCTCGGCGGTTGGGCGACTTCCGCGAAGGGCGGCACGAGCGAGGACCCGGGACCTGATCTCGCCAGCTATCCGCTCAGCCAGGTGCCCGACGAAGCGGCGACGCTCGTGCGCGCGCTGCTCACGGCGGATCGCAACCAACAGTATCTGCGTTCGCGGATGACCGAGGCGCAGCGCGCCGCTACGCCGGCCCACGACTTCCGGCCGTTCATCATCGCCGACGCCGACACCGGCCACGGGGGCGATCCCCACGTGCGCAACCTGATCCGCCGCTTCGTGGAAGCGGGCATTCCGGGCTACCATATCGAGGACCAGCGTCCGGGCACCAAGAAGTGCGGCCATCAGGGCGGCAAGGTGCTCGTGGCACAGGACGAGCAGAACAAGCGACTGAACGCGGCGCGCTTCCAGCTCGACGTCATGGGCGTTCCCGGCATTATCGTCGCCCGTACCGACGCCGAAGCCGCCAACCTGATCGACGGTTGCGGCGACGAGCGCGATCAACCCTTTCTGGTTGGTACCTCGAACCCCGAAGTGCCCGCTTACAAGCCGTGCTTCCTGGCGCTGATCCAGCATTTCCACGAGCTGGGAGTCGCCGATCTCAACGGCCATCTCCTGTACGCCATCCCGGCCGGAGAGCTCACCGTCGCCCGGGAGTGGCTGGAGCGCCAGGGAATTCTGGCGCTGGCCTCCGAAGCGGTGGCAGTTTACCTGGAGGGCAAGGAGACGCTCGACGCGATGTTCGACTCTGTCGCCGCCCGCTTCCTCGACGCGTGGGAGGACGAGGCCGGACTGAATACCTTCGGCGAGGCGGTCGCTGAAGTGATCGAGTTCCGGGCGAGCGAAGGGGAACCGGTCGAGATAAGTGTTGACGAATGGCGGCGCTTCGCCGCGCGCGCCTCGCTCTACGCCGCGCGCGAGAAGGCGCGCGAACTCGGCGTGGAGGTGGACTGGGACTGCGAGGCGGCCAAGACGCCCGAAGGCTACTACCAGGTGCGCGGCGGCATTCCTTACGCCATCGCCAAGTCGCTTGCCGCGGCGCCCTTCGCCGACCTGCTGTGGATGGAGACCAAGACAGCCAACCTCGATGACGCGCGCGAGTTTGCCGAGGCGATTCATACGGAGTTTCCCGACAAGATGCTCGCCTACAACCTCTCGCCGTCGTTCAGTTGGGACACCACCGGCATGAGCGACGAGGAAATGCGACGTTTCCCGGAGGAACTCGGCAAGCTGGGCTTCGTCTTCAACTTCATCACCTACGGCGGTCACCAGATCGACGGTCTCGCCGCCGAGGAGTTCGCCACCGCCCTCAAACAGGACGGCATGCTCGCCCTCGCCAGATTGCAACGAAAACTCCGGATGGTCGAGTCGCCATACCGCACGCCCCAGACTCTGGTCGGTGGACCGCGTGCGGACGCCGCATTGGCCGCTACGTCGGGGCGCACGGCGACGACCATGGCGATGGGCAAGGGCTCGACTCAGCACCAGCACCTGATACAGACCGAGGTGCCCAGGAAGCTCCTCGAGGAGTGGCTGGCGATGTGGACGCACCACTATGAGCTCCCCGGCGGGCTCCGTGTCCAGATGCGGCCCCACCGCGCCGGCTCGGAGTTACTCGAGCTCGGAGTCTACGACAAAGGGGAGGAGAAGCTCGCCAACGTCATCTTCGCACCCATCCACGACCGGCGTGGCCGCAGCATCCTCTCGGTGCGCGACCAGAACACCTTTGCGGAGTCGCTGCGCAAGAAGCGCCTGATGACCCTCGTCCATCTCTTCCTGGTGCACCGCTTCAAGGCGGACTCGGTGCACTATGTCACCCCCACCGAGGACAACCAGTACCAGGTGGCAAAGATGAGGTCTCACGGAATCTTCGGCGAGGTCAACACCGAGGTCGGCCAAATCATCGTCGCCGACGTCAACCACCAGCGGATCGCGGAGCTTTTGGCGCCGGATCAGGAAGAGTTGGGGAGACTGATTCGCAAGGAGAGGTAGGGCCTCGGCACGCTTGGTGTTGAGTTAATCGTTGCTTTATCTCATAATAGCGGATGCTTGAATTGGAGAGCAGGCGAAGGCGAATCTATTGAGGCCAGTGAATGCCCAAACTTCTTGCTCAACAAGTACAAATCACCTTCATCGGGTTGTTCTCGCAACCATTGTTCTCAGTCTGGGGCCAAGGTGAAAAATTACTAGGTGGTTTGTTTAAAGCATTCAGTCAATACAACCTGACCGCGGGTGACATGAGATATGAAACTACATCCCCCACTGTTACCGATTCGACAATAACGGTTAATCTTTTCAACTATTCAGCGAGTTACAAGTATAAGATAGATCGTGTTGAAGCAACGTTCACTGATTTTACGGAGGAGCAATCCCAGCGAATTCCCGAAGTGTTGGGGCGCGGCGATGAGTGGTTGCGTTCTCTAGATCCTGAGTTCTCGCTTAAGACCCAACTATTCATTCATGCAAGTCATAATCAATTATCTGAAGGAACTTCAGAGGAGTTCCTAAAAGGGCTATCAAACCTCGACATTCCTGATGTCGGCGTTAGCAAGGGTAACGGTGTTACGTTCCACTGGGACATACCAGGACGAGATTGGGATCTCTCGATGGCAATTGATCACTCGGCATATGTCACGAACGGTCTATTTATCCAGTTCTTACTCAAGACGACCAATGACAAGCTGGACTATGGAGACATTTTCTCGGCTGGCGTTACTTTAGGGCGTAGTGCCCTTGCTAAACTTGGCTTAGAGGTTCAGGTCTAGGAGTGACTATGCAGCTTGATCTCAATCGGGTTTCTTTTGAGGCCAATCCTCCTATTCCACTCTCGCACAATGGCGATATTGATTTGGGTTCTACTATTGATGCTTCACTATATGAGTACCAACAGTCATTTCAGCGAACTCGACCCACTAAGCGACAAGAGAAATCTGTAGAGGAGAGAATCGCAAACTCTTCTCAGCAACCCGATCTCAATTCCATTCAGGGCAGTTATCGACAGCCTGTCCCGATACAATCGTCGAAACACCAGCAAGATATCCTTACTAATTTTTCTCTCGATGTACAACGGAGCACTTCTATTACCGTCCAGACTGGGTTTCCTGAATCAGCGGACGCGTGGGATGTCCTTGAGAGCTTGATTGGGACAATCGATGGGCCGACAGACTGGGCGAGTCAGCACGATCATTACTTGTATGGTACGCCCAAACGCCGGTGAGATCATAGATGTCCGATGAGCGAATACTGCTCGATACTGCCTTTGTTTTAGCCCTCCTAAACCGGAGTGACCAGGACCATGCTAAAGCAAAAGAACTCTTGCCTCGTGTGCGTGCCGCCCGCGAGATATGGACCACTGAGGCCATCCTAGTAGAGATCGGCAATGGCCTTAGTGGTATTTCTCATCGCCAAGCGGCGTTCGCCTTCATTAAGAAATGCTATGCTACGTCCAATACGCACATAGTAAATGTAACATCAGTCATCTTAGATCGCGCTCTGAACCTTTACCACGATCGTAAAGACAAGACCTGGGGTGTGACAGACTGTATCAGTTTCATTGTAATGAACGACGAACACCTTACGGATGCGATGACTCCTGATGGAGACTTTCAACAAGCAGGATTTCGGGCGTTGATGCGGGAGGACCATCCTTAACCTCATCTCTTCTCGCGATAAAAGACCGGAAACGTGTGGATTGTGCGGAAGCCGCAAGACTCGTACAGATGAAGCGCATTCGTGTTTGCAGTCGTCACCGCCAGCGTGATTGCCTTGTAGCCTAGCTCGCGGAAATCCGATAACGCGGTTTCAATCATTCGCCGCCCTATGCGTTTGCCTTGGTGCGCAGGGTGAACCGAGATCTGTCCGAGGTGACCGACCCCCCTCGACACACGCGACGCGATCAGCACACCTGCAAGAGCGCCACTTGAACGGACCGCCACAAGCGAAACATCAGGGAGAAAATCGCCGCACCAAAAGTGATCGGTCAGTATCGTCATCAGCTCGGCGCACCCTTGAACCGTTCGATACTGGCTGTTGATTCGGCTGTCGTGCTTGCCCCGGTACGAGCGATGGATGACCCTGGCCGCTTGCTCAAAGTCGCTCTGCCGCCACGGCCTGATCGATACGCCCGGTAACTCAGCGCTCCGGCTGCGGTCTTCGTCAGCGCCGAGTGCTACCAGCATGTAACTGCGCTCGAGCCGCTCGAAGCCGCGCTCCTGGAAGAGAGCATCCGCTTCATCGTTGCCAACGCCAACGTACTGGCTTTCAATCCGGCGCAACCGCCGGACGCGGTCGAGCTTGTCGAGAATGGCGATAGTCATCTCCCTATCGAGACCGATGCCACGCCAGCGTTTGGAAACATAGATGTCGCCAATCGAGCAGCGCGAACCTTCGATCACGTAATACGCGAACCCGATGACTTCGTGGCCGCTCATCGCGACGAAACCTGCGAGCTGATGCTGGCGCGCCACGTCGCGTATCAACATGCTCGCGCCTTTGTAGTCCCACTTCAGCAGATCAAGCCACTCGGCGCACTCTTCGTCGAAGAGACGCTCGAGACCAACCAGGTCCGCGTCCGCGATTGGGATTATGGTTATCTCGGGGTTGATAAGCGCTGCGGTCGCCATGACTACCTATTTTCCATTTTCCATTTTCCATTTATCATTTGTCATTTTCTGCGGAGACGCGCGGTTCTGAGAGACGCAACGAGAATCTTACATAGTTCTCTATTCTCTTCGATGATGCCACTCAGCAGTTCCCGTCTCAGAATCCCGCTTCGCTCAATGACGCGGAGCCAAATGCATGTTTCGTTCAGCTCTTTAAGAACGATGCCGAGTTTGTGAATGAAATCAGCCGTGCTCTCCGCGCCTCTTCCTTCGCCGTAGTTTGGTGCGGGAGAAGTTCCGCACCTCAGTATCTGTCCAGCAATGTGTTTTCCGGCTGGTGTTTTCGGCAACCTGGAGGCAAGTTTGATGATCCGCACGGCAAAGTCAATCAGGCGTTCTTCGAGTTCGTCGGCTCGCGACTGAGAGGGTCTCCCAGTCGCGCTTTGGTTCTCCATATCTAATTCCCATCGTCAAGTTAATTGCCCAGGAAGGACCAAAATGACAAATGACAAATGGAAAATGGAAAATGGAAAATCCCGGCTTCTCTTCAAGCGCGCATCGTCACGTCGCTTTCGTCGAATCCTGCATCGGTCCGCTTGATGATCATCAGCGTCATGTCATCGACCGGAGCGGTGGTTCCGACAAATCGCGACAACGCTTCGTCGATCCGGTCGCGGATGCCCGACGCTGAGCGCCCCAGATTGTTCTTGACCACCTCGATCAACCGCTCCTCATCGAACTCCTCTTCGCGCTCATTGATCGACTCGGTGATGCCGTCGCTGTAGATCACAAGCACGTCGCCGGGCTCAAACGCGACGGACGCCTCTTGATAGACGACGCTCTGCATCATGCCTATCGGAAGCCCGCCCTTGTCTAGCCGCTCGATTTCGCCTGACCGCCGAACGAATATCGGAGCGTTGTGGCCTCCGTTCGAATACGTGAGCGTTCCGGTGTTGGGATCAAGCCCGCCGTAGAACAGCGTGAGGAATTTGTTTGATGGTGAATTCTCGAAGATGTACTCATTGATCTCGGCCATCACTTCGCTGATCGAGGCCCGCGTTTGCGATTGCGCTCGCACGGCTGCGTGAAGCGACGACATCAAGAGCGCCGCGCCGGTGCCTTTTCCCGATACGTCGCCAACTGCCACGATCAGATGACTGTCGCGCTTGCGGTGAATGAAGTCGTAATAGTCGCCCCCGATCTCGCGGCAAGGGAACGACACACCGGTCATGTCCCACCCGTCGAGCTTGGGAGGCGAAAACGGCTGCAGCCGCATCTGGATCTCGGAAGCGACTTTCAGCTCTTCTTCCATCCGGCGTTTTTCCAGACGTTCGTCGAGTAATCGGTCGTTTTCGATTTTGATCGAAGCGACCGAAGCGATGGTGGTCAACACCTTCAGGTCTTCTTCCGTGAAGCGATTGTTGAACGGATTGTCGACGTAGACCATGCCGAAAATCTCTTCACCCGAAGCGAGCGGCACGGCCATTACCGATCTTATCTGGCTGAGCACGACCGAATGCTGAGCTTGAAAGCGCGGATCGTGCATCGCGTCGGAGGTCAGCACGGAAGCGCCTTCGCTGAGAACCTTATTGGTGATCGACCGGCTGAGCTGCACCTGCGAAGCGGTCGGCAACGCAGCTTCGCTGGCGCCGCGCGCAATCTTGCAGGTCAGGTCCCCGTTCTCTTTCAAGAACAGGAATCCGCGCTCGGCGGGTATCGCTTGAAACACAAGGTCGATGGTCATCTTCAGCGTGTCTTCAAGAGAAGTACGCGGCAGAAGCGCGATGCCCACCTGAGAGACGATGCTGAGCAGATCACGGCCCGGCGCTTCCGGCTTCATCACGGTGCGAGCAGCCGAACTGGATCGCGCCTCTCCGGAGATCGCGCCGGACCTTATGGAGGAGATCAGGTCGGTTGTCGAGCGCGAAGGGATGGGCGAGGTTATGGTGTCGGCTGGAAGCGACTGGCCGGCCAAACCCGTCAGATAAACCGTTGCGCCCGAAAGCATGTCCTGCTCGCCCGACGTGTATTCGATCTCGGTCTCGCCGATGCGGACGATGTCTCCAACGTTGAGCCGCAGCGATCCGGTGACGCGCTGCCCGTTTACATAGGTGCCGTTGGCGCTGCCGTTGTCGACCAGCATCACCTGCTCGTTTTCGCGTCTGATCTCCGCGTGCAACCGTGAGGCGAAGGGATCGCTTATGCAGATGTCGTTGCGCGAGGAACGGCCGATCGTGAGCTTCATCTTGTCGAGCTTGACGATTGAAGGCTCATAGTCTTTTGGACGAATGACGAATGTAGCCATAGAAGTCAGAAGTCAGAGATCAGAAATCAGAGGTCAGACGTCGGAAATCGGAAGTTCTGACCTCTGACTTCCGACTTCTGACTTCTGTTCACTTAGACATTACCACTATAGTGCGCGCAAGTTTGTCGTGCCAGCCTTGCTGCCGCGGGTCCCACAACATCCAGAGAAAGCCAAGAAAGAACGATACCATCGAGAGGGGATAACCTATCAGGTGTCGCAGGGCTGCGTGCTTCATTGTGAAGGGCCTGCCATCAACCCGCACGATGAATATTCCGAGGATGCGCATGCCCGCCGTTTGGCCGCCGATTCCGGCCATCACTACGAAGTTGAGCACGAACAACAACAACGTCAACCCCACGATGATCGACAAGTCTGTGTTCGACCCAACCACCGATCGGCGGCTGGCGGCAGTCACCGCGAACGTGAACCCCATGATCGCAATAAGCGTGATGAGAAAATCAAACATCCAGGCGCCGTAGCGCAGCCCGAATCCCGCTTGTTCAGACGAGCCTATCAGGGCGTGCGTCGCCGGAGCGTAACGCCGCGGAACGCGGGCAACGCCGTTCGGCCGCAGGGTCACGGGAACGGTGCGTTGCCGCTCATCGACTCGAGTAGCGGTGTGGCGGTCGCCGGCCGATGCGCGCTCGAAGTTCCGCTGCAGACGCGCCGACTCGGCAGCCGTCGAACTGGTGCTTGCGCGCGCGGGTGATTGATCGCCTGCGACATCAAGCCCAACCTCCTGCCGCTCGGGCCTGGCCCTGCCGCACTGCGGACAAAACTTCGATCTCGCATTCAATTGCTTGCCGCAGTATGGACAGAACTTCGTCATAAACGAATGCCAGTGATCTGAACCGCTCCTAACGGAACACCGCTTACTTACGTAAGGAGGAACTGCAAAGTGGTTCCGCCGAGCTTCACTTCGTCGCCGGCCGAGAGCACGCGAGGGGACTTGGCGTTGAGCCGGACCGATCCGCCGGTGACCGAGTTGATGATTGTTCCGTTCACCGAGCCCAGATCCTCGATCAGGAACTGTTCGCCTTGCCGGTATATTCTGGCGTGCTTGCGGGACACCTTCGTCTCCCCGTCGTACATCGTCAAGTCGACTTCGGGAAATATCCCGGTGTGCGGGTCGGTGCGGCCTATCAGCACGCTCTCTTTATCGATGGCGAACGGCTTCACCATTTCCTTTGTGCCAACGATCACAAGCTGCGCTGTGATCCGTCCGGGCGCTCCCGCCCCCACGTAGCCGCCACCTGCCGCGGCAGCACTCCCCGGAGTCGGTTGGCGAGAACCGCAGTGCGCGCAGAAGACGTCGTCGGCTCCGATCTTCTCACCGCAGTGTCCGCAGAATACCCACTCCATTACGGGCGCTGGGGGTGGGGGAGCTGCGGCGCCGCCCGGCGTTGGCGCTTGCGCCTCACGCGCGTTTGACGCTGCCGGCCCCGAGAAGGAAGATGACCGCGGAGAAGTGTTTGGGCGCCGCGCGGGCTCGATTTTAGGATGCGCCGCGAGGTACGCGCTCTGACCTTCAAGCGCACGCATGAATTCCAGCGCAGAGGCGTGCCGGTCCTCGGGCTTGTGCGCGACCGATTTCATCAAGATGCGCTCCATCTCCGGCGTAATGCTTGGATTTATCTGGCACGGCCTCGGGTTCTTGCTGAAATCAAAGATCAGCAGCGGATTATCCTGCGGGTCCGAACCGGTCAACATGTGGAATACCGTGGCGCCAAGGGAGTAGATGTCCGAGCGCGGCTCCACTTTTCCCGCGAACAACTCGGGCGGAGCGTAGCCCATCGTTCCGATCGCGGTCACGCCCTTCTCTGTGGGCCGAACGATACGAGCGATGCCAAAGTCAACGAGCATCACCCGTCCGGTCTTGTCATCCAGCATCAGGTTGGCAGGCTTAAGATCGCGGTAGATTATTGGCGGCTTCTGGGTGTGTATGTAGTGAAGCACGTCGCAGATCTGAACCGCCCACTTGCAGACGGTGGCTTCGTCGACGATCCCGCCGCGAACCCGCATTTGTTCGGCGAGGTCACCGCCGCCGATCCATCGCATCACCAGGTAGTACCTGCCGGTTTCGATAAAGTAGTCGAATACGGTTGGAATCGAAGGGTGATCGAGTTGAGCCAGGACCTCCGCTTCGCGTTTGAAGTCTTCGACCGCCTTGGCGCGCTGGCTCTGGTCGGCGAACATCTCGATCATTTCTTTGACAGCGCAGAGGCGATCGGCGAGCCTTTTGTCGCGCGCCTGATATACGGATCCCATACCACCGCCGCCAACACGGTGGACGATCGAATACCTGTCGAGCAACAGCGTTCCGGGTTCGAGTTGCTGGCTCGGGACGTGTTTTGGTTTTTTCGACTCAGGCATACGGTCCTCGACGTGTCCGCTGCGCGCCTCTAGAACGACCGGCGGAGATGGTGCCGGCATCGGGTCCTGCCTGGCGCCGCATTCTCCACAAAACGGGTCTCCCGGCCGCAAGTGACTGCCGCATTCAGGACAGAACATAATCGGTTTCTGGTTTCTGGTTTCTAGTTTCTAGTCCTGGTTCGAGCGAACTTGAAACCCAGAAACGCGACTGAAACTCAAAACCAGGAAGCGTCTTATTTTGGTTTCTGGGTTCAGTTCGTGGCCGCGCAAGCTTGAACCGCACATGCGAACGGAAAATCAAAACCAGAAACGAGAATCTAGAAACCAGAAACCTCTACTTGAGAATCTGAAACTTCAAAAACGTCTTGCCGACAATCACCTCATCGCCGTTCTGAAGCATGTGGCGCTTGCCGGGAAGAAGCCTTCGCCCGCGATTCACGAACGTACCGTTGGTCGAGCCCAGATCCTCGATGAAATACTGGCTGTTGTGATTAACGATGCGTGCGTGCCTTCGCGAGACTTTGGCCTCGGTATCGTCTTCATCCAGATCGACGTCCGGGAATATGCCGCTATCCGCGTCCCAGCGGCCGATATTCGTCTCAATACCCATGATCGGAAACTCTTTGCCGATTCTCCCGCCGCGCTCAATTATCAGCCGCGCGAGCGCCCGCGCCGCATCGCGCTCCTGAAGCGGCCCGCCGGCAGATTCAAGCTCGCCTGTTTGCTCCGGCGAAGAAAGAGCGAACGTCTGCGGCGAGGGCGGCGGAATTGAATGGTCCGCCCGCTTCTCATTGGATTTGAACGCGGGCCCGGAACGTTCATTCGTTTGGCCGCGCCGCGCATTCACGTTACTGACGCGCGAATCGCCGGCGGGCCTGCGTTCGCGCGCTGGCATGGCAGGCTTTGGTACGCTGGTCGAAGTGGTGAACGAAGGCGGAGCCGGCAACGGGCCTTCCATTGTGTTAGAGCTTATGGACTCACTGTCGACGGCGCTCGGGGGCTGATAAATCGGCGCCGGCTCGCGCTTGCGGGAGCGCGGTGGCGGCGCCAGATCGAGCCTCATCCCGCACTCATCGCAGTACTCGCTGCCGTCAATGTTATTGGTCGCGCAGTTGTTGCACCTGATCATGAGGTTGGGTCTCCGGCAGCCGCATCTCCCGGGCCTGAGCTGCAAGCGGATTATACTCTAGACCATAAGGGGCATCAATAAAAGCCATTTGATGTCCGTGGCCAGTAGTCCGTGGTCCGTAGTTATTTCATTGCTTCAATCAGTATCGCCGCAACCTCTGGCCGCGAGAACTCGCGCGGGGGCAACTCGCCGCGCGCCAGCATCTCGCGCACCTTCGTTCCTGACAGCGTCACGTGCTCCGCTGAATCGTGAGGGCACGTCTTGTTGGAAGCCATCGCGTCGCAACGCCGGCAGTAGAACGAATGATCGAAGAACATCGGCGTCACCGCCAGCGCCTCCGCATCAAATTCGTTAAAAATATAGTGCGCGTCGTAAGTTCCGTAGAAGCTGCCCACCCCTGCGTGATCGCGTCCGACGATGAAATGAGTGCAGCCATAGTTCTTGCGGATGATCGCGTGAAAAACCGCCTCGCGCGGCCCGGCGTAACGCATCGCCGCGGGGTTGACCGCAAGCAGCGTCCGCGTCCGCGGGAAGTAGTGCTCGAGCATGGCTTCATAGCATTTCATCCGCACCTCGGCCGAAATGTCATCCGACTTGGTCTCGCCCACCAACGGGTGCAGCAACAATCCGTCAACCGTTTCCAGCGCGCACTTGATGATGTACTCGTGAGCCCGATGGATCGGGTTGCGAGTCTGAAACGCGACCACTCGCCGCCAGCCCTTCTTCTTGAAGGCGTCGCGGGTCTGTTTAGGATCGAGACGGAAGCCGGGGAACGATGGGTTTCGGGGCCGATTCAACAAGCTGATCGGTCCGCCCAGAAGGCACTCGCCTTGTTCGTAAAGCGCGGCGACGCCGGGGTGCGAAGCATCGGTTGTCAGATAAACGCGCTCGGCCTCGCGCTCTTTGTCGTAGCGGAACTTCTGCCGCAGGTGCAGAACTCCGAGCAGGTGGTCGTCGCTCGAGTAGAGCGCGATGTCGGAGCCTTCTGTCAGGCTGCCCGCTACACCGTCTGAAGCAGAGAGCGTCACCGGGATGGTCCAAGGCAGACCGGATGCGAGGTGCATGTTTCCGCGAACGGCGATGTAGTCGTCTTCGCCCATGAAGCCTTCGAGCGGTGAGAACGCGCCGTTGGCGATCATCTCGAAGTCGGAGATTTCACGCGGCCGCAGATTGATTCTCGGCATTGACGGCACGCGTTCGAGCAGCGTTTCGCGCTCGACGCCGGCGAGCTCGCGGTCAACGAGCCGGCCGCCGTGCGCAGGTATCGTTTCCATATTCAGTCACCATTGATGAGATTAGGTGTATAAAGGCAAGACTCGAACATACGCGCCCGCCTCGCCGACTGTCAATGAGTGTGGCCTTCGGTCGGCTGATTGGGGTGACCGACTCGCTGGGACGTACGGTAACTATTCAGTACGATCAACAGGAAGCACCTTATGGATTGCACGATAAGATCACGTACACCGGCGTGAGCGGGTAGAGACCCTACGGACTGGCGGCCCAATTATACGCCCAAGGTTCGGGGAGTCAATCCTACCTTGGCAAAAGAGGACCGGATACTGATTATTTGAGCACAAGGAATACGGGTGCCAGCCTGCGGAATCAGCGCCACTGGCATCGGGGTATCAGTTGCTTCGACACATTTAGGCGAGCGTGCAATAATCTTGCTCGATGCTATCAGCTTTCAAGCAGCTCCAAATCGCAGGCCTGTTAGTGATCCTGTATTCAGTGACCGCCTTCGCTTCGGACTGGAACCGCGGCGTGGCTCTGTACAACAAAGCCGAGTATCGAGCGGCGCTGGTTGAGTTTCAGGATATCGTTATGGAACGGCCCGACGCGGCCGGCGCGTGGTACTACATCGGCTTGTGCGAGTTCAAGCTCAAGCGTTACGACCGCGTCGAGTTGCCGCTGTCTCACGCCATCGATCTGCTCGAGATTCAAACGCCCTCAAGCGCCGACATCGCGGGCGCCTGGTACACGATAGGCATCTCGCATTATCTGCAGGGTCACTACGACAAGGCGATCGAGCCGCTGAAACGCAACATCGAGGTTAGCTCAAAGGCTAAGCGCGAGATCGACGCGAGTGCGCGGACGGCGCTGGCTCGCGCGTATTTCTTTCTCGATCGATACGATGAAGCCCTGCCCTTGCTTGCTGCGGCAGCCAACGACAAACCAGTGACCGCAAACGGCGAGCGAGCGAAAGAGAGCGCCGCAAACGCCTACTACCGAGGCGCGATTTACTTCAAGCGCGAAGACGACGATCGCGCAATAGCGGCGCTTCGAGAGGCGGTGAAGGGTAACCCGGAAGACGTTGCCGCGATGGACTTGCTGGCTGAAAGCCTGATGCGCAAGGCCCGCAAGCCGAACTCCGACGCCCGGTGGAACGAGGCCGCCGAGATCGGCGAGAAACTAAAAGGGATTCGAGACGACCTCAAGACTGCGAACATTCTGGGACGCGCTTATCTCGGTGCGCAGCGGTTTGACAGCGCGGTGGCGCCACTCGAGAAGCTCGCCAAGGCGAACCCGGAAAACGGTCAAGCATGGCTTTATTTCGGGATCGCACTGTCGCGCAGCGGCCGCATGCGGAGGGCGATGGAGGCGCTGGAGATCACCATTCAACTGATCCCCGAATCGATCCCTGCGCTGTCAGAGCTTGGTTATGTGTACGAAGCCGATAAGCAGTATCAGCAGGCGCTGCGGATTTATGAGAGGGCTTATGCTGCGTCCGGCGACCCTGCGATCAAGGCGACGGTTGATCGGGTTCGCGCGCTGGCGGCTCAGCAGCCATGAAGGATTGCGAATATTGAATTGCGGATTTCGAATTGGAACTCCAGATCGCAAATCGCAAATCGCAAATATCAAATCTCTCAGATTTGAGATTTGATATTTGCGATGCTCGGGATTCGACACTCAATCGGTTAAGAGCCAAACGAAGCCAGGGCCTCCGGTTCATTCTCAAAAGTCTCGAACACCGTAATGAGCTTGGTTATCGCAAGCAGGTCCTGGATGCGTTTGGTCAAATTCACCAGCTTCAGATTTCCGCCTTCGCGTTTCGCGGTAGTGTAGGCGCTGATGAGAGATCCGAGTCCCGCCGAATCGATGTAGTTCACCTCGGCCAGATTCAACAGTATCCGCCGCTGTCCGTCGGCGAGCAGATCTTTGATTCGCTCCTTGACCTGCACGTCACCTTCGCCCAGCACGACCTTGCCTGACAGATCGAGGATGCTGACTCCACCAACAACCCGCTCCTTAATATCCATAGCCGCCTCCTAAGCGTGTCTTCAGGTTGGTGAAATTAGCACATCGGCGCAGCGCAGGTAAAGGAAGTAGAGATTTACTATTTTTTATTTTCCATTTGTCATTTGTCATTTGGCGCGAATCCCGTTCATTGGATCGCCTCAGGAAATAGCAAATGACAAATGGAAAATAAAAAATAGAAAATTGGTCGAGTCTATGCTACTTCTATTACCAGGTTCAGCCAGGGATCGACCTCGACTTTGAAGCGCCTCGGGATCAAAGTGGTCGAGCTGTACTCGGTGATGATAGCCGGACCCTCGAGCCTCGTTCCGGCGTTCAACTCGTCGCGCGAGTAAACCGAAACCGGCGCGGCGCGCTCGCTCAAATAGACCCGCTCAGTGTGTGAGGCCGCAGCACGGTTCTGCTTGCCCTGACGCTGGCGCTTTATGCGAGGCTTCTGCGTTACTCCGGCTGCGCGAAGGCGAAGCGACACGATCTCGATAGCCCGCGAACTGTCGGCGTAGCCGTATCGTTCGCGATGCGCGTCGTGAAACTTCGCATCGAAGCGATTGCTCCAAGGGACATCGATCTCGAATGACTGGCCGGCGTATCGCATCGCGACCGACCGCATTAACTTCAGACGACCCTTGCCGAAGCCCTCGCGCTTCAGGTCGCGCACGGCTTCTCGCTCCAGCTCCGCAAAGCCGCGCTCAAGCGTGCGCATAGCGAGCCCCGATGTCTTCATCATCACGGTTCGCGAATAGTCCTTGACTACATCGCCGAGCAATACGCCCAGTGCGGAAAGCGTGCCGGGTGAACTCGGAACGACTACGCGAGGGACGCGCAGCGCGGCCGCCAGATCGCAGACGTGCAATCCTCCTGCGCCGCCGAAACTCACCAGCGAAAACAATCTCGGGTCTTGACCTCGTTCGACTGACACAACGCGAAGCGCGGCTTCCATGTTTGCGTTGGCGACTCGTATGACGCCAAGCGCGGCATGCTCGGCGGTGACGGGCTTGTCGGCGAACCGCGTCATGTCACTGGCAAGCCGCGACAGAACGGATCTTGCGCGATCGAAATCGATCGGCATCTCACCACCCAGAAGGCTCGCGCCGCCAAAGCGCCCGAGCACCAGATTGGCGTCGGTGACGGTCACTTCTTCGCCGCGCCCGTAGCAGGCGGGTCCGGGATCGGCGCCCGCAGACTCGGGTCCCACGCGTAGCGCTCCGGCAGCGTCGAGTCGCGCGATCGATCCTCCTCCCGCGCCGACCGTGTGAATGTCGATCACGGGAACGGCTACCGGCAAACCGGCTACCAGAGCCTCATTCGTGGTGCGCGCCTCTCCGCGGCAAAGCGAGACGTCGGTAGAGGTGCCTCCCATATCGAAGGTGATGATGTCGCGGATTCCGGCCGCGGCGCAGACTCGCAGGGCGCCCACGACGCCTCCGGCAGGGCCTGAAAGAATCGCGCGCACCGGTTCAGCGCCGGCGGTCCGAGCCGAAACCGATCCACCGTTGGATTGCATGACACGTAGTCCGTAGTCCGTAGTCCGTGGTCCGTAGCGTGCGGTAATCGACTGATCATTTCTGCTTTGCCGGCCGGCCGACAGTCGCGCGGGCAGCTGACCACGGACGACGGACGACGGACGACGGACTACGGACTCTAGTCCTTCCGCGAGCGCGCTCAGATAACGCGACATAAGCGGTACCAGATAAGCGTTGATGACTACCGTTGAGGTTCGCTCGTATTCACGGTACTCCGGCAGTATCTTGTGTGAGAGTGAAACGGGAACACCGATCGGTTCGAGCGCGTGCGCAATGAGCTGTTCGTGCGCCGGGTTCGCGAACGAGAAGAGCAAGCACACGGCTACCGATTCGACGCTCGGTTTGTGATTGGAGATCAGCTTGACTACTTGTGCGACGGACTGTTCGTCAAGAAGAGTGGTAACTTCGCCGGCCGGACCAATTCGCTCGCTCACGCCCAGGCGCAGCTCACGCGGCACGAGCGGGGCCGGCCGCGTGACCATTAAGTTGTAAAGATCCGGGCGAGCCTGCCGGCCTATCTCGATTACGTCCTCGAAACCTCCGGTTGTTATGAGAGCTGTGCGCGCGCCCTTGCGTTCCAGCAGCGCATTGGTTGCGACCGTCGTGCCGTGGACGATCTCGAAGGGCATCGCTTTGGTGTCCGCGAGTATCCGGGCGATCCCCGAGAGTATGGCTTCGGCGGGATTATGCGGAGTCGAGGGCGCTTTGAAGGCGGTCAGACGTGAGAGGTGAGCGGCGACGAAGTCGGTGAACGTACCGCCGGTGTCTATTCCGATCCTGATGGGCTCACGTGAACTCTTCAGCTTGCGCGGGTTCATTCATTATCGATGCTGACAAGGTGCACATCGAAGTGCAACGCCTCGCCTGCCAGCAGGTAATTGGCGTCGAGGGTTACGTCGTCGCCTTCGACATCGATGATTCGGACGGTCATTGATTCTCCGGCCGGCAATTCCATTTCGAAGGCCAAACCAATGGCTGGAGTGGTATCGGGCGGGAACCCGCTTCGAGGCACGATCCTGACCAGGTCCTCGTAGTACTCGCCGTAGGCTTGATCGGCCGGGATGTTGATCTGGCGGGTCTCGCCGACTGCCATGCCGCGCACGCCGTCGTCGAAGCCTTGTATGACGTCGTCGCCGCCTACTTTGAAGCTCAGGGGCCCGCGGCCTTCTGACGAATCGAATACGGTGCCGTCATCAAGCGACCCCTTGTAGTGAAGCGTGACGGTGTCGCCTTCCTTTACTATTGTCATAGTGGTCCTTCAAAGATTCTCAGCGACCGGATGATCAGTCGTCGGGCGTCAATGAAGCAGTTGTCATTCGAACGAAGACGATAGCATAGCAAAAAGGCAAAAGGGAAAAGGCAAGAGTAGAACTTATTTTCGATTTCTTATTTTCCATTTTCCATTTTCCATTTGTCATTTGCTCCGTCGTGCGAATACGCGCGCTTCTGGGTGGCGATAAACAGAGAAGGGGAGCCAAATGACAAATGACAAATGGAAAATAAAAAATGGAAAATAAGTCGTCTTCTGGGATAGGATTGATTCATCAGGCAAGTCTCGAGGTTGAAATGTTCAGAGCTCACCGGCCAGCATACTGGCTGCTTGTTCTTATTCTCATTTCTCAGTTAGCGGCGCGCGCGCAGGCTAGACCGCCGCGCGATCAGGATGAGCCGATAAGGCTCAAGACGGACCTCGTAACAGTGAACGCTTCGGTGACCGGCGCTAACACCGGTCCTATCAAATCACTCAAGGCCGATGACTTCGCCATCTACGAAGACGGAGTGAAACAGAAGATCGGTCATTTCGCGGCTACTGAGGAGCCCTACACCCTGCTGCTGTTGTTGGACATCTCTGGCTCGACGCGCGAAGAGATCGCATTGATGAAGCGCGCAGCGAGGAACTTTCTAGGTGAACTGCGCTTCGATGATCGCGTTGGCGTGATCGTCTTCAGTCGTGAGATCGAGATGATCGCCGAGTTCACCGACCCACGCGCGCAAGCGGCGAGCGCTATCGACGGCATCGCCATGGTCGAAGGCGAAGACGGTCATCGCTTCACAAACAAGACAGGCACATCGTTCTATGACGCGTTGTACTTGGCCGTTGAAGAGAGCCCGTTGAAGCAAGCGGAGGGTCGCAAGGCGATAGTCTGCATGTCGGATGGCGTCGATTCGACCAGCAAGATGAAATTCAGCGACATCGCGCCGTTGGCGGAGAAGTCCGACGCGTCTGTGTACTTTCTCGAGTTGAACACCGAAGACGCGACGCTTAAGGGATTGCTGAAACCGAAGAGCGATCCGGGCTATGTGAACTTTTCTCCGGGCCAGATCGATCGCTACTACGCAGAGCACGACCCTGACTCGCTGCAACGGTTCCGGCCGCGAGAGACCCTGTCGCCGGAGACGATTCGCGAGATCAACGGCAGCCTGTATAAGCTTTCGCGCCGCGAGCTGCGCACGCTTGGAGAACGCACGGGAGGACGCGTGTACCCGGTGAAAACGCTTTCGGATTTGACCGGTGTTTACAAGCAAGTAAGCGACGAGCTGCGCTCTCAGTATTCGATCGGCTATTACCCTAATAACAAAGCGCACGACGGGAGCTGGCGCTCGATCAAAGTTGAGACTCGCGCTCCTGCCGCTACAGTGCGAGCGCGATCAGGCTATTGGGCGAAGTGATTCTCGGGCTATTGGGCGAAAGTGATTCGTAGTGGGCGGCTCGTAGTGCGTGATGGGTGATGCGACGCAGAATCACAGGTCGGGAAGGGTGGCTTGCCCCCGCTCTTTCTCTGACGCCAGAATCTTTCGGAAGCGGGAGCAAGCCACCCTTCCTGACCTATGATTCTGCGTCGCATCACCCGTCACCATCACGCATCAGGGATTGCAATGGCGCTACTACTCCGAGAAGAACACGTAACCGAATTGCTCGACATGAACACGGCGATCGCCGCTGTCGAAGAAGTCTTGCGCGATCAAGCCGAGGGCCAGGCAACCAACCGCCCACGATACCGCGTAGCGATGCCGGCCTCGCAGTTGCACGTTATGGCTGCGGGCGACAAGCGTCTCGGCGTGACCGGCTTGAAGGCATACACCGCTTCGCGAAAGGGCGCGCGATTTCTGGTGCTTCTGTATGACTCGGAGAGCGGCGATATGCTTGCGATGATCGAAGCCGATCGACTCGGCCAGATGCGAACAGGCGCGGCTTCGGGAGTCGCGACGAAATACATGGCTCGCGGTGATGCGGATACGATTGGGATCTACGGCACGGGTTGGCAGGCTGAGAGCCAACTGATGGCCGTGTGCGCGGTCAGACCGATCAAATCCATCAAGGCATACGGCCGGGACGCTGACCGCCGCGGAGCCTTCGCGCGTAAGATGACCTCGCTGCTCCGAGTCGACGTCACTCCTGCCGAATCACCTGAAGAAGCCGCCCGAGGCCAGTCGATTGTGATCACCGCGACCAGCGCTCGCGAGCCGGTGTTGAAAGGCGAATGGCTCGATCCGGGCACGCATCTGAACGTGGTTGGTTCGAACTTCTTATCGAAAGCGGAGGTCGACATCGAGACGATCAAGCGAGCTTCGATCATTGCGGTCGATTCAATCGAGCAGTCTCGCGTCGAGGCCGGAGACCTGATGCCGGCGATCGAGCGGGGAGTCATAGCTTGGGAATCAGTGACTGAACTTGGCCGCATCGTCGCGGGACGCGATCGCGGTCGGACGAGCGATGAGGACATCACGCTGTTCAAATCGAATGGCATTGCGTTGGAAGACATCTCGACAGCGCTACGTGTTTATCATCTCGCTCGCGAACGGAGTGTTGGTGAAGAGATCGACTTGTGGCGACGGTGAGACAGATTCGCTTACGCTAGAGATGGTCGCATGAGGTCGTCAGTTATTCTCCGAACTCCAACCGGCGCCGCTCAAGTTGATCGAGAATCTCGGGGGCGCCCTTCAACTCCGCCAGTGGGCGCAACTGGTCGCGGATATAGCGCCAGTCGAGTTGGCCAGTCTGACGTACAATGATCCGCTCGATATCCACCCAATCTTGCCCGCGGCTCGCAAACGCTTTCAACACAATGAGGTCCTCGGCCGAGCAGGTGCGCAGAACAATGCTGGTGGGATAGTCAAAGAGAGAGGACCGTCGCACTACCAATTCTTCGAACGGCAATCCTGCGAGCGCCACATCCAGGCCGACACCATTGCTCGAGCGAAGCAGCAGCACGCGCCGCTCTCGGGCGAACCCGGCGGCGTCCGGAATTCGTCCTTCAAAATTCTGAAGCAGAGTTTGGATGAATGACTCCTCGCCTCCGAAGCCGGTAAGGAGAGTCAGATCGGCGTCAACTGTTTCGCGCGGCTGGCCCCAACGTTGAACCGCGAGTCCGCCGATGAAACAAAACTGCCAGCCCTGCGATTGACAGACCGCTTGCAGCTCAGCCGCCGCTTTTATGACTTCAATCACGGCGGGCCGCCTTCATGAACCATCGCTGCTGTTCGACGAGACCGGAAGTCGGTTTAGGCGCGCGGGGTGGAAGCGTGTAGTCAGCGGGACCGCAAAGCATCTCGATCGCTCGGTAGGTGTCGAGTTCGCGAAGCTCCTTGCGATGAATTCGCTCCAGGTCGGCGCCCGCGAGCCGCCAGGTCTCGACCCACCGTTTGCCGGCAGCAATCTGCTCCGGTGTCCAATTGGCTAGAGAAGATGGCTCATCGTTCATGCCACAAGAATAATAGAACTACACAGCGATAGGAAAGCCGGTGTTGGGCTGCATTGTTCGCGCTAGGCTGGTCAGTGCTTCGCCGTTGTCTACGCGCCGAGGATAGCTCGTTTGGCGTCGGCGAGTTCGCTTGGTGGAATCGCAAGCGGGGCCATGCCCACAACGATCGCCTGACCGTCCAACGGCACAACCCGGGCGAAGATTATGTCTCCGCGTCTGAGCGTTGTTGATGCCTTCGCTTCCTTCACCGTGAACGTTCGCTCGAGGATGATGTCGCGAAGCTCCAGGCTCTTTCCCGCAACGACGCCGGTGACTGCAAAGAAGCTGAACGGCTCAGCGCAGGCTGTGAGGATGAACGCTTGCTGATACTCATCAAGCCGCTTGGCGTGCTCGTCGAAGTACTCTAGACCGAGGGGTTGTTCGGCGAACTCAAGCCCTGAGGGTCCACTCTCAGCGGTTTCGGGTATCCAGTTGAAAGCAATCCACGGAATGAAAATCGTATCGATGTGCTGGTCGTCGACCGAGTCTACAGTCGCATCATCACTGCAAGCACGCGGGAGGTTTTGCTAGATATAAGCGCGTTCAGCCTTGCGAATATCACGATACCGGCGAAAGGCTTCGCGTTCGTCTTCAAGACCCAGGAAGTTCCTGATCGAGCTGCCTCGGAACGTGTGTCCGAACATCTTCGGCGCGTTCTTCAAAACGAACATCGGGTTGTGACGAAACGCAACCGGCATATGCCGGACTTTCATCCAACGCTCAACTTTCCATCTCATATACTCGGCTTCTTCTGCTGACACGTGTTCCGTCCTCACCACCGCAGTCGTGCCGTCGTACTCTTCGAGCCGTTCGTTGATGATCAGTCCGCGGTCCCGGAATTCCCTGGTCATCGGCGTGCGCGGATAAGGAGTCGGGTGTTGGATGTAAGGCCAGTCGATGTATTTTTTGGCGAAATCGAGGTTGATCTGAATCGATTCGCTGGTGTCGTCGGGGTTGCCGACAATCAATCCGCCAACGACAAACATCTTGTTCTTGTGAATGTAGTCGATCGCCTTGAGCGCGGCGTTGCCGGCCTTTTGTCCGTTCTCGCGTTTGGTGTTCTTCAAGCTGGCTTTGAGGAACGCCAAATCGTCTTCGAGTATGTTTTCAATCCCGAGAAACACGTAGCGGAATCCAGCCTTTCGCATAAGCGGCGCGAGCGTCTCTCCGTGATTCGCTATCGCCGAGGTCATCGCCTGGACCGTGTAGTCGATATCATTAAGACCCGCATCGATGATCGCCTGGCAGAGAGCTTCGAAGCGCTTAACGTTCAGCACGACGTTGTCGTCTACGATAAAGATCGCCCGCACGCCGCGATCGTATGCATCGCGAATGTCGGCGATCACACGGTCGAACGAGTAAGTGAAGAAGTTCCGCCCGCGCATCTCGATGATCGAACAGAAGCTGCAATCGAAGGTGCACCCGCGCGACGTCTCAATCACGTCTACCTGCCGCCCAAGGAACGTGTAACCGGTCAGCACTCGGGCGCCGCGATTGGGGAGCTTTATTTCACCGTTCTCGAGTCCGTTCACCGGGCGGTCGGGCGTGTGATAGAAGCGGTCGCCGCTTCGATAGGAAAGCCCGTTGATGTGATCGAACCCGCGTTCTTCCTCGATCGCGCGCAGCAGCTCGCGGAATGTTATCTCACCTTCGCCGCGCGCGATGAAGTCGACCGCACTCGATGAATTGTCCTGATAGGCATCGGCGGCGAGGCTCGGGTCGTAACCGCCTACGGCTACTCGAACGCTTGGCTGAAGCGCGCGAATCAGCTCGATGATCTTGAACGCGGTCTTGCGCTGAAAAGTCATCACCGACAAGCCGACTACATCGGGCTTGTGTTCAGCGACGAGGCGTTCGACCGTCTCTCGCACCCGATCTTGAACAAGCACGAGGTCGGCTACGGCGATGCGGTGATGGGTGTCGACGTTCCCGGCCAGCGACGTGAGCGCGCCGTTCGGCATACGAACCGCGACAGTCGGCATATGCTCGAATGAATCGGGCATCGAGAGCAGTAGAACATTCATCGCGTGCTTCCCTTCAATCGGTTTGATCAGGCCCAGCGTCCGAGCGTCATCGCCTGGCGAAGTTGAGCCATCTTAGTTGAACCAGGGGCGATCAGCAAGCAAGTGGCGCCGGTCCAACGGGACGGCTAATGAGGCGCGTTGAGCGGTTGGCAACCACCTCGAAACTCTGTCAAGATGGTCGCGATCATAAGTTCGTAGTACGGCATTCGTGCGGAAGTTCGTAGTTCAGAGTCCAAGCTTTAGCTTGCGTGATTCGATTGGGTAACCCCCTGGAAGCAAGCTAAAGCTTGGACTCTGAACTACAGCCTTCCGCCTAAAGGCCGAACTACGAACTCATCAAAGGAGAATGAAGTTGAGAAGAGTCCTTTGTACGATGCTGGCAATCGCGTGCTTGTCGGTCTGCGGCGCAACTCAGACCGAGGCCCCGAAGCCCGGCGAGAATACCTTGAGCCTGGACGAACGGCTTGGGACCGACGACGGCGCGGCGCTGGCGATATTGTTCGGCGCAGGCATGCGCGGGAACCTTGACCTGTGCGACTGCTACTATCCCCGCGGCGGTCTGGCGCGGCGCGTCGGCTACGTAGAGGCGTTCAAGAGGAAGTTCAAGGATACGCCGGTGGTTCAGGTTGAAGGCGGGTCCTTTTTCTTTGGAAGCGGCGGCTATCCCGCCGCCGACTTGCGAAACGAGCAGGCAGTCCGCGCTTTTAGCCGCTTTCCTCCCGACGTGCTCAACCTCGGCCGCGACGACCTGCCCTACGCGCAAAAACTGCTTGCGCGCGATGGCCTGAGTGAGCGGATTCAACGACTGCCGATGATCAAGAACTTGATTTCGGCGAACGGCGTTTTTGGACCGGAGGCCGTACCGCTCCCTCCCTATGTGATCAAAGAGGTAGCGGGTCCTCGAATCTACGGCGGAAAGAAGAAGTTCAAGATCGGGTTTGTTGGCGTGGCCGCGCCCACCAATCCCGGCGGCGGAATCATTGATGCCACCGTGACCAACATATTTGAAACTACAACGCGCGCGGTCCTGAAAGCGCGCAAGGAGTGCGACGTGCTCGTGATAGTCGCGCATTGCGATTTGGCCTCCGCGCTCAGGCTTGCGTCGGAGAATCTGGAGGCTGACGTGGTCATCGCAGCCGACTCGGGAGGGATCTACAATCCGCGGCGAGTCGGCAACACTATGGTAGTCACCGCGGCGCCGGGCAATATTCAAGAGAGCGATCTACGCCTCTACTTCGACAAGGACGGTCAGATTAGCTACAAGTTTCGCGCGACGGACTTGGATGCTCTGGTTCCGGTTGACCCTGCGGCGGCGGCCTTCGCCGAAGCGGCGCGAGCGGAACGGAACAGCATGATGCGGTAGAATGGGCAGCAAGTCTGCTGTATCGTTATCTCGACGGTCGAGTGTAGATTGTTAAGCGAGGGAGTATGTCAGTTCAAATAGAGCGGAGATGGTTCAACGTTGACGAGTACTACCGGATGATTGATGCGGGTATTCTGTCTGAAGATGACCGCGTCGAGCTTATTGAAGGCGAGGTCATTAAGATGAGCCCCATAGGAAAATTCCATGCTGCATGCGTTAAGAGACTGAACAAGCTCTTTGGCTTTCTCGTCGGACGGACTGCCATCGTCAGCGTGCAGGACCCGATTCGCTTAAGCGATTTCTCGGAGCCACAGCCCGACCTTGCTCTGCTCAAACTACGTGATGATTTTTATTCTTCGGGACACCCAACGCCCGAAGACGTCTTGCTGGTTGTGGAAGTGGCCGACAGTTCCGTCCAGTATGACCGAACGATAAAAATGCCACTGTACGCCCGCTCGGCGATCCCTGAAGTATGGCTCGTTGATGTTGCGAGGGACCTGGTCGAAGTGTATGCGCGGCCAGCCAATGGGCGGTATCAAGATTTCCGCGAAGCGAGGCGCGGCGAGACTCTGACATTGAGTTCTCTCCCTAGTCTTGCGATCAGCGTCAACGACATTCTCGGCTGAGTCTAAGAGTCCCGGCTTCAATCGCTGATAGACCCCTCAAGAGACCATTTGCCCCGCCTAATCCGGTTGGCTATGATACGGTTTGCCGCTCGGATGAACTAAGCAATCACGCACAACGGAGGACTCATGAGTAAGCCATCTGCCAGAGCCACGCTTCCCGTCGATCCCAAGGAGATTATCTGGAACCCATCCGCAGAAGAGCTGCGGCGGCTCACCGAGGAGATGCCCAACACTCGCGTCACCCGTCACGACAACACGAACACTCAGACGCGAGTCGACTCGCGCTCGAAGCTGTCCACCTACGTCGCAACCGACACGCCCGAGCGACACGACTCGCAGACCATCACTCGCGAAGAGTATGAACGCGTCGCGAACGTACAGAACGACTACATTCGCGGATGCGAGATGATACTTGTCGACGGCTTTATTGGAAACGACTCGGAGTTCCGCGTACCGGCGAGGCTTATTATTGAACGATCGAACGCGAACGTCGCCGGAATGCAGAAGCACCTCTACTACCCCGCGACTGAGGAGGAGCTGCGAGACTTCGAGCCGCGCTTGACGGTCATCTACACGCCGAACCTCGTGATGAAGGGTTACCCGGCGGACCGGCTCATCGCCGTCGATCTGGATAACGGCGTGACGCGCGTCTTCAACAGCGACTACTTCGGCGAGTCCAAGAAGGGCGGCCTCCGCATGTGGAATCAGATGGTCTACGATAGAGGAGGGCTCGCGCTTCACGCCGGCAGCAAGGTCATCCCGGTTGGCGACCAGAAGCGAGTCGGCTTGATCATCGGGCTGTCGGGCACGGGCAAGACGACGACTACGTTCACCAAGCAGAACAACTCTTCTCCGGTCCAGGATGATTTTCTGGCGCTGATGCCCGGCGGTAAGATCTACGCCACGGAAAACGGGTGCTTCGCAAAGACGTTCGCGTTGAACCTCAATGACGAGCCGACGATCTATCACGCGGTAACAAGCTCGCACGCGTATCTGGAAAACGTCTCGCAAAAGGATGATGGCGAGCTCGATTTCTATGACACCAGCTACACCCAGAACGGCCGCGCGGTCGTGCGCATGCAAGACATCGCCGGAGCGTTGGACGCTCGTGAGGTCAAATCGGCCGACTTCTTGTTGATCCTCAATCGCAGCGACAACATCATTCCCGGAGTCGCAAAGCTCGATCGCCATCAGGCGGCCGCTTACTTCATGCTGGGCGAGACGCGGGGCACGTCGGCGGGGGGCGCTGCTGAAGCCGGCAAGTTTCTCCGCGTGCCCGGAACGAATCCTTTCTTCCCGCTCAAGCACTCGCAGCAGGGCAATCGCTTCTGGGAGCTGCTCGAGTCGTCACCGATGGAAGTTTACATAATGAATACCGGCCGGGCCGGCGGGCGCGACGAGGACGAGCGATCGAAGAAAGTTCGCATTCACCATTCGTCGGCGATCGTGAAGGGCGTCGCTGAAGGTACAATCGAGTGGGAGGAAGATTCCGACTTCGGTTACCTCGTTGCGAAACAAGTGCCCGGCATCGACGGAGAAGGCGAAGACATTTTGCAGCCGCGCAAGCTCTACGAGAGGCAGGGCAGGACGGACGAATACGCGCAGATCGTGGAACGCTTGAAGAACGAACGGCGTGAGTACATGGCTAAGTGGGAAGGCTTGAATCCTGAAATTGCTCAGGCTGTGGGTTAGCGCGCGACGAATCGTTCTGTCGGTCTGAGAGTCAATAGGGGCGGGTTCCATCTCGCCCCTATTTCGCTGTCACGCCTTCAACGAGGTGACGCAACAGCATGAGTGAGGCGAAACCGAAAGTCATCATCATCGCCGGTCCGAATGGCGCTGGGAAGTCCACGCTTGCACCGCTTTGCTGCGCGATACATTCGGCCTTGCTGACTATGGAAAGGTTGTGGTCATCCCGGCCGAAGAGATTCCGGTTGATGATTTGCCCGGGAACGAGCCAGCCTAGTTGGCCGTGCCCGTAAGAGGCTTCAGGGAGTCCTCGCTCACCTTCAAGAAGCCGCTCCGCACTCCAGTTCAAACCCTCTTGATCAACAAACCGCGTTGCCTTAACCCGCACTGCGAATCTATAATCGCCGCGCTTTATGCGACTCAATTCTTCGGGTGGATAACCGACTGACGACACGGCTCACATCCCTTCTAAAATCGCGGTTGAATCCCACGCGGATTGTCGCAACCTGCGTGGTATGCCTCTGCGCGCTTGGCGTCGGCTGCTCGCGCGAGGGACAGCAGAGCGGAGAGGACTCTATTCGAGTCGGCGTGATCACATCGGTCACCGGCGCCGAGGCTCGTTTCGGCCAGGCTCAGAAGTACGGTTACCAGATGGCTCTCGACGAACTCGAGGCCAACGGCGTGTTGGGCAAGAGACTTGAGCTGATCTACCAGGACGACACTTCAAAGCCCGAAGTCGCCAGCCTCACCGTCGAGAAACTCGCCGACCGGAGCGATATCGTCGCGCTGATGGGAGCTTATTCGAGCTCGGCGACTTTTCCCGCCGCCGCAGTCGCCGACCGCTACCACATACCGATGCTCTGCCCGAGCGCGACTACCGATGAGATAACCCGCCAGGGTTACCAGTGGGTGTTTCGAGTGTGCGCTTCGGCGAGTGACTACGGCCGGACGCTGATCGAATTCCTTACGCAGGTCGCCGCTGCTCACAAACTGGCGGTAGTCTACGAGAACACTCAGTTTGGATCGAGCGTTGCGCGCGCGGCCCTGGAACAGGCTCCCAGAGCCGGAATCGAGATCGTCGCCTATGAAGCCTACGATCAGGGCGGGACGGATTTCACGCCGCTGTTGACTCGAGTCAAGTCGGAGGAGCCCGATGCCGTGCTGTTTGTTTCTTACCTGGCTGATGCGACACTACTGATGCGGCAGTCGAAAGAGATTGACCTCAATCCCAAAGTGTTCACCGCGGGCGGCGCCGGCTTCTCGCTGCCGGATTTTTTGAAAGGCGCGGGCGACACCGCCGAGTACACGATCTCGGTGACCCAATGGACTCCCGATGCGAAGTGGACCGGCTCGCGCGAGTGGGCTGACAAGTTTCGAGCCCGGTTCAACTACGAACCCTCTTATCACAGCGTGCAGGCTTATATGTCGCTCATGATCCTTGCCGACGCGATCGAGCGAGCGGGCTCAACGGAGCGCACAGCGGTTCGCGATGCGATCAAGACTTCGACGCTGGATTCGATCTTTGGCCCGATCCACTTCAACGCGGTCGGGCAGAACGAGCATCAGGTTGCGATAACCCAGGTATTGAACGGAAAGTTCACGACGATCTGGCCCTCATCCGCCGCCATCCGGCCGCCGATGCTGCCCACCCCGCAATGGCGCGCACGAGGCGCAGCCGCGCAAACGGGCTCGGCGTCTGAAGCTCACGTTGCTGCATCGGTGTCGAGCAGCGAAAAACTTCTCCAGACGACGGCGAGCGGTCTGCTTACCGGAGGAATCTACGCGCTAATTGGGATCGGACTCACGATCATTTTTGGAGTGATGCGGGTTGTGAACTTCGCTCACGGCGCGCTGGTCATGGTCGGAATGTACGCGACCTACTTTCTGTTTACCTACTTACGCATTGATCCGTTTCTGTCGCTGGTGGTTGTGATGCCGGGGATGTTTGTCGCAGGCGTCATCCTCCAAAAGACGCTCATAGCCCCGGTGCTGAGAGCGCCCGAGCTTAATCAGATTCTGCTTACTGAAGGCATCAGCATCGTGCTGATCAACACCGCGCTGCTGTTGTTCACGTCGAACTATTTGACGATGACCACCAGCTACGCGGGAGCGACTTTTCATCTGGGTGGAGTGTCGGTGAGCAAACCGCAGATGGCTGCGTTCGCGATTGCAGTCGTGATAACCGGCGCGGTCTACGTCTTCCTCGTGCGAACGGGCACGGGCCGGCAGATCCGCGCGGCTGCCCAGGACGCCGAAGCCGCGCGGCTCTTGGGCATCAACATCAAGCGGGTTCAGGCGCTCACGTTCGGACTCGGCGTGGCTGCTGCGGGAGCTGCGGGGTCGCTGCTGATGCCGATCTACTACCGAGTCGAGCCAAACGCCGGATCGCCGTTCACACTGAAGGCATTCGTAGTCGTCGTTCTGGGCGGGATGGGAAGCGTGACGGGCGCGCTTGTAGGCGGCATAGTGCTCGGAATCACCGAATCGCTGGGCGCTGTTTATGTCTCGACCGGTTACAAGGACGTGATCGGCTTTGTGATTTTTCTCTTGGTGTTGACGCTTCGGCCGTCGGGGCTTCTGGGGAAATCGAAGGTGTGATGTAGAGATGTAGAAAGGTGATGAAGGGAGAGGGCGGGAATTGAAAATTGAAAAATGAGAATTGATGAAAATTTCAAATTTTCATTTTTCAATTTTCATTTTTCAATTCCCCAGTTCCTGCTCTCCGACTGACTGATGAAGAGAGCCACGATCTACTTATCAATCCTGGGGCTCTTTCTGGTCGCTGCGCCATTCATCTTTGAAGCGCGGTATTCTCAGCACGTTTTGATACTTGTTCTGCTTTATGTGGCGCTCGGGTCGGCTTGGAATATCCTCGGAGGTTTCGCCGGCCAGTTGTCGCTTGGACACGCCGCGTTCTTCGGAATCGGTGCGTACACTGCGGCGGTCCTCGCAAGCAAGACCTCGCTTTCGCCGTGGTGGGCGATGATTGCCGGACCGATTGTTGTTCTGCCGATTGCGCTCGTTGTCGGCTGGATATGCTTTCGACTTCGGGGACCTTACTTCACGCTGGCTACGATAGCGGTCGGCGAGGTGACGCGACTGGTTGCGTTGAACTGGAGCGGTCTTACAGGCGGCGCCGTAGGCGTGGTGATCCGGCCTTCGATATTCAGCGGCACGAGCAAGATTCCTTACTATTACATCGTTCTTATGATCGCTGTGGTGACGATCGTGCTTTGTCACAGGATCAGCCGGCGAAAGCTGGGCTACTACCTTATGGCGATCCGCGAAGATGAAGAGACCGCGGAATCGATCGGGATCGACACCACGAGGTACAAGCTCGTCGCGCTTGCAATCAGCGCATCACTCACGGCAATCGCCGGAGCCTTTTACGCTAACTATTTTCTGTTCGTCGACCCGACCATCGTGCTGCCGCTGGCGCTGTCGGTTGAGATCGTGTTGATGGCGATAATTGGCGGGTTAGGGACGGTTGCCGGGCCGGTGCTCGGAGCGGTGCTGCTCAAGCTATCCTCTGAAGTCTTCCGCAATCAATTCGCGCAAGCGAACCTCCTGATTTACGGTGCGCTCCTGGTTATCGTGATTCTGTTTATGCCCGGTGGGTTGATGGGCGGCTTTCGAAGACTGTTCAAATTCGGAATGAGGAAATCTCAACGTGTTTCTGCTTGAGGTAAAAGGCCTCACCAAGCGATTCGGTGGACTGGTTGCGGTTGACTCACTCAGCTTCACCGTGAGCGCCGGCGAGACAGTAAGCATCATCGGCCCAAATGGCGCGGGCAAGACTACGGTGTTCAATCTGATCACCGGGTTCTATCAGCCTACTAGCGGTGAGATCAACTTTGACGGTTCGAACCTGGTTGGGAGTAAACCGCACAAGATTGCGCTCGCCGGCGTCGGCCGTACGTTTCAGGTAGTCAAGCCGCTTCGGGGACTGAGCGTCTTCGAGAACATATTGGTTGGGGCTTTCGCGCGAACCGGCGACCGAAGCGAAGCGCGCAGGATCGCGCAGGACATAATCGAGTTCACAGATCTTGCGGCGCTCAGCGATGCGCTGGCGGATGGCTTGCCGATCGGGATGCGTAAGCGGCTCGAGCTCGCGCGCTCGCTTGCCACCGGGCCGAAGCTGATATTGCTGGACGAGGTGATGTCCGGACTCAATCCGACCGAATCAAGAGAAGCGGTCGAGCTCATCAGGCGATTGAGGGATGAGCGTGGCATCTCGGCGGTAGCCGGCGTCGAGCACGTGATGCAAGTCGTGATGAGCATAAGCGACCGGGTGATCGTGTTGAATCACGGCCGCAAGATAGCCGAGGGCTCACCCTCGGAAGTCGTCGACAACCCCGATGTGATTGAAGCCTACCTCGGAAAATGAATGGAAATGTAGTGAGCACAACTTAGCCCGCCGAGCCCGATGCGGCAAGCATGCGAGTCGGCTTCATCCATGACAATTGCACCAGCGCATCCTGCGGCACGTGGCCTGGGTCGCAGACGCCGCAGCGAATACAAGGATCGGTCGCCGGACATGGCTTGGTGATTCTCTCGGCCATCGCGCGCTGATACTCTTTCTTCATGAACTCAGTCGTGAGACCGATGTCCACCACATCCCAAGGCAGCAGTTCATCGAGAGAACGCCGCCTGAGCGAATAATCAGTCCAACCTCGCATGGTTTGCCGCCAGTTGCCCGTGCGGTCCGCCTCTAGAATGAACTCCGAAACTCGGCGGTCGCCCAGCGATAGCAACGCCTGGAGTTGTGCGATGCGCGATGACATAGCGCGCACTTCCACGTTGGGTATGCGCTTGAAGATCCGCGTCAGGTATTTGATCTTTTGATCGATCACTTTTTCCGGTTGAATTGGTTCCCATTGGAACGGAGTCTGCGGCTTTGGAACGAACGCATTGAGTGAAACGATGATCGAACCGACTCGGCCGCGCGGCCTGCCTGCTTCGATCATCCGCTCGCGTATTCGCTCGGTGAGCGACACGATGGCATCCAGGTCTTCGTCTTCTTCGGTAGGCAGTCCTATCATCATGTAGAGTTTCAGGTTCAAGATGCCGCGGTCAAAAATCATCTGAGCGATCTCGACGACCTGATCGTTCGTGAGGTCCTTATTGATTACCCTCCGCAATCTGTCTGAGCCAGTCTCGGGCGCAATGGCAATCTGCTGGTCATTGCGACGCACAAGCGCGTCGAGCAGTTCGGGCGAAATTTGATCCAGCCGCAGCGACGAAACCGAGACCTGATAATCGAGCTCTTCAAGGCCAGCGAGAATCTGGTGAATCTCGGGATGGTCACATACCGCTGTCGCCACCAGCCCAATCTTATCTGTGAACTTGCGCATCTCAGCCGCGCGGGCCAGGAGCTTCTCGGCCGAAAACACCCGCGGAGCAAGATACGAGTACCCTGCCCAGCAAAACCGGCAGCCCATCGAACACCCTCGCGAAATCTCCATCAAGTAGCGGCCGCTCATCTCGGTGTTGTTTGTTATGATTTCGCTTGCCGGAATGAAGTCGTCGTCGAATTGGCCGCCGCCTTCCTGCTTGCGCATTGGATTGCGCATTGTGAAGACACGGCGCGGAGCACCGTTGGTAGGCTCGAGTTCCTTTACGCTTCCATCATCGTTGTAGCGGATCTCATAAAAACTGGGCACGTAGAAGCCAGGCTCGTGTGCAAGTCGCAAAAGCAGGTCCTCACGCGACGTGGCTTCCTTCATTAGTCTAATCAAAGCTGGCACAAGCACTTCGCCTTCACCCACGCAAACCACGTCAACAAAGTCAGCCACCGGCTCGGGGTTCAAGAATGCCGCCGCACCACCCATCACTACCAGTGGATGCCAGTGCGTTCGCTCCTCGGCCCTAACCGGAACCTTCGAGAGCCTGAGGAGCTTCGGAATATTGAGATAGTCCGTCTCGAATGAAACCGAAATAGCCAGCACGTCGAATTCAGAGATTGCTGTTTCTGATTCCAGCGAGAGCAGCGGTGCCCCCGTACGTTCGAGTTCTTGTTCGATATCAGGATCTGGAGTGAAAACGCGTTCGCAGGTCACACCCGCGTAAGAATTGAAGAGTTGATAGACAGCCTGAAAGCCAAGATTGGACATCCCGATGTAATACGTGTTCGCATAAGCTAGAGCTATATCCAAGCCACGTCCGTGAGGCTTGTGGCTAATAAGTCCCACCTCACCGCTCAGTAGTTTCCGATATCGATCCCGTATCTTCTGCATCTGTAGTGTCCTTTAATGTGGTCCTGTCAGTTGAATATCTCCAGCAGGCCGGTGATCGACTCGGCGATGAAGTCGGGCCGCTCGCGCTCCAGCTCGGTTCGGGGCGCAGGGCCCCATAGCGCCGCCACCGTCCTGACCCCGGCAGCTTGCCCCGCAACGATATCATGTCTGCTGTCTCCAACGTAAGCTGCAACTTGTGCGGGCTGGCTCAGCCGATGCAGGGCAGCCAGTATCGGCTCGGGATGTGGCTTGTGAACCTCTGTGTCTTCCAGAAAAATCGCCGAGTCGATCAGCCCTTCGAGCGAACACAACCTAAGACCACGAAGGCCAAGCTCGCGGCTCTTCGAAGTCACCACCGACATCGCATAGCCCCGCCGGCGAAGTTCCATCAAGACTTCACCCGTACGCTCGAAAGGGCGCGCCAACAAGTCGTGATTGGCGACGTTGTCTATGAGCGTGCCGTCCAGGTCAAATAGGATTGCTCGGGTCTGATGGTGCAACGCGTTCTTCTTTCGGGGGTGCTTTGTGAGCGGTCATTATATTAGGCTTGACCGTTCAAGGCAAATCGTGCGAGCAGAGCAGAGCAACAGGGAATAGTGAGCGCCCAAAACAAGAGCCGGGGTCCTCTTAGTGACGTCTTTATGAGAAGAATAATCCGTTGGTGCCTATCGTCGCTACGTGGATAGTGAATGCCGCATGGATAGTTGGTGGACCGTGATGTTGGATACTTTGTATCCAAGCAGGCTCGTTTGCGTAAGAGAATATGGCGGTCTACATAAATAGAAGAGACTCTTTATTCCTTCAGGAATATGGAGGTTATAAACCCATGTGTGACAGCACTTTCTAGCAAATGGATGGCGTGGCACAGTCGATGCAGTAGCCTGACCGGCATAACTTTGCCAAGTGCAGCTGTCTTCTATTTGAAAGAGTATTCTGATTTGGTTCATTTTGTGATTGCTTTTGCTGATCGAGTCGGGTACTATATGCCTCTTTTCGCGAGTTTTAAGACGAGCTGTTTCAATCTCGGAGCCCCAGCGCTGCAGCGCTAGTAAAGCAGCGCCGACAGCACAACTAAGACTTTGTTTCAGAAGGGCAGGAAACGAAAGCCGTCGGACAGACGGTTCGCACCGATTGAGGCCGCTGGCTAACGTTGCACGCCAGGGGCTAGGCGCGAGAATCTCCGGAGTTTTATCGGAGAATGTTCCGTTTGAAAGTGCTTCCAGATTCTTGCGCCCGGCGGGCGTTCGTCGGGTCCAGATATTTTGAACCGGATTTCCAAAAACTTTGGAGAGGGATAAACAATGAACATCAAGAGAGCGGTTTTCATGGCAGTGTTAGTGGTGGCAATAGCCGCAATGGCAGTGCCGCTAGTGGGTATGAGGGCAACGGCTGCGGGGTCGTCGGGATCGGCGAAAGCAGCGACGGGTAGAGCTGCGGCTGCGAGTGCGTCGATAGCGACAGCGCCGGCGCAGCAGGTAGGGCAGCAGAGGGAGGAGTATAGGGAAGTAACAGGGGGAATGATTGAAGGGGAGACTCCAGGGGGAAAGATATCCGGGGATACGCTGAAGGCGCTGGGATTCAACCGGGTGGCGAATCCAGCGGAGGCGAGCGCGAGGATCGGGGAGAAGTTGAAAGGAAAGAAGTCAGGAGGTGGAGATTTTTCAATCCAGTCAGGACAGCCGACGGTGTTAGACGGGCGAAGCGCGTTGTCGGCGGCGCTGATCATAACGATCGGGGGTCGAGACAACCAGTTTTCGGAAGTGGCATTGATCGCGGACTGGGACGGACGAGAAGACTGTGCGGCGGACCGCGAGCAGAAGGTGGATGATTTTTCGTTTGCGGAGGTGGAGATCGACATGTCGCTGACGCGGACGGGGATCTCTGAGCACACGGTGGCGAACGGGTTTTTGGAGAACGTGTATTACTACGGAGACTCGGTAGGGAATTTCTGGGTAGGTACAGACCTCAATCCAGGAGGCGGAGGTGGGTCAATAGGGGCGCAGGTGGACACATTGAGACAGGTAAATCTGCCGGCGCTGATAAACACGGGAGCCTCTGGCGGATTTACATTACTTACATTCAACCCTAATCTCTGTTCGGATGATCAAATAGCGGTGACAGGAATCGCGGTGAATCCGGTTGCAGACCTGTGCGACTTTGGGTTGGCGGGGACGATCGGGGAAGTGGTGTATGTATCAGCGTTCGACTCGGAAGGATGCGTACGAGTAGGCGGGAGCAATCAGCCAATACGGACGCGGATACTGGCGTTTGCGTTCACGGATGTAGCTGGAGGGCTGGCGCCAGCCGGAGCGCGAGAAGTGATACTGAGCACCCAGGCGAATATCGCGGGGGTGTCGGTGGATGATGACGGGTCGCTGTACTTCCAGTTGGTGGACTTGATTCAGTTCACGGGAGGTGCGATCTTCAAGCTAACGGAACTACGACGGACGGCTGGATGTGTCGGTTGCATCAACCGGACAATCACCTCCGGGGGAGCCCCGGTGCTGCTTACGGCGATCACCCAGGCGCAGGGGACGACGGCAAACCCGATATTGGTGTTAACAGGGTTCTATAAGATAACCAACTACAGCGGGCCGTCGACGCTATTTGGGGATGTGGTAGCGCTGGCCAACGGCGGGTGCAACGTATTGTATGCGGCGGTATCAGCGTCGTTTGTGGCAGGAGGAGTAAGCT
>CAZJQQ010000064.1:29312-35859 GCA_964548075.1 uncultured Clostridia bacterium | reverse complement strand
GCTCTTACAAATCGGTTAATGACCTCGAAACCGGAGAGTTTTGCAAGAGGCTCTGAAAAATGAAAAATGAAAATTGCCAGGACGCGGGTCCGGTTTCAATTTACAATTTTCATTTTTCAATTCTCAATTTTCAATTCCCCTCCTGTGCTTCCAAGGTGACATAAAAACCATTGAACCCTCGGAGTCCCACACCCCGCTTCCTGAGAGCCGTTGGCTTATTCGGCTTGATCGCGATCGCGGTGAACGGAGTCATCGGCTCGGCGATCTTCGTGTTACCCGCAACAGTCGCGTCGCTGCTCGGACCTGCGAGCCCCGTTGCGTACATAGTCGCGGCGTTTCTGATCGCGCTGATCGTTCTGTGCTTCGCCGAGGCGGGGAGCATGTTCGAGCAAACAGGCGGGCCCTACCTTTATGCCCGCGAAGCGTTCGGGAACTTTGTTGGATTGGAAGTCGGCTGGATGTTTCTGCTGTCGAGGCTGGCTGCGGCATCCGCAATCGCCAACGCATTCATACTCTATCTGGGATACTTCTGGCCGGTGATGGCAAGCGGCATCGGGCGAGCGATAGCACTCACAGTGCTGCTGTGGGGCCTGGGCCTGCTGAATCTGGTCGGCGTCCGCTACGGCGCGTGGGCGGTGAACCTGCTGACTATCGTCAAGCTGGTTCCGCTCTTGTTGTTCGTCGCCGTCGGTTTGTTCTTCGTCGATAGCAGTCGCTACCAGATACTCGCGCTCCCTGACCTGACATCTCTTCGACAGGCGAGTCTCGCGTTGATCTTCGCGTTCGGCGGATTCGAGAATGCGTCGGTGCCGACCGAAGAGGTCAAGAACCCGGCGCGCAATCTTCCGATCGCGCTGATCGTTTCTATTGCGTTGACGGCTTTGCTGTACATCGCAATTCAGATCGTCGCGTTGGGAACGCTGCCTGGGCTGGCGAACGACGCAACGCCCCTGGCTTCTGCGGCGCGAATGTTTCTTGGTCCGGCGGGCGCCGCGATAATAACGGTGGCCGCCGTGCTTTCTACAACAGGCAGCAACAGCGCTCTGGCTTTGGTTGGGCCTCGCATTCTGTATGCGCTTGCCGAGGGTGGTCAGTTGCCGCGCGCTCTTGCTCGAGTGCATCCGCGCTATCACACCCCTCATATCGCGGTGATTGTGTTTGCGCTGGCGGCGTGGGTGATCGCGCTGTACGGAAGCTTCGCTCAGCTTGTGACGGTCAGCGCCATCGCACGATTGCTGTTCAGCGCGACTACATGTCTCGCTGTGCCGGTGCTCAGGCGAAAGATGCCGAACGCAACGCGGACATTCAGAGTTCCGGGCGGCGTGGTCATCCCCGCTCTTGCGGCAGTAATTTCGATATGGCTGCTGACCGGAATGAACAAGGCTCAAACGATTGCCGGAATCGCAGCACTCCTGGCGGGCGCGGCGCTTTATTTCATCTTTCAAGGAAGCAATAGTACTGTGTCAAGATAATCAAATCCGAACGCGATTCAAAGCTGCATAACACGACTCGGTGAGGCTTATCGGGTCAAGCATCACACAGCAAAAGATTGAAAGCCGGACGGCCGAGGCGACTTCAAGAGCCCGTTCGGGTTTAGTTCTTGTTGGCCTTGACGTTTTGGGTCCACTTGTTAGCAAACTCAGTCTTGACCTCTGACCGGTGGGTCACAAAGCCGCCATTCTCTATGGCTGGCAAGAACACGTTGTCGCGCACGGATTGAACTACACTCTCAGTTATTCCGAACCCCAGTCCCTTTATGATCTGGACATCACCCACCGATCCATCAGATCTGAACTCAACCGACAACACCACGGTCCCAGCTATCTGGTTCTTTCGAGCAATATCGGGGAGAGTCGGCTGCCTTGCAACGCCCAGCATCAGAGGTGGTCTATCTTTCAGCGGAACACGATAGGATTTCTGTTGTGCTTCAAGCAGCAGCACGAAAAACTTCTCCTTCGCTTCCGCAATGGCTCTACCTTTTCCTTTCTTATGAGCGAACATGAGGTCACTTTGCGCTTTTCTAATCTGGTTCCACCACTCCAATTCTTCCGAAGTACACGGCTCGGTAGCTTCTGGGATCTTACTGTAGGTTCGTATCTCTACAGTGTCGCCATTCCTGGTTACTGTCGTCTCCTCCTGCGGTGAAACTTTGCCTGCGCCTGTTTGCTTCTGCGCTGAAACGCGTTCTGCGCCCGCAAGAGCCGAAACCAAAACGAAGACGAGCAGCGCCCGCAATAGGAACCGGTTTGACGAGACGACGAACCCGAGGAGTTTCATGTGAGCCTTCTTGCGCGAACATGCTTTACGATAGCAACGAGTACCGTTGCGTGAGCGATCTGTACGATAGCCTTCTCAGCGCGTTCGCGATTGATTGGAATGCGCCTCCTTGTCCAAGGTTCATCGGGTTGATGATCGCATTAGACACCACATTGTCTGACTTGTTCCCGCAGTGTTCTCCGAGCGATACGCCGGGAACTGTCCTGGTTTGCGGTTCGTCGTCGCGGCCAAACGCTTACTTCTTCAAGAAGCGCTCGACGCCTCGTTTGCAGTCGTCGGTCATACGCGTGATGGCGTTCAACTGAACGCCGGCTTCGATCGCTGTCTCGAAGGTCATGCCGTCCATGTGATAGAGCAGGTTCTTAGCGAGACTCACCGCAGAAGCTGACTTTGCCGCCATCTGCGCAAGATACGCCTCGACCTCCGCGTCGAAATGCTCGTCGGGGAAGATGCGGTTAATCATCCCGATCTCGGCTGCCACGCTCGCGCTTATGATCTCGCCGCGAGTGATAAGCTCGAACGCGCGTTTCTCCGAAACCGATCGCCGCAGGATCGCCATCACCATCGCGGGTATAAAGCCGATGTTGACTTCCGGGTAGCCGAACTGCGCGGATTCACCCGCAAGAATGATGTCGCAAGCAGTCGCCAAGCCGCAGCCGCCAGCCAGCGCGCGGCCCCGCACCGCCGCGATGATGGGACGCGCGTAGCGGCGCATCTCGATGAACAGTTCGCCCATGACTCGCGCGCTGGCCATACTCTCCTCAACTCCGGCTTCGCTGATGCGTTGGAGTGAAGCGAGGTCGGCGCCCGAACAGAAGTCTTTTCCGGCGCCGGTGAGCAGTACCACTCGCACGCTCTTATCGCGGCCTGCAACTCGAAGCGCATTTGCGAACTCCGCGACTATCTCGTCATCAAGCGCGTTGCGCTTGTCCGGCCTGTTGAGCGTTATTCGAGCGACCGCCTGGTCAACTGAGTAGATGATCTTTTTGTAATCCGCCATGGGTTGGTTCTCTGGATATCTGTGTGCGCACTGCGAGCGTTAGTCTCCCTTTCAACCTGCCGAAGCCTAACGCCGATGCTTGGCCTGATCAAGTCGAGCCTGACCAACGGCGCGCCGGCTCGTTCGCCAGGCTTCCACTCAGACGTTGCCCACAGCGTACAGGTCGTACATCTCTCTCAGCGCGTCTCGCAGATTGCCATTATGCTTTTGATAAAGCGCGATGGCCGCGACATGAGTCGTAACCGGCTCAGCGCCGAGCAACTCGGTGATGATCTCGTTGAGCAGCTCCGGACAGGTCACACATTCTTTCAAAGTCGGAAGCATGCCGGGCCGATGCGAGGTAATCACAAGGCCGCCCGCTTTCTTCGATCGCAACTTGAAGCGATGCCAGTCGAGCCGGCTCATCTGCTCGGCGCCATCAAACAGGATCACCTCGCGGCCTTTCAACTCGGCAAAGAATCGCGGCAAGAACCCTCGCGGGAAGCATTTCGTCAGATCGTCGAGCCGCAATCGCTTGACCTCGAACCCAAGCGCGTCGAGGGCAGGTTCCAGATCTTCAAGCAACGTTGTCTTGCCCGTTCCATTGGACCCGACGATCGCTCCGCGATAGCCGAGCCGCCGCAACCGATCAAGCAAGTTTTCAGACGTTTCGCCGCGCAATCGGTATCGCACGCGGAGAACTCGGCCGGTTCGGAAAGGGTTTTCTCGCGCCTTCATTCTCTTTCTGCTACTCGTGTTGCAAGGCTATCTCGCTTCGGGTTGGTGAGATCACGATTTCAAGCCGCTCCGTCTCGCCCGATGGCAACAGCACAAGCTCCAGCGCCCACACAACCGAGATGAGCTTGCCCGAAAAACTGTAAGGCGAATCCGGCAACTGAAAGCGAAAGTCGCGACGATCTTGCCGCCCCGGAACATTGAAGCTCATGGTCTCGGCCACCTCGACATCTCGAGTGCCCTTCCCTTCGGTGCGCCAGAACAGCCGCAGCTCGACCGAGCCCGGGCCGGAGTCGCATTGCCACGAGACCTCTCCGGCCAGTTCTTCGCCGGGAAGAAAGTCCGTCTTGTCTTCACGCGTTCTGATTTCGAGTTCGTTCATAGCTCGCCAGTTCCCTGTGCCTTCTTCGGCAGCACTTCAATCTCAAACGTCTCGTCGAGGTCCGACCAGTATCGTATCTCGCCTTGCACGTGAATCTCCCAAACAATCTTGTTGTGATCGCTCTTGAACGAATGCATTGAGTCACCGGGGACTTCCATCCGTGCACGGCCGGGGTCGGCGTTGGGTCTCCTGACGATCTCGATGGTTGCAAAGATATTCTTGTCGGTCGAAGTGTCTGTGCCTCGGCGGTATGTGGCCTCCTCGCGCCCTTCGAGATAGATGCGAAGCTGCTTCACCCTGCGCGTGGATCCGGAGAACTGCCAGTCCAGATCGGATGACTCGCCGAGACGCAACCGGCTAGAGTCAATCGTGAGCCTCGGTCGCGGGTTGAACACGGCAAGAAATGTGTGAGCTACCGAGAACAGCAGAAAGATTCCGATGAGCACGAAGGGAGTCAGGAAGAGCGCCATAATCCACTCGACGTTGCCTCTGCTCCAATCTTTGATCAAGACCACAACGAAAACCGACACTATTCCGTTCCAGAAGATGGCGACCAATGTTATTACGATCAGCTTGCGTCCGGGAGGCATCGAAGGCTCGAGCACGACGCGCCCGAAAGGAGCGGCCGTCGAGCCCACGCGAGGCGACACAGGATGAGAGGAGATCGGTTGAAAGACGCCTCCACCCTGCGTGGTGGATAGCGAGGTCTCAGAGTGCATCGCGTTGAAGGACGGCCACGAGCCGAGGGGATTAGTTTTAGCCTCAATGCGCCTCCTTCGTTCCTTCACGAAGGCGCGCAGCGTCATAAACAAACCGCCTGCGCCTGCCAGCAGGAACGGCAGGCCAAACAAGCCCCACAGCATGTCCCATGTAAAGCCGCGATGAAAAACGGCCTCCGCCGGGTTGAGGGGGTTCACATAACAAGTGGCATTTTTGCCGGCAGGGTTCTGCTCTACGACCTCGGCCTTTGAAGCATAGCCGCTGGACGATCCGCCGAAGAAACTGTAGCGAGTACCCTGGTACTGTTTGTCGTCGACAGTGTAGGAATAGTGGATCTCGACGGAGAAGGTGTCTCCATCGCTGCTGCTTGCGACTCTGCTGGCGGTGATGACACACGGTGTTGCATTCCAGCTTGACGCTCTTAGGATTCTCAGTGCCGGACTAAGACCGAGGAAATAAATGATCGCCGCGCCCGCCAGAAAAAACGGCAGGGCGAATAACGCGCACCCCAGGTTACCGAACCGGCTCGTCTTGTGTGAACTCGCTCCTGAGATCGCATCGGATTCGCGTCTGGATCTTTTCATACTCACATAATAACGCCCGGGTCACTGCCTTGATCGGCGAGTGGCCCGGGCGCTCAGTATCATCAGCGCTGTTGTTGCTCTAGTAGCGCTGTAGGTTGAGGATCGCCTGCAGGACGCTGCCTACCAGGTTGAACACACCGTTCGACTGTGTCCCGTACCGGGTGCGGCCGTAGTAACCGTCCTCATAACCGCGGCGAAAGCCTTCGCGGAAGTAGTAGCGGTACTCAACCAGGTCAACATAGTAGCCATCATAGCCGTACGTTGCGTCCTGGTAGGCGTAAGAATCCTGGTAGTTGAAACGCCACCTGTCCTGTCGATCCGCCTGACCGGCGCGCACGCCTTCCTCATAACCAAGGCTCAAGGCCCTCCGAAGCATATCCGCGCCGTACTGATTCGCCTGGTAGTATCTACCACTGCGGTGGTAGCGATAGCTGTAAGGCGAGTAAGAGAACTGGCGCTGGCCCTGCAGTCGGAGCTGGTCCTGACGCAACCGTTCAAAATAGAGCTGCTGAAACCTGTACTGGTTCATGCGACGCTGCTGCTGAAGCAGTCGTTCCCTTTGCAAGGCGATGCGCTGCTGCTCCTGGATCTGTCGATTGTGTTCGGCAAGCCGCTGCTGGTGACGCCGTTGCTGCTCCAGTTGCTGCTGCTGTTGCAGTTGTTGCTGGCGTTGCTGCTCTAGTTGTTGTCGCTGCTGCTCGTGCCGTTGCTGTTTCTCAGCCTGTCGCTGCTGTAGCTGCTGTTCCTGCTGCTGCTGGGCGCGCTGCAGTTCCTGCTGACGCTGCTTCTCAGCTAGCCGCTGCTGTTCCTGTTGCTGCTGCTGTTGTTGCTGTTGCTGTTGCTGCTGCTGCTGCTGCTGCTGCTGCTGCT
>CAZJQQ010000064.1:18889-29212 GCA_964548075.1 uncultured Clostridia bacterium | reverse complement strand
GTTGCTGCTCCTTCCGCTTCTGCTTCTCGGCTTGTTGCTGCTGCTGCTGTTGTTGCTGCTGCTGCTGTTGTTGCTGCTGTTGCTGCTGTTGCTGTTGCTGCTGTTGCTGCTGTTGCTGCTCCTTCCGCTTCTGCTTCTCGGCTTGTTGCTGCTGCTGCTGTTGTTGTTCCTGCTTTTGCTGCTCCTGTTGCTGCTGCTGCTTCCGAGCCTGTTTTTCCTTTTGCTTTTGTTCCTGCCGTTGCTGCTCCTCTGGAGTTGGTTGCTGGGCGCCGGCTGGTAGTCCTGTCCCCAGCATCAATGCTGCGCCGACGACCAGAGCTGCAACGTTCCGTTTGAAGAATCCAATTTTCATATAAAACATATTGAGCACCTCCCAATGCTGGTTGAATACCCTCATACAAATTGATTCCGGTAGTGTAGCTGCAAGTTGCATTCCGCATCATTGCAATGAACTTAGCTGCGTTTCTGAGTCAATTCGTGCGATCAGCAGGCGCCGATTTGGGACATTCGTAGACGTTATGGGTTCCAGAGGTAGACATGCAGCTTGGTTGCTTGCAACAATATTGAACCTGACCGGGCGGCCAGTCAGTACCGCGAGCGGTAGGCAATTGGCTCGCTCAGCCGGCCGCCGAATCACGCTCGATACCTTGCGTGCTGAAGGATCAAGAAAACGCGGGATAGAATGCATAAAGGCCTTACCATGAAAGCTGCACTGTTGTTTGCCGTCATCGGTCTATTGTTGCTTGGCGCTCCCCTGAAGGCCGAGCGAACTCAACGTACGAAGCCGGCGCCCAAGAAGCCGGCCCAGACTCCAGCACGACGGAAAGCACCAACTCCGCTCCTGCCTCCGGCGCCGGCAGTTGAGAAACCCGAGCTTGTGATTCAAAGCGGGCACTCCGATAACATCCGCGCGGTTGTCTTCAGTCCCGACGGCAAGATCGTGGCGTCGGCCAGCTCGGATAAGACCATCAGGCTATGGGAAGTTGAGACCGGTCGGATGCTTCGCGTGCTGGATCATCATCGAGACAACGTGACCTCTATCTCGTTCAGCCCTGATGGAAAAACCATCGCGTCGGGAAGCCTGGACAAGATCGTCGCGATCTCTGACGTCAAGAGTGGGCGCTTGATCCGATCGCTCGCCGGGCACGCCGATGAGGTCAACTCGGTAGTATTCAGCCCCGACGGCAAGACAATCGCTTCAGCCAGCCGTGACGAGACAATCAACCTCTGGGACCCAGCTACCGGGGAAGTGATTCTCACGATCGAAAAGCCGGCCTCTGAAGTCCGCGCTCTCGCCTTCAGTCCCGACGGAAAGATACTAGCCTCGGCGAGCGCGGATAAGATGATCCGCCTCTGGCAAGTCACTGATGGCCAACCCGTGCAGCCGGGCGAAATGATCCGCGCGATGGAAGGTTCCTCCTCCGCCATCCGCACAGTGAGCTTCAGCGCGGACGGCCAGGTGCTCGCTTCAGCCGGTGAAGACAATGCCATCAAACTCTGGAACGTCGAAAGCGGCACTGCGATTCGCACGCTGAAGGGGCACGCAGGAATTGTCACGTCGGTTGTATTCAGCCACGACGGCACGCAACTCTTTTCGGGAAGCTACGACAAGACTGTCAGGAACTGGGATGTTCAAAGGGGCAAGACCATCCGCACTCTCGATGGAGCGAATTCGGGCATCACCTCTATTGCACTCAGTCCTGACGGGAACACCGTCGCCGCGGGGAGTTTTACAGCGATATTCATATGGAACAGCGCTACCGGCAAGTGGACTCGCACCCTTGAAGGCCGCTTCTCAAACGTCCGCGCCGTTGCCTTCAGCCCGGATGCAAAGACGCTGGCCGCCGCAGCCGGGAAGAGCATCAAACTCTGGGATGGCGGCTCCGGCGGCTTGGTACATACGCTGGATGGGCATTCATCTCTGGTCAACGCCGTCGCCTTCAGCGCAAGCGGAAAGATCCTGGCTTCCGCAAGCGCAGACAAGACTATCAAGCTCTGGGATGTGGCAAGGAGCAAGCCGATCGCCGATCTCACCGGACACGCTGCAAACGTTACCGCGCTTGCATTCAGCCCTGACGGCAAGTTCATAGCTTCGGGCAGCGTTGACAGAACCGTGAGGCTTTGGGATGTGAAGACCGGCAAGTCACGGCCCCCATTCGAAGGCCATGTGACGCTGATTAGCGCGATCGCATTCGCGCCCAGCGGAGAGACCATTGCGTCGGGAAGTTACGACTTTTCGATCAAGCTGTGGGATGTGGATAGTGGCAAGCAGCTCCGCAGTCTCAAGGGGCAGGATTCCGACGTGACGGGCATCGCTTTCAGTCCTGACGGGACGATGCTGGCTGCGTGTAGTCGCGACAAGACCATCAAGCTCTGGGACCCACAAACTGGTCAACCGATACGAACTCTTACGGGCCATGCCTCCGACGTATTCGCGGTAGCTTTCAGCCCAGACGGAAAGCTGCTCGTGTCTGGAAGTTATGACAAGACGGTGCGACTCTGGGATCCACAAACCGGCAAACTGATTCGCACGCTCGAAGGGCATTCCAGTCCGGTGGTTGCCGTGGCCTTCAGCCCCAACGGGCGATTCATCGTTTCAAGTGGTGACGATGCCACTGCGAAGATATGGTCACCAGATAGTACGCAACCCCTCTGCACGCTGGCGAGCTTCAACGACGGCGGTGAGTGGTTGGTTATCTCGCCCGATGGTTTGTTTGACGGCTCGCCCGAAGCGTGGAAATCGATTCTCTGGCGTTTTGCCGCCAATACCTTCGATGTAAGGCCGGTAGAAATTTTCTTTAACGAGTTCTACTACCCTGGCCTCCTTGCAGATGTTCTGGCGGGGAAAAAGCCCCGCGCTGCTCAAAGCATCGCGCAAGTCGATCGCCGCCAGCCTCAGGTGAGACTCGCTTTGGTTGACGATAGCCTGAACGGAACCAGGCCTATCGCTTCGCGAAAGATCAAGGTCATGGTGCAGGTTGCAGAAGCGGTACCGGATACAACTCATCGCTCAGGCAGCGGAGCGCGCGACGTGAGGCTGTTCAGAAACGGCTCGCTCATAAAGGCATGGCGCGGCGACGTGCTTAACTCGCAGCCAAACGCGACGCTCGAAGAAACCGTTTCAATCGTCGCAGGTGAAAACCACCTCACGGCGTACGCTTTCAACAGAGACAACATAAAGAGCGCGGACGCAACGCTTCTTCTAAAAGGAAGTGACAGTCTGAAGCGCAAAGGCGCAGCGTACGTGGTGATAGTCGGTGTCAATGAATACGCGAATCCGCAATACAACCTCAAGTATGCAGTCGCCGACGCGCAAACGTTTGGCGAGACGTTTCGAACGGCGCAAAACAAGCTCGGAAACTTTTCGCGGTTCGAGTTGATTCCGCTATTCAATCAGGATGCCACCCGAGCAAATGTCTTGGCGGCGCTCAATCGGCTTGCAGGAAATGCCACCGAGGCGGCGGCCGACATGCCCGCGGTGTTGAATCGAATCAAACCTGCCGAACCGGAAGACGCGGTAGTGGTTTACTTCGCGGGTCACGGCACGGCGCAGAAAGCCAGGTTCTATTTGATACCCCACGATCTCGGCTACATCGGGCCGCTGGATGGTCTGGATCAGGAAGGACTTACCTCAATGCTCGCGCACAGCATCTCAGACCGGGAACTTGAACAGGCGTTCGAACACATTGACGCGAGCGGACTGCTCCTGGTGATCGACGCCTGCAATAGCGGGCAGGCGTTGGAATCCGAGGAGAAGCGGCGCGGCCCGATGAACTCAAAAGGACTCGCGCAGCTCGCATACGAAAAAGGAATCTATGTTCTTACGGCAGCGCAAGGCTATCAAGCGGCTCTGGAAGCGGAAAACCTGGGGCATGGTTTTTTGACTTATGCTCTTGTGGAGGATGGCCTGAAGAACGGGGCAGCCGACAGCGACAAAGATCAAACAATCTTCATACGCGAATGGTTGGACTACGCCGTGGATCGCGTGCCTGAGATGCAAACGGCGGCCTTGGCGGGACCGCGCGGGCTGAAGATTGTCTTCGCCCCGGGTGACGAGAAGATCGCTGACCCAACAAAGCGGAACGTGCAACGCCCTCGCATCTTTTACCGGCGCGAGGTAGAGCCTCAGCCTTTGATAGTAGAGAAGGTGTCATCTAATAATAGATGACTGTTCGAACCGGGTTGAACGACGCGGTTACACCTGGCGAATCGAAGGAGATTTTCCATTTTCCATTTTCCATTTTCCATTTGTCATTTGCGATTTGTTATTCTCATCGGCTGTGTGGCGTTCCGAAAATGACAAATGACAAATGACAAATGGAAAATGGAAAATCTCTTCCTCCCCCGTCGGGGCCGTCACGGCGCTCGACCTTACAGATGCTTCAAGAACCATTCCGCGGCGGCCTTGGCCGCGGCATCGAAGGCCGCGCCGCTGTTGATCTGCAAGTGATTTACGCCAGGGATGCTGACGACATCGGCCGGTCCCTTGAGCAGCTTCGAGGCGGCAATGGCGTTGGTATCATTCTTCACTCTGGCGTCTCTCTCGGCAATCACGAATAGCACCGCCGTTGTTTTGGGGATTTGCTCGACGTGCCAGAACGGATGGTACTCTGTGAGCGCGAGCCCGGTCTCAGGGTCAGCGGACGTGCCGGCGGCGGCGATCGGCGACTGACCTGTGCGTGCCCGCTTCTGCTCGGCCTGAAGCAGAACGCCCGTCGGCGCTGAAGCTTTCTTTGGGGTGTCCTTGCCGTCAATGATCGGCGCCTGGGCGACGACGGCTTTGATGCGGGCATCGGTCGCGGCGATGACGATCACGTGTCCACCCGCCATTCCAACACCCCACACTCCGGCTCGGGCGCGATCGACGCCCGGCTCGCCCTGCAGATAGTAAACCGCGTTGCGAATATCGAGGATCTGCTGCTGTGGGATGAGCCGCTTGCGTCGGATGCGCACGGGCGCGGTCATCTGTGAAAAGCGAAGCCGGTCGTCTGTCTTTACCGCGTCCACGGTCTGGAGGAATCCTCCACTCTTGCCACAACCGCGATAGTCGATCACCATCGCTACGAGCCCACGCGAGGCAAACTGCGCGGCGTACCTCTCAATCGATGCAGCGGTCTCGCCCCAGCCGGGAGCAAGCACAACCGCCGGCACTTTGCTCTCAGCTCCGAAGGCCTTCGGCGTGAAGATTCTTCCGTAGCACTCGATCCCTTCGCTGTAGAAGTGGACATCCATTGCCGAGACGCCCTCGGGCAGCGGCGCGGATGAAACCACCGGCGCACGGCGCTGGGCCGCGCGGGTTTGCGAGTCGGCGCAGAGAGACAACGATCCCGCCAAGGTTGTCGCAATGAGGAGTCGGACGAATGTGTTTTTCATGGTTGAGGGTCGATGCATTTTCCATTTTCCATTTGTCATTTGTCATTTGTCATTGCCTCGGTGGTGTTCCGGTAATGACAAATGACAAATGACAAATGGAAAATCGTCTCTCAGTACTTCTCCTCAGGAGCCTTACCTCGAGTCAATGGTTCCGAGGTACCTCAAAAACCAATCAGCAGCAAGATTGGATCCCACTTCAAACGCCGTAAATGAGTACATCTGGAAGTGCGTAATGTAAGGCACCTCAGCCACCTGGGACGTCCCCTTGAATGCCTTTGACCCGGCGTACGGCCCATTCGCGCCTCGTGGCGGAATCAGCTCGTCCTTCTCGGCTGGAATCCAGAGAATCTTTGTTGTTTCGGGGATACGGTCGAGCACGGCGCCGGGTCGGAACTCACGGTTCAACTGGTTGCTCCACATATCAATCTTGCTGCGAAAGGAGAAGCCGCCATCCACTTCGGCTCCCTGCCCGGTGCGGGCGCGCTTGATTCCGTCTTCGAGCATCTGCGGCGGGATGGTTACCGGCCCGCTCGCGTTGAGCCCACCGACCGCGCCCACCTGCGCAACGACAACTTTCACACGGGAGTCCAGCGCAGCCACCATCAACACGACGCTCGCTCCGTTGCTGGATCCCCACACGCCGATGCGCTCGGGGTCCACGCCGGGTTCAGTTTGTATGTAAGACAGGGCCGCTCGAAAGTCCTCCGTCTCGCGAAAGTTATTGAGGTTCGTCCGCTTGATCTTGATGCGCGCATTCTTCTCCCACACCACGCGCGCGTCGGTAGTTGTATCCGGTTCAAGCAGCAGCACATCGCCCGCGCTGTAACCGTAGGTGCGATAGTCGATCGCCATCGCCACCAGTCCGCGTTCCGCAAATCGAGCCGCATACTTCTCGATGCCGACTGCCTGGGCGTTGATGCCGTGCCCGACCACGACCGCCGGCCACTTCCCGCGGGTAGTGAACCCCTTGGGAAAAAAGATCCTCCCGTAGCAAGGCGCACCGTCGGAATAGAAAGTTATCTGCCGCGCCGTAACCCCCTCCGCCAGAGCGAACAGCCAGTCCTCGGGTTGGGTACCGCGCTCGCGCTTCGTCGCAGGATCGGTTGCCTGCTTCTGGAGCTCCGCTCGATGCTTTTCGATGATGTCGGTGTTGATTTGAGCCGGCGCCGTGGTCACAGCCACGCCCACCACGAACGCCGTTGTGAGAAGGATGCTACCGAGGTTCAAGCGCAAGCTCAGTGACATAAGAGATCTCCTCGCACGCAGACTGGTTATCAACCGGCCGCTAATCTAGCAGCACGGCTTGCAGAACGGCAAGAAAACCTTATGCTTACTTCAAGTTTGTCGGACATTCAAAGGAGTCATACATGAGCGAATTGGTTTCACTAACCCGCGATGGCGAGATTGCAATCATTACGGTCAACAACCCTCCAGTGAACGCCCTGAGCCCGGGCGTCCCCGAAGGAATCGGCGCTTCGATTGCCGAAGCTTCGCGGGACGACTCGGTCAAAGGAGTAATCTTGATAGGAGGCGGGCGAACTTTCATCGCCGGCGCCGATATCAAGGAGTTCGGCAAGGTCACTTCCGGTGAGAAGGGCCGGGGCAGCTTGCTCCCTTTGCTGCTGGCGATTGAAGATTGCCCAAAGCCCACGGTGGCCGCGATACACGGCACCGCGTTTGGCGGCGGCCTCGAAGTCGCGATGGCCTTTCACTATCGCGTTGCCGCGGCTCCCGCGCAGGTCGGACAACCGGAAGTCAAACTCGGGATAATCCCTGGAGCTGCCGGCACGCAACGTCTGCCTCGTCTTGCGGGCGTAGCGAAAGCCGTCGAGATGTGCGCGTTCGGTGAACCGGTCAAGGCAAACGAAGCGCTCAAGGCCGGCATCATCGACCAGATTGTTGAAGGCGATTTGCTCCAGGGCGCGGTGGCGTTCGTCCGCAACCTGCTTGCCAAAGGCGAAGGCCCGCGCAAGAGCCGTGAACGCGGCGACAAGCTCGGCGACGCCGCGACCAACGCTGCGATCTTCGAAACCGCTCGCGCGCAAGCTCGGAAGACAAAGCGCGGAATGATCGCTCCGCTCGCCGCTATCGACGCGGTCGAGGCCTCGACCAGGCTGCCGTTTGACGAAGGCTGCGAGCGCGAAGCTGAACTCTTCAAGGAGACCCTTTTCTCCGAACAATCCAAGGCTATGATTCACGTCTTCTTCGGTGAGCGCGAAGTCGCGAAGATTCCCGGCTTGCCGAAAGAAACCAGGACGCTCGAGATTCGCAAAGCCGCGGTCGTCGGCGCAGGCACGATGGGCGGCGGCATCGCTATGAACTACGCCAACGCAGGCATACCGGTGCTGCTGAAAGAAACCTCTCAAGCGTTCCTCGATCGCGGGCTGGCTACCATCAAGAAAAACTACTCCAACTCGGTGAAGAAAGGTCGCTTCAGCCAGGAGGTCATGGATCAGCGGATGGGGTTGATCACGCCGACGCTGACCTATGACGGTTTTGAAGAAGCGGACATCGTAACCGAAGCTGTCTTCGAAGGGATGGAGTTGAAGAAACAAGTCTTCGGCGAACTCGACACGATCTGCAAACCGGACGCGGTGCTCGCGTCGAACACCTCGACGCTGAACATCGACGAGATCGCGTCGGCGACTTCGAGGCCGGAGTGGGTGATCGGTCATCACTACTTCAGCCCCGCGAACGTGATGCGATTGCTCGAGATGGTGCGCGGCAAAGCAACCAGCGATGTGGTAATCGCAACGTCGATGGCGCTTTCGAGGCGGTTGAAGAAAGTCGGCGTACTCGTCGGCAACTGCCGTGGCTTTGTGGGCAATCGCATGCTCGCGCCTTACGGCCGCGAAGCACAGTTCCTGGTCGAGGAAGGCGCGCTGCCTCAGGACGTGGACGGCGCGATCTACGAGTTCGGTTTTGCGATGGGACCGCTCGCGATGGGAGATCTCGCGGGTTTGGACGTCGGCTGGCGCATACGCAAGGAGTACAAGCACCTCGAGAAGCCGGGCGTCAGGCAACCGGCGCTGGCTGACCGATTGTGCGAGATTGGCCGCTTCGGTCAGAAGACCGGCGCGGGCTGGTATCGCTACGATGAAAACCGGAATCGCATCCCGGATCCCGAAGTCGAGAAACTCATCGGACAGGTCGCCGAAGAAGCCGGCATCACCCGCCGCACGATCATGCCCGAAGAGATCATCGAACGGACGCAGTACGCGTTGATCAACGAAGGCGCGAAGATTCTGGAAGAAGGCATCGCGATTCGCGCGGTGGACATTGATATCATCTACCTCAACGGGTACGGCTACCCGGCGTGGCGCGGCGGCCCGATGTGGTACGCGAACACGGTTGGTCTGAAGAAGGTGTACGATCGGGTTTGCGAGTTTCACGAACAGCACGGCGAGTTATGGGAGCCCGCGGCGCTGCTGAAGACGCTCGCTGAGCAAGGCAAGACCTTCGCGGACTTCGACAAGGGGAAGATAACCGCCGCTGCATAGAGGTCTGAAGACGAGGTGATGGGACACCTTTCACATAATATGCTGACAATGCCACCAACATATCACAATGTGTTGCTGGCTCAGAATTGCTGATCCTCAGCGTCCTCTGCGTCCCCTGCGGTTAAGGGTCCGAGTTCTACGAAGGGATAACCGCAGAGGACGCCGAGGACGCTGAGGACTGCTTAAAGGATGACTTATGAGAGAAGCAGTAGTAGTCGCAAGTTCGCGAACGCCGCTGGCGAAATCGTTTCGCGGTTCATTCAATCTGACGCGCCCCGATGATCTGGCGGCGCATTGCATCAACGACGTATTGCGCAAGACGCCGCAACTCAATCCGGCCGAAATCGAAGACGTGATCCTGGGCTGTGGCCAGCCTCACGGCGTAGCAGGCACGAACGTCGCGCGCGTGGCGACGATCCGCGCCGGGCTGCCTGTGTCGGTTGCCGCAACGACGGTCAATCGTTTTTGCTCTTCAGGCCTGCAATCGGTCGCGATGGCCGCGCATCAGATCATCAACGAAGGAGCCGAGGCCGCGATCGGCGGCGGCGTCGAGAGCATCACGATGATGTCACGCGATAACCATCCAAACGAGTGGGTGCTTGAACACAAGCCGGGCATCTACATGGTCATGGGTGACACCGCCGAAGTCGTGGCCAAACGCTACAAGGTCAGCCGCGAAGCGCAGGACATCTACTCGCTGTCGAGTCAGCAACGCACTGCGCGGGCTCAGGACTCAGGCTTCTTCAAAGAAGAACTCGCGCCGATGAGAGTCACGCGGGGCATTCTCGACAAGAAGACCGGCGACATAGTCGCGAAGGAAGAACACGTCTGCGACCGCGACGAGTGCAACCGGCCGGACACTACGCTCGAAGGGCTGGCCGCGTTGAAGCCGCACTTCGATCAGACAAGCGGCCAGGGCACGGTGACCGCCGGCAACACTTCACAGTTGTCCGACGGCGCGTCGGCCACTCTGCTCATGTCAGCCGAGCGCGCCAAAGCTTTAGGAGTAACACCTAAGCTGATCTTCCGCGGCTTCGCTGTCGCCGGTTGCGAGCCGGATGAGATGGGAATCGGTCCGGTGTTCGCCGTGCCGAAGCTCCTCAAGCGTCACGGGCTCACGGTTGACGACATCGATGTGTGGGAGCTGAACGAGGCGTTTGCCGTCCAAGTGGTCTACTGTCGCGATCGACTCGGAATTGACCCGGCGAATCTCAACGTCAACGGCGGCTCGATCTCGATCGGCCATCCGTTCGGTATGACCGGCTCGCGGATGGTTGGCACGATTGCCAACGAGATGCTTCGGCGAAAGGCACAATACGGCGTAGTGACGATGTGCATCGGCGGCGGCCAGGGCGCAGCGGGTCTGTTCGAGGCTTGCAACTAAGTCGCTCGGCGTGAGCGTGACTGAGTTCGGCTTTTCACTAGCCCAGGCGTTCACGCCTGGGTTGCG
>CAZJQQ010000064.1:0-18789 GCA_964548075.1 uncultured Clostridia bacterium | reverse complement strand
CGTGGGATAGTGGAGTTCGGGTTTTCACTAGCCCAGGCGTTCACGCCTGGGTGCGCGTGGGATAGTGAGTTCGGGGTTTCACTAGCCCAGGCGTTCACGCCTGGGTTGCGCGTGGGATAGTGGAGTTCGGGTTTTCACTAGCCCAGGCGTTCACGCCTGGGTGCGTGTGCCGACCGATGAGATAGCCCGGTTCACCGGGCTTTTGGTTTTGGCGTTCAGGCAATTCTCTCTGTTTCAGGATTCGAAATTCAAACGCTGAAGCGGCGTGGGAAGCCCCGTGAACGGGGCTAACCTAATCCATCCCCACACGCGACCCAGGCGTGAACGCCTGGGCTAGTGAAAAACCGAACTCACCATCCCCACACGCACCCAGGCGTGAACGCCTGGGCTAGTGAAAAAGGGGCCGTGAACGGCAGGGCTACGAAGAAATTGTTAAGCTAAGTCTTCGGCGGCTTTCGCCGTCGCTCGAGAAACTGTTGCATCATCCTCCTCGGCTCGTCCGTCTCATAAGCCGCCGCGAACGAGTCTATGCCGCGCTCAATCGCTGTATCGAGCGGCAGGCGTTCCCACTCACGCATCAACGCTTTCTGCAAACGCAGCGCGCGCGACCCGGCTGCCAGGATTGCTTGCGTCCATCGTTCCACGGCTTGATCAAGCGCGGCGCGAGGGACGACTCGTTCGACAAGCCCGCAATCGAGAGCCTCTGACGCCGATATCGACTCGCCGGTGTAAATCAACTCGGCAGCCTTTCCCCATCCGATCAAACCCGGCAGCAATGCTGCCTCAATAACCGAAGGAATGCCGACCTTGACTTCGGGCATCCCGAAAGTCGAATGGTCGGCGGCGACTCGCAGATCGCACGACGCGGCGATCTCCAATCCCGCTCCAAGACAGTAGCCGTTGATTCTGGCGATCACCGGGACGGGCACGTCCCGGAGCGCGGCGCAGGCGCTATGCAATCGGGAAATGAACTCGCGCGCGGATGACTCGTCGAGCGCTGCCATCTCATTGATGTCAGCGCCGCCGATGAAAGCTCGGTCGCCGGCGCCGGTCAGAATCACAACCCTCAGCCGCTCATTGTCAGCGAGACTGTTGATTGCGGCAATCAGCTGCCGGATCAACTCGGTGTTCAGGATGTTGAGCCGCGCCTGATAATCGACGACTATGCGAGCCACGCACCCGCGCTCATCGCGATCGTCAAGCGTAACATCAACCTTGCAGTGGGATTCCATTCAAGGCTCCGCATAGGTCACAGGTCGAGGGGAAGTTATGCATCACGAAGCGAAACGATCACACCTAGGCCGATCAGATCCTGGATCGCACCATCTTCATAACCAAGCATCCTCAGAATCTCCAAAGAGTGCTGACCAATTTCAGGCGCGAGCTTCGGCTTCTCCTTGGCGACCCCGTTCACGTTGATCGGGCTGTTGACCGTTGGAACGCTGCCTAATTGCGGATGATCGAACTCGGCGAACACGCCGTTGGCTTTCATCTGCGCGTCCGCCGCTACGCGGTCGATAGTCGGGATCGGACCCCAGATCACGCTGTGCTCGTCAAACCGCGCTTGCCACTCAGCCATATCTTTAGTCGCGAGTGCTTCATCCAGCAGCGCGACCACTTCTCCTCCATTTTCGAACCGTGCTTGCGCGGTCGCATAACGCGGGTCGTCGATCAAATCAGTGCGCCCGATCGCGCGGCAGATGCGTCCCCAATCGTACTTCGTGTCCAAACAACAAAGCATGAACCGCCGTCCGTCGCGAGTTTGATACTGGTTCACCAGTGGGTTTAGTGAGGTGAAGCGCGTTCGCTTAGGCGGGAACTCAGCACCGAGCAGCGCGGCTTGAATCTGACAACTGTTGCTCCACGCACCAGTCGCCATTAGCGATGTTGATACCTTTGAGCCAAGCCCGGTCAATTGACGTTGATACAGCGCCAGCATTATCGCGCCGAACAACGCGAGCGCCACCGGGTGGTCGCCCGTCCCGCAAGGCGTCGCGCCCGTCGCGGTGGTCAGATCGAACATGATTTCGGTCAGCCCCGAGCGCGCCCAGTAAGCCGTCGTGTCGTACCCCGGTTTGTTGGTGTCGTCCCCGGTTTCACCGTAGCCGGTGATCTGAGCGTAGATCAACCGAGGGTTGAGCGGCGCGATGTCTTCGTATCGCACCTGGAATTTGCCGGCGAGATCGGGCGGGTAGTTGGTGATGAAAACATCGGCAGTCTCGATGAGTTTGCGGAGCACCTCGCGGCCGGCTTCGTCTCGCAGATCGACTGCGAGGCTCTTCTTGTTTCTCCCGTCCAGCAGCCAGCAATAGTTATGTTCGGAGGCGGCCATCCCCGGAAGGAATGAGAGGTACCGATAGGGATCGCCGCCTTGGGGCCGTTCGATCTTTATCACTTCGGCGCCGAAGTCGGACATGATCGTCGCCGCGGCCGGCCCGGCGATGTAGGTGCCGCAATCGATCACGCGCAGTCCTGAAAGGAGGTTCGGGCTGTCGTTCATCGTGATGGTTACCGCCGAAGAAGTTCAGGGTGAAAATGCTCGGTCAGTGTGCGTGCGAGCGCGGCCGACGCTTTGTTGGGATGGCGCTCGCACATCAGCAGGGTTTCGCTTGCAAGGTTAACATCCCGCTGCAAGGCTTGCGCAAATTCGCGCCAGTCGGGAAGAAGTCCGCGTTCAAAAAGAGAGTCAATGGCCATTCGCGACCATTCCTCGGTGTTGATATTCCTATGTTGCATCCGAGGTTCCACCTAACGTTCTAACCGCCAGACGCCGCCCGATGTCGCGGCACTGCGCCGCCACTTCTTCCCATGTCTTTAGCTTAGGTTCGAGAAAGCGTAGCGTCTCGAATCCATCGGTTCCCAGATCGTGCGGCTCAGGCTGCATAAGCGCCTTAGTCACTTCGAGGATTATCGACGGCTGCTTTTGCCAACCAAACTTCTCATCAAGCACACTCAGAGCATCCACTACCTCGCCGGGTTCGAGTAGACGAGACAGCTCGGCAAAATCAACGAAGTCCCGGGTGGTATCCCGCTCGTAGATAAGAAACGCTTTCACTCTAAGCATCTCCGCCAGCGTGGGGATGATCAACGCCCCGTCCGGTGTTTCAACTTCCTGAGTCTCAAGCGGCGCCGAACGGCGAAGCTGACGATAGCCGCCTCAACGCCGTCAAGCGAGCCGAGAATGAGACCTGGAACCCTGATCCGCGCCTCCTTCCTTGTGATACTCGGTCCCGCTCGGGTTGGCGCGTCCGTCGCTTGTTGATCCGCTTCGTCGCTCATAGTTGCCCTTCATTCTCTCAGCCCCAGCGCCGTTCCAAAAGATAGGTCCGAATCACTTCCCATCAACCGTGAACGCAAGCAGCACATTCCCCGGCTGGCCAATCAGCCGCCCGTAGCCGGAATTTGTATAGAGTACTCCGTTCGCGATCGTCGGTCCGCCGCCGTCAAGCGTGCCGCCTTTCGCCTTCATTCCGTTGACCGCGTCGTAAGGCTGCGCCGCCGTGTCGAAGTCCCAAACTATCGCGCCGTCTTTGGTTGCATAAGCGCGCAAGTGCCCGTCAGCCGTCCCGGAAAAAACTGCGCCGGGGATGACCGTCGCGGCCGCCGATTGAGAATTGTTGCAGCGAGTCGTTCCCCAACCGCAAACGGCCTTGGGCGCAGGAACGTGCCAGAGCTTTTCTCCAGTCGCGATCTTCAGAGCGGTGATGCCCGGCTTGCGAGCTGCGCCACCTACATCGGCGACTGGCACATAGACGTTCTCTGAATCGGCGGCAAAACCCCACTCGATGCCGCCCAGCGCGCCGCCGTTACCGACTTTCACCTCCCAGAGCTTCTTGCCGCTGGCGTCGGGATCAAGCGCGTACATCGCACCAGACTTCTGCCCGGCTAGAATCACCTGTTTCCCATTTGGCAACGTGCGCAAGATTGGAGAGCTGCCAAAGTCATAATCAGGACCTGCCTCTTCAGGACAGTTGCCGACCCCGGGCTGCCGGCAGCCGACGAGAAAGTTGTCTTTAGGCGTGACCTGATTGGACCATTTGATCTTGCCCGTCTCCATGTCCACGGCGATGATGGCGTCGGAGTGGAGGGTTGCGGCATCGGTGTACGAATTGCCCGAGCCTATGTAGATGAGCTTACGCTTCAGATCGAGGGTTGGAGCCGACCAGACCGCGCCGCCAGCCGGGCCGTACATCTGCGTACCGGATGAGTTTTTCTTGAAGGGTTTCGGCTCGTCCTGCACCGTGAACGCCTTCCAGAGAACCACGCCCGTGTATGCGTTGAGCGCGACGATGCTGCCGCGAAACTTGCAGCACTCATATTTGGCGTCGCGGCCCGCAGTCTCTTCAAAGGAGGAAACCGGCACGTAAATCCGATCGCGATACAGCACCGGCGAGCCGGTAATGCGCGAGAGCAGATGATCCTCAATCTTAGTTTTCCAGAGGAGCTTGCCGGTCGCGGCATCCACAGCCTGAACGTTTGATTTTTCGTCGCCGAAATAAAGCGCGAACTTCGCTTGCGATCCGGCAGGCAGCGGTCCGACGCTCATCGCGGCGCGAACCGCTGCGCCTGCGTTCATAGTCCAGTACGTGCAGCCCGTTTGCGCATTCAAGCAAAAGATCTGACCCACTTCGGTGGTGACGTAGAGGCGGTCGCCGATGATCGTCGGCTGACCGGTCGCCATCGGACCGGGATGTACCCACGCCCACTTCACTTTTAGCCTGGGAACGTCTTCCGCGTTGAGACCCGGCTTCGGCTGATAGCGTGAGTTCTCGAGGTCAACGCCCCAGCCGTTCCACTGCGGGCCCTTGAGATTGATCGGGCTGCCGTTACCCTGGCAGCGGTTCGCATCGAGGTTTGCCTGAACGGGCGCACCCGGCTGTTTCCCAGTGAGATAAACCGCGAGCGTTCGAATCTGATCGGCGGTCAGACCGCCGGCTTGTTGTTTCATCGCGCCGGTGGTCAGAGTCTGTATGACGTCCTCGGCCGAGCGCCGCGCGATCAGGAACCGAGGCGGGACTCGATCCTGCGGATTCTCATGGCACATCGCGCATCTCTGCTGGTATATTTGCGCGCTGGCCGGATCATTTGGCGGCGGTTGCTGTTGCTCGGTTGTTTCCAGACGAGCGGCAACCCACGCGGAGGAGAGAGAGACTCCGGGGGAAATGAATCCGGAGAGTACGACTGCACAGAACAATGCTCCGATGAGAATTCGAGTTCGTGATTTCATCTACCTACCATCCACTGTGAAGGCGAGCAGCACATTGCCGGGCTGCCCTTGTATTCCACCGTATCCGGCGTTTACGTAAAGAACGCCGCTGACGATAACGGGACCCCCCCCATTCATCATCCCGCCTTTGGCCTTGATTCCATTGACGCCGTCAAAGGTGTTCGCGCCGCTTTTGAAGTCCCAGATGATCGAGCCGTCCTTCGTCGAATAAGCGCGCAGGTGTCCATCCATCGACCCCGAAAACACAACGCCCGGAATGGCAGTCACCGCCGCCGATTGAGCGTTGCTGCATTGCCGGCCTTCGGTGACGCAGTCCGATTTGGGCGCGGGTGTGTGCCAGACTTTTTCCCCGGTCGCGATCCTTATCGCGGCGATACCCGGAAGGCGCTTATCGGCCGGGGCGGTCACGTCAGAAACCGCCGCGTAAACATTTTGCTGATCGGCTGCTGAACCCCACTGAATGCCCCCCAACGTGCTGCCGTAGCCGATCTTCACCTGCCACAGAGTCTTGCCCTTGTTGTCGGGATCGAGCGCGGACATGACGCCCGACTTCTGACCGGCGAGTATCACCTGCTTGCCGTTTGGCATCGTGTGAAGGATCGGAGAGCTGCCGAAGTCAAAGTCCGGTCCGAGCGGTTGAGGGCAATTGGGCGGAGGATTCGGGCCATTGCAGCCAACAAGAAAGTTGTCGTTAGGAGTGACCTGATTGATCCACGCGATCTTGCCAGTCTCGATATCGAAAGCGATGATCGCGTCTGCGCCGCCGGTTTCCGCCTCTGTGTAGGAATCGCCGGTCGCCGCGTAGATCAGCTTGCGCCTGGGATCGACCGTCGGCGCGGACCAAATCGCGCCCCCGGCCGGTCCATACATTTGAGTCCCGGCAGCGCTCTTCTTGAAGGGCTTCAACGGCTCCGTGATCGAATAACTCTTCCACAAGATCTTGCCGGTGTAAGCGTCAAGCGCGACAAGGCTGCCTCGAAAGGTGCAACATTCATACTTGTCACCCCGGCCGGTCACTTCTTCAGAAGAAGAGAGCGGCACGTAGAGCCGGTCCTTATAGAGCAACGGCGCGCCGGTGATGCCCGACGCCGAATGGTCTTCAATCTTCGTCTTCCACAGCAGCTTTCCTGTTTCAGCGTCTACGGCGTGGACGAAGCGATCCCTGGTGCCGAAATAAGCCGCGAACTTTGCTGGCGACGAAGCCGGCAGCGGGCCGATGCTGATTGCGGTGCGCACTCCAGATCCACCGTCGTACGTCCAGTACGCGCACCCGGTCTTAGAATTGAGACAATAGACCAGCCCGGGCGAGCAGCCAACATACAGGCGGTCGCCGATGATCGTAGGCTGGCTGTTGACTCTCCCGCTCGGATACGCGAAAGCCCATTTCACTTTTAGCCTGGGAACATCCTCAGCTTTGATTCCCGGCTTCGCCTGAAACCGCGAGTTCTCAAGATCGAAGCCCCAGCCGTTCCACTGCTGAGAGCTGAGATTCATCGGCACGCCGCTGTCTTTGCACAGGCCCGCCGAGGGAGTTGATTGACCCGCCGCGCCAGTCTGTTTTCCGGTGAGATAAACCGCGACGATCCGGATTTGATCAGCAGTGAGTCCGGTCGCCTGATGTTTCATTGCGCCCGTCGTCAGCGCCGCGATGAGAGTTTCCGGCGAGCGGCTCGCAAGCGCAGATCGAGCCGGAGCCCGTTCCACTGGCTGGTCGTGGCACATCGCGCACTTCTGGCGGTAGAGGGCGGCTCCATCGGGAGAAGCGGCCGAACCTTGCGCGACTGTGAGAGGTAGAGTTGGGTTTCTCGCGGAAGAGATCACAGGGAAAATGAGTGCGGCGAAAAGGACTCCAGAACACAAGGCCCCGATGAACAATCTAGCGGACGCTTTCATTTGATCTCCTCATCCAAACTCACTTCTTCTCTCTCAGTTTTGCGATTGCTTCTTGGACCCCTGCCCGGTCTTTGGCATCTGGCTCCGCCTTCAGGTAGTTTTCCAACGCACGAGCAGCGGCCTCTTTGTTGCCGCGCTCCTCGTGAACCCGAGCTCTTTGTAGAAACACGGTGTTCAACCGCTTGCCGCTCAGATCCCAGGCGCGATCCAACTCCCGGTCGGCCTTTGCCAAAACAGTCTTAATCTCGTTCGGGTCTTTGATGCGCAACGCCACTTCGATCAGCGCAACGGCGTGGTTGAAGTGGGCGTTAACGTGGCTGTCGTTCAACTCGGCGGCTTTGCCAAAGGCATATTCGGCAGCACGGAACTTTTGCTGCCTGACCATCACCATGCCAAATGTGTAATAGACCGCGGCTCCTTTGTCGTTAATCTGACGGGCCCGCTCCAATGCTTCAAGCGCGTCGCTGTCTTTCCCCAGCCGGTAGAATTCGAAGCCGAGAGCAAGATACGCATCGAAGTAGTCGCTGAACTCCGCGGTGGCCTCACGCAAAGAGACAATGCCTTCGTCAGACTTGCCTTCCCGTATCTTCGAAATGCCTTTTACGTAGGCAGCGCGAGCGACCTTAGGAACATCCTGTGCGAAACTGGTGCCTGGCGGGCCGAGGCCCGGTTCAACGCGCGGCCGCAGGACTACCTCGATATTGACCACTTCACTGATCACATCCGACGCGCCAGTCACCCTCATGCTGTCGCGTAGTTCTACCAATTGCATTGCGGGCTCGTAACCCGACATCGTCACGTGTACTTCGTACTCGCCGGCTCGAAGTCGCGAAAAAGAGAAGTCCCCGTCGTTCCGCGTAAATACCTGGCCAATCACCGCGCCTGTCGAGCCTCTCAACTCAACTGTGGCATTGTTAACAACAGCTCCATCGCTCCCGCTGACCTTGCCGCGAAGCATACTATTCTGAGCGAATCCGGCCATTGGCAGGAGGAGCAACGCTGCTATTGCTAAAGTGCTTCGCTTGCTCATCTGCTGTGAATCTCCCTCGCGCGATTTGGCGGCATTATAAACCAATCAGGCGGGGTCACAAATCCATCCGGGCTCAAAATCGAGTTCTTGTGCCGGGAGAGTGAGAATGAGAGCAGGCCGGCAGCGAGAGGCAGATCAGAGTTTCAAAGGGATTGTGGAGACGGACGATTCCGGATTGCGGTCAAGCCGCTTACTCACTAGTAGTCGACAACACGCACTCGGATTCACTGCCAACGAACGAGCCTGCATATCCGGTTAGGTGTGTCCTGTCTATAGAAACACCGAGCGCGAAGCTTCGTCCCCTGTAAGACGACCTCTTTGCCGCACACACGCCGGTTGTCGGGTCACAGGTCCCTCCTAGAGAGGAACTGCTGTTCTTATCTGAGAACGCGCCCAGGGAGCCGAACCTAAGCCACGTCGACCTCACTCTGCATCAGTGGGCCACAGCCCCGCAGCCCGGCTCGGGATTCATCGCGTTCCCGGGCGGGTAGTCCTTACCCGACGTGAATTCTTTGAGCGCCTGACAGTTGATCAGCGTTGATATGTTCTCCTTCGCCGCAACCTGATAGCTTCGCTTCAGGGCCTCGCGAAACTCCTCCGGTGTTCGAACATATTCGCCCCGCACGCCCAACCCCTCAGCCATTTTGTCGTAGCGCAGGTTCTCCTGGAAAATGTACATGTGCATCGAACGCGCGGATGTGGCGGCGTTGGGCCACATACCCCACGAATTGTTGTTGTAGATCACGGCGACGACAGGGATCTTGTACTTGGCTGCCGTCTCCAGCTCAAACATGCTGTAAGCGATGCCGGCATCGCTGGTGACACACACCGCGGGCGCGCCCTTGTAAGGGGCTTGTGGTCCGACGCCTCTCTGCACAGCCGCGCTCGCGCCAATCACCATTGCGAGGTCCGGACCGATTGCGCCGTATTGATACGCACAAACGACGCCCTGTCCGGGACGGAAGCCCCGCAGCCACCGGCCCGTGTAGTTACCGATCGTCCAGCCACCTAAACCGGTCAATGTCTGCTTCGGGTCGATGTCCCCTTTGTAGAGAAAGTCGTGGACCTCCTTGCCAATCACAGCCGGGTGCAGATGCTCGGTGTCGTGGCTGTACTTCAACCCGAGCTCGTACTGGTCGTGGATCATCTTGTCGTACTTCTGGCGCGCCGCCGCCAGTTCGGCTACCCAGGCGTCGCGCTTCTTTCGAGGCATGCTTCCGGCCAGCGTTTCCAGGAAGACTTTCTCGTCGCTGACAATTCCCAGGTCAAGCGGCCAGTTTCTTCCCAGGTCTTCCTGAACCGGATGGACGCGAATCGACTTTACGTCAGGGTTGAAGCGAAACTCGCCGGGACTCGGCATGCAGTACTGGCCCACGAAGATCACAAGATCGGCGCTCATAAGCGCGTCAGGCGTAAGGCTGGCTGACAACCGATGATCATCCGGGAAGTGACCACGCGTTGGCCCTGAGGTGATCACCGCAATGTCGCTTTTCTCGGCGAGCTCTTTGAGCACGTCCCAGGCCTTGCGCTGAAACACACCCTGCCCTGCTATGAGCAGCGGCCGCTCGGCTTTGTTAATCAGGTCCACAGCCTTCTGAATATCTGCGGAAGAAGGATGCGCGCGTGATTCGCTGCGGTACTTGTCCTTGGTGTAGTAATCCTTCAGCCCGGCTGGATCGGTAAAGCGAGCTCTCGCAACCTCACCGGGAAAATCCAGGTGAACGGGTCCGGGTATGCCGGACTTCATATTGCGAAACGCATAGCCGCCGTACTCCCAAACGCGGTCAGGCGCGATCAGTCGCTTCCCGTACTTCTTCATACCGGTCGTGATTGGCTGCTGGTAGCCGGTCTGGATGAACGCTTCGCGATCGTCTCCCGCTATCTGCATGTTGCTGGCCAGCACAAGCAGCGGCGTGCGGGCCGCGGCGGCTGACGCGATGTTCATGATCATGTGGGTGAACCCGGGACCCTCCGTGCCGGAGCAGGCCGTGACCTCACCGGTTGCCCGCGAGAACCCATCGGCGGCCGCGCACATTGCCCCTTCGGTTCGCCCACCGTAGCTGGGTACGCCGGCCGCCGCGATGGCATTGATCACTGTGTAGTTGCCGGGGCAGCAAAACAGCGCCGCGAGTTCCTCCTCTTTGCAGAGCTTTGCGAAGACCTCCGCGCCGGTCATCCCCTTCCCTTCGAATGAGCCCGGCTTTGGCGCTTCGTTCAACGAGTCAGGAATCTCTTTGGGTATTCGGATCGACGGAATGCTCGCGCCTGGGCCCGCGAACACGTTGGTGTTAGTTCCGATCGCTGTGACGACTGCACCGGCCCCTGCCGCAGAGGTCAGCAGAAACTTCCTCCTCGTCGTGCTCGCGCTGTTTGTGACGCCGCTGTCTTTCGAGGTTTTGTTACTCATGTCCGTTTCCTCCATTCGCTCCCCTCAGGGGCGGTTGGGTTGTCTATGTTGACTGCAGTTTTGGCCTCATCGATTCGGGCCAGAGGCTGCGAATAAAATTCACCAGATGCCAGAGGTCCTCTTCCTTCTGGAGCTGAGACTTGAACGGCGGCATGGTGTCTCCCGCTCCGTCTCGGATGCTCCGAAATATTTCACCCTCGGCAGTTCCACTTCGCCATAACTTCGGCTCCGTGAGATCAGTGGCGTTTGCTACGACATCCACCTCAGACTTTCCATCGTTGCCGTGACAGGCAGTGCAATTGCGCGCAAAGATAGCGCGGCCCCGGGCGATGGACTCCTTGCTGAATGGAGCCGGGCTCTTCAGTTTTTTGGCCTCTTCGGAAGTCAGCCGCCGGTTCTCGTCCTGCCGTGCTTGAGAGTCAGACCCGGTTGCGAAGATTGCATACGAAATCACGGCGATCTGTAGGATCGCCAGAACGGCTCTTCCTCGCTTCATTGATCGCTCCTTCCTTGCACGATGCTCGTACCTCAAACCTAAGATCAATGTGCCGCTTACATTCTGTCCGGATCCAGATCGAACGCTTCGATCATGTAGTCGTAGTAGCCGTCGGCCAAAAACACCAGAAAGATCTCGTGCACCAGGTTGATGAGTTTTCGCGCACCGTACCGATAGTCACCGTTCCGAACTGTCAAAATCAATGACACATTACCACTCCGAACGTAGGAGCCGACCTGCACTTTTCTCGCGTCGATCCGGCGATGGTCTGGGAGTTCACCGGATTGCCGCAATTTGATGAACGCCTTCAGGTCCGAATACATCTTCGAGTCGGCGGGAACGTCGGGCAACACCAGCGGGAAGCGCATTGTTCCCCGATTGGCGTCGAATATGAAATCGAAAACGCGATCCCGGTGCCACACCATTCTGAACGCTGCTCTGCCGTTCTTGACCGGTCCACGGCTGAAACCCCGGAAGACCCCTCGCCGGGCATAGGTTTCCAGCGTCTCGGCTACCAGTTCTACGCAAGAACCAGTCCCTTTCGATGTGATCTTCACTTTCCGTACTGCCCCACGCATCTACTATCCCCGCGTCGCGAACCCCGCCGCCTGTTTGGAAGCGCGCCGGCCTTTTCCCTAGCCCAGGCGTTTACGCCTGGATGGAAGCGCAACGGCCTCCGGGTTAGCCCCATTCATGGGGCTTCAATGCGGCCTTGAGGCGAACGATGATTGACTCAAGCGAACTCGAGAAGCCCCCTGAAGGGGGCTTGATGGTTCGCCGTTTACTAGCCCAGGCGTAAACGCCTGGGCTAGAGAAAACAGCGTGCTCTCCAATCCCAGGCGTAAACGCCCTGGGCTAGAGAAAACAGCGTGCTCTCCAATCCCAGGCGTAAACGCCTGGGCTAGAGAAAGAGCGTGCTTCGCGATCCCAGGCGTAAACGCCTGGGCATCCCAGGCGTAAACGCCTGGGCTAGAGAAAGAGCGTACTTCCCGATCCCAGGCGTAAACGCCTGGGCTAGGGAAAACAGCGTGCTCTCCAATCCCAGGCGTAAACGCCTGGGCTAGGGAAAACCAGTCTTCAGCAGCTCCCGTTTAGTAGCGCCGATAGGTTCCCTTGAGCGGAACCTGCTCGACGCCGGGCTTGCTGAAGTCGCAAACGCCAGATGAAAAGATCGCCGCCATTCTTGTCTTCTGCGCAACGGTGAAGGTCGCTTTGTACTCCGCGTAGTTGATCGGCTTCAGTTGGCACTTGAGCACGTCGTTGGTCAGCGGCGCTCCGGCCACCAGCCGCGGCTCGCTATGTACCGGATACGTGGTGTTGAACCCGCCCGTGCCGTCGAAGGTCGCCGTTTCGACAAACTTCTTGCCTGCCGCGTCCCAGTAAGCGTCTACAGCGTCGGCCGGCTTGTTGCGCACAACCTTGTCGGTTGAGAGCGGCGCCTGATCGGCGGCGATGTTGTCGAGCCACCTGTTCATCGTATCCACTGAGAGCGAGGTCAGATCCGCGCCGCTCGCTTGATCACGCTGGCGCGCGGGACCGACCCAGATGACCTGGTTATCGAATCGTCCGTTGGCCTTTTGCAACCGCGCGCGGATGGTCAAGTCACGATGCCGGTCATGAATGTCACCCGCCGCGTCGTTATAACTCCGCGAGTGCAGGATCGGCACATTCGCAAGCCCTCCGCCTCCAGAGTTCATCAAGCCGCTCTCGTACACCGCACGGATTGCGTTCGGATCGCCCACCGAACGCTGCGTTATGAAGTTCCCGTCGATGTCGTTGCCGCCCATCTTCTCGTTCAAGTCGAGGAACTCGTCCACGCTGATCGCGCCCCTGTTGAGTGCCTCAAGGCCGTACTGCAATCCAATGTTGTCTTGCGGCTTGCGCGCAAACCCGGTCGCCGGATTGCGCCCGTAGATGTTCACGCGCATGTCCTGAACGGTGCACCGCGCTCCGGTGGGATTCTTCACCGGGTCATAAATCTTGCTCGCATCGTTCAGCGCGCAGCCACGTGCGTTTGTCGCGGTGTAGACGGGCACGAAGGTCCTCTCCCACGCGGCACAAGTCCCCTTTGTGTAGCCCTCGACGGCCGTCTTCTTGGCGTCGGTCCAGACCGCCGGGTCCGACTTGCGCCAGAAATTCTGGAACAGCCCGCAATCAGGCGTGTGCATCGTCGAGTCGGGGAACGAAAGCGATGGCTGCAGTCCGTCGAGCAGCCCCGGATAAATCTCCGTGATCAACAACTGTTGGATCGCTCCGCCCGACCCGCCGTAGCCCACGGTCCATTTCGGAACGCCGTACCGCTCAATGAAATACTCCTTGAGCATCATCAGCGTCTCGCCCTGCAGCACCGCATTGCCGTGCTGCTGATTGACGAGCTCGGTCGAGATCATATAAGCGAAGCCGCGTGACAGATACACATTGTTGAGCGCGCCGGTCGCCTGATTGACGCCCTGGTTGTACTGCGTTCCAGCGCCGCCGCCGAAACTGACCGCCAGCTTGCGATTCCAGCCCGCGCCAGGCGCCCACGCGGGGGACTTGCTATCGTCGAGGGCAGCGACGCTGATGAACGTCCGGCCGGATGGCGGGGCGCTTGCAGCTACGGCCGGCTTCGGATCATCGAGGATCGCGATTCGATAGATGCTACGGTTGATGGTTCCTGACTCCACGCGCACGATATACGGCACGGTCCGTCCGTCGTTGGTGGTAGTGTTCACCAGGTCCGATGGCCGGGGTCCATTGGGATCGAGCGGCTTGAACGTATTGTTCGAGGCTCGGTAGAAGTACTCGATCTTTTGGGCGGCCGAGCAGTTGGCATCGAGCCGCTGGCCAAGCCCCGACTCGACGGTTCGACATTCGTACGGTGTCAGGTGCGGGCCCGAGAGAATCGGACCCGCTATCGGATAGTTTGTGACGTTCAGACTCGCCTGAATGCTCATGCCGGCTTTGCCAGTTGGTTTGCCGGCTGACTTAAGAATCGCACGCAGTGTGTTGTCCCCAACCGTCATGCCACTGATGACTCCGCGAAGGCTGGCCGTCTCAAGACTGTCTTTCAACTGACTGGTGACGTCCTTGCCGTTCAGAGTCACGGTGATCTGGCTCAATGAAATGCCCGCGGGCGCTTTGACCTCGACGAGCGCGTCGCCGCCGCTGACCAGGTCGGGCCTCGATGACAGCGTCCTGATTTCGAGCTTTGCCGCCGACTGGGCGAGCGCGTTGCTGCCAGCGAAGCAACCGAGAATGCAGGCAACGGCGATGACGACAGCTCTGCGACCCGGCAAGATCAAATTCCTTATGAAGTTCATTGACGGTCTCCTTTCGCGACGCGATGAACCGAGCAGGCGGGGATGCCTGCGCTCCCAGGAAAGCGGCCGAATCATAACGCCGTTGATCCGCGCGTACAAGCGCAGCGGCCTTGTTGTCAGGATGTTCGTAGTTCGGCCTTTAGGCGGAGGTAGCCTAGACTTTAGTCTGTGTCCGACGGAGATCTCTTATATCGAGGCTTGAGACACAGACTAAAGTCAATCTTGTGAATCTGGAGCGCGGATACGTTCACGGCTTTCAGGCCGGCGCCCGTGGAGGCCGCGGTCTGGACATCACTACCAGGATAAAGGAAAGACGAGAGACGACGCCCTACCTGAAGTTGTCGAACAGGCAGGTTGAGATCGAGCCCGGCGTCTACGAAGCGAGTTGGGCGACATAGACGTACACGCGCGTGAATCACGGCGAGCGTGTCGCGGCCGTTTTGAGCTGCCGACACCGCAGGCGCCCGTTCACGCAAAAGCGCCAAGTCGCAAAGCCGCAACGGAAATGCATGCAATGAAAACCATCATCGAACGGTTAGAATCTTCGAGGCTGCGTGGAAAGGCCAGTCTGTCTGACGCGTTGACATTTCGCGGGGCCGGAAATACCATTCGCGGAGATTTCTCGAGACGAGAGCGTTACAGTTGACTGCGATACCTGATCTGAGTCCCCGAGGAGCGCGCGCAAAACACAGGACGCATTCAAGCTGGCTTTCGCTACTTCGAACTGCGCGGACTTTTCCAGTTCTGGTAGTTTTCGCACTGGCAGCTCCGGCGTTCGCTCAGGATCAGCCGCCGCCGGCCAATCCCTTCGCTGGTTTTGAAACAATCATCCTGCCCAACGGCTTGAAAGTCTGGTACAAACGCCTTCCCAACGATCCTAACGTGTCCATCAGCGTCACGGTGCCTTACGGGTCCGATCAGGACCCTGATGGCAAGGCACAACTCGCCCACTTCACTGAACACATGCTCTTCAGCGATCACCTCGGCCGCACCGAAGAGCAGATCAAGCGCGAGATCGAGGACCGTGGCGGCGTGCGCAACGGCATTACGTTTTGGGATCACACCTTCTACTTCGTTGACATCGGAAAGCAACACGGGCTGTTCGCGCTCGATTGGTTGTATCGCCTTGTGTCTCCGCACGAGATGGACCCCACGGTGGTTGACCGCCAGCGCGAGCCAGTAGCGATCGAGGTCGGGGCCAAGCCCCGCGAGTTGTTCGATTTGCTCGAGACCCATTACGTCAACCCGCCGTGGCTGCGGCGTCCGGACTTCTGGCAGCGAGAGTTTGGCCTTAGTGCGGGCGCCGGGCGCGACGCCTACCTATACCGAAGTCTTCACGGGATCACCCCGGACGATCTTCGCTGGTTCTACGAAACGTACTACCCGCCGTCGCGAATGACGCTCACGGTAATCGGCGACCTCGACCGCGACGCGGTCGTGAAGAAGATTGACGAGACCTTCGCGACTCTGGCGCCGCGCGAGTCGCTGGAGCCTGCCGACACGCTTCGAGATCCCGGCCGGTACAGTCAAACGTTCTACTGGCAACTCCTGCCGAATGTCGTGTACGTCAATCGTTTCAAGGTCTATCGTCCCCAGGCCGACCAGGAGTTGAAGCTGATTTTTCTCAGCCGGTTCTTGAGAAAGCGGCTCAACGATCAGCTCCGTTTCGGGGATCGCAAGGCAGTATACGGAGTGCAGGTAGACATATCTCGGCGAGGGAAAGCAGAGGTGCTGAACATCGGCGGTCAAATAAAGGAGAGCGAATTCGGGTTCGCCCGCGAGGTGATCCAGCGTGAGCTTGAGATGCTTCGAACCGGGTCGTTGCCCGACGAAGAGTTTGAAGCCGTCCGCTCTACGCTGGCTCAACAGCTTCGCGTGGAGAACAGCGCCTCAAAAGACTTGAAGCAATGGGTGATGAGCAGCTTCTACGACCCCGGTCTTCATCGCGACTTTCCGGACCTGGCAACCGCGTTCGAGAAGATCAGCAAAGCCGAAGTCGAAGCGTTCACACGCAACACCCTTGTGCGAGATCGCCAGGTTATCGAGATCTGGTACGTCTTTCCGATAACGCAAGGGCTGCTTGTTGCAGTAATCCTTGCGCTTCTATGGCTGACGGTTCGCGTTGCGCGTCGAGTGCTGATTCGACCTGTCGATATGGCTCGCATTCGCTATGTCGCGCGGTTTCGGATTGCGCTGCCGTTCAGGATGATCGCGGTGACGTTGCTGGTAGCATTCGTATCGATCGGTGGACGGCTACTCGTCTTTGCGTATCGGTGGCTGGCTGATCGCTTTATTGTTGGGATCGAGAGCTTCTGGGTGCAGTGGCCTCTGTATGCTCTGATGGGCGTGTTGACGGCCTTTCTGTTGATGTTGGTGTTGGCCCATCTCCCTCGAAAGCTGCTGCTGTTCGACGATCACCTGGTGATCAAGTATCTCTCTTATCGCTCGGCAGCCCTTGCCGGCGCTGACATCGCCGAGGTATCACTCAGGCGTTTCCCCGCAGTCTGGCTCTCACGCAGGCTGTGGAAGTGCGTGCCCTTGACGTTAGGTCTCTTCTCGCCGGGAATTTATTTGCGAAGGAGCAACGGGTGGTCCTATTTCTTTCGCGTCCGCAATCGTGACGAGTTTCTGAACGCATTGAAGCAGCAAACAACCGGTGCCGCTCGTAGCGGCGCGCAGGTTCGCAATATCGAACGGTAGCTTTATTGCGGCGGCAGCCCGAACGCTAACCGCCGCAACATCGCGTCACGCTTCAGAGAGAACCCGGTTAACAGTGGGTTTGAGACTCAGCCTGATTGCGGCGCCAGCTAGCGGTGTTCAGCTCGCCGACGATGCCTCGCGGGCGACCTTCGACCAGCGAGCAAACACTCCACGCATACGTTCGAGCCGCTCCTTGGCGTTTGGTGTCTTATTCACCAGCGTTTCGAGCTGGCGCAAGTAGTCGGGCAAGCCAATCGCCTTGCGCACCTCCTCGATGAACGGCTCGATCTTCGAGAACACACCGACGTGCTCGCCGTTTGCGTCCAGGAACATCTTCTCGTCTATTCCGCCGTTGTTCACAAACGACGCGGCCATCTCCCAATAGGAAGTTATCATTCGATAGTAGGCGCTTCCGTCGTGTCCGCTGGCGAATATCTTCGCTATGTCCTCGGCGCTCTGCGGGTTAAACTCCGTGAAGTACCACTTGCGCGCGCGGCGAATTCCCTCCTCGCGGCGCAGTTCATACAACTTCAAAATCAATGCTACGTCTTGAGATTTGTCACTCATCTTGATCCCTTTCGTTTTGGTTTTGGTTTGGTAATTGTTTTTCGCGCGGCGCTTTTCTCGCCGAGCAATCGAAGCAGGCTGGGAGTTGCGCCCTGCCGCAGGCGATCGAGAATGCCGGTCCGTGCCTGCTCGAAGGCGCGCTTGTCTTGAAATATGTTGTAGTACCAGTTTGCAGCGTGGCCGAGCGCGTGAAGCTCGAACGCAAGCTGAGTCGTGTCAACCCGGGAGTCGAGTTGACCAAGGGTTTGCGCGTACCGTGCTTCGCTCGCGATCGCATCGAGCCACGACCGGGAAAGGTCGGCTATCAAGTCGCGGACCTGGCCCGGCCGGCTGTCGAATTCGATGGCGCTCGCCATGAAGAAGCAGCCGCCTCGAAAGACGCTTCGGCCCACGTAGTCGAGCCACGCATCGAGCATTGCCAGAAGCCTGACCAGCCCGCGCTCGCTCTTGAACGCCGGATCGACCACTTCGCGGACAAAGATATCGCGGGCCTTGGCTACGACCGCGAGCTGAAGCTCTTCCTTCGAGCCGAAGTGGGCGAACAAACCGCTCTTGCTCATATGCAGCTCGTCGGCGAGGCCTCCGATGGTTAGGCCTTCGAGCCCTTCGGCTGAAGCGATATGCACGGCGGCCTGAAGAATCTCGTGCCGGGTGTTGGCGCCCCTGGCTTCTTTGTTCTGTTGCTTTCTGATCTCGCTTACGGCCTTCATAAGTCTCCTTTGCTGTGGCACGATCGTTCGCTTTTTACTACACGAACGATCGTGCTGTCAACGAAAACCTTCAGACTGAGCCTGAGAGTGACTCCCGCAATAGAGAGCGGCATCACTGACCACATCTGAACCGGTACAAGAACTGCTTCAGAAATGAAGATCGAGAATTACGATTTGGCATGGACAGAACGCCTGTTGGTGTTGATCATGAGCGAGAAAGATTTTCGCCTGGGTAAAATCAACGGAACATGCCGCACAAGCTGGAAGACGAATATGGTCTCACGGCCGATGAATTGTTGGACGCCTTGGATAAGCGGTTTCGAGCCAAGGTAACATTAGAGGGTGCCGTCGCCGAGGTACAGATGGAGAAGCAGATCAGAGCGCTACAGGTCGCCGGGATTATCGCCCATTACGAAGAACACGATCGGGATGGATACCCCGACTTCACTATCTGGCT
>CAZJQQ010000063.1:0-38073 GCA_964548075.1 uncultured Clostridia bacterium | reverse complement strand
CTACGGACTACGGACTACTGACCACTACCGTGCATACACCGGCTCGAAGCTGAACTTGCTCGCGACGAAGTCTCTCACCTGTGCGTAGATTCCATCTGCGTCAAGCCCATACTTCGCAAGCAGCAAGCTCTGGCTGGCGTGCTCGATGATCTTGTCCGGGAATCCAAGACGCATAACCCGCACTTCATTCAAGTGGTTTTCTTCAAGCAGCTCCATCACGGCGCTGCCGAAGCCGCCCATCAACCAGTGATCTTCAGCCGTCACGATCGCGCCGTGCGAACGCGCCAACGCGAGTATCAACTCAGAGTCGAGCGGTTTCACGAAACGCGCGTTCACTACGGTGACGTTGAGCCCTTCGAGCGCGAGTCTCTCGGCGGCCTTTACGCAGTAGCTCACTTCCGAGCCTATTCCGAGGATCGCTACGTCGGAGCCTTCTCGCAGAATCTCAGCCTTGCCGATTTCGAGCGCTTCGATCTTCTCGTCCATCGGCACGCCGACGCCGCTGCCGCGCGGGTAGCGCACGGACGCGGGACCGTCGTACATGACTCCGGTCTTGAGCATGTGCCGAAGCTCGTTCTCGTCCTTCGGCGCCATGATCACGAACCCGGGCATCGGCCTCAGGTAAGCGAAGTCCATCAGCCCGTGATGAGTCGGCCCATCCGCGCCAGCCACTCCCGCTCGATCGAGCGCGAACGTCACGTCGAGTCCCATCAGCACGACATCGTGGAATATCTGATCGAAGGCGCGCTGCAAGAACGACGAGTAGATCGCAGCGATCGGTTTCAAGCCTTCCGTAGCCATGCCCGCGGCGAAGGTCACTGCGTGTTGCTCCGCTATCGCAGTGTCGAACGTCCTATCAGGAAACTCCTTCATTACTTTGCTGAGCCCCGTGCCGTCTGGCATCGCGGCGGTGATGGCTACGATGCGTTCGTCTTCCTTCATCAAGTCGATTGTGGCCTGCGCGAACACGGCTGTGTAAGCCGGCGCCGTCGCAGGTTCCTTGATGAACTTGCCGGTTGAAATCTCGAAGGCCGACGTGCCGTGCCAGGCGGCTTTGTCGCGCTCGGCCGGTTCGTAGCCCTTGCCCTTCACCGTCAGCGCGTGAATGAGCACCGGTCCGTCTACGCTCTTCGCTTCTTCCAGCGTCTGGAGAATCGAATTGATGTCGTGGCCGTTGATCGGACCCAGATACTTGAGCCCCAGCTCTTCCCAAAGCGCGCCCGGTATGAAAGCCCGCGCGAGAGTATCTTTGATCGCCTTCGCGCTCGACAGCATCAACTCGCCGAAGGCCGGAATGACTTTCAGCCACTCTTCAACTTCGTGTTTGAACTCGTTGTAGGGCCGCGCCCCGCGAATCCGGTTGAGGTACCCGGAAAGCGCGCCGACGTTGGGTGAGATCGACATCTCGTTGTCGTTCAGCAGGATGATCATCCGCTTTTTGAGGTGCCCGACCTGGTTGATGCCTTCCAGCGCCATCCCCGCCGTCAGTCCCGCGTCACCGATAAAAGCAACTACGTTGAAGTCTTCGTGTTTCAGGTCGCGCGCAGCCGCAATTCCCAGCGCCGAAGAAATCGACGTTCCCGCGTGCGCCGCGTTGAACACGTCGTATTCGGATTCCTCGCGGCGCAGGAAGCCGCTCAGCCCGTTGTATTGTCGAATGGTGGGGAACTGATCGCGGCGGCCGGTTAGGATCTTGTGCGCGTAGGCCTGATGACCTATGTCGATCACCAGCTTGTCCTTGGGTGTATTTAGAGAGTAGTGCAGCGCGATGATCAACTCGACGGGACCCAGGCTCGCGCCCGTGTGCCCGCCGATCTTTGAGAGTGTTTCGATCATGTACTCGCGGATTTCACCGGCGAGCGGTTGAAGCTTAGATTGCGGTAGGCGTCTGAGGTCCGCCGGATCGTTAATTTGCGAGAGCAACTTCATAATAAGCCTTGGTCTCCTGAATGTTTTGCTAGTCCTGAACTGGCGTTAATAACGATAGCGGCCTCACGAGCTTCTTGCAATGATGAATCGGGCGATGTCTTCGAGTACTTGAGTCTTTAGGCCGAGGCTCGAGACGATCTCGACGGCCTCATCGACAAGCTCGCGCGCTCGTGTTTGTGAGGCGACCATTCCGTGAATCGCCGGATAGGTGGCCTTGTTCGCCGCTTCGTCCTTTCCGGGAGTCTTGCCGAGCTGTTCACTCGTCGAGGTCACATCCAGAATATCGTCCGCGATCTGGAATGCGAGACCGATGCGCTGACCATATCCGCGAAGCTTTTCGATTTGGTCTTCGCTCGCCCCTGCGACAGTCCCGCCGACGACAACGGATGCTGAGATCATGGCGCCGGTCTTAGAGCGATGAATGTATTCGAGCGTTGACGCGTCAACCTTCTTGCCTTCACTTTCGATGTCAGCCATTTGACCGCCTATCAACGCCTCGACGGTGCCCGCGGCGGTCGCGACTTCACGTATGACTCGCACTTGACGTTCAGCGTCGCGCCTCGGAGCGTCCGCAGCCAGCACGCGGAATGCCTGAGTCAACAGCGCATCGCCAGCCAGTATCGCCACCGCTTCGCCGAACGCCTTGTGGCAGGTTGGCCGTCCGCGCCTCAAGTCGTCGTCGTCCATAGCCGGCAGATCGTCGTGAATCAACGAATAGGTGTGAATCATTTCGATCGCGCACGCCGCCGGCATCAAGTCGTCGGTGTCTGCGCCGAACGCTTCGCCGGCGGCTAGTACAAGCGCCGGTCTGAGCCGCTTCCCGCCCGCGAGCAAGCTGTAGCGCATCGCACGATGAAGCTGCTCGGGCGGAATCTCCTCGGATGGCAAGAGGCGGTCGAGCCATTCGTTGACTTCCGCGGCCCTGCGCGTAAGGTAGTGTGTGATCGTTTCACTTGCGATCATTCGTCCTCTGGTTCTTTGAATGGCGCGGGCTTATAAGCGCCGTCGTCGCCGCGAAGCAGGATCTCGACCTTGCGTTCCGCTTCGTCGAGCCGCTTCTGGCAGTCGCGCGAAAGACGCACGCCTTGCTCGAACAGCTCGAGAGAGCGATCGAGCGGCAGATCGCCACCCTCGAGCTGACGGACGATCTGCTCAAGCTCTTCTAGCGATGACTCGAAACTTTTTTCTGGTGCCATCTTCACTTCCACATTCTGTAGTGACCGATTATCTTCCAGGACATCAGCACATCCTCCAGCTTTGCGCCCGCGCCGATGTTATGAACGACGAGGTAATTCTGTGTGCCGCCCGTGACAGCGTCGGTGACAAGACCAATGTGAAGCAGATGGTTGTCGAGTTCCCACGCGACGACGTCACCCGGATTATAGTCGGACGGTTTTCTGGTGATGGGTACGGACTTGGACTTTCGCTCAAACAAGGTCATCAAGTTGGGCACGCGGCGATGGTCGATGTTCGAGTCGGGTTTGCGAGCGCCCCATTTTGCCGGGTAGGCCGAAAAATGCCGGGCCATGTCTTCGTGAACTTCTTTTTGAAGGTCGATTCCCGCATTGCGGAACGCCCTGACAATCACATCGGCACAGACTCCGCGTTCAAGAGGGACGTCGCCGTTCGGGTAGTCGAGCTTTGCATAGGATGGGTCGTATTCGAGTGTCTGCCGGATCTGTTCGAGCGCCGAATCCACTACTCTCTTGATCTGCGGAATGTCTGAGACCGGCCGGCGAGTCAAGTTCTCAACTGCGGTTCCTTGCGCCGGCGTTGCCTTCGACGAGGCAGCAACCTCACGCCCTCGAGCCGAGCAGGCTGACGTCGATGCAACAGCGATCAGTGCTCCGGCCAGAAGCACGACCGTCCGCTGGCGAGTGTTTGCTCCGTTCAAATTCGTCTCCTATATTCCTGGGAGCGCAGGCATCCCTGCCTGCTTCCTCTGACGCAACGCCGAGCAGGCAGGGATGCCCGCGCTCCCAGGTCTAATTCTTCGTGCAATCGATCTCGCCCTCCGACACGCGAACGCGAACTCGGTCACCGGAGCTCACCTCGACGGCGCGCTTGATGACTCGCCCTTGTGAATCGAACGCAATCGCGTATCCGCGCGCGAGCACGCCGAGCGGCGACAGCGAATCAAGTTTCCCCGCGGCCAGCGAAACTCGCTCGCTTCCTCCGTCGAGCACCATCCGAGCGCTTGCCTGAAGCCGCCCGCCAAGCTCAGCGAGCAGGCCGCGTTGCTCAACCACCCGGCGCCGCAGATCGGCTTCACTCAATCTCAGCGCGAGAGCGGCGTGACGGGCGCGGCGTGTCTTGAGAGCGGCTCCCAGAGCCGATTCCATCGAGTATCCCGCGTCGTCCACTCGCTGGGCGAACCCTCGTAGGTGCGATTGGACCTGCGGAAATGCACGGCTCGATTCGAGCTCTGACAACGTGCTGCGGAGGGCGAGCAGACGATACCGAACAGCCTTTCTCATATCTTCGGCGAGACCGGTGATTCGCGCGCTCATTTCATCACGCGCGCTGGCTACCATCTCCGCGGCCGCCGACGGCGTCGAAGCGCGCAGGTCGGCAACCAGGTCCGCGATCGTGAAGTCTGTCTCGTGACCTACTGCCGAGATGACCGGCGCTCGCGAGTTGTAAATCGCTCGCGCCACCGCCTCATCATTAAAGCACGACAGATCTTCCGTCGAGCCGCCGCCCCTGCCCACGATGATCGCGTCCACTTCTTTCCGCGAGTTCAACAGACGGACGGCGCGCGCGATGTCTGACGCCGCGCTTTCGCCCTGAACGCGTACCGGCGCGATCAATACACTCACCGCTTCATTGCGGCGTTTCAGCACTCGCAGTATGTCGCGAACGGCGGCGCCGGTCGGCGAAGTCACGACTCCGATGCAACGCGGCAGGATCGGCAGCGGCCGCTTGCGCTCAACCGCGAACAGGCCGTCGGCCGCCAGTCGCTTCTTGAGCTGCTCGAGCGCGAGTTGCAGGGCGCCGGCGCCCACCGGTTCCAGGAATTCGACTATGAGTTGATACTCGCCGCGTGCGTCGTAGATCGAAAGCCTGCCGCGCGCGATGACGTGCAGCCCGTCTTCAGGAATGAAGCGAATCATGCGATTCTGCATCCTGAAGCTGGCGCAGCGCAGTGCAGCGGCCTCGTCCTTGAGCGAGAAATACCAGTGGCCGGATGTGTGGCGGCGGAAGTTTGAAATCTCACCTTCAACGTAGACATCGACGAATTCGCGCTCGACAACCGTCTTGAGTCGCGCGGTCAGCTCGGACACCGACACCGCGCGGCGTTGTTGCACGAGTTGTTCGAGGAAACTCAGTTGCGACATGGGATTCCGGCGAGCACCGTGGAGGAGGGGCTCACTCCTCTTCGACACCCAGCCTCTCGAGCTCGGCTTGAAGCTTTTTCCAATCAAACGGTTTGAGGCTGAAGACGGTCCCGTCAATGTCGAAGGTGGGCACGATCCGTTTTCCGCTGTTGGCCTGTTCAACGAAGCGCGCGGCTTCGACCGATTCTTCGATATCAACTTCGTCGTAGAAAATCCCTTCGTCGTCGAGGAATCGCTTGGCCTGATGGCAGTCTGTGCTCCAACCCGTCGTGTAGACTTTGACTTCGGGCATATCAGCCCTCCGAAGCTGAGCTGCTCAAGAACAGAACGGATTCTACTACGAACAGAATCTGGTTTGGAAGTTTTTGAGAAGGCGCGCCGGCGCGCGACAGACCCACACGAACCGGAAGGTTGGGGATTCGTTCGCCTGGCACACAGGCTCTTGCGAGGGTGCGTATGCGTAGAGAATGCGGTTAGGATCTCTTGCCGTCATGCTGCCAATCGCGTAGACCGTAGCAAATCAGGCTGGGTGTCTTGGCTGGCGCGACTCCGGCGCACCTATCGAAGGCCGACTCGATCAAGCAAACTCGCGAAGCGCGGGTCGCTGTGAAGCCAGTCGAATCGCGGATCAACGTTGAGGAACACCAGATAGTCTGCTCGGTCCTGCAAGGCGCGTTCGAGCGAGCTAAATGCCTCGTCCTTGTCCCCAAGACCCGAATAAACCAGCGCGATGTGATAAGGCGAAATGTAGCGCTCCGTTGCAAGCTGCTTTAGCTCCGCAAGAATCTTTTGCGCCTCGTCTTTCTTACCGGCGATCGCCAGCGTGTGTGCAAGCTCCGCGCGCATGAGCGGCGAGCCTCCTGAACCGGCAACGGCCTTCTGAAACTCAGCGATGGCCTGCTCATACTTGCCCTTCTGCGCGTAAGCCTGTCCCAGGTACCGGCGCACCGCAAAAAACGTCGGGTCCAACTCGAGCACCTTTTGACAAGTCGTGATCGAATCGTCGTAGCGGTGCGCAAAGAAGTACACAAACCCAAAGTGCGAGCGGATGATCAACGACGTCGAGTCCAATTCTTGCGCTGACTTCGTGTGAGCGATCGCTTCATCGGCGCGCCCGAGCGCCACAAGCAGGTTCGAGTACCACTGATGCGCTTGAGCGGACCTCGGATTTATGGCGAGAGCCTGGCGGAACTCCTTCTCGGAGTCCGCCCACATCCAATCGCCTCTGAACAGCGCGTACGCGAGCGAGATGTGAGCTTCGGCGAGGGTGTCGTCGAGATCGAGTGCCTTGCGCGCTTCGGCTTTAGCTTTTGGAAACGCCTCGGTGGGAGGCTTGGCGCCGTAGGTCGCCAGCATGTTGTAGCAATCCGCCAGACCCGCGTGTGCCACAGCGTAGTCCGGCTTGAGCGCGACGGCCTTCTCAAAGTAGTCGATGCCTTTGTTGAGTCCCTCAGTCGTTCGCTGGTTCCAGTAGCTGCGCCCCGTCACGTAAAGCTCTTCGGCTTCGAGTTCCCTCCGCTCCGCGTCGCTCAGCTTCAAGCCGAGCGTTTCGGAAACGCCGCGAGCAAAGCGATGAAACGTCATCGTCAAGTCTGAGAACTTCGGCTTCTCCTGCGCGCCCCAGATGCGAGTCTGATCGCGGGCGTCGATCAGCTCGGCGTTCACAGTGAGAACGTCATCGCGTTTGCTGATTCTGCCGATCATCACCGCGCTGACGCCCAACTCGCGGCCAATCACTGCAGCATCCTGCCGCCCCTTGTATTGCTCAACCGAGCCGTATGAGATCACCCTGAGCTTTTGAAGCTGATGAAGGTTGCTGATGATACCTTCGGTCATTTCGTCGCTGATCGCTTCCATCTTTGGGTCGCCGGTGAGATTCGAGAAGGGGAGTATGGCCACCGAATCGATCCGGCTCCTGCCCGGCAAGAAAGTCATAGAAACGACCGCGACGACCGCGGCCGCCAGGACAAACCCCGTGGCCTTCTTGTGACGCTTGATGCCGGTGATGAGGTATTCAGCGCTCGAGGTCGTGCGAATAGCCGGCGAAGCAGAGTCGAGCGTCACGGTGTCATTGACCGCGAAAGCTGCCGCCTCACTCCTGCGGCCAATCGCGGTGTCTGGAGCCCAGTCATGCGGCGTCGAGTGCTCAATCTCTGCTTCAACATCGAGGCGCTGTTTCAACCGCTTGAGATCGATCAACAAGTCCTTGCTCGTTTGGTAGCGTTCGTCGCGGTCCTTAGCCAACGCCTTGCTGACGATGCGCTCGAGCTCGCGCGGCACGTCGGGCGCGAATCGGGCAAGCGACATCGGCCTCTTCGCCAGGATGCCGGAGATCACGTCGCCAAAGCTCGCGCCTTCGAAAGGTACGCGGCCGGCGATCATTTCGTACATCACAACGCCGAAGCTGAAGATGTCTGTTCTTGCGTCAACCGTCAGACCGCGCGCCTGCTCCGGGGACATGTAACTGACCGTGCCCATCACCACGCCGGGGTCTGTGTCGACAACCTTCTTTGTGATTGCTGTCGGATCGAATGCGGAACCGCCGGGCGTTTTTGTCTCGGTAAGCTTGGCCAGTCCGAAGTCCAGAACCTTAACAACACCGTCCGGACGCACCATTATGTTCTCAGGCTTGATGTCGCGATGTGTTATTCCGGCGGCGTGGGCAGCCGCGAGTGCGCTTGCAACCTGGATCGCGACGTCGCAGATCTCGTTAGTCTGCATTCGCGTTGGAGCGATCCGCTGCCGAAGCGTTTCGCCTTCGATGAACTCGGTCGAGATGAAATGAACCGACTCGACCTCACCGATCTCAAAAATGGTGATCAGGTTTGGATGATTTAGGGCCGATGCGGCTCGAGCCTCTTGCTGGAAGCGCCGCACGCGTTCTTCGTCTTTGGTGAATTCGGCGGACAAGAACTTGAGCGCGATCTTCCGGCCGAGCCGCGTATCGCGCGCCAGATAGACCTCACCCATCCCGCCCGCGCCGAGCAAATCAAGAACTTTGTATGGACCGATCTTGGTTCCCGGATCAATGGCCAAGATGCGACGCCTCCCAGTATTACGGCGGTTCGACTTGTTGGTGGTATCGCCGGTCGCGTTGCACGGCAGCGATAGGGGGCAAAGCTTATCATCGAAGGTTTGCGGTTTCAATCGGGGAGTGATCCGATTGCCTTATTTGGCCCTAAATCGCGAGCCTCGTACGTTGACACTCTACTCAACGCTAACCTATCATCAAGCGTACTTCCTTTAGACACTCCGCCGTTGTGCCTGCTTTTAGGAGAGCTTGATGAGCACGATCAACCTGACCAATTCCCTTCAGGAAGCCGAACGCGAATGGGAAGAGCGCACTCTCGATCCGACGCTGGAGCGGTCACCCGAAACCAGGAAAACTTTCTCTACCGTTTCGCTGACGCCCGTCGAGCGGTTGTACACGCCTAACAGCGTGCCGGATTTCGACTACGAGACTGAGCTTGGGTTTCCAGGTGAGCCGCCCTACACGCGAGGTATTCACGCGACAGGTTATCGCGGCAAGCTATGGACGATGCGTCAGTTTGCCGGCTTCGGTTCGGCGTTCGATACCAATCAGCGATTCAAGTATCTTCTCGAACAAGGTCAGACCGGGCTCTCGGTCGCGTTCGATCTGCCGACCTTAATGGGATACGACTCGGACCATCCGTTCAGCGAAGGAGAAGTGGGAAAGTGCGGCGTCGCTATATCGAGCCTCGCGGACATGGAAACGCTGTTCGATGGCATCCCGATCGAACAAGTCACCACCTCGATGACGATCAACGCGCCGGCATCAATGATCTTTGCAATGTTTCTGGCGGCTGCCGAAAGGCAAGGGGCGGACTGGAAGAAGGTCGGGGGCACGCTTCAAAACGACATCCTCAAGGAGTACATCGCCCAGAAGGAGTGGATATATCCGCCGCGGCCGTCGATGAGGCTGATCACCGACACCATCGAGTTCTGCACCAAAGAGGTTCCGCGGTTCAACCCGATTTCGATCTCGGGCTATCACATTCGCGAAGCGGGCTCGACCGCGCTTCAAGAACTCGCGTTCACGCTGCGCGACGGGATCGAGTATGTACAGTACGCGATCGACGCGGGAATGGACGTCGACGAATTCGTTCCGCGATTGAGTTTCTTTTTCAACGCGCACAACGACTTCTTTGAAGAGATAGCGAAGTACCGCGCGGCTCGGCGAATCTGGCACCGGGTAATGACCGAGCGGTTCGGCGCGAAGAGCCCTCGTTCGTGGATGCTGCGCTTCCACACGCAGACGGCGGGCGTTTCGCTGACCGCGCAACAGCCGTTGAACAACATCGTGCGGGTGGCGATTCAAGCGCTGGCGGGCGTGCTTGGAGGAACGCAATCGCTTCACACCGATGCGTATGATGAAGCGCTCGCGCTGCCGTCGGGTGAAGCCGCTCTGATTGCGTTGCGCACTCAACAAATCATAGCTTACGAGTCGGGGGTGACGAACACGGTTGACCCGTTAGGCGGTTCGTACTTTCTCGAGAAGCTTACGCGCGACATGGAAGACGGCGCCTTCGAATACTTCGGCAAGATCGACGACTTCGGTGGGATGGTCGAGGCGATCGAAGCAGGCTTCCCGCAACGCGAGACTCAGGATTCGTCTTATGAGTTTCAGAAAGCTGTCGAGCGTAGAGACAAGATCATCGTCGGCGTGAACGACTATGTTATGCAAGACGAGCCGAATGAGTTGCGGCTTCTTCAGATCGACGAATCGGTGGCTGCGCTCCAGGAGCAACGATTGAAGAAGCTTCGATCCGAACGCGACAACCCGCGAGTGGAAAGGACGCTGAAGAGTCTTGCGGACGGCGCCCGCGGCCGTGAGAACACGATGCCGTTGTTGTTGGACTGTGTGCGCGCCTATGCGACGCTTGGCGAGATGTGCGATGCGCTCAGACCGGTTTTTGGCGAGTACCAGGAGCCTGCTTTCTGAGCGTCGAATGGGCAGAAATAAGAGAACTCGAAAGAGAATTGATGGCTTAGAGCGGCGAATCCATCAACACGAACAGAAGGCTGCGGAAGAAATAACGCACCTGAATCCAGATGTAGGACTTATCGCGCATTGGGAGAAGGAAATGCGCGCTTGGCGGAGAGAAGCTGAGCGCATAAAGAAACGCTTGCCGGGAAGGAAGTAATTTATGTCTGTTATCGAATTCAGGAAAGAATCGCTCGTCAGTCCTTCTTCAAGCCTGCTTGATATGCATCTCGCAGAATTGGAGGAAGAGTGCGCGCGATTTCTTTCGATGATTGCTGCCTTACGATCAATCGCTGAAAGGCCTGAGGCAGACGAAGACGAGCGCGCTACTATCGAAGGTGAGTTGTACGCCTCACTATCGCATATGAAGAATCACGTCAGGCCAGCCCTGCGTGAGATGGACCGGCTACTTGATGAAATGCCCGATGATGACGAGGAGGAGGAGTCCAAAGCCGATTGATTGCAAGTCTTCATCGCGAGAAACACTCTATGCCTGATTCGGCTATCGCAATCCTATTTCACTAGGAACCTGTCACGGGTTCACGTTGGGCGAATTCGTCGTTGGCCATAGCAAGCCAGCTTGAAAAAGGAGTCCCGAAATGAAAAGAGCTAGAGCCGTACTGATACTCTCGTTAGTCTGTCTTCTCGTTGTCACGGCAAGCGCGCAGCAAGCGAGAAAGGTCAAAGTAGATTTCAAAGACGTGAAGCTGAAGAACGGCCTTCGCGTGCTGCTGGTTGAAGATCACAACGCGCCAGTGGTCTCGGTTTCTATCACCTACGATGTGGGCTCGCGCAATGAGCGCAAGGGCCGCACGGGGTTTGCCCACTTGTTCGAGCACATGATGTTCACGGGCTCACAGAACGTAGGCAAGAACGAGTACTCGCTGCTGATCGATACGAACGGCGGCGGAAACAACGCGACAACGAACGAGGATCGGACTCTGTATTTCGCGACGGTGCCTTCCAATCAGGTCGACATGATTCTGTTTCTCGAAGCCGATCGCATGCGCAGTCTGGACGTCACCCAGGACAACCTCGACACACAGCGCAACGCCGTCCAGGAAGAGCGAAGGCGAGGGCTTGATAATCAGCCCTACGGAAAGACCGGCGAGAAGTATCAGGAGACTATCTACGACAACTTCGCCTACAAGCATTCGGTCATCGGCTCGATGGACGATCTGAACGCGGCGAGCCTGCAAGACGTGGCGGACTTCTTCCGAATCTATTACGCGCCGAACAACGCCGCGCTGGCGCTGGTAGGCGACTTCAAGCTCGACGACGCGCTGGCGAAGATCAAGAAATACTTCGAAGCGATCCCATCACAGCCCGCCCCGCCCTCAGTGGACACGAGCGAACCCGAGCAGACGGCCGAGCGGCGATTCACGCTTGAAGATCCGCTGGCTCGGCTGCCGCAAATTCTCATTGGCTACAAAGGAATCGTCGGCAACACGGCGGATGCGTACGCGATGCAGGTGCTGAATCAAGCGCTCGCCACCGGACAAAGCTCGCGCCTCTACCAGAAGCTGGTGAAGGAGAAGGAGCTTGTTGCGGGTATCGGGGCCTTCACTAATGCAATGCGCGGGAACGGCGACTACCAGATCACCGCAACGGTCGCGCCCGGCAAGAAGGTTGAAGACGTTGAGGCTGCGATCGACGAAGAAATTGCCCGGATACAACGCGAGCCAATCGCCGATTGGGAGCTCGCGAAAGCGAAGAACGCTGCGCGGCGCAGCTCGATCCAGGCGCTGCAGAGCTCGCTCGGCACGGCAAACAGGTTGACTCAGAATGCGGTGTTCTACAACGATCCTAATCTCATCAACACTCAGTTCGATAAGATCGCGGCGGTCACCAAAGAGGATGTGCAGCGCGTCGCCAACAAGTATTTGAAGGCGACGAATCGCACCGTTGCTATCACGGTTCCGCAGGCAAAAGCGCCCAGCGCAGGGGCCGCGGCGAATTAGTTACCGGTGAAGAACGATGAGAAAGGTTCGGAGTTCAGCCTTCAGGCTGCCAGTGATCGAGGCCGATCCAGCAAGCTAAAGCTTGTACTCTAAACTTATTACTCTGAACTTACTTTCAGGGGAGAGTGACTTATGAAACGAATGATCTCGAAATCGAATCGCGCGGTCGCGGCCGTAGTCGTGATGGCGCTCGCTACGATGCTTGCGGCGGCGCAGGCTCCAAAGCCGTCGTCAAAGGGGCTCGTGGTCAAAGGTAAAGCGCCGATCAGCACTGAGGTGCTGAAGGTGAAGCTGCCTAAGGCTTTCGAAACGAAACTGAGCAACGGACTCCAAGTCATCGTGCTCGAGCAAAACAAGCTGCCGACCTTCGCGATGCAGATGGTGGTCCTCAGCGGCGGGCTTGCCGACGCCTCTGATCAGCGCGGAGCCGCGCAGGCTACTGCTGCGTTGCTGCGCGAAGGAACCAAGGCGCGCACGAGCAAACAGATCGCCGAGCAAGTCGATGCACTCGGCGCCTCGCTTTCAGCGACTTCCGGGCTCTCAACGATCAACAGTTTCGTCAACGGCTCTGGGTTGACCGACAACTTCGATCAGATCATGGAGTTGTTCGCGGATGTTATTCTCAATCCGAGCTTTCCTGCTGACGAATTCAACAAGTTCAAGACGCGTTCTTTGGCCCAGCTTCGAGCGCAGCGTGCGCAGCCCGGTTTTCTCGCTAACGAGATGTTCGCCAAAGTGATGTACGGATCGCATCCGGCTGGGCGCATCTCGCTCAGCGCGGAAGAGATTCAAAAACTCACGCCCGAGGTGCTGCAGAGGTTTCACGCCGCTCACTACAAACCGAACAACGCGATTTTCGCGATCGTCGGCGATGTCAAACCGGCCGAGATCGTCGCCAAGCTCGAGAAGACTTTCAGTTCATGGCAGCGCGGAGATGTGCCGCAGACCAGTATCCCTAAGGTGAGCGACGCTGGGCCCGCGAAAATCTACCTGATTAACCGCGTCGCGTCGGTTCAGACTAATCTGGTGCTAGGCAACCTCGCAATTGAACGGACGGACCCGGATTACTATTCGATCGACGTTATGAATCAGGTAGTAGGTGGTGGCGCGAGCGCGCGGCTGTTCTTGAATCTACGCGAAGACAAAGGGTATACCTACGGCGCGTATAGTGGATTCTCTGCCTTTAAGTATCCGGGCGTTTTCCGCGCGAACACCGAAGTGCGGACGGAAGTGACCAAAGGCTCGATGGATGAGCTGATGTACGAACTGAAGCGCATCCGCGATGAGAGAGTCGCTCAGGACGAGTTTGATCGAGCCAAGCGAACGATCATCGGCGGCTTCGCGTTGCAGTTAGAGTCGCCGCAGGCGCTGTTGAATAACATAATCACCCAGAAGCTCTACGGCCTGCCGGCGGATTACTGGGACACCTACACCCAGAAGATTGCGGCAATCACACCCGATGACGTGCAGCGGGTGGCGAAGAAGTATCTCGATCTGAGCCGCCTCCAAATCGTCGCGGTCGGCGATGCCAGCAAGATCAGCGACGTGCTCAAACAATACGGGACCGTGGAGGTTTACGATACTGAAGGGAAGCCTGTAAAAACGGGTGGAGGAAGATAATCATTTTCCATTTGTCATTTTCCATTTGTCATTTGCCATCTTTCCGCGGTTCAGTTGCCAGGGGCGATCCGGAAAAATGACAAATGACAAATAAATGACAAATGACAAATAATGACAAATGGAAAATGGAAGATGGAAAATGGCAAATGAAAAATGACGTCTGAAGAACGAATAAGGGTATTGCTTGCAAAGCCCGGTCTGGACGGGCACGACCGAGGCGTAAAAGTCATCGCGCGAGCGCTTCGCGATGCCGGGATGGAAGTCATTTATACTGGGTTGCGCCAGACGCCCGAGCAGGTTGTCGCCGCCGCCGTTCAGGAGGACGTCGATGCGATCGGCCTGTCGATTCTGTCGGGCGCGCATATGACGTTGTTCCCGCGCGTGGTGGAACTCGCGCGCCAGGAAGGACTCGATGACGTGATCATCTTCGGCGGAGGCATCATACCGGACGAAGACATCCCACGGTTGAAAGAGCGCGGCGTTACCGAGGTCTTCACCCCCGGCGCGAGAATGGAGGACATAATCGAGTTCATACGGAAGAACGCTCGCCACGCCTTACAGGCGCAACCGTGACTGCGATCAAGCTCGCACTTCACGTCTAGACAGCTTTGACTCTGTGGCTGACACATCGTTTAATGCCCAACGGGCAACCGGCGAGGATATGCCGGGAAGCGAGGTCTCAGTTTCTGGCAATACGATCAACAGCAGCGCGCGTAGGTCGAGAAACTTGCTCGGTGCGATGACTTCCACGATCGATTCGATTTTTTCAGTGAAACAAAGACGTAACTGTAGTACAATGCCTGGAGTACAAAGCAAGCACGGACTCTAGGCCAGCGGAGCTACGAGAGCATGCAAAGAGCTGCCAACAGCAGATTCATTATCAAGACCCTCTCCTCCTCAAATGGGTCCAGCGAGACGCAAGTGCTACCAGGCCACGCAGCATTGTATAAACACCTTGGGGTACGACTAATAAAGGGCGTCTATTCGAACCGCCGATTCACTGACTTGGGGGACAAACTCCTACCCCTTGCTGAACAAGCGTATGGCTTTCGTGACGGGGAGAGAATCTTAGAGCTGAGCCAGGCGCTACTCGCTTTGCCTCTGCCTGATGAGTACAAAAGCGCAGCTCGATACTTTCAGGCGCTGGGTCTTCGTCGCCGGGGGGAGATCGAAAAAGGCGATTTGGCTCTTGAGCAAATCGCGATGGAATCTACACACAGATACACTGCGAGGGCGCTCCAATCCTTTGGCGCTATACTTCAGGATCGCGGTGATTTTGACTCCGCAGTGAAGCTCTATGTTGACGCCGGTCGCCGTGCAGCGGAGACCGGGCGTGTAGATTACATGACTATCAGCTTCCTTACCCAAAGGAACATCGCAAAGATCATGGGCTTGAATGGCGATAACCGCGGGGCTCTGACTCTGTTGGAGCGACTGTCGCCGCTCGCGAGAGCAGTTGGGTCGAACTATCCTCACGCATACTATGATTACTTAAACAACCTTGCCGTCGAGTGTGGAGACCTGGGACGGTTAGAGCAAGCAGCTCAGGCTTGCCGGATCGCGCTTTCTTCTCCGTTTTCCGCCGCGTATCCGGAGTGGCGCGAAACCTCAGATGAGATCGAATCGAAACGGCAGCGCGCCTCTCGCTCGGTGGTGGCTGTGCCCCAGCGCGATGGCGGCCCGAATCTGATCGAAGAAGGTCTTGGCAAAAGCCACAACGTCGTCCATCTGCCCGTGGCGGAGCGTATCATAGAAGAGACGTCGACCGACCGGTACGCGCAGTTCACACGAGCGCGTGTTCTCGACTTTCGGCAACGGAAGACGGCGATCGAAGCGTCGAGTCGTACTGCTCCTGAAGGGATCACTGCGGAACAACGTAGCCGGATGACCACCGGGGAGAAACTGATCAGGCTTATGGATCTGATCTCTCAGGATGAAACGGATGACGAGACGATAGACAGGATTCTGGAAGCCGTGGAACAAATCGTTCCGAACCGTCGAAGCCAGGAGCTAGACTGACGTTCTCTTGCGCTGCGGCGTTCGATCCGCTCTGCCCAGTCTCTTCACATATTGAAGCACAACAACCCGCTCGGCTGGCGACAACTTGATCACTTCCTGAACGATTTCGGCAACGTCATTGCTTATGACAGTCTTCTTTGTAATGTCCAGGAGCAAGAGGTTGTGCGACTGATCGGCGACTCGGTGAAGTACTGGTTCGTCGGATAGCCCGAAGGCCACACGAATCAATTCGATCTCGCGCACTCTGAGCCCGCGAGCTAAGGCCTTGAGCTTGTCGACGCTCAAGTTCGTCGCGCTGCCGCTTATGATCCCGCTGACGTAGCTGTCGGTTATCTCTCCGCCGGACCTAAGCTTCACGTCCCGCCGCGAAAGATGTTTCTCTTTCATTATCCGCTCGACGTAACGGCTCAAGCCTGGTTTCCTGATCTTCGACATAATGGAACTCCCGAAGTGGACCAGCATTATTTTGAAGATGGCCCGTCAAAACACAGTTGCCGACGGATCATATTCTAAACCAGTATCATCACGACTACAATTGCATTTTACGGTTGGCGGGTCAATCACGGCGCGGGCCATGGTTCAGAGCGGGGTGCAATGGCTCGCTTGAACGGTGAATAGCTGAGGCAAAGAGCCAAAAATTGACGCTCTCAGAATCGGGGTGTTAGACTTGATGCCTCAACAAAAGGAGGCACCCAGATGCCGGTAAGCGAGAGACTTCTCGAAATCCTTGCTTGTCCAGTCTGCAAGGTTAAGGTCGAATTGAAGACAGATGGCAGCGGACTGAAGTGCACGCAGTGCAAGCGCGTTTACCCCATACGCGACGATATTCCAGTGATGCTCGTAGACGAGGCAGTGATTGAAGAGTGAAGCAGGCACCTCACCGAACAACCAGGAGACCCCCTTTGATTGGTCGCGAGTTCAAAGGGTTCTGCTGATACGCTTGCGGTCAATTGGCGACACCATTCTCATGACTCCCTGTCTTGCGGCGCTCAAAGCATGGCGTCCGAATGTCGAAATAACCGTTTTGTCAGAGCCGCTCTCAGCGCCGCTCCTCGAAGACAATCCGCTGGTTGATGAACTGATAATCGCTGGCAAGTCGACAGGATCACGAGCAACACTCATCGCTCGATTGCGCAAAGCCCGCCTCGACGTCGCCTTCAACATGCATGGCGGCTCTACGGGCACGATTCTCGCTCGGCTGTCGCGCGCAAAGCACTCTGTCGGTTATCGAGGCTTGCCGCTATCGTGGCTTCACAGCGATCGCGCCCCGTCACCTGATGTGATCTTGCGACGTTCGCCCATACACAGCGTGGAGCAACAGCTTGCTCTCTTAAACTGGTCGGGCGTGCCTTGGCCCGAATCTCGACCGCGACTGAGTCTGACCGTGACACCCGAGGTCAGAGCTCGGCTGACAGAGAGACTTCAAGCGCTGGGCGGCCCAAGTTTGAGCGAAGTCGCCGGCAGCGGTTTCGGTTGCATCGTTCCTGGAGCGGCTTTTGAATCCAAGAGGTGGAGCGCCGGGGGATTCGCGGCCGTGGCGGATCACTTGAGCGAGCGCTGGAATCTACCGAGCTTGGTCATCGCGGGACCGGGTCAGCAGAAACTCGCGCACGAAGTCGCTTCTGCAACACGCGCCGAGATTGCAGTGCTGCATGGGCTCAGCCTGAACGAACTGGCCGCATTGCTCGAGATGGCTTGTGTGTTTGTCGGAAACGACAGCGGGCCGATGCACATAGCCGCGGCGCTCGGGCGTCCGGTTGTTGCCGTCTGGGGTTCGTCCGACAAGACCGTCTGGCACCCGTGGACTGAAGCCCCGTGGTTGTTGGTCGGGGGAGGCGCGGTGAACGGAGAGGGGGCGAAGGGGCGAAGGAGCGACAGGGCGATCAAACAAATATCTCCGAACGAAGTGATCGCCGCCGTTGATCAAGTCCTGGAAATGGCTCTGGAGGCCACTCTCAAGGCTGGCGTCTTGAAGCAAACTCAGCGGGCTAAGATAGAACTCTGAACCGGGATCGATTTACTTGATGATCAAAACACTAACCCAGGAGCGCGCCCGATCGATAGCCGATGCATTCGCCGGCAAGCGCATCATTGTGTTGGGCGATGTGATGCTTGACGAGTTCATCTGGGGCCGCGTGCGCCGCATATCGCCCGAAGCGCCCGTCCCGGTCGTTGAAGTGGATCGGCAGACAATCGCTCTGGGCGGCGCGGGCAACGTGGTTTCGAATCTGGTGGCGCTCGGTGCAGCTTCCACACCCATCGGAGTGCTCGGCGATGACCTTGACGCTGACCGGTTGCGCGGCGCCTTCGGGGAGTTGGGGGTAAGCGCAGTTAGACTGGTAGTCGATTCAGCCAGGCCCACCACCGTGAAGACCCGTATCATCGCTCACAATCAACAAGTCGTGCGAGCGGACCGCGAGAGCCGCGCGCCCATCGCTGCGGCAATTGAAGATCGCGTCGCTGAGAGTTTTCGCGATGAGATCGAATCGGCCGATGCGGTAGTCGTGTCTGACTACGGTAAAGGATTGTTGACGCCGGGCCTGCTTGCGCGCGTGCTCAGAGCCGCCCGGGAACGAGGGTTGATAGTTTGCCTCGATCCCAAGATGCGCAGCTTCGTTCACTATCAGCCGATCACGGTCATCACCCCTAACAATCAGGAAGCGTCGGACGCGTCCGGCATTCCGATTGAAGACGAGCAGAGTCTGACCGAAGCCGGCCTGACGCTGCTAGGCTCGATCGACACTCGCGCAGTGCTGATCACCCGAGGAGAAGAAGGAATGGCACTGTTTGCCGGCGGCGGTGCGGATGGCGCAGAAGTCACGCACATTCCGACGGTAGCGCGCGAAGTCTATGACGTAACCGGCGCTGGGGACACTGTCATCGCCACTCTGGCACTCGCGCTGGCCGGCGGCGCCTCGCTTGAGGAGGCGGCCGTTCTCGCGAACCACGCCGCAGGTGTGGTCGTGGGCAAGGTGGGGACCGCGTCGCTCACGCGCGACGAGCTGCTCGCGACGATCTGAGTGACAGCCGATGCGTGCGCTTACTATTCTCTTGACGAAGCGGCAAGGAGGTTGTTTGATACCAAATCATCCCTGTCTCTTAAACAGGATTAACAACGGGGTTCGAAACAATGAGCATTGAGTTGCTGAACAAGCTTACCGAGCGGCGCGCCGTCGTGGGCGTGATAGGGCTCGGATATGTGGGACTGCCGCTCGCAGTCGAGTTCGCGCGGGGCGGCTTGAAGGTAATTGGGTTCGATCTGGATCAATCACGGGTCGACTCGATCAACAGCGGCAAGTCATATATTCCGGATGTGCCGACGGAGATGGTCGCAGCGCTCGTAGAGCAAGGGAAGCTCTCGGCAGCGACCGGTTTTTCGCATCTCGCCGCGACCGACGCAGTGATCATCTGCGTGCCGACACCGCTGCGCAAGACGAAGGAGCCGGACATCTCGTATATCCTCGCCGCAGCGGAGCAGGTCAAGGCTCACCTTCATTCGCCGCAGCTCGTGGTGCTGGAATCTACAACGTATCCGGGCACGACCGACGAAGTGGTATTGCCGATGCTCAAGGAGACGGGACTCGGTCTCGACAAAGATTTCTATCTCGCGTTTTCGCCCGAACGCGTCGATCCTGGAAACAAACAGTTTCAGACTCACAACATCCCGAAGGTCGTCGGCGGCGTTTCAGCAGCGTCAACCGAGGTAGCGGCAGCACTCTATCAAACAATTGTCGGGGACGTGCACAAGGTTTCCAGCGCGCGCGTTGCGGAAATGGCAAAGCTGCTCGAGAACACCTATCGGTCGGTCAACATTGGGCTGGTGAACGAAATGGCGCAGCTCTGCTATCACCTCGGAATAGACTCCTGGGAAGTCATCGAGGCTGCGGCGACCAAGCCGTTCGGGTTCATGGCCTTTTATCCCGGCCCAGGCATTGGGGGTCACTGCATTCCGCTCGACCCGCATTATCTTTCGTGGAAGGCGCGGTTGCACGGATTCGAAGCGCGGTTCATCGGGCTGGCCGAAGATGTGAATTCGCACATGCCCGCTCACGTTGTGCAACTCGTGCAAGACGGGTTGAACGCGCACACCAAGGCAGTGAAGGGCTCGCGCATTCTTGTTCTGGGTGTCGCTTACAAGCGCGACATTAACGACGTTCGCGAGTCCCCTGCGCTCGGCATCGTCGACCAGTTAATGCACAAGGGCGCGGCAGTCAGTTACCACGATCCGTTCGTTCCCCAGATGTCTGTGGATGGCCGAGGCTCGCTCTTCAGCATAGCGCTCACCGACGAAATGCTTTCCGCCTGCGACTGCGCCGTGATCGTGACGGATCACTCGGACGTGGACTACGCCCGTGTGCTGAGGCTCGCGCCGCTGGTAGTTGACACACGCAACGTCACCCGCAAGTTGGGCATGCCGGAACATGAAGAGAAGATTGTCCGGCTGTGACGATCTGAGTTCGGGCAGAGGGGGCGAAGGGGCGAGGGGGCGAACCGGCGAGTCGCCCCCTCGCCCACTCGCCCGCTCGCCCCGTCGCCCCCTCGCGGCTTCTCCTCACGGTTTCTTCCGTTTCTGCTTTTCTTTCTCCTTTTCCTTCTCCAGCTCGCGCTGCTTACGCCGTTCCGCTTCGATCTCCAGGATCGAGGGAGGAGCCGCGGCAAAGGTCAGTTCTTCACGGTAGGTTGCGAACACAGGTTTCGCGTTCAGAAGGGCAGGCGAGAACTTGTACTGGCGAAAGGCATCGACCGCTCGCTCGTCTATAACCGGATCGAGCGATTTCAGCACGCGGATATTGATAATCTTACCGTCGGGTGTGACCACTCCGCCTAATAACACGGCGCCTCTCACGCTGCGCCCGGATTCAAACTGCGGAGCTACCCGCTCGAGCGGAACAGGCGGAGTGAACCGGTCGCCCGTTGTGATCTGAATCGGGCCGCCATACTCATCAACCGGGTGTGACAACTCCCCCGGCCTGTTCCGCAGATTTGCGACCGGAACGATTTCCGGCGTTACGGAAACCAGCAACGTTCGCTCGGTGGGCACGCTTTCCTGACGTCCGCCCCCGCCAACGAAGTACTTCACGCCGAACATCCCTTTTCCGCCGCGTAGCATCACCGTTTCGAAGTTGCCGAACTCGACACCCTTCGCGTCAAGCAGCGGTTCGTTCGCATAACGCACTCGAATATCGAGCTTCATGTAGCCGCGCACTACGTCCCGCGGCGTAAGCGTGAAGACCATGTACTCGGGGCCGAGCAGCACCGCATCGTTGAACGTCTCACCGCTGCGCAAACCAACCGAGCGGACGTGACGCACGGCTATCTCCTCGAGCTTGTGCTTGTCTTTCACGTAGGCGATTTCTTCTTCGGCGGTCGAATAAGTGCCCGACAGTCGCGCTACTTCTTCCATGGACGGCGAACGCGCGGCGTCGTACTGGTAAACGGCGAAGGTCACGTTCGCGGCGTATTCACGTCCCCCGGGCCGCACCCCGCCTGCTCCGCTTTGTGCGATTGCGGTTATAGCGAGGTTAGGCAACAGCAGAGTGATCAACCCGAGAAAGCACGGAAGGCCGCGATAGCCTCGGCGCGCCTCCGCGTTCTTAGCGGTTTGTCTGTTCGAGAACGTCATATTGATTCACTCCTTCCACGCTCAGCGATCATCAGTCGGTAAGCATCGCTCTTGCTGATCCCGCGCTCGCGGGCAATTCGTTTCAGCGCGCTCTTCTGGTCGAGCCCCTCGGCATTCATCAGCCGCTCGATCTCTTCAGTTATTGAAGACATCTGCTCTGCCGCAGGTTGCCTCGTTTGACCTTGAAGCGGAGGACCGATCAGCAAGACGATCTCACCGCGCGCCGCCCCTTCGGGCAGTTCCAGTTGAGAGAGCGAACCGCGCACAAACTCCTCGTGTAGTTTCGTGAGCTCGCGCGCCACGACGCATTCGCGGTTGCCGAACACCTCGCGAGCGTCCGCGATTGTCTCTTTGATCCGGTGCGGAGCTTCGTAGAAAACCAGCGTTGATTTGATTCCCGCAAGCTCCTCGAGCCGCGCTCTTCGCGCAGCGCGCCGCGCAGGCAGGAATCCAAAAAAAGCGAACTCACCGGCTGGAAGCCCCGACGCCGACACTGCCGCTATCAAGGCCGACGGACCAGGAATCGGCACAACCAGAATACCCCGCTCGATCGCCTCACGAACAATGCGAAACCCGGGGTCAGAGACCAGCGGCGTCCCTGCGTCAGATACGAGCGCGATGTTCAAACCCGCTTCAAGTTTCGTTATAAGTTCAGCGCTGCGCTCTCGTTCGTTATGTTCGTGGTAGCTGACGGCCGGTTTTGAGATTTGATAGTGGGCTAAAAGCTTGCGCGTGTGCCGGGTGTCTTCACAGGCGATGAGATCGGCTTCTTTGAGCGCACGCAACGCACGCAGCGTGATGTCCTCGAGGTTGCCTATCGGCGTCGCGACGATGAAGAGTGTGCCTGCCATTATCATCGAGGGCGGTGAAAGCCGGATCAAACGAAGTTGAGTCCTACCGAGCCTGAGCAGTATAATGCACAGGTCTGACACCGGAGCGCCAGTGAGCAAGACTTTGACCTTCGAGATTTCTGAGGATCTTTACCAAGCGTTCGACCAAATCGCTCTACGTGATGGCAAGACTACCGAACAAGTCGCGCTGGAGTATCTGGCTCGAAGGGCGGCGGAGCGGCGGCCCAAGCTGACTGAGGAAGAACGCCGAGCGGCTCACGAACGCTTTCGCCCTCACATCGGCGCCGCGAGCCTGGGACACCCGACTGGCGCCGATAACGAAAGCATTGATCGTGACCTCGCGCGCGAATACGCGGACACCCACGAGGAGACCGAGTAGTGCTGCTCGACACGTCTGGCCTTCTTTGTCTGCATCACCGGGACGAACCGTTTCACGAAGAAGCAACGTCGTTCTTCCTACCTGTGTCCTGATATTGATAAAGTTTGACAGTCAATCTTGTCTACACTATAGTGTGCCAGAACTTGATCATACCCCTATTATGTAGTGGTCGGCGTCGCCAGCCACGGAGCGGTGAATGTTTAGACTCGAGAAACTGGAGATAAACGGCTTCAAATCTTTTGCCGACCGGACTTCCCTGGTTTTCGGCGAAGGAATAACCGGAGTCGTCGGCCCTAACGGTTGCGGCAAAAGCAATATCGCCGAGGCGATCTCGTGGGTGCTGGGCGAACAGTCCGCCAAGAATCTTCGCGGCGGAAAAATGGAAGATGTCATCTTTAACGGCACTCGCGACCGCAAGCCTACCGGGATGGCCGAGGTGCTGCTCACGCTGGTCGCCATCGAAGACATCGCCGCGCGAGACAACGCTTCGGACAAAGACGACGAGCAGGAATACGAGGACGCGCTCTCTAACGCGGAGCACGCAGCCGAAGCCGCGCGCTCACTGGTCCAAGAGTTGGCCCCGCCAGAACCGGCACGCGAAGCTCAGGAATCCGAGGTGGCTTCTTCGTCCGAGGGTCGTGATCAAGGCGAGTCAACGCTGTTATCGGAGCAGGCTGACCTCGCCGGCGGCGACGTTCAACAACTTGGAACTAGCCTTGACGACGGGGTCTCCCAACAACAAGACGAGCCACATAGCATCGACGGGTTATCGACTGATGATGAAGCGAACCAAGCTCGCTCCGGCGATGCTGACGAATCGGCCGGTGAATCATCAGCGAGCGTCAACAGCGAGCAATCACCCGCGCGGCTCGAACTCAAGAGCGAGACCGGGGCCGAAGCCGCCATCGAACAAGAAAAGCCCAAGACGGCTGAGCGCAAGCGGACCCGTCACCCACGCAAGCGCCGGACGATCGCGATCTCCGCCGGCGAACGCATAACCGTCGGCCGGCGTCTCTATCGCACGGGCGACAGCGACTACCTGATGAATGGCAGGCCGTGCCTGCTTCGTGACGTCCAGGACCTGTTCGCCGGCACGGGCCTGGGCGGCGCTCACTACGCGATCATCGAGCAGGGTCGAATTGGTCAGATACTCTCGTCCAAGCCGCTCGACCGGCGGGCACTCATTGAGGAAGCTGCCGGGATCACCAAGTTCAAATCGCGAAAGCGCGCCACCGAACTCAAGCTCGAATCGGCGAAGCAGAATCTTACAAGGCTTAACGACATCATCAGCGAAGTCGAACGCCAGGTTAACAGCCTCAAGCGTCAGGCGCAGAAGGCGCGCCGCTATCGGCGGTTGCGCGAAGAGATGCGCTCGCTGCTGAAGGTGATATTTACCGCCGACTATTACCGCTTGAACGACGCGATCGAGCGAGTGGCCAGTGAGCTTGAAGAAGCGGGGCGCAATCAGACTGAGCTGGACGCTCGGCTATCAGAGCTCGAGGGCGAAAACAGGGCTGCGTCGGCCCAGGCGCGCACGGCTGAGGATCATCTGTCGGAGTTGCGCGAGCGGGCGGCGGCCGTTGAACTCGAGGCGGACCGCGCCCGCAATCGCCGAACCTTCGAGGAGCAGCAGATCAAAGAACTGGCCGCGCGCATCGAGGAGCTTGATCGCGATCAGCAGTTGCTTGACGAACGCCTCACGCTGCTCGACTCGGAAGCGCAGCGGCGTGCGGCTAGTCTTCAGTCGCTTGAGGCCGAGGTAGCCGCCGAGCAAGCCGATCTGCTCGCGCGCGAAGGGTCATATCACGAGGAACTGAGCCGGCTGCGTGACGCCGAAAGCGAGATCGAGCAAATGCGCCAGCGCATGCTCACAGAGATCGGCATGACCGAGCGGCTTCGAAACCTCGGCGCTAATCTCGAAGACGCGCTCAGACGGCTGGAGCTGAAGCAGGTAAGCCTGGACGCCGAACTCGAACGAGCCACCGCGCGGCGCGATGAGGCCTCCAGCGAGTTTGCCCGCGTGGGAGCCGAGGTCGAGGGCGACGCTGCGCTACTCAGCGAGTTCAACGCAAGGATCGCCGAGCGGGCTTCCGATCTGGATGCGCTTAGCAATCAAGCTTCCGAGTTACGCTCACAGCTTGAAGGTGTGCATGCCAGACGCGCCGCGGCTACGCACAGGCTAACGTCGCTTGAAGACCTCGACGCGCATCACGCGTACTATTCGGACGCGGTGCAACACGTACTCTCACGTGAGCAGGCCGCTCGAATAAACGCGCTCGGGACGCTGGCGGATTTTGTCGAGGTCGAGCCTCAATACGAGCCTCTAATCGAGAGCCTGTTTGCGCGTGAGCTTCAAAGCGTTTTGGTGCCTACGATCGATGACGCGCTGGCCGGAGTCGACTACATCAAGAATGAAGGACTGGGACGCGGCGCTTTCCTCGTCGTCGGGCTGCACGGCGGTGAAGGCGATCCGGAAGCGGAGCATGGAAGCGACGGGGAGACGGGGGGACGCGGCGACGGGGCGACACAGCCTGAGAATGCGATTGAGAACTGGCTGGTAGCTACCGATGCTGAACGCGAAGCCTTGCGGTCTTACCCGGAGTATGTGCCCGAAGAGCGGCAACTGCCTCCGGCCGATCTTTCTTCACTTGACGCGATCGTGATTCAGCTGAACGCCGATACTCATCCGCTGATCTCTGATTCTCAGGTTGAAGCGGAGGCGTCGGACGATCGAGCTTCCGCGCGGCTGTTTGACGAAGAGGCCATTGCACACGCCTCGCGGTTTCAACTCGACGTGTTGCGGGCGATCGATCTGCTTGGCATAAGGCCCGAGATTAAGACGGTCGTCGAACGCGCGTTTCCGGAAAAGTGCGCCGCGGCGGTTGTCCCCGACATCGAAGCGGCGCTTCATCTGTCGATCGAAAACGCATCGTTGATCTATGTGACCTATGACGGCGAGCAGGTGGTCAACGGCCGCCTGATTGTTACGGGCGCGCAGGCGGGCCAGAAGGGCACGTCGCTGCTGGGACTCAAGCGCGAGATCAAACAGCTTCGCGAGCAGAGCGAGAGTGGCGCTGAGGAAGAGCAGCGAATGGCAGAAGAAATGAGCGCCGCCGAAGAACGACTACGCCTTGTCGAGCTGGAAGCGTCATCGCTTGACCAGCAGCTTCGTGAGCATGAGAAATCGGCTGCCGCGCGCACTTCGCATCTGGAAGGACTGGCGCGCGACCTCGAACGCGCGGCGCAACACGTCCGGGTCGTCGAAGCCGAGCTTGAACAGACGGCCGTGGAGCGAGTGGAACTTGAGCCTCGCATCGAGCAGCTCCGCGAGCAGCTCGCGGCTGCGGAGGCGTCGAGCGAGGCTGTGCAACGGTCGCTCGACGAAGCCGGGTCGCGATTCGTGGAAATGCGCGCGCACGTCGAAGAGCTGTCGCAACAAGTCTCCGCCGTCCGCGCCTCTGTTGCCGCCCGCGCTGAACGCTTGCACGCGGCCAGAGCTGAAGTGCGGCGGACGGAAAGCGAAGCCGAGGAGTTGAGATCGAGGATCAATCGAAACCGGTTGGAGCTGTACGACAGTCACGGCCGCGTCGATGGGCTCACGACCTCGCTGGAAGAGAGCGCGGGCGCCGCGGTGCGACTGGAAGCGGATCGGGCCTCGCTTGGCGAACTGATCACCGCTGGCAGCGAAGAACTTGCCTCTGCGCGAACGCGAAGCGACGAGCTTGAGAAAATGCTCGGTGAGTTGAGACAGGCCGCTGCCGCAGCGCACGATCGTAGAGGCCAAATCGAAGTCGAACGAGCGCGGATCGAATCCGAGGCTGAGCACCTGACGAAGATGTGTTTCTCGGAGCTGGCAATGTCGCTCGAGGATGTTGTAACCAGTGTTGAGCTGACGAACACGGCGGTCGCGATTGAAGCGGACAACACAAGCGCAGAGGAGCAGGGGAGCGGAGGAGCGGAGGAGATTTCTCCTCAGCCCCTCAGCGCCTCTACTCCTCCGCAACCTGCCCCGCTGACTTCTGACGTTGATTCGGTTCGTGTCCGGCATGACGAGCTGCGAATCAAGCTCGACGAGATGGGACCGGTCAACATGATGGCGCTCGAAGAGCTTGAAGAATCGGACGAGCGGTTCCGCTTCCTGACCGAGCAGCGGCGCGACATTCTGGACTCGATCAAGATGACTGAGGAAGCGCTTACAGAAATCAAGCGGCGGTCGCGTGAGCGGTTCCGCCACGCATTCACTCACATCAACGAGAACTTCCAACACATGTTCGTCGAGCTGTTTGGCGGCGGCCGCGGCGAGATGATGCTCATCGATGAAGACGATGTGCTCGAGTCCGGCATAGACTTGATAGCGCAGCCGCCAGGCAAGCGATTGCAGAATGTGCTGCTGCTGTCGGGAGGCGAAAAGGCGATGGCGGCGATCGCACTCGTGCTGGCGATCTTCGAGTATCGACCCTCGCCCTTCTGCATACTCGACGAAGTCGACGCGCCGCTGGACGAAGTGAACGTCAGCCGCTTCGCTGGAAAAGTGACGGAGATGAGCCGCGACACGCAGTTCCTGGTCATCACTCACAACAAGAGCACGATGGAAGCCGCCCGCGCTTTGTACGGCGTCACTATGGAAGAACCAGGCGTGTCGAAGTTGGTTTCCGTGAAGTTCGACTAGACCTCTAACAAACAGGGATGGACAGGATAAGCGGGATAGACTTTAATTATCCTTGTTATCTTGATCGTCCCTGTTTGAGTTTTGTAGCGAGCATATGCGCCTGAGTCGTCTTAATTCGCTTGCCCTGGTTCTGCTGCTGGCGGCGACCTGCGGGCTCGCGCGTCAGCAGCCGCAAAGCATAAACGGCGCGCCCGCTGCCGGCGAAGTGAGTTTCAGCTACAAGTTCGAGAACCCGCGTTTCCACCTTCGGGTGATCGAGATCGACCTCTCCGCGCACGGCGCAGGCGAGCTGAGATTCACGCGGGGAGAGTCCGACGAAGTGCTCGATTGCAAGGTCAAGCTTCTGCCGGCGACTATCGCGCGCATACGCAGTCTGTTTGAAATCTCGGACTTTCTCGGCTCGAAGACGGAGTATCAAGTCAAGCCGGACATGTCGCACTTAGGTTGGATAACCCTCGGCGCGAAGCAAGGCGCCCGCGAGCGCAAGGCTCGATTCAATCACACGATAAACGCACAGATGGAGGAGTTGGGGAAGATCTTTCTCGGCATCGCGACGCAGGAGATATCGCTGTTTGACATCGACAACGCCCAACGCTATCAGCCCCTCGATCTGCCTAAGCAGCTCGAGGTCCTGGAGAGGGACTTGAGGCTTGAGTGGATAGCCGAGCCTGAGCGGGTGCTGGCCGCTTTGAATGAAATCGCCGGCGACGATACTCAGCCGTTGATCGCTCGCAATCAGGCGAAGCGAATCATCGAGGCGATTAAGAAAGGGAAGTTCAAATCGCCGGTGAAGAAATAACGAAGACGTCCGTGGTCCGTAGTCCGTAGTCCGTTGCTCCCCGTTGCACATGCTGACCACCGACCACCGACTACGGACCACGGACTACGGACTACGGACTACGGACCTCGCCAATGTTTATTCCTCGCGGAGAAACCATCCACGAAAGTCTGGCGACGAGCTACGTGCTTGTGGACGCGCTTGTAGCCGACCTCTGTGAAGGCGGCTTCTCGGGTGTCGTCGAAGTAGTCCTGCGGGACACGGACAGTTTCATCGTCATCGCTAGTGGCAATGTGGCTGCCGTCGTCGAGATGGGCGGCGATCGTGCGCGAAGCGCCGCAACCATGAACTACACTCGAACGACCGTTGAGCAGCTTGCGGAGCGTTCGCGCCGTGAACGGGGTCGCATTTCGATCTACGGTTACTCGGTGGCGACGGCAAGCGCCGTCGCCGGGCGCATAAACGCCAAGGCGCTATACGTAGGCTTGAGCACCGAGTTTACGGACCTCGAGAAGATGATCGGTAAGCTCGTTCGCGAGCGCGATCGTGAGTGGTTCATCGAGATCAACACCGAGAGCGGACAGGGCGCTCTGATATACATGCGCGATAGCGAATGCCGAATTATCAGCTCGACGGGTCCGGCGGATTCTGGCGCGCTGGATCTGGCCAGTAATCCCGCGCTCGGCCATCTGATCGACGAATGCAACCATGCCGGCGGGACATTCGATGTGTACTTCACGCAAGCTGTGGCGGAGACGCTTGACGAGCCTGAGCTGACTTCCCCTGCGCACGTTCTCGCGCCTCTGCCAGCGCAGGACGAGATAGTGCAAGAAGAGCCCGTGGCAGCATACCTGGCGAGTCTTCAACAGGCGGCGTCCGGACCGCTAACGTCGAACGACTTGCGTGTCGACTCAGGGCGAGAGCCCGAGAGGCTGGCGCTCCCGGACCCTGGCGGGCCCAGCGTCGAACGCGCCGAACAACCCGGAGTTTCCAGTAGCGCGGTGGCAGCCGTTGCGGGAGGCCGGTCCGGCTTCGCACTGCCGGCAGAAACCGCAACGCCGGGTCTAAGCAAGGACTCGATCGAACCGCGAGCCGGAGACCTGTTGATTGAGTGGGACGAGCTTCCTCCTGCGGGCACAGACGCGGAAGCGATGACCGAGATAAAGCGGCTGATGGCCGAGATAGCCCGAGCGATCGAAGAAGCGGCTCAAGCGGTCGGCCGGCCCGATAGTTTTCCGATGTCGTTGCGCGCGGGGCAACTAGAGATCGCCGACCGTTTCCCTTTCCTCGATCCGTTCGCAGGCGAGTTCGAATACCTGGCGGGTGAAATCGTTTTCGTAGGACGCGCTTCCGCCGAAGAGTTTGTCGTCGGCTTAACCGAAGCGCTCAAGCTGGCAATCGAGGCGGTGACGCGTTCGACCGCGTACGCCGACAGGTTTCGCTCTTACGTGACTGAGGATCTGCAGAAGCTGCTCGCGCGCGAACGGGCAGAGTTTGAGAGGTTGGGCCTCGTAGAAGTGATCCCGCACATAATCACTTTCTGAGCGAGAGTGAAGTCTCTAGCAGGCTGATGAAAAACTAATCTATCGCCACCAAGGCACGAGGGCACAAAGGAGCACAAAGCCCACAACATACCGCATTCACTGACTTGGTGCAGCTTCGTGTCTTTGAGTCTTAGTGGCGAGCGCGCTTTTTCAGCAGCCTGCTAGGTAGCGTGCGGCTGCCTCGAGAGCCTCCTGCTCATCTCCAAATCGATCGATCCACTTCACCTCCGGCCACGAGCGCCACCAACTGAGCTGCCGTTTCGCATAGTGGCGTGTGTCCAGCTTCATCTGAATCAACGCGTCCTCGAGGGTTAGTTTGCCTTGCAGGTATTCCACGACGCGGCGATAGCCGTGAGCTTGAAAAGCTTTCGCCGACGGCGGGATTCCTGATGAGATCAGCGACTCGACTTCTTCGACCAGCCCGCTGTCGAACATCTGATCCGCGCGTCTGTTGATGCGCGCGTACAACTCTTCTCGCGGCGGGTTGAGCGCGATCACCCGGATGCGCGAGGCAAGCTCGGGCGCGGGAGGCATTTCGGGTTGTGACTCTGAAATGCGCCGGCCGGTTTGAAAGTAGACTTCCAGTGCTCGCATGGTGCGCGGCCAGTCACGCGGACTAAGGTTCATTGCCGCTTGAGGATCAACGCGCGCAAGCATTCGATGCAGGTGCTCCGCGCCCCATCTGTCGCGCAAGACGGCGAGCCGCTCGCGAAGCCTGATGTCTGTCGGCGGTCCTTCAAACAAGGGCTTCACAAGAGCGCGCAAGTAGAAGCCCGTGCCGCCCACGAGTATCGCCGTGTGATTGCGAGCTTCGACTTCCTGAATCGTCCGTGCCGCCAGACGTGCGTGGTCGCCTGCAGTGAAGTTCTCAGTCGGCTCGACGATGTCGATCAGGTGATGAGGCACGCCCTGTCGCTCGGCGTGAGGTACCTTAGCTGTTGCGATGTAGATACCGCGATAGACCTGAACGGAATCAAGATTGATGATCTCGCCGTTGCGCGCAAGAGCCAGCTTGATGCCAAGCTCGCTTTTGCCGGAAGCGGTGGGCCCTACGACGGCGGGAATCAGTCTGGTTTCGCGCTCGGGACTCACGCCTCGATGTTACCAAGGCGGTGGTGAAGATTGAACTCGATTACTCTATTACCGAAGTGAGAGTTGCATTAACTTCGCGGGAACCAGGTAGCTCTGTCATGTGCTGCGATGAAAAAAGAGAGGGGGCAGATGGAATGTCAACAATGTCAAGCCTGACCCCTCCTCGCGCCCTCCTCGCGCTCACGATCCAGATACTGGTTGTAACAGGTGCGGTGTGTGTAACTGTGAAACATGGTCAAGGTGCTGCATGGGCGCACCTGTGTTCATTCCAGAGTAGAAAGGAGACAAAAGTGAAGAAGATCTTTCTTGTTCTTTCGCTTATCGTTATGCCGGTCCTCGGCTACGCCGGCTTTCGAAACACACAGACCCAAATGGAGCAAGGCCCGATAGCTGGTCAAGACCCGATAGCTGCTCAAGAAGAGCCGAGGGCACCGAGGGCTCAGATACCGCCACAGGATCGTAAAGCTAAGCTTGGCGTCGAAGGCTTGATGGGTTTCGTCGTCAGAGCCGTTGAATCGGGAAGCACAGCAGAGGAAACGGGCATACGGCCGGGAGATGTGATCACCCACCTCAACGGGCGACAAGTCTATACCATTCACGACGTCCAAAAGCTATGGGCGCATTCTCCAGGCGAGCAGGTGTCTGTTCAGCTTCTTAGGATTGGCCCAGATGGCCAATCCATAAAGACACAACGGGTATCAGGCAGGCTCAAGAGTTACTAATTCTTTAGAAGGGTTGTTGCTTGATGGGTGGACCATCGCGAGCGCTTGGCTGGCTGATTCAACTAGGTCGGAAGACTCCTCATCCGCCATCATTCGTTCGCGCTTGGTGACACGCTTGCGCGTAGACGCCATCTTCCTCTCTACGTCATTCTCGAATCGAAAGTGTTGTTCAAGTGTCTCGCCGAGGTGTATGCTTCGGACATGGCGACGATAGTTGAGATAGAGAAACTTGCGCTCACCTTGCCGGAGAAGGAGCGTGCAATTCTGGCGGCGAATCTTCTCGAATCTCTTCCCGGCGTTTTGTCCGACGAAGATGAGGGAGTTGCGGAAGCGTTTTGTCGTGATGCAGAGATTGACGCGAATCCCGATCAGGCTATTTCTCTGACACAATTGGATGCCCAAATAAGAGTCGTTCGTCATCACAAAAGACGGCCATCGCTCGGAGTTCATCGAAGGTAGAGGCACTCTCCGATCGCGTGCGTCGAAGGTCAAACCGGCGCGTTGACGATTGCATAGGCTCCGTTCAAAGAATACAATTCCCAGACTTGAACAATCTCCCGGAGGTGTCTGCGTGAAGCTAAGGGTGCTCTGTGTTATCGCGATGATCGGTACGGCCGCTCTTGCACGGCAACAGTCGGCGCCGGTAAAAACCGTCGAGGTCACCCCAAATATCGCCGAGGCTGAGGTCGGCCAGCAATTGAAATTGACCGCGGTGGCTAAAGACGAGTCGGGCAAAACAATCGACGCTAAGCCTGCGACCTGGTTCGCTGCCCCGTTCGATGTGGTCAGCGCCGACAGTTCGGGAAACATCTCGTTCTACAACCCCGGCGAGGCGCAAGTCGGTGCAGTGGTCTCGGGCAAGGTCGTCACGATACGAATCAAAGTCAAGCCGGCGCCTGTAACCAGCATCGATCTGCCGGCAAAGAATCAAGTCGTGGTCGGCGGCGCGATGAGGCCAGGCTCAACCGCTCGCACCTCGACGGGTAATCCGCGAGCGGATGTCGCGATCTCGTGGTCCTCCGATAATCCGTCGATTGCATCTGTTGACGCCGCCGGACTGGTCATCGGTCTGAAGCCGGGTAAAGCGAACATCACCGCAGTCTGCGAGCGAACCCGCGCAACGATGGCGGTTGAAGTGACCGCAAACCCGGTCAAGTCGCTTATCGTTGAGCCCAGGTCAGCGAATGCTCGGACGGGAGATGTCGTTCGTTTCTCCACTGGAGCGACCGATGGCGCGGGCAAGGCGATCAATAGTTGTGAGGTGCGCTGGGCGGTTGGCGGTGATGGCGCGATGATTGAGCCCGACGGCGCGTTCGTGGCCGAAAAACCGGGCGCCTATGTCGTCAGCGCATCGGTCGGCGATCGCCAGGCCCTGGCTTCAGTGGTCGTCACCCCTCGAAACGCGGAGCGCGAATTGGAAGTGATTGGGCGTGCGACACTCAAGGACTTGCAGACGGCGGAACAATGGATCATCGGCAATTTCGCTTATGTGTCGACGATATCCGACAAGCTGATGGTTTATGACGTCTCGGATCCGGCTCATCCTAAGCAGACGGATACCGTCAAGGTTGATGCTCGGCACACCAACGACATAAGCACGACGGCCGACGGAAAGATCGCGGTGCTCACGCGCGAGGGCGCATCAAGCCGCAAAAACGGAATCGTGTTCCTCGACACGTCCGATCCCGCGCACCCGAAGGTCATTTCTGACTATACGGCTACGGTTACCGGCGGAGTGCATAGCGCGTTCATCGATAGTCACTACGTTTACCTGACCGACGACGCAACCGGCTCGATGCGCGTCATCGACTTTCAAGACTTAAAGAACCCAAGGGAGGTGGCGCGGTGGCAAGTCGAGAATCCGTTGGTGCGAAAGATAACCGCCGCCGATGGTGAAGAGTCGACGGCTGGACGATATCTTCACGACGTTCAGGTCAAAGACGGGCTGGCTTATCTGGCTTATTGGAGAGACGGCCTGGTAATTCTGGATGTTGGCAGCGGGATCAAGGGAGGCAGTCCGGAGAAGCCACAGTTCGTCAGCCAGCTTCGATTGAATTACCACGAGCTTTACGGCGACGGGTGGCTTGCGGGCGCGCACGCGGTCTTTCGCTACAAGAACTACGTCTTCATCGGCGATGAGGTCTTTCCGGCCATATTCGATATCCAGTCGAAGAACCGGATTCCGGTGCGGGGAATTGTTCACGTGGTGGACGTAACCGATATCAATCATCCCAGGAAGGTCGCGGACTACACGGTGCCTGAAGGCGGCGCGCATAACATCTGGGTCAAGGACGATGTGCTGAGTATGGGCTACTACACAGGCGGCGCTCGAGTGGTCGATGTGTCGGGTGAGCTGAGAGGGGACCTGTACCGGCAAGGTCGCGAGATCGGGCGGCTCTGGACTGGGGATCCGTCGGGGTTCAGATCAAATCTGCCCTTTACCTGGGGCGCGCAGCCGCACGGCGACTTGATCTACTTCAACGATATCAACTCGGGCATATGGATCGTTAAGATCGGAAAGCCTAAGCAGAAGGGTTCGACGACAGCGCCGGGGGATTAAACCTTCGTTGCGTTTGCGGCTTAGCGGGTCTTGGCGTGCTTTGCGCGAAATGGTCCTGGAGATCGCTGTTTCGCGCAGAGACGCAAACCTCCGCCGAGACGCTAAGCAGTCACCTGGCCGGCTCCATCTTGAAAAAGTCAATCCCTGCCGCTTGTTCAGGCAGGTCCACGGTCGCGACCGTTTTGAGAGAATCCAAATCTATTACCTCCACCGTTCCCGGTTCCGAGCCCACCCCTTCGACCGAGATGAATGCGTAGCGGTTGTCGGGGGAGACTACCGCCCCGTGGATGACGCGGCGCTTTGTGGGAATTCGCGCCAGCTCGCGCCCCGACTTCAACTCGTATACCGAGACGGACTGATCCCGCTTGTTGGTTGCGATAAGCTTGCCATCCCCGGTAACCGCGAGATTGTACACGCCGGGGCGAGCAGCGATTCTTCGGGTAACCTTCCAGCTCGCGGCGTCGATCTCCACGATTTCGTCTGACTTGTTGCAAGCGACCAGGACGAACTTTCCATCGGCTGATGGTTGAGCCCAGGTTGGCGAGCAAGAAGTGTCACCGGGTTTGGGCGGTTCCATTCCGTGGCCACCTGGGTCGTGCGCAGGATTCACGCTCATGGTGAGCGATGCCGGCGAGCCATTCATCCCAGTCTCTCTTCCTTTGGTCACGACGAAGTGGCGAGAAACCTTGAGGCTATTCGTATCGATCTCGACCAACAAGTCGTTCATCATACAGGCTGAGTACTGCCTGGTGCCCTGCGGGTTGATGCGCGAGCCGTGAGGCATGGTGCAGGTGGGAACGCGGGCGACTTCGATCATCGGTTCGGTGGCGACGATAGAAACCGATGACGGAACCATGTCACCGTGAAGATTGAAATTGACCACGTAGAGGAGCCCGCCGTCACGGGAAATATCCATCGTAGCGGGAAAGAACCCGAGCGTTACCTTGCTGAGCACGCTGTTATCTTTTGTCGAGTATTTCCAAACGGAACCGTACGGGCGGCCGTGGCCGAGTGAAACGTAGTAGAACTCTTTGTCGGGCGAGACGACTATGCCGTGAGGGCCGTCGATATCGCTGGGCATCGAGCCGGTGTCGATGAGCTTATCGATCCCGGCGCCATGCTGACCGAACCGAATCAAGGCGATTTTGTCGGCCGATTCGCAGACTACATAGACCAAATAGTCTTGCCTTGGCGTTTGTGCGGCGGAACTCGCCGCAGTCGAGCCGGCAGGGAATAGAACGAAAACGAGGATGATCAAAGAGGCGCACAATCGCGTCATTTGGCTCTTGCAACTTATTCGAGTCATAGTTAGGAACCTTAGCTAACCGGGCAATGATGTCAAGTGAGCCCGTCTCTCTGCATCACCAGAAGCCTAAATCCTCGGGTTGGCTTCCCAATGCACGTCGCATACGCCACGGCTTGTAAGCTGTCACGGCGTCGGTTAAAGTCGGCGAGGTCATCTGCGATTCAAAACATGACAGCCCGGCCAAGTTTCTCGATACTGAGTCGAGCGGAGCGTGAGGAGGTAGAGCAATGAAGATCCGTGCGCTTGGGTTGGCGATGATGGGGCTTGCGTTGTTAGCGGCCCCGATACCAAATACCAGGACTCTGGGACTGAGCCACGGTGTCTCCGCATTCGCGCAGACGCAGCAGCGCAATCCCGCTCGCGAGGCCCTCATTGCGAGAGCCAAATCATTCGAGCTCGATACGCCATATGTCGCGCCTCCCGGGGACCCGCTCGAGCACGAAGCTTCCGGCTACGCCAAGGTCATGTGTTCGGCGGTTTTCATCACCGGGCTCGATCCCGAGTTTGCAGCGAAAAACATCGGCGGCTTCACGGGTCGCTTCGAGGAGCGCGCGAAGTTCGGGAAACCAGTCATCGATCGCGCCAACAAGACCGTGACCGTCACTGTTCCAAACGGAGTAAAACGAATTGCCCGGTACCTTGGCAGTCAGGGGTGCGTCACGCTTCCGGCCGGCAAGGACTCGCTGAGCTTTAAGCCTATAACGGTAACAAGCAAGCTGCCGGATGCTTCAACACAACCATGGCCAATGGGGGATGTGCTGCCAAAAGACCCGCAGCCCTCTGAGATCAACGCCGGCAAACTCAAGGAAGCAATCGACGCGGCCTTCGAGCCTGCGGAGGGTATGACGGCGGCTTTCGTTGTCACCTGGAAAGGACGCATCATCGCCGAGCGCTACCGGGAAGGCATCAGCACGAGCACACCTCTCGAAAGCTGGTCCATGGGCAAGAGTCTGATCGCCACATTGATGGGAATACTGGTCAAGCAAGGCGTGTACGATCTGTGGCAACCTGCGCCCATTCCCGAGTGGCAAAAGTCCGGCGATCCGCGCGCCAAGATTCGCATAGCCGACATCATGCATATGTCGAGCGGTCTGCGAATCAGGGCGACGCAGGACCCGGACTACGATCCGTCGGTCGGCTATCCCGATCACTTCTATTTCTACACCGGCGGAATCAACACTTTTCAATACGCCGCGACACGCCCGCAGCAGTGGCCGCCGAACACGGTGGGCCGCTATCGCAATTGTGATCCGTCGTTGATCAGCTATCTCATACGGCTCGCGGTCGAGAAGCGCGGCCAGGAGTATCTGTCGTTTCCTCAACGCGCGCTGTTCGACAAGATCGGTGTCCGCACGATGGTGTTGGAAACCGATCCGTATGGGAACTTTCTCACGCAGGGGTATGAATTCGGATCGGGTCGTGATTGGGCGAGGCTTGGGAATCTCTATCTTCAGGACGGCGTGTGGAAGGGCGAGCGGATTCTGCCCGAGGGATTCGCGAAGTTCGTAAGCACGATTGCGCCCGCGTGGGAAGCCGACAGGCGCCCGGTTTACGGAGCGTTCTTCTGGGTCAACGGCGACGGTGGGTATCCGGTGCCGAAGGATGCCTATTACATGGCGGGGGCCGGCGGGCAATTTACAATGATCATCCCTTCGCACGATCTTGTGGTAGTGCGGCTCGGGCATTATCGAGGCAGCCGCGAGGGCACGCAGGCGTTCAGCAAAGCGCTCGCGATCTTGACGGAAGCTGTCCCGAAGAAATGAGCGATGAGATCTTCGAAATTGCCAACGCAATCAGCGGTCCCGGTTGATTCTAATACGTCCTTGAGTTAGCGAACCGGAGCGATAATAATTGCCAAACTCGATAGAGAAACTGTCTGGCTCGGTCCCCGATTCGTTATGTTGAGTGGTAACGGTAAACTGCGTGTGGGCTGAATCGTTAAGCCGACCTAAGCCGCTAAAGGTTATGAGGTTCTTTCTGTCGTCAACCGTTCGTAGGTTATGAATCGTGCTCGAAACCAATTCGAGTCCTCTCTTGTTGTCTCGATATGTGAGGTGACCAGATCTGGGCACTGCTACATTAAAATTGAAGTAAATCTCACCCTCCTCAATCGATCCTTCTCCGCTTATGTCTGTGATGTAACCCCTTGTGGGTCGGATTCCTATCGGTTCTTGAGAAAGATCCAGTCCGAGACGACCAAAGCGAGTGGTCACATTCCCATCCTCGACAATGACATTCCCTTCTAGTTCAATTCGATTCTGCTTATCGTAAAACAATCCCTTATCTGCTTTGAAGGTGAGTCGGTCGCAAGTAATCACGACCGGGTTAAATGCTATTTCGTTCTCACCCTTACGTTCCTGCCGGAATTGTATAACCAGCTCACCCGGAGGCATTCTTGTCGGGATGCGTTTGTAGAATATCTTCGGAGGAATTGAGGTTGTATGTGAGGGCGTACCGCTGGGCCACATAGTCAAATTGATGGTTGTATCTGTGGTCGGCATCAGGATGAAGGGGGCCCGCTCAAATGAATGAAACCCTGGCACATCGGCTGTCACGGTGTAGGTTCCAGGTGGCAAAGGTTATCGCGTAGCCGCCAGATTGATCGCTGATAATCGACCAAGTTGGTAGCGTCAAGCATTTTGTGTAAACGATCATCTGTTGGTTTGTGTTGGCTGCT
>CAZJQQ010000062.1:0-38820 GCA_964548075.1 uncultured Clostridia bacterium | reverse complement strand
AAAGAAGTTCTCCCGCTCTCCATTGCGCAAGCCCGAGAAGTAAATAGTCCTGTCTTTTCGCTCTACCGAGTAGCTGAAGCTGCGAGCGCTGGAGGGATGCGCGTCTGTTTTGATCTGCTCTATCCGCAAGCCCTTCTCTTTGCCTTCAACTATCAAGTACGCGCGAGCATCGGTGTAGGCGGCGTCTAGCCCAACGCCGTAGAACTCGATGGCCGATAGCTGGTTCTTATCGCCGGTTATCACATTGATCGGGATTTGCTCACCATCAACGTACATCTGCAGATGGTCGGGGTCGGGGTTCGGGTTGAGCCCTGCCGCAACTAACTCTGTCGAAGACAGGCTGTACCAGTCTTCGCGGCGCACTGAGACTTTCACCGCCGACGCGCCGGCTGGAATGGGCTGAATTCCTGCCTGGCCCGGATTGAGGCGAGCCAACGCTCTGCGCTCAACCGGTGTACTTGCGTGAGGAACCTGGGAGTTGCCGATGCGACTGAGAGCCGCGGCGTCGCTCTGCGCTGGAGGAGTTCCACCAACGAGCTGCGGCGAGAGGGGCCCGTGCCAGTTGCTTTGACCATTGAGATCGATGTCTTCAAGCCAGTACAGGGCGTTCTTACAATCGGCACTGGGCGATCCGCAATCCGAGACTGCTTTGTCCCACCACGAATATGTGCGTCCAGTCTGCAGCCTCGTTTGGCCAGTCCGCAGCGATGACCCTGCGAGCATTTCAGCGTTGACTAGTTCCTTCTGCCCGGCTCTTTCTCTGTAGACGTTGAAGCCGAGGTTGTCTGCTTCGAGGCCGGTCTTCCATTCGAGGTAGACTCCGCCGTCATAGCCGGTGGCCGTGAACTTCTCAAGCTTGACCGCCGTTGGCCCGGACGCTGTGAACTTCCCGTTGGTCAAGGTGGCAGAGGGACTGCCTTCGTTGAACACAAAGTTGCTCCAGGTCAGCGGGGTCATCGCTCCCTGCGCGCCTATAACGTTGAACTTGAGGAAGATCAAAGTGCCTGATCCTGAAAGAGCCACGGTGTTGAAGGCGACGATGCGAATCTGACCGGGAGTGGAGGTATTGGGAGTGATGTTCCAACCGGCGCTCAAAGTGCCGGCGGTTTCGAAGGCAGGGCTTGCGAGTTGAATGACACCGGCGGTAGGGAAGGTAAAGGTGAAGTCGTAAGCGATGATGCCCTGTCCAGTCGTGTTGTCCACGAAGACAGGAACCATGACGTTGGCCGCACCAGGAGCAGCCGCCTGATCGGGCAGAGAGACCGCAACGTTGCCGCCGCCTGAAGGACCACCAATAAAACCTTTCGGAGAACCTTCAGGTCCGGCAGGAATCCAGTTGCCGGAGACATCGCCTACCAGCACGGCGCCATAGTTTTCATTAGGGAGGTTGCCGCTGAGAGTAGGATAAGGGCGGCTTGCAGGAATGAACTTCCAGGTGCCGGCGATGCCCGGGTTAGAGATACCGGCAACGGTTTGAGCGATGAGGCCGGCGTCGAAAGCGGAAAGAGCGCCGTTGTTGCTGGAATCACCCGCGAGCGTCTGGCAGGAGGTTGGCGTAGCGATGCCTGCGACGTACTGAGCTACCAGAGCGGCGTCAAAAGCGGAGATGCCGCTGACAGCGCCAGTCTTTGAGGAGGCGACCGTATAAGGACCAGCGCCAAGGTTGTTGAGTTGATAGGCGCCTGTAGCATCCGTAGTGGTAGAGGCGGAAGGAGAGCCGCTGGTACTGGCGACTGTGACGTTCGGAATTTTCTTGGTTTGGTCAATGCAGTAACTGATGGTGCCTGAGATTGAGTTGGAGGGAGCAGGACCTTGACTAGCCTGCCAGAAGCCGCCATTGACCGAGAACGGGCCCCCAGTTGAAGCGCCAAGGATGCCCTGACCGATTGTGCCGGTGAGGTTTGTGGTGCCGTTTGTGCTCGTGCCGCCGCCGCCCGCGACGACTGACGAATTGAGATTGTAAGGTCCGCCCTGTTGTGTAAACGCTGATGGCGCCAATACGGCCGGCAGAACAACAGTAATTAGGGCGCAGATCGCCAGAAGCATTCGTTGCGCAGGGTGTTTTGCGGTTCTGGGTTTCATTTCAATTCTCCTCCTTGCTTCCGTTCGAGCCGTTCGAGACGGGTGAGCATAGCCGCAAGCTGCGCCTTGAGTTGGGCGTTCTCAGCTTTGATTGCCTTGAGTTCGACGTTCTCCGCTTTGATTGACTTCAGTTCTTCAATCTGTTTCTGTTGCTCTTTGATGGCGTTGACCAGCACGACATTGATGCGGTCGTACTTGACGCCTTCGACCTGGCCTTGCTTGTTGTAGGTGACCAGCAGCGGATCAATCTTCTCGATATCTTCCGCGCCGAAACCTACATCGCGCATACCGCTGTCTTTCCACGTAAAGCTGATTGGACTCAGGCGATTGAGGATGTCGAGTCCATTGCGATAAGGCGCGAGATGGGTTTTGTAGCGCAGGCTCGACGAGCATGCAGCGACGCGGTTTGAGGCGTTAATGCAGAGGTGGTCGCTGCCCGTCGTGCCGAGCGTATCTATTTGCAACTTGCCCGGCACTAATACAGTGTCGTCTCCAGTACTTCTGCCGAGCACAATTGTGGCGCTTGTCCCCACGGTTGCATTCGCGCCGATGGCAGTGGCATGGTTGAGGTCCTCAGCGCTGACGTCCGCGAATGATCCGATGATGGTGTTGTTGTTGCCGCTAGTATTTCCCCAACCCGCCGCATTGCCAATAAACGTATTTCTACTACCGGTTGAATTGCCGTTGCAAACAAAAGGGCATGCCAAGTCCAGCCCGCCCGCTTTATATCCGACAAAGGTGTTATTTCTCCCGGTAGTATTTTCATCTCCGGCTCTTGCACCGAAAAATGCGTTTTCTCCCGAACCTATATCGGCTCCGCCTACTAGATAGCCGAAGTAGGCATTGTTGCTGCCATTACTCCTTTGGCCAGCCTGTAAGCCGAAGTACGCATTATAGTCACCAAGGCTGTTGTCCCGACCGGCCTCAAAACCGAAGAACGAGTTGAAGGAGCCGCCCGTGTTCTCCAAACCGGCATCGCGCCCGAAGAATGAGTTGCGGAGGCCCCCCGTGTTTGCATTACCCGCATTGCGCCCGAAGAACGAGTTGTCCTTGCCGAAGAACGAGTCGTCCATGTTGTTTGCGCCCGCGCCCACTCCAACAAAGAGGCTGTCATTCCCACCGATACCCAACACGCGGTTACCCAGGATGTTGTATTGTGTGGAGCTGTTGATTGCGCCCACTGCAAAAAGCGTTCCGCCGAGCAGGCCATTGCCTGAGATGTTGAAGTGTACGATTCCTGATTGCCGGCTGACATTATTCTGAATGTAGCTGCTATCGTCCGGGGGAAGACTTGCGTTCAAAAGTCCGTTTACCGTCAGGTTGGCGCCGATGATCCCGTTCCCGTTGATATTGAAATTGGCGGGCTGCGGCAGCACCGGATTATTTTGAATGTAGTTCGGGCTGCCTCCTGTAGGCGGCCGCGCATCCGACAGACGCGAATCGCTTGTCAGAACATATTGATTTGCCACGATGCCGCCAAGTTGATTTGAATTCATCGCCAACACCGCCGTGTCCGCCGTCTCCGCGTTCAAACTGCGAAACGAATACGGCGCGTATGTTATCTGCTGACGAGGGCTAAGCATCGTGAACGGATCCGGACTTCCCGCCGATTTCACGCCGATTTCCAGAAAGCGGTCTGCACCGTTAAACGCTGCCGGCAAAAAATCGAGCCGCACGGTGAACCCGCCGTTGGTGACGGCAACGTTCAAACGTGTCCGCGTTCCAATTGGAGTTCCGGCTGTACTGACGGCAAACAAGCGAAACTCGAAATCGTAATTGCCGTTGGCGGGAATTGAATTGTCAACGAGATTGCCTTGATAAGTAAATTCCGTCGTTTGTGCCGACGCCAGAGGCGCGCCGCAGACGAATAAGGCGGTCAACAGCAAGAACAAAATGCGATGTTTGAAAAATGAACTCAGCATGACGGTTCTCCCTATTTGCAAATATCCGAATCAGGATGCGACTGGCAGACGAGTTTGTTCAGCGCGTCAATCTGTCGCTGTTGGGATTTGACTTGCTGTTGCAACAGTTCGATTTCGGTTTGTTGTTCTTTGACGGCGTTGATAAGAACCGAGCTGATTTGCCCATATTTCACGCCTTCGATTTCGCCCGCTCGGTTGCGAGTGACAAGCAAGGGTTCAATCTTTTCGACATCTTCCGCGCCAAGTCCCACGTCACGCATCCCGCCGTCTTTCCAAGTGAAGGTAATCGGACGCAGACGATTGATGATGTTCAATCCGCCGGTGAATGGTTGCAGGTTTGTTTTATAGCGCAGGCTTGACGAGCAAGAGCCAACGCGGTCGAAAGAGTTGCGGCAAAGGTTTTCGTTTCCGGCAACGGCGAGGTTGGGAATGGTGAGAAATCCGGGAATTAGAACGTAGTCGCTGCCGCTGCTTCTGCCAAGCACGATTGTATTGCTGTTGCTGACTTCTGCGCCCGCGCCAATGGCGGTGGCATAGTTGAGGTTGCTCGAGCCGACATCCGCAAGGTTTCCGATCAGGGTGTTGTTGTTGCCAGTGGTATTGTTGATTCCCGCATCCGTGCCCACGAAGGTGTTTTTGCTGCCGTTTGTGTTACCTGAGCCGGCAGCTGCACCGAAGAAGGAATTGTAGTCGCCATAAGTGTTCGCATTGCCGGCGTTCCCGCCGAAGAAGGAGTTAGCGAGGCCGTACACGTTATCTTCTCCGGCATCCGATCCGAAGAAGGAGTTAAGGTAGCCTCCAATACTTGCAAAGCCGGCCCTTGCGCCAAAGAAGGAGTTCTCTGTTCCATAGGTGATTGCATGTCCAGCATTGCGTCCGAAAAAAGAATTGAACGTGGCATCATCATTGTCCGTACCTGCGCCCAATCCAACGAAGGTGTTGTCCGCCCCCGCGACGCTCAACACGCGATTGTTGCCAATGTTGTATTGCGTCGTAGCGTTGACCGTGTTTGCCGAAACCCCGCCGAGTATGCCGTTGCCGCTAATGTTAAAGTTTATGATTCCCGATTGTTGCGTCGTTCCGCTTTGAATGTAACTGCCGCTTCCCGGCAAAGGATTTCGCGCATCCGAAAGCCGCGAATCGCCGGTCACAACAAATTGATTTGCCGCGACGCCGCCGAGTTGAAGTGAATTGGTCGCCATGGTCGCCGTGTCCGCTATGTCCGCGTTCAAACTGTGAAATGAATATGGCGCGAACGTTATCGGTTGACGCGGCAATAGAGTTATGGATGGATTCGGGCTTCCGGCAGGTTTGACAGCGATTTCCAGAAAGCGGTCTGCTCCGGTAAAGCCCGCCGCCGCGAAGTCGAGCCGTACGGTAAAGACTCCGTTTGACACGGGAACATTCAAGCGTGTCCGCGCGCCAATCGGAACTCCGTCGGTCATCACGGCAAATAGACGAAACTCGAAATCGTAATTGCCGTTGGCGGGAATTGAATTGTCAACGAGATTACCTTGATAAGTAAACTCCGTAGTTTGCGCCGATGCCAGAGGCGCACCGCAAACGAATAAGGCGATGAGCAGGAAAAACGAAATCCGATGTTTGAAAATTGAACTCAGCATGACTTTTCTCCTTATTTGCAAATTTCCGAATCAGGATGCGACTGGCAGACGAGTTTTTTCAGCGCGACAATCTCGCGCTCCTGCCGCTTGATTTCTTCTTGTTGCTGGGTGATTTGCGTCTGCTGCTCGTTGACAGCATTAACCAGCGCGACCGTGACTCGATCGTACTTGACGCCTTCGACCTGCCCTTGCTTGTTGTAAGTGACAAAGAGCGGCTCAATCTTCTCAACGTCTTCAGCGCCGAATCCCAGGTCGCGCATCCCGCCGTCTTTCCAGGTGAAAGTGATGGGACTGAGGCGATTGATGATGTTCAATCCGCTCAGATAAGGCGCGAGATTGGTTTTGTAGCGCAAGCTGCTGGACGAGCAGGCGGCGACGCGGCTTGAGGAATTAATACACAGATGGTCGGTGCCCGCTGTGCCGAGCGTTTCAATCTGCAGCTTGCCCGGCACGAGCACAAGGTCGCTGCCGTCAGCTCTGCCAAGTTGGATTGTGTTACTGTTGTTGACGATTGCACCCGAACCGATGGCAGTGGCAAAGTTGAGATTGTTTCCTCCCACATCCGCACCAGAGCCAATGAGAGTATTGTTGTCGCCCGTCGTATTAGCTAAACCCGTGCCTGTGCCAAAGAACGAGTTGGAGTTGCCCGTCGTGTTAAAGGATCCGGCATAGCCTCCGAAAAATGAATTGTTGATCGCAGTCGTATTTGATTGCCCGGCGGACCCTCCGAAGAATGCGTTGAAGCTTCCGGTTGTATTGAAGACTCCTGCAAGACTACCAACGAAGGTATTAAAACCTGCTACCGTGTTGGTCAATCCCGCTGCGTTGCCGATGAAAGTGTTGTCGCTCGCAGTGTTGTTTGCGCCTGCGCTACTGCCGATGAACGTGTTGTTTTGTCCGGTCGTATTATTGAAACCTGCGAAATGGCCGAAGAACGAATTGTTGATTGCCAGGGTGTTCGCCGCGCCTGCGTTGTAGCCGAAAAAGGAGTTGAAACTGCCCTGGGTGTTTGCTTGACCGGCACGACTACCGAAAAATGAATTGTTTTGACCTGTTGTATTGCTGAAACCGGCTGCTCTTCCGAAAAAGGAATTGTCACTGGCGGTCGTATTGTTGAAACCGGCTGCATTCCCGAAAAAGGAATTGTCACTGGCGGTCGTATTGCTAGCGCCCGCCCCGCCGCCAAAAAAAGAGTTTCGCAGTCCCTCGGTATTTGAGTTTCCGGCGATGATGCCGAAAAAGGCGTTGTCGCTGCCGGTCGTATTCAATCGGCCTGCGCTGTCTCCAAAGAAAGCGTTGTTAAAGCCGAAGGTGTTCGCTTGTCCGGCATTGAAGCCAAAAAAGGAATTGAAACTGCCTTCGGTGTTTGTTTGTCCGGCACGACTACCGAAGAATGAATTGTTTTGACCTGTTGTGTTGCTGAAACCGGCTGCTCTTCCGAAAAAGGAATTGTCATGAGCGGTCGTATTGCTGAAACCGGCTGCATTTCCGAAAAAGGAATTGTCACTGGCGGTCGTATTGCGAAAGCCCGCGCCGCCGCCAAAAAAAGAGTCTCTGAGTCCTTCAGTGTTTGAATCTCCGGCCAACACGCCGAAAAAGGCATTTTCGCTGCCGATCGTGTTCTTTCCTCCGGCGCTGTAACCGAAGAAGGCGTTGTTAAAACCCGAGGTATTCGCGTGTCCGGCATCGAAGCCGAAGAAGGAATTTGCGTTGCCAGTCATATTAGCGATACCGGCATTGCTGCCGAAGAAAGAATTATTGACTCCCGTCGTGTTCTGGTTGCCCGCGTTTGAGCCGAAGAACGAATTGCCGACACCTGTGTTGTTTGTCCCGACGCCCACACCAACGAAAGTTGTATTCCCGGTCGCTCTCAAGACACGATTGCCGCCGATGTTGTATTGAGTTCCGGCGTTGAAGATATTTGCTGTGCCGCTGCCCGATATGTTGAAGTTTGACGTCGTTTGTTGAGTCGTCTTGTTCTGTATGTAGTCCTCGCTGCCCGCAGTCGGGGGTCTCGCATCGCTCATGCGCGGATCGCTTGTGATCACGAACTGACTTGCCGCCACGCCGCCAAGCTGGGTTGAATTTGTCGCAGTCGTCGCGTTGTCGGCTTGCGCGGAAGTCACGCTGCGAATCGCGTAGGGCGTTGACGTGACCGATTGGCGCGGGCTGAGAAGGGTGTATGGATTCGGACTGCCGTTCATTCGCACGCCGATTTCCAGGTATCGCGTCCCGCCATTGAAAGCTGCAGCGCCGAAACCGAGTTGAACGGTGAAGATGCCTGCGCTCACGGTTGCTGCAAGATCGGTGATGGTCGAGCCGATTTGATTGCCGGCCGTCAGCGCGTCGAAGAGTTTTAACTCGAACTGATACGCGCCATCGGCGGACATACCGTTGTCGGTCAAGCGTCCTTGATAAGTGAATGCGCTGGTCTGCGCGAACACCGGCATCGCTATCATTAAGACGACTAACGGAAACATCAAACGTCTGCTGAAAAGTTTTACGTACATCATCGTTGCCTCCAAAGAGGTCAGTATCGCCGCGACAGCAGACGATACTGACCGCGAGTGTGCTACTTCACGCCGTATTGCCTGAGGAATTCCAGAACAAACGGCCCCCATCGGTCCGTGTCTCTGAAGAAGCCCACATGAGCGCTTTGAAAATTGTCATCAGTGCAACGCGTATCCGGGCAGGGATTTGGATAGGGAAAAATAGAAGCCATGAACCGGTTGCCGTGCTTGTCGTCGCTGCTCCCGTAGGCGTGTGCGTATGCCAGGTCAATCGTCGGGCGCGTGTCGTAGTCCCACTTTGCTTGAAGATAGAAGGCGGGCTTCGTAGCGTTCTTGGCCGCCGAGAGAAGGGCTCTCTGAACCGCCCCGCCGCACGTTTGGTCTTCGGGAAGACAATTGTCAACCGCCCATTGTTGCGCGGCGGGAGAAAATGCGACTGCCGCCTTATGACCCGCGGCGATTCGGTTGGCTAACACCGTCACCGCCCCGCCATATGAGTTACCCATAATTGCGATGGCGTAGTCACCGCGTCCCTCCACTTTGATGTCAGGGCGGTTTTTCAGGTAATTCATTGCGTAGTCGGCGACTTCCTGCTCAGCCTGCTGCTTAAAGAGTTCGGCTCTGTAGCAGCCTCCGTCTCCCGCCGCGCAGTTGGTCTGGTGAATGTAGGTTGGGTTGGCCGATACAAAGTCCGCCACGAAATCATCTATGTAGATGCCCGTTGATTTATCGCTAATGTCGGTTGGGTCGTTTGGATTTGGCGGGTCATCTGGATATGGCGCGTCCTCGTCGCCTTGCCCCCGGCGAAATGGCACCAACACCATGTAGCCTCTGGGGCAGAAGTAGTTGGCGATCTCGCAAAACTGAGTGTTGGCTTCAAAGTCCGCTCCGCTTCCGTGGTTGACGATAATCGCAGGGAACTTAGCCGTGCGATCTCCATCCAGCGGACGGTACAGCACGCCTCGCAAACGGGTTCGGCAAACCGTTCGTCCGGTGGCGTTGACGGTGAGCGTGCAGCGCGAATCAGTGATAGCGGTTGGGCTAAAAAAAACATCCGGCGTTTCGTAGTAAGTTACGATGGACCTCCGGTAGTTTGCCGGCGCTCCATTGCAGTCGGCGAGAGCTTGCGAGGGTATGGCGACACTCGCAAGCAGTAAGAGTGAAAAGAAGAATCTCTTTATCACTATTCCTTTTGTTATTGCGTTTATCCTTTTCATTGGTCTGCTCCTTTTTATGTAAGATCCTGCTACGACATGCCAATTCCATTCCGCTCGTTTCCGCTCTCAATTGTTAATTGCCGTGTAGCAGTACAGGCACTGCGCCGGCGGTACGAACAAGGCGAGAAAGGTGCGCCCTGTGATGTTGTTTATCACCTCGACTGTCGGCACAATTTGACTGGGCGGAAAGGTATTGCCCCCAGCAGTCGGTGGCGGGTTCAGCACGGTGACGACCGCGCGGAGCTGGAGGCGTACTGGCCCTGGCGGAAACTCGTCATAGTTCAGGTCAAGAAAAGTTGAATCGCCGCGTTCCAAGTCAACCGTCCTGCGGATGACTTCGCCATTTCGATTGCGAGCGAGCTGCCCGTTGGCGTTTCGAAAGTTCAACACAACGCGAGACGGTCCCGGCGGATAATTAGGTTCATTCGGCATGATGGTGTTTGCCACGCTGACCCGAATCGTTTGCCCCGCTGTGATGCCGACCATGCCGAACGAGATACGGTCGCCGATGGGCGGCGCTACATCCTGGGCGTGCGCCCGCTGCGTTCCCCTGAAGACTCCGAGTGACATAAGCGCTGCCAGCGCGACGAGCGCCAGCGAAGTTACTATTCTGCGTTTCGTTTTCATGACTTTCTCCTTGTGAACCATCTCTCAATAGAGACGGCTCCGTTGATGCGGCAACTTTTTTTCGGCGGCTTTATTGCCGCCATCCAGATAGGCGACATAGGAATTGAAATCGGCTCATCCGGATCGAAGATCGTTTGCAGAGAGTCTGTCCCAGAAGTAGTCGATCCCTAAGAAGGTGTTATTGTCCGCGCACTTCCGGGATAGTTTTCAGTTTTGAGTTTTCAGTTGGAAGAAGAAGAGACGATGGGGTCGCAGTGCGATTTGGTAGCTTGGCAATCTCGCCTCAGGGGAGGCCTAGAGCTAGACCAGCGCATCACCGAGATCCGGGAATTCATTTCTGAATGATGATGGCGAGGTTATGGCGCATCGCCCATGCTGAGCTGAATGCTTGAATTGGGAGTGAACGTTCGCCCTCCACCGGATCGAGGACGATCACTGCCTGCTGATCTATGCCAATGACCACCACCGCGTGTATATCTCTGATCCCATCAACTGGGCGCAAATCAACAAACACGATAGGATGGCATCCATCGGCGATTAGCCTCCGCAGTTCCGCAAAAGAGAGCGTGTTCTTTGCGGTTCCGCCAAAGCCCAGTTGCCGTACGGCGTCAACGGCTTTCAGGGCGTCGGTGCCGGAAAGCGTGCAGTCGCATAGGTCGCGCAGTTCGCTCTCCTCCAGCGCGATTCCCAAGCTGCTCAATACCATGCGCAGGCAAGCCGGCACACAGGAATCAGGTGTTTCTTGTTCGAAGAAAGGCGGCTTCAATGGCATCGCGGTGCAGTTCGATCAGGGAGTTGGCGGCGGCCCTCATCTCATCGAGCGGTGTGTACGATACGACGTTGCCGGAGGCGGCGCTCACTAGAATCTCACCGGTCTGTCCGACGGACCCGATGATGGGATAGGCGAGCACGACCGGAACGTGCCACATGTCGGCCACCTCGTCCAGTCGTGGATCATCGGCACAAAAGCGATCCGGCAGATGGTCGCTCAAAAAGAGGTTCGCCTCGGCCTGGGCTTCAAGCGCAGTGATGATTGTGACTAGATTGGTGGCCATAACGCGCTTATCATACCACTGCTCTATTGAGGAAGCGACCACAGACGGGTCAGTCACTTGATTGTCCGAAGGGAGTTCGATTCTATGACGCGGGCAACAGGGACTCAACTTGGTCCCTACTCAACAGGCCGGGTGAAGCTGAGAAGTAAGGATTCTTAGGAAAGTGCTATAATCCGAGCACTTTCCGGTTAGCCTCACTCGGATAAGAACTCAGATGGAAGCACTTTCGCAAAAACAGGTAACCCAACTGCTTCTCGATTGGAGCGATGGGGACAATGAGGCGCTCAACAGATTAATCCCGCTTGTTTATCAAGAGCTAAAGCGGATGGCCCGTTATTACATGCGGCGAGAGCGCGCGGATCACACCCTGCAAACATCTGCGCTGGTGAACGAGGCGTATATCCGGCTGGTTGACTACAAGAAGATGCGCTGGCAAGACCGCGCGCACTTTTTTGCTGTAGCTGCGCAAGCGATGCGTCGCATACTCGTGGAGCACGCGCGAGGCCATACGCGGGCCAAACGGGGCGGGGACGCGCGCAAGGTGTCACTAGACGAAGCGGCGAGCCTGGCTGATGGAAAGGCCGCTGATATGGTCGCGCTCGACGACGCTTTGAATGGGCTCGCCGAGTTTGATCCACGCAAGAGCCAGATCGTCGAGCTGAGATATTTCGGCGGGCTCAACATCGAAGAAACGGCCGAAGTCGTCGGCGTTTCTCCGGCTACCGTGAAGCGTGAATGGAACACCGCGAAGATCTGGCTTCACAGGGAAATCACCAATCCCCCAAGCGCCCAGTGACGAAACGAATCTATCGAGTAGTATCCGTTCGGCGACTAGCATAATGACTCCAGCACGCTGGCAAAAGGTTGAGAGCTTGCTACAGGCCGCGCTTGAGTGCAAGCCTGCGGAGCGTGGCGCCTTTCTCGACGAAGCGTGCGCCGGCGATGAGACTCTGCGTCAAGAAGTAGAATCGCTGCTCGCGTCCAATGAACAGGTTGACGGCTTCCTCGAGTCCCCTGCCCTTGAAGACGCCGCCCGATTGCTCGGTCACGAGGGAGCCAACTCGATGGTCGGACTCGCCATCGGCCCTTACACAATTCTGTCTCAGCTTGGTGTAGGTGGAATGGGGGAAGTCTATCTCGCCCGCGACTCGAGGCTGGGTCGTAAGGTCGCTCTCAAGTTCCTGCCCGAGGATCTTACCGACGAGGATCGAGTCGAGCGATTCAAACAAGAGGCGCGACTCGCGTCGGCGCTGAATCATCCGAATGTCGCGACTATCTACGACATCGGCGAGGCCGGCGGTGCGATCTACATCGCGATGGAGTACGTGGAAGGTCAGACTCTCGGTACGCGAATAACTCGGCAACCGTTCGACCCGGCGGAGCTCGTGGACATAGTCACCCAGATCGCGAGCGCCCTCGACGAGGCCCACACCAGAGGCATCACCCATCGCGATATCAAGTCTGACAACATAATGCTGACCGAGAGAGGCCACGCAAAGGTGCTCGACTTTGGATTGGCCAAAATCAGGTCATCTAGCGCTGAAGATGCTCTGAGCAAGTTCGCCGCCAGGCAAACAGCTCCCGGGATGGTGATGGGCACAGTTCAGTATATGAGTCCCGAGCAGGCGTTGGGCAGACCGTTAGACCATCGCACCGACATCTTCTCCCTTGGAGTCGTGATGTATGAGATGGCAGCGGGAAGGCTGCCCTTCCACGGAGCGACGCCCAGCGAGATGGTAGACCAGATCGTGCACGCCGAGCCTGTATCGATAGCGATAGCGAGGCCCGAGTACTATGCGCCACCGGAACTGGAGCGAATGATCAGGAAGTGTTTGGAGAAGGAACCAGACCGGCGCTACCAGTCAGCGCGTGAGCTGTCGATTGATCTTGAGAACTTGAAACGAGACACAGACTCAGGCGAAGTCGCCGCGAGTGTCGGTTCGACTCAACGCGCTGAAGCAGCAGCGGCAGTGAAATCCATCGCCGTGCTTCCGCTAAGGCGATTGGGTAGCGACGAAAGTGATGACTACCTGGGAGTCGGAATGGCAGATGCCCTGATTACAAAGCTCAGCAGCACAAGACGCTTAATGGTTCGGCCGACGAGCGCCGTGACTAAGTACGACAACCCACAGCAAAACGCGTTGGCCGCGGGTCAAGAACTCGCGGTCGAGTCAGTGATAGAGGGTCACTTCAGAAGATCGGCTGGCAGGATGAGAGTCACGGTGCAACTCGTCAGGGTCGGCGATGGGTCGATTATTTGGGCCGGCAAGTTCGATGAGAGATTCACGGACATCTTCGCACTCGAGGACTCGATCTCCGAACAGGTCGCGGCAGCCCTTACACTCAGCCTTACAGGAGAAGAGAAACAACTGCTTGTAAAGCGCCACACTGAGAATAACGAGGCGCATCAGGCATACTTGAAGGGACGTTACTATTGGAACAAGAGGACCGCCGACGGGCTGACGAAAGGCCTCGGATGCTTCCAACAAGCTCTGGCCGAAGACTCGAACTATGCTCCGGCTTACGTGGGGTTGGCCGACACCTTTAACCTGCTTGGAAACCTGGGACACCTTCCGCCGAGTGATGCATTTGGGAGAGCAAAGCAGGCGGCGAGCCGCGCGCTCCAGATCGACGATTCGTTGGCAGAGGCACACGCCTCGCTCGGCTATGTGAAATGGGCTTTGGACTGGGACTGGACTGGCGCCGAGCAAGAATACAAACGGGCCATCGAGCTCGATCCCGGCTATGCTACTGCTCACCAGTGGTACAGCTTGTTTCTGGCCGGAATGGGCCGACCCGACGAAGCGATCGCAGAGGCGAGACGATCTCAAGAGAACGATCCGGTTTCACTGATGGTGAGGGCGGCAGCCGGAATGGTCTTCTACCTCTGCCGCGAGTACGACGAGGCGATAAAGCAATGCAAAGAGGCGTTGGAGATGGATTCGAATTTCTACCTCGCCCGTCTTTACCTTGGTTGGGCTTGCGAGCAGAAGGGGATGCACGAGGAAGCGATCGCAGAAGTCCAAAAGGCCGTGGACCTGTCCGCTGGAGCAGTGTTGCCGTTGAGCTCGTTAGCTTATTCCTCCGCGCTATCGGGCAACAGAGGCGAGGCAGAGAGAATCCTCGCAGAGTTGGGCGCTCTCTCCGAGCGAGCCTACGTGCCGGCGGTCTACTCGGCGGTGATCCACGCCGCTCTGGGTGAAACAGACGAGGCGTTTGACTGGCTGGAAAGAGCGTACGACGAGCGAAGCAATTGGCTGACTCTTCTCAAAGTGGACCCTAAGGTAGACAGTCTTCGCTCGGACCCGAGATTTCAGGATCTTATGCGCCGCGTCGGATTTCCGTAGGCGCCTCGGCTGACGAGACAGGGTAGATCGTCCTTGTGATGAGACCGATTCGCCGCATGACAAGAAAATGACGCCTGAACGCTGGAAACAAATAGAGAAGCTTCTCCAATCAGCGCTTGATCGCACACCGGACCAGCGCGCAGTCTTCCTCGATGAAGCTTGCGCTGGCGATGAGGCTCTGCGGAAAGAAGTAGAGTCTCTGCTCGAGTCGAGCGACGAGGTAGACGCGTTTCTCAAGTCACCGGTCATCGAGGACGCCGCCGCCTTACTTGCCGATGAGAAGAGTAACTCCATGTTCGGACGCGCGATCGGGCATTACTCGATACTCTCTCAACTCGGCGCAGGCGGAATGGGTGAAGTATACCTAGCGCAGGACACACGTCTCGGCCGCAAGGTCGCCCTCAAGCTCCTGCCCTCTTTCTTCACAAAAGACGAACAGAGGCTACGAAGGTTCCAGCAAGAGGCGCGCGCTGCAAGTGCGTTGAACCATCCGAACATAATCACGATGTTTGACTTCGGGCAAGTCGATTCAATTCACTTTATGGCTACGGAGTATGTAGAAGGCCACACGCTTCGCGCGGCCCTGTTGGGCACAAAGATGAAGCTCGTTCAGGCGATTGATGTGGCCGTACAGGTGGCTAGCGCGCTGGCCGCTGCGCACCAGGCAGGGATCGTTCATCGGGACATCAAGCCGGAGAACGTAATGCTGAGGCCGGATGGATACGTTAAGGTGCTGGACTTCGGCCTTGCCAAGTTGACGCAAACACATGAGTCGGGTGATGAAACGGAAGCTCTGACACTCGCGATGGATACTAATCCAGGCACAGTGATGGGCACAGCAAGCTATATGTCACCGGAACAGGCGCGCGGTCAGTCAATAGATGCGCGCACAGACATATTCAGCCTTGGAGTGGTGCTCTATGAGATGGTGGCAGGGCGGGTCCCGTTTGAAGGAGAGACTACAAGCGATGTGATAGCAGCTATCCTGATGAAGCAGCCACCGCCGCTGGGGAGATACGAGCCTGATTCTCCGGCAGAGATACAGTTGATAGTCACGAAGGCTTTGCGTAAGGAGAAGGATGAGCGATACCAGACAATCACGGAATTGCTGAGCGATCTGAAGGAGCTCAAGCTAGGTTTAGATGCACAGGCAAGGACTGAACGCGGCGCGTCGACGGAATTGAGAAGCGGCTCCACGGTCAGAGCTGGCAGTGAGTCTGCAACAACACGAGCCCCTCAAAACGGAGACGTGACTGTACGTTCGACATCAAGCGCGGAGTATCTCGTCGACCAAATAAAGCGGCATCGCAGAGGCGCCGCCCTCGCCCTGGCGGCGTCGGTGATCGCGATAGCCGCGACCGCTTACTTCTTCTACTTTGCGGCCGGCAGCAAGCCGATTGATTCGATCGCGGTCTTGCCTTTCGCCAATCAGAATAACGACCCGGAGACGGAATACCTTTCGGATGGCTTGACCGAAAGCATCATCAATAGCTTGACGCGGCTTCCAAACTTGCGTGTCATCGCGCGCAGTTCTGTCTTTCGCTACAAGGGACGTGACGCAGACCCGATGGCGGCGGGGAACGAGCTAGGTGTGCGCGCCGTGCTCACCGGTCGAATCATGCAGCGCGGCGAGAATCTGAACATCAGCGCGGAACTGATGGATGTGCGAGATAACAAACAACTCTGGGGCGAACAGTACGAGCGCAAAGTTTCAGGCCTGCTGGGAGTGCAGCGCGAGATTGCGAAGGAGATCTCCGGCAACCTGCGACTGAAGCTTTCAGGCGCAGAGCAGAGCCGCGTGACAAAGCGTTATACGGAGAACCCGGAGGCTTACCAGCTTTACCTCAAGGGTCGCTACTTCTGGAATAAATTTACTCCGGCGGATCATCAGCGAGCCGCTGAGTACTTCAATCAAGCGATCGCTAAGGACCCGACATACGCTCTGGCCTACACCGGTCTGGCCGACACCTATGCCGCATCGGCAGTGAATACCTGGATCGCCCCAACTGAGGGCTACCCTAAGGGAAAGGCGGCAGTGAAAAAGGCATTGGAGCTTGATGAAACGCTAGCGGAAGCGCACGCTTCCCTGGGCGGTATCACGATGTTTTATGATTTGGACTGGGCTGCTGCTGAACGAGAGTACAAACGCGCGATTGAGCTCAACCCAAACGACCCGATAGCTTACGAACTCTACTCCTATCTTCTATCCGCTATCGGGCGACTGGACGAGGGAATCGCAATGGCTAAACGGGCTCTGGAACTTGATCCGCTCTCGGTCCTTGTAAGCGGTGACACGGGCCAAGCCTATTACTACGCCCGCCGGTACGATGAGGCCATCCAGCAAATGAAATCAATCGTGGACCCGAACGATGCCGGAGCGAACATCATTCTGGGCGAGATCTACGAGCAAAAAGGAATGTACGACGAAGCAATCGCAGCTTATCAAAAAGCGATCGAAGCCTCTGAAAGGACATCTGCCATCCTGGGGTTGCTCGGACACGCTTATGCCGCATCAGGCAGAAGAGGCGAGGCGCTGAAGATCCTCGATGAACTAAAAGAGATGTCCAAACAGAAATATGTCTCACCTTATCATATGGCGGTTCTTTACACCGGTCTCGGCGACAAGGATCGAGCGATAGAGCAGCTTAATAAAGCTTATGAAGAGCGCGCCGGTTGGGTTATCAATCTTAAGGTTGAGCCGCTGTTTGACACTCTTCGGTCAGACCCACTTTTCGGAGATCTCTTGCGTCGCATGAGTCTCTAAGAGAACTCAAGGGAACTTGGATTCGTCAGAGTTAGAGGACAATATGTCGCGTGTGGTAGGATGGAATTGATCGAAAGAACCGGCACGAAAGGAAGAGCCATGAAAAAAACCTTGGGCGCCATACTAGGGACTCTTGTGATGATCGCGAGCGGGGCAAGTGCGAAAGCGCAGAGCCTCTCGCAGGCCGACCTCGACCGCGGGCTTCAGTATTTGGAGATCACAAAGAAAAACATAGTAGACGCGACGCGCGGTCTGTCCGAAGCGCAGTGGAACTTCAAGCCCTCGGTTTTCAAATGGTCGGTCGCTCAAGTGATGGAGCACATCGCCGCGAGCGAAGACCTGTTGCGACAGATAGCTGAAAGCCAGATCAAGACCGCTCCTCCGGTTCCGGATCGCGACTTGAAGAAGACAGACGATGCGGTGCTGGCGGTTGTGCCGGACCGCTCCAAGAAATTCCAGGCGCCCGAGCAGTTGCGGCCTCGAAATCAGTTCGGCTCACCCGAAGCGGCGCTGAAGCATTTTCTGGAGAGCCGCGCGAAGACAGTCGAGCTGCTCAAGACCACTCCGGATCTCAGAGCGCACGTAGTCGACAGCGGACTGCTGGGAAAAATCGACGCCTTCGAGCGGATACTGTTCATCGCGGCTCACAGCGAGCGCCACACGAAGCAGCTTCTTGAAGTCAAAGCAGATCCAAAGTTCCCCAAGCAGTAGATGGAGGTTGAGCTGTCGGCCTCAAGAAAAGATCGCCGCCCTCCGCACTGATCTTGGCTCGTTCGGCATCACCAAGGACGAAGACTATTCATTGCCAGCAGCCTCTGGCGGCACCGACTGAAGGATCCTTGCAACTGCCACTCTCAGCATCGGGAGATCGCCTTTTGCCGTCAACCAGACCTTCTCGATGTCAACACCAAAGTAGTCGTGAATCAGTTTGTCGCGCATCCCCGCAATATCTTGCCAGGGTATCTGAGGCTGCTGAGATCGCAGGTTGTCGGAGACTCGCTTTACTGCTTCGCCAATGATTTCGAGTTGCCTAATGACAGCATCCTGAATCAGGCTTTGCTGAGAGAAAGTTTCCTCAGTGACTCCCTGCAAGTATGAATCGATTTTCTCAATGGCATCGAGGATGTGCTGAAGATAAACCGACTCATCGCGTTTCATAGATAACCTGCAAGTCGTCTAAGATTCGTGCGCGGAGGTAAGGACTAAGAGCCGCCTCGGTCAACAGGTCGACTTTCCTCTCAAGCGCATCGGACAATTGACGCTCCAAGGCAATGAGCGCGAGAAGACTCTTCCGCGTAGTGAATCTGACAAGCAGGTCGATATCACTCTGGTCATTCGATTCGCCTCGAGCCTGCGAGCCAAAGACGCCCACCATCGCCACGTCATTCTTCCGGCAGATATCGATCAACTTGTTTGTGTCAAAAGAGAAAGGTTCCATGTCGAGTTCCTTCGGCGATACTCTATCACGGTAGAACCGTCGACGCCCAACGCAGTGGTAAGCTAAGCTAGTAGGTACCGAGCGATCGGCGACAAACGCTCAGGACGGTCCGCCTTGGTTTTGGGAAAGCGAAACTCATCTCTCCCAACGAACGAACACTGCACTACGCGGCGAGGACTGCTCGATTTGTTCGCCGTTCCGCTGTGCCAGAGGTGGCCGTTGAAAACCAGAACCGAACCGGCTTTGGCAACGATGATTCTCTGATCAGGATGACGGCTTGCTGGATCGGCAAAGCTCTTCGGGGGTTGCGTTAACAACTGATGAGTTCCAGGCACAACCCGCGTTGCGCCGTTCTCCGAGGTGAAGTCATCCAATAGCCAGATCGTCGTCACAATCCGAAATGGCTCGCCCTTCGATCGAGCTGTCCAGTCCGCGTGCAAGCCTTGTTGCCCGTAGCCAGGCAACGGATCGCGCCCACCAATCTGGCCTACCCTGAACGCATCTCGAAGGACGTGATAGACACCCGCGAGCACTCGAGGATGCGTGAAGACGCCTTCGAAGGCCGCATCACGATTCACGAGATCGTTGAGGTGCCGGGTGCCGCTCTCCTTAACAACCGTTGCGCCTCCATCCTTCTGACACCCGCTCTCGAACGCCGCCCTCAAGCGCGCCAGCCAGTCCGCATCGATGACCCCGGGCAGCACAACGTAGCCGTCACGATCGAGAGCTTCCCTCTCGCGCGCCGAAAGAGCGGTGTCTGTGACTCCATATTCGCGGAGTATCTGCTCGAAGGAGTTCAGTGTTGGTTCAATCATTGATTCGGACCTTGGGGTCTTCGTCATTTTATTCCGGCGTGCAGGCAAAGGTGAAGCGGGGATTGACTCGACGAATCATTGGGAGTAGTTATTCCGCAGACTGGATTCGAAAGGATCAACCATGAACCTCATCCGCTTGATCAGGGAAGCACAACCCGAAGTCGATCTCAAGAAAACCTACGACGCGATCGTCGTCGGGTCGGGCGCGGCCGGAGGCATGGCTGCGCACGTGTTGACCTCGCACGGTATGAAAGTGCTGATGCTTGAAGCCGGCAAGAAGCTCGACATCGATAAGGAACTCAAATCAACCGAGTGGCCTTATCAGCACAAGAGGCGCGGCGAGATGCCGCCCGACTCTCACGCGCTCTCGTTGAACGAATACAACATTCGCCAGCCGCCGTATGCCGCGGATAGCAAGGCCAAGCACGTCTACTCTTACGTTCAAGGATGGGGAGGCTCGGACTACAGCAAGAATATCGTAGTCGATGAGAAAGACCATCCGTACACCGGCACGAACTACGCCTGGGTTCGCGCGCGGCTTCTCGGCGGCAAGACAAACATCTGGGGACGGCTCGCGTTGAGGCTGTCGGATCTGGATTTCAAAGCCAAGAGTCACGACGGCTACGGCGAGGATTGGCCGATATCCTACAAAGACATCGCGCCTTACTACGACAAGGTCGATCTATATCTAGGAATCTCGGGCGTGAAAGAGAACGTGGCGCATCTGCCCGACAGCATTTTTCAGCGGCCGATCAAGCTCGCTTACGCCGAGGTCAAGCTGCGTCAGAGCTTGAAGAAGATGAACCGCTTGCTCACGCCTTATCGCGCGGGCGTGACCACCGACGGGCTGAAGCACAACAAGTATCGCAGCAAGTGTTTCGGCCGCGGCGCGTGTAATAGGCGAGCCGGCGGCTGCGATATTCACGCGGCCTTCGATTCGCCGACCGGGTTGATCCTGCCCGCGATGGACACCGGCAATCTGACGCTCAGAACCAACTCGATCGCCTACGAAGTGACCGTTGATAAAAAGACCGGAAAGGCAAGTGGCGTCGCGTTCATCGACGCAGAGACTGGGAAGACCTACGACGCCAAGGCGAAAGTTGTCGTGATTGCGGCTTCGACTCTGGAGTCGGCGCGGCTGCTGCTGTTGTCAAAGTCGAACGCGCATCCAAACGGCATCGCCAATTCGAGCGGGCACGCCGGTCACAACTTCTGCGAGCACATCATGGGACCGCACATCACCGGGCTCGTAAAAGATTTGGTGGGCAAGCCACCCACGCTTGACGACGGCAAGCCGGGCTCGTTCTACCTCGCGCGGTTCCGCAATCTCACCGAACGGCATCCGAACTTCATTCGAGGCTACGGATTCGAAGGCAGCTCCGGCTCATCGATCTACCCGGGCAACGCGACTTCGACTCCGGGGTTTGGATCGAGCTACAAGAAAAACGTGCGCGACTACGCCGGCGCCTTCATCTCGATGGGGTCGTTTGGCGAAGTGCTCGCCAAATACGAGAACTGTGTCGACATCGATCCAGCGATCAAAGACAAGTGGGGAGTTCCGGTGCTGCGCTTCCGGTACAAGTTTGGCGACAACGAAAAGAAGATGGCCGAGGACATGGCCGATACGGCTCAAGAGATGTTCGCCGAAGCGGGGTTTGAGATCGTCGAGCTGAGCCGCAGGATCTTGACCGAGGGCTGGTCGATTCACGAGTTGGGAACCGCGCGTATGGGAGGCGATCCGAAGACTTCGGTGCTGAATCAGTTTCAGCAGTCGCACGACGTGAAGAACCTGTTCGTGGTGGACGGCAGCAGTCACGTGAGCGCGTCGTGTCAGAATCCAACGTGGACGATCATGGCGCTGGCCTGGAGGTCGTGCGACTACCTGGTCGACCAGCTCAAGAAAGGAAGCCTGTGATGGCTCAAGACAACAACGAGACTGACTCGATCGGCAAAGATGAAGACGGCGAGCTAACGCGCCGTGAATTGATCAAGCTCGGCGCAAGCGCGGCGATTGCAGTGGTCGTGACTGGAATGGAAGCGAACGGGCTGGCACAGGTCGCGCAGGGCAAGGCGCCGCTGTTCTTCACCAAAGAAGAGTTCGCGCTTGTAGACGAGCTCACCGAGCTGATCATTCCCGCCGACGATCACTCGCCTGGCGCGAGAGCGGCTCTGGTAGCCGGTTACATCGATTTCAGATTGTCGGAGTCGTTTGAAGAGCAGCCAAAGGCCATGTGGCGCGACGGGCTGAAACTGATCGAGCAGTTGTCTCAAGAGATGCACGGCAAGTCTTTTCTCGCATCGTCTCCCCAGCAGCGCATCGCCTTGCTCACTCGGATATCTCAGAACGAAACGAAACCTGTGAAACCCGAAGAGCTATTCTTCAAAGAGCTGAAATCACACACGGTGAGGGCATACTACAGTTCGAGGATCGGGATTCACAACGAGATGGAGTACAAGGGGAATGTTTCCTTGAAGGAGTTCGTTGGCTACGATGCGACATAAACCACGAGTGCGCCGAGCGACCCCCCCCCGCGCCTTTGAACTATAACAAACGCTACTTCACTTTGATTATCGAGACGGTCAGATCATCTTCCGGGCCGCCGACCTCCGCGGAGTGCTCGTCTACGGCCTCCGTGATTGCCTGAACGATTTCGTGGGCGCGGCGGTCACTTGACGCGCGCACTACTTCTTCAAGCCGCTTCAAGCCGAACTCTTCGTCGCGCTGGTCGCGAGCCTCGACCACTCCGTCGGTGTACAGCACCAGAATATCGCCCGGGCGGAACTCTACCACTGACTCCGAATACCGCGAGGTTTCAAACACCCCGAGCGGCAGACCGCCCTGCGTTAGAAGCTCGCTCGTCCCGTCGCCGCGCAGCAACAACGGCGGGTTGTGACCGGCGCTGATGTACAGCAGTCGCTTGTGCTCGGGATCGATCAGGCCGTAAAAGCACGTAATGAATCTCTCGCCGTCGGTCGTCTCGTGAACCAGCCGGTTCACGCGGCCCATAACCACCCGCATCGCAAGCTCGTTGATCACCGTCGCGTGAAAGTAAGCTCGAAAGGCGACCATGATCAGCGCCGCAGCCAGTCCCTTGCCCGATACGTCGGCGACCAGCACGACCAACCGCTCCGAGATCGAGTCGATGAAATCGAGGTAGTCGCCTCCCACCTCGCGAAACGGAATCGTTGTGCCGTAAATGTCAAAGTCCTTGATCAGCGGGAACGAGCGCGGCATCAGGCCCTCGACGACTTTGCGCGCAAGCTCGAGCTCGCTTTCGACGCGGCGCTGGCGCATCACCTGCCGGTAGAGCAGCGTGTGATCGATGGCCGAAGCTGCAAGCGACGCAAACATAGTCAACAGCTCGAGGTCGCGCGCATCGTAGCCGCTGACCACATCGGATTCGAGGTTGATGACGCCGATCACCCGGCCGTCTGCTCGAATGATAGGCGCCGCCACTTCGGAGCGGGTCTCGGCTCGCACCTTGACGTAGCGGGCGTCGCGCTTCACATCGTCGACTATTTCGCCGGCGCGGTTTCGGATCACCCACCCGATAATGCCGCTGCCGGTCGCAAGAAAGTCCTCGGAGATCGACTCCGGAAGATATCCGCGAGTCTTGAACTCGTGGACCTCGCCGCTTCGGGGGTCCATCACGTAAATCACGGCAGCCGAGTAGTCGATGAGTTCTTTGATTGAGTCAAAGATGGTGTCAAGCACCTCGTCCAGGTCGAGCGAGCTGCTGACTTTGCGTACGGCTTCGATCAACGTTTCGATTGTTTTCTCGTGAACGGGCATTAGAGTGTCTTCAGTCGGCATTTTGGCGAGCACGCGAAATGAGTATGCTAGTTACTCGCGCGCACTAAGGCAAGTGAGCCTTGGTCAAAACTCGAACCTTTGGAGCGTCGCCAATCCCACCCCACGGCAGTGGGTGGATTGTTCAGGCTCAGCCTACACAGGAGCGCACCGGGGATTCCCGTTGTGCCTCTCCTTCTCTCCCCTCGCGGCGCGAGGGGAGAGAGAGATACCAAAACAAGGGGGCCGGACGGCTCTCTTTGTAGGCCGCACCTGAACGATCCACCCACTCCCGTGGGTGGTATTTCACACAATCTCTGCCGCCGGGTTGATTCGCGCACGACACTCTATGGTCGTCCCACTATTTAGATCACTCTCCTGGATGAGGCCGCCCGAAGTTAATTCTTGACACCACGGGGGGCGCCGTCTTAGGATGGACAACGTCAGCCGAACCCGCTCCCTATCGGGGTTAGGGGCCGAAGCTTCTTGCCTCTGTTCGTCAAGCTCTTAAGTCCTCCCCCACAACGCGCCGCAGCTCTCCTGCCACCCGTGGAAATGTGCGCCGAGCCGCAACAACGAGGGCAAATGCGCTTGAGGCTCTACTTCTTCCTAACAGCACTGGTGATATCGGCAGGCCCATCCGCCGCGATGTCGAAGTCAGACCAGGCTGCTCCGCACTTTACGCTCCAGGTGGCATCATTCCCTGACACAGCTCAAGCTGGCAGATTCGCCGCTGGACTTGTCAGCGCCGGGGAGCATCCCGTGTTCGATACCGTAGAGATCGAGGGACGCGGGTACTGGACCAGGGTCTTGGTTGGACTCTTCGACACCACCGAAGCCGCGCGACGCCACGGAGTTACCCTTGTCGCGCGCGGGATCATCACCGAGTTTCTGGTGAAAAAGGCCGCCTTGACTCATGCCGCGACGCGTCCGAGAAGAGTTGCTGGCAGCGACTCACGGGTTCCGCCTTACACCGGCCGTTCGACACTCGTCAATCAAGCTGTACTGAAGGACCGAACAGTCTTCGGTTCGCATGCCAGCCTGGCATCCGGCGTACGCACTGACACGATGCCCATCAACAAGGGACGCGGGCCCTCTCAAAAGATACTTCGTGATCAGGTGCGCACACCGCTCCCGGTTGTCGACGCGGCCGCGTTTCGGCTCGCGCCGAGGGTTGACACGAGTCTCATACCTCGCCCAGACCCGGTCACTCTGGCCTTCAAGCTGGTGACGGGCGAAGGTCGAAATGCTCCGGGCGGGCCTGGGCAGCGAGGTGGGTTGTGGGTCACTGGTGAGACCGCCGAAGGACTGGCGCGACTGCGTTGGATCGCAGGCTCGGAAAATGTCGGACTGATTAAGTTGGACGCCGATGGCCGCGTGACGCTCGATAAGAGGCTCCTCGCTAAGACGGCTGGGCTCAGAGTGGCTCGCGTGCAAGACCCGCTGCAGGCTGTCGAATACATCTCGTCAAATGAAGGGCTGCTCCTCCTGGTTCAGGTCGCGCAGGGTCGTTATCGCTACCTCCTTCATATCGGCCGGCAAGCGCCCACGTCCGGAAAGAGCGTCGAACCTTCGGGGAGCATCAACCTCGATAACAATGTCGACAGCCGCATTAATCCGTATAGGAAGAACGGCAAGAAGCTGGATGACGAGCGGCCACCCGTAGGCTTTGACTCGTTAATAGGTTTGAATCCAGTCGCGCGCTGGTTCAACCTGAGCACCAACTGCTGGGTTCAAGCCGGCGAGATAGTCTTTCACGAACTCGCGGAGGCGTACGGCAAGCTTGAGCTGGGCCTCGACTATCTTGACGACCGCTCGCGGCCGGGCGCACACGCTCTCGCGCTCGAACGTGAGCAGCGCTTGAAGTCGCAGCGGCCCGGCGCTGACATCGTTATTACCACCGGATCAAATCGCCTGCTAAGAACCGAAGAGGAGATTCGGCTCTTCACCGCGGAGGCCGCCGCCGGGGTCAGCCAGCGGTAAGTCCGCATTCCCTCGGGCAACTCTAGCCGCCAGTGCGGACTTTACACCCTTGCTCGGCGTGTGGTAACTTTTGGCAGTTCAAAGAGAACGAAGAGTTTAGCTTGTAGAGGAGAAAGAGTAACAGTGGCTTTGGCTAAGGAAGCTAAGACCGAGACGATCGGTCAATACAGCACGCACGCGACGGACACCGGCTCGCCTGAAGTCCAGGTCGCCCTGCTCACGCAGCGGATCAACGGCCTGATGGAACACTTCAAAACACACGTCAAGGACAACCATTCGAGGCGAGGTCTGTTGAAGATGGTCAGTCAGCGGCGGCGCTTGTTGGATTATTTGAGGCGGAAGAACTCCGACCGTTACCGAGAAGTCATCAACCGTCTGGGTATAAGAAAATAGAGATCACCTCAGCGAAAGGCCGGAACCAGGGGCAGCCGCTTCGAGCGGTCCGGTCAGTTGTCGGTTCTCTGGCGCGCAACCAGGAAGTAACCCAAATCAAGTTTGGTCCCGGAGACGGATACCAGGACAGTGGAAAAAGCTGGCGCGCCACGTACAGTTCAGACAAATTCAGTTCATCGATGGCCACGGGAGCGAGCCGGCAGGCTCTGCCGCTCACCGTGGCCTCGTTGCTTATGGCATTCGATGCAACACACTGCTTGCAGAACGTAGACTGCAAGCCCGAGATTTCAGTTACTGCAACAGCGCGCCACAAAACTGAGCCGCATGCGGTACGCACGCAGGCTGTGGCTCTCAAACAAAAGCGGAGAAGCGCGCAGCGGAGAGAAGGAGACAGATATGGAGTTGAAGCAATCAGTTCAGCTAGGGGGAATAGAGTTTTCGATAGAGACAGGGAAAGTGGCCAAGCAGGCCGACGGCGCCGTGATAGTTCGTTATGGAGACACGATGGTTCTTGTTGCCGCGGTCGGCACGAAGCCACGAGAGGGGATAGATTTTTTCCCGCTCACGGTTGAGTACCGCGAGTACGGCTACGCAGCCGGGCGCATTCCCGGCAACTACTTTCGGCGCGAAGGCCGCCCATCCGAAAAAGAGACGCTCACATCGAGGTTGATCGACCGGCCGATTCGGCCATTGTTCACCAAGGGATACAACAGCGAAACACAGGTCATAGCCTTCGTGCTTTCGGCCGACGAGAATTACGACTCCGACGTTCTTGCATTAACCGGGGCGTCGGCCGCGCTGTACCTTTCAGATATCCCGCTCGAGACTCCGATTGCCGGCGTTCGTGTAGGGCTGGCCGAGGATCGTTTCATAGTCAATCCCACCTACGATCAAACACGCGCTTCAGCGTTGAATCTGATCGTCGCGGGGTCCGAAGAAGCGATCGTTATGGTGGAAGCTGGCGCAAGCGAAGTCGCCGAAGATGTGATGGTCGAAGCACTCATGTTCGGTCATAACGAAATCAAGAAGCTGTGCCGGCTTCAGAAGGAAATGTATCAAAAGCTGGGCATCGCCAAACGCGAAGTTGTGAAACCCGAACTCGATCAACCAATGCTGGCGGAGATCGAAACCCGAATGACCGACCGCTTGCGCGATTCCCTCGACACAACGAAATACGGCAAGCTTGAAAGCTATTCGCTGGTTGACAAGTTGAAAGAAGAAACCGTTTCGGCGTATCCCGAGGAAGAGCCGGGCAGACGAACGATGGCCGGAAAGATCTTCAATCATCTAAAGGAGAAGATTTTCCGCGAGGACATTTTGAATCGCCGTCATCGGCCTGACGGCCGCCGGTTCAACCAGATCCGCCCGATCTCGATCGAGATCGGTTGGCTCCCGCGTGCGCACGGCTCAGCGCTGTTCACCCGCGGTGAGACTCAGGCAATCGTCACTGCCACCCTGGGCACCAGCGAAGACGTCCAGTATATGGACGACCTGGAAAAAGGCGAGATCAAACGCCGTTTCCTGCTTGCCTATAACTTCCCACATTTCTCAGTTGGCGAGACTGGGCGCACGGGCTCGACAAGCCGTCGCGAGTATGGCCACGGCGCGCTGGCTCGCCGGGCGCTCGAGCCTCTGCTTCCCGGGGAAGCCGACTGGCCGTACATCATGCGCGTTGTTTCCGATATTACCGAATCCAACGGTTCCAGCTCGATGGCCTCCGTGTGCGGCGGATCGCTCGCGTTGATGGATGCAGGCGTTCCTCTGAAGGCTCCTGTCGCCGGCGTTGCGATGGGACTGGTAATGGAAGGCAACAAGTACGCGATCCTGACTGACATCGCCGGCGCGGAAGATCACTACGGCGACATGGACTTCAAAGTTACGGGAACGCGCACAGGCATTACTGCGCTGCAGATGGACATCAAAGTCACCGGCATCAACGCACAGATTCTCGCCGACGCGTTGCAGCAGGCGAAGGATGGCCGGCTCTACATTCTGGAGAAGATGGACGCGGTTATTTCGACTCCGCGCCCTGAGATCAACCAGTACGCTCCGCGCATTATTACTATCCAGATTCCGATCGACAAGATTCGCGAGGTCATCGGGCCGGGCGGCAAGGTTATTCGCGGGTTGGTTGAGAAAACCGGCTGCAAGATCGACGTCGAGGATACCGGGCGCATCAACATTGCTTCTTCGAATCTCGAGAAAGCCGAAGCTTGCAAGCGCGCGATCGAGGAGATCACTGCCGTGCCAGAGGTTAACAAGACGTATCTCGGCACCGTCCAGCGGATCGCCGATTTTGGCGCGTTCGTCGAGATCATGCCGGGCACCGACGGCTTGTTGCATGTCTCCGAAATTGCCGACTACAGAGTGCGGGACGTTCGCGACGAGCTTACAGAAGGCCAGCAGTTGCTGGTGAAGGTGATCAACGTCGATCCATCGGGCAAGATCCGATTGTCACGCAAGGCGGTGCTTCGAGAGGAACGCGGCGAGACCGGAGAAGAGGAGCGCCAGCCTGACGTTGATCGCGACGGCGGCGGAGATCGTCCGCCTCGGGATGATCGGGGACCTCGCCCGCCTCGGCCTGGCGGCGACCGCGACCGGCGTCCGCCTCGTGGCCCACGACGGTAGTGAATCCGTCGACCAGGTGAGTCTGTTTCAGGATCGAAGAGGCGATTATGGAAGATGCAATCCATGGTCGCCTTTGCTTTTGGTAGACCGCGCCCCTAACGCCCTTCGCAGTTCAGCCCCGTAGGTGGCGACCTGTCTAAAGTTAGCGAGAAACAAATCCGTACTTTAGCTAAGCTCGTTACTTAGCTTACATGCTGAACAATAAAGGCGAACTCCAGTGGGTTGATCTGGGCGAGGTTAACGCGATTGACAGCCAAATTGATGCATTGCGCCAAGCGTTGCGCGATCCAAATCGAAAAGATGTGAAGCAACTAGCTCGTGCTGTTGAAGAGAAGATCTTTCATCCAGCTCGTAAACTGCTGGGCAACACACGTCGAGTGCTGCTCTCACCACAGCTTCATTCAATCAGGTGAGTGGGCAAATTTGAAGGGCAATCGATAAATTGGAGACGAAGTTTCTCGGCGACTATTACACACGGCCGCCCATGTCGCCCCGCCCGCCGAGGACGATTGAGTAAGAAGCATCTAGCCGGATTAGACTTGCCGCACTTTATGAAAAGCGATAGAGGTTAATAAGTCCTATCGCCCTCAACTTTTTGCAGCGTAGCTTTCCAATTGTGGGTTGCATGCGTACGCGGGTTGCGTTATCGTGCCGCCAAATTCATTTCTTTGGAGGCGCGTCATGCTGAATGCAATCTCTAAGGCGTGTGGAGTGCGCCGATTTACAACCCTCTCAGCTATCCTCCTTCTCACGACGCACGCGCTGGTAATGACACAAGCATCTTCCGCTTCACAACCCGGGCAAGCCAAGACTGATCCAAGCAGCGAGGCCAAGAGTCAGGCTGAGATTCGTAGGCTAGAAGCAGCAGGAAAGCCAATTGACCGAGAGCTTCGCGGCGGCGAGGCGCATTCTTATGAGATCGCGCTTACCGCAGGACAGTATCTGAATGTCGTCGTAGACCAACGTGGCATCGATGTTGTAGTCGCAGTGATTGGTCCTGACGGCAAGCAGATAATGGAAGTCGATACTCCAAATGGAACGCAGGGCCCAGAGCCGGTTGCGCTGGTAGCAGAAGCCTCGGGCAGCTATCGGCTGAATGTTCGCTCGCTGGAAAAGGAGGCGTCTCCCGGTCGTTATCAGATTCGCGTTGTGGAGGTGCGAGCGGCAACCGAGAACGACCGCGCTCTGCAGGACGCGGTTAAGCTGATTACTGAGATCAGGCGACTGAAAGAGAAGGGTCAGTACGACGCCGGCTTGCCTCTCGCCGAGCGCGCTCTCGAGCTGCGTGAGAAGGTTCTTGGACCGGAGCACCCTGATGTCGCCACAGCTCTCGACGAGCTCGGGCAGATACTCCATCGCAAAGGTGAATATGCCAGGGCAGAGCCGCCGTATCAGCGAGCGCTGGCGATAAGAGAGAAGGCGCTAGGCCTCGAGCACCCGGACGTAGCTGAGTCCCTTAACAACCTGGCGTTTCTTTACTACGAAAGGGGAGACTACGGAAAGGCGGAACCTCTGTATCAGCGCGCGCTGGCGATCCTTGAAAAGACGTTAGGCGCGGAGCACCCGGATATTTCCTTCCCTCTTAACAACCTCGCGCTGGTCTACGATTCAACGGGAGACTATGCAAAGGCGGAGCAGCTCTTTCAGCGCTCGTTAGCAATTCGTGACAAGTCATTCGGCGCGGATCATCCTAACGTTGCCACAGCCCTCAACAACCTTGCGGGCATCTATCACCGTAAGGGAGATTATGCGAAGGCGGAGCCGCTTTTTCAGCGCGCCTTGGCGATTCGCGAAAAGGCCTTCGGTCCCCAGCACCCGGCTGTAGCTCAATCTCTTAATAACCTGGCGGTGTTGTATAAGGTACAGGGCGACTACGCGAGAGCAGAGCCGCTGTATGAGCGAGCGCTGGCGGTGAACGAGAAGACGCTTGGCTCGCAGCACCCTGAGGTCGCCACGTCCCTCGACAGCCTCGCCAGGCTCCACCATACGAAGGGTGACTACGCGAAGGCAGAGCCGCTGTATCAGCGGGCGATGGCGATTCGAGAGAAGACGATTGGCGTTCAGCATCCACTGTACGCAGAATCCCTCAACAACCTGGCCGGGCTATACAAAGATCAGAAGGAATACGCCAAGGCGGAGCCGCTAAATCAGCGGGCGTTGGCGACCTGGGAGAAAGCGTTGGGGAACGGGCACCCTCGTGTCGCGTTTTCGCTCAACAATCTCGCCGTGCTCTACCAGGCGATGGGAGACACGCCGCGGGCAATCGAATGTCGCGTTCGCGGTAACGAAATAAGCGAGCGAAATATCGCCTTGAACATTGCCACGGGGTCGGAACGTCAGAAGCTTCTCTACCTTGCCACTCTGCTTCCGGAAACCGACGGTACGATAGCGCTGCACGTCCAGTCCGCTTCGAACGATCCGGCAGCGCGGCAATTGGCGCTGCTCACTGTCCTGCGCCGCAAGGGCCGAGCGCTCGACGCAATGACCGACAGCATCGCCGCACTGCGTCGCCGCCTCAGCCCGCAGGACCGCGCTTTGCTCGATCAACTGACGGAGGCCCGCTCGAGGATTGCCACGCTCGTCCTGCGAGGACCGCGAAGGACTGATCGCGCGCAACACCAGGCGGAAATCAAGAAACGCGAAGAGCAGATCGAAAAGCTAGAAGCTGATATCAGCCTTCGCAGTGCCGAGTTCCGCGCACAGTCTAAGCCTGTCACGCTCGAGGCCGTGCAATCGGCAATCCCTCGCGAAGCAGCCCTAGTCGAATTCGTGTCGTACCGGCCATTCAACTTCAACTACAAGAAGTCCGACGAGGCATTTGGCGAAGCCCGCTACGTCGCTTATGTGCTCCGCAATCAGAGCGAAGCCACCTGGGTCGAGTTGGGCGAGGCGAAGGTGATCGACAGGGACATAGAGAGATTACGCAAGGCGTTGCGCGATCCGAAGCGCGGGGACATGAAACAGCTTGCACGAACGGTAGATGAAAAGGTGATGCGCCCCGTGCGCAATCTATTGGGCAAGACGCGAAGAGTGTTACTCTCGCCCGATGGAGCACTCAATCTTATCCCATTCGCGGCGCTCGTGGACGAGAACAATCGATATCTGGTCAAGCGGTTTTCCTTTACGTACTTGACGACGGGCCGCGACCTGTTGCGGCTACAGACGCGCACACAAAGCACGCAAAGGGCGACGGTGCTCGCCGACCCTGACTTTGGCGAGCGTCCAGCCGACAGTTCAGATCGTAAACTCAAAATCAGCCCGATCGCGGTGGACTTTTCTGAGGTGTATTTCAGTCCTCTGCCTGGCACCGCTGAAGAGGCGCAGGCGCTGAACGGGATTCTCTCAGACGCGACGATCCTGACTAGAGGACAAGCGACCGAAGCTGCGCTCAAACAGGTCGCCGGGCCAAGTATCCTGCACGTGGCGACCCATGGGTTTTTTCTCGAAGATGTTATGAACCGGGAGGACGCGTCGAGAGGTCTGGTCATCAGTAGTCAGCAATCTGGTGATCGAGCGCCGCGCATAGAGAATCCGCTGCTGCGCTCGGGGCTCGGGCTCGCCGGGGCAAACCTGCACAAGAGTGGAGACGATGATGGAGTGCTGACTGCGCTCGAAGCTGCAGGACTGGATCTGTGGGGCACGAAACTCGTGGTGCTGTCTGCCTGCGACACCGGAGTAGGAGAAGTGAAAAACGGAGACGGAGTGTACGGGCTGAGGCGAGCATTGGTATTAGCGGGATCGGAGAGCCAGGTGATGAGTCTTTGGTCTGTAAGCGACACAGCCACACGCGACTTGATGATTGATTACTACACGAGACTGCAAGGCGGGGAAGGAAGAGGCGAGGCGCTACGTCAGGTGCAACTGAAGATGCTGGCAAGCAAAAATAGCCAGCATCCGTACTACTGGGCGAGCTTCATTCAATCAGGCGAGTGGGCGAACCTGGATGGAAAGCGGTGAACCGGAAGCATCCGGTTACGAACTGATTTGTACGAGCCTTCCGTTTGGCTCATCCCATCTCCACACCGAACCGTCAATGAGGTGAACGCCGCCCAGCCAAAGATCTATGCCATGTTGATGCCACCCAAGATGATCTTTGGCAGCGTACGACCGACGCATCGCGGCTTTGTTTGCGCGAGCTTTAACACGCGCACCCTGTATCATAAACCAAAGGAGTCCGATTCTCAGTTCCAGCCTTCCCTTCTCGCCTTCTCACCGGACTGGCCCGGTGATAGAATCCGGCTGCCTTTGGGTCCCGCGTCAGATTCGTCGAGACGCAAGCGTCGTCGCGCCAACTCGGCAGCTCAGAGGAGCAAAAGAAAATGTGGGAATCGTTCAGCGCGCTCACTGTCTTTCTGGCCATAGCTGCCGTCGGGTTCGTGTTCCTGCTTATCTCGCTCGTCTTCGGCGGACTGTTGGAGCATTTCGAATTTGGCCACGACCTTGGACACGACCTCGGCCACGGAGGGCCGGGCTTCTTCAGCGTTCGCGGCATCGCGGTCTTTGTCACAGCATTCGGCGGCGTCGGGGCAATCGGAACGTATCGCGGCTACGGAGTATTCGCTAGCTCGGGCTTCGGCTTCATAAGCGGCATCGCGGTCGCGACGGTGGTCTACGTCTTCGCCCGCTTCCTCTATGGGCAGCAAGCGACGAGCACCACCACCTCGGCGGATCTGGTGGGCCGCACCGCTCAGGTCTCGGTCGGCATACCCGAAAACGGCGTCGGCCAGGTTCGCTGCCTGGTGGGCGAGATAATGGTAGACAAGATCGCGCGGTCGAGGGCGGGCAGTGCCATCGCATACAGCTCGCTGGTAAAGATCGAAGAAATAGTTGGGGAGTCCGTCATCGTCAGTCCGGCCACGAACTCGCCGCCGGCTGACAAGGCCCCCAACGCCTGAGAGAGCCATTGCGCAGTCACGGAGGACTCTTCTATGAAAATCGACCTTAACACCCTCGCAATTCCGCTTCTCGTCTTAATGATCCTGTTGTCCATCCTTATCGTGATGTGGCTGTTTGCCCGCAACTACATCAAGGTGCCGCCAAACGCGGCCGCGGTCTTCTCAGGCCGCAAGCGCAAGCTGCCCGACGGCCGGGTCGTCGGCTACCGGATGGTGAAGGGCGGCGCCGCCCTGCGAATCCCGCTGCTCGAAAAGGTTGACTACCTCTCGCTCAACGTCATGACCATCCCGCTCGAGATTCGCCGTGCCTACACGCTCAACGGCGTGCCAGTCTCGGTTAAGGCGGTTGCCAACGTCAAGATCAAGAGCGACGACGTGTCACTTCAGGCCGCGGCCGAACGGTTCCTCGGCATGTCGCCCGCGGAACTGCAGAAGGTCATATTTCAAACTCTCGAAGGTCACTTGCGCGCGATACTCGGCACGCTTACGGTCGAAGAGATCAACAACGATCGTTCGACCTTCGCTCAGAAGCTCACCACCGAAGCCGCTTCGGATCTCGAACGCATGGGAATAGGCGTCGACGTTCTGACCATTCAGGAGATCAGCGACGAGGAGGGCTACCTTGACGCGCTTGGCAAGAAACGCACCGCCGAGGTCAAGCGCGACGGCCAGATCGGCGAAGCAGAAGCGACCCGCGATTCGAAGATCCAGGCCAGCCTTGCCATGCAGGAAGGCGAGAAGGTCAAGCTCGATACAGAAGCGAACATCGCTCTCGCCCAGCGCGAGCTTTCGGTCAGGCAGGCCCAGTACCAGGCCGAAATCGAGCGCGAGCGGGCCACCGCCGAACAGTCCGGCCCTCTCTCCTCGGCGAAGGCGCGTCAGGCGGTCGTGATCGAAGAGGTCCGCATCGAGAAGGTCCGCACCCAGGAACAGATCTCGGTTCAGGAACAGGAGATCCTGAGAAAGGAGAAGGAACTCGAGGCAACAGTGGTCAAGCCCGCCGATGCCGCTCGCACGGCAGCCGTGCTCAAATCCGAAGCCTCGAAGCAATCCGCGATACTGGAAGCCGAAGGTAGACGAGCCGCGGTGATAGCCGGCGCCGAAGCCGAACAGGAGCGCTTGCGCAAAGAGGGTCAGGGCCGCGCCGCCGCTATCGAAGCCGAAGGTAAAGCGGAAGCCTCCAAGATCGAAGCAATAGGACTCGCTCAGGCCAAGGCCATCGAAGCGCAAGGCGTCGCCGAAGCGACCGCGATCCTCAAGAAGGCCGAGGCGTGGAAGCAGTTCAACGAAGCAGCTCGGCTTCAGACGATCCTCGAAAAACTCCCGGCGATCATTCAAGCCTCGGCCCCGGTTTTTGGCGCGGTGGCTGCGCCTCTCGGCAACATCGATAAGGTTATCGTGATAGACCAGGGCAACGGTAACGGTCAGAGCGGCGTGAGTCGTTTTGCTTCGAACGCGCCTTCGGTGATATTTGGCTTGTTGCAGCAACTCGAGGCTCTCGGCTTGAACCTCCCGAACCTGCTGTCGCAACTGGGAATGAAGTCAGCGACTGAAAACGGCGCGAGGACCGAGGTGCAGCCCGTCGTCGAAGCGTCCGAAAAGGGGGGCGGTTCTTCTGAATAGACGCTGATGCTATTGGAACAACCAAATGAGGAATTGGGGTCAGTGCTATTCAGTTCTCGACATCGCTCGACGCAATGAGTAGCAAGCGGTGTTTTAGCGCAACCTCGAATCGGCAGGACTCGCCGTGCGAGGCCGTTGTCGTTCACTGCAGCGACCACCGATTCCAACAGGGTTTCCGTGAGTTCCTGGCCGAAGGACTCGGCCTCGGCTCTTATGCGTTGCTTGCGATTCCCGGTGGTGCCCACTTCTGCTCGATGGAGCAACTGCAGCCCAAGTTCGCCAAGGCCGGACTGCAGAGCTTGAAGTTCCTGGTTAAGCGGACCGGCGCGCGAAGGATTATCCTGATAGGGCACGATGACTGCCTGTTCTTCAAAGATCAGCTTCAGTTCTTCTTCACCGAAGCTGATCTGAACCAGAGGCAGATCACGAATCTGAAACGAGCCCGAAGGGTGGTGCAGGAGTCGTTCACGCGAACTGCCGTTGAACTCTTCTTCGCGGATGCCGACTTGGACGGGTCGCTTCAGTTTCGCAACATCGGATAACGCGGATTTCGGAACTGTCCGGTATGAATGCAGGTCCAGAACCACCTGCGTTTGGTTCACCGCTCTGACTTGATGTATCATCGCTGGACAAAGTCGAGGTAGAAAGATGGCGGAAACATCGGTTCCAATACCACCGGGCTTCACGGATATGTCAAAGGCCGAGCAGGTTCGATATCTTCAGGACCCTTGGGATCACATCGCTGACAGTCCCGGCGAGATACCCGTCCCAGAGAGTCACCTGGAATTGGCTGAAGCGCGGCTTAAGCGGTATCGCAACGATCCCTCCACAGCGCACTCTGCTTTTGAAGTCCTGGATCGTTTGACCAAAAAGCCGAAGTGACCCGAGTTCCTGGCATCAGGCGAGCAATCACCAGACGATTCCCATACGCGATCTATTTCTCGGTCGAAGGCAAAGTTATCATAGTGGTCGCGGTTCTCCACACGGCGCGCGATCCCGCCGAATGGCAGCGCCTCATCGAGTGAGGTATCTAGGTTCGCGTTAGACCATTGTCGGCGAAACTTTCTGCATTACATTTTTCCACTTGAGAGGAAGACTAAATCGAGGAGCAACCCATGAGAAACCACAAAGCGCTTTTTTGTCTGGTCTTGGGATTCGCGCTTGCGGGCCTGGCGTCCGCGCAAACGCAGGCCCCGCCCGGACCGATCACAGCGATCAAGGCCGGCCGCTTGATCGACCCTGAAACCGGGACCGTCGCTACTAACCAGGTGATCCTGGTTCAGGGCGAGAAGATCACCGCCGTCGGTCCGAACCTCGCCATTCCAACCGGCGCGTCGGTCATCGATCTGTCGAAACTCACCGTGTTGCCGGGGCTCGTCGATGCGCACACGCATATGGCGTTGACTTACAAAGAGCAGCCGGAGAACAACTACTACTACCTGACCGTAGTGATGGATTCCACGGCGCTGCGCGCGATTCAGGCCGCGTCCAACGGCATTCAACTTCTCAACTCGGGCTTCACCGTTATTCGAGACGTGGGCAACAACGGACTCTACGCGGATACGGCGCTGCGCCAGGCGATCGAGCAAGGCTGGCTGCCCGGGCCGACTGTAATCCCATCAGGCATAATCATCGGCGGCACCGGCGGGCAATTGTGGCCGACGCCGGAGATGTACAAGCGGCACAACATCGTGTACCCCGAGTATCTTGACGCCAACAGCCCCGACGAGATCGTCCGCGCGATCCGCGAGAACATGCTCTTCGGCGCGAGGACTATCAAGCTGTGCATCGACTGCAAGCCGTGGGGCTACTCGGTTGACGACATCAAGCTGGCCATCAGCGAAGCCGCTAAGGGCGGATGCAAAGTCGAAGGCCACGTGCAAACACCCGAGGGGGCGCAGCGCGCGATCGACGCCGGGATTTACATCATTGCTCACGGCAACGCGCTCACGCCCGAACACCACCGGCAGATGGCCGAGAAAGGCATCTTCCTTGCCGGCACCGACACGCCGTTTACAAAGTATCGCGGCAGCGAAAACGCCTTCAGGCAAACGGTCGCGAAACTGCGCGACGCGTGGGAGAAGAAGGTGCCGTTGACCTTTTCGACGGACTTCGACTACTGGAACGACCGCATGAAAGACGATAAGACCGGCGAGTGGCTGAGCCGGGGCGATATGACAATAGCCTTCATCGAGACCTGGAAGGCAGCCAACATCCCGCCGGCTGACATCCTTCGCGCGATGACGATCAACGGCTACAAGGCGGCGGACATCATCAAGGAGCGCGGCCCGATCAAGCAGGGAATGTTCGCCGATATGATCGCGGTCACGGGCGATCCGCTCACGGACATCGACGCGCTGCGAAACGTGCAGTTCGTGATGAAGAACGGAATGGTGTTCAAGAAGGACGGCGCAATGACTCCTGAGAAGTTCTTCCACCCCGGTCCAGTCAGGATGCCGAGCGGAAGGTGGACTCGCTAGAGACGCATCACAGTTAATTCCTGCTTCGGGGTCCGCCCTTTTACCTTTCGTCCCGACCGTTTGCTATAATTCAACTTTCAAATTCGAACGAAAAAGTTATGACTGGACACGAGATCAGACAGAAGTTCCTCGACTACTTTGCCGCACGCGGCCATCGCGTCGTCAGAAGCTCGCCGCTTTTGCCCGCGAACGATCCTACTTTGCTGTTCACCAATGCGGGGATGAACCAGTTCAAGGATGTATTCCTCGGCATCGAGCCTCGCGACTACAAGCGCGCGGCTTCGTCGCAGAAGTGCGTGCGCGCGGGAGGAAAGCACAACGACCTCGATGAAGTCGGCCGCACGGCTAGGCATCACACCTTCTTTGAAATGCTCGGCAATTTCTCGTTCGGCGATTATTTCAAGAAAGAAGCCATCTACTTCGCGTGGGACCTGCTGGTGAACGAACTCGGATTTGAGCCCCAGCGTTTGTGGTTTACGGTCTTTGGCGGAGACGACGAGGTCCCTCCCGACGAAGAAGCCGAGCGATATTGGCAGCAGGTTGGCGCGCGGCCCGAGCGTATTCTGCGATTCGGGCGAAAAGACAATTTCTGGCAGATGGGCGAGACCGGTCCTTGCGGGCCGTGCTCGGAGATTCACTACTACATGGGCGAGCAGCCGGACGATCCCGAGCACAATCGCATCGAATACGTGAACGGACCGGGCGACACGACGATGGAGATCTGGAACCTGGTCTTCATGCAGTTCAACCGGTCGCAGCTTCCGGATGGCGCGTACAAGCTTGACGCGCTTCCCGCGCCTTCTGTGGACACCGGCGCAGGACTCGAGCGGCTCGCGGCAGTGCTCCAGGGTGTGAAGTCAAACTACGATACCGATCTTGTTCTGCCGATCATCGACTTCATCGCGAGGCTTGCCGACACGGCATACGAGTACGATTCGCCCGCCGGCATGTCGATGCGAGTGATCGCCGACCACGCTCGTGCGACTGCGTTCTCGCTTGCGGATGGCATTGCGCCTGGCAACATCGGGCGCAATTACGTGCTGCGAAAAATCATGCGCCGCGCGATCTATCACGGCGAAAAGGGACTTGGACTGAAGCCGCCGTTCTTTCATAAGGTCACCGACTTCGTAGTCGATTTGATGGGCGAGCCTTTCCCTGAACTGGTCGCGTCGCGACATCTTATCGAACAGACTGTTCGCGGTGAGGAACAACGATTCAGCAGGATATTAACAGTTGGCGAGCCGAGGCTTGCTGAGTTGTTTGAGCGCCACGCGCCTGCCGCTCCGCCGATGGCTGAGCTTGCTCGCACTTACGACACTTATGGTGTGCCGCGCGACTTGATTCGAGTTGTGCTTGGCGAGCACGGCGTTGAGATGAGCGAAGAAGAGTTCAACGAGCAGTTCGACGCTGCGCTTCGCGAGCTTCAGCAGCAGACCGCGCCTTCGATGGCCGAGACCGGCCGCCGCGCGCGTGAGATCTACGCGAAGGTCGCGGAAGGACTGCCGCGTACTGAGTTCACCGGCTATCGCGAGACAGAGACCAGCGGCGCGCGCGTGCTGGCAATCATCGCGGGCGACGAACAACGCGAGTCGCTGTCGACAGGCGAGACCGGCGAGGTGATCCTGGATC